>NZ_JACXBW010000014.1 GCF_014712225.1 Pseudarthrobacter sulfonivorans
TAAAAACCAGGAGCCGCTCACCGCTGCCCATTGACAACCAGATCTACATATCAGTGGGGGCCCCCTGGGTGCTCACCGGACTGGCTGGTGTTGCAGCGGTCCGGGCGCTGCGAAAGCACCGCACAGCCTAACAACAACAGCCCTGCAGCGGTGGCGAACTACGGGTGTCACCAGCAGCGCGTGCGCCGGTGACACCCGTACGTCTTACTGGGCGAGGTCCGCGGGCAAGGATGATGGAGACCGCGAACAGGACTTGGTTCGGGAAAGCGGCTGGGAAGAAGCCTGCAGACATACATCGCGCTGGATCCGGAGGAGAAAAATCGTGCCAAAAAAGTTCATCCCCGCCCTTTGCGGTAGCTTGCCGTGACGAATCGGATCCGGGTCGGGTTGGTGGCAGACCCTGCCTCGCCCACGGAGATCGCGTGCCTGCTGACAGACCTCGAGCCACCGGGCGACCGGGACGGCGAGGACTGGACCATCGAGATCGTCAGCGAACCATTCACCATGGATTCCGAGGACGTCGAAACTGCCCTGGTCCGGCTGCGTGATCATGCTCGTCAACACGACTGGGAAATTGTCATCGGGCTGACAGAACTTCCGTTTCGTGACGGGGATGACCGCCGTTACCTGCTCACAGAAACCGACCCGCAGCAACGCACAGCTGTGCTGTCGCTGCCGGCGCTGGGCGGGTTCGGTATGCGGGCGCGTGCCCGGCATGCAGTGCGCACGCTGATCGGCGGCATGGCAACGGACACGCAGGCGGGACACAGCGAACCGATGCCCCGCTTCACCAGCCGTTGGCGCCTGCTCGTGGGAATGGTGCTTGCCAACCGTCCGTGGCTCCTGGTGCCCGGACTTAAGTCCGCGCTCGTGGCGGCGCTGACAACAGGGGCGGTAGCCACAATCAACTCCACGGTTTGGCTGCTCGCGGGCTCCCTGCAACCGTGGCGCCTCATAGTGGCGACGATCGTCTCCATTGCCCTCATTGTTGCCTGGCTTGTGATCGACGGCGAACTGTGGGACCGACCCGACAACGATTCGGCGGACGCCAGGGAAAGGTCCCGCCTGTACAACACCTCCACGCTGATAACGCTGACCATCGGAATAATCATCTGCTACCTGGCGCTCTACGTAGTCAACCTGGCCTGGGCGATGTTCGTCCTCGACCCGGCCATAATGGGCGGCTACCTCCAGCAAACGCTCGACTATGGCGACCTGTTCGTCCTGACCTGGTTTGTCGCGTCGGCGGCAACCGTCGGCGGTGCCCTCGGCACCGGCCTCGAGTCGGAGGAAGCAATCCGCGCGGCCGCGTACTCCAAACGGGAGGAGGAGCGCCGCACCCGCCTCGCACGCGCGCAAACCTAATCCGGATGCGAGGCTGGCAATCGGCCCCATCACCGCCGTCGTCCCAAAATGACGGCTTCAAATCAGGGACTTCAGCCCCTGGCACGCGAGCGGCACGGACTGTCTTGGGAACGGTACAGCGTGCTGCCGCAACGCTACCTAACGCACGTGAAACTCCTGCTCTCACCTGAACTCTTCGTCATCGGAGGTGGCATTTCCCAACGCACGCGCGAATACCTGCCCCACCTGAGACTTCGGACGCGTCCTTCGCAACCAGGCAGGCATAATCGGGTCGGCCATTCGCACGGTTACTTAGGAACACAGACCTGCCGGGTTGGGGCACACGTCAACCTGACGTCAGGCAGCTTCGCAAACATCGTCAGAATAAGGTCCGTTGCGCCGATTCTGGACATACCGATGTGAAAGCCCTAAATTCCAAGCTGACACTTTTGAGCGGAGGGCTGAATGGCGGGTCGGCGCGAATCTTGCGCCGTCGCCGTCGCCGTCGCAGTCGCGGCAAGGACCGGCCAGGCCTAGCGCTTCCCCTTCTTCCGTGAGCCCTTGGCGCGGCCCTTGTCCGGGTTGGGCGCATACCGCTGGGCCACCTTGGGTTTCTTAACGGCAGGTCCGCGCCGGTCCGGCTTCGGTTCCTTCTTGGGTTTCTCCTGCTGGGCCGAGGGCTGCCGGGAGCTGGCAGCCGTCCGGCCGCGGACGATCCCGATGAACTCCTCGATGATCTCGTCCGTCGAGTCGCTCGGCCAGGCCAGCCCAATCTCGGTGACCGGCGCGCCCGTGAGGCGCCGGGCCACCGTGTCCTTGACGTTGAAGTGCCGGGCCACGGACATCGGCAGGATGACCAGGCCAGCGCCGGACGCCACCACCTGCATGGCCATCTCCGGGCCACCGAGTTCCGCGACGTCCAGGAATGTTTCCTGGGCCAGGTCTTCCAGGGCCACCTCCTCAAACACCGAGATCTCGTGCCCCTTCGGCGCCACCACCACCGGCTGCTCCTCGTACAGGGGGATCACGTTGAGGCCTTCGCGCTCCACCGGAAGCCGGACGAAGCTGAGGTCCGCGGTACCGTCCCTTAATACGGACAGCTGCGCGCCGTCGTCGGACATAAAGGACTCCAGCGGGATGTCCAGCACGCGCTCTTCCCAGCGGCGGATCCACTTCCCGGGCGTCACGCCGGCCACGTAGGCGAAACGCAGCACGCGGGGCGCCTCCTGCTCCGTGGCTTCGGAGGGGACGCTATCGGAGGCGCTGGCGTTTTGCGGGGATTCATTGTCGGCGGGCACGTCTTCACAGTACCGCCCGCCCGGATACCCTTGAAGCATGACCTCTGCAAACTCCCAGTCCATGAAGCCGGCCACCGTTGCCAAAAAACTTGGCATCTACCTGCCCGCAACACCGCAGGAGTTCCAGGATTCGACCATCACCCGCGCCGATTTCGCCGAGCTCCAGGCCAACCCGCCGGAGTGGCTCGCAGAGCTGCGCCGCAACGGCCCGCACCCCCGCCCGGTGGTCGCCCAGAAGCTGAACGTCTCCATCAGCGGCCTGGCCCGCGGCGGCGTTGAAGAAGCGCTCACGACGGCGGAAATCACCGCGCTGCTGCAGGCTCCCCCTGCGTGGCTGGTCACCGAGCGTTCGACCCACGCGGCCGTCCGCGCGGAAGCCCAGCGCGTCAAGGACGAAGCTGCGAAGAAGGACGCGAAGAAGGACCGCGCGAAGGCCGAGTAGCAGGCACCGACTGAGTTGCCCGCGCAGCTCAGGCCGCCAGGAAACCTAAGCTTGTTCGCGGATCCGCACCTACAAGGCCCGGATCCGCGGACAAGCTTCTGTTTTGCCAGGGAAATTTTCAGTCCTGGTGCAGCTGCACCAGGTTTCCGCAGCCGTCCTCGAACACTGCAGTGATTCCGTACGGGTTCTCCGCCGGTTCGCCCGTGAACCTCACACCGGCCGCCACCAGCCGTTCGTACTCGGCCTGTACGTCCGGTACGCCGAAGACGATGGCCGGCATGCCGGCGTCGTGCACCGCGTTCATGTAGTCCGCACCGATCGGGTTGTCGCTTGGCTCCAGCAGCAGCCCCACCGAACTGTCATCGGCGCCCGGGTCCTTAATGATGAAGAGGTTGTGTTCGGGCATCGCCATCAGCGTTTCGAACCCGAGGGTCCCGGTGTAGAACGCGTGGGCGGTAGCCGGATCCGTGACATGGATGCTGCACATTTTCATTCGCATGGTCCCAAGCTACCCGGCCCCGGACAGGCGTGGGAGCCGCCAGCGCGCAAAACCCGTCGGGACCCCGGCAGCCCATTGACCCCAGTCCCCGCAGGGGATGCAATGGAGGGAGAGTCCGGAATCCTGGGCCGGGCCTGATACGGGGAGGTGCCGACGTGCCGGCATTTGCAGAATCCGTCCCGGTGGGAGCGTTTCAGCTGGTGTTCTGGGGCGCGGTGCTGGTGTGCGCGGTGGCCGCCACCGTCCTGGCTGTCCGCCACCATTCGACGCCGGCGCCCGGGGCAAGTGCCCCCGACACGGTGTTCTGGGACGTTTTTATGGGATCGGCCGTGGCCATCCCGGCGATTCTGATTCCCTCGTTGGCGGCGCCGTGGTCCGGCGCCGTGCTCACAGTGCTGGGCGTCGGGGCGGGCATGGCGGCGTACCGAAGCAGCCCGCGGATCACCGCCTGGCACTCACGGCTCCGGCAGCAACGCCTGGACCAGCCCGTTTACACTGCGGCACAGGCTGAGCACGACACACTGCTGGCCCGCTGGCGCCACTACGAACTGGACCCCGCCAGCTGCATCGACTATCCCGCCATGACGGATGTCCGGCTTCCTGAAACGTCGGCACTGATCAAGGCCATGCGGGAGGCTGAGCAGCTGCGGGCCGGGCGGCACCAAGGTTACGCTCCCGCCGTCGCACGCTTTGCCGTTGCCCTCACCGCCGCCGAGCAGGCCGCGGGGATCCCGGCCGCCCGAAGTTAACTGCTGTGTCGCCGCCGCTGGAGTCCGGCGGCGGGGCGCCGTAGCATCCGAGGATGGAACCCACAGAAGCGGACATCCGTGACCAGTTCGGCAGGCGCCTGGAGGACAAGGGGGCCTGGCGGCAGGCGACCACCCTCGCGGGGGCAGGGGAACTGACGGCCAGGTGGCTGGAGGGCCACAGCGAATACCAGGCCGCCACTTTCACTGTCCGCTTCGACGACGAAACCGCACCGATCGCCGTCGAGCTGGCCGCCCTCAACCGGAACGGGCTTTTCACGAAGGAATCCCAGCCCGGCCTGCGTTCCGATGACTCAGCGCAGCGCCAGTACGTCACCGGATTCTGCAGCGCCGAAGTGGCCGCCGACCTGCTCGCCCTGTCCACCCGCACCGAACTGGTGACGGTGGCGCACGCCCCCGGCGAGGCCAGCAGCGCCGCCATCCCCGTCACGCTCGACGGCGACGAGGTAGTCACCGTCCTTGGCTCCAGTGAGAACCCGGTGGACGAGGAGCAGATCCAGGACTGGGCGGACGAAACCAACGAAACCCTGGCGCTGCTGCTCGCCGACTCCTGGTACGTGGAAATCCTGGACCCGCTCTGGGGCCGAAATGACGTGCTGCTGCCGGCCGTCCTCGCCACGCTGACTGCGCGGCAGTAGGGCCGCGCAGCCAACGGAACAGCTCCCTAGAGCTCTACCGTCCCGCTTTCGCCCACGCTCATCCGGCTGTGGGTCACCTTGGACTTCACCCACTGGAGGACCGTGGCCGCTGTTCCGCCGGGGCTGGTCCAGTATTCGGCGGAGTCCGAATCCACGCGGAGCAGGCACACTTCGGGAGTGTCCGGCCCGTCCGGGAACCAGGCTTCAACAGTCTGGTTCCACATTTCGCGGATCTTGGCCCGGTCGGTGACCACTTCGGCGGTGCCTGCCACCGATACCCACTCGGTGCGCTTCCCGAACGAAACATTGACCCGCGGGTCGGCCCGGACGTGGGCCACCTGCGAGGTGCCCTGTCCCGTGAAGAACCACAGGTCGCCGTCGTCCTTAACATCCTGGACGGCGAGCGGGCGGCTGACCAGGGCACCCTCTTCGTTGATGGTGGTCAACATTCCGATGTGGGAATCGTTGATGATGTCCGTAACTTTGCTGATGTTCTCAGTCTCCGTCATGCTCTCACCTCGTTCTGATCCAACCGGGGAAGTTCCCCCCGCCAGCCTATTGGTAAGCATGCTTAGAATCCACCCCGGGTTCGTGGGCACCCAGGCCGCGCCCCGCCGTCGGGCGCCTAGAAGTGGGAGTTGCCGGCCTTGACGGCGAGCACGGGACGGTCGGCCTGCATCAGGATCCTCTGGGCGTGGCTGCCGAGGATGAACTTGCCTACCTGGGAACGGTGCCGCAGCCCGATCACAATGAGGGACGCGTCCACCTGGCGTGCCACCTCCAGGAACTCATCGGCCAGGTCATTCAGGTAGGGGGGCTGCATCACGGTTGCCGTGACACCTGCGTCCTCCGCCCGGCGGGCGGCGTCCGCCAGCAGGTCCGACGGCGCCACGGACTTGTCCACGAGCGCGCCCTCGCGGGCCGAATTGACGATCACCAGGTCCTCCTTCCGGAGGGTGGCCTCGGCGATGCCCGCCACCAGGGCGGCTTCCCCGGCAGGGGTGGGGACGAATCCAACGATGATGCTCATACCTTCTCCTTGATTTCTGAGGCTGCCGTGACGGCCGGGGTGGAGGCCTTGCGCTTGGCTGCCGCGCCGCGGATGACCGGCAGCACGGCGACCAGGACGAACACCACCAGCAGCGTGGCCGAGATGGGACGGCCGAAGAAGCCGGTCGGGTCTCCGCCGAACACCAGCAGGGAGCGCCGCATGGAGCTTTCCAGCAGCTCCCCGAGCACGAAGGCCAGCACCAGGGGTCCGGGCTCGAAGCCGAACTTCTTCATGAGGTAGCCGACGATGCCGAAGACCACCACGAGCGTCACATCGAACATGCTGTTGTTGATGGTGTAGGCGCCCAGCAGCGTGATGAGCGCCGTGACCGGAGCCAGGATGGCCGCCCGGACGCGCAGGATCTTCACGAAGATGCCCACGAGCGGCAGGCTCATGATCAGCAGCAGGATGTTGCCGATGTACATGGAGTTCACCACGCCCCAGAACAGCTCGGGGTTCTGCTCCACCAGCTGCGGCCCGGGGGTGACGCCCTGGATGAGCAGGGCACCGAACATCAGCGCCATGGTGGCGTTGGCGGGGATGCCGAGGGTCAGCAGCGGGATGAAGGAGGACGTGGCGGCGGCGTTGTTGGCGGTTTCCGGGCCGGCCACACCTTCGGGAGCGCCCTTGCCGAAGCGTTCGGGCTGCTTGGCGCGCTTCTTTTCCATGGCGTAGGAGGCCATCGAGGCGATCGTCGCACCGCCGCCGGGGAGGATGCCCAGGAAGAATCCCAGGACGGAGCCGCGCCCGATTGCGCCGGATGCCTGCTTGAGGTCGTTCCGGGACGGCCAGACGTTGGTAACTTTCGACGGCGCCTTCGCGGCCCGGTGCCTCTCCTCCAGGTTGTAGAGGATCTCGCCGAGGCCGAAGAGACCCATCGCGATCGGCACAAAATCGATGCCGTCCGCCAGCTGCAGGTTGCCGAAGGTGAAGCGGCTTGCGCCGGTGAAGATGTCCCGCCCGACAGTGGCGAGCAGGAGTCCCAGGGCCGCGGCGATGAGCGCCTTGGCTTTTGATCCGTTGCTGATGGTGGCCACCAGGAGGATGCCCAGCAGCGCCAGTGCGGTGTATTCAGGCGGGCCGAAGTCCAGGGCGAAGCTGGCCACGATGGGGGCCAGGAACGTCAGGCCGATGATGGCTGCCGTTCCGCCGATGAAGGAACCAATGGCCGCCAGGCCCAGCGCGGTGCCGGCCTTGCCCTGTTTGGCCATCTGGTAGCCGTCGAAGACGGTGACCACGGAGGACGCCTCGCCGGGGAGGCGCAGCAGCACCGAGGTAATGGTGCCGCCGTACTGGGCGCCGTAGAAAATACCGGCCAGCATGATGATGGCCGTGACGGGCTCAACGTTGTAGGTGAGCGGAAGCAGAATGGCGATGGTTGCCGCGGGCCCCAGTCCGGGCAGCACACCGATCAGCATGCCGATGACAACGCCGATCAGGCAGTACAGGAGGTTTGTCGGCTCCAGGACCACCACAAATCCGTTGATGACGGGATTCAGAAAATCCACGGGTTCTCCTAGAAGAGGTGGGGAATGGAAGTGCCGAGCGCGAGGACGAAGATGCCATAAAAGGCAATGACCACGCTTGCGCTGACAACGAGGGTGGCGCGCCAGGTTTCGCCGCCCAGGAAGCGCATCCAGATGACGCACAGCACCAGCGCCGGAAGTTCAAAGCCGATCAGCGGCATCAGTGCCACCATGGCGGCGAGGGTCACCAGTCCGGTGAGCGGAGCTGTGGACATGCGGGTGAATTTCTCCGCGTCCCGGTTGTGGCGGCCTGCGATCAGCTGGAACAGGCCCAGTGCCACCATGACGCAGCTGATGATGAACGGCCAGAGGCCGGGCTGCGGGCTGGCCGGAGTGCCCAGGCCCATCGCAACAGAGAGGACGACGGCGGCGATCCCCACTCCGAGGACCACCAGCGAGGAGGCTGCGTTGGCCAGGGCCCCTGCCGCCGGAGGCTTCTCTTCCTCCCACTGGGCGGCAAGCTGCTCCGGCGTCAGGTCGTCCGCCTCGGCGGCGTCCGCCTCCACGGCGGGCTCTGCGGGAGTTTCCTTCACTGGAATCACTTAGTTCCGCTCAGGCTGATGTCGTACTTCTCCACGAGCTCCTTGTACTTGGCTGCGTAGCCTTTCCACTCCTTGACGACTTCCTCACCGGAGATTTCCTTGGGGGTCAGCATGTTCTTCTTGTTGAATTCCTTGTAGGTGTCCGTCTTGAACGTGTCCTGGAACGATGCGAGCAGCTTGTCCTTCACGTCCTGCGGGGTGCCTTTGGGGGCGGCGACGGCACGGTACTGCGCCACCGGGACGTCGTAGCCGGCTTCCTTGGCAGTGGGGGTGTCGGGCAGGAAGGTGTTGCGGTCTTCGGAGAACACCAGCAGCGGCGCAACCTTGCCCGCCGTGATCTGCGGCATCGCTTCACCCAGCTGGATGGTGGTCAGCTCAACCTGGTTACCCAGGGCCGCCGTCAGGGCCGGCTTGCCGCTGTCGAACGGAACGTCGGTGCCGGTGACGTTGGCCTGCTTGAACAGCACCTTCTGTGCCAGCTGGCTTCCGGTGCCGACGCCCGTGGTGCCGAAGGTGACGTTCCGGCCGGCGCCGGTCACGTCCTTGAAACTCTTGAAGCCCGAGCCGGGGCTGGCCACCAGGACGTAGTCGTCCTGGGACAGGCCGGCAAGGATGTCCAGGTCGTCGATGTTGACGGCCTCGTCGGCCGAAACCGCCAGGGGCGTAATGGTAATGAGGGAGGCGGTCAGCAGGACCAGCTCCTGGCCGTCGGCCGGCTTGCCGGCAACTTCCTTGGTGGCGAGGGCGCCGTTTGCACCGGGCTTGTTCACCACGGGGATCGGCTTGCCGAGCGTCTTGGAGGCGCCCTCGGCCAGGGCACGGGCGATCAGGTCGGTGCTGCCGCCGGCAGCCTGGCCCACCGTGAGGTTGACGGGACCGGCGGGGAACTTGGACGAATCGGCCGGGCCGCCTGCCACATTTCCGCAGGCGGTCAGGGCAAGGAGCGTCAGGGCAGATGCCGCTCCGAGAACGGTGCGGCGGGCGGGGAAGTGCGTCATTGGGACTCCTCGTAGAGTTTCCGGGGCGGATCCCGGAGGGGCATGTGAACCGAATCACGTCGGCTCGCTAGTCGAGTGTAGGGAGCCGCTATGATGCATGTCTAAGCCCTTATGAGCATCAGGTGATACCCGGAAGGCATCATGTTTACCTTTGACCAACTGGCCGGATTCATCGCCGTCGCCGAGGAACTGCACTTCGGCAGGGCAGCGGAACGCCTCAACATGACCCAGCCGCCACTCAGCCGGCAGATCCAGAAGCTGGAAAAAATCATCGGCACCGAACTGCTGGAACGGGACAACCGGAAGGTACAGCTCACCCCTGCCGGCGAAGCGTTCATGGAGGAAGCCAAACGCCTGATGGCCCTGGCGAACCGCGCGCCCGTCACCGCCCGACGCATCGCCACCGGGCGCTCGGGCCACCTGCGGGTGGGCTTCACCGCGGCCAGCGGCTTCAGCATCCTGGGCCCCCTGCTCGAGGAAATCTCGGAAATCATCCCGGACGTGGACATCGACCTGCAGGAACTCGTCACCGGCGAACAGATCCAGGGCCTCCTCACCGGCGGCCTCGACCTGGGCCTCGCCAGGCCTCCCTTCGACCGGGACGTCTTCGATTCGCACCTGCTGTACAAGGAATCCATGATGCTGGCGGTGCCCAGCGGCCATCACCTCGCGGATCTCGCCCGCCCCATCGGGGATTCGGACATCAGTGATGAGCCGCTGATCATGCACTCGCCCACCAAGGCGACATATTTCTACGACCTGGTGGTCAGGATGTTCCCCATCCAGCACGCCAACGTCATCCACACGGTGAGCCAGATCCTCACCATGGTTTCCCTGGTGGCCGCCCGGCGCGGTGTGGCTTTCGTTCCCCACTCCGCGACACTGCTCGCCATCAAGGGCGTCGAGTTCCTGCCCCTCGCGGGGATGGAGAGCGAGCAGCCGGTGGAGCTTCACGCCATCTGGAACCGCAAGGTGGTCAACCCCGCGTTGCGCCGCCTGCTCCAGGACCTGGAGTTCCGCACCGAGTAGCAAGCACCGCCGTCGTGGTGCAATACCCTTTTAGTATCACCGGATACACAAATACACTTAGACAGGCATAACGTCCTCTGCCTAACCTGAACAGGAACCCACACCAACCGTCCGCGACACTCACCCAGCGGCGCTCACACAGAGGACAACATCGTGGCAAAGTACACCCCGCAGGAACTGGCAGACACCCTCAAGGAAGGCCTGCTGTCCTTCCCGGTGACCGCTTTCGACGCCAACCTGCAGTTCGATGAGGAAAGCTACCGCAAGCACCTCGCCTGGCAGGCCAGCTTCCCGGTGGCTGGCCTCTTCGCGGCAGGCGGCACCGGCGAGGGATTCTCCCTCACCCCCGCGGAATCCGAGCGCGTGGTCCGCGCCGCCGTCGATGAGGTCGGCAGCATTGTCCCCGTCCTTGCCTCGGCGGGCGGCTCCACGGCCCAGGCCATCGAAAACGCGCAGGCCGCCGAAGCAGCCGGCGCCGACGGCCTCCTGCTCCTCCCGCCGTACCTGACCGAAGCCGACCAGGCCGGCCTCGTTGACCACGTCAGCGCCATCTGCAGCTCAACCTCGCTGGGCGTCATCATCTACAACCGCGCCAACGCCATCTACAAGGACACCACGGTGGCCACCCTGGCTGACCGCCACGAAAACCTCATCGGTTTCAAGGACGGCGTGGGCGACCTCGAACACGATGCCCGCGTCTACGCCAAGCTCGGCGACCGCCTGTTCTACCTGGGCGGCCTGCCCACCGCTGAAACGTTCGCCCTCCCGCTGCTGCAGCTGGGCATGAGCACCTACTCCAGCGCCATGTACAACTTCGTTCCGCAGTTCGCGCTGGACTTCTACCAGGACGTCCGCAACAACGACCGCGTGGCCGTCAACAGGAAGCTCAACGAGTTCGTGATCCCCTACCTGGACATCCGCGACCGCGTGAAGGGCTACTCTGTGTCCATCGTCAAGGGCGGACTGGACGCCATCGGCCGCCCGGTCGGCGGAGTCCGTCCGCCGCTGCAGAACCTGGCGCCCCAGGACCTGGCGGACCTCAAAACCCTCATCGACAACATCTCCTGATCCCCCCTCTCCAAGGAGTAACCACAGTGACACTCACCGGACATTCCCTCATCGCCGGCCAGACCGTCGTCGGCGGCGGGAAGACGGCCTTCGGCTTCAACCCCGCCACCAACGAACAGCTCCAGCCCGCGTATTCGCTGATCACGGAGGAGCAGCTGACGACGGCGACCTCCGCCGCCGCGGCTGCCTACCTTTCCTTCAGCACGCTGGATCCCGCAGCCCACGCAGCGTTCCTGGACGCCATCGCGGACAACATCGAGGCCATCGGCGATGAGCTCATCATCCGGGCCGGCCAGGAAACCGGTCTCCCCGCCGCCCGCCTCACCGGCGAACGCGCCCGCACCACCGGACAGCTGCGGCTCTTCGCGAACGTGGTCCGCCAGGGCGACTTCCGCGGCGTGCGGATCGACCCGGCCCTGCCGGAGCGCACGCCGATGCCGCGCGCCGACATCCGGCAGCGCCAGATCCCGCTGGGTCCCGTCGCGGTGTTCGGTGCGAGCAATTTCCCGCTGGCATTCTCGACGGCGGGAGGAGACACCGCGTCCGCCCTCGCCGCCGGCTGCCCGGTTGTTTTCAAGGCACACAACGCGCACCCCGGCACCGGCGAACTGGTGGGCCAGGCCATTGCCAAGGCCGTTGCCGATGCGGGCCTGCACCCCGGCGTCTTCTCCCTGATCTACGGCCCCGGCAGCAGCATCGGCCAGGCCCTCGTTGCCGATTCGGCCATCAAGGCCGTCGGCTTCACCGGCTCGCAGTCCGCCGGCATCGCGCTCATGCGCACCGCCGCCGCCCGGCCGGAGCCGATTCCCGTGTACGCGGAAATGTCCTCGCTGAACCCGGTGTTTGTGTTCGACGGCGCTCTTAGCGGCTCCGCCGCGCAGATCGACGCCCTCGCCCAGCAGTACGTCACCGCGGTCACCGGCAGCTCAGGGCAGCTCTGCACCTCCCCCGGACTCCTGTTCGCCCCCGCAGGCGAACTGGGCGACAAGTTCGCTGCCGCCGTCGGCCGCGCCGTTTCCGCCTGCGCGGGACAGACCATGCTCACCGAGGGCATCGCCGGATCCTGGAACGCCGGCGCCGAGGCACTGGGCTCCGCGGACGGCGTCACCGTCGTTGGTCAGGGCACCGCCGGCCCCACGGAAAACGCCCCTGCCCCCGCCATCTTCGGCACGCAGGTCAGGGACTTCGTCACCAACCATGTCCTGCACCAGGAGATCTTCGGCGCCGCGTCGCTGGTGATCCGCTACTCCTCCACCGCCGAGCTTTTGGAAGCCATCGGCCGGCTCGAGGGCCAGCTCACGGCGTCCCTGCAGCTCACCGAGGAGGACTACGCGACGGCGGCACCCCTGATCCCGGCACTCGAACAGAAAGTGGGCCGGATCATCGTCAACGGCTGGCCCACCGGCGTCGAAGTCGGCCATGCCATGGTCCACGGCGGCCCGTTCCCCGCCACCTCCGACACCCGCACCACCTCAGTCGGCACCCTGGCCATCAACCGGTTCCTGCGGCCCGTCGCCTACCAGAACCTCCCCCAGGAACTGCTGCCCGCGGCACTGCAGGATGAGAACCCGTGGCAGCTCAACCGCCGGATCGACGGCACCGTTGTTGCTGCAGATGCAGAGGTCAGCGCATGAGCACCCAGCCCACCATTGCCCGTATCGAAGTGGTTCCGGTGGCGGGCCACGACAGCATGCTGATGAACCTCAGCGGCGCGCACGGCCCGTTCTTCACCCGCAACGTGGTCATCATTACCGATTCCGAGGGCCGCACCGGCCTCGGCGAAGTGCCCGGCGGCGAGAAAATCAAGGCGACCATCGAGGAAGCCGGCGCCCTGATCAAGGGCAAGCCGGTGGCACGGTTCCGGTCGCTCCTGCGCGAGATTGCCGCGGAATTCGCAGACCGCGACGCCGGTGGCCGCGGCCTGCAGACCTTCGATCTGCGCACCACGGTCCATGCCGTCACCGCCGTCGAGTCCGCCCTGCTTGACCTGCACGGCCAGTTCCTCGGCGTTCCCGTCGCGGAACTGCTCGGTGACGGGCAGCAGCGCACCTCGGTGCCCATGCTGGGATACCTCTTCTTCATTGGTGACCACGCCCGAACCGACCTTCCCTACCTGGTGGAGGACGCGCCGTCGGACCGCTGGGAGAAGCTGCGCCGGCACGAGGCCATGACCCCCGAAGCCGTGGTGGCCCTGGCCGAGGCCGCCCAGGAGCGATATGGCTTCAGCGACTTCAAGCTCAAGGGCGGCGTGCTGTCCGGGGACGACGAAGTTGATGTGGTCACCGCTCTGCACCAGCGTTTCCCCGAGGCGCGGGTGACCCTCGACCCGAACGGCGGCTGGCTCCTGGAAGAAGCCATCCGCCTCGGCAAACGGATGCAGGGCGTCGTTGCCTATGCGGAGGATCCCTGCGGTGCCGAAGGCCGGTTCTCCGGCCGCGAGGTGATGGCGGAATTCCGCCGTGCCACCGGCCTCAAGACCGCCACCAACATGATTGCCACCGACTGGCGGGAAATGTCCCATGCCATCCGCAGCAACGCCGTGGACATCCCCCTGGCGGATCCGCACTTCTGGACCATGTCCGGCTCAGTCCGGGTGGCGCAGCTGTGCAACGAGTTTGGCCTCACCTGGGGCTCGCACTCGAACAACCACTTCGACATCTCGCTGGCCATGTTCACCCACACCGGTGCGGCCGCGCCGGGCGAGATCACCGCGCTGGACACACACTGGATCTGGCAGGACGGACAGGGTCTTACCAAGAACCCGCTGCAGATCCGCGACGGAGCCATCTCCGTGCCCGATGCGCCCGGGCTTGGCATCGAACTGGACCGCGCCGCCCTGGACAAGGCCCACGAGCTGTACCTGCAGCACGGGCTCGATGCCCGGGACGACAGCATCGGCATGCAGTATTACGTGAACGGCTGGTCCTTCGACCCGAAGCGGCCCTGCCTGGTGCGCTAGCCCCGGCCTGCGGCAAGACGAACTAATTCCGCACGGCCGGACCCCTCTCCGTGAGAGGAGACGGCCGTGCGGAACCCCAACAGTTAAATAGAAGGGCGCATTTGTGGGCGGCGTAGTTTCCGGAATCCTGATCGTCTCCGCCGTCATTGCCGTGGGCTATTTTGCCGCCCGGCTGCGGGTTCTGGGACCGGAGGTCCAGGGTGCACTGACCCGCACCGCCTACTACGTCACCAACCCCGCCCTGCTCTTCACCGTGGTGGCCGGCAGCGACATCCGCGCCGCCCTCGGGACCGACGCCCCGCTGGCACTGCTCTCCGCAGCGATAGTGGGGCTTCTCTATGCTCTGGCGAGCTTCCTGTTCTTCCGGCGCCCGGTGGCGGAAACCGCCGTCGGGGCCATGGCCAGCAGCTACGCCAACGCCAACAACATCGGCATCCCCGTTTCCCTCTATGCGGTGGGAACGGCCCAGCACGTGGCGCCGGTACTGCTGGTCCAGCTCCTGGTGATGGCCCCCTTCTACCTCACAGTCATGGGCTTGGCTTCGGGTTCCAAAATCTCGTGGAAAAAGATGCTGCTCACGCCGTTCGCGAATCCCATGATCATCGCCTCGGCCCTGGGAGCCGTCGTCGCACTGACGGGCTGGGACGCTCCGGACCTGCTGCAGAAGCCGATCGACATGCTGGCGGGCGGGGCCGTGCCCATGGTCCTGCTCGCCTTCGGGCTCTCCCTCGCCGGCCGGGCACCGCTGCAGAAGGATGATGGCCGGGTTGAAACCTTCGTGGCCACCTTCCTTAAAATTGCCGGCATGCCGCTCATTGTGTGGGTGCTGGGCCGCTTTGTCTTTGGGCTGGAAGGCCAGCACCTCCTGGCCAGCGTGATCATGGCCGCACTGCCCACCGCCCAGAACGTCTTCCTCTTCGCCTCCCCCTACGGCCGCGGCATGACCGTGGCCCGCGACGTCATCCTGTGCACCACGGTGCTCAGCGTGGGGGCACTGGTGGTTGTCGCCTGGCTGGTGGGCTAGGGCCGGGATTGATCTTCGAGAACTCCCGTCCCGCTGTCTTGCATTTTCTCCTGCTGCAGCGCGTGATCAACCCAACCCGGTGCCGCGACGAGGTACTCCTGGTGGGGCCGGGCTTTGCTGGTGATGTGCTTTAGGCTCCAGCGTATTGGGCGGCGGCATGTGCTTCCATTGCCACTTTGAGTTCTTCCAGGCTCGGGGGGTTCGCGCCAGGGCGCTGTACTGTGATGGCCGCGGCTGCAGCTGCGGTGTGTCCTAGTTGTTCAAGGACGGCCGGGGCGAAGCCTTCGGTTCCCCGGGTGAGGAAGCCCAGGATCAGGGCGGACATGTAGGAGTCTCCGGCGCCGATGGTGTCTGCAACTTTGGTTTTCACGGCAGGGATGCTGATGTTGGCCGCGGCGGTGGTGAAGTGTGAGCCTTCGGCGCCTTTGGTGATGATGGTGAGTCCGGTACCCAGTCCGAGGATGTGGGTTGCGGTTTCGTCCAAGCTCTTTTGGGGGTACAGCCACTGGGCGTCCTCGTCGCTGAGTTTGACGACGTCGGTTAAGGCCACGAGCTCTTCGAAGATGGCTTTCGCTTCGGCGTGGCTGCCGAGCAGGGCTGGCCTGATGTTGGGGTCATAGGTGATCATGCATTGTCTGTGGGCCTGTTCGAGCAGAGCCTTCACGGCGCTGGCACCGGGGCTAAGGAACGTAGCGATGGATCCGGTGTGCAGTATTTTTGGGAAGTAGGCAGGGGCTGTTGGGGCAAGGTCCCAGGAAATGTCGAAGTCGTACCTTGCGGAACCGTCCGGTGCAAGTGTTGCTGTTGCCGAGGCCGTCCGGGCGAGGGATTTTGATCCGGGCAGAAGTATGACTCCTGCGCTGAGGAGATGGTTTTCTATAGAGTTCCCCCGGGGGTCCGGGGCGATGGCCGTGAGCAGACCTGTGGTTACGCCGAGGCGGCCAAGTCCGTAGGCGACATTGGCGGGCGAGCCGCCGGGGTGTTCCACCCGGCCGTGTGAGGTTGTCACCACGTCGATCAGCGCTTCGCCTACGACCATGACGTCCAGGGGCTGGTGGGCGGCATGCCGGGCTGTTTTGAGGTAATCCATGGTCTGTCTCTCGTGGGAATCTGGTGGTGGCGGCGGTCCAAGCCACGTCAGTCCGCGGACCGGTTACCGGTCTGCGGACTGACGTGGGGACAGCAGTAATTCAGGCGGTGGCTGCGCCGGTCATGATCGCCACTGCATCGGTCATGTTGTGTGATTGCGGCGTGATGGTGGCCGCGCACTTGCCGAGGCGCTGGATGTGGATCCGGTCCGCCACGTCAAACACGTGGGGCATGTTGTGGCTGATCAGGATCACTGGCAGGCCGCGGTCCCGGAGGTCGCGGACAAGCTGCAGGACCTGGTTGGATTCCCGGACGCCGAGTGCCGCTGTGGGCTCATCGAGCACGACAACCTTTGAACCGAACGCTGCTGCACGGGCCACGGCAACGGCTTGGCGCTGGCCGCCGGAGAGGTTCTCCACCGGCACGGTCACGTCCTGGAGCGTGGAGATGCCCAGCCGGGTCAGCTCCTGCTTGGCCTTCAGGCGCATACCTTTGGTGTCGAGCATCCGGAACACGCTCCCGAGGATTCCCGCGCGCCTTTCCTCCCGGCCAAGGAAGAGGTTGGAGGCGACATCCAGGGCCGGCGAGACTGCCAGGTTCTGGTACACGGTTTCGATGCCGTGGACCCTGGCGTCCTGGGGACGTTTGAAGTGCACCGGCTGTCCTGAGACAAAGAGCTCGCCGGAGTCCGGGACTTCTGCTCCGGTCAGGCACTTAATCAGGGTTGATTTCCCGGCGCCGTTGTCGCCGATGATTGCCAGGACTTCGCCCGGGTAGAGGTCGAGGCTGACTCCGTCCAGGCCGACGACGCGGCCGAAGGTCTTGACGAGGTTCCTGGCCGTCAGGATGGGTTCGCGGGTGGCGATGTGCTGGGCTGCAGATTCTGTCATGGTCATGACTTGACCTTTCGGATCCACTGGTCGATGGACACAGCGAGGATGATCAGGACGCCCACTGCGAGGGTCTGGTACAAAACGTCCAAACCGGCGAGGGAAAGCCCGTTGCGGAAGACGCCCACGATCAGGGCGCCGAGGAGCGTTCCCCAGACGGAGCCGCGGCCGCCGAAGAGGCTGGTTCCGCCGATGACGACTGCGGTGATGGAGTCCAGGTTCAGGTCCACACCGGCGTTGGGGCTGGCTGCGTTGGTGCGGCCGATCTGGATCCATGCTCCGATGGCCAGAACGGCGCCGGCAGCGAGGTAGACGCTCATGAGGACTTTGTTCACGGCGATGCCGGCCAGTCGGGCGGCTTCCTTGTCATCGCCCACGGCGTAGACATGCCGGCCCCAGGCGGTCTTGCCCAGGATGAACGCAATGGCGATGTACAGCAGGAGCATCACGACGACGCCGGTGGAGATCCTCACCGGGCCCACCGGGAACGTGGTGCCTGTCCAGGTCAGCAGATCCGGCATCGCCGAGCCGCGCACTGTCGCTCCGTTGGAGTACAGCAGCGTCAGGGCGATGAAAATGTTCAGCGTACCCAGGGTGACGATGAACGGGGGGAGCCGGAACCTGGTGACCAGGAATCCGTTGAGGGCTCCGGCGGCGAGTCCGACGATCAGGCCTGCCAGCAGGGCAACGGGCGCGGGAAGTCCGTTATTGACGGCGAGCTGGGCGACGACCATGGAGGACAGGATCATCACGGCTCCGACGGACAGGTCGATGCCGGCTGTGAGAATGATGAGTGTCTGCGCGATGGCGAGGGTGCCGACGACGGAGACCTGCTGGGTAATCAGCGAGAGGTTTTCAACCCGCAGGAACCTGTCATTGAGGAGGCCGAACACGACCACCGCGATGAGGAGGACGAGGGCAGGGCTGACGGCAGGATAGCGGTGGAGGATATTGCGTATCCGGCTAAGCGGTGTCTGGCGGTCAAGGAATTCCTCCGCCAGGTCGGCATGCCCGGCGCTGGGCGGGCCGGCGGTCTGTTGCTGGGTCACGATGGGTCCTGATCTTCAGTGATGGTAGCTAGAGCGGAGCTAGCTTGGTAGGCAAGCGCGGGGGGCGGGGCGATAGCGGCTCCGGCCTCCCCGCCCCGCCGTGAAGCTGGGTGGTTACTTTCCCCAGCAGATGTCGGAAGCAGCGGTGGTGGTGATGCTCTTGATGCCGTCGGCGGGCTTGTCGGTGACGAGTTCGACACCGGTGTTGAAGAAGTCCAGGCCTTCGGAGTTGGCGGGCTTCTTGCCGGTCTTGGCGAGGTCAACAATGGCTTTCACGCCAAGTTCGGCCATTTTGACCGGGTACTGCTGGGCGGTGGCGCCGATGACGCCGGACTTGACGTTGTTGACGCCGGTGCAGCCGCCGTCGATCGAAACGACCAGCACGTCCTTGTCCTTGCCGGCGGACTTCAGTGCTTCGAAGGCGCCGGCGGCGGCAGGTTCGTTGATGGTGTAGATGACGTTGATGTTCGGGTTCTTGGACAGGAGTGTTTCCATGGCGGTGCGGCCGCCGTCCTCGTTGCCCTGGGAGGCCTGGTTGCCGACGATCTCGTAGTCGCCGCCTTTGCCGCCGGTGTACTTGCCGGTTTTGGCCTCGTCGCCGTTCTTCTTCTTGTCCGCAGTGGCGATACCCAGCCCGGTCAGGAAGCCTTGGTCCCGGTTGTAGTCCACGGAAACGATCTTGTCGTCGAAGAGGTCGACGAGGGCGATGGTGGCCTTCTTGCCGCTGAGCTGCGCTGCGGTCCATTTGCCGATCAGCTCCCCGGCGGCGAAGTTATCCGTGGCGAAGGTGATGTCAGCGGCGTCGGCCGGGTCCGGCGGCGTGTCCAGGGCGATTACGAATAGGCCGGCGTCCTTGGCCTTCTTCAGGGCATCCACGACGGACGGGCCGTTAGGGGTGATCAGAATTCCCTTGTCGCCCTTGGAGATTGCGTTTTCGATGGCCTGGATCTGGGTGTCCTCGTCGCCGTCGGCTTTTCCTGCCGCGAGCTTCAGGTCTACGCCGTTCGCTTCGGCGGCCTTCTTCGCCCCGTCCTGCATGGAGACGAAGAACGGGTTGGTGGTGGTTTTGACGATGAGGGAGACGCCGACTTTTTCGTCAGCGGTCCCTCCACTGGCAGACGGACCGCTGGAACTGCCGCCGCATGCAGAAAGACTGAGTGCTCCCAGGGTCAGGGCTGCTCCGGCAGCGAGGATGCGGGTGGCCGTTGAACGGGGGGCTTTGGAACTCAACATTGAATCTCCTGGTGTTTGAGGCCCTCCCAGGCCTCGACAACGATGTCATGTACGATGTAAGCAGCATCACACGGGAGAGTCAATAGATGCAACTAGGAGGAGCGATTATTTTGACAACGATGTCCAGTCGTAGCCAGCCGGCGCTGTCCGCGAGCCGTCCAACAATGCGCCACGTGGCCGCGCTGGCGGGCGTCGGGATTAAGACCGTCTCCAGGGTGATCAATGACGAACCCGGCGTGTCCGAAGCCACCCGCAGCAAGGTGCTCAACGCTTCCCAGCAGCTCAACTACCAGCTGGACATGGCGGCCGGCAGCCTGCGCCGGGCAGGCAGGAGGACACTCTCGGTGGGCCTCTTGCTTCCAAGTGTCTCCAACCCGTTCAGCGGGGAGATCAACCGTGCCATGGAAGATGCGCTCGGCGCGAGAGGAATAGCCGTTTTTGCAGCCAGCCTCGATGATGACCCCCAGAGGGAGAAGGCCATAGTTGCAGCATTCCTGGGCCGACGCGTTGACGGGCTAATCCTCACGCCGATCACCAGGAGCCAGGCCTATGTGATCCCGGAGCACTCCCGGGACCTGCCGCTGGTCTTCATAGACCGTGAACCGGTAGGAATTGAAGCAGACGCCGTCGTGACGGACAACGCCACCGGCGCCGCGAAGGCAGCCAGACACCTGATCAGCCGCGGCCACAGCAGGCTCGCGTATCTGGGGGACCGCACAGACATCCAGACCGCCCGGGAACGCCGGAGGGGGTTCATTGAGGAGCTCGGTCGACAGGGAATTCCCACCTCAACAGTTCCCGTCCGCGAAAACCTTCACGACGAAGAATCAGCAAGGCTGGCTGCGTTGGAGCTTCTCACCGCTACGGAACCACCGACTGCAATCTTCTCGAGCCAAAACCTCGTCACCTTCGGCGCCATGCGTGCCTTGCGAGAGCTCGGGCTCAGCAAACGCGTGGCCTTGATCGGGTTCGATGACTTCACTCTTGCAGACATGATGGACCCCGGCGTGACCGTCATCGCCCAGCACCCGGAGCGGATCGGGAAGCTTGCCGCCGAGCGGCTGCTGGCCCGGATCGATGGCGACAAACAGTCCCCGCACACCTATGTTGTGCCGTCCGAGCTGATACAAAGGGGCTCCGGGGAGCTCCTCCCCCCGGCCTGACACGGCTAAGGCTTCCCGCACAATCAGACGAACCCATCGACCTGAAAGGCATCAATGATGACCAAAACCCTGTACGCCGAGTTCACCGTCCAACCAGGCAGCGAAGCCCGCGTAGCGGAGATGATGCTCGAACTGACCCGGCGCGTCCGCCAGGAACCGGGCAACGAGCTGTTTCTTCCCTACACCAGGGAAGAAAACCCCCGGGAGTACTTTGTCTTCGAGGTCTACCGTGATGAAGCCGCATTCCAGGAACACATCAGCGCCGACTACGGCGCCACGTTCAACCAGGAACTGACCCGCCACATCGAAGGGGACGCCTCGGAGCTGACCTGGCTCCTGCCGGTGGAGTAGCCCCCCGGCCAAATCCGGCCACGAATCGTTCCCTTCCCGCTCGCCGCTGGTGGGGAACTTTTTGCTGCCCGCCGCCACTTGGCAGGCCCATCGGAGGTGCCGCGGGGAGGCGATTCCAACTCCGCCGGAGACCGTTGACTTGTCTAACGGACATCACCTAGTGTCCTTCGCACTGACAACGTTGTCTAACGGCGACGCGCGATGAAGGGCGAATCAGGCATATGAAAAATACGACTACCCGCAGGACGCATGGCGTTTCTGCACTGACGCTGGCGGGACTGACGCTGGCCGCCGCACTGGCGGGTTCTTTACCGGCCTCCGCGGCCGAACTCGGGGATGAGCAGCACCGACCGGCCATCCATTACACGCCGGAAAAGAACTGGATGAACGACCCCAACGGGCTCGTCTTCCACAAGGGCGTCTATCACATGTACTACCAGCACAACCCCTCCGGGAACACGTGGGGGAACATGTCCTGGGGCCATGCCACGTCCAAGGACCTCGTCCACTGGGAAGAACAGCCGCTGGCTATCTCCACTGATGCGGAAGAGGATGTTTTCTCCGGCAGCATCGTCGTGGACAAGGACAATACCTCCGGTTTGGGAACCAAAAAGAATCCCCCGATGATTGCGATCTACACCAGCGCCTACAAGGATGCTTCTCCACACCGCGGCCTGCAGGCGCAGTCCCTGGCCTACAGCCTGGACGACGGCCAGACCTGGACGAAATACTCAGGCAATCCCGTGCTGAACCGGAATTCGGCCAACTTTCGGGATCCCAAGGTGTTCTGGTATGGCAAACCCGGCGGCGGCTACTGGGTCATGACCGCGGTGGAGGCGCAGGAGCACAAGGTCGTCCTGTACAAGTCCGACAACCTCAAGGACTGGACCGCTTTGAGCGAGTTCGGGCCAGCCAACGCCACCGGCGGACAGTGGGAATGCCCCGACCTGTTCCCCCTGGCCGTAGATGGCGACAAGAAAAACATCAAATGGGTCATGGTGGTCAACATCAATCCCGGCGGCGTGGCTGGCGGCTCCGCCGGCCAGTACTTCGTGGGCGACTTCGACGGCACCACCTTCACCTCCGAAACCACCGAACCCGCCACTGTGGCACCGGCCGGCACAGTCCTCGCCGGATTCAACGACGGAACCTACAACGGCTGGACCGTGAACAACGAACCGGGCAACTGGAAGAACGGCCCCTTCGGTGACGCCCCGGCGACCGGTTCCCTGCCCGGTCAGAACCTGGTGACCGGATTCGGCGGCAGCGGACTGAGCAACTCCTTCAACGACGGCGACTGGCCCCTCGGTTCCATGCAGTCACCAACCTTCACGGTGACCGATGACTACCTGAATTTCCTCGTTGGCGGGGGCAAGCACCCCCGCGTCTCCGACAAGCTGGACAATAACCCGCCCGAGGGGGAGCTCAAGTTTGGGGGCTTCGAGGTTCCCGAGGGGACGACGCTGGCCGATGCCGGCTGGACCGGCACAGGAGACCTGACCCCCAATTTCCAGCCAGCCACCAGCGGTGGGGACTTTTACCTTGGCGCCAAACGGATCAATACGTTCGAAGCCGGCACCGTACCCGGTGATGACCGGCAGGGTACCCTGACATCACCCGATTTCCCCATCACGAAGAATTTCATGAGCATGCTGGTCGGCGGCGGCAACCGCCCGGCCGACTCCGGACAGACCTTGGCCGTCGAGCTGCTCATCAATGGCAGTGTGGTCCGCTCCCTGGCCGGCGACAACGCCGGGGTGCTGAACTGGAAAGGCTGGGACGTTTCGGAATTCGCGGGCCAGAATGCACAGTTGAGGATCGTTGACCAAGCTACCGGGGGGTGGGGGCACGTGACCCTTGACCACGTCATGCTCACTGACACTGCCGCTGTTCCCAGGTCCGATGAAGAAACAGTGAACTTGGTAGTCAACGGGCAGGTGGTCCGTACGGCCACCGGCAACGACAGCGAGACCTTGGACTGGGCATCATGGAATGTCAAGGAATTTGTTGGCCAGCAGGCACAAATCAAGGTTGTCGATAACAACAGGTTCGGCTGGGGGCATATACTCGCCGACGAATTCACAGCAAGCTCCACAGCAGCGACGTCCCGGCTGGAGTCCTATGACTGGCTGGATTACGGACGGGACTACTACGCCACCGTATCCTTCGCCAATATGCCCGACGACAAGCGGGTCATGCTGGGCTGGATGAACAACTGGGACTACGCCAACAACATCCCAACCAGCCCCTGGCGCAGCGCCATGGCCCTGCCCCGCGAAGTGAAACTCACGCAAACCCCTGACGGCCCCCGCCTCGCCCAAAGTGCCGTAAAGCAGGTGGAAAAACTGGGAGGGAAGGTCACCTATAACGACAGGAAGGGCGGCCCGATTTCCGCAGGGACGCACCCGCTGCCCGCACAGTCGGCAGGCCAGGTGCAGCAGGTGGACATCACCTTCGCCCCCGGTACCGCAACAAAATCCGGCATCACCGTCCTGGGCGACGGAAACTCAGCCACCGTCATCGGCTACGATGCCACGACCGGGAAGATGTTCGTTGACCGCACAAAATCCGGCAACACAACCTTCCACCCTGCCTTCGCCTCCATCGAGGACGCCCCCGTCACCCTGGACAAGAACGGCAACGTCACCCTGCGGATCTACCTCGACCGTTCCTCCGTGGAGGTGTTCGCCCAGGACGGCCTAAAAACCATCACCGACCAGGTGTTCCCCAACCCAGGAGCCGACAAGATGGCCCTCTTCGCCGAAGGCGGGAGCGCCCAGCTCAAATCACTCACCGTGACACCGCTGGAAAAGGCAATGTTCCTCCCCGAAAAGAAATAACTCACCCGCGAGGTAACCAGATCACGTGAGCGTAGGAGCTGAAGGGGCTGAATTCGGTATCCACCGAGCTCAGCCCCTTCAGCTTTCCTTGCGCCGCGTTGCCAAGTCTCAACAGAAACAGAAAGAATTTGGACGGACTTCTCGCCCCCTGTTGTCAGGCTGAAGCACACCCAAACCTGACGTCAGGCACACGCCTGAAACCGGACCGCCTGCGCTCACTCGTCCAGACGCCGACCGACAAGGGTGTGCGCGTGGAGTTCGCAAGGCTCACCTGGCATCACGGACGAGAACCCACCTATGGCAAACCTCGTGCTGTCGGTGAGGGGCGCTTCGCCGAATTCGAACGGACCGTCGTCAAGGAACGGACCAGGCTTACGGGACACCGGCGGGAGACAGCGGCACCACAAGCGATGCTTGTATTACAAGCTTCAGACTTGTATCCTATGTGTGAGGGCAATGCAGCCCGGACAGCCTGCTTTCGAGGAGCATCAATGAGTACCGTCGACTTCATCCGGCACGTCAAGCTTTCCACCGCCCGGCTGCCGCTGGCCGTCCCCATCAGCGATGCCAAGGTTTTCACCGGCCGGCAGAAGCCCATGACCGAAGTGGTGTTCCTGTTCGCCGAAATCACCACCGAACTCGGGCACAGCGGCATCGGCTTCAGCTACTCCAAGCGCGCCGGCGGCCCCGCCCAGTATGCCCACGCCAAGGAAGTGGCCGAGGGACTCATCGGCGAGGACCCCAACGACATCGGCAAGATCTATACCAAACTGCTGTGGGCCGGCGCCTCCGTTGGCCGTTCGGGCGTCGCCACCCAGGCCCTCGCCGCCATTGATATTGCCCTGTACGACCTCAAGGCCAAGCGGGCCGGCCTGTCACTGGCCAAGTTCCTCGGCGCCTACCGCGACTCCGTCCAGACCTACAACACGTCCGGCGGCTTCCTTAACGCTTCTCTCGAGGAGGTCAAGGCCCGGGCCACCGTCCTCCTGGAGGAGGGCATCGGCGGCATCAAGATCAAGGTTGGCCTGCCGGACACGGCCGAGGATCTTCGCCGCGTGGCCGGCATCCGCGAACACATCGGCTGGGATGTTCCCCTGATGGTGGATGCCAACCAGCAGTGGGACCGGGCCACCGCCCTGCGCATGGGACGCCAGCTGGAGCAGTTCAACCTGATCTGGATCGAAGAGCCGCTGGACGCCTACGACTTCGAGGGCCATGCCCACCTCGCCAACGTCCTGGACACCCCTATCGCCACCGGCGAGATGCTGGCCTCGGTGGCCGAGCACAAGGGCCTCATCAACGCCAACGGCTGCGACATCATCCAGCCGGACGCGCCGCGCGTCGGCGGCATCACCCAGTTCCTGCGCCTCGCCGCCCTCGCGGACGAACGCGGCCTGGGCCTGGCACCGCACTTCGCCATGGAAATCCACCTGCACCTCGCCGCGGCCTACCCGCGCGAACCGTGGGTGGAGCACTTCGACTGGCTGGACCCGCTCTTCAACGAACGCCTGGAAACCAAGAACGGCCGGATGATCGTGCCGGACCGCCCGGGCCTCGGCGTGACCCTCAGTGACCAGGCACGCGCCTGGACCACCGAGACCGTGGAGTTCGGCGCGTAACCTTGAACGCATGACCCGGAACCTGACCGCGGACCTCACCGCAGAGCTTCGCATGCGCATCGTGGACGGCGCCATCCAGCCGGGAGACAAACTTCCGAGCGAAAACACGCTGATGGGCGATTTCAATGTCAGCCGCACGGTGGTGCGCTCGGCGCTGACGCGGCTCCAGGCCGAGGGGCTCGTGGAAACTGAACGCGGGCGGGGCAGCTTCGCGCTGACCCCGCCCGACGACGGCCACCAGCCGGTTCCCGGCAGCCGGCCCGTGGCCAGCGTCGAGGACCGCCTCCACCTGCTCGAATTCCGGATGGGGGTGGAGGCCGAGGCAGCGGCGCTGGCCGCCCGCAACCACTCCGACCGCCAGCTCAGGGCGGTCAACGCCGCCCTGGAACAATTCACCTCCAGCGCGGACCACCCCGGCCACGCCATGAAGGCCGACTTCGATTTCCACCGCGCCATCGCAGCCGCTTCCGGCAACCCCTTCTACTCCGACTGCCTGGCTGCCCTGGGCCAGACGATGATCGCGATGCCGCGCACCCGGCTAATGACCGGCGTCGAGCATTACGCGCGGGACCACTTCGACCAGGTGATCCATGAGCACCGGTCCATCGCCGCCGCCATTGCTGACGGCGACGAAGGCGCGGCAGCCGCTGCGATGCGAAGTCACCTGGCGAATTCCCGACGCCGGTTCAAGGCTTCCGTTCGCCCGGCACCGTAGGGCTTTCGGGCAACGACCTCCCGTGATGCTCCGAGGGCATCAAAGCATGCAAACTACGTGTTGGACGCGCATCAAAATCCCCGAATAAAGTGGACCCCACTTGCTGTGGTGCGCACCACAGCGCTGTCAATGGTCAACCAACTTCAGCGCACAAAATTCGAAGGATTCCCCTCATGCAGTCTGTAGACACCGCTGTCACGGATGTGGCACTCGCCACGAAGAAGTTTTTCAAGCGGGTGCTGCCCATCATGCTGGTCATGCTGGTGTGCAACCAGCTCAACCGCTCCAACATCGGTTACGCCCAGGAGCATCTCCAGGCCGATGTTGGCATCGGGGCGGCCGCCTACGGCTTCGGAGCGGGGCTGTTCTTCATCGCCTATGCCATCTTCGAGCTTCCCAGCAACGTCATGATGGAGAAGTTTGGCGCGAAGGTGTGGCTGGCCCGCATCATGGTCAGCTGGGGCATCGTCTCGTTCCTCATGGCCTTCGTCCAGAATGAAATGATGTTCTACGTGCTCCGCTTCCTGCTGGGCGCCGCCGAAGCGGGATTCTTCCCGGCCGTCATCTTCTACTTTGCCCGCTGGGTCCCGGCGGGCCAGCGCGGCAAGGCGACCGCCATCTTCATCGCCGGCTCATCCATTGCGGCGGCTCTGTCCGGGCCCATCGCCGGCATGCTCCTGAGCCTGGACGACCTCTTGGGGATCCGTGGCTGGCAGTGGCTGTTCGGCTTCGAAGGCGTGCTCTCGGTGGTGGTGGGCATCGTGGTGTTCTTCCTGTTGGATGCCAAGATCCAGGATGCCAAGTGGCTCTCGGCCGGTGAGAAGACTGCCCTTGTGGGCGCCATCGCGGCGGAGGACGCCCGGCACACCACCGAGCTCGGCGCGACGGTCAACCGCTGGAAGATGCTGCTCAACCCGCAGATCCTGCTGCTGTGCGGCATCTACTTCTCCATCCAGCTTTCCATTTACGCCAACACGTTCTGGCTTCCCAGCATCGTGAAGCAGATTCCCGGCACCACGGACCTGAGCGTCGGCTTCCTGTCCGCCATCCCGTGGGTGTGCGCCGTCGTCGCGATGTATTTTGCCGCCAAGATGCAGGACAAGGCGACGTCCAAGCGGCCCCTGCTGGTGGTGGCGCTCCTGGTCGCCGCAGTCGGCACGCTTGCCGCTGCCGTCGCCACGCCGGTCTTGGCACTCGTCTTCCTGGCTATCGCGGCCATGGGCTTCAAGAGCGCCTCGCCGCTGTTCTGGACCATTCCGCAGTCAGGCCTGCACCCGATGGTCCTGGCCCCGGCCATCGCCATCATCAACTCCCTGGGCAACCTCGGCGGCTTCGTGGCACCGTTCGGCTTCGGCCTCATCAAGGAGGGCACCGGCAGCGTTGTGCCCGGCCTGTTTGCCTTGGCCGCGGCATCCACTGTCGCCGCCGGGCTGGTCTACTTCCTGAAAGAGCGCCGCCACACCTCCACGCCTGGTGGGGAGACAGCCCCCGAGCAGGAGCCAGCAGGCGCCGCGTCGGAGAAACTGGAGCCGGCCGCCGCCCGCTAGGAGCCACGCACCACACCAGCCCGGCTCGGCATTCCCCGCCTGGTGGTCCATTCCCCGCCGCGTTACCGGGGGATTGGACCGTCGGGCGGGGAAAAGCTGTCGGAGGCGGAAAAGCCGCGGCCCGGCAGGCCGTCGCGGGGAAGCTCAGTTCCCGCGGGCCAGCACCTGCCCCTTGAAGAATTCGGGCCGCAGCCGGGACATCACCAGCATGATCACCACGCCCAGAAGGATCACGCCCATGCCCAGGATGAACACCATCCCCACGCCGCCCACCGATGATCCGGAGCCGTACTCGGGGTCCATGGAATCGGAGGCTGTCTTGAGGAACATCACCAGCAGGATGACGCCACCCAGCAACGGCGCCAGGAACTTGAAGAAGAAGGCGCGGCCATTGCTGAACGCCTCTGCCCGGAAGAACCAGACACAAGCCAGGGCCGTAAGGCCGTAGTAGAAGCAGATCATCATGCCCAGCGCTGTGATGGTGTCCCACAGCGCGTTCTCAGAGGTGGTCCGGGTGATGACGTAGAACGCTGCGGCGGCAACGCCGGCGGCGATCGTGGCGTAGTTCGGGGACTTGAAACGCGGGCTGACTTTGCCGAAGCTGGCCGGGAGTGCCTGGTAGTGGCCCATCGCCAGCATGGTCCGCGCCGGCGAGACAAACGTGGACTGCAGCGATGCGGCAGAACTGCTCAGGATGGCGAGGGACATCAGAATGGCGAATGGTCCCATGACCGGCCCGGCGAGGACAGCAAAGATACTCGACTGGTTCTCCGGATTCCCCGCGCCCAGGCCGGTGTCGCTCACGCCGGCAAAGGAAAGGGTGGCCAACGCAACGGTCATGTAGATCGCCACAATGACCACGACGGTGACGGTGGCCGCCCGCCCAGGGGTCTTCTCCGGATTTTTGGTTTCCTCATTCATGGTCAGGGTGACGTCCCAGCCCCAGTAATGAAGATGGAGAGGGAAACCCCGGCAGCAAAGGCTGAGAAGGATCCAACCGCGAAGGGGTTGAACCAGTCCGGTGAAATGGCAGTCGCATCAAACGCCGTGCCGCCGGCAACGTGACTGAAGGCAGCAACGGCAAACCAGCCCAAAACCAGCAACTGGAACGCCACCAATACATACTGCACGCCCTTGGTGGTTTCCATGCCACGGTAGGAAATCCAGCAGGCCAGGGCGATGAACACCAGGGTGGTGGCGATGTTCAGCGGCAGGTTCTTGCTCAGTTCGCCCAGTTCCGGGTTCCCGAACAGCTGGGCCAGCATGAGGTAGAAGAAGTCGACGGCGACAGCCGCCAGGTTGGACAGCACAATGATGGTGGCCGCAATCAGCCCCCAGCCACCCATCCAGCCGATCCACGGGCCAAAGGCGCGCGATGCCCACGTGAACGAGGTGCCGGCGTCGGGCATGGCATTGTTCAGTTCGCGGTAGCCGAACGCCACCAGGATCATGGGGATAAAGCCCACCAGGAACACCGCCGGCAGCTGAACCCCCACTTCCGATACCGTTGGCCCCAGCGCCGCGGTCAGCGTGTACGCGGGCGCGATGCAGGAAACGCCGATCACGACGGCGCCCACCAGCCCCACCGCTCCGGCCTTCAGGCCCTTCCCGCTCAGGCCTTTGTCAGCCCGGCCTGGGTCCGTGGTGCTGGGCGGCTGTGCGGTCACTTCTTTGGGACTCATGGCATTGCCTCTCGTATGGTCATTCGACGCTGAATGGTTTGGGCTGGTGCGCTCAGCCGACGGCGGCCGCGGCCCTGTTCGCCGCACCGGAAACGCCCGCCGCAGCAATAATGGCCGCCGCAGTGCGCTGGCCCATGCGGATGGCTCCGTCAACGTGCTGGTAGCCCTCGGCCGCGATGTCTGACGAGCACCAGTAGATAGGGCCGACGGGGGTGTGCTGGTCCTTGCCGTAACGGTGCAGGCCGCCCAGGTCGTAGCTCGCCGCGTAGGCGCCCCGGGTCCACTCCTCCGAGCCCCAGTCGGATTCGTAGTAGACCTCGGGCTCCAGGGCCTTATCCCCCAGGAACCCGGCGATCGATTCCAGGATGACGCGGCGGCGGTCCCCGGCACTCAGCTCGAAGACGGCGTCGGCCTTTTCATCCGAAACGAAGCCCACCAGCGTTCCACGTGAATCACCGTGGTTGGTGTTGTCGTAGACCTCCTGGACCAGCGAACCGGCACCGAAACCTGTTCCCGAAAGTCCGTCCTCACGCCAGAACGGCGTGCTGTAGACGGCGTGGACCTTGATCACCAGGCCCAGCGACTGGTGCTGGTGCATCTGGTGCTGGCGCCGCGGCAGCGGAGGGTCAAAAGAGACCCTCGAGTAGAGGTTCGGCGGCACAGCCATGATCACAAACCGGGCGTTCACAGTGGCGCGCTCTGCGACCACGGTGACGCGGTGATCTGCTTCCGTTTCCGTCTCCCAGGTGACGGTGCGCACCGGACTGTTAAGTACGACGTCGGCACCCAGCTCCTGTGCCTGCAGCAGGGAGACCTGCTGCATCCCGCCGATAACCCGCTTGTCCAGGATGAAGTCCTCGTCCGTGAGGTGGCTGAAGGACCCGGCGGAGGCTGCCATCAGGACTGCCTGCAGTGCCGAAAATGCGTGTGCGGGCTTGGTGAGCATGCCCCCGGCGATGAACAGGCCAATGTTGTTGCAGGCCTCCTCGTCGCCGGAGTTTTTGCGCAGCCAGTGGTGGAAGGAGATGGTGTCCAGTTCACGGGCTTTGGGGTGCGCCCACGGTTCGGTGGCGCCGATTTCTGCGGCAAGGCTGTCCAGGATGCCGATGAGCTTGTCCATTTCCTCCCCGGTGGCTTCACTCACCGGGAAGGAATCGCCGGTGTAACGGGTCTTCCCACCGTCGGCGCCGATATAGACGGATTCGCCCGAACGGTAGCGGGAGTAGGTCTTCAGGCCGAGCTCATCCAGGAGCTCCAGCAGCGCAGTCTGGTCCGGTGAGACCCACTGGCCACCGATTTCCAGCACGGCCCCGTCGACGGTGTCGGTCCAGGTTCGGCCGCCCACGCGGTCCCGTGCTTCCAGTACTGCCACGGTGAGGCCGGCCTTCTTCAGCTCGCGGGCGGCGGTCAGCCCGGACGGGCCAGCGCCAACGATGACGACGTCGCGGTCAAGATTCAGCATGATGTCCTTTCTCGGGCAATTCGCGTGATGCAAACCACTAAATGAATGCCGTTCATTTACGAGAACTATAGCTGCTGTGGGGCCGGCGAGGAAGAGGTGGGTGGAATAATGCTGTGGATACTGCCCGCAGAAAGGCCAGCAATGCCGGCACCGCCAGCCAATTCACCCGGCATCAGGGAGCGCGAAACCGCGCCGAAAAACGGCGCGGAGCGGCGTCGCGCCGGGCGGCCCGCTGCAGCCGTTCTCGACCTGGCGGGAATCACGGCAGCGGCCCTGCGCCTCATCAGCGAGAACGGCTACGACGGACTCACCATGGCCGCACTCGCCCGCTCACTGCACGTCGCGCCGTCGGCCCTCTACAACCATGTGGAATCCAAGCGGGATGTGCTCCTGCTCGTGGAAGACCACCTGACTGCGTTGGTCGATGTGACCGCATTCGCGGCAGAACCCTGGGAGTCCGCGGTGCGGAAGTGGGCCTGGAGCTACCGGGACGTCTTCGCGGAGCACACGCCGCTGATCCCAGTCATCGCCGTACTTCCCGTGACTGACGCGCCCCGGACCCTCGCCATGTATGAGACGGTCAGCGCCGGATTCCGGGCAGCCGGCTTCCCGGAGGAGCGGATCGTATCCGCCATCGTGGCCCTGGAGTCCTTCATCTTTGGTTCCGCCTACGATGTGACTGCCCCGGCCGACATCTTCGATTCCGGCAGCATGGCGGAATCGACGCCGAGCTTCACGGGGGCAGTCCGAAGCCTGGCCGCACAGGGACACGGGAAACCTGCGGACGTGGCGTTCAGCCTGGGCCTTGAGGCGCTTATTGGGGGCTTCGGCGCGTTACGGGAGTAGCGCCGCCCCTGCGGTTAAGCAAAGGAACCCCGGTCCGAAGACCGGGGTTCCTTTGATGCGTGCGCGAGGGGGGATTTGAACCCCCACGCCCTTTCGGACACTGGCACCTGAAGCCAGCGCGTCTGCCGTTCCGCCACTCGCGCGCAACTTCTTTTCCTCGAATCACGGCGGGTTTCCCCGATCCGCAACCTTGTAAAAGCAGCGAGATCAAGCATAACGGACATCAGCGGTAAAACACTAATTGACGTCCGGAAGCCTCCAAAGCCCGCCGCGCCACCACACCCGCTGACGCCGGAAACTGAACTTTTCCGGCGGCCCGGCCGTTGGGGATTAAGGTCATTCGCAGGCCTGCCCAGTAGTATCTGATGTAGTAGTGCCTGCCGCTGCACGGCGGAGCACCGCGTACTTACCTGCGCTGCTGGTTGAGTTCCGGAACGAATACTGCCCCGCAGCCGGGGGGAAAGGAGAAGGACCATGGGATTGCTGGACAAGGTCGAGCGCGGCATCGAAAAGGCCGTCCGCGGTGTCTTCTCCACCGGCTCGCGGGCCCAGGTGGAACCCGTTGAAATCGCCAGCCGCCTCCGCCGCGAACTGGACCACAAGTCGCTCACCGTTTCGGCCGGCCGCACGCTTGCCCCGAACGTGTTTGACGTCCAACTCAGTGAAAACGACTTCACCAGGGCCCAGGAATGGGGGACGCCGCTCGCTGAAGAACTGTGCGATGTGGTCATCAACCACGTCCGCAGCCAGGGGTACACACTGCAGGGGCCGGTCCGGATCTCGTTCCGCCGCGCGGAGGAAATGCGCGCCGGCGACTTCGAAATCGCCTCATCCACCGAGAAGTCCGCCGGCTCCCCCGGTACACCGGCGCCCAGGCCCAACCTCCCGGCCGCCCCCACCCGCGAGCCGGTCCGGCTCCAACCCGTGCTGGACATCGACGGCCAGCGTTATTCCCTGAACGCCCCCTCCATCGTCCTGGGACGCTCCTCAGAGGCCGACATCCTGGTTGACGACACCGGCGTTTCACGGCGCCACCTGGAGATCCGCACCGCCAGCGGGGTGACCAGCGCCGTGGATCTCGGCTCCACGAACGGCAGCTACGTCAACGGCCACAAAGTGGCGGGCAGCACCGAACTGACAGACGGCTCCACGATCACGATGGGACGGACAAAGATCATCTTCCGCCTGCTCCCCGCCGGCCCTGGTGGCCGCCGGTGAGTGACATGAGCGAACTGACCATTACCGCCCTGCGGTTTGGATTCCTGATCCTGCTCTGGGTTCTCATCTTCAGCATCGTCTCCGCCATGCGCCGCGACCTCATGGTGGGCCGGAAGGCCGCCGCGGGCACACCCACGGCGCGGCAGGTCCGCAAAAATCCCGAGCTGGCCGAAGCTCCGCCGCAGCCGGTCAAACAGCAGGCCCACCAGCTTGTTGTCACCGAGGGACCACTCAAAGGCACCACCCTCCCCCTGGCCGCCAGCCCCATCCTGCTGGGCCGCGCGCAGGAAGCCACGCTCGTGCTGGAGGACGACTATGCGTCGGGCCGCCACGCGCGGTTATTTCCGCAGGGCAGCCGCTGGTTCATCGAGGACCTTGGCTCCACCAACGGCACCTATCTGGCCGACCAGCAACTGACCCGGGCCCTGCCCGTCGAGCTTGGCGTACCCGTGAGAATCGGCAAGACGGTCATCGAATTGAGGCCGTAGCAATGGCCGATGAAACCCCCGCAGACGAGGCCAAGCCCGTACAGCGGCCCCTGATCATGCGCTATGCGGCGCGCTCGGATGTGGGCCGCATCCGTGCCAAGAATGACGACTCGGCCTACGTGGGCCGGCATCTGGCAGTGGTAGCGGATGGCATGGGTGGCCACGCGGGCGGCGACGTCGCCTCGGCCGCGACGGTCCTGGACATGCTGCACCTGGACCACGGGGATTACGACGGCGATGCTGTCACCGTTCTCGCCGACGAAATCCAGACAGCCAACTCGCTGCTGTCCGAGCTCGTGCACATCAACCCCAAACTGGCCGGCATGGGCACCACCGTCACCTCGCTGCTGCTCGCCGAGGGGAAGCTCCACATCGCCCACATTGGCGATTCCCGTGCCTACCGCCTGCGCGACGGCGTGTTCGAGCAGGTCAGCGTGGACCACACGTTCGTCCAGCGCCTCATCGACGAGGGACGGCTGCGGCCCGATGAAGCCGAAACCCACCCCCACAAGAACGTCCTCATGCGCGTCCTGGGCGATGTGGATGCCAGCCCCGAACTGGACCTGGACACCATGGACGTCAAGCCCGGCGAACGCTGGCTTCTCTGCTCGGACGGCCTCAACTACGTGGCCGGACATGTCGTGGAGCGTACGGTCCGGGAGACAAAAGACCTCCGCGAGTGCGTTGAAACGCTCGTAGACCTGACGCTCGAAGCCGGCGCACCGGACAACGTCACGGTGGTCATGGTGGAAATCGTGGAGGAAACGCCCGACGACGTCAGCACCGCCGCCGTCGACGTCGTTCCGCCCGCACCGGTCACCGAAACCGAAACCGCGGATACCAAGGTTGAAACCGCCGCAGCGGCGGATTCCGAGGGCGAAGCCCCGCCGGTCCCGGAGCCTGCAGCCGGGAAGCCGGACGCCGGTGACCAGGCCACTTCCACCGATCCGCACCTGGGTGAGCACCTGTCAGCTGAAGTGCTTCGCCAGGAGCTGTCCTCGCGGCCCCACGAACTGGTCGGCGCTGCAGCCACCGCCGCGGAGTCCGGCTCCATTCCCACCATCGCGGGCCGCACCGTGGCCAGGCGCGCGGCCACCGTCCTCACGCACAAGGCCGACGCCCCGGCGAGCGAAGAAGACGAGATCCTGGAGCCGGCAAAACTGCGGCGCTGGGTCACCTGGTCCATTGCCGCCTCTGTACTGCTGGTGCTGACCGTGGGGCTCTGGCTCGGCTACGCCTGGACCCAGACCCGGTACTACATCGGAGAATTCGATTCCCGCGTGGCCATCTACAACGGGGTCTCGCAACGGCTCGGACCCATCCAACTTTCAACCCTCGAGGCCGTGACACAAATCCGGATGGACTCCTTGCCCCAGTTCTCCCAGCAGCGCGTGCGCCAGACGGTTCCGGCGCGTGACCTCTACGACGCACAGCGGATCGTCAAGAATCTCGAGGGGACCGGGACCATCGCGCCCGCCGACGAGTGCCTGAACGCGTCGTCGACGGCCACCACCCCACCGACCGCCGGAGCCACACCCACCGCGCCGGCCCCGTCACCGGATGCCTCCACTCCAGCGGCTGCGCCCACCCCGACCGCATCCACCAGCCCGACGGCCGTCTGTGGGGTGGGTCAATGACCCAGCTCAGCACGATCCCCAAGCCACGACGCAACGTGGAGCTGTTGCTCCTCCTACTTGCCCTTAGCGTCGGCATCGGTGCCAACATGCTGGTGGGCGTGGACAAGGAAAAAGCGTTCGACTCGGATTTCTGGTTCCAGTCCAGCCTTCTGGCCGTGGCCGCACTGGCGTTCCACGTGGTACTCCGCATCCGCGCAAAATATGCCGACCCGGTAATACTTCCGCTGGTGGTAGGCCTGAACGGCTTGGGCCTGGCCATGATTCACCGGCTGGATGCCCCGGGAGATGACACCGGTAACAACCAGTTGCGCTGGACTCTCATCGCCATGGCCGTGGCCATCGCTGTGATCTGGTTCCTTAAGGACCACCGGACGCTGCGCCGCTTTATCTACATTTCCCTTGCCGTCAGTGCGCTCCTGCTGATCCTTCCCCTGGTGCCCGGTATCTCGGCCGGGGAAATTCTGGGCGCCCGCGTCTGGATCCGGCTGGGCCCCATGACCTTCCAGCCCGGTGAGATTGCAAAGATCACCCTGGCCATATTCTTTGCCGGGTATCTTTCGTCCAACCGCGACCTGATCCTGCTTGCCGGCCGCAAGATCGGTCCCCTGCAGTTCCCCCGGTTCAAGGACATGGGCCCCATGATTACCGCCTGGCTGGTGAGCATCGGCGTGCTGATCTTCCAGCGGGACCTCGGCTCCTCCGTGCTGTTCTTCGGCCTGTTCATCGTGATGATCTACGTGGCCACCAGCCGGATCAGCTGGGTGGTGATCGGCGTCGCGCTGATCCTCGGCGGCGGCTTCGTCGCGTCCAAGGTCTTCTCGCACGTCGGCCTCAGGATCGACGGCTGGCTGAACGCCTTTACCGAAGAGGTCTATGGCCGCCAGTTCGGCGGGAGCTACCAGATCGTGGAAGGCCTGTTCGGGATGGCCAGCGGCGGCCTGGTTGGAACGGGACTGGGCCAGGGCAGGCCGAACCTGGTCCCCTTCGCCAACAGCGACATGATCATTGCATCGCTCGGTGAGGAACTGGGCCTGATCGGGCTCTTCGCGGTCGTCATGATGTACCTGCTGCTGTTCACCCGCGGGTTCCGGGCAGCCCTGGGCACGCGGGATGCTTTCGGAAAACTGCTGGCCTGCGGGCTGTCCTTCGCGGTGGCGCTGCAGTGCTTCGTGGTCATCGGCGGTGTCACGCGGCTGATTCCGCTGACCGGACTTACCACACCGTTCCTGGCGGCCGGCGGGTCATCGCTCCTGGCCAACTGGATCATCGTGGGCCTGCTGCTGATGATTTCGCATGCTGCCCGCGGCCCGGTCGACACGACGCCCCTGCCGGCGGGTAACGAACCGGCAGCCGAATCAAGCAACAAACCAACCGAGGCGGTGAAACCCCTATGAACCAGGCCATCAGGAACTCATGGGTCGCGGCCATCGCCTTGTTCGCGCTGCTGTTCGGCGCCATCAGCTACGTCCAGGTAGTGGGCGCGGATGATCTGAAAGCCAACGCCTGGAACAACCGCGCCATCCTGCAGGACTACTGCAACGACCGCGGTGCCATCATTGTGGGCGGAAACCCGGTGGCCGAGTCTGTCCCGGGAACCGAGCAGTGCGGTTTCCAGCGGACCTACCCGCAGCCGGAACTCTACGCCGGCCTCACCGGCTACTTCTCGCAGAACTACGGCGCCACCGGCCTCGAGCAGTCCATGCGTGACCAGCTTGCGGGAAGCTCGGACCAGCAGTTCCTGGACCGGGTCGGCCAGCTTTTCCTGGGCAGCCAGCCGAAGGGTGCCTCGGTTGAGCTCACCGTGGATCCGGCCATCCAGAAGCTCGCGTACGACCTGATCCCGGACGGCCAGCGCGGGTCCATCGTGGTCACCAACCCCAAGACGGGCGCCATCCTCGCCATGGCATCCAAGCCGTCCTACAACCCCAACCTCATCGCCACGCAGGACCCCACTGCGGAGGCGGCAAACTACACCGAGCTGAACAAGGTTCCCGGGATCAACCTGAACCAGAACGTCAGTGGTCCCACAGGCGAGATGCTCGCCCCCGGCTCCGTGTTCAAGCTGGTGACCACTGCCGCCGCCCTGAACTCCGGAAAGTACAACAAGGACAGCGAGCTGCCCAACCCTGCTCAGATGCCCTTCCCGGGAATTGCCTACACGCTGCCCAACTACGCCGGCGGCAACTGCTATACCCGGAACACTGCCAGCTTTGCCTTCGCCCTGCAGCAGTCCTGCAATACACCGTTTGCCAGCATTGCCCTGGATCTCGGCCGGGATGCCATCGCGGAACAGGCGACGAAGTTCGGCTTCGGCCAGGACGTGGGCGATCAGCTCAAGCTCGCGTATGCCAAGGGCAACGGCTTCCCGGATGACCTGGACGCGCCCGGCCTGGCCCAATCGGTGATTGGCCAGAAGGACGTCCGGGTCACACCGCTGCAGATCGCCATGATGACCGCGGCCATCGCCAACAACGGCGTCCAGATGAAACCCAGCCTGGTCAAGACGTTGCGGTCCCCGGATCTGAGGGTCATTGACGAGCCCAAGCCTGAAACGCTCCGCACGTCCACCAGCCCGGAAATCGCCAAGCAGATCACCGAATGGATGGCCAGCGCGGTGAGCCAGGGCATTGCCGGCGGCGCCGGGGTCCCCGGTGTCCAGGTTGCCGGCAAGACCGGAACCGCTGAACTGGGCAACGGCCTGAACAACTCCTGGTTCACCGGTTTTGCCCCGGCGAACAATCCGCAGGTGAGTGTCACCATCGCCATGGAAGGCGTGGACATCACCACCGGCGCAAAGCTAACCAGTCCGAATGCGAAGAAGATTTTTGAGGCGGTGTTGAATAAGTGAGGCCAACAACAGGAATCACCCTCGGCGGCAGATTCCAGCTGACCACGCGGATCGCGATCGGCGGGATGGGAGAGGTCTGGAAGGCCAAAGACCTCGTCCTGGGCCGAATCGTCGCCATCAAGGTGCTGAAGGAGGAGTACACGGGCGATCCCGGCTTCCTCCAGCGCTTCCGCGCCGAGGCACGGCACACTGCGCTGCTGAACCATGTGGGCATCGCCAATGTCTTTGACTACGGCGAAGAAGAGGGCTCGGCCTACCTGGTCATGGAGCTGGTCCCCGGCCAGCCGCTGAGCAGCATCATCGAACATGAGCAGGTGCTGTCTCCAGACCGCACGCTGTCCATGATCGCCCAAACCGCACGTGCCCTGTCCGTCGCCCACGCGCAGGGCCTGGTGCACCGCGACGTCAAGCCGGGGAACCTGCTGATTACCCCGGACGGCCGGGTCAAAGTCACGGACTTCGGCATCGCCCGCCTGGCTGACCAGGTTCCGCTGACGCAGACGGGCCAGGTGATGGGCACCGCCCAGTACCTCGCGCCGGAGCAGGCCACCGGCCAGGTCGCCACCGGCGCCTCGGACATCTACGCCCTCGGCGTGATCGGCTACGAGTGCCTCACCGGACACCGGCCGTTTTCGGGCGAGTCCCAGATCGCCATTGCCCTGGCCCAGGTGAACGATGCACCCCCGCCACTGCCCGAAAGCCTGCCGAAGCCGGTCCGGGCGCTCCTGATGTCCATGCTGGCCAAGGACCCCAAGAACCGCCCGGCCAACGCAATCAAGCTGTCCGAAGCCGCCGAAGCCATCCGGAACGGCGATATCAGCGCCGCACACGCCGCGGTTCCCGGCATGCTGCTGTTCGAAGCGGCCACCGGCCCCATCACGGCGCCGGTGGACATCGCCACAGCACCCACGGGTGTCATCAGCCAGAAGGACAGCAGTACGACGTCGACTTCCGCCCTGCCGGTGCTCGGCGCCGCCGCCGCGGGAGCCGCCGCCGGTGCCGCCGGCGCGGGGGCGGCCGACGCGGCTGCCGACGGCCCTGCCACCAGCGCCATGACCGGAGCCGGGAGCACGCTGGCGCGCGCAGACGCCCTGGCTGCGGAGCGGAGCTGGGTCCAGGAAGAAGAAAGGTACGACGACGAGCCCGCCGATGAGCCCGACCGCCGCGGCCGCAGCCCCTGGACGTGGCCGTTGATCGCCTTGATCCTGCTGGTCCTTTTCGCGCTGGTTGGGTTCTTCCTCACCCAGCAGGGGATTCTTTTCCCGGCCAAGGACACCACCACCACCTCCGCGTCCAGCAGCCCGCCGTCGACGAGTGCGAGCCCCACGAGGACCTCGCAGTCCGCGTCGCCCACGCCAACCCAGCCCAGCGCCACGCCTACTCCCACCACGGAGACAGTGAACATCATCCCTGAGGCATATTTGGGCGGGGATTACCGAAAGGCACAGTCAGAGCTCTCCGCCATGGGCCTGGATGTCACCATTCAGTCCCAGGTGGACCCGAACTCCACGCCGGACTCGGTCATCGCGCTGTCGCGGACCGGAAGGGTGGAAGTTGGGTCCCCGGTGACCATCACCTATGCCGTCGCACCGGCTCCGACACCCACCCCGACGCAGACCAGTGCAGCACCTCGCCCGACAGTTGCCCAATCAACCCCAGCAGCAGCCCCCACCCTGCCCACCTGCAACCTTGGCCAGCAGCCGGGAACTCCTCCTGCCTGCGTACCGTAGCCGCCAGGAACCAGACGTGAACGATTCGCCCCGCACCCCGCTACACCGTGAGGACAGCCTCCCGGTGGATAATCAGCGTGTCCTCAGTGGACGCTACGAACTCAGCGGACTCATCGGCCGTGGGGGAATGGCGGACGTCCACCGTGGACTGGACACCCGGCTTGGCCGCACCGTCGCCGTGAAACTGCTGCGGCCGGACATGGCCCGGGATCCTCAGTTCCGGGCCCGGTTCAAGCGGGAGGCCCAGTCCGTGGCCGCCCTGAACCATCCGTCCATCGTCGCCATCTACGACACGGGCGAGCACACCGTCGAAGACGGTTCCGAGGACAGCGTCCGGGTGCCCTACATCGTGATGGAGTTTGTGGAGGGCAAGACGCTCCGCGACCTGATCCGGGCCAAGGAAGTCAGCATCGACCAGGCCATCGAATTCTGCCTCGGTGTGCTCGCGGCGCTCGAATACAGTCATAAAGCAGGCATCGTCCACCGCGATATCAAGCCAGCCAACGTGATGTACTGCGAAGGATCCAATTCCGTCAAGGTCATGGACTTCGGGATTGCCCGGGCCATGGCTGATTCCGCCGCCACCATGACCCAGACCCAGGCCGTGGTGGGCACCGCCCAGTACCTCTCGCCTGAACAGGCCCGCGGCGAAACCGTCGACGCGCGCAGCGACCTCTACTCCGCGGCCTGCCTGCTGTACGAAATGTTCACCGGCCGTCCCCCGTTCATCGGTGACAGCCCGGTATCGGTGGCCTACCAGCACGTCCGTGAAATCCACGAGCCGGCAAGCAGCCTGAACCCGGACGTGTCGCCGGCCCTGGACAGCGTCCTGGCCAAGGCCCTGCAGAAGAACCGTGATGACCGCTTCCAGGATGCCGCGGCGTTCCGTCGTGCACTGCGCGCAGCCCGGGCAGGGGTGGCTGTTGCCGCACTCCCGGCATCCGAGGCCCCCACCGATCCCAACGACCACGTCCCCACACCCATGCGCGCACCGGCCACCGAGGCGTTTGCCGTCACCGGCGCCAGTTTCCTGGATGACGCCCCCACCGGGCGGTTTGAACTCGCGGACATGGTGGACGGGACGACTTTTCCCGTAGAGGCGTCCGCATTGGCTGAGCAGCGGGACGCGGACGAAATGCCGTTGGGCCTCCCGCCGGAACGCGAGCGGACCGCACGGCAGAAGTCCCGCCGTCGTACGTGGATCGCCACCCTGGTGATATTCACCCTGCTGGTCCTGGCTGGCGGCGGCCTGTGGCTGTTCCAACTGCTGAACCAGCCTCCTCCGCCGCCACCGAAGGTGGAAATACCCGCCGTCGCCTCAATGACCGAGTCGGCGGCACTGCAGGAACTCTTCGGCGCCAAGCTCCGCCCGAAGAGCCAACGCACCAAACACGACACCATCCCCGCCGGCACGGCGATTGGCACCGATCCGGCGGCCGGAACGTCGGTGGATCCCAACGCCGAAGTGATTCTGAATATCTCGGACGGTCCGGCCGCTGTGAAGGTCCCGGACAACCTGCCGGGCCAGACCGAGGCGGCGGCGCGGGACATTCTGCGGCAGACCGGTCTGGTAGGGGCCCCGTCCACCACCACGGCCAACAGCTCCACGGTGCCGGGCGGCCGGGTGATAACCACCAGCCCGGCGCCGGGCCAGATGGTGGGAGTGGGCAGCACGGTGGAGATTGTCATTTCCACCGGCAAGGTGGCCGTGCCGGAACTTCGTGGCAGCACACGGGCAGAGGCGGAAACGGCACTCAAGGACCTTGGCTTGGTGCCAAACGTTCAGGAAGTGGAGAACTCCCAGGTGGAGCCGGGCCGGGTGACGGACCAGAGCGAGACCGCGAACGCCACCGTTGATCAGGGGAAGACCATCAATGTGGTGGTGGCCAAGGCACCTGCACCGCCGCCCACGCCGTCACCCACGCCGACGCCCACCCCCAGCCCGACCCGTACCGGTCGCGGCTGAACCAGCTGCTAACCGCGGCATAAACCCCCGCGTTGCTCCGACTGCTTGACTTTGCCAGGGGATATTGGGCGTGGAGTGACCCCGCGTTGTTGACGCGTTTTCCTGTCAGTGCTGGATGAGCGGGCTCAGGGTGGCAGCACGGGCGGCCGCGCCGGTCATGCCGAGGGACTCAAGCCAGTTGCCCAGCATCCGGTAGCCGCCTTCGGTCAGGACGGACTCCGGGTGGAACTGCACCCCGCACAGCGGGGCAGTGCGGTGCTGCAGACCCATGATGACGCCGGAGGCCGTTTCGGCGGTGATCTCCAGGACGTCGGGGATGGTGTCACGCACTGCCGCGAGCGAGTGGTAACGCGTTGCCGTCACGGGGGAGGGGAGCCCCGCGAAAACACTGGTGCCGTTGTGCTCCACGAGGGACGTCTTGCCGTGCATGAGTTCGGGCGCGTGGGTCACTGTGCCGCCGTAGGCCTCTGCCAGCGCCTGATGGCCGAGGCAAACGCCGAACATTGGCTTGCTGTTCGCGCCGCACCACTTGATCAGTTCGACGCACACGCCTGCCTCGGCGGGGTTGCCGGGGCCCGGCGAGATGAGGACGCCGTCGCGGGTTTCTGCCATCTCGATCGCCTCGGCGAGGGTCACGTCGTCGTTGCGGACAACCGTGGTCTGGGCGCCAAGCTCCTGGAGGTAGCCCACCAGGGTGTAAACGAAGCTGTCGTAGTTATCTACGACCAGGATTTTAGTTGTGGTCATGGCTGGCTTGCTGCACCAATCGTTGAGTCGGTGAATTGGGTGAGATCGGACATCCAGGGAAACAAGAACTGGACCATCAGGACCAGGGCGCCGGCGATGAGCACCAGCGATGTGAAGATACGCAGCCACAGGGGTCCCGGCAAATGGCGGAAAATCCAGCCGTACATGCTCAGCCTCCTCCCACTGCCGCCGCCACCTGGGCCGCGATTTCGGCCGGTGGACCCGCCGAGGCAGGGCGCCAGCTGTCGAGCAGGGCGTAGGCGATGATGCGTTCCTCGGCACCGAAGCGCGGATTGCAGCTGGTCATGGTGAGGTAGCTTTCGGTCGGAGTGACGCCCGGGCGCGTAGGCACGGGTTCCAGGACGTCGGTGCGGGACGGCATCACGATCTGGTTGTTTCGGAACACGTAGATGTAATAGCCGTCCTTGGTCTGGACATAGATCTTGTCGCCGGGTACCAGGGTGTGGATGTTGTCCAGGACGGCGCCGTGGGTCTGGCGGTGCCCGGCTACCGCGAAGTTACCCACCGCGCCGGGCATGGCCGTATTGGCGTAGTGGCCCAGACCGAGAGTGTCCAGGACATCGCCCGTAGTTCCCTGCACAATGGGGCGCGTGTAGTTGTTGCTGAACCGGGGAATATACATGATGCCGATGGTGCCGGCTTGGCCGGGTGCCGTACCGACCACGGGGTCGCCGTAGTCCACCGGCTCCGCCGGCGCTGCCGGTTCCGCGGCGGACGGCTCCGGTGCCGCATTGCCCAGTTCCTGGGCGAATTCCTTGATGACGGCACTCTGCCTGGCGTCGGACTCCACGTTGGTCCACCACAGTTGCCAGCCCACAAAGAGCAACAGCACAATCCCTGCGGTGATGAGCAGCTCGCCGACTACCTGCACGGTCCCGCGCAGGATGCCGCGGCCGGGCCGCTCACGGGCGGGCCGCACGGCGGCGCGCCTCGCCCTCTCCTGCACTACCACGCGTTCTCCTCCGGGGCGGCCGCGCCGGGCATTAGTGCGCCCTGAACTGCGGCTAGAATTGACTGCTAGTAAGAATCCAGATTTGACCAAGATCGCGCAGACCGCTGGCAACTTCCTTCTTGCAGGATATCAAGCCCGCGGCGCCGAGCTTGCTCCAGTCCGCCAAGGAGAGCACGTGCCCGAGTCAAAGCCACGCCGGAAGACTTCCAGCGGAGCCCAGCCCGCATCCGCGACGCAGGCGTACAAGCCCAATGCAGTCTGGTTCAAGCCCGTCATGTTCGGCCTGATGATCATCGGACTGCTGTGGATCATCACCTTCTACATCAGTGAAGGCCGCTTCCCCGTGCAGGCCTGGGCGTCATGGAACATCGTGGCCGGTTTCGGCATCGCCATCATCGGCTTCCTGATGACCACGCGCTGGCGCTCCTGACCCCGCCCGAAGTCAGAGCATGATCCCCGCTGCCGCCGCTGCCGTCGATGGGGACGGCACCGTAATCGGCGACGACGGACTTGCCCGTCCGCCGTGGGCTTCCGTAGATCCACTCTTGCGTGAGTACTACGACACCGAGTGGGGCCTTCCCGTCCGGGACGAGCAAGGACTGTACGAGCGCATCAGCCTGGAGGGCTTCCAGGCCGGCCTGTCGTGGGCCACCATCCTCCGCAAGCGTCCGGCCTTCCGGAGCGCCTTCCATGGTTTTCAACCGGACACGGTTGCCGCCTTCACCGACGCGGACGTCGAGCGTCTGCTGCAGGATGCCGGCATTGTCCGCAACCGGCTCAAGATCAGGGCTGCCATCACCAATGCCCGGGCCACTGTCTCGCTCAGGGAGCGGGGAGGCCTGGTTGATTTCGTTTGGCAGTTCCAGCCTGCAACGACACCCCGGCCGGCCAGCCACACGGAGATCCCCACACAGTCGCCGGAGTCGGTGGCGTTATCCAAGGCCCTGCGCAAGCAGGGGTTCTCCTTCGTTGGCCCCACCACAATGTTTGCGCTCATGGAGGCGATCGGCATGGTGGATACCCATCTGACCGCCAGCCACCGGCGCGGGTCCTCGGGCGTCTGGCCCGCCTGATCCGGCCCCGCGCCACAGAAGTTGTCCCCAACTGTTGGGAAAGTTATCCACAATGTGCATAACGTTTGCCGCACCCAAAATCTCGCCTTCGGGAGCAGGCCCTGACGCGCGGAAGCGTGGCAGAAGTGTTCCTGCACACGGTTATTAACAGTGTGGATTAGCTGTGGATAACTCCGACGCCCAGGTTGCGGCTCATGATCCTACTCAGCGTTCCTGACGCACGGGATGGTGGCTAATGATGGACACCCGGTTGAAGGCGTTGATGGTGATCGCCAGCCAGCTCACGGCCGAAAACTCGTCGGCGCTGAGGTGCTCCCGCGCGTAGGCTTCCGCATGCTCGCTGGTTCGGTGGTCCGGAAGTTCGGTGATGGATTCAGTCAGGGCAAGCGCCGCCCGCTCTTTGGCCGTAAACAACGCCGTATCGCGCCATGCCGGCAGGACAGCAAGCCGCTGCTGGGTTTCTCCGGCCTTCACCGCATCCCCCACGTGCATGTCCAGGCAGTAGGCGCAGCCGTTGATTTGGGACGTGCGTACGTAGAGCAGCTCGATGGTCCTTCGGTCGATTCCCGCCGCTTCGGCAGCCTCCCGCACTTTCAGCCCCAGACCGTTCAGGGCCCGCCAGACCACTGGATGCTGCTTGTCGAGGAAGATGTGCTGGGTGGTGGTGGCGCTCATGGCGGTCCTCCTGGCTGGGGAGCATCTGCGGGTCAAGGTACACAAACACCTTCCCATAGCCCGGAGTTTTCCACTTACTAACATTCGACTAACCACAACTTATCCACAGTTGTGGACAACAATCCACAGGGCCGATCGGAGCAGGCCCTCCATGGGCCACAGTCCGGAAAATCGGGACACGTAACTATCCGTCTGTAAGTTATTAACACTGTGAATAACCTGTTGATACACCGCTGCCCGGCTGAGCCACTTAGGCCTACAAAGGCCGGAATGGGTAAGTTATCCACAATTTCAGCAAAAGTGGCCGCTTTTTCCACTTAACCACAGGCTCATCCCCAGAGGTTATCCACAAATGTGGACAGTCGAAACTCGAAATTTCGAAAAGTAGCTGGCTTCCGGGAGCTGAGCGCAGGGCGGAGATTGAACTACACGTGTGTAAGTTACCAACAGTGTGGATAACCCCTGTGGATAACTACGCGCGCTGCTGACGGACGATTCGGGGCCGACCGTCGCGAAGCGCCCCGCGCAGCACCTTCCCGGGCGAAGGCAGCGCAGCAGTGCACGGGTGGAGGGCGTACGGGCAGCATGAGCGTGAGCCAGGCCCTCTCGGAGTCGACAAAGCCCCCTGTGAGCGGCGTGCTGCTGCACTGACCGTGCTGGGAGAACTGGAGCTGGACGATCCGCTGCTGGGACGCCACGCAGAAGACCCCGGCGTCCACTGGGGACGCCGGGGTCTAAGTGAAGTTTGCCGCGTTATGGTCTAAGGGATACCGCGGCAGGACGGGCTTAGCCCGTGGTGACCTTGAACCAGCTCACGGCGATGAGGAAGATCAGCACGGCGGCTAGACCCGCCGCCTGGATCAGGCCCTGGCGGGGACCGCGGGGCGTGTAGGCGATCACGGCAGCGCACAGGCCGCCGGTGATCAGGCCGCCGAGGTGGGCCTGCCAGGCGATCTGGGGGACCACGAAACCAATCACGCCGTTGATGGCTATGAGAATCCACAGCTGCCGGGTATCGCCGCCCCGGTGCCGCTGCACCAGGAGCATCGCTCCGAAAAGACCGAAGATGGCACCGGAGGCACCGACGACCCCAGCTGGTTCCTGGCCCGGCACATAGAGGGGCGTAAGCAGGAGGTAGCCAACAGAGCCACCCAGCGCTGAGATCAGGTAAAGCGCCAGGAACCGTGCTCGGCCGAGGAGCGGTTCAAGGGCCTGACCAAAAATCCACAATGTGTACATGTTAAGGAGAATGTGGAGGAAGGAACCCTGCGAGTGCAGGAAAGCGGCAGTCAGCATCCGCCAGGGCTCAAATTGCCCCCAGCGTGGCTCGGCGAAAACGTTGGCATAAGCCAGGCGTCGAAAAACTTCGTCATTCGGCAACAACAATTGCAGCACGTACATCACCGCGCACAGCGCGATGATGCCGAACGTTACGAGTGGCTTGCCGGCAGCGACGGCGCCGCCGTATACCGTCTTGACGGCCGGCGTCGACCGGGCTGCTTCGTTGACGCAGTCAACGCACTGGAATCCGACGGCGGCCGCCCGCTGGCAGTCCGGGCACGCCGGGCGCCCGCAGCGCTGGCAGCGCACATAGGAAGGCCTGTCCGGGTGCCGGGGGCACACCGGAACCTGCGCGGACGGCTCAGCCGCCGGAATTCCGTAACTCATGTGATGGGTTAGAGCTGCTCGATATCGATGCTGTTGATGGTGACATCCTCGACCGGACGGTCGCCGGTTCCGGTCCGGACGCCTTCGATGGCGTCGACGACCTTCTTGGATGCGTCGTCGGCAACTTCACCGAAGATGCTGTGCTTGCCCTGCAGCCAGTCGGTGGGGATGGTGGTGATGAAGAACTGTGAACCGTTGGTGCCCTTGCCCATGCGGATGCCGGCGTTGGCCATGGCCAGCTTGTAGGGCTGGTTGAAGCTGAGTTCGGGGTGGATTTCGTCGTCGAACTGGTAGCCGGGTCCGCCCACGCCGCGGCCAAGGGGATCGCCGGCCTGGATCATGAAGTCCTTGATGATGCGGTGGAAGATGGTGCCGTCATACAGGGGCGTGCCGGTCTTGTCCTCGCCCGTCTCGGGGTGGGTCCAGGCCTGCTCGCCAGTGGCCAGGCCGACGAAGTTCTTGACCGTCTTCGGGGCGTGGTTCCCGAAGAGGTTGACGACGATGTCGCCGAGGCTGGTGTGGATGGTTGCTTTTGCAGTTGCGATGGCAGTCATAGCGCCATTCTTTCACGGCGGGTCAACGCGGAAAGCGGCTGGACCGGCAGTTCCGCGCTGGGTGAAATCGGCTGTAAATCGGCGGGAAGAATAGCCCGTGCAGGTCAATCCACGTAGGCTAACACCAGAAACGTCACATTAATCGGGAGGTAGTTGTGAAGAAATCGGATCGTATTGCCCGTGACCTTGAGCAGTCAGTCAACAACGCAGTTGAGTATGCGAAGGAGTGGGCATCTCCCCGCGTGGAAGCAGCAGTGGATTGGGCAGTTCCGCGCCTGCAGCACAGCCTGGATACCGCTTCTCCCAAGATTCAGGAAGGTCTCAAGACCGCGGCCCATAACCTTGCGGACGGCGTTGCCACGGTGACACCGCGCATCCAGGACGGGCTTGCACACCTCGCCCCCAAAATCCACGATGCCGTGGAGGGCACCACCCCCCGCCTGCACGAGGCCGTGGACAGGGCCACCCCCGTCATCCTCAATGCCCGGGACCGGGTAGTGGTGGAGTACCTGCCGCGTCTCTCGGACCAGATCGGCCACGCCTCGGAGGCTGTACACCGCACGCTGGAAAGTGCTCCCACCCACGTGGACGCCGTAGCCAAGCGGCTCACCGACTCCGGAGTGGTGCACGCCCTCCAGGAGCAGGCACAGACGGCCGGCACCCAGTTCCGGGCCGCCGCGCAGCAGGCCGGCAAGGCAGTAGGTGTGCAGATCGCCGAGCCCCAGAAGCCGAAGAAGCGCGGCTGGCTGGTGTTCGGCGTCATCGCCGCTGCAGTGGCAGCCGGTGTTGCGGCCTGGAAGGCATCGAAGCCGGTGGAAGATCCGTGGAAGACGCCGTCACCGGTCACGCCCACCCCGGCTCCGGTCCCGGCCACCACGGTGAACGAGGCGAAGGACACGGCAGAGGACGCCGCCAGCAAGGCTGCGGCCGCCACGGCCTCAGCAGCCGATGTTTCTGCCGACAAGGTGGAGGATGTTGCCGGCGACGCCCAGGTTGGCACTGACGAGGCTGGCGACAAGGCGAAGCACCTCGCTGACGAGTCGGATGACGCAGCGGCCGGCGCTTCCACGGACGCCAAGACGGCAATGAAGAACATCGCGTCCAACATGAACGGTTCCTCGGACAAGAACACCATCTGATTAGTCCGGCGCCGCAGCGCCGTCCATTGAAGGGGTTCCGCCTTGCGGGACCCCTTCAATGTTTTCCCGGAGTTTGTCCGGACTCCGCCCGGTAACCGGTGGGACAGACCCCGATCGGTGCTAAATTTGGACTGATGTCAGCCGATCAATCCTCTGGGGATGCCTTGAACGACGCAGCAGAGCTGCCCCGCGTGTCCATTGTCATCCCGGCCTACAACGAGGAAAGCGTCATCCGGCAGTGCCTCATCGCTGCCGTCTACCAGTCGGTGCCGGCCCACGAAATCATCGTGGTGGACAACCTCTCCACAGACCGCACCGCCGCGATTGTGGCGCAAATGCAGCTGGAGTATCCGGAAAGCCCCATCATTCTCCTCAGCCAGGATCAGGACCAGGGTTTGATTCCCACCCGGAATTTTGGCCTGAACCACGCCACCGGCGAGATCCTGGGGCGCATTGACGCTGATTCCGTGGTGGAGCCCGACTGGGTGGAACAGGTCCGGAAAGCGTTCCAGGACCAGTCAGTGCAGGCAGCAACCGGCCCGGTGGTCTATTACGACATGCCGATGCGGCGCTTCGGACTCAAGGCTGACGACAAAATGCGCCAGATGATGCTGAAGCTGGCCAAGCACCAGTACCACTTCCTGTTCGGTTCCAACATGGCCCTGCGTGCCACCGCCTGGGAAACTATCCGGGACGAGACGTGCCGTGATGAGAAGGACGAGATGCACGAGGACATCGACCTCTCCCTGCACCTCGCCGACCACGACCTCAAGGTCCAGTACTGGCCCCAGATGGTATCCGGCATGTCCGCACGCCGGCTCGAGGACTCACCTCGCGACTACCGGTACTACGTGACCCGCTTCGACCGGACCTACAAGGCGCACAACGTCAAGAAGATGGCCCTTAAGGCGCCCATGGTGGTGTTCTTCTCGGTGTACTTCCCGGCCAAGCTCCTGCGGGCGATTCACACGGTCAACACGGCCCAACCTGTCCGCCGCGGCGGACAGTAGCACCGCTGTTCCCCCGGCGGCTTGGGGAGTTCAGTCCGTGCCGAGTTCGGCGAGCCGGTCCGACGGCGGTTCGCCAGCCCGGGTGCCGTCCGCTGAGTCGGCACCCCGACGGCGGCTGAGGCCTGACCGCTGTCCCATCACCACGACGGCGAGGCCGGCGAGGATGAGGGCCAGGCCGGCATAAGTGCCTGCCGGAAGTGTTTCGTGCAGGAAAACCGCAGCGAGCAGCGCCGCGCCGGGGATTTCCAGCAGGATGATCATGGACACCAGCAGTGGACTCATGGTGGCCAGCAGGTGGTTGAAGGCCGTGTGGCCCACCAGTTGGGCACAGACGGTGATGGCGAGGATCCCGAGCCAGCCAACGGCGTCGAACCCTGCCAAAGGCTGGCCACTGACCAAAGCCAGCAGCGCGACCACAACTGCGCACATGCCGTAGCAGAGCGTGGTGTAGGTGCCCGTGGTCATGGTCTGCCGGGCCCTGCCGCCGGCAAGGGTGTAGAGCCCGGCCAGAGCCCCGCCGGCCACGGCCAGGACGTCGCCCAGGAACGCGTCCGGCGAGGAACCCATATCGAACCCGGTGATGGTGACAACCCCGCCCAGGGCAATGCCCAGCCCGGCCAGCACCTGCCAGCGGTGCCTGGTTCCGCGGAAGAGCTGGAAGACGGCGATCCACGCCGACTGCAGGCAGACCAGGGCAGTGGCGGCCGCGACGGAGGTGAGCTGCAGGGAAGTGATGAAGCAGGCAAAGTGAAGCGCAAGCGCGACGGCGGCCAGCAGGGACCAGCGGAATTCGGGACCGGTGATCCGGCCAAACTGCCGGGGTTCGCGGACCAAAGTGGGTGTGGCCATCACGGCGGCCCCGATGGCGTTGCGCCAGAAGGCGATGGCGAGGGCACTGACAGTGGTTGCGCCGAGGGTGGCGGCGATCAGCGGCCCGGATGAGGCCACGCCCAGCACGCCAAGGGCTGCTAGAAGGAGGTTCACTGTTTCACCCTACTGGTCGGCTTCAACGAAAAAGTCCCGGACAGCGTTTCCGCTGTCCGGGACTCTCTTATGGTGGAGGCACGGGGACTCGAACCCCGAACCCCCTGCTTGCAAAGCAGGTGCGCTACCAATTGCGCCATGCCCCCATAAGAAGCAACCCGTCAATCATACCCTAGAACGGTGAAGCCTTTGGCCAGCTTCCGTTCCGGGGATCCGGCCTATTCGACCTGATCGGTCGACTGGTTCCAGACTGCTTTCCGGGCTTCGGATTCCTGTGCTTTCCTGTAGAGCAGGACGCCTGCAATCGCAGCTGCGAGTACCAGCAACTTCTTCACATGCACCCCGTTCCGGCTCTGCCTGCCGCTAAGCAAACCGAACCTTCCATGAAACCTGCACAGGTTCCGTGGGCGTACCAGGACTTGAACCTGGGACCTCTTCGTTATCAGCGAAGCGCTCTAACCGCCTGAGCTATACGCCCCGATGCCTCATCGGGCCGAGACATGACTTTACAGCACATCCCGGCCCGATCTCAAATCGAGGCATTTCGCCGGCGAATTCCCGGCGAAATCATGGGATTTCAGTCGTCCGTAAGGGTCACGCCAATGCCGCCCACCAAGGTGGCAGAGATGTTGTAAAGCACCGCAGACAGCATGGACAGCGCCGTCAGCAGGACAACGTTCACCACGGCGATGATGGTGGCAAATGAGGCCACCTGTCCCAGGGACGCCACCTTCTTGAGTTCGAAGCCACCGCCCTCGGAACCGGCCAGGGTGCCCAGGAGGCTGTCCACCTGGTCGAAGATTCCCGTGAGGTCCAGGACCGTCCAGAGGACGATGGCAGCCACCACGGTGACGATTCCCAGCGCCACAGACAGCAGGAAGGCCATCTTCAGGACGGACCAGGGATCCACCTTGCTGACCAGCAGGCGGGCACGCCTGACCTTGGCCTTCGGCGCGGGCTTGACCAGGCCCGGCTGGCCCTGCGCAGCTGCGGGCCTCTGACCGACGACACCGGGACGCTGACCCGGCTGGCCCTGGACGGGGCGCTGGCCGGGCGCGGCGGGACGTTGGCCCGGGGCGCCTGCAGGGGCTGCCGGCCGCTGTTGCGGACGAACGGGTGCGTTCACCCGGGGCGCGGCCGCGGGCGGGGGTGCTCCGCCAGGGACGGTGCTGCTCGGCTTGGGATATGAGTCGGGATTACTCACTCGTTACCTCCGGTGTAGTCTTCGTTCGGCTCAGCGTCGCCGGAGGCGTCCTCTGACTCAACAGCCGGTGATGATTCTGGTGCTGATGCTGACTCTTCGGCTCCCTCGGGGGACCCGCCGTCTTCAGCCAACGTTACGTCATCCTCCAGGGATTCTTCGCCCTCGAGACCACGTTCGCTGTTCCGGGCCACCTCGATGATGCGGTCGTTTTTGTCCGGTTTTGCGAAGATGACACCCATCGTGTCGCGGCCCTTGGCAGGCACACCGGCCACGGAGGAACGGACCACCTTGCCGCCTTCCATGACCACCAGGACCTCGTCCTCTTCCTGGACAATCAAGGCACCGACGAGATGCCCGCGTTCCTCCTGGTACTTGCCCACCTTGATGCCCAGGCCGCCGCGGCCCTGCAGGCGGTACTCCTCCACCGCGGTCCGCTTGGCGTAGCCGCCCTCAGTGACGATGAAGACAAACGAACCGTCCGTGACGACGTCCGCGGCCAACAGTTCATCGTCCTCACGGAACTTCATGCCGGTCACGCCGGACGTCGCACGGCCCATGGGGCGCAGCGCATCGTCCGTGGCGGTGAAGCGGATGGACTGGCCCATGCGTGAGACGAGCATGAGGTCATCCGTTTCCGAAACCAGCTGGGCTGAAACCAGTTCGTCCTCGTCACGCAGGTTGATCGCGATGACGCCGGCCGAACGGTTGGTGTCGTAATCCTCCAGCCGGGTCTTCTTGACCAGGCCGCGCTTGGTGGCGAGCACCAGGTACGGGGACTGCTGGTAGTCCTTGAGGTCCAGGACCTGCGCGATGTGTTCGTCCGGCTGGAAGGCCAGCAGGTTGGCAACGTGCTGCCCCTTGGCGTCACGGCCGGCTTCCACCAGCTCGTAGGCCTTGGCCCGGTAGACGCGGCCCAGGTTGGTGAAGAAGAGGAGCCAGTGGTGGGTGGTGGTGACAAAGAAGTGCTCCACCACGTCGTCGCCGCGCAACTGGGCACCCTTGATGCCCTTGCCGCCACGCTGCTGCGAACGGTAGTTGTCGCTGCGGGTGCGCTTGACGTAGCCGCCGCGGGTGATGGTGACAACCATTTCCTCTTCGGGGATGAGGTCCTCGATGGACATGTCGCCGTCGAAGCCCATCAGGATCTTCGTGCGGCGGTCATCGCCATGCTTGGCCACAATCTCGCCCAGCTCGGTGCTGATGATTTCGCGCTGGCGCTCCTCGGAGGCAAGGATCGAGTTGTATTCGGCGATCAGGGCCTCAAGCTCAGCGTGCCGGTCCTGGATCTTCTGGCGTTCCAGGGCGGCCAGGCGGCGCAGCTGCATGTCAAGGATGGCCCGGGCCTGCAGCTCGTCGATATCAAGCAGCTGCATCAGGCCGTCGCGTGCGGCTTCAGTGGTGTTGGACGCACGGATCAGCGCGATGACTTCGTCCAGCATGTCCAGCGCCTTCAGGAGCGCGCGCAGGATGTGTGCTTCTTCTTCGGCCTTGCGCAGGCGGTACCGGGTGCGGCGCGCAATGACGTCCATCTGGTGTGTGACCCAGTGGCGGATGAACGCATCCAGGCTCAGCGTGCGCGGAACCCCGTCCACGATGGCCAGCATGTTTGCCGAGAAGTTGCTCTGCAGTTCGGTGTGCTTGTAAAGGTTGTTCAGCACCACCTTGGCCACGGCGTCGCGCTTGAGCACAATGACCAGACGCTGGCCGGTGCGGCCGGAGGTTTCGTCGCGGAGGTCGGCGATGCCGGAGACCTTGCCGTCCTTGACCAGCTCGGCGATCTTGATGGCCAGGTTGTCCGGGTTGGCCTGGTACGGCAGTTCCGTGACCACCAGGCAGGTGCGGCCCTGGAGTTCCTCAACATTGACCACGGCGCGCATGGTGACCGACCCGCGGCCGGTCCGGTAAGCGTCCTCAATGCCCTTGTGGCCAAGGATGGTTGCACCGGTCGGGAAGTCCGGTCCCTTGATGCGCAGCAGCAGCTCTTCGAGCAGCTCCTCCCGGGTGGCCGTCGGGTTCCTGAGGTACCACTGGACACCTTCGGCTACCTCGCGGAGGTTGTGCGGCGGAATGTTGGTGGCCATGCCGACGGCGATGCCCGAGGAACCATTCACGAGCAGGTTGGGGAAACGGGCCGGCAGGATGGTGGGTTCCTGGTTCTTGCCGTCGTAGTTGTCCTGGAAATCGACGGTCTCCTCGTCGATGTCCCGGACCATCTCCATGGCCAGCGGCGCCATTTTGGTTTCGGTGTAACGGGGCGCCGCGGCACCGTCGTTGCCCGGCGAACCGAAGTTTCCCTGGCCCAGGGCCAGCGGGTACCGCATGGTCCAGTCCTGGATCAGGCGGACCAGGGCATCGTAGATCGCGGTGTCACCATGGGGGTGGTACTGGCCCATGACCTCGCCGACCACGCGCGCACACTTGTTGAACGAACGGTCGGGGCGGTAGCCGCCGTCGAACATTGCGTAGAGGACGCGGCGGTGCACGGGCTTCAGTCCGTCGCGCACGTCCGGCAGGGCACGGCCGACAATAACCGCCATGGCGTAGTCCAGGTAGGACCGCTGCATTTCGGTCTGCAGGTCCACCTGTTCCACACGGTCGACCAGCACATCGCCTTCAAGTACGGTGTCCGGAAGGTCGGCGGAGTCCGCCGGGTTCTCGGGTGTCTCGTCACTCATCGTTTATATTTTCCGTTTCAGGTATATGTCGGTTAGGGAATATCAGGCGGAAAACCGTCTAGATATCCAGGAACCTGACGTCCTTGGCGTTCTGCTGGATGAAGTTTCGGCGGGACTCCACGTCTTCACCCATCAGAGTGGAGAACACCTGGTCCGCTGCCAGGGCATCGTCCATGGTCACCTGCAGGAGGGTCCGGTTGTCCGGGTCCATGGTGGTGTCCCACAGTTCGGTGTAGTCCATCTCGCCGAGGCCCTTGTAGCGCTGGATGCCGTTGTCCTTCGGGATACGCCGGCCGGCGGCCTGGCCGGAAACCAGCCTGGCGTCCCGCTGTTTGTCGCTGAAGACGTAATCGTGCGGGGCATTGGACCACTTGATCCGGTACAGCGGGGGTTGCGCCAGGTACACGTAGCCGTTTTCGATGAGCGGGCGCATGTAGCGGAACAGAAGCGTCATCAGCAGCGTCGTGATGTGTTGGCCGTCGACGTCGGCATCAGCCATCAGCACGATCTTGTGGTACCGCAGCTTGCTGAGATCGAAATCCTCGCCGATGCCGGTACCGAACGCCGTGATCATGGACTGCACTTCGGCGTTGCCCAGGGCCTTGTCCAGCCTGGCACGTTCCACGTTCAGGATCTTGCCGCGCAGCGGCAGGATGGCCTGGGTTTCCGGGTTGCGGCCACGCTTGGCGGAACCACCGGCGGAGTCACCCTCCACGATGTACACCTCGCAGCGGGCGGGGTCCTTCGAGGAGCAGTCGGACAGTTTGCCCGGCATGCCGAAGGACTCGAGCGGGCTCTTGCGGCGGGCGTTGTCGCGGGCCTTGCGGGCGGCCATCCGGGCCTGGGCCGCGGAAATGGCTTTGCGGATCACGTCGCGGGCGGGGCCGGGGTTGCGTTCCAGCCAGTCGCCCAGGCCGTCTGTCACGACGCGCTGGACAAAGCCCTTGACCTCGGAGTTGCCCAGCTTGGTTTTGGTCTGGCCCTCGAACTGGGGCTCGGCCAGCTTGACCGAGATGACAGCGGTCAGGCCTTCACGGATGTCATCACCGGTGAGGTTGTCATCCTTTTCCTTGATGATGCCCTTCTCCCGCGCATAGCGGTTGATCAGCGAGGTCATCGCGGCGCGGAAACCCTCTTCGTGGGTGCCGCCCTCATGCGTGTTGATGGTGTTGGCGTAGGTGTGGACGCTTTCGGAGTACGCGCTGGTCCACTGCATGGCCATTTCCAAGGCAATCTTGCGGTCCTTGTCCTCGGTTTCAAAGGCGATGACGTCCTCATGGACAACATCAACCTTCTTGCCTGAGTTCAGGTGCTTCACATAGTCGAGCAGACCGTCGTTGTACTGGTACACCACGGTGCGGTGATCGGCTGCGACTTCGCCTTCGGTGACCACGCCGTCGAGGTCGAGGTCATCGTCCGAGTCGGACTTCACTGCAGCGGGGCGTTCATCCGTCAGGGTAATGCGCAGGCCCTTGTTCAGGAACGCCATCTGCTGGAAGCGGGCACGGAGCGTCTCGAAATCGAACTCGGTGGAATCGAAAATGGTCGCGTCAGGGTAGAACGTCTGGGACGTGCCGGTCTCGGCGGTTTCTTCACCCTTGACCAGGCCGCCCTGGGGTTTGCCGCCGTCGGCGAAGGACATCCGCCAGACGTTGCCCTGGCGCCGGACCTCGGTGTCCACCCGGCTGGAGAGGGCGTTGACCACGGAAATGCCCACACCGTGAAGGCCGCCGGAGACCGCGTATCCGCCGCCGCCGAACTTGCCGCCGGCGTGCAGGATGGTCATGACCACTTCAACGGTGGGCTTGTGCTCGGTGGGGTGCATGTCCACGGGGATTCCGCGGCCATCGTCAACAACCTTCACGCCGCCGTCGGCCTGCAGCACAATCTCGATGTGCGTGCAGTACCCGGCCAGTGCCTCGTCGACGGAGTTGTCCACCACTTCGTAGACCAGGTGGTGCAGGCCACGCGGTCCGGTGGATCCGATATACATGCCCGGGCGCTTCCGGACGGCCTCCAGGCCTTCGAGTACGGTAATGTCGCTTGCGCCGTATTCCCGGGGTTTCACGGCTTCCGCCGGCGTATCGGGCGTCAGGACGTCCTCCGCTGCGCGGTCCACTGCCTGGGTATCTGTATTGTCGTTAGCCACAGGTGCTGTCGACTCCTCTTTTTCGATGATGGCCGGCGTCCACTTTCCCAAGGAAAAAGGCCGCCAACAGGCACAAGCTGATGGCACTGACGAGTGGGTCGACCTGCAGAACCGTTTTCCGCCTGCTGTGCGCGCGGAAAACGGACACAGTCAACGTTTCGCCGGCGCCCAGTTATCTGCTGTGATTCTACCGTGAAATGGGCCGCAACCCCGCATTCCGGAGGCCATGCCGACTCCCGATGTGCCCGTGTGAGGCCGTTGACCGCGCCTAGGGCGCCCTCGCGGTCCCGTCTCCGGGTGCCTATACGCCCCATGGCAGTCAGAGCGCCCTACACGCCGTCGGACCAATATTCAAGAGCGGACGACGGCGGTTAGCCGTAGGTATCGCGGGGCCCGCGGCCGTTGACGGTGCGGCCGCCCTTGCGCCAGCTGGGCGCCGACGGTCCGAGCACCTGGATGCTGGTGACCACGCCGTCGCCGAGTTCGGTGCGGAATTTTTCCAGCAGGCTGAGGCTCAGCAGCCTCAGCTGCGTGGCCCAGGCGGTCGAATCGCAGCGCACGTGCAGGGTGGTGTCGGTGAAACTTTCAGGCGTGCAATGCGCGGAGATTTCCGGGCCCACCAGGGTGGCCCACTCCGCCATGACCGAACCCACGGCCACCGGTGAGGTCCACCCGCGTTCGGCCACCAGGCGTCCCACCACCTTGCCGAGCCCCAGGGGATCCCGCCCGGTGGCATGGAACTGGCTGAAACCGCGGGTGTCCCTGATGCCGCGTTTGGATTTGGCGGCCCCGCCGGGAGGTGACGTTTTGCGGCGGATCTCCCCGCGCGCCGCGGCGGCCTCACGCATCCGGTTCAGTGCAGCCTGCGGCGCATCAATGTTGTCAGGATCCCGGCCGGGCTGCAGCCCGCCCTTCTCGTCCTTATTCATCGATACCTCCCGGGATAACCTTCACCCGCCGGCCGGACAGCTCGGCCGGGATATCGGCGTCGACGGCGGCGGTCACCAGGACCTGTTCCGCGCCGGAGACTATTGCGGCCAGTTTACGCCGCCGCATCACATCAAGCTCCGCAAAAACGTCGTCAAGGATGAGGATTGGCGCAGACCCGCCGGTCCGGGTGTCATCGAGCATCACATAGTAGGAGGCGAGCCGCAGGGACAGGCACATCGACCAGGTTTCACCGTGTGAGGCGTACCCCTTGGCGGGTGCCTCGCCAAGGATCAGTTCCAGCTCATCCCGGTGCGGTCCCACGAGGGAGATTCCGCGCTCCAGTTCCTTGCGGCGTGAGCCTGCGAAAGCCTGGACGTAGCGCTCTGTGAGTTCCACGACGGTGAGATGGCTGAGATCCTCCGTTCCGGCAGAGCCGGACACTGCTGCCCCGGCCCCCGGGGAACCACCGTTGACACCAAATGATGCACCGCCGTCGTCGTCCATCAGGTTCTGGAGGGTGGACCGATACACCGCACCGGCTTCCTTGGAGCCGTCCGTGAGCTGGGCATATGCCTTGGCCAGATGTGGGCGCAGCCGTTCGACCAGTTCCAGTCTGGCGTGCAGCAGCTCGGCGCCGGCACGGGCCATGTGCTGGTCCCACACATCGAGGGTGGCTTCATGGCCGGCGGTGAATTTTCCGGCCCGGGCCGATTTGAGGAGCGCGTTGCGCTGTTTCAGGACCCTGTCATAGTCCGTGCGGGTGGCGGCGTGCCGCGGAATGAGGCTGACCAGCAGTTCGTCAAGGAAGCGGCGGCGGTTTGAGGGATCTCCCTTGACCAGCGCCAGGTCTTCCGGGGCGAAAAGCACTGTCTGGCAGATCCCCAGCAGATCCCTGGCCCTGACCGGGTTGCTGCGGTTGATGCGGCCCCGGTTGGCCCGGCTGGCATTGATTTCAAGTTCCAGCACCGTGGTCTGGCCACCGCGGACCACGCGGGCACGGACGAGTGAGCGGTCCGTGCCAAAGCGGAGCAGCGGACCGTCGGAACTGACCCGGTGCGAGCTCAGCGTGGCCAGGTAGCCGATGGCCTCCATGAGGTTGGTTTTGCCGATTCCGTTGGACCCCACCAGCACGGTGACACCGGGGCCGAGGGCAAGGTCAACCTGGGCGTAGCTGCGGAAGTCGGTCAGGGAAAGGTGTTCTAGGTACACGCGGTCTTCATAATTCTGAGAACCCCGCAGGGTCCCGGGTGGAGGCTACTTGGCGGGACGGGTGGCATGCCCGCCGAATTGGTGGCGCAGGGCGGAAACCATCTTCATGGCGGGCGAGTTGTCCTCGCGGGACGAGAAGCGTGCGAACAGTGCGGCCGTGATGGCAGGGGCCGGAACGGCGTTGGCGATGGCTTCCTCAACGGTCCAGCGGCCTTCGCCTGAATCCTCGACGTAGTCGTCGATGGAGGCCAGTCCCGGATCCTCCTCCAGGGCTTTGACCATGAGATCCAGCAGCCAGGACCGGACCACGGTGCCCTTTTGCCACGCGCGGAACGTTCCGGGCAGGTCATCCACGATGTCCTTGGCGGCCAGCAGTTCGTAGCCTTCGGCATACGCCTGCATCAGGCCGTACTCAATGCCGTTGTGGACCATTTTCGCGTAATGGCCGGCGCCGATGCCGCCCACGTGGACAAAGCTGTCGGCCCGTTCCCCTTCGGGGCGGAGGGCATCAAAAACCGGCAGCGCGTCCTCGATATCGGCGGCGTCGCCGCCGGCCATCAGTCCGTAGCCGTTCTGCAGGCCCCAGACACCGCCTGAAACGCCGCAGTCCGCAAACCGGATGCCCTTCCCGGCAAGTGCGGCACCGTGTTTCTGGTCCTCGGTGAAACGGGAGTTGCCGCCGTCGATCACCAGGTCGCCGGCGTCGAGCTTGTTGCCCAGCTCCGTGATCACCGCATCCGTAATCCCGCCGGACGGGACCATGACCCAGATGAGCCGCGGCGCCGGAACGGCCTTGATCAGATCGTCCACGGAGGCAACGTCAGTGACCTCGGGGTTGCGGTCAAAGCCTGTGACCTCAATGCCGCCCTTGCGCAGCCGTTCGCGCATGTTGAAACCCATTTTGCCAAGGCCGATCAGTCCGATGTGCACGATGCGGGTTCTCTTTCTGCATTGGGTGTCGGTTGTCGTTTTGGGGGGCCCAGAACGACAACCACTGTCTGGGCCCACGCCGCCAGGGTTCCCTGGCCGAGGTTGCGAGGCGAGGGTGGCGGTGGGGACTAGTTGGGGAGGCGGACGGGCATGACCAGGTAACGGTAGTCGTCCTGGTCCTCACCATCGGCGTCCACCTGGGCCGTGATCATGGCCGGCTTCGGCGCCGTGGTGAAGGAGAACCTGACGTACTTGGTCTCGATGACGGCCAGGCCCTCCACAAGGTAGTGGGGGTTGAAGGCGACAGTGATTTCATCACCGGACAGCTGGGCCTCGAGTTCTTCGGAGGCCTGGGCGTCCTCGCCGGTGCCGGCATCCAGGTGCAGGAGTCCTTCGGTGAAGGCGAGGCGCACCGGGGTGTTGCGTTCAGCCACGAGGGACACGCGCCGGACCGCTTCGACCAGTTCCTGGGTCTGCACCGTGGCGTGGATGGGGGTGGAGTCCGGGAACAGGGAGCGGATCTTGGGGTAGTCGCCGTCCACCAGGAGTGAGGTGGTTGTGCGTCCGCCGCTTTCGAAGCCGATGAGGCGGCTGTCATCGTCAGCCAGGGCGAGGTTGATATCGCCGCTGTTGCCGAGGGTTTTGGCTACTTCGTTGAGGGTCTTTGCCTTCACCAGGGCACTGGTGGAAATTCCGGGAGTGGCCGGCTTCCAGGGGACTTCGCGCATGGCGAGCCGGTATCGGTCCGTCGCGAGGAGGGTGATGAGATCGTCTTCGATCTCCATGCGGACACCGGTGAGGATGGGCAGGGTGTCATCCTTGCTGGCCGCGATGATGACCTGGGATACAGCCTGTGAGAAAGAGTCACCCGGAACGGTACCGCTGATGGCGGGTAAGGCAGGCAGGGGCGGGTACTCAGCCTCAGGCATGGTGGCCAGGTGGAAACTGCTGCGCCTGCAGGTCAGCGTGACTTTGTTGCCATCGGTTTCCACGTCCACCGGAGCGGAGGGAAGGCTGCGGCAGATGTCTGCCAGGAGACGGCCGGAGACCAGGATGGTGCCCTCGGTCCTGACGTCAGCCGGAATTTCCAGCCTCGCCGAGGTCTCGTAGTCGAAACTCGACAGGCTGACCGTGCCCGCTTCAGCCTTCAGGAGCAAACCTGAAAGCACGGGAACCGGCGGCCGCGGAGACAACGACCGGGCTGTCCAGGTGACGGCTTCTGCCAGGACGTCCCGTTCGACTCTGAACTTCACGGAAGGGTGCCGCCTTTCATTGCTGCTGCCATATCTGAACCGGAAACTCCCAAGCGGAGCCCAAAAGTAATCGCGCTCCAACCACGGAACCTGCATGGTTCCCGGAGTGCTGAACCACAGAGAAACCCAAGGATGGGAGCGCTGCTGACAGCTTAGCCGGAAGAGCGGGGATTAACCCATCCCCGGTCCTGCCGCCTGGCCATCCGGGGCCGCAGGGCCAGGGTCGGTTCGGGGTGCGGATCGAGATTGTTGTTTGAGGGAAATCAATTTCTTGGGATTAGTAGTGTTAATAACCCCTGTGGAAACTGTGGATAACTCGATCCGGCCGCAGGATCCAGCGGTTAAGCCCTGTTCATCGATTGTGGGCGAGCCAGGTTTTAAACAGGCTGTGGATGGGGATAACAATTTTTCGGTTTTTGCTGATCCACAGGCGCCTTAAGGGTTTTAAGCCCATTAAGCGGGGTTGTCCCCTTAAGTATCCACAGGGTTATCCACATGCACCTGTTAATAAGGTATAGAGGCGGCGGGTCAGGAGTCGCGCTGCTGCTGTTTGATCCGGTTAGTCAGTTCGGTGACCTGGTTGTAAATCACACGGCGCTCAGCCATCAGCTCACGGATCTTGCGGTCAGCGTGGATCACCGTGGTGTGGTCGCGGCCGCCCAGTTCCTGGCCGATCTTCGGCAGCGACATGTCAGTGAGTTCACGGCAGAGGTACATGGCAATCTGGCGTGCGGTAACCAGGGTCCGGGTCCGGGACTTGCTGCAGAGCTCTTCCATGGTGAGCTTGAAGTAATCAGCCGTCTGGATCAGGATTTGGCTCGACGTGATTTCCTGGGCACCGTCGTCGGTGATGAGGTCTTTCAGGACCATCTCAGCGAGGGCAACGTCCACGGGCTGGCGGTTCAGGCTGGCGAACGCCGTGACCCGGATCAGCGCACCTTCGAGTTCCCGGATATTGCTGGAGATCTTGGATGCGATGTACTCCAGGGCATCATCCGGTGCGGACAGACCTTCGCTGAGGGCCTTCTTGCGCAGAATGGCGATTCGGGTTTCCAGTTCCGGCGGCTGGATGTCGGTCAGCAGGCCCCACTCGAAGCGGGACTTCATCCGGTCCTCGAAACCTGCGAGCTGTTTGGGCGGCAGGTCCGAGGTGATGACCACCTGCTTGTTGTTGTTGTGCAGCGAATTGAAGGTGTGGAAGAACTCCTCCAGGGTGCGGTCCTTGCCGGCCAGGAACTGGATGTCATCAATGAGCAGCACGTCCACGTTCCGGTACGTGGTCTTGAAGCTGGCGCCTTCATCGTCGCGGATGGAGTTGATGAAGTCGTTGGTGAACTCCTCGGAATTCACGTAGCGGACGCGGATTCCGCTGTACAGGCGCCTGGCGTAGTGGCCGATCGCATGGAGGAGGTGGGTTTTGCCAAGACCCGAGTCACCGTAGATAAACAGCGGGTTGTAGGCCTTGGCGGGGGCTTCGGCTACGGCAACGGCGGCCGCATGCGCAAAGCGGTTGGATGAGCCGATCACAAAAGTGTCGAAAACGTACTTGGGATTCAGTCGGCCGAATTCATGGGACGTGCTCGGCAGCATGGGCTGCGGCTTCTGCTCGATCAGCTGGTCCGCCGAATAGGAAGGCTCGACGACGGGTTCGGGCTCCTTGTGGATGGGCACGAGATCCGTGTCCACGTCGATGGCGCAGCGGATGTCCTCGGAGAAAACGTTGTGGAGTGCGTCGTCCAGGGCTTCCTTCACCTGGGTCTGCAGGACTTCGCGGGTCAGTTCATTGGGAACCGCTACCAGGAGTGTGGATCCGATCAGGCCCTGTGCCTGCGCCAGGATAACGAAACCCCGCTGCCGCGGCGAAACGCGGTCGTCCTGCTCGAGGAGGCTCACCACGCGTCGCCAGGAACTTCCGACAGTATTGGCGTGGTTGGCTTCGTCTACTGTCATCAATCGGTTCCTCAAACTTGCGTGCCTGCATTACGTTGCAGCCCGAGTCCGGAACCAGGAGTCTGATTCAGCTTCATCCACAGGGTTATGCACAGTCCGTGGATAATCGGCTACTGGGCCACTCTAGGGGATCAAAACGCTAGAAGATAGCTGGGAAGTAGCTTGTGGATAATTACACCTGTGTGGTTCTAAAACGCCCCCTGTGAGCCACTTCATCCACAGGCTGTGGGGGCACGTTTGCCACAGCCCCTGGCCGGCACTGGCGGGTCCGTCGGTTTGACTCAGGCAGGCCGTTTGCCCTAGTGTTGTGAAGTCCTTTGTGTACGCTTTCTGTCCCCATCTGAATCTCTCCAACGCAGTGCGTTTGAGCAGCCGGGGGAAGCGTGCATATACAAAACTTAGCGTCGGCCAGTTCTTCCCAAAATACTGATCGGGTGGGCGCACCTTTGATCCACTGGAGTAACTAACGTGAGCAAGCGGACTTTTCAGCCGAATAACCGCCGTCGAGCCAAGAAGCACGGCTTCCGCCTTCGTATGCGTACCCGTGCCGGCCGTGCCATCCTGGCAGCCCGTCGTGGCAAGGGCCGCACCGAACTGTCGGCCTAAATAACTGACTCGTCGGTTTACATTTCTTTGCGAGTTTAAGGTGCTGGCCACCCGTAACCGTTTGAGGACTGCAACTGATTTTTCAACAACCGTACGTTCCGGTGTCCGCAATGGACGCCGGAACGTAGTGTTATATGCGGCAGCCATCGCTGCCGACGAACCCAGCCGGATCGGGTTCATCGTTTCCAAGGGTGTCGGGAACGCTGTGGTCAGGAACCGCGTTAAGAGGAGACTGAGAGAAGCCGCTGCCGGCTCGCTGCGCGAGTACGGTACCGGGTTCGCCATAGTGGTCCGGGCACTGCCTGCGTCCGCGGCCGCCAGCTGGAACCAATTGCTGGCGGACTACGACTCTGCACTGGAATCGACCACGAGCCGGTTGGGCAGCCGCCTTCCGCGGGCTGCTGTAGACGGTTCAACCGGTACAACACAGGAAGGGACACAGCGTGCATAACGTGACTGCCGCCGTCGTCCACATTCTTCCTGGAGTTGCCGCTGCGGGCAGGGTCATCTGGAACCTGCCCAAAAACATTCTTATCCTGCTGCTCATGGCCTACCGCAAGGTGATTTCACCCTTGTACGGCCAGGTATGCCGCTTCTTTCCTTCATGCTCGGCCTATGCCCTTGAGGCGATCACGGTCCACGGGGCAGTGAAGGGCAGCTGGCTAGCCGCCCGGCGCCTCGCGCGCTGCCATCCGTGGAACGCCGGTGGAGTGGACCATGTCCCCGCCGGCCACCGCCGTTGGCCCGAAAACCGGACCCCCAGAATTGTTGTCCTGAACAACCCGGACAAGTACCTGGCTGCTCAGACTGATGGAGAAGGCCGCGCTGCGGCCTGACGAATAGGGATATCGTATGGACTTCTTTGAAACAATCATGTTTCCGTTCAAGTGGCTGGTGTCCGTCATCATGGTGGGATTCCATGAGGGCCTGACAGTCATTGGGCTGCCTGCGGCCAACGGCTGGACATGGACGCTGTCCATCATCGGCCTGGTGCTGGTGATCCGTGCCGCGCTGATCCCTGTGTTCGTCAAACAGATCAAGGCGCAGCGCGGCATGCAGCTGCTGCAGCCGGACTTGAAGAAACTCCAGGACAAGTACAAGGGCAAGACTGACCAGCTCTCCCGCCAGGCCATGGCGCAGGAACAGATGGCCATGTACAAGAAGCACGGCACCAACCCGTTCTCCGCTTGCTTGCCCATGCTGATCCAGATGCCGTTCTTCTTTGCCCTGTTCCAGGTGCTGTCGGGCATCAGCTCTGCCAAGACGCAGGGCAAGGGCATCGGTGCGATGAGCCAGGAACAGGTCATCCAGTTCGACGAGTCCAGCATCTTCGGGGCTCCGTTGTCCTCCGCGCTCCTGCACGGCGGTGCCACCAATGTCTCCGTTGTTGTCCTCAGCATCGTGATGATCCTGGCCATGACGGCCTCGCAGTTCATCACGCAGAAGCAGATCATGGCGAAAAACATGTCCGAAGAGGCCATGGCCAGCCCGTTCATGCGCCAGCAGAAGATGATGCTTTACATCCTCCCCGTTGTGTTCGGCGTTGGCGGCATCAACTTCCCCATCGGTGTCCTCATCTACTGGACCACCACCAACCTCTGGACCATGGCGCAGCAGTTCTTCGTGATCCGCCGCATGCCGACGCCGGGATCCCCCGCTGCCAAGGCACTCGCCGAACGCCGGGCCGCCAAGGGCCTTCCGGCCCTGCCCATTCTGGGCGGAAAAAAGGCCGACGCCGAAGCGGAAGCAGCTGCCGCCGCGGCGGTTATCGAGCAAAAGGGACAGCGCGTCCAGCCCCAGCGTAAGAACAGGAAGAAGAAGTAATGTCAGCCGAAAGCACCGAAAACGCCCTTTCCGACGAGATCATTGGCGATCAGGACGAAGCCTCGACGGACACCGAAGATAACCCCAAAGGGACTGCCGCGAGCCGCCTCGAAGAGGAGGGCGACGTCGCTGCAGATTACCTGGAGGAACTCCTCGACATCGCAGACATCGACGGTGATATTGACATCGAGGTACGCAATGGACGGACCTACATCTCCATCGTCGCCGAGGAAGAGACCGATAGTCTCGACAGCCTGGTAGGTGAGGACGGAGAAGTCCTTGAGGCCCTTCAGGAGCTGACGCGGCTTTCGGTGCTGTCAGCGACCGAAAACCGTTCGCGGCTGGTCCTGGACATCAACGGTTACCGTCAGCAGCGTGCAGGCCATCTGCAGAAGATTGCTGAAGATGCCGCAGCAACTGTGAAGGAAACCGGCAACGCCGTGGCTCTGGAACCGATGAGCGCCTACGAGCGCAAAATCGTTCATGATGCCGTTGCTGACCTTGGACTGGTCAGTGAGTCCGAAGGCGAAGGCGCCGGCCGCCACATTGTTGTATCCGCTGACTAGAGAATTGCTGAACCGTTAACCATGGTTGATATCACGGCAGCTGAACTGCTGGCGGCGGAGAAGATCTTCGGCGACCGCCTGGACCTGGCGAGGCGCTACGTTGAACACCTCGCAACGTCGGGCACGGAACGCGGGCTCATCGGCCCGCGTGAGATTCCGCGTTTGTGGAGCCGGCACGTACTCAACTGCGCTGTCATCGAAAGCGTGATCGCGCACGGCAGTCACGTCGCCGACGTCGGAAGCGGTGCGGGGCTGCCGGGACTGTGCCTCGCTATTGCGAGGCCTGATCTGGAGCTCACTTTGATCGAGCCCCTGGAGCGCCGGGTTATCTGGCTCCAGGAGGTGGTGGATGATCTGGGCCTGACCAACGTCACGGTGATGCGAACACGCGCGGAGCTGGCGGTAGGCATGGTGGACGCAGACGTGGTCACGGCACGGGCCGTTTCCGCGCTGAGTAACCTGGCCGGCCTCACGATTCCCCTGCTTGCGGGCAAGGGTGAGGTTGTGGCGATCAAAGGCCGCAGCGCCGGTGAAGAGATCGAAAAGGCCGCGAAAGTGATCCGTAAACTTGGCGGCGTGCAGACGTCCGTGGTCACCGTTGGTGAAAGCCTGCTGGAAGAGCCCACAACTGTGGTGCGGATCGTAGTAAACAAGTCCCGAAAGATTGCCTAGTCCTGGCCCGGTAACCTAGGTCTGCAGGGCGAAGCGGTTAGGCTAGACAACGGCAGCAACAGCTGAACGAGAGTGAGTGTGTCCCAGTGACCAGTAGCGAAGCCCACACACAACGGATTCCCCCGTTTGTGTCTTTGGGGTCAGCACGTTCCTTGGCTGGCATGGGTTCCGCACCGGTGCGCGGCGAGAATCATCCGAATCCGGTTGCGGGCGTTGCCAGTTTTGCGTCTGTTTCACGTGAAACGTCGGGCGGCAAGATGAACGTCATCGACACGATGGACGACTCCAGCCCCATTGCCCGTGAGCTTGCGCATGAGACCAAACGTCGGGAGCGCCTCGTAGGCAGGGAACTGCCCAAACCGGACAAAACCCGCGTCTTCACGGTGTCCAACCAGAAGGGCGGAGTGGGTAAGACAACCACTACCGTGAACATTGCTGCGGCCCTTGCTGCTGCCGGCCTAAATGTTCTGGTTATCGACATTGACCCGCAGGGCAACGCCTCCACCGCCCTTGGCGTGGAACACCACGCCGATGTGGACAGCATCTACGATGTCCTGATCAACGACTTCCCCCTGGCCGATGTTGTGGCACCCTGCCCGGACATCAGCAACCTGATCTGTGCGCCTGCGACCATTCACCTGGCCGGTGCCGAGATCGAGCTTGTTTCCCTGGTGGCGCGGGAGCAGCGGCTGCGCAGGGCCATCGACGTCTACGCCAAGACCCGTGCCAAGAACGGCGAGGAGCGTCTTGACTACATCTTCATTGACTGCCCGCCGAGCCTGGGCCTGCTGACGGTCAACGCCTTCTGTGCCGCCGGTGAAGTCCTGATCCCCATCCAGTGCGAGTATTACGCCCTCGAAGGCCTCAGTCAGCTCCTGAAGAACATCGAGATGATCCAGAAGCACCTGAACGCTGATCTGGTGGTCTCGACGATCCTCCTGACAATGTACGACGGCCGTACCAACCTGGCGGCCCAGGTCGCAGCAGAGGTTCGCCAGCACTTCCCGGACCAAGTCCTGGGTGCCGTGGTTCCCCGTTCGGTGCGTATCTCGGAGGCCCCGAGCTACCAGCAGACTGTGATGACGTACGACCCTTCCTCCAGTGGAGCCCTGTCCTACCTGGAAGCCGCAGCGGAAATCGCTGAGCGCTAGAATCTTCAAAAACTGCAACAACCGGAGTCCGGCAATGCCGGATTCTTCCATCGGAGGGATTTATCCATGAGCGAGAAGCGACGCGGCCTGGGCCGCGGTCTTGGCGCACTCATTCCAAGTTCCGCCGCTGTCAACGGGGCGGGTAACGGGGCACCTGCGTCGCGACCCGTGGACCTGTTCTTTCCGGAAGGCCGGAAAAAAGTTGACTCCTCCGTCGGTGCCGGTGAGGCGACTCTGTCCTCGACCACGGGTTCTCCCGTGGCTTTGGTGAAGCAGTCAGCCGCCGGGGATGTTGCGGTGACGAACGATGAGGCTGCCCCGAAGGGCGCCTCCCCCGCGAAGCCAAGCACCAAGCCGGCCGGGGGCCCTGCATCCGCGAAGGCTCCGGCCAAAGCTCCGGCGAAGACCCGAGCAGCCGTGAAGTCCGGGGATGTAGCTCCGGCGTCGGCCGACGATACTGTCGGGCCTGCCAAGGATGCCGCGGCTCCTTCTGCCGAAGTGCAAAACGTTGCTGAGGACAATGGCGTCGATTTGGTTGAGGTCCCGGGCGTCAGATTCGCCGAGATCCCGGTCACCGACATCCACCCGAACCGCAAACAGCCCCGTTCGGTCTTCGATGAGGACGACATGGCGGAGCTGATTCATTCGGTTCGCGAAATCGGCGTTCTCCAGCCAATTGTGGTGCGGACTTCAACCGAAAAGGGTGGCGAGCCCTATGAACTGGTCATGGGTGAGCGCCGCTGGCGTGCGGTGCAGGCCGCGGGCTTGGAAACCATCCCTGCCATTGTCCGCGATACTACTGATGATGACCTGCTCCGGGATGCCCTCCTGGAGAACCTGCACCGCAGCCAGCTGAACCCCTTGGAAGAGGCGGCCGCCTACCAGCAACTCCTCGAGGATTTTGGGACCACACACGAGCAGCTCGCTGATCGTATTGGGCGTTCCCGCCCGCAGGTTTCCAATACTCTCCGGCTACTGAAGCTTCCGCCCTTGGTTCAGCGCCGCGTCGCGGCAAGTGTCCTCTCGGCCGGTCACGCCCGTGCCCTGCTCGGCCTGCCGGACGCTGCTGCCATGGAGCGCCTCGCACAGAAGATTGTGGCTGAGGGAATGTCCGTGCGGGCGACCGAAGAGGCCGTAACGCTGTACCAGGATCCCACCAAGCCGGCCAAGAACAACATCCCCCGTCCCGGCGCCCGGCACGAACGGCTGGACTACTTGGCCTCATCTCTGTCCGACCGGTTGGATACCAATGTGAAGATCTCCCTTGGCGTCCGAAAGGGCCGCGTGAGCATCGAATTCGCGAGCGTTGAGGATCTGAACCGGATCATGGACGTTCTTGCCCCTGGATCTGAGAACTAACCCGTCTGATCGTATTTTATGGAGGGCCTGTTTCACTTGAAACAGGCCCTCTTCTTTGTCTCTAAAGTGCCGTGAGATGGAGCTGCGATAGGGTGCGTTCCACATAACTGGTCCCTTCGCCATACGGACATTGCGTTGGGGAGGTGGCCGGGACGGCGGTTCGGACCGTTTCCGCGCTGCGGCGGCCGGTTAAGAGCGTGTGGTGCACCTGGGGTTGTCCCTGGCGTAGTGCCAGTCGTCGCGTCCATGCGGATTCCGATGGGGCTGTCGTCGACTCCAGAAGGATTGCCCTAGGGTTGTCCCCCGGTTCGAGTACGCAAGCAGAATCTCGCACATGTTCGCATGGCGAAGTTGAGCCATGTGAAGGCACGGTCTCGCGTTCTGCAACTCCAGGGCTCCCTTTTCCCTTCGCCGCTCATGACACTTTGCAGAGAAACGCACTCAACTGCGGTCCCGGTCGGTGGATGCGGCTCTGCAATGATTCGATATATCGGGCCTGAGAGTCAGCGCAGCGACCGGCTGGATGTCCGGTTTTGAGCGCGCCAGGTGTTGTTGTGCAACGGCGAATGGGTTGCCGCTGCTGTCGGTCAGAAATGGCGATCCCCCGTACGAGGACGTACGGCATTGAGCTCGACGTCGTTTCGACGTCCGCTCAGATGCTCGGGTGTTCCGGAATAGCTAGGGCGGGAATGCGCAGTTTCACGTGAAACATTGGCGGAGGGGCTGCCGCATACCGCCGCATCCCGCCGTATACGGGACTCCTCGGAGCAGATAGCTGGGAGAATTCACAGCCACCCGCTGTCTAGAAAACCTCAAAGGTTGAGTGTGGCAGCGCAGACCCCGCTCTGATCAGCCTAGAAGCGCCCCAGATTCCTCCATTCCAGCGGGCCGCCTCAACCGCCCACCGCAGGGGCGCAGGGCCTGCGACTCCTGGGCCAGTGTCGCAACGGCCAACACCGCGGCAGATGGAACAGCGGCTGCCAAAGTTGAAACCCGGATGTCCGATGCGTCTGGTCAGCGGTGCCGAGATGCGTCGGGATTACTGTCACTTGCCCTACTGCTGCCGAGACGTCTCGGATTTCTCCGGTCGATTCCTGCGATTGGACCGCCCCTGGGACCCAGCGGCCGATCAGCCCCGTGACCAGATAAATGCGTCGTCTACTGCCGGCAGCCGTGGGTCTTATGCATCCGGCAGCCTCACGGGCATGCCTGCCCGAAGCAAACCCCGCAATGTTTCACGTGAAACAGGAAGAGACCGTCGAGCCGACGCAGGGGAACCGCATCGGTTGAGAGTGCCATGAGTGAGTTGATAGGGGGTGCGATCGCGTGCGCAGGGCGGTGCTCAGCCAGTCAGGTGCCAGAAGACGGCCGCGTATTCACGCTGCGTCGGAGTGCGTGCTCCCGTGTACTTGACGCCCCCGCGCATCGATCGCGAGCGTTCGACGAGGCTACATGGGGGCCGCGGCGGCAGCGGGACCGCAGCGTGCCGTGTGCGGGCGGACGGGGCGTAGAAGGTCCACTCCGGGGCCAAGGCGTCCCGACGGCCCCAGTATCTTCGCTGCCCCATTCAAACATTGGACGGCTTCCTCTTCGCTGACAAGAACCCGGCAGGCGCAAACACGGATGGCCCAAGTGGCATGAGGACTGTTGGACGAAGAACTGGAGGACGGCCGTGCGGACAGCCGCTGTGGGTGACTCTGCCGTACGTACCCGTTTATTGCGGCTCCCAAGTCGCTCCATGCCCTGGGACTACCACAGCAGGCAAATGAGCGAGCCCGGCGGTGGCTGTCAACTGGTGTCATCGCCAGTGCAGTCGCCTGCGCGCGGATCCATGCGGTCCGGAACGAGAGCACTCAGCGGACGGCCAGTGTTGCAGCAGGCATGGCTAGCCCAGGCGGAACGGGTTCGAGGACCGCAGATGGCCGTGATGATGGAAGCCCGGAAGATCGGGGAGATCGACGATGTGGAGGAATAGAATGACACCCGCAGAAGCCGGCTGCCTGGTACAACATAACGGCTGTGGGCCCCGTGCCGGCCAGCGTAACTCTGTAGGAGTTCGGCCGTGGGTTAGTAGGATCCATGTTCGGCGGTCCCAACTTATCGCGAAGCGGGCAGTGTTGGATGCTCCCCCGGGCTGTGTCTCTGTTGGCCTGTGCCCATGCCCTGGACCAACCGATGGCTCAGCGCATGTTGGCCTCGTAGCATCAATAGGTGCCTCGGTTTACCGGAGGGGTAGGTCTGTTCTGTGGAATAACCGGTGATTCGCGATATCGGGGGCCCGCATTCGGGAGAGAAAGAGGGTACAGTGCCGCGCCCCGCTGACCATCTTGAGGGCCGATGCGAACGTCCTCCCGGACCGCGAACTGCAGGAATTCCGCAGCTCCTTGGGTGAACAAGACCACCAAAGTTCGTGGCTGGCGTGGGTCCTCAATCGGTGGATAGTGCTGTGGATAACTTTGTGGAAGGAAGTGCGTAGCGACGTGGATAACATGTGCCGTGTATCGCATCCGGCGAGGCCGAACGCTGCTGCCCTGTTGCCGGGATGGTTGATGAGTGCGGGTGTTTCACGTGAAACAAGACCAAGGGCACTGACAGCGGTCTGGTCTGGACGAGGAATCGCCAAAAACCGGCTGATTGACAGTGATTTTTCCGGCTTCCGAGCCCGAATCCGTCGCCGAGGCATCTGGCTGTATCCGGGTGCGCACGGTCTCCCGCTGCCTGCATTCTCCGGCCGATTCGTGCGCTACGCCTCCTGACCGGTATTGGAGCTTGACTGGCAGTGGATAACCCTGTGGAAATCCCTGTGGATAGTGCTGTGGATAAGCTCTGGGGATAAAGCAACAATTGCGGTTCTGCGGGCCGAGCCAAATGCGTAGGCGCTGCATCATCACCACCGTGATCACACCACGCTCATGGCCCTCTGAAGGGGCACCATCCCATCGTTCTCGACGGCTGACAGGAACACAATATGCCGGAGTGTCTACCAGCCGAGGGTCAGACGCCCGCGGCGTGTTCAATGGAATTACGCTCGCGAGGCATAGCTGTGCGCTGCGCGGCCTGACTGACGAGCGACCTGTGGCCCGTCCACTCCGCGTGTACATCCATACAAAGTGAGGGTCCCAAGTTTCGGATCACGGGTCCCCGTGTGCTTGTTGGTTCGGCTGGACTTGATGCCTGGGCTGAGTGCAGGTGCAGTTGCAACTGCACTTGCCGGGGCTGTTTGAATTGCGCCCGGTGCTGGAACGCGAGAGCTCCGGGTACAAGGTAAAGTGAGCGCAGCCATGGCGAGGTTCGGGCATGCCCGCTGGGGACCCAGGCTCGGGACCGAAGTACTGAAGGGGCACTGGACGGGCGGGCACTAAAGCGGATCACCGGCCAGTAGGAATTAGCCGGCCCCACAGCTACTCCCCTCATGACTTCAGCACCAGGTACGACCAGTTTCTTTGGCACCAGCTGCGCCGGTGACGAAACCTTCGGGTTGGCAGCCTTCGTGCCGAGACGAAGCGTGGTCAGCGCAGCCCGAATGATGGTGACGGATAGTAACCTTACTTTGTATTTCCGGCAGGTTTTCCCAGGCGGTTGTCCCCAATAGGGCGGATGAGCCCCGGCAGTGCCGCTGAAGGTTCACTGGAATGCTTGTTGTATCCGCAGGTGCTTCACGTGAAACGTCTTGGCGCAGGTGGGAAGCATCAAGGCAAACTCCCGCCCCTCCAGTTCCGGAAGCCCGGTAACCCTGCTCAGTTCTCCCCAAACCTTCTGCGTGGAGGTTGGGCCGGTTCGAGTGGCGTTTCACGTGAAACATATACAGGCGTATGTGGACGGCGGGCATCCGATTACCCGCGGGTGCAGCCACCGGATCTTTGCGCCGACGGTCACTGGCTGACCGCGCGCCCCGAGTCATACAGGCACCGCGCTGAACAGAACGATAGGTTGGATGCCTCGGATTTGCCTGTGTATACGAGTCATCCGGGAGATCCTCCGGCCGTTGGGAGCGACGCGACCGTCTATGCAACGGTCCTACCGCGCGTGAAAGAGGCAGAAGGATGGGCCGTTGCCGCGGACTGCCCGCGACTGCACCGTTCTTCCGCTGACCTGCTGATGCGGGTGTGCGCTGCATCCCGCGGGGGTGATGACATTCGGTGGTTGCACGCGAATCCCGGGCCTTAGTGTAGAGAACCCAGAATGGAGCGTTCGAGCTCTCAGATTGTCCGGTGCAAGCATGGAGGATGGGACGGTGGTTTTCGTTTCCGGGATGGCGTACCGTAAAGGATTCCTTTCCGCGGGGACCGACTTCAGTCCGACAGAGTGTTTCCTCATCGGGATGAGTCCCAACAGTCTGCCGTATCGGCCAATCCCCTACCCGGTCGTAAGCAATTCGCAGCGGTACAGGCCGCGATACAGGCGTATTCCTCGGGATCGGTACATGCCCTTACCGGACTCCACAGATCTCGTGAGCATGTAGGCGGTCTCAATAAGGTTAGGTTGCCCAGCATCCGACCGTTGGCCCTATCGTTGGACCGCACCCAATGGGTTTGCCGCCCCGCTGCGGTTGGAACCGCGTGCGCACTACCCCATCCATGGCTGGTGCATGAGTTCCCGTACCGGAGTCTTCCCGCGGATAGTAAAGACGGCATCGCTGTAACAAGGCTGTCCATTTGATGCTCAAGGACCGGAGACCCTGGGTTGATGAAGCCAACATCTCACGGTGGAGGCTGCGAAGAAGCGCACGGTTCATTAAGGTGTCACTGCTCGTTCCGATTGGACGTTGAATGGGGACGAGCACCTCTGTTGGTTCCGGCGCGGGGCGGGGTTGCGATAACCGGCCTAACCCTTCAGGGTGCCTGTCGCTGTGGCTCGGGACGGCTCAGGGTGTTTCACGTGAAACATGCACGGTGGTGCCTTTGTTTCACGTGAAACATAGCTGTGGCAACGGCCTCCCGCTTTGGGCTACATCGTCGTGGAACGTGACGTGCGGGCGTGCTGTGCCCCCAACTGGCGAACAGTGCCGCGATACATAATCCTAGTTTTGCAGTACGCAAGCACTCAGTTGCGCGGTAGACCAAGCGCTGGCCAAGCAGGGACTGATGTCATCCAGGCGCCATACGCCGAACGCCTATCGTGGAGGCCACTGTCGTCTCGGGAGCCCCACCCGCGGTTCAAGGACGTGGGCTCCTGCGACCAGAGGCGTCCATACGCTGCGTTAACGCGGCCGAGTGCAGATGAAACTGGGCCTGGTGCAAGCCCAGGAGCCGCTGAAACAGAACGTCCCGGCCGTGCACAGTGGACTGACCGCGGAGGCCCCAAGCCATGACAGCAGCTCGCGCTGCGTCTGGCCGAGAGGAGCCTCCCCAACCCGAGACAGCAGTTCGCGGTGGACTTGCAGAAATCAAATCCTGAACCGGGGTCTCAATCCCGACTGCTTCCGAGTACACCCCTCACCCCGGTGATGTTTCACGTGAAACGGGGCAGCGCGATCCCCGCACTTGATACGCATCGGACGTCACACCGTTCTCGCGGGTTCGAAGCGTATTGAAGCGGCACTTGGTCGCGATGTGGGGCCAACCGTAGTGCATTCTGATCTTCGGAAGCAGTGCAGGGCGATCAGGAGCACAGGGCAGCGTTAGCCAACCTAAAACATCTTCCAAACGGATAATAAGTGCCGGCCTTAAACGGCCGTGGCCACGGCTTCACGGAAGCAGTGGCCACAAATGCCCGAGGGCACCGTTTCACTTAGGAAAGGACGTCAGCAAATTCTTTTTCGAAGTACTGCTTGGGCCGGGCTCCGATGACGGTGCTCTTGACCTCGCCGCCCTGGAAGAGGTAAACGGCCGGAATGGACGTAATGCCGTACTCGGCCGCAATGCCCGGGTTGTCATCGACGTTGACCTTAACCACGTCGACCTTCTCGCTGTACTCAACGGAGATCTCATCCAGGATGGGTCCCAGCTTGCGGCAGGGGCCGCACCATTCAGCCCAGAAATCCACAATGACGGGCTTGTTAGCGGACAGGACATCCGTGCCGAAGCTTGCATCTGTTACGTCTTTAGCGTTACTCATAGCGTTGTCTCTCTCTTCGTATGCGGTGCCGCGTGTTACGCGTGCAGGTCTGCGAGGTAGTGCTCCACGTCGATGGCTGCGACACAGCCGGAACCCGACGCAGTGATGGCCTGACGGTAGGTGGGGTCGACAACGTCGCCGGCGGCGAAGACGCCCGGGACGCTTGTCCTGGAGCTCCGACCATCAACGGCGATGGTGCCCTCGGCCGTGATCTTCAGCGTGTCCTTGACGAGGTCAGTACGGGGGTCGTTTCCGATGGCGACGAACACGCCGGTAACAGCGAGGTCCGAAACGGTTCCGTCTTGGAGGTTCTTGATCTTGAGGCCTGTGACTTTGTCCTGGCCGATGACGTCGTCAACAGTGCTGTTCCAGATGAACGAAATCTTTTCGTGGGCCAACGCCCGGTCGGCCATGATCTTGGAAGCCTTGAGTGAGTCTCGGCGATGAACCACGGTGACGGACTTAGCGAACTTCGTCAGGAAGAGTGCTTCCTCCATGGCGGAGTCTCCCCCGCCGATGACCGCGATGTCCTGGTCCTTGAAAAAGAAACCGTCGCAGGTTGCACACCAGCTGACGCCGTGACCGGACAGGCGCTTTTCGTTGGGCAGGCCCAGTTCCCGGTATGCGGAGCCGGTGGACAGGATGATCGCCCGCGCGCGGAATGTCTCGCCCGTACCTATAGTGACGGTCTTGATGTCACCTTCCAGGTCCAGTTCGGTGACGTCCTCAAACTGGATCTCCGTGCCAAACCGGGCTGCCTGCTTCTCAAAGTTCTCCATGAGGTCGGGCCCCATGATCCCTTCAGGGAACCCCGGGTAGTTTTCGACGTCGGTAGTGTTCATCAGTTCGCCGCCGGCGGTGACTGAACCAGCCAACAGAAGGGGCTTCAGGTTGGCTCGGGCCGTATAGACCGCAGCCGTGTACCCAGCCGGGCCCGAGCCGACGATGATGACATCACGTACTTCGGACGCGGTGTTTTCTGCGTTGCTCACTGAACGGTGAACCTCTTCCTTAATCGATGCGCCGGTTTTCTCGTCCGGCCACATGGCACAACTGAATCTTGGTGGCGAATATTCCGGGGACCGCATGCCGGGCAGCACCGGCGCGGCTAGACGCGGCTAGCCGCAGCAGATCCGGCAGCGCTTCGGGCTCCCGCTACTGAACTTTGATTTCCGCCAGACGGATCCCGTATCCGTAGCGCGTCTTCGGCGCAGCCAGCCTGGGCAGCGCCTTGATGGACACAATCACGTACTGGGCCTTCACCGGCTCCGCCAGGGGCATGGTGAGGTCCGTTGACGTAAAGCCGTTTGTTCCCACCAGCTTGGCCCCGTCCAGGGAAGGACGGTCATTGGTGTAGACACTGAGATTGCCGCCCGAGGCCCCGAGCTGGGTCAGAGTGATGGAAGAGACCGTGGCGGGGCTCTTCAACTTGACGAACAGCGGCACACCGTCGGCTGCCAGCCCGCCCCAGGCCTCGGTAGCGAACTCCATGTCAGACCAGTAGCTGGCAGCGTTGCCGTCAAATGCCTTCGCAAGATCCACGTCATACGTGGCTGCGAAATCGAAGTTGCCCTGTCGGGTGATGCTTTCGATGGCCGGAGGTGCCGCTGGAGGCGCTGCCGGACTTGCGTTCGGCGTCGGGGTTCCCGTGCCGGGACCCGAAGTGCCGGTCGTGGCGGTGGACGGGTTGGCCTGGGGACCTCCGTTGAAAAGGCTACCCAGGTTGGTGAGCGCGAATACCAGCCCCGCGATCAGCACCACGGCAAGCAGACCGCCCACAAGCCAGCGCATGGACCGGGGCTCGCGCTCGGGCTCATCCTCGTAGTGGTCGCTGGAATTGCCAGCCGGCGGCACCGCCGCAGCCGACAAAGACGTCTTCCGGGCAAGCGAAGGGAAGGCCGCTGCCGAACGATTGGGCTGTTTCACTTGCTGGGGCTCCGCGGCTTCGCCACGGCTGTCGCCCTGATCCTCATGGGAGTAGTCGTCCTCGGACCACAGGGAAACCTTAGGTGTATCGGCACCCGTGCGGTGGTCCGGCTGGCTGGCTGCGGCGCCGCCGCCACGTCCCGAGCCGGAAACAGGCTCCCGGTCCGTCGGCTGCACCGGCTGGGGGGCGGTCGCCTGCTCGCGTGCAGAGGCAGATCCAGTGACAACCCCGGTAGCCGCGCCCGCGCCCGCAGCGGTACCGGCACCGCGAGCAGCGCCCGCAGCAGGGCGAGTGGCCGGCCGGATCGGAGGCCGGGGCGGAACCACCGGCGGAACGGTGGGTGCGGGGCGGTAGGGGTCAACCTGGCCGGGGTGATTGTCGGCGTAGTTGATGTAGCCGGCGTCGACATTTTCTTCGTCGTCGTACGGTTCCGGCTCGTGCGAACGCGCCTGGCCGAAAATCTCGCTGCCCAGGGTGTCCGTAAAAAACGGTTCAACGTAGGGCGCATCGGAGGCAACCACGAGGTCGAGCAGATCTGCCGCGGACGTGTGGTTCGTAATGAGGTACGTGGCGGCTTCGGTGACGCCAAGGTCAAGGACCTGGACACTGCCTGGACGCTCGCCGGTGGCCACCTCGCGGGCGCTCTGGGCCACCTGCTCAGTGTTGTCCGGGCCTGCGACCAGAATGCTGACCGGACGGTTGAGCACCTGGTCCATCCCGTCCAGCACCAGATCCTGGTCGTGTGAGGTCAGTACCGTGGCTGTGACCTTGTAGCGGCCGCCGAGTACTGATCCAACGTCGATCGGGTGGGACACGTGTTCCTCCTAGACTGTCCGGGAATTGCGGGCGTCGACGAACCCATTGCCGGCCGGAACCGGTCAAATGCCGGCCGGCTAGCCGGTTTGCGCCTGCCTGCAACTACCCCTGTTCAGGTTCGATCCTAGCCGATTGGCCATGTCCGCCGCGGGCGACAGGCAGCCGGCGACTCCGTTGAGATTACTTTTTGCGGGGCCGTCGCGGCCTGAAATGCGGGTTCCGGCCGGGCCGTCCCTGGAACGTGCGCCGGCCGGGCAGGGGAATCTCTTCGCGTAGCAGGCCGCCGCGCGCGGTGCCGGGAACGTCTTCGGCCGGCAGGTATTCACCGGTGCCGTTCTCCGAGGGGGCCGCCGCGGGTGCCGCAGGAGCATGGCGTTCGGGCGCCGGTCCCGCGCGGAACGATGTCGCGTCGAACTCGCCCGAGATGCGAGGAATGAGACCGGTATCCACCGACACCGTTGCGCGTTCCGGCGTCGGACGTTCCGCTTCGGCGCGGGATCCGGAGCCGGAAGCGGGCGACGGCGGCGTTCCCCCCGGTGCGGCCGACGGTCCCGCGCCGCCGCGTCCCAGCCGCCCGAGCAGGGGGCGCAGCAAATCGCGGAGCTCCGAGACGTGGAAAATCTTGAGGAGGAAGACGTAGACCACGAGCATGATGGGTCCGACGACGATCAGGGTCACCAGGGCGGCAAGGCGGTCGCTCCAGGCGAAGCCGTCCGGACTGTAGCTGCCCATCAGCCACAGGGCGCCGGCACCGGCAACAGCGGAGCCGAGCGCCGCATAACCCATCCGAATATACGAATTGGCAATGCGTGGACCGTCGAGGTGGCCGAGCAGGCGGCGCAGGAAGAAGGCGCTGATCACTACCGAGAGGATGTTGCCCACCATGTACAGGATGGCGATCGCGTAGATGATCTGGCCGACGGGCATGAACTGGATGGCAAAGGCCCCCGCCACGTAGACGACGGCCAGGAGGAGCTGGACGTAGAACGGCGTGCGGGCGTCCTCGTTGGCGTAGAAAACGCGCGACATCATGAAGTTTGCGCTCATGAACGGCGTGCTGAGCGCCAGAATGGTCAGCGTCTGGGCCAGCATGACGCCGTCCTGGCGAAGGCCGCCCGAGAAGAACATTCCCAGCGGTCCGGCCAGCGCAAAAAGTGCCAGCGCACCAAAGACTGTTGCCACGGCCATGGTGCGGAGACCGTGCGAAAGAGCATCGCGCAGTTCGGCCCGGTTGCCGTCCTGCGAGGCACGGGTCATCCGGTTAAAGAGGACCGTGGCGAGCGAAAGGGCAATGATCGAGTGCGGCAGCAGGTACAGCTGGCTGGCCACCTCGAGGACGGCGTTGCCGGGCAGTATTTCGGCCGCGGGGTCCCCCGCCTCCATCAGCCGGAGGCGCTCGGCGCCGGGAATCGTGGCGATGCGCATGACGTACAGGAAGGCCAACTGCCCGACGGCGGCGGTCAGGAGCGTCCAGACACTCAGCTTCGCTGCCTGGCCCAGTCCCACTCCGCGCCATCCAAACTTGGGCCGGAGGCCCAGCCTCAACCGGATCACCGGGATCATCAGGATGGCGGTCTGCGACACAACCCCAATGGTGGAGAACCCGGCAACCAGCAGGGTCTGGGTGGGGCCCCAGTTGGCCAGGGTGTGTGGACTGAACTCGTTGGTGCCGAAGATCCAGATGAACATGCCCAGCCCGGCGATGGCCACCACGTTATTAAGGATGGGCGCCCACATGGCAGGCCCGAAGGCACCGTTGGCATTCAGGACCTGGGTGAGGAGGGCATAGAGGCCGTAGAAGAAGATCTGGGGCAGGCACCAGAACGCGAAGGCTACTGCCAGCGCCTTCTGCTGCGGCGAGTAACCCTGGGTGGTGAGCTCGATGACCCAGGGCGCGGCCAGCGTCACCAGGGCAGTCAGCCCCAGCAGGAGCAGGACAGCCAGGGTCAGCAGCCGGCTGATGTAGTCCGCTCCCCTGTCCGGAGCCTTGCTCGCCTTGATGATCTGCGGCACCAGGACGGCGTTGAACACGCCACCGGCCACCAGCAGGAAGATCAGGTTGGGCAGGTTGTTGGCGTTGATGAACGTGTCATTGACCGTGGACCCGAGCCCCAGGGCAGTGCCAAGCATCCACGTCTTGCCGAAGCCCAGGAAGCGGGACACGAGCGTGCCGGCGGCCATGATGGCGCTGGAGCGGGTTTCGCTCGCTCCGGTGGGGACGCTTGGTTCTCCGGGAGCAACCGGTTCGGGGGCAGTTGGCTGCCCGGCCTGGGCTGGCTCATCAGCCGGAGCCGCGGGCCTGGCGGCGGGCCCGGCGGCAGGCCCGGTGGAACCGGCGCGGCCTGCGCTGCTGGAGGGGGGATTGGAAGCTGACATCGAGTTCATCGTCTCACCCGGACGCTGGTTGTTCGGCACCGGGCCGGCCCGCTCCGAGGCTTGGGCCGGCACTGGCCTGCGGCAACAGGCTCAGAGGTGTTCGGGCAGGACGTCCCGCGCCAGGTCCGCGATGCGGCGTTCATTGGGAAAGGAGAGTTTCCGTGCGAGTTCCCGGATGGGCACCCAGGCCACGTCCACGGCTTCATGGTCGGGATCGTTTTCAATGGTGAGCTCCCCGCCTGTGGCACGCAGCAGGTAATGGTGAACGGTCTTGTGGACCCGGTGCCCGCTGACGGTGAACCAGTAGTCGATGCTGCCCAGCGGGGCGAGGATGTCGCCCTCGATGCCGGTTTCCTCGGCAATTTCGCGGACCGCGGCCTGCTCGTTGTCTTCCTTGCCCTCCGGATGGCCCTTTGGAAGGCACCACTCCAGCCGTCCGCCCCTGTTAAGGCGCGCGATGATCGCCACCCTGAGTTCGGCGTCGGACGTGTCCACCACCACGCCGCCGGCGGAGATTTCCTCCACGGTGGGAAGCGAGGCCGGTGCCGAGTGCAGGGCAGGCGCGACGTGGGCACCGATTGCCGACGGCAACGGTGCGCTTGTCCTCCTGCCGGGAGCGCTCGGTACGGGATGGGCCATGCAGTCCACTCTAACGACTCTTGCCCGTTCTTGATGACCGGAACATGACATCAAGATGGACTGCATATGACTCACTTTGAGTGCCCCTGAGGGAATAGGCGTGATCTTGACCAGATTTTGGCCTGCCAAGCCGCTGGTTTCTGACAAGCTTAAGTAACTATGGCGCACCCACATCACAAGACTGATTCCCACACCGTCGATTTCCAGGTGGACCCGGTGGTCCTGGAGCTCGGCCAGCGCTTTGTTGATGCCGGCCACGAACTGTCCCTTGTGGGCGGTCCGGTGCGGGACCTGTTCCTGGGGCGCGCCTCGCTGGACCTGGACTTCACCACGGACGCCACCCCGGACCAGACGGTGGCGCTGATCAAGAAGTGGGCCGACAACTTCTGGGAAATCGGCCGGGCCTTCGGGACCATCGGCATGCGCAAGGCCGGCTTCCAGATTGAGATCACCACGTACCGGGCTGAGGCCTACGATCCCGAGTCGCGCAAGCCGGTAGTGGCTTTTGGCACCTCGCTCACTGACGACCTGCTGCGCCGCGACTTCACCATCAACGCGATGGCCCTGCGCCTGCCGTCCCTTGAACTCGTTGACCCGTTCGGCGGCGTCCGGGACCTTCACGCCTCGGTGCTGGCCACGCCGGGCTCCCCCGAGGACTCCTTCTCCGACGATCCCCTGCGCATGATGCGCGCCGCCCGGTTCGCCTCCCAGCTGGGCATCTCGGTGCACCCCGACGTCCGCCTGGCCATGAGCGGGATGGCGGAGCGCATCACCATCATTTCCGCCGAACGCGTCCGCGATGAGCTGGTCAAACTCATCTGCGGGGCGCGTCCGAGGACCGGCGTGGACTTGCTGGTGGAAACCGGGCTGGCCGAGTTCGTGCTGCCGGAGGTGTCCGCCCTGCGCCTTGAATCGGACGAGCACCACCGCCACAAGGACGTCTACCAGCACTCGCTGCAGGTGCTGGAGCAGGCGGCAGCCCTGGAAACAGACGCCGACGGCGCGGTGCCGGGTCCCGACTTCGTCCTGCGGTTCGCAGCGTTAATGCACGACGTCGGCAAGCCGGCTACGCGCCGTTTTGAACCGGGCGGCGCGGTCAGCTTCCGCCACCACGACATGGTGGGCTCCAAGCTCACGTCAAAGCGGATGAAGACCCTGCGCTTCGACAACGACACCATCAAGGCCGTTGCCCGGCTGGTGGAGCTGCACATGCGCTTCTACGGATACGGCGATGCCGGCTGGAGCGACTCTGCTGTCCGGCGCTACGTCACGGACGCAGGTCCCTTGCTGGAACGGCTGCACCGGCTGACCCGCTCGGACGTCACCACCCGCAACCAGCGCAAGGCTGAACGGCTCGCCTTTGCGTACGACGACCTGGAAGACAGGATCGCCACCCTGCGCGAGCAGGAGTCCCTGGACGCGGTCCGCCCCGATCTGGACGGTGCACGGATCATGGCCCTCCTTGAGCTCAAACCCGGTCCCGTGGTGGGCCGCGCCTATAGGTTCCTGCTGGAGGAGCGGATGGAGCACGGCCCGCTGCAGCCGGAGGACGCCGAAGCCAGGCTGCTCGCCTGGTGGGCGCAGCAGCCCGAAGCGGCACCCTCCGTTCCGGACGCACCACAGTCAGCCGCCGCCGTCGAACTTTCCACGAATGAGGAGTCCAAATGACAGTCCCGAACACTGCTCCCCGCCCGCAGCTCTGGATCCTGCGCCACGGCGAGACCGAATGGTCCAAGAGCGGGCAATACACCGGCCTCACAGACCTGCCCCTGACCGTCGAAGGCGAGCAGCAGGCCGTGGAAGCCCGGAAGATCCTGGACCAGGTGGACTTTGACCTCGTCCTGACCTCACCGCTGCGCCGGGCCCGGCGGACGGCGGAACTGGCCGGCTTCCCCGACGCGCAGCACGAACCGCTGGCCGTGGAATGGAATTACGGCGACTACGAGGGCATCAGCTCGGACCTGATCCGGAAGGATAACCCCGACTACCTGATCTGGACCCACGGCGTGCCCAACGGCGAATCCCTCGATGAAGTGGCGGCCCGTGCGGACAAGATCGTAGCCCGCGTGCTGGAATCCGGACTCGACAACGTGCTGATCGTGGCCCATGGACACTTCTCCCGGATCCTCACTGCACGCTGGCTTGAATTGGCCCCCACCGAAGGGCGCCACTTCATTCTGGGCACGGCAAAAGTCTGCACCCTTGGATGGGATAAAAAAACGCCCGCTATTGTGCGCTGGGGACTGTAATAGCCGGTTTATAGAATTTCTTGAGAATCTTTTCGAATTAAGTGGCGGATCGCTGCGTTGGTAGGGTATTTTTATTCCTAACCCCAGAGCGACTCTGCCGGGGTCACGGCGCGCGTTGCCGGGCCAGCCTGCTGGTACAACGGCTGACAGAAAAGGAGGTTGGGAGAAATGATTACTTTGACTAGCGGATGGAAGATGACCATCACCGCCACCCCGGCCTTCGCTGCTTCCGCGCGCCATTTTCGTGGAGTGTCTGCCTCCTAGCCCCGCCTGATCCCGCCTCCGCGCGGTATCCCCGGAGCAGGGCACAACTTTCACGCAGGTCCCGGTTCGCGCTGACGCAGCCTTGGTGCCGGTCCACGCGGTGACACAGCAGCCCACTGACTCGGAACCCGTTTCCTGGCCGGGTTGCACCGCCGCCCGGGTCTGCATTACCGCCGGTTGCATCACCGTCATTTGGCCGCATTCGCATTTGCGAACCACTCATAAACTCCGGGTATTTCCATGCCTAATTACCGCCGATATTGCTTCGACCGTAATTGGCGTTATTTGTCATGCCCATTCTCCTTGGAAAGGAGGTGACTCCCTTGATAAAGAACATCAAGAAGGCGCTCTTCCTGCTGCGCTTGCCTGTCCACCCCGGACGGCGCGAATTCAACGGTGAACTGTTGGACCAACGCCGGGAAGAGGCTTTTGTCCTGATACACCAGCAGATGACCGGTTTGCGCTGACGCCCGGGGGCCCGGAAAAAAGCACGGCCGGCCCGGGCACCGTCCCGGTAAGCTCAGGGGCATGCAGGAGACGAAGCCGCCGGTGCGCCCACAGCGTGCCCGCCTGGTTGTTCCCAGCCGCAGTGACCTGCTGCTGAAGAACTTCACGGAACTGATTGGCGGGCCGTTGGGTGCCCGGTCGGCGCCCGGCATCGTCTCCCCCGGCGTGTTTACCGTGGAACGGGTCCTGATCATCCTGACGGTTCTGGCCGCTCTGGGAGCCCTTGCGGTCAAGGGCTACTGCCGCGCCAATGGCTGGCAGTCCCCCGACCAGTTCTATTCCACCTGCTATTCAGATTTCCCCGACTTCTTCCGGAACCGGGGCCTGGGCGAGGACCCCTTCGTCTTCCTCCGCCAGGGCAACCTTTTCGATTACCCGGTCCTGATGGGTTTAATTGCCGGTGCCACGGCCTGGCTCCCCCCCGGGAACGGTGTCACGGATGGCCGCATCCTGGGGTATTTCGACGTCAACGCCACATTGATAACCGCCGTCTGGATTGTCACTGTCCTCGCCACGGCACGGATATCACAGCGGCGCCCCTGGGACGCTGCCATGGTTGCCCTCGCACCAGGCATTGTCCTGGCAGGCACCATCAACTGGGACCTCTGGGCGGTGGGGTTGCTTGCGCTGGGAATGCTGTGTTTCGCGCGCGGGCGGTTGGCCCTTGCCGGCGTCCTGATCGGCCTCGCCGCAGCCACCAGGCCCTATGCCGCATTGGTCCTTGTGGCCGTCTTCCTCCTCTCCCTCCGCACTGGGCGGCTCCGGGCATTCCTTCTCACCGCCGGAACGGCCGCGGCTGCCTGGGTGACCGTCAATGCTCCTGTGGCGGTAGCCAATCCCGCTGGCTGGGGGCACTCCTTCGGATCCACTGAATCCCGCGAGGCCGGGTATGGTTCCGTGTGGTTTGCCTATAATCTTGTCGCACGGCGCCTGCGCTGGCCCGTTCTGGATCCGGCGGTCATCAACGTGCTGGCCCTTGCCTTCTTCCTGCTGGCGTGCGCGGCGGTGGCCTACATTTCCCTGACGGCCGCCAGGCGGCCGCGCCTGGCCCAGCTGGCGTTCCTGCTCGTTGCCGCCCTCATCCTGACCAACAAGGTCTACTCCCCGCAGTTTGTGCTCTGGCTGATTCCGCTGGTGGCACTGGCCAGACCGCGGTGGCGCGACTTCCTGGTGTGGCAGGGTGTTGAAGGCCTTTACTGGGCTGCAGTCTGGATGTACCTGGCCCAAGTGACCAGCCAGGGCCCAACACAGCACAATATTGATATGCCCTACTACGTTCTGGCGGTGGCTGCACATATGCTCGTGACGGCATATTTAATGATCCGGGTCATTTGGGACATTTACGATCCCAATTACGACCCCGTCCGCAGGCACCATCCCGATGACCCGCACGGGGGGCCCTTCAACGGGCTGCCTGATCGGCTGCGCTTCAGTCCCCTCAATCGCCCCCAGGCGGTCCTTCCTTGGCGGGCGAAGCACCATGCCTGATGTCGCCGTCGTAGGATCCGGGCCCAACGGACTCGCGGCAGCTGCGGTGATGGCCCGGGCCGGGCTGTCCGTGGAAGTCCATGAGGCCGCGGGGACCATCGGCGGAGGCACGCGAACCGCCGAACTGATGCAGCCGGGGCACCTGCACGACATTTGCTCGGCCGTGCATCCCATGGCCCTGGCCTCGCCCTTCTTCCGCGACTTCGAACTGGAGCGCAGGGTTGACCTGGTGGTTCCGGAGCTCGGATTTGGTTCACCGCTCGATGGCGGGCGGGCTGCGCTCGGTTATCACTCGCTGGAGCGGACAGTCGAGGCACTCGGCCGGGATGGCGCGGCTTACGGAAGGCTCCTGGGCCCCCTTGTCAGCCGCATCGACGGCGTCATGGACCTCACCCAGCACCAGTTATTGCGGGTCCCCCGGTCCCCCGTCGCGGCCGCACTTTTCGGACTGCGGACGTTCGAACAGGGTACTCCGCTGTGGGACACGCGGTTCCGTGAGGAGCTGGCGCCTGCCCTGCTCAGCGGAGTGGCAGCGCACGCTGTTTCGCACTTGCCCTCGCTGGCTGCCGCGGGAGCCGGCCTGATGCTGACCGCCCTGGCCCATGCCCGGGGATGGCCCATCCCCCAGGGTGGCTCGGTGGCCATCGCAGAGGCCCTGGCAGCTGACATTCGGGCCCATGGCGGCGTCATCCGCACCGGGGAGCCGATCGATAGCCTCCAGCAACTCGGCGGCGCGCGCGCAACGCTGCTGGACGTCGCCCCCCGCGGACTGCTGGACATCGCAGGCGACAAGATGCCCGCAAAGTACCGCCGGTCCCTTGAGACATTCCGCTATGGGAATGGTTCCTGCAAAGTGGACTACATCCTGTCCGGCCCCGTTCCGTGGGCAGCTCCTGAATTGGCGGACGCCGGAACCGTGCATGTGGGCGGCACTCGGAAGGAGCTGGCCCGGGCCGAGAACGAGGTTTCCGCCGGGAGGCATCCTGAGCGGCCCTACGTGCTGGTGGCGCAGCCCTCGCGGTTCGACAGTGGCCGGGCACCGGCCGGGCGCCACATCCTGTGGGCGTATTGCCATGTCCCTGCCGGATCAACGCGGGACATGGGCGAGGCCGTGACCGCACAGCTCGAACGTTTCGCACCGGGGTTCCGGGATGTGGTGGTGCAGACCCATGTGACCACCGCGGCGGAACTGGCCAGCTACAACCGAAACTACATCGGCGGCGACTTCAGCGCGGGCATCATGGACGTTCGCGGACTCCTCCAGCGGCCGGTTGTATCCCCCGTCCCGTGGCGGACACCCGTTCGCGGCGTGTACCTGTGCTCTTCCTCCACACCGCCCGGCCCCGGCGTGACAGGCATGCCCGGCTTCTTCGCCGCGAAGCATGCTTTGAAGGACATGTTCGGTCTTCGGGTCCCGGCGCTGGGGTTGTGAGGCCGCGCAACGCGGGGCCGGGCTTGGCCGGGCCTCGGCACGTGCCGCACTGGGGGATAATAACGCCGTGGGGAACTCAAAGAAACTTTCACTTGCCATAGCTGGTCTCATTCTCGGTGCCTCCCTTGTGGCCTGCGACGACGGCAGAGGGGGAGCCGAGAGCGCGGCCAAACAGTTCGCCGCCGCGGTGTCAGCACTCGACGTCGGCCCCGTTGCCTTTGACGGCAAGGATTCCGCTGTGGCCAAGCAGCAGGTTCAGGACGTGTTCAAGGCCCTCGACCCGGACAGGCCCTCGGTGGAAACCGGGGACCTGTCGCTGGATGGCAAAACTGCCACCGTTCCCCTCAACTACACGTGGAAAATCGGCTCCGATGAGTGGAAATACACCACCTACGCCGAGTTCACGAAGTCCGGGGACAAATGGCTGACCGTCTGGAACCCCGCATCCTTGGTTCCCGAACTCGCAGACAACGAAATCCTCACCAAAGGCACCCAGTCTCCGCCACGCGCCGACATCCTCGGCGCCGGGGACGCGAAGCTGGTCACCTACCGCCCCGTGGTGAAAGTCGGCATCGACAAGCCGCTCCTCGGCTCAGCTGACGCGGCCGGGTCCGCCACCAAGCTGGCCGAACTGGTGGGCGTGGATGCTGCGGCCTACGCGCAGCAGGTTTCGGCGTCGGGCGCCCAGGCATTTGTCGCTGCCATCACCCTGCGTGAAGAAGGCCGCACCATTACCGACGAGCAAATCTCGGCGATCCCTGGTGGCCGCGCCATCAAGGAAAGCCAGCCCCTGGCTCCCAGCCGAACCTTCGCCCGGGCAGTCCTCGGTTCCGTCGGCGAGGCCAGTGCAGAACAGATTGAAGCCTCGGCCGGGGCACTGAGCACCGGCGATGTGACCGGCATCGGCGGGCTCCAGCAGCAGTACGACGCCCAGCTCCGCGGCACCGACGCCGTGGTGATCCGTGCGCACCGGGCCGACCTCACCCGCGAACAGATCAACGCCGCCGGGACCGATCCGCGCCGCGTGGTCTTCGAGATCGCACCCAAGCCCGGCACGCCACTGAAAACCACCCTCGACCCGAACCTCCAGTCCCTGGCCGAGAGCACTCTGGCCGGCGTGGGGCCCGCCTCGGCCATCGTGGCGCTCCGGCCCTCCACCGGCGCAGTGCTCGCAGCTGCCTCGGGGCCGGGAAGCAACGGCTATAACACCGCGATGCTGGGCCAGTACGCACCGGGATCCATCTTCAAGATGGTCGATTCGCTCGCGATGTTCCGCAACGGCCTGACGCCGGATTCGAAGGTGCAGTGCACCCCCACCCTCGAGGTTGACGGCCGGACCTTCAAGAATTCGGAAGGCTACCCGGAAAGTTCGCTCGGGTCTGTGTCGCTCCGCGATGCATTCGCCCACTCCTGCAATACGGCGTTCATCGCGGCCCGGGACAAAGTCACCCAGGCCCAGCTTGAAGCCGCCGCGGTCGCCCTGGGTGTGGCCGTCGAAGCCCCGTCGCTGGGTGCCGTGGCCTTCCTCGGTTCCGTCCCCGGCGAGGCTGCCGGCACCGAACACGCCGCGTCGATGATCGGCCAGGGCAAGGTGCTGATGTCCCCGCTCGCGGCGGCCATCATGGCAGGCTCCGTGGCCAAGGGCTCCCCCGTCTCACCGCAGCTGGTCCTGAACCCCGACGCCGGTGCCTCCGGCGGCACCCCGGGCGAGCCGACGGCGGAGGCTGCGTCGCCGTCGTCGACCGTTACGCCCGAAGCACCCGCCCAGGCGTCCGACAAGCCGATCACGGCCGAGGAAGCCGCAGCACTGTCCGACATGATGCGCGCAGTGGTCACGTCCGGCCACGCAGGTTTCCTGGCGAGCGTGCCCGGGGCGCCGGTGGGGGCCAAGACCGGAACGGCTGAGTACGGCAAGGAAACACCGCCCAAAACGCACGCCTGGATCGTGGCGGTTCACGGTGACCTGGCCGTTGCGGTGTTCGTCGAGGACGGCGGACTAGGTGCCACCACGTCGGGGCCGCTGCTCAAACAGTTCCTGACCGCTGCGGGCTAACGCCACGAAAAACCCGCAGGCGGCGGGCGTGGGAAGATTGATGGTGTGGCTCATATTGACGTTTCCGGCATCGACTACTTCCTTTCCGACGGCACCCAGCTCCTCAACGGCGTGACTTTCAAGGTCCCGGACGGCACCAAAACTGCCCTGATCGGACCTAATGGCACGGGCAAGACCACACTGTTCCGGATCATTTCGGGCGACCTGATTCCGGACGAAGGGGTCATTGGACGCTCCGGAAACATGGGCATCATGCGCCAGTTCGTCGGCCAGGTCCGGGACGATTCCACGGTCCGGGACCTTTTGGTTTCCGCCGCACCGCCTGCCCTGGCCGCTGCTGCCCGGGAGGTGGACGAGGCCGAGCTCGCCATGCTGGAGCACGACGACGAACCCTCCCAGATGCGCTACGCCCAGGCCATCGTGGACTGGGGCGATGCCGGCGGCTACGACGTTGAGACTGTCTGGGACGAGGTCTGCATGGCCGCGCTGGGACTGCCCTTTGACCGCGCCCAGCACCGCCCGGCGTCGAGCCTTTCCGGCGGCGAGCAGAAACGACTGGTCCTCGAGGCACTGTTCGCCGGCCCCGACGAACTCCTGCTCCTGGACGAACCGGACAACTACCTCGATGTGCCCGGCAAGCGCTGGCTCGAGGACAAGCTGAACGAGTCCAAAAAGACCGTCTTCTTCATCAGCCACGACCGCGAGCTCCTCGACAATGCCGCCGGACGGATCGTGACCCTCGAACCGGGGATCAACGGCGCCGGCGCGTGGGTGCACGGCGGCGGCTTCGGCTCCTACGTGGACGCCCGCGCCGACCGGAACGCGCGCTTCGAGGAGCTGCGCAAACGCTGGGACGAGGAACACGTGAAGCTCAAGGAACTCGTCAACATGTACAAAAACAAGGCCGCCTTCCGCTCCGACATGGCCAACCGGTACCACGCAGCACAGACGCGGCTGGCCAAATTCTTGGAGGTGGGCCCGCCCGAGGCCCTGCCCATCGAACAGAACGTGCAGATGCGGCTCAAGGGCGGGCGGACCGCCAAGCGCGCCATCGTGGCGGAGAAGCTTGAACTCACCGGGCTGATGCAGCCGTTCTCCACGGAGGTCTGGTTCGGCGACCGCGTGGGTGTGCTTGGCTCCAACGGGTCAGGCAAGAGCCACTTCCTGCGGCTGCTCGCCACCGGCGGGACGGACCCGGAGCGGGAGCACCTGCCTGTGTCCGACGTCGAAATCGCCGAAGTCCCGCACGAGGGCACCGTGAAGCTCGGCGCCCGCATCCGGCCCGGTTTCTTCGCCCAGACCCACGTCAGGCCGGACCTGCTGGGCAAAACCCTGCTGGAAATCCTGCACCGCGGCGACGAACACCGCTCCGGGCTGGGCCGCGAGGCCGCTGCCGGCGCGCTGGACGGCTACGGCCTCGCCGGACAGTCGGAGCAGAAGTATGAGTCGCTGTCCGGTGGCCAGCAGGCGCGGTTCCAGATCCTGCTGCTCCAGCTCTCCGGTGCCACCCTCCTGCTGCTGGACGAACCCACCGACAACCTGGACCTGCACTCGGCCGAGGCCTTGGAGAAGGCCATCGACCACTTCGAAGGCACCGTCCTCGCCGTGACGCACGACCGGTGGTTCGCCCGCACCTTTGACCGCTTCCTGGTGTTCGGCTCCGACGGCAAAGTCTATGAGTCCGCCGAGCCCGTCTGGGACGAAAAGCGCGTGGTGCGCGCCCGCTGACCCCGGACGCTCTCTCACTTAATGCAGCTTTAACACCGACGCTCTCTCACTTTCCTAAGGAAAGTGAGAGAGCGTCGGTCATTTAAGCGCATTAAGTGAGAGAGCGTTTGCTCTGGGTTTCGTGTCGGTTGCTAGCATTCGAGCATGAAGACTGACATCTCAAGTACCGCGGCCGGTCCCTCCCTCAAGGCAGCGGCGGCCGCGACTTTTGTGGTCTTCGGCGTCAACGGCTTCGTTTTTGCCAGCTGGGCGGCGCGGATCCCGGCAGTCACGGAAACGCTGCACCTCACCTCCGGCCAGATGGGCACGCTCCTGCTGTGCACGGCCATCGGCTCGCTGCTGGCGCTTCCGACGGCGGGGCTAGTGGTGGGAAGGATCGGCACGGCTAATGCCGTACGCGCCGCCGGGGTGCTGGCTGCACTGGCCGGTGTCGGGATTGCACTCTCCCTGTCGGCCGAATCGGTGGTGGGTACAGCCATTTCCCTCTTCTTCTTCGGCATCGGCATCGGACTGTGGGACGTGTCCCAGAACATTGAGGGGGCCGACGTTGAGCACAAACTGCGGCGGACCATCATGCCCCAGTTCCATGCAGCCTTCAGCGGCGGGGCGTTCATTGGCGCGCTGATCGGTGCAGGGCTCTCGACCATCGGCGTCGGGCTGCCTGAGCACCTGCTGGTGATCGCAGCGGTTGTGGTGGTGGTGGCACTCGTAACGCCCCGCTATTTCCTCCCCCACGAGGCCGAGTCGGCGCCCCTCGATGGTGAACCCAGGGCCGTGAAGGGCCCGTCCGCCTGGCGCGACAGCCGAACCCTGCTGATAGGCGTGGTGGTCCTCGGGGCGACCCTCACCGAAGGTGCCGGAAACGACTGGATCGCCAAGGCCACGGTGGACGGCCTGGGCACGTCAGAATCCACCGGCGCCCTGATGTTTGCCCTGTTTGTCCTGGCGATGACGGGCATGCGGTTCTTCGGCGGCCGGGTGATTGACGCCTACGGCCGCGTCGCAGTGCTCCGTGCCAGCATGGGCGCCGCAGCTGCAGGCCTTGGCCTGTTTGTGCTCGCCGGAAACGTGTGGCTGGCCGGCATCGGTGCGGCCCTGTGGGGCGTCGGCGCTGCCCTGGCCTTCCCGATGGGAATGTCCGCCGCCGCGGATGATCCGAAGCATGCCGCCGCGAGGGTGTCAGTTGTATCCACTCTGGGTTATGTCTCGTTCCTGGCGGGGCCGCCCCTGCTGGGGTACCTGGGCGACCTCACGGGAATCCACCTTGCCCTGCTCGCCATCCTCGCCCCGATCGTGGTGGCAATGCTCCTCGCCGGCGCGGCAAAGCCGCTGCCTGCGGGCCAAGGGGTGGCTGCCGGGCAGGCACAGGCTTCCAGTAAGCCGCTGGATCGGAACTAAGCCCACCACAGAGAAGGGGGCCTGCTCCCCGCACTCAGACCGCCCCGGGATTAGGGTAGGGACATGCACAGCAAGTGGCGCCCGGCACCGGGGTGGATCAGCCGCCTTGACCGGCATCTGGTCCGGAGCGTTTCGGCGTTCCCCGGGGGGACACATGACACGTTCTTCCGCCGTCTCTCTGCCTCCGCCGATCACGGCAAGCTCTGGATTGGAGCCGCCGCGATCATGGCCCTGTTTCCGGGGAAGACGCGCCGCGCGGCACTTCACGGGCTGATCGCCCAGGCCGTGGCATCCGCGGTGACCAACGCCGGCTTCAAGACCCTGTTGCCACGCACCCGGCCCCTGCCGGAGCACCTGCCCGTGTTCCGCTTTGTCCACCCGCAGCCCACCAGCTCCTCCATGCCGTCGGGACATTCTGCCTCCGCCATTGCCTTCGCGGTTGGCACCGGACTGGTAAGGCCGGCCCTCGGCGCAGCACTGGCTCCGGCGGCGCTGGGGGTCGCCTATTCACGCGTCCACACCGGGGCGCACTGGCCCTCGGATGTGTTTTTCGGTTCGGCCATCGGTGCAGGCGCCGCCCTGGCCACCCGCAGGTGGTGGCCCGTCCGTCCGCCGTTTCCCGAGGTGGCGCGCGCCGCAACGGATGCCCCGGAACTGCCGGGAGGCACCGGCCTCAGCATCGTGGTGAATACCCTGGGCGGCTCCTACAAGGAGGAAACCGCTGCGGCCCTGCAGGAGGTATTCCCGCACGCGTATATAAGGACGGTGGATCCCGAGGAGAGCCTCAAGGACGCCGTCCAGACCACCGCCAAGCGCCCGGGCACCCTGGCCCTCGGTGTGTGGGGCGGTGACGGAACCGTCGGCACAGCGGCGGCGGCCGCCGCCGAACATTCCCTTCCCTTGCTGGTGCTGCCCGGCGGCACTCTGAACCACTTCGCCCGCGACACGGGGACCGGCAGCCTGAAGGAGGCAGTCGCGGCGGCAACGAACGGTGAGGCCGCGCGGGCAGACGTGGGCATCGTGACAGTCGAACGCGGGCTGGCAGGAAACCCGGAGACGGCCGAACTCATCATGGTCAACACCGCCAGCGTGGGCCTTTACCCCAACTTGGTGCGGCGCCGTGAACAGCTGCAGCCTGCGCTTGGGAAACCATTGGCCGGAGTGGTGGCCATGTTCCGGACCTTCGCGGTGGGAACGCCCACCACCCTGATGGTGGACGGGGTGCGGCACAAGGTCTGGATAGCGTACGTGGGGCGCGGCCGCTACTATCCCCGGGACCACGCCCCGCTGTTCCGTCCGGTCCTGGACGACGGCGTCCTGGATGTCCGCATGATCACCGCTGACGAATCCTTCGCCCGGCTAAGGCTCCTGGGGTCGGTGCTGACGGGCACAGTGGCAACCTCCCGGATTACGCACCTGAGGGAAGCCACAGAGGTCCTCATCGAGTCGGCGGGTTCGCCCATGGCACTGGCAGTGGACGGCGAAGCGCTGGCAGGTGTACGCAGCGCCCGGATCCGGGTTGAGCCGCGGGCACTGACGTACTACTCGCCCCGCCCGTGAGCCGCGCTATTGCAACGTGTACAGCCCTGATCATCCGTCCGGACTACCCTGATTCGACCCTGAATCATCCCTGAGACAGGCGAATTGCCGGATTCCCGTCTGTAGCGTGGACAGTGCACACCAAACTTCCCGCAGCCGGCAGGCTGCCGTTCTAAGGAACACGTCCATGATTGAGGCACAAGGCCTGACAAAGGTGTACGGCGAGAAGACCGCCGTCGCCGGAGTCAACTTCACCGTGGAGGCCGGCCGGGTCACCGGTTTCCTCGGTCCCAACGGCGCCGGCAAATCCACCACCATGCGCATGATCATGGGTCTGGACCGGCCGACGTCGGGCACCGTCACCGTTAACGGTGCACCGTTTGACCGGCACGCCGCTCCGCTGCGGGACGTGGGCGCCCTGCTGGATGCCAAGGCCGTCCACACCAGCCGCTCCGCCTACAACCACCTCCGGGCCATGGCGGCCACGCACAGCATTCCGAAGAAGCGCGTCCACGAAGTCATCGAAATGACGGGCCTGGGCGAAGTGGCCAAGAAGAAGGTGGGCGGCTTTTCGCTTGGCATGGGACAGCGGCTGGGCATTGCCGCTGCGCTGCTCGGCAACCCGCAGACCATCATCCTGGACGAGCCGGTCAACGGCCTGGACCCCGAGGGAGTTGTCTGGGTCCGTAACCTGGTCAAGTACCTGGCGTCCGAGGGACGCACGGTGTTCCTCTCCAGCCACCTCATGAGCGAGATGGCACTCACCGCGGACCACCTGATCGTGATCGGCCGCGGCCGGATCATCGCCGATGCTCCCATCAAGGACATCATCAACGGTCAGGGCCGCGTACGCACCCGGGTCCGCACCGACCAGCCGGATCAGCTGATGCGGCTCCTGGCCGGGGACGGCGTCTCCGTGGAGCTGCAGGACAACGAACTGCTCGAGGTCAGCGGCCTTGATCCGCGCCAAATCGCCCGCGCCGCCCTCGACAGCCACACCATGATCTACGAACTCACCCCGCTGCAGGCAAGCCTCGAAGAGGCCTACATGGAGCTGACCAAGGACGAGGTCGAATACCACTCGCTGATCACCGCGGGCGCCGCCGAGGCTCCCGCCCAGTCCGGAGGCAACTAAGCCATGAGCTCAACCACCCTCGAACCCAACCCGTCCCGCCGCGGCGCGCACGCTGCCGCCGCAGGGCCCCTGTCCGGCGACGCCACCAGCACCGGTCCGGGACCGTCGTTCCCCCGTGTGCTGAACTCGGAATTCATCAAGTTCCGCACGCTCCTGTCCACCCTGATCCTCCTGGCCTGCACGGTGTTGGTCGTGGTCGGCTTCGGCGCGCTTTCCGCCTGGGGCACGGGTTCCTTCGCCGACCAGGCCCTCCAGGACCCCGAGGCAGCCGCTGCGTTTGCCGCCCAGGGCGGCAACCTTGCCATTGGTGTGCCCACGTCCGGCATTGCCTTCGCGCAGCTCATCCTGGGCTCCCTCGGCGTGCTGCTGATGAGCTCGGAGTTCACCACTGGAATGGCCCGCTCAACGTTCGCAGCAGTACCCAGGCGAACGCCCGCCTTCATGGCCAAGCTGCTCGTGGTGATGGTGACGGCGTTTGTTGTTACCGCCGTCTCCGTGTTCGTCGCGGGCCTCGTTTCGGTGCCGATCCTGGACAACTACAACCTTGATTTGGACCTCGCCAGCTCGCAGTCGATGAAAATGCTGCTGGTCAACAGCATCTACGTGGCGGCCGTCGCCGCCATCGGCATGGCACTGGGCTCCCTGCTCAGGAATTCGGCCGGCGGCATCATGGGCCTGGTGGGCCTCTTCTTCGTGGCTCCCATCGCCTTTCAGCTGATCCCGGGCGATTTCTTCGTCCAGACCCGCAAATACCTGCCAGGGAACACTGTGGAGCCGATGACAGCTGTGACCCACTTGCCGGACACCCTGGAGGTCTGGCAGGCCGCGCTGGTCCTCGGCGCCTGGGTGGTTGTCCCGGTGGTGCTCGCCGCCGTCGTCCTCAAAAAACGCGACGTCTGAGCTGAGGCTAGGCTCAAGGCATGAATGAAGCGGCACAGGTGAAGGACGCGTCGGCCGGACTGGCCCACGCGTCCTTCGCCGAAATCACGGCCAGGCGCCGCGGCCGGTTCAGGCGGTATCTTTACCAGCGTCCGCGCCTCATGGACGCGGTAGTAGTTGCCGGCTACACGGTGCTGGTTGCCCCCACCATGGTGGATGCCATCCTGCAGGGCGCCTGGTTTGCGGCGGCGCTGCTCGCGGCCGTGGCATGTGCACTCTTCCTTCGGCGCTCCTTTCCCGTGGCGCTGGCGGCGTTCGTCGCGGTGATGGAAGTGGCCGTGACCCTCCTCCACCCGTGGGGCTCGAATGTCTCGGCAGGGCTGTGGTTCTCGCTGTACGCGGTGGCGGTGACGCACACGCGCCGGTTCGCGCTGATGGCGATGGCCGCGGCCACTGCGCCGCTGGCCCTGCTGTATCTTCTGGCTGCGGTGAGCCCCATGGAGAGTTCCTTCGTCCACGCTGACGCGGGCAATCCCGGGGACTTCCACCTCCTGACCAGCATCGCCACCGGTGCCACCATCGCCCTGTCCAATGTCATCGCCACCGGGATCGGCATCTCGGTGCGGCAACGCCGCGAACACGAGCAGGAGGTCGGGGCGTGGGCGTCGCGGACGGCCAGCCTGGCCTCCGTCAACGAGCGGAACCGCATCGCCCGCGAAATGCACGACGTCGTGGCGCACTCCCTGACGGTGATGGTCAGCCTTTCGGACGGCGCCGCCGTCGTGGTCCGGAAAAGTCCCGACCGCGCCGCGGAGGTGCTCGGCGAACTGTCGCGGACCGGCCGGACCGCGCTGGCGGACATGCGGCGCGTCCTGGGAGTCCTCCGGGACGACGCGGGGACGGCACCGCGGCAGCCGCTCGCTTCGGGCGACAGCCTGGCCAAACTCCTGGAAGGATTCCGCACCGCGGGCCTGCCGGTGCACTACGCGCACACCGGCCCGGCGCTGCCCAGCGACGCCGCGTTCCAGCTGACCGTGTACCGGATTGTGCAGGAATCACTGACCAATGCGCTCCGGTACGGGCGGTCGCTGGGCCGGGTGGATGTCAGCATTGTCCGGGCCGGTTCCGCGGTCACCATTGAAGTGCTCGACGACGGCGCGGGCGTGGGAGGCCCGGACGCGGCCGACGGCGGCGGGCCGGGTTCCGGGAGTGCCGGCACCGGCCAGGGACTTGCGGGAATGGCGGAGCGCGCACGCATATATGCCGGGTCCGTGGAGGCGGGGCGGAGCGGCCGAGGCTGGCTGGTCCGGGCAGTCCTGAGCTGGCCCGGCGATGACCATCCGGATCCTGACCACGTTCCACAACTCCAAGGCAGAGCATGACGCAGACACAACCGATCACCGTCCTGTTGGTGGATGACCAGCCGCTGTTGAGGATGGGGTTCCGCCTGATCCTGGAGGGTGAGGACGACCTCAGTATTGTGGGTGAAGCCTCCGACGGCGCCGAAGCGGTGCGGCAGGTCCGGGAGCTGAAGCCCGACGTCGTGTTGATGGACGTCCGGATGCCCGTACTGGACGGCATCGAGGCAACCCGTGCCATCACCGGCGCCAATGCGGCGGCGCGGGTCATCATCCTCACCACCTTCGACGTGGACGAATACGCGTTCGCGGGCCTCCAGGCGGGGGCCTCCGCGTTCCTGCTCAAGGACGTGGCACCGTCGGAACTCATCCACGCCGTTCGGGTGGTGGCCAGCGGCGACGCCGTGGTGGCCCCGCGCGTCACCCAGCGGCTGCTCGAAACATACGTCCGCGGTGCTGCCCGGCCGGCATCCTCGACCCAGCGCGACCCTCTGCTGGAGGACCTGACGCCCCGCGAAACCGAGATGCTCGAAGCCATGGCCGAGGGCCTGTCCAACGCCGAGATCGCGCACCGGTACTTCCTGTCCGAAGCCACCGTGAAGACCCACGTCCGGCGCATCCTCACCAAACTTCACCTGCGCGACCGCGTCCAGGCAGTGGTCTACGCCTACGAAACCGGCCTGGTGGTTCCGAGCAACCCTGATTACTGACGCTGGCGCGGCCGACTGACGCACAGCTTCAGCACAGGAACGCCCTAGCCAGGCGATAGGGGCGGCGGGTTGGATGGAGCCATGAGCAATCACGTTCCGCATCGCGACCACGACCGCGGCCTCGAGTTCGATCTCTCCACCCTCATGAGCCGCCGTTCACTTGGCGTGCTCTTCGGCGCGGGCGGCGCGGCAGCGGCCCTGGCCGCGTGCACCCCGGGTGGATCGGGAAACGGCGGGTCGGGCAGCACAGCCAGCACGTCGACGTCGGCCGCCACCGAAAGTGCCGCTTCATCCGGTGCAGCCAGCACGACGGCGTCGCCCTCCGCCAGCCCGGCGCTCACCCGGGCGATCGCCGAGTGCGGCGTTGAGATTCCGGCGGAGACCGCGGGCCCGTTCCCCGGTGACGGTTCGAACGGACCCAACGTCCTGGCAGCGTCGGGAGTGGTGCGGCAGGACATTACCTCGAGTTTCGGGACCGGCAGCGCGAAGGCCGGCGGTGTGCCGCTGACCTTCACCCTCACCCTGCTGGACAACGCCAACGGCTGCGTTCCCCTTGCCGGGGCCGCAGTCTACGCATGGCATTGCGACCGCGAGGGGAGGTATTCGCTCTACGATCCGGGCCTGGCCAGCGAAAACTACCTCCGCGGCGTCCAGGAAGCCGACGCCAACGGGCAGGTCACGTTCACCTCCATTTTCCCCGGCGCCTATTCCGGCCGCTGGCCGCATATCCATTTCGAGGTGTTCGAATCGATGAGCAACGCCACGGCGGCCGGGCAGGTGCTCGCCGTCTCCCAGGTCGCGCTGACGAAGGCCGCCTGCGACGACGTCTACGCCACTCCGGGCTACGAGGACAGTGTGGCGAACATGAAGCGGACCACCCTGCAGAATGACAATGTCTTCCGGGACGACGGCGGCATCTACCAGCTGGCCACGATGACCGGCTCGGCCGCCACGGGCTACACCGCGGGCCTGAACGTCACGCTGTAGGCGCCGGGCGCGGCTTGAGGCGCAGGGGCCGGCGTTAGACTCGGAACCATGCCTTCACCATCTGCCGCCGCAGACCACATCCAGGACCTTGCCGCGTACGTCAGCGCATCGCCGTCGAGCTTCCACGCCGTCCACGAGGCCGCGCGCCGCCTGGACAAAGCCGGGTTCACTGGCCTGGACGAGCGGGAGCCCTGGTCCGGCGGGGCGGGCTCGTTCTACCTGATCCGCGACGGTGCCCTGATCGCCTGGGTTGTGCCCCACGGCGCGGGACCCACCACCGGGTTCAACATCCTGGGTGCGCACACGGATTCGCCGTCCTTCAAGCTGAAGCCAAAACCCACCACGGGTGCGTTCGGGTGGCTGCAGGCCGGCGTGGAAGTCTATGGCGGTCCGCTCCTGAACTCCTGGCTGGACCGGGAGCTGCAGCTGGCCGGCCGGCTGGTCATGCTGGACGGGACCCAGCACCTCACGGCCACCGGTCCGCTGCTCCGCTTCCCGCAACTTGCCATCCACCTGGACCGTGCCGTGAACGATGGCCTGACCCTGGACAAGCAGCGGCACATGAACCCCGTCTGGGGGCTGGGGAACCCCGCTGACGTGGACCTGCTGGGTGTTTTGGCGTCCCATGTGCCCGCAGGCGTTTCCGTGAACGCGGCGGAGATCGGCGGGTACGACGTCGTCATAGCGGACACGCAGGCACCCGCGGTTTTCGGGGCCAACAGCGAGTTCTTCGCGTCCGGGCGCCTTGACAACCTGTCCGCCACCCATGCGGGGCTGGCGGCGTTGATCGCGCACGCTTCCTTTGCTGCAGAGTCTGACGCCGGTTCCGGTGCAGGTTCTGCTGCGGCGGCGCCGGTCGCAGTACTGGCCGCTTTCGACCACGAGGAAATCGGCTCGAACTCACGGTCGGGAGCCTGCGGTCCCATCCTTGAGGATGTGCTGGTGCGCGTCTCCGACGGACTTGGCGCCACGGTGAGCCAGCGGCGGCAGGCCCTGGCGGCGTCGTTCTGTGTTTCTGCCGACGCGGGGCACGCCGTCCACCCGAACTATGCCGAGCGGCACGATCCGGCCAACCACCCGGTGCTCAACGGCGGGCCGCTGCTGAAGATCAACGCCAACCAGCGCTACGCCACCGATGCGCCCGGCGCGGCTTTGTGGGCGCGGTTGTGTGCTGACTCCGGGGTGCCCTACCAGGAGTTCGTGTCCAACAACGTGATGCCGTGCGGCTCCACGATTGGGCCGCTGACCGCCACCCGTTTGGGAATCCGCACTGTGGACGTGGGTGTTCCACTGCTTTCGATGCACTCGGCGCGGGAGCTGTGCGGTGTGGAGGACCCGCGCCGGCTGGCTGCGGTAACGGAGCTGTTCTTCAGGACGGCCGTGTAGCGCTTCGGGGCACTCCGGGCGGCGTGCGGCCGTCCGCAAAGTTGGTGCGGATACCCACAGCAGTAGCCCGTCCCTCTGGTTGGGGGATGAACGGGATGCATACGGTGGTTTGACACAGATGCCCCTGGAAAGCAGTCCGCGGTTCCGGACTGCTTTGCGGGCGACCAGCAGGTCACCCGGCGACGGGGTATCGGTGACAACTGACTGACGCATCAGGCAGGGCGCCGACCATTGGTGCCTGGCCGGTACGGGGAGTGCAGACCCCTGATCCGGCCGTCGCAGGGTGCGCCGCGACCCTGGAGCCCACAGATGTCCGTGATTATCAAACCTGTACGGTCCACGCCGGCCACTGCCGTCCCGAACGCTGTGCAGATGCGCCCAACAGCAGCGCCAACTTTCACCCGATCACAACGCACTGTAAAGCTCGGCGGCACCGCTGTCGACCTGCTCTCCTTGGACGAGGCACGCACCCTGATTGTGGGGCGCGCCATCACCGGAGGGACCCGGCCCCTCGTTGTTGCCTCCGCTAACCTGGATCACGTCAAGCACTTTGGTCATGGCAGCCGCTGGGCCGGGATGGCGCAGTCCACCCGGGACCTGGAATGGGTGACCTTATTGGACGGCGCACCCTTGGTCACCAGATCGCGCCAGCTCACCGGAGAACAGTGGCCGCGCCTGGCCGGCAGCGACCTCTCGCCGACCCTCCTCCAGGAAGCCCAGGCAAACGGTCTCAGCGTCGGATTCCTGGGCGGCCGGGCTGATACACATGCACTGGTACGCACCAGGCTCGCCGAGGACTACCCCGGCCTGACCATTGCCGGCTTCTGGTCGCCGGAGCGCCCGGAGCTGAGTGATCACGCAGCAGCATCGCGGTTGTCCGCCGAGATCGCGGCCACGGGTGTGGACATGCTCTTCGTCTGCCTGGGCAAGCCGCGCCAGGAATTGTGGATCACGGAATACGGCCGGCAGAGCGGCGCCAAAGTGCTGCTCGCCTTTGGCGCCGTTATCAATTTTTTGGCCGGCACCGTCCGCCGCGCGCCCGAACAGGTCCGGGATGCCGGGCTCGAGTGGGCGTGGCGGCTGGCCCTGGAGCCGCGCAGGCTCGCGTCCCGATACTTGGTAGATGGGCCCCCGGCGTACCTGAAGCTGGGCCGGCACAGTGGCAGCCCCGTGGGTAACCGCAGCTGGTGGGAAGGAGCGGGTAACCTGCAGGACGCGCAGCCCGGGACAGCGGCCAGCGTGTCCGCAGCCAGTGGAGGCAACCGCCTCCAGCCGTGCGGTTTCCAGCCGGTCACCGAGCACACCGACATCGCGGTCCTGGTGGTCACGTACAACAACGAGGACACCCTGCCGGTTCTCCTGGATGACCTGAGGGCGGAAACCGGCAGCCAGTCCATCAAGGTGATTGTGGCGGACAACTCGCCCACACCGCTGACCATGGCTGTCGCGGCCAATGATCCCGACGTCCATGCGTTCCGCACCGGTGGCAATGTGGGATACGCAGCCGCGATCAACATGGCCGTTCAGCGGGCAGGAGCCGCTGCAGCCTACCTGGTCCTCAATCCGGATGTACGGGTGGAGCCCGGTGCCATCAGTGCGCTGCGGGCCAGGATGCTTGCATCCAACGCCGGAGTGGTGGTTCCGTTGCTCCTTGACGACGACGGCTCCGTCTACCCTTCGCTGCGGCGCGAACCGACACTGGTGAGTGCCCTGGGTGATGCGCTCCTGGGCAGCCGTCTCCCCGCCCGTCCCGGGTGGCTCTCTGAAATGGACCGTGACGCCGAGAGCTACCGCCACGCACACAGCGTGGAATGGGCCACCGGAGCAGCGCTTCTGGTCCGCGCGGACACCGTGGCCGCCGTGGGCAACTGGGACGAACAGTTCTTTCTCTATTCGGAGGAGACCGACTTCTTCCGTCGCGTACGGGAAACCGGTGCCACAGCTTGGTTTGAACCCACTGCCATCATGCAGCACAGCCGCGGCGGCTCCGGCACCTCATCGGACCTTGACGCCTTGATGGCGGCCAACCGGGTGCGCTACATCAGGAAACACCGGAACCCTGCTTATGCCGGCGCTTTCCACGCGGCCGTGAGCCTGAGCCTGCTGCTGCGGTCCGGGATCCCCGGGCGCTCCGGAATCCTGGGCAAGGTGGTGTTGCCCCGTCGTTGGGATGAACTGCCCCGCGCCACGGTGTACCAGGACGCCACACCAGAGGAAATGCCTGCTGGTTACGCCGCTTCTCCCACGCCATCCGGCACCGCGGGAGCGGGAGCGCCGTGACAGATGACTCCATCGACCCGCGGTGCCCACATTGATGCGTCTGGGGCACGCCGCCGGGACACTGCCAGCCGGGGCCCCGGTCCGCACAGCGAACGGGGTGAGCATGGTCCTGGCCGACCTCAACCCGGCGACGTCCCGCGAGGGAAAAGTGCCGTTGCTCCTTCGCGTGACGGCCGCTGCCATCTTCATCTTTCCGTCATCCATGGTCATCAAACCCATCGGGGCAGCGGGAACGGTGCCGCTGCTGCTGGCTCTGCTGCTGTTTGTCCTGTGGTTTGGTTCATGTATTTTCGGCCTGCACGATCCGATTCCGTTCCGGCACCCCGGCCGCATGGCGCTGGCCCTGCTGCTCCTGGGTACCTGCATTTCCTACGTCGGTCTCTACTCCGGATGGACCGGGCCGAGCACCGTCGCCGCCAGGGCGTCAGCTGACCGATTCGTCATTCTTCTCTTTGCCAGCGCCGCACTCATTCTTGTGGCGACTGAGACGCTACGCACCATGGCAGATGTCATGATGTTCGTCCGCGCCCTCCTTGCTGGTGGTCTGTTTTGCTGCCTGGTAGCCGCCGCGCAGTTCTTCCTGCAGATCAATCCCATGGAATGGTTCCAAAGCATCATGCCCGGGTTCAGCTACAACGGTGGTGACACCACTTTCCAGAATCGGGGAGCGCTCCTGCGCGTTGCCGGGAGTACCTTTACCCCCATAGAGCTCGCCGTGGTCTGTTCGATGCTCCTGCCCCTCTCCGTCTGGCGGGGCCTCTTCGACACCAAGGGCCGCAAATGGGTGCACTGGGCAGGAACGTTGCTGCTGATCTTCGCGATCGCCGCAACCATTTCCCGTTCCGGGGTCCTCGGAGCCTCCATTGCCCTGGCTGTTTTCGTCCCCTTCCTGCCGGTCGTCGCGCGCAGATGGACAATCGTTGTCCTTCCGGTTGTTGTCGCAGCCCTTTTCATGGGGATTCCAGGGTTGGTGAGCACCATTTTCAGCGCCTTGACGCCCGAAGAGGGCGATCCCTCCATCAGTACCAGGACAAACAACTACCCTCGCGTCGCGGCGATGTTCGAGCAGCGGCCCATCATCGGTGCCGGTCCGGGGAACTACCTGCCGGCGAACGCCCAGCTCATTCTCGATAACCAGTACCTGAACGCCACCGTGACCATGGGGATTGTTGGGCTGGCATGTACTGTGGCCTACTTTGTCATTCCTGGCGTGGCCGCCCTGCTGGCAGCCCGGACGGCCAAGGCCCCGGCCCTTCGCGGCCTGGCCGCCGCCGTTGCGGCCGCCGGCTTCGTGGGCATGGTCTGTTCATTGACGTTCGATTCCCTTTCTTTCCCAATCTTCGCCCTGACCTATCCGCTCTTCATCGGGCTCGGTGGAGCGGCCTGGATCATGACCAAGAATGAAAATGTTCTGACGAATAAAGGAAAAATCTAATGGATCCGATGGCAGTTATCCGGGCAATGTGGCTGCACAAGGTGTTTGTCCTGCCAGTGCTCTTGCTGACCGCTGTTGCGGCGGGATACGTTTTCCAGTTTGGGCCCCGATACTACGAGGCGGACACCAGTTACGCGATCGTCAATCCGCGCCTGCCGTCAGACCGCGAACTGCTTCAGGACGCGAGCCTGGCAAACGTGAATCGCGATAATCCGTTCCTGCGATCTTCCGACCAGGCGCTCATCAGCGAGGTGCTGATTGCACGGCTGACCACCACCGCCGTTGCCGAAGGACTGCAAGCGAAGGGGCTGAGCACCGACTACACCGTCAGCAAAGGTATCAACGGCAATGGATTTGTTGTCGCCATCACGGGCAGCGCGGATTCCGAGGACCTGGCGATCAAGACAGTAGCCGCACTCGGTAATGAACTGGAGAGCAACCTGCGCGATGTCCAGAAAGTCAACAATGCCGACGACAGATTCCTGTTCACAGCCCTCACCGTGACCCCGCTGGCCAAGGCAACGGAACAGTTTTCCAGCAGGCTGCGCTCAGTGGTCATGGTGGTCCTGGGAGGTGCTGTCTTGATGTTCGCAGCTGTTTCCATGGCGAGGTCGGCGGCGTCGATGCGCCGGAACCAGCACCGCAAGAAGAAGCAGCCCACTTCTGGTGGAGATGCCCCGGAAACACCCAACGACGACAAGGAGCGCGGAGGCAGCGCCAAGTGGCATTATGTCGTCCCATCGGCCAAAGAGCCGGGCGCCCTTCCGGCGGCAACCCCCGCAAAGCGTCCCCCCGGGCCGCAACCTAGTACGCGCCGGTCAATCCGGACGTCACCGTCTGAAGAGAGAGGAGACGAAATCCGAAGCGGCGAACGGGTCATGCGGTAACACCTACCGGTCCCGGCGCTGAAATGGATCGTCGCCCATCCACGGGGCATCTTGGCGGCACGGGCACCGGGGAGCGTCAAACAGCGACAGGCACACCAGACAAGGGGCAAAACATGGAACAGGACAAGCCGCAAGCGCGGATTCTCGGACGCAGGAATTTTGTCATGGGGATCGGGGCGGCCTCCCTCGCGGCCGGGACCGCCGGCGCCGTACTCAGCGGCACTGGACAGGCCAGCCGGACAGATGGGGTAGCGGAAAAGGCAGCCTCGGCGCCTGCCATGACGGACCTGCCCCGCATCGCCTGGGAAGGCGGGCCCGAGTACTGGCGACGATTCGGCAAGGCGGCAGCTGCTGGCTGGACCGATCCTGCGTTCTTTCCGGTAGGGGTCTTCTTCGGCAGACCCGCACACGCCAAACACCTCAAATCACTGGGAATCAATGTTTTCCAGGCCGTGGAGCACAACGACCCCCTTTCCGTCGCCACCGCCGAAGGCATGTTCTGCATCCCCCAGGACGAATTCACCGCCGCTGAGATCGGCGAGGATCCTCTGGCGGTCGGGCTCCTTGCCTACGATGAATGCGACATGGGCCTGGGCTGCGGGGGCGCGACCACGCAGGAAAGCCTGGCCAACATGCGTGCCCAGGTGGACAGGCTCAGATCCCGCAACGACGGGAGGTTCATCAATGCCAACTACTCCAAGGGCGTTCTTGAAACGTTTTGGGCCCGTGGCACGATGGGTGATTTCATGTCCGTGGTGGATGCGGCAAGTGTTGACAATTATGCGTATACCTCACCGCATACCGGTGTTGCTGTTGTGGCATCGGCGCATTGGCCGTTAGGGGTTCCTGTGGCACGCTCGGCAACCTACGGCTGGCTGGTTGACCGGATGCGGGCGTTTCAGGCGTCTCCGGGAGTCCAACCCAACTGGATGCTGGTGGAAACGGCCATGCCCTACCTCACTGAAGCGGGCGCCTCGACCATACTGCCGGACCAGATCGAAGGTGCCTGCTGGTCCGCCATCATCCATGAAGCGCGCGGCATTGTGTTTTTCCAGCACAACAACGACGGCATCAATGGGAACTATTCCCTGGTTGAGTCCCCCCTGCCCCGCCAGGAGCTCATCCGAACCGCCATCTCCCGCATTCGCGCGATGGCCCCCGTGCTCAACACCCAGTCCTACGAGTGGGACTTCGGTGCGGATTCAGACACCATGCTGAAGGCGCACGACGGCGCAGCGTATGTCTTCGCCTCCCTCGCCCTCGGAACGGAACCCGGCTCACGGACCTTCACGCTGCCGGCGTCGTTCGCGGCCACGGCTGTTGAAGTGGTGGGCGAACAAAGAAGCATCCCCATCAGCAACTCCACCTTCACCGACGTCTTTCCTTTCGAATACACCCATCACATCTACCGGATTCCAGTCGCCCTGGGTTGAGGCGTTGCCTGGTGGTGGTGGTGCTGGTGCGCCATTCAGGAAGTGCACCGGCGCGAGGACCCTGTCAGGCGGGTGCCTGGAAGGCGTTGAGAACTGACCGGCGGGTTGTCAGGTCGGTTCCGGACTTTGCCGAGACCATGATCGCAAGGTCCTCGGGGGAGACGGCGTCCAGCATGGATCGCAGGGACTGCTCATCCAGCGGGATCTCGTCCGAATGATTGACGCATCGCATCCTTGCGGTGGTGTCCACAGGCGATTCCGCACCGAGTACTTCCCTGACGTAGACGCCGTAGAGAATCATCTCCGAGAAATGGAGTTCCCGGCCCACCGCCGTCTGCCAGCGTAGTCCTGTCACGGACTCCACGCGGGCCAGCATGTCCCGGACGATTGCGGGCGACCACGCGCAGGGCCAGCAGATGTAGTCGGGCAGCAGGCCTGCTGTTAGAGGCGGCAGCCCAAGCATGCGCCTTGCTGCGTGATGCCACACTCGGTGGCGGGGCAACGTGGCATCCACCCCATCCGGAAGTTCGAACAGCTGCAGAACACCGTTCGGAGCAAACGATGCGGCCGTCAGAGACCGGATGAGGAGAACATCGGAGTCCAGGAGCAGAACCACATCAGTAGGCATCGCTGCGGCCGCCGCGAGTTTGACGATCTGTTGCGCAACCCAACCGCGCACCGGCGGGAATGGTCTGCGGGCGTTAACCCACATGTTCATCGCGGGGACCTTCACCATGCTCCGCGGCAGGAAGTCACCTACGTCGCGGATCTTTGTCCTGGCCCCGGCAAGGTCCGCGAAGTGAGTACGGTCAGCCGCCGGGACAATGATGAACTGATCGACATCGGGAGCCGTGAAGTTGAGCACGGAGGTCTGAAGATCCCGGCACAATTCCAGATCGGGCAGGTAGCTCGGGGTGACAATGGAAAGCGTCTGCACAGCAGTCATGGCAGCTGTCCTTTCAGGCGTCAGCCTGGCTGGTAGCCCGGGAGGGGGTGGCCAGCCTCAGGAATTCACGGGCCCTGGAGTCCCACGTATGGTTGGCGGCAAAGGCGCGGCGATCGAGTTCCCCTGCACCGTCGGTCCGGTTCCGGAGTACCTCGACCACAGCCTGCGCGAAGTCCTGCGGGCTGCGGCCGACGGTTACGTGACGGGTCCGGAGCCAACGGACAGCCGGACTGTCGGTTGCCACCACGCCGAGTCCCGCCGCCAGGTATTCCAGCGTTTTCAGCGGAAAACTTGCACGGTTGAAAGTCGAATCCGTGTAGGGAGTGAGACCTGCGCCCAGGGTTGCGAGTTGCCCTGGAAGTTCTTTCGGGTCCAGCGGACCCTGCCACTCCACCGAGTCCATTTCCAGGAAGGCGTCCAAGCGGCGCCCAAAGCCAGGATCGCGGTCGGTACGCGGTCCGATGACCCGGACCTGCACGCCAGCGGCTACAACAGCCTCCAACACGTCCAGATCCAATCTTTCGTTCAGTTGCCCCACAAGTCCGGCCACGTTGTCCCGCACTGGCGGGTCGCCAGCTGCCGGCTGCGGGCACCCGTTCGGGAGTACCACGAACTCGGGGGTACCGACCGGCTGGTGTGGTTGCCTCGAAGGAAGCATCGTTTGAAGATGTTCCACGAGCGAACGGGAGACGGCGGCCACGACGTGGCTGCGCTCCACGTTGAATGCCATGGCGCGTTTCATGGCCCGCCTCGACAACCCCATCAGGCCCGACCCTGCCAGCCAATCATCCGTGACATAGAAGATCCGGCGGCCCGGGACCCGGGCAGGAAACCTCGCCTGTGGGAAGGCCAGCACGACGGCCTCCGGGAGCCAGCCGACAGAGGCAAGTGCGGAGATGACAGCCCGATTGAGGCACACGGCAGTAATGGAGCGGATCCCCGGCCTAGTGACACCCGGCGGAGCGAGGACGCGGAGGCGGAGGACGGAGCCGGTAACCCACTCCGTGGCTGCCACGTTGCCCGCGCCCGTGAGTGTTCTTCGCGCGGCATCGAATATCTGTGCCGGCGAGGCGGCCACGGGAGGGTCAACCCACAGGACTTGCCGGTACTGCGACACCGCCTCGACAAGGCGCCGGTCGGTTCCGGCGACACCGTCCCAGCCCGTTCCAGCAATCCACACCAGTGGAGCCTGTGTGGACCCCGGCACGCCCGTCACCGGGCACTCCGGACAAACTGGGAGTGGATGGCCGCCACGGGCTTGGCATTGAAGTCTTCAGCAGACTCCCGGCCGGTCCAGCGAGCGAGCATCCGCCGGCTCTCATAGTTGGCGAAGCTGGCCGCTGCGCGGCAGTCGGAAGCCAGGGTTGAGGCCGGGTTTCCCCCCTTATGGAGTGCCCGTACATAGATGTCCAGTTGCGTGTCTGCTGCCCGTTCAAGGGTGAAACGATCCCTCGCGAGCGACAGGCTGAAGTTGCTGAGTTCTGCACGCAGGCTGCGTTCCGGCAGGAGTTCCGCGAGGATACCTGTCAGGTGTGCCGCTCCGGCCGGGGCGTCCGTGCCGACACCGTACCAGCCCTGCCACAGGAACTGATCAACCGAGTCGGGAGTCAGAAGCTCCCAGAATCCTTCTTCGCCCTGGACCACCAGGGGCTTGGCGAATGCCATGGCCCGGAGGGCCGATCCGCCCATTCCGAGACAGACGTCGGCGACGTCGTACGCTGCCCGCGGGTCCTGGAGTTCGCCTGTCAGGACAACAACTGAGCGGCCATGGACCCTGTTGGTTTCGGCCGCACAGGCCGCAACTTCATCGTGCGCCGGGCCGTCGCCAGCGATCAGAAGTTGCACATCCTGAGTGCCGGAAAGGGCTGATACCGCCTCTATCGCTGCAAGGATTCCCTCAAGCTTGAGCTGGCGCGCCAGTCGTGACACTACTGCCACGATTTGTGCTTCGGGACGAAGGCCCCACCGCTCCCGGAAACCGGCCTGGTCGAGGCTGAGCCCCGGCCGGTTGCTGGCGACGTCAACGGGTGGCTCCAACAGCGTGACGGAGTCTCTCCCGAACGCCTCCTCGGCTGCCGCTATCTGCCCCGTGCCTACGGCAACCGGCATGTGGGCCGGGATGAAGGGTGCGACCGCCATTGACATGACGGTGGAAACCGCGGCTGTTCCCGGCATCTGGTGGGCCGCAAGGTAGCACTCCAAAGACGGTGGCCACTCGTAGCCGTGCACGACGTCGATGCCGCGCTCCCGCACGAGGCGCCGCAGCGCCCGTATCGCGGCAGGAGAGGGGCGGCGGCGGATTCCAGGGCACTCCACGAACTCCAGTCCAAGCCTGTCGATGTGTTCAACAAGAGGACCCGGCCGGCCGAAGACCACCACTTCGTGTCCGCGTTGCTGAATGGCTCCGGCGATTTCGATGGCGTTCAGCTGGCTGCCTCCCATCTTCAGGTCGTGGGGGTAGACAAGTATTTTCACGGAACAAGCTCCACTTCGGTTGTAGCGGCTGGGGCGCCAAGGGCGCGGAGTGCCTTGAGTGCGTCGCGCCGCAGCCACAGCAGACCTGACGTGACCACGACGGCGGTGCTGCCCCCTGCGACCAGGGCCCAGAACGGAACCGCAATCCAGTGCGCAAAGCCAAGGGACAGTGCACCGACGGGAAGGGCCGCCAGAAGCGGGAGCCAGGTGGCGCGCGCGAAAACTTCGAAACTGACGCCGTTCCGGTGAAGCCGGCGCAGGTAGCAGGGAAGGACGACGAGGCCCGTGACCAGCGCCTGTGCCGCCGCGAGGCCGGCCAGCCCGAACAGGAGCGCCCCGGAGATGAGCGCGGGAATCAGAACCACGAGGCTCCCGGCCTGGATCATGAAGACCGTGCCGGACCTTCCGAGGACCACAAGGAAGTCGTACGCGAGGTCGCAGATGATCTTTACAAAGGCGGCTACTACCAGCCAGGACAGCACGGCGGCCGCGGGAAGCCAGGCAGTCCCGTAGATCAGGTTGATCAGTGGTTCGGAGCTGGCGGCAAGGAAGATCATGGGCGGCAGTGCCGCACAAAGGAGGACCGAGTAGATGGCGCCCAGTGTGCCGTTGAGTCCTGACGGGTCGTGCTGGAGTGCAGAGAACGCTGCTGGTGCCACCCGGCGCAACGGCTGCGCCAGGATGCTCACCGGCCAACTGGAGAGGTTGAAGGCCAGCACGTAGAAACCCAGGCCGGTTGTTCCGAGCAGGATTCCCGCGGTTAGCTGGTCAGCGTAACCGATGGCGAAGAAGATGGTGCTGGTGCCGGCCAGCGGCAGGCCGAACCTCAGGAGCGGCATCAGGTAGTCCCGGTCCAATCCGAACCGGTACGGTAGGGGCGATGCCCGCAAAAACATGACCGCTGCCACCAGGCCGCCGGCAATCCGGCCAACGGCCAGCGCCATGGCCCCGACTCCGGCAAAGGCCAGAGCCAGCGAAACTGCCGCGCCAACCCACACATTGACTTGGTCGATGCCCATCCTCGTCTTCTCGCGGAAGTTGCGCTGAAGCAGGGCTGCCGGCGACGCGACTACGCCGTTGATGAAGACACTGATAATCAGGATGCGGATGACGTCGGTGGCCTCGGGGTCCCCCACGGCGGCGGTGAACACCGGCGCCGCCAGTACCGCCGCCCCGCAGAAAACGGCGCTCCCAACGACGGAGATGGTGTTGACTGTGGGAACGATCTTTGCCGGATTCCCCGGCCATCTGACAATGGCGAGGGACACGCCCAACTCATTGAAGCTCAGTACTGCCATGAGGGCCACGAGAGCCACCGCGAACGTGCCGAAAGACTCAGGCCCCAGGACGCGCGCCAGAACGATGCCGATGCCCAGGGTGCCCACGCGGGACAGCACTGTATTCAGTACGCTCCAGCCGAAGGCTCCCGAAGCCCCCTGGCGCCGCTGAGTATCAGTCATCGCCGGCTCATCGCCGTGCTCAGGGCCCCCGCGACGCGTTCCTGTTGCGCGGCCGTGATGTGCGGAAACAGGGGAAGGGAAAGGATGCGGCCCGCGGCTTCCTCCGTAACAGGGAACGACCCTTCACGCATTCCCGGGCCGGCGTACGCGCCACTGAGGTGCACCGGCACAGGATAGTGGACCCCGGCCTGGATTCCCGCGGCCTGAAGGGCGGCGAGCACGGCATCCCGGTCAGGAACACGAACAACATACAGGTGCCAGACATCCACGTTGCCGGGAGCTTCGCGGGGGAGTTCCACGCCCGGCACGTCAGCGAGCAGATGGCTGTACCGTTCAGCAGCGGCGCGCCGCATCAGGTTCCAGGTCTGAAGTTTTGCGAGTTTCGCGCGAAGGACGACCGCCTGGACGGCGTCCAGGCGGGAGTTGAACCCGACGACGTCGTGCTCGTACTTGCGCAAGCTCCCGTGGGAGCTGAGCGTCCGCACCCGGGTGGCCACGGCGCTGTCATCCGTCACCACCGCACCGGCGTCGCCAGCGGCCCCCAGGTTCTTCCCGGGGTAGAAACTGGTTCCCGCCGCCAGGCCCAGAGTTCCCGCCGAACGGCCGAACCGTGTGGCACCTTGCGACTGCGCGGCGTCTTCGACGATCACGGCTGCGCTGGCCGACGCAATGGGAATGAGCCGCTCCACGAAGGCCGTCTGGCCGAAAAGATGCACCGGCACAATGGCCCGCGTACGCGCCGAGACGGCGGCGGCCACGGCCTCCGGGTCAATCAGCAAATAGTCAGGATCGACGTCAACCGGCACCGGGACGGCTCCGATTCGGCTCGCCGCCTCGGCTGTGGCGATGAAAGTATTTGCCGGAATGATGACCTCGTCGCCGGCCCCGACGCCAGCCGCCCGCAGCGCCAGCTCCAGCGCATCGGTTCCATTGGCCACGCCCACACAGTGGCGGGAGCCCAGGAAGTTGGCATATGCCGTCTCAAACTCTGCCACGGCCGGCCCGCCGATGAAGGCGGCGTGGCGGAAGACCTCCGTGAGCTCTTCCATAATTTCCGCGTTCACGTCGGCCTGCTGGGCCATCAAGTCCACCAAGGGGATGGAAGTTTCCGCTCGGACCGTCCGTCCCGGGTTCATTGTCCGCTCCCGATGGAGAAAGCCTCCCGTTGGATTGCGTGGGCCGGGACACCCACCCACGTCTCGCCGTCCGGCACATTGCTGAGCACCGCAGCGCCCATCCCCACGGTGGCGTAGGCTCCGACCGACGTCCGTTCCCGGACGCTGGAATTCATCCCCACGTAAGCCGCACGGCCAATGCGGACGCCGCCGCCCAGGGACGCTCCGGCGGCGAAGGTCGCGAAGTCCGCCACGTCGTCGTCGTGCGTGAACGTCACCGACGGCATGGCCACCACGTGCGAGCCCAGGGTGACGGAGGCTGTCAGCGTGACGTTGCGCAGCAGGATGCTGCCCCGGCCGATCCGGCACCCCTCCGGGTACTGCACGGACGGGTCGATCGCGGTGGCGTACCGGGCCTCATGCAGCCCCATGGCGCTGAGCCTGTCCACCACCATTTCCCGCGACTTTCCGGAGCCCAGACACACCAGGACAAAGGCGTGCGTGTATCTGGCCGCGTCGTCGATGGTTCCCAGGACCGGCGCCCCGTCGACGGTGACGCCTGCCATCTCCTTGTCGTCATCAAGCAGGCCTACGACATCGTATTGACCGCTGCTGCGGACCATGGCCAAAACTTCACGAGCCAGGCCACTGGCGGCGACCAGAATCAGCTCACTCACGGGCCTACTCCCTTTGCGGCGGCTTGGATCGTGTTGATGATCCGGTTCATACTGACGGTGTCCAACTCGTGGAATACGGGCAGGATGAGTGTCCGGTCCGTCATTCGCTCAGTGTGCCGCAGCCCCGCGTTGCCGTTGTCGCGTCCGCGGTACGCGGGCTGGCGGTGCGCGGCCATGATGCCACGCCTGGCCGAAATGCCGGCATCCGCGAGGCGGGACAACAGGCCGTCGCGGCTGGTTGCAAAAGCGGGCAGCACCTCAACCCAGCAGGACTGGAAATTAGTGGTGCCGTAGGGGGGATCAGACACGAACCGCAGGCCCTTGACCCCCGCCAGCCCGGCAACATACGCCGCCGCTATTTCCCGGCGCCGCTCCACTATCCGGGCAAGCCGGCGCAGCTGCACCATCCCGACGGCGGCCTGCAGGTCGGTCATCCGGTAGTTGAAGCCGACCTCGAGATAGACCTCCGGCGGCGCCAGCAATGAACCGTGCCGGTCAGTCGCGGAGACACTCATTGAATGTTCCCGGAGCGTCCGGGCACGCGCAGCCCAGTCAGCACGCTGCGTGGTGAGCATCCCGCCTTCCCCGGTGGTGAGAATTTTGCGCGGATGGAACGACCAGACGGTCACGTCTGCCCCGGTGCCTACCGGCCGGCCCTTATATTGGGACCCCACGCCGCAGGCGGCGTCCTCGATAATCGTGATCTCGTGCCGGTCGCAGAGTTCGCGGATGGGATCCAGGTCTACCGGCACGCCGCCCTGGTCAACGACGATGACGGCGCGCGTGTCCAGCGTCAGCGCCGCGTGGATGGTCTCTGCAGTCACGTTGCCAGTGGCAGGGTCGACGTCGCAGAAGACGGGACGGGCCCCCACATACGTCACCGCGTTGGCAGTGGCAATGAACGACAGCGAAGGCACCACCACGTCATCTCCCGGACCGATGCCGGCAACCACCAGGGCGAGATGCAGAGCCGTGGTGCAGCTGGAGGTCGCGACGGCGTGCTGGACTTCCTGCGAGGCAGCGAAGGCGGTCTCAAATTCCTTGACCTTGGGCCCCTGCGCCACCCAGCCGGAGGCAACCACCTCCGCCAGTGCCTGGGCTTCTTCGTCACCGAGCCACGGCTTCATGACGTTGATCCGGGCAACGGTTGTTTCTGCAGTCATCGGACACCAACTTTCCTGCTCGCTGCAATTTCTTCCCGCAGAGGCTTCCACCAGCTGACGAGTTCGCGAAGTCCTTCTTCGAGTTCCACCTCTGCTTTGAATCCGAGGTCCTGCCGCGCGGCCGTTGTGTCCGCCAGCCGGCGGACCACGCCGTTGACCAGGCGGTCCGGGCCGTGTTCCACGGTCAGGTCCGAACCCATGACCCGCAGCAGCGCCTGCGCCATTTCCAGCAGGCTGGTCTCGGTTCCGCTTGCGACGTTGTAGATGCCCTGGCTGACGTCGCTCGTGGCGGCCAACACGTTGGCCCGGGCCACATCTGCGGTGAACACGAAGTCCATGGTCTGCAGGCCACTGCCGAATATCAGCGGTGGTTTGCCGTCCATGATCCTTTCCATCCACCGGACCAGGACCTCGGTGTAGAGGCCATGGACATCCATCCGGGGTCCGTAGACGTTGAAATAACGCAGCATCACATAGTCCAGGCCCGTCATTGCGTGGAAGCTCCGGGCCATTCCTTCGTTGAACGACTTGGCGGCGCCATAAAAGGTGTCGTTGTTGGCGTGGTGGTGGCGTTCAGTGGTGGGGAATTCCTCCGCCATGCCATAGACCGAGGCGCTGGAGGCTGCGATGAGCTTGTCCACCTTGTGTTCCGCGGCGGCTTCAAGAATGTTGAATGTCCCGTCCACCATCACCTCAAGGGCGAGCCGGGGTTCCTCGGCGCACTGCGTGATCCGGATGGCTGCCTGATGAAAGACCAGGTCCTTGCCCTTGGTGAGGTCGTGAACCAGGTCGCGGTTGCCGATGTCTCCGCGGACGAGCTCAACCTGCCCGCTTTCCCGCGCCCGCTCAAGGTTGCCCAGCCGGCCGCGGACAAGATTGTCCAGCACGTCAATCCGGTTCACCCCGGCGTTTAGGAGGGCATCCACGAGCGTTGAACCGATGGTTCCGGCTCCGCCGGTCACCAGGACATTGGCCCCCTGGAGCTCGCTCACAGCGCACTCCCAAACTGCGCGCCGGCGCCGGCCAGCTCGTATCCTGCCACGGGCGCGGATTGTCCGTCCATGCTCAGGCTGTGCGTCACCGCTTCCAATACGGACAGGACCCGCAGGCCGGACGCACCACCCGTACGGGCCTCCCGCTTGTTCCGGATACAAGAGGCCAGTTCCTCCACCACCTGGCCCAGGGCCTCCCTCTCGGGAAGCGCCGGCGACCAGGTGTCACCGAGCCGGTAGGAGATTGCCGATGCCTTTCTTTCCCCCGCCGATTTCGCCTGCCGGTCCAGGCTGACGCCCCGGTCGTAAACGCTGAGCCGCTGCTGCGGGTTCAGGTCGTCCCACACGAGGGTCCGCAACGATCCGCCGATCACCATCTGCCGGATTTTGGTTGGACTCAGCCAGTTCACGTTGACGTGGGCAGTGGCGTCGTTGGGAAGCTTGAAATTCAGGTGCCCCACGCAATCGCGTCCCGTACCCAGCGGGTCCGCTCCGAACGCGGAAACTTCGGCAGGGTTCAGGCCGCCGGGAAGCACAAAGTCCAGGATTGCCAGGTCGTGCGGCGCCAGGTCCCAGAACACATCCACATCGGGCTGGACGAGTCCGAGATTGATCCTGATGGAGTCAACGAACAGGATTTCGCCCAACGCGCCTTCCTGCACCAGTTCCTGCATCTTGAGAACCGCCGGCGTGTAGCAGTAAGTGTGGTCCGCCATCAGCACGAGGCCGTTCGCCTCCGCCTCAGCCACCATCTCCAGCCCGTGGGCCCGGCTGTCCGCGAGCGGCTTTTCCACCAGCACATGCTTGCCGGCGCGCAGCGCCGTCATGACCGTCCCGTAATGGGTCCGCGCTGGTGTGGCAATCGCCACGGCGTCCACGTCCAGGGTGTCCAGGAGTTCGTCAAGGGATTCGACGACGGGAATGTCACCCACGGATGCGGCCAGCTTTGCTGCCCGTTCGATGTCCAAATCGCAGATAGCCACCAAGTCCCAGTCGGGGCTGGCCTGCAGGTTGCGGGCGAGGTTCGGCCCCCAGTATCCGGCACCGACGACGGCGATCTTCAGTTTCGGCGTCGGCTGTTGATGGGCGGGGACGCGGAACGGGTTAGGGAATGTTCTCATGTCACTTCCTTTTCAGTGGGAGGTTGTTAGTAAGCGCCGGAGGGTTTGATGACTGCGCGGAAAGTCCGCCACAAGATGTGCAGGTCCCCGGCGATGGACCAGTTCTCGACGTAGTAGAGGTCCAGCCGCACGGCCTCTTCCCAGGCAAGGTCTGAGCGGCCGTTGATCTGCCAGAGGCCGGTAATCCCCGGCTTAATGAGCAGGCGCCGGCGCGTGTGGCGTTCATAGCCGCTGACTTCGCGGTCCAGTGGCGGGCGTGGTCCCACCATGCTCATGTGGCCGAGAACAACATTCCAGAGCTGGGGGAGCTCATCGAGCGAGTACTTGCGCATCCAGCGGCCGCAGCGCGTTACCCGGGGGTCATCGCGCAGCTTGAACAGCACGCCGGCGCCTTCATTGCGTTGGTCCAGTGCCGCCAGACGGGCCTCGGCGTCCACCACCATTGACCGGAACTTGAACATCCCGAACGGGTGGCCGTCCTTGCCCACCCGGTCCTGGCGGAAAAGTACCGGCCCGGGGCTGTCCAACCGGACGATGATGGCCAGCACCAGAAGCAGTGGCGACAGCGCCAGGAGGGCACCGAACGCCATCACCACATCCACCACGCGCTTGAGCACATGCTTGGCACCCGAGTACTGCGGAATGTCCACATGCATCAGGGGCAGGCCTTCCACGGGCCGCCAATGGATGCGCGGACCCGCAACGTTTGTCAGCGTGGCCGCCAGGACCATTTCCGCCGCACATTCCTCCAGCTTCCAGCCGAGCTCCCGGATGAACCTGTTCCCCCCTGGCAGGGGTCCAGCCACGATGACCGCGTCCGCATCGGACAGGCGCACTGTCCGGGCGATGTCATCCGTGGACGAGAGGATGGGGATTTGACGGCTGTCCACGTCCAGCTTTCCCCCGCGGCGTGCTCCGGGAAGGCACACTCCCAAAATCTCGTACACCGGACCCGAGCTCTTGGCCACCTGTTGCACCACATACCGCACGTCCTCCGGTTCGCCCACGACGACGGCCCTTGAGAGGTGCCGGCCGCGGGTCTTTTCCTTGGCCAACCGGCGTCGGAACGCCCAGCGGTTCCCGGTCAGGGCCATCAGCCCCAGCGGCAGGGAGACCGTCATGAAGGCGGTCCCGCCGTCGACGGAAAAGACAACGGCGGCGATGGCCATCAGTCCGAAGATCCGCAGCGTCGCCGAGGCCACCCGCTTATACTCGTCAGCCCCGACGCCGAGGACTTTTGAATCCCGCGTCCGGTAGATCTCCAGCGCCCCGAGCCAGAGCAGCATCACGGTGGCGGCGGTCAGGATGCCGCCCCTGGCGCTTTCAATCCCGGGAATGAATCCCACATCTGACAGGAGGTCCCCGACCCAAACGGCGCCCGCCACCATGAGCGCGTCGGCGGCGCGGAGAAGGTTGATGTGCGTGGAGATCCACGCGGCCCCGGCTTTGCGGGCGTGCGTTGCCGGGACGGCGCCTGGCGGCAGCAGGAACCGGGTTCCTGCGGCTTCTGCTGCCGCCAACGCCGCTGTTGCATTCCGCTGTGCAGCAACGGAGGCAACGGGCCAGTCAAAACCTGCTCGCCCGGTCCGGGCGACTGGAATTTCCACCATGATGACCCCTTCCGGGTGTGCGTTGTTTGCTCTGACCGTGTTGCAAAAGTAGCCCGGAACTGGCGGTTATCCGCGGGAAAAGCCAGGGCTATGTGGGTGGCAGAAGGGAACAGTGCGGAAACTGCGGGTACCTGCAATAAGGCAGCGGAGCCTAGACGGCCGGCAGGACGTACGGTTCCCGCGAGGCGGCTTCCTTGGCAGCGGCCAGGGCCGTCAGCTGCGCCCGTGATTCCACCCCGAGCTTGCGGTAGATGGCCGTAAGGCGCACCTCCACGGTCCGGATGGAGACGAAAAGTGTGGCAGCGATTTCCTTGTTGCGCATGCCGCGGGCCACCATCTGCGCGAGGGCCCGTTCGTGGTCGGCGAGCATAAGCAAGGCCGGGTTGCGAGGCGCACGCGCCGGCTCCGCCCGTTCGTCAAGAAGGAGCGAGTCAACGTGCTGCGTCCAGGCGTCGGCGCCGGCTTCGTCAAACATCACCTTTGCGCGCAACAGCCCGTCCCTGGCATCCCGCAGCCGGCCCAAGGCGCCCAGCCGCTCCGCGTAGCACAGCAAAGTCCGGGCACGTTCCAGCAGCGAATCGTGGCCGTTCCGGCGCTCCAGCGCCTGGCTGAACAGCTGAAGCGACTGCTCGCCGTCGGCCAGCATCGCGCGGCTGCGGGCTACAGCCGTCAGCAGCCAAGGGGACCTCAGCCCGACGGCGCGGCTCTCAAGCCGGTAGAGGGCCTGGGTGGCTTCGCGGTGGCGGCCCAGCCGGACCAGGACCTCCACGAGGTCCGCTTCGCACCGGAGCAGCGTGGGATTGGTGAACCTCATGCCGATCTCCGCGGCGCGGGCCAGTTGGGCGCAGGACTCTGCCAGGTTGCCGCGCATCAGCGCGAAGTGCCCTTGGCAGGCAGCCAGCTGGGCAGTGATGGCAGGGTGGCTGTCCGCCCCGGAGAAATGGTGGGCGTCAGCAACATAGAGCTGTGCCAGTGCCTCATCGCCCAGGGAATGGGCCCGCCACACCCGGAAAATGTGCCGCATCCCGCGGTGGTACTTGGTCTCGGGCTCGGTGAGTTCAAGGTCCTCGATGAGCCGGATGGCCATCCGGACGTTCCCCGCCCGGATCTCATTGTCTACGGCGAGGTATCCTGCCGTCTCGCGCCAGTTGATGTTGCTGGCCCCAACAGAACTTCGCACCATGGCGAAAGCTTCCCGGGCAAGTTCATGGTGCTCTGCATAGGTCAGCGCGCGGCCCTGCACCAAAAGGCTGGCCACGGTGCCGCCGGCGTCGTGGGTGCGGCCGTGATGCTCCGTGTTCCCCCTGATTGCCTCGATCAGGAGCTTGGCGCGCTCGGCCACTGCGAGGCAGTCCGTGGAGGCGGCATCCCGGAAACCGTCGGCATGGTGGAGCAGGCTGACGGCGTCGTCCAGCTCCCACCGCTCGGCGTAATGGAGTGAACTGACGGACAACAGAGTGGCCGCGTAAGCGGGGTCATGCTGGCCGAACTCCTTTACCAGGCGCAGCACCATGCTCGATCGCACAGCGGCACCCTGAATGAACTGGATTCCAAAGGCCAGCCCCGTCAACCGAAGAATAAGGGCCGGGTTGCGGGTCACCCGCCGCGCCCAGTCCAGGTACCGCTTGGCGTAGACGAATTCCCCCCTGTTGAACAGCAGCTCGGCCACGGTCGTGAGCCGCGCCGCCGTCTCTGCCTCCCAGGGATTGATCGTCAGCGCGCGCTCGATGTATTCCACGGCGAAGGGCACGTCACCGGCACGGATCAGGTCCACTGCGAAGCGGAGGAGGCCGAAAGGAGTTTGGCGTTCCAGTGCGCTGAAGCTCAGATGCCACCTGCGGGCGTACGGGTCGCTCTCACCGGCTGCTTCCGCCAGGGCGCGGTGGGCGGCGGTGCGGACCGACGGCGTCATGGCGGCGAAAACATACCCTCGCAGGAGCTGGTCCTGAATGCGCAGGTGCGGACCGGACCTGTGCACCATGCCGTTCGCCAACAGTTCATCCATGCCTGTCCACAGCTCGCCGTGCACCTTTTCCAGGGTGGCAATGTCGCTCCGGCAGGACAGTGACATCAGGTCAAGGCCTTTCCGGGCAGCCGGCGTGAGTGCGCCCACCGTCGCGGCGAACTCTGATTCGAAGCTTCCTTTGGAGGGCAGGGGAATGGGAAGCGCGTACTTCCCTTCCGCGTGGCGTTCCAGCAGGCACGCGTAAAGCTCGACGGCGGCAAGCGGGTTTCCCTGCGTCGCCGCGGCGACAGCGTGGACCGCCGTCGTCGCACTCTGCCGCGCAGGAATCGACTCCAGCATCCGGACAGTGTCGTTGTAGTTCAGGGCCTTCAGATGCAGGGCAGGGAGGCTGCCGAACGGGCTGTCCGGCGCCTCATCCCGGACACTGGCGAAGAGCGCTATGTCCGTTCCGGCCAGGCGGCGGGCGAGGAACCCGATGACAGCCTGGCTGCTGGGGTCCAGCTGGTCAGCATCGTCGATGACGACGATGGTTCGTGAGGAGGAGCGCTGATGAAGCCCATTGAGAAGCATCGTGGCTACGGTGGCGACGTCCGTGGCGCCGGCCGAATCCCGCAGCAGTTCGTCGGCGAACCGGCCAAGGACCGGATCGTCGATTCCGTTCAGCAGCGCAGTGAGGCCGGAGAGGGGCCAGTCGGACTCGGATGCGCTCGCCCGCAGGAAAACGGTCCGGTGTTCGGAAAGTCGCGGAATCTCGGCCAACAGCGCCGACTTACCCGTTCCCCGCCGTCCTACAACCGTGAGGGCTGATTCCTTCGGACCCCGGATCACCGCGAGGATCCTGTCCAGCTCCTTGTTTCGGCCAATTAACGACATGAAGTCCCCAATCATTTAAGAAGGAGACCTGCAGCTACCCTGCACTTCAGTGACGACAAAGCCCGTCCAGCCAGCTGCTTGACTGTCCGGGCCCAACTTCACGGTACCCAGCCGATGGATGCAACTTAGCCCGCGGAGACTCGGGCGCACCACAGTATTCATCAGGATCACCGGACTAGGTACTCTACCTAGGAGTACTCATAGGGCCCGCCGCAGGCCCCCGCGGTGCAGGGTTTTCCACATAGCGGCACTCAGGCTTACGGTCCGGATTCAGGGGCGCCTAGCCTTGAGTCAAGCCCTTGGCTCAAGCGCGAAATCGCCTATCCGTCCCAAATGCACTAAGATATTGAAGTCTGTGCTGCGCCCTGCCTCCGTTCCGTTGGCCGGGCCCGCATGGCATCGCAAATGAACCTCCTGTTACGGAAATGCCGTAACCGCTTAGCCCAAAGGAGGTGGGTTCACATATGCGTCCTTACGAATTGATGGTAATCATCGACCCCGAGGTCGAAGAGCGTACCGTTGAGCCGTCGCTTCAGAAGTTCCTGAACGTCATCACGACCGATGGTGGAACCATCGAAAAGGTTGACATCTGGGGCCGTCGCCGGCTGGCTTACGAAATCAAGAAGAAGTCTGAAGGTATCTACGCCGTGGTGAACTTCACCGCCAAGCCGGAAACCGCCAAGGAACTTGACCGCCAGCTGTCTCTTAACGAGACCATCATGCGCACCAAGATCACCCGCCCCGAAGAGCAGAAGGTCGTTGCTGAGTAATTTCAGCTCCGATTTTCATTCTTTACCCCGCAGGATCGAATTCTTCATCCAGGATCGAACAAGGAGGCAGTAGATGGCAGGCGAAACCACCATTACGGTCATCGGTAATCTCACCAATGACCCGGAATTGCGGTTCACACCGTCAGGTTCGGCAGTAGCGAACTTCACCATCGCTTCCACCCCACGCACCTTTGACCGCCAGTCCAATGAGTGGAAGGACGGGGAAACCCTGTTCCTCCGCGCTGCGGTGTGGCGTGAAGCAGCCGAGAACGTCGCCGAGTCCCTGACCAAGGGCATGCGCGTGATCGTTTCCGGCCGTTTGAAGAGCCGTTCCTACGAAACAAAAGAAGGCGAAAAGCGCACTGTCATTGAGCTCGAAGTCGATGAAATCGGCCCGAGCCTGCGCTACGCCAACGCCAAGGTCAACCGCACCCAGCGCTCCGGCGGTCAGGGTGGTCAGGGTGGCTTCGGCGGCGGCAACAGCGGCGGTGGCTTCGGGGGCGGCAACTCTGGTGGAAACCAGGGCGGCAACTCCGGCGGCTTCGGTGGCGGCAACCAGCAGGCTGCACAGGAAGATCCTTGGGCAACGCCCGGTGTCTCCAACGCAGGCGGCTGGGGCAACGGCCCCGATTCCGAACCTCCCTTCTAAACCAAACTCCAGGCCCGACGCCGGGACCGCCCGGTGCCGCAACGCACCAGGTGACTGCCGCCGTCGGACCACCACCATCCCGTGGATCAACATCCACGGGCTCCAAAGAATAGGAGCTCCACGATGGCTAAGGCTGAACTCCGTAAGCCCAAACCAAAGTCCAACCCCTTGAAGGCCGCTGACATCACTGTCATCGACTACAAGGACGTAGCATTGCTGCGCAAGTTCATCTCCGACCGCGGAAAGATCCGCGCCCGTCGCGTCACCGGCGTCACGGTGCAGGAACAGCGCAAGATCGCCCAGGCAATCAAGAACGCCCGCGAAGTTGCTCTGCTGCCCTACTCCGGCGCTGGCCGCGGCTAAGGAAGGGACTGACTAACATGGCAAAGCTCATTCTGACCCACGAAGTAACCGGTCTCGGTGCCGCCGGCGACGTTGTCGAGGTCAAGGACGGTTACGCGCGTAACTACCTGCTGCCCCGCAACTTCGCCCTGACCTGGTCGAAGGGTGGCGAGAAGCAGGTTGAGTCCATCAAGGCTGCCCGCGCCGCCCGCGAGCACGCTTCCCTGGAAGATGCTCAGAAGCAGGCCGCTGCACTGTCCGCCAAGCCGGTCAAGCTCGTCGTCAAGGCTGGCGAGACCGGACGCCTGTTCGGCACCGTCAAGCAGGCCGACGTCGCCGACGCTGTTGAGGCCGCTGGCCTTGGCAAGATCGACAAGCGCAAGGTTGAACTGCCGGCACACATCAAGTCGGTTGGTTCCTACCAGGCCAACGTCCGCCTTCACGCTGACGTTGCCGCTGTGATCGAACTCAACGTAGTCAGCGGCAAGTAGTCTTTCCGGCTACGCAGTCCTGAACTGCGGGAAACCCCCGTTGCCCTAACCGGCGGCGGGGGTTTCCCTTTTAACCCCAACGCGTTAACCCCAACGCGGGGTCAGCTAATGCCCAATTTTGCCTCCGCAAGGGCATTAAGTGACTGTGAGGTGCATTATCAGGGGCTTGGGAGGTCAGGGGCTGTGGAGGACCGTGGTCACGTGCCGGTAGCCGGCCCTGATCAGTTCAGCCAGCACCGCCTCGTCCACATCCTCAAGCTTGTTCACATACAGGCAGCCCGCGCCGGTCTTGTGTTTTCCGAGCCGGGCCAGCAGTTCAGCGGCCTCCGGCCCGTACGTCAGCCCGTAAAGCGAGAGGCTGGACTTCCGGGGCGAAAAGCCCACGGCAGCCGCGTCGCCTTCCCTGCCGCTCCCGTATCTGTAGTGGTACTGCCCGAACCCCACGATGGTCGGCCCCCACATTTCGGGCTCTTCGCCGGTGATTTCCTTCATCATTTCGAGCAGCCGCAGGCCGTCCCGGTGCCGGACCGGATGTTCCACTGCGGCCAGGAATTCGTCCACTGACGCGCCGGTCACCTGGGTCTTGTTCTCAGCCATGATGGAAGTCTGGCAGAGCACGGTCCGCTTGTCAGGCACGCCGCCCCGGGTGATAGCCTGCGGCGGTGAGCCACAACGCTTCCCCAGCGCCCTGCCGTCGTCCGTTCACCCAGATGGACGTGTTCACGGACGAACCGTACAGGGGAAATCCGCTCGCGGTGGTTGGTGAAGCCGCGGACCTCACGACGGAACAGATGCAGCAATTCGCCAACTGGACCAACCTTTCAGAGACCACTTTCCTGCTGCCGCCCACGCATCCTGATGCCGACTACCTGGTCCGCATCTTCACTGCCCTCGAGGAGTTCCCTTTTGCCGGCCATCCCACGCTGGGATCGGCGCAGGCGTGGCTGGACGCCGGCGGCGTCCCGAAGCAGGAGGGCGTGCTGGTCCAGGAATGCGGTGCGGGCCTGGTCCGCGTGAAGCGCGACGGCAGTCGGCTGGCGTTCGCTGCGCCGCCGCTGACGCGCTCCGGCCCGGTGGCCGAAGCGGACATGGCGCAGATCGCGGACGGCCTTCGCGTGCCCCGCCATGCGCTGCTGGACGGCTCCTGGCTGATCAACGGCCCCGAGTGGATCGGTGTGCTTCTGGGGTCCGCCGGACAGGTACTGGGCATCAGGCCGGACTTCACGGCCCTGGGTGACCTGAAAGTTGGCGTGATCGGCCCTTACGCCGCGGACGCGCCGGCGGACTTCGAGGTGCGCACCTTCATCCCTGGTGACGCTGCAGCCGAGGACCCCGTCACGGGCAGCTTCAACGCCGGCGCCGCGCAATGGCTGATCGGCAGTGGCCGCGCACCGTCGTCGTACGTGGCCGCGCAGGGTACGGCACTGGGCCGGACGGGTCGGATCCATGTGGACGCTGAGGGCAGCGACATCTGGGTCGGCGGCACTTCCGCCGCGCGCATCAGTGGAACTGTACTGCTGTAGCCCGGGTGGAATAAACGCGGGACCCCTCCGGTTACCCTGATACATGCAAACACATGTAGCGTAGTCTGTACCGAACCTGAGGAGTCCATGGTGGAAACCCGCCGCATCACTGTATTGTCCGCCGGCCTGGGTGTGCCGTCCTCGAGCCGGCTGCTCGCCGACCAGCTCGCGGCTGCCGCGGAGCACGAGCTAACGGACGCCAGCTACCAGGTGACGGTGGACGTGGTTGAGCTTCGCGACCTCGCGGTGGACATCGCGAATAACTTCGTCACCGGCTACGCGGCTCCCCGCCTTGCCGACGTCATCGCCGGCGTGGAGGCCTCTGATGGCATCATCGCGGTGAGCCCCGTGTTCAGCGCGTCCTACAGCGGCCTGTTCAAATCCTTTATTGACGTCCTGGACCCCAAGTCCCTGGAGGGCAAGGCCGTCCTGCTGGGCGCCACCGGCGGCACCGACAGGCACCAGATGGTTCTGGAGTACGCCATGCGGCCGCTGTTCAGCTACCTTCGGACCAGAATGACCGCTACGGCAGTATTTGCCGGCCCCCAGGATTGGGGAAACACCGACGACGGCGCCTCGCCCCTCTCCGATCGGGTGCAGCGGGCGGCGTCAGAGTTCGCCGCTCTCCTGAAGGGTGCGCAACCGGGCCGGAAGGCGGCCGTGGCGGAATCCCTGCCGTTTGAGCAGCTGCTGGCCGGCATCTCGGGCGGAAGGTAGCACCTGCCCCTCAGCGCTATGCGTCCGGGCGGCCGTACTCACAGCCGCCCGGGAAGGCATGAAGGCGGCTCCTAGTCGTCGAGGAGGGCGATGAACTCGCGGGCCTGCTTCAGGGAAATGTCAGAGTGCCTGGTGAGCGCCGTTGCCGCGCCCTCGATGTCGCCGCTGCGGGCAAGCGTGCGGATCCGCCCGTAGATTTCATCATTGAGCATGTTGCTGCTGACCTCCCGCGTGACGTCGCCCTTGCTGGCAATGGCGCGGTAGCGGTACGGGAAACGCTGGGGTGTGTCGTCGTCGGCCTCAAGGTCCGCAGCCTGTGGCTGCGGACCGCGGTAGGGCTGGGGATGGGCGGCCAGGGCCCCTACGGCGTCCCGGGAGGCCCGCAGGCCATCGCCTGTGGATTCGTAGTAGAACTTGATGGCCGCCATGGCCTGCCCCTGTGCAATCAGCGCATACAGCCTCTGGTGCTGCTCTTCGTTAAGCTTGGCGGCGGCCAGGCGGGCCAGCCCGGACGCGTCAGGTGCCTGGACCGTGCCGGCCTCCCTGGCGGATGCCTGCCTCTTGCCGATTGCGCGGGCCGCCAGCGCAACGCCGGCAGCCACGACCGCGAGGATGATAACGGGGATCACGAGCGATTCCATTTCTAAAGCCGATCTATGTACTTCTTGGCGGTGGCCAGGTCGGTGTGGGTTTCTTGGCGCAGGAGCTTGATGGCCTGGATCTTGTGCCCATCGCGAACCATCGTCTGGAGCTGCATGGCAAGCTGGGGATCGAACAGGCCGCCAGGCAGCGTATTGCCGTGCGCCGGGGCGCCTGTCCCGGAGTGCGCCCGCAGTGCGGCGCGGGCGTGATCCTCCTGCTGCGACTGCTGCTGTTCGTTTTGGCTTGGGCGCGTATTCGCTTCGAGCCGGGCGCGCACGGCAGTTGCCAACCGCACCTGCTCAGCGTAGTGGGCAGCCGAACGCCTGGCGAGGTCCTGCTGATACTTTTCGGCATCGGAGGTCCCGGTATCGCGCGGCCTCAGCGCCGTTGTGAGCGTCCATAGGACTGCCACCAGGATTCCGGCCGGCAGTAACACCATCAGTATGTCGCCCATGCTTAGAGCTTATGCCAGATGACCGTTATCCACAGCACATTCCTTTGGCTGCATACAGCGGATTGGCCCTGCGGTCAAAAAATGGGAGAACTGTAATTTTCGTCACCAAGACGGCATGATTCGCTGCTCGCCGACCCATACAACCCGCCTGTTTTCAACCTCGCCCATCCCCAAGCTGTGGATGAAGGTTTCGCAAAAAAATATTTAGTCCACATGTCCCGAACGGCGTTTGTGCAGGTCAGGGCCACCATGTGCGGTAAAGATTTTTTGTTTCCACAGGTTCATGCACAGGCTGTGCACAAGCAATGCCGCGTAGTGCACAGGTTATCCACAGCCCCCGACGATGGCTGGCTTGGAGGCTGGAGCGGGGGCGGCTACCGTTGCGGGATACCTGTATTTGGGAGCGATGGACGGCGCCGCCAGCAGCTGGCGCCACTGAACGGGCTTCCTTTCCGGGGGCTGAGCTTTCTGTGGATAACCTGTGGATTGTGGGGATAACTCCCGCGCGCCCGGCCGTCGACTCCACCTCGAGCGGGGCGGCCTACGTTGTCAGTGGCCGCTGGTAGACCTGAATGTTAGCCGGCCTATTGAACTTCAACAGGCCGGCCCCCGGCAGGATAAATGGCTTACGTGCCGCGCATCGCGGCACACAACGGAGGACGGCAGCTTTGTCAGTAACGCACCTGGACTCGATCGAGGGTACCCGCGGATCGGAATCGAGCCGCAAGCCTCCCCAGGACATCCCGGCGGAACAGTCCGTACTTGGCGGCATGATGCTCTCCAAGGATGCCATTGCTGACGTGGTGGAGATCCTCCGCGGCCAGGACTTCTACAGGCCCGCGCACGAGACCATTTATGAAGCGATCATCGACCTTTACGGCCGGGGCGAGCCTGCCGACGCCGTGACTGTCTCGGACGAACTGACCAAGCGCGCGGAGATCAACAGAATCGGCGGCCCCGCCTACCTGCACGAGCTCATTCAGACCGTACCTACGGCCGCCAACGCCGGATACTACGCCGAGATCGTGGCCGAGCGCGCCGTCCTGCGCAGGCTGGTCAATGCCGGCACCAAGATTGTCCAGCTGGGCTACGGTTCCGACGGCGAGGTGGAGGATCTGGTTAACCAGGCGCAGGCCGAGGTTTACGCCGTGGCGGAGCGGCGCACCGCCGAGGACTACGTTGTCCTCAAGGACGTCATGGAATCCACGGTGGACGAGATCGAGGCCTCCGGACACCGCGGCGAAGGAATGACCGGTGTGCCCACGGGATTTTACGAGCTGGATGAGCTCACCCACGGCCTGCACCCGGGCCAGATGATCGTCATCGCCGCCCGCCCCGCCGTCGGTAAGTCCACGTTCGCCTTGGACTTCGCCCGGTCGGCAGCCATCAAGAACAACCTGGCCACGGTGATGTTCTCGCTCGAAATGGGCCGGAACGAGATCGCCATGCGTCTGTTGTCCGCCGAGGCGACCATCGGCCTCCAGGACCTGCGCAAGGGCACCATCAAGGACGAGCAGTGGTCCAAGATCGCCACCACCATGGGCCGGATGAATGATGCCCCGCTCTTCATTGATGACAGCCCCAACATGTCACTGATGGAAATCAGGGCAAAGTGCCGCCGCCTCAAGCAGCAGCACGACCTCAAACTGGTGATCCTGGACTACCTTCAGCTCATGAGCTCGGGCAAGAAGGTGGAATCACGCCAGCAGGAAGTCTCTGAGTTCTCCCGTGCGCTCAAACTCCTGGCCAAGGAGCTGCAAGTTCCGGTCATTGCCCTGTCACAGCTCAACCGTGGCTCCGAGCAGCGCCAGGACAAGCGGCCCATGGTTTCGGACCTCCGCGAATCAGGCTCCATCGAGCAGGACGCGGACATGGTGATCCTGCTGCACCGCGAAGACGTCTATGACAAGGAGTCACCACGTGCCGGCGAGGCAGACATCCTGATCGCCAAGCACCGTAACGGTCCCACCAAGGACATTGTGGTTGCCTTCCAAGGCCACTATTCGCGCTTTGCCAACATGGCAGCGGATGCCGGCGGCGGAGGCGGCTTCTAAGCCTGGCCCTGCCCGGAACCGGCTCCCTGACCCTGCTGCTGCAGCAGGTGGTTGGGCAGCCGGTTTCCCGGTGCCGTCCCGCGGATCTCCAGTAGTTCACGCGCGTGGGCGTGCAGGCGTTTGTCCTCGTCCGTCACCGGCACCCACGGGGGGACGGGCACTGAGTTGCCGTCGGCGTCACGCGCCACCATCACGGTGAGGCAATAGGTGGTGAGGTTGAGTTCGCCGCCCTTCGGATCTCCCGAGCGGACGTGTACGGCGATGTGCATGCCTTTGGTCCCGGTGTAGACCAGCCGGGCTTCGACCTCCACCACGTGGCCGATCAGCAAAGGCCGGTAGAAGCGGACGCCGCCGGAGAACACGGCTACCGTGTCCTTCCCGCAATACCGCGAGGCACAGACGTACGCGGCTTCGTCGATCCACTTCATCACGATGCCGCCGTGGACTTTGCCTCCCCAGTTCACATCTGTTGGGGCGGCCATGAACCGCAGCGTCACACGTTCCGCGGTTCCGGCGTCGGTGTATTCCTGGGCGCTCATGGCTTCAACGATCTGCTCGCGGATCCTGACCCGAGCCAGGGCGTGGTCGCGGTCTTCAATCTCGGCCGCGGTGACGGGTTCGAACTGCTTCACGGGGATGGGCTTGCCGTCGTCGCCCACCGCCACGAAGATCACCATGCACTGGCTGCGCATCGTGGCAGGGCCGCCCTTGGGATCGCCCGATGAAACCACCGTACGGATATGCATGGAAGAACGGCCGGTGTACACGATGGTGGCTTCCACCTCCACCATGTCGCCGCTGTTCACCGGGTCCGCAAAGTGGATGTTCCCCACGTAGGCGGTCACGCAGTATGACTTGGCCCAACCCACCGCGGCGGCGTAGGCGGCCTTGTCGACCCATTCGAGGACAGTGCCGGCATCCACTGAACCGCTGTGGCCCACGTCCGTGGGGGCTGCCAGGAAGCGCAGGGTGACGGAATTTGCCGCGGTCTCAGTCATGCTGCCCACATTAGAGCTTGCGCACGCTCCGCCCCACTTGTGACGCATCCACCCGGACCCTCTCGCACTAGATGGCCTTAAACGCGGAACGCTCTCTCACTTTCCGATCGAAAAGTGACAGAGCGTTCCGTTCGGACGCGCATTAAGTGAGAGAGCGTCCGGGGTGGGGGTCCGTGGATTTGGGGGATGCGGGGGATGCGGGGGAATGCGGTGGG
>NZ_JACXBW010000015.1 GCF_014712225.1 Pseudarthrobacter sulfonivorans
GAAAATCCCGAATCCTCTATCACTTTCTTGAGGAGAGTGAGAGAGCGTCTGGAAGAAACCCGCATTAAGTGAGAGAGCGTCTGAAGGGGCTTGGGGCGGGTGAGGGTGAGGGTGGGGGGTTAGGAGCGGGGACCGAAGCCGCCACCACCGCCGCCGGGGCCCTGGGCTGCGGTGTATTCGCCGGCCGTCACGGTGCCCACCTGGTCGGCGCCGTCGAGGGAGCCTTCGCCCAGACCGGCGCTGACCGTTGCCGTGCCGCCGGTGTAGACGGTGTACTCCGCGCCGTCGGTGATTGCGGCCGAGGAGAACACCAGCGACGCCGTCGCCTTGGTGGTCACAAAGGCGCCCACCACAGTGCCGCTCGAGTCAGCGATCTGCACCACCGTGCCGGCCGGGACCGGCGATCCGAGCGTCACCTGCACGCCGGACTGCGTGGATGAGGTGCCCGGGGTGACCACCATTCCCACGCTGCCGCCCGCCGCCACGGTGCCGCCGGTGACGGTCAGCTCGCCGTTGACGTCCAGGGCGCCGTTGCCGGAGTTGGTGGGGCCGTTCACCACCACGGTGCCGCCGGAGATGCTGGCGTTGCCGTTGGAGTCCAGGCCGTCGCCCTGGGCGTTGATGGTCAGGGAGCCGCCGGTGACGTCCACCGTGTAGTCGCCCACGGTTTCGCCGCCGCCGCCCATGCCGCCCCCCATGCCGCCACCGGAAGCGGAGGCGGAGGACCCGCCCGAGGCGTTGACGCCGTCGTCATTGGCGGTGACGTTGGCCGTGCCGCCGGAGACCACGATGTGCTGGGCCTCGAGTCCCTCCTCGGACTTGGCCACCGTTGTTGCGCCTGCGGCAATGGTGAGCGTGTTGAAGGCCTTGACGCCGTCATCGGCCGCGCTGACGTTCAGGGTGCCGCCGTTGATGAGGATCCAGCCGCGGCCTTCGTCCTCGTCGTTGTCGGACTTGAAGCCGTCGTCGCCGGCGGTGACCTGGTAGGCGCCGTCGAGGAGGACCGCGTAGTCCTTGCCGACGATGCCGTCGTCGGTGGCGTCCACAGTCACGTTGCCGGCGGCCAGTACCAGGCCGTCCTTGGAGGAGATGCCGTCGTTGAAGTTGCCCTTCACGCTCAGGGAGCCGGTGCCGGCAACCGTGAGGTCGGCCTTGGAGTACAGCGCCGCGTTCGGGGCGTCCTCGGCGGTGTCCGCATAAGTGGACGCGTCGCTCAGGGAGTTGGACGTGCCGTCCTCCAAGTAGACGATGGCTTCGTTGGCGCTCTGCACCACAAACGGCGAACCGGTGGAACTGGTGACGTCGGCGCCGTCCAAAATGATGCGAACCACGTCTTCCTCGCCGGCGGCCACCACCACCTTGCCGTCTGACAGCGACCCGCTCAGGCGGTAGGTGCCGGCCGCGCTGATGGTGACGGTATCGCCGTCGACCTTGACCGCGTCCGGCGGCGTTCCGGAGGCCACGGAGCTGGCGCCGTCCGCCAGGGTCACGGCTACTTCGGAGGCCGCATCCCAGGTGAGGTCGTCGGCGTCGTAATGCGTATCAGCGGCAAGGGTGTCCAAGGACACGGCGGCCTGGGCGGTGCCGGACGTGGTGGATGAGTTCGAGGAGCCGGCGGAGGTGGTTCCGGTGATGGACGTGCCGGTGCCGGCGGTTCCGGCCGAGGCACAGCCGGCCAGGCCAACCGTGAAGGCGAGGGCGGTGACGGACAGGGCGGTGCGGAAGCGGTTCATGGTGTGTTCCTTGGGTGTGGGGGAGAAATGGGTGGGGAGTGGTCAGGCCGCGCGGCGGAGGTTCATGGTCCGGCGGAGCGTGCGGTTCCAGCGGTTGGCCGGCAGTTCGGGGCAGAGGGCCGCCATGCCGATGGCGAACTTGGAGATCCTGGAGGGCCGCACGCCGTGGGCCCAGAGGTGCCGGTCCAGCGGGCCGGATGCCGAACCGGACTTGGTTTCCAGGATCACCGCACCATCGAGCACCCAGGCCTGCTCGCCGGGACGCTGCCAGGTGACATCGGTATCGATCGTGGCGCGGCTGCCGGATTCCGGCAGGTAGAGCGTGGTCCGGTGGTAGCGGGTCTCGAGGACCGGCCCAAGGGGTCCGGCGGGTGTCCCGCCCACGGCGGCGGCGAGGGTTTCGTGGACGTAGTCCATGCCTGCCGCCGTCAGCCGGGCGCGGTCCCTGAGGTCGTAGGGGATGCGTTCCTTTACGGTGGCTTCGCGGGCGCCTTCAGTCTTCACTTCTAGGAAGCTGGTGGCGCTGTCCACGTAAGTCCGGGTGCGGACCTTGTAGCGGCGCCGCCGGCCGTGGGCGGCCAGCAGGTAGCTGTCCAGCCGGTCGGTGTCGAAGTACACGGAGTCGTAGGCAAAGCAGCGTGAGCCGTCCATCTCCAGGACCCGGACCTCGGCGTCGAATGCGGCCAGGAGCTCCTGGGCCAGGTCCTCGGGAACCACGTATTTGCGGTCCACGCGCGTCTGCATTGCGGCTTCAGTGTTCAGTTCCTCCAGTCCCACGGCCGGCAGTCCGCGGAGGCTGCCGACGACGCCGGCGCCTGCGCGGGCGTTCATGCCGCACCTGCCGAGGCGTGGAGGGTGTCGGACGCACGGTCGGGGGCATGGACCGGTTCGTTCTCGCGGTCGGGGGCGGACGACGCCGGCGCTGTTGCCTCTGTCGGGGGCATCACCGGAGGTGCCGCTACCGCGTGCCGGGGTGCCGCCGTCGTCGTGGCCGGAAGGTAGGTCACAGCGGCAGTGGCAGGGGCGGGGCTGTAGGCGTAGCGGACGTCCACGATGGTTTTGTCGTTGACCAGGTCAAGTTCCTGGACCGTGGCGGAGTGGACCTTGCCGTGGAGGACTTCCTCGAGCCGGGCGAAGAGTTCGCCGTCTTCGGCCAGCGCCCGGTCCAGGATGACGGTCTGGTGCCGGTGGGCGGGCAGCACGCGGGGGTGGTCACCCACGAACATCACCAGCAGGATCAGGCCCATCAGGGAGGCGGTCAGCCAGACGGGTTCGATGCCGAGGCCCGCGATCAGTCCGAGTGCCAGCGCCGAGAAGTAGTAGGCCACCTCATGCTGGGACAGCTCGGTGGAACGGAGCCGGATGATGGACAGGACGCCGAAGAGGCCAAGTCCCAGGCCCAGGCCGGCTGCGGAGCCGGACAGTGCGGTGGCCACTGCCAGGACGCCCACGTTCATGCCCAGGTAGGACACCACCAGGTCGCGGCGCCGGTGGCGGCGAAGGTAGAGGACGAACGTGAGGATACTGATGGCCGCAAGGTCTGCAGCGATGAAAATGAGCGAAGTCATCGGATTCTCCGGAATCTGTTGGTGGGCTGGTCTCTACGATCCGCGGCCAGACTGTGCAGGTGCTGTGACGGAACCTAGGCCCGAATATGAGTGTTGGCAGGGCGTTCACCTGCTGCTACCGGGACGGCCGGCGTTCCGGGCGGTCTTCGCTCGATAGGATCAAACCCGTGCTCCGACTAAAACGCCTCTTCGTTTTCTGCGTGTTCGCGATTTTCGTGATCACCGCGTTGTCCTTCTGGGCACTCCGGCAGCCCGGCGCGGGCACGGCTCTTCCGCCGCCGCCACGGGCGGAGGCGAAACTCGAAACGCTCTCCGCCGGCATCAGCCCCGCCGTGAATGTCACCCGGAACGCGGACGCCGAGTGGCTCATCCAGGCTGCCGCGCAGACCGGTATCCCCGCCCGTGCGCTTCGCGCTTACGTGGCGGCGGCCGGCGCGGCGAACGGCTCGACTCCGGGGTGTGGGATCGGCTGGAATACGGTGGCGGCGATCGGCTTCGCCGAATCCGCCCACGGGGCCTACGGCGGCGGAAGCCTGTCTCCCGCAGGGCAGGCGAGCGGGCCCATTGTCGGCCCGAGCCTGGACGGCAACGGATTTGCCGCCATCGCTGATACCGACGCCGGCGTCCTGGATGGCGACGCCCGCTGGGACCGGGCTGTCGGACCCATGCAGTTCATTCCCACCACGTGGGAGCTTGCGGGACGGGACGGCAACGGTGATGGAAGGGCGGATCCGTTCAACATCGACGACGCCGCCCTCAGCGCTGCAGGCTACTTGTGCGCCCATGGCCGCGACCTCACCACCGCAAACGGGTGGACTGAGGCCATCTACTCCTACAACCAGTCCGATTCCTACGTCCGCCAGGTGCGCGGGCACGCCACTTCCTACGCGGAGACGACGGGCACCATCGGGTAAGACCAGGGTTCTACTGACCCCTCCCGCGGTCCGAGGAATGGAGCTAGTCTGACGCGCATGGTTAAGGCAGCCTCGCCCGCGCGCGCGTGGATCGGGACGATCGTTTTTCTCGCCCTCGCGCCCGGCGTCGTGGCCGGCCTTATCCCGTGGCTCATCTCCGGCTGGCGGTGGCATGACTGGGGCGGCGCGGCCTGGGTGGTCGTGCCGGTCGCCTGGCTCGCGATCGCTGCCGGGGTGGCTTTCCTCCTGCACGCCTTTACACTGTTCGCCCTGCACCGCGGCACGCCCGCTCCCGTCGCGCCGACGGAAACGCTTGTGGTGACGGGGGTCTACCGGCACGTGCGCAATCCGATGTACCTCGCGGTGCTGTCCATCATCTTCGGCCAGGCGCTGGTGTTCGGCAGTTGGGGGCTCGTGATCTACGCCGTGACCGTCCTCGCCGCGGTCGTCGTGTTCGTGAAGGGCTACGAGGAACCGACACTCACCCGTACCTACGGCGGGCAGTACCTCGACTACCGGCGCAACGTCCCGGGATGGTGGCCGCGGCTCAGGTCCAGGGTCTGATTGTCCGCCTCGCCTGCGGCGGTGCCGGCGGTGCGTCGGGAAAAGAGAAACCGCTGCTGCACCACGTAGCTGACGGTCAGGAGCGCGATTTCGGCGAGGATCTTTGCCGGAAGGGCTGCCATGGACAGCGCGTCCAGGATAGAGATGAGACCGCAGTTGGCGGCGAGCAGGACGATCGCCAGGCTGAAGTAGCGCACCCCGGTTGCGGTCGCTGTTTTGTCCCTGCCGTGCTCGAACACCATCCGGCGGTTGACCAGGAAGTTCACGGCCGAGCTCACCGCGCGGGCACCCACCACGGCGACAAGCAGCGAATCGGTGATGAGCGTCAGCAGCAGGAAGACCGCCGTGTCCACGAGAAACGCGGCGAACGAGGACGCCAGGAACTTCAGCAGCGGCCCGTAGATACGGATCGAGTCGGCCAGCGGCCGGAAATGCGATCCGGAGTTGTGGTCCAGGTAGACGGTGGCGATGTCGACACTGCCGATCGCATACCCGGACTGTTTGGCTTCCAGCAGCAGGTTCAGTTCGTACTCGTAGCGCTCGCCGCGGACAGAGCGCAGCCACGGCAGCATGGCGGCCGGGTAGCCGCGGAGGCCGGTCTGTGTGTCGGAGATGCGCTCGCCGGTGGCCAGCGTGAACAGCAGCCTGGTGGCCGTGTTGCCGAGTTTGCTGCGGGCCGGGACGGTGCCGGTAAAGTTCCGGGTTCCCAGCACCATGGCCGGTAAGCCGGGCTGCACCGCGGCCGCCACGCGCAGGATGTCCACGATGGTGTGCTGGCCGTCGCTGTCCGCACAGACCACGTTCCGGCCCGGGAGATGGTCCGCGATGAACCCGAAGCCGGTCTTCAGCGCGAAGCCTTTTCCCCGGTTGCGCGCGTACCCGATGACATGGCACCCAAGCGCATTGACGCCGTCGAACACGTCCTTGTACTCCGGACCGCTCCCGTCATCGACCACCACCACGGTGGCCCACGGCTCGGCGTCGCGGATGGAACGGATCAGGGCGGGCAACTGCTGGTCGGGCTCGTAGGCCGGGATCAGGATGATCATGACCGTCACCTACTCCGCGATGTAGAGGATGTCGGAGGTGCCGCGTTCCTTGTTCTCACCGAGCGGGTTGTTCGCCAGCGAACCGTTGAAGTACATGGTGGAGGAACCGCCGCCGTCGATGTTGTACGCGGTGGTGGCGCCGAGGCCCTGCATGATGCCGGCGAGGCCGGTCATGGTGACGCCGGCACTGTAGCCGGGACTGCGGCCGTCCACCACCACAAACACCAGGTGGTTTTCGTCGATGATGCCGACGGCGGTGCGGGGCTGTTCGCCCTGGATGGAGTGGTTGCCGAAGTTGGTGTCCACCTCCACGTCCTCGATGCCCTGGGCAACCTCGCCGTTGTCCAGCAGGGACGGGCCGAAGGAGAGCGTGTTCCAGACTCCGCCGGCGATCAGCTGCTCGGCGGTGGTGGCGGTTTCGTCGTAAACCTTGACGGTGCCGTCGCGGTAGAAGGCCAGACCCTGCCGGGCGCCCTCGTCGCGGAACACGACGCCGTTGCGGATGACGATGCCGGTGTCCCGGAAGCCGTAGTAGTCGCCGTTGATGGCGAAGACGGCGTTGTTGGCCTCGGCGATGGACGAGGTTGTTTCGGTGATGTTTTCGCCGAAACTGTTGTTGGCAAAGGCGGACTGCAGGGTGGTGGCGTCGTCAAGGACGACGTCGGCGACGTAGTAGGTCACGGTGCTGTCGCCGCTGCCGGTGGTCACCGTGGAAATGGTGATGTTCGAGCTGTCGGACGTGTAGGAGGTATCGGTGGTGACCGCGGCGGTGCCACTGGAATCGGTGGCGGTGTCCGCCGTCGTGCCGGTGGACGTTCCCGCCTGGCTGGCTTCATAGGCGGAGACATCGGAGATTTCCACGTGCTGGACCACGAAGCGGTCCAGTGCCCAGGCCGTGGCACCTCCAGCAGAAAGCGTGAGGGCAACTGCCCCGGCGACGACGGCCCGCCGTATGCGGCTGCCTTTGCGTTGAGTGCTGTTGAGAGGAGTCATTCCCCAGTTCTAGGCAGCCAAGCTGGCGCCGGGGTTTGCCGGAGATGTGTCCCGCCTGTGAAAGCCTGATTCTGGCCAGGCCGCCGGGCCGACTAGTGGGGCTGGCAGGCGGCGGGGTCCTGGCTGGTGCCGTCCCCGCTGGCGGCAGTAACGGGACAGAGCCGCAAGGCCGCGTCCCGCAGTTCCTTGGGGTGGAACGGCTTGGTCAGGTAATCGGCAGCCCCCGAGGCCATGCCGGCCAGGATGTCATCCTGTTCGGACCGGGCCGTCAGGAACAGCAGGGGAGCGGTGCTCAGGGCGCGGATGGCCCGGGCAACCATGTGGCCGTCCATGTCCGGCAGGCCAAGATCCAGGGTGACGAGGGAAATACCGGGGTCCGCTGCGGCCGCGATGCCCTCGGCGCCGGTGGCTGCTTCGCGCACGGCAAAGCCCGCACGGGTCAGTATGACGGTGATCAGCCCGCGGATGTCGAGGTCGTCCTCGATGACGAGGCAGACGTGTTGAGTTTCCATAAAAGCCCCTAGAGCCAGCTTCCCACCAGTGTACGGGCTGCGTCGGGGGACAATCGCTACTATGACGCCTTCCGCACAACACCCGCAGCTTCTGACCGTGGGCCACGGAACCGCCAGCCAGGAGGACTTCAAGGAGCTGCTTGGCACAGCTGGAGTCCAGTCCCTGGTTGATGTCCGCATCGCCCCCGGCAGCCGCAAGTTTCCGCATTTCGGCAAGGACCTGCTCGCGCAGTGGCTGCCCGCGGCCGGGGTGTCCTACCGCTGGGAGAAGAGGCTCGGCGGATTCCGCAAGCTTCTGCCGGACTCCCCGGACGTGGCATTGCGCAACGACTCGTTCAGGGCCTACGCGGCGTACATGCGGTCTCCGGAGTTCTCGCTGGCCCTCGGTGACGTGCTTGGCCTGGCGGCAGAACAGGCGGTGGCCATCATGTGCAGCGAGACCGTGTGGTGGCGGTGCCATCGCCGGCTGATCTCCGACCATGCAGTGCTACTCGACCACGTGAACGTGCTGCACCTGATGCCAGGTGGAAAACTGACGCCCCACCAGCCCACCTCCGGTGTGAGGGTCAACGGGACCGAACTGGTTTACGACGCCGGGGCGTAGCGCTGCAAGCGCCCTCTACTCGTCGTAGTGGGTCTCCGCCGGGCCGTGTCCGAGGGCGTGAACCACGGCCGCGGCCACGGCATGCAGTTTGGAATTGCGGGTGCTGGAGGCGGCCTTGAGCAGACCGAAGGCCTCCTGCTGGCTGCACCGGTTTTGGGCCATGATGATGCCCACTGCCATATCGATGACCGTGCGGCTCTCAAGGGTGGCACGGAGGTGGGCGGCGGTCTCGCTGTAATGGGCGAAACGCACGGCAAGCCGCAGGGCCAGGGACGTTTGGCGGGCAAAGTCCTCGGCCATTTCACGGATGCGGCCCTCAAAGCGGCGGGTGCGGTGCGAATACAGGAGCAGGGTGGCTTTGGTTTCCCCTTCCAGCTGGAACGGAATGGCCAGGACGGACTGGATGCTGTGCCCCAGAACGGCTTCGACATAATCGGGCCAGCGGTCCTCCTGTTCCAGATCGGGGACGTGGACAGTCAGTTGGCTCTCGGCGGCGGTTATGCCGGGACTGTCGCTTGACTCGTATTCGATCTGGCTGATCACCTGGGCAGCATCGCCGCTGCTGGCCACGGTGGCGGCCTTCCTCTGGCGCAGAAGCGTGATGCCGCACAGCACTTCGTCACCGGGCTCGCACAGGTTGCGCGCTGACGCGCGCGCGAGCTCGGCCAAAAACTCCTCAACATCGGAGCTGTTGAGGAGTTCCTCATGCAGGTGATTAGTGATTGATGTAGCTGTATTTGCTGTCGACTCGCCGGCCACGGTTCTTGATGCCATTCGCTCAGGTCAAGTCGATCCGGCAACACCGCCGCTCTTCCTGCCGTGTCGGCCTGAGGGTCGCGGGGGTCGCTGGAACGACGAACTGTCTAACGGCCTGCTGCTAAACCTAACCAGAAGTATATACAGCTCTGGCCACGGCAAACGTCACGGTCGGGCCGTCTGCCGGGCGCTGCAAACTACTTGGTTTTGGTCTTCGGTGGCACCGGTCAAACCTGAGTAGTCCGGCCCCAATCCAAGAAGTGCTTTCCGCGGCGGCGACAGAAAGTCCAGTACTGCTACGCGTTGTTTGGGGATTGAGCACCGGGAAGTATGGGCGTCAGCGATCAGCCGGAACCAAGTTCCCAAGCGGTTCCCGATGGCTGCGCGTCGCAAGCACTCTCTCACCCCCAGCCAAAGGAGTCTCACTCATGCGCCAAATGACGAAGAAGAACAAAGTACTGGCAGCCGCCGGAGCACTCGCCCTGGTAGCCGGCGGCGGCAGCGCTGCCTACGCCTACTGGACCACCACGGGTGCGGGCTCAGGTACGGCCACGAACTCGGCAGGCGGCGGCACCGTCACGCTGCACGCCATCTTCACCGGCGGGCTGGCCCCTGGATCCTCCAAAGCGGTGGCCTACACGGCCGACAACGCCAGCACCACCACGAGCACAAAGGTGGGGGCACTGACTGCCAGCGTGACCACGGATCAAACCGGTTGCCTGCCCGAATGGTTCGACGTCACTGCTAATACCAGCAACACAACCGTCGCGAAGGGTGATGTGGGCACGGTGGTCGGCAGCGGAACCCTGACGTTCAATGACAGCCCGACCGTCAACCAGGACGCCTGCAAGGGTGCCGTCGTCACCATCACCGTCGGCAGCGTCTAAACAGGCTTCGCCGGCGGGAAGGCGTCAGAGTCTTCCCGCCGGCGAATTCCACGTCCTCCCGCTTACCAAGAACCCGGCCAGAAGGGCTGAACGTGCAGAACGAATCTCGGTACTTCCGCACCGTTAAGCGAAGAACCACCACGGCAGCGAAGGTGCTGCTGGTGGGTCTTGTGGTGATGCTGGCTTCGGCGGGCACCATCTTCGCGGCCAGCCAGAGCGGGAGCCAGGGCAACACATCAGGCAGCGTCACGATTCAGGTGAATCCCGCCAGCCGGTCGGTTGACCAGGGCGATTCCGTCACCTACACGCTGTCGCTGACCTCCAGCAACGGGTTCAGCGGCAGTGTCACTCCGACAATTTCGGGCCTCCCGGGCAGCACGACGGCGGCCTTCGCGCCGACGTCGGTGACGCTCGCTTCCGGCAAGGCAGCCACCGTCGCCCTGACGGTGGCAACGTCCGCCACCACCCCGGACGGCAAGGCGGACCTCACCATCGGGGCCACCGTTCCGGCCACGACCGGCGTCAGCCAGCCCGCCGCCGTCGTGGTTCAACTCCAGGTCAAAGCATCCAACAAGACGTTCAGCATTTCCGGAAACCTCGGCACCCAGCTCACACCGGGAGCAACTGTCCCGCTGAATCTTGCCATAGCGAATCCCAACAACAAGGGCCTGGCCCTCAACAGCCTGGCTGTCTCGATCGCAACCATCACCAGGACTCCCGCTGCGGTGGCCGCGGGGCTGCCATGCACGGCCGCAGACTACGTGGTGACGAACTACTCGGGCCAGTATCCCCTCAACGTTCCCGTTGGCTCCAGCTCGCTCCAATCGATCGGCATTGCCCCGGCGCTGTGGCCCCGAATCGCCATGCTGGACACCACAAAAAACCAGGACGGCTGCAAGGGCGCCACCCTCCAGTTCGCTTACTCCGGAGCAGGGCAGGGAAGCTGACATGACGCCCAAGCACAAGAAACCAACGCCCCGACGGCTGGCTGCCAAGACTGCGGCAGCAACCATCACCCTATGCCTGGCAACGGGAGTCGGCGGTGCCTACGCCTACTGGGCCACAGTGGGCGCCGGATCCGGTGCCGCCACGAACGGCACCATGGCCACCGTCACCGTGGAAGCTTTGGTTGCCGGCGACAGCCCGGCAAACACCCTTGTCCCGGGCGGCACCGCCGCCGTTGCCGTCCGGGCGCTCAACCCCAACAGCTTTCCGGTTCAGGTCTACGCCATCCGCGGCAATGGCGCTGCGACGGCCGACGCTAACCACCCAGCCTGCACCACCACCGGCGTCACGTTCGTTGACCCGGCGGCCCCGCTCGCGCCGGCGCTCAGCATTCCGGCGAACTCGTCCATCCTGATCACACTGCCGAACGCTGCCGCCATGTCCACGTCCTCATCGTCGGGCTGCCAGGGCGCCACCTTCAGCCTGCCTGTCACCTTGGAGGCACGCAAATGAGCCGCATCACCCGGACCCGCATTGCAGCCGCCGCCACGGCAGCCCTCGCCATATCGTTCGGAGGTCCCGCGGCCAGCGCTTACTGGCAGACCCTCGGAAGCAACCCGGGCACTGCCAACGCGGATGCCATCCCTGCACTTGCGGCCGCACCCACGGCAACTGCGTCGGCAGGTGGGGCCGCGGTAAGTTGGGCCTCAGGCACAACGGCGGGAGGCCGGGCAGTCTCCGGCTACACCGTTGCCCGCTACTCATCGCCGACAGGGGCTATGGTTGCCGCTGGCGGCGGCTGCGGGGGCACTGTTACCGCGACGAGCTGCACCGAGGCCGCTTTGCCATCCGGGACCTGGTACTACACCGTGACGCCGGTGCTCGCGACGTGGTCGGGCGGGGAGTCCGCCCGCAGCACCGTGGTGACCGCGGGCGATACGACTCCACCAGGCGCGCCGACCATCAGTGCGGCTGGGATCGTGAACAAGGCGAAAGTAACCGGCGCTCCGGTCAGCGGCACAGCTGAGCCGAGCTCAACTGTGGTGGTCACGGCCACCGACAAGGCCGGCCTGCAAAGGTCTTCGCAACCCGCCAGTGTCGATACCGCCGGTCAATGGTCGGTCAGCAGCTTCGATCTCACGGACCTCAGCGACGGTGCTGTCAACTACACCGCGGTGGCGACCGACGCCGCCGGCAACGCCAGCGGACCAAGCACGGCGAAGACAACCACCAAAGACACGGTGGCGCCGACTGCCAGCATCAAGTTCCAAACCGGACCTGCAAATCAGAAAAACGTCACGGGCCGGGCAGATCAGGATGACCAGATCGTCATCACTTTCTCTGAGCCCATGAATCCGGCGTCAATCTGCAATTCATGGAGCGCAGCGTCGCAGGCAACTCTGAAGAACGCCGGCATTCAGGTAAGGATCGACCCGAGTAAGACGATGAGGGTGGTTGTCCCGGCGACGGTGTGCCCGATTTTTACATTAGGGACCGGCATGACGGGCGGAGCGTTCTCCAGCGGCAGCAGTGACCTCGTTTTTGCAGGAGGCGGCAATAACGCGACCGCGATAGCGTGGAGCACCACTGCAACGTCCAGTACGGTGACAATCACGCTTGGCCCGGTCGACACCGGAACGAGGGCGACAGTGTCTGGGACAGTCCAGCCCACCTTCACCGCCGCATCAGGACCTCAAGACGCCAGCGGAAATCCGATCTCACTTGCGGAGACACCGGGAGTGGCCTCCAACTTCTAAAACTCAACTCACAACGCCAGCCTCCCGAAGCACCTCCGGGAGGCTGGCGTTGTGCTGCCGCTTGTGGGCAGAATGTAGCTCACGTTGGCGCTGCCGGCGGGTGGACCCGAAACCAGGCCGGCGTTGGCGCCGCGGAGGGACAGGCTATGACCAGACTGCTCATCATCGGGCCGCCCGGCTCCGGCAAGGGCACCCAGGCGGTTCACATCGCCAAGCATTTCAGCATCCCGACCGTGTCCACGGGAGAAATCTTCAGGACCAATGCCAGCGAGGAAACACCGCTGGGCCTCGAGGCGGCCAAGTACCTGGACGACGGCGCTTTTGTGCCCGACGATCTCACCAACGCGCTGGTCAAGGACCGTCTCCGGGACGTCGATGTCCAGCCCGGGTTTCTGCTGGACGGGTACCCCCGCACCGCGCCCCAGGTAATGGAACTGGACAACATGCTCGCTTCGCTGGGCCACCGGCTCGACGCCGTTGTTGAGCTCCGCGCCCCGGATTCCGAACTCGAACGGCGGATGATCCAGCGGGCCAAGGAACAGGGACGCAAGGATGACACGGTGGAGGTCTTCCGGCGCCGGCTGGATCTCTACCACCGCGAAACGCACGAAGTGGTGGCCGTCTATGCCGGCCGCGGCATCGTGGTCTCGGTGGATGGCAGCGGCGAGCCCCGCGCCATCACCGAACGTGCGATCGCCGCCGTCGAAAAGTTCCTTAAAGCAGGAGTAACACCATGAGAATTGCAGTGACCGGCGGAAGCGGAAAACTGGGGCGGCACGTGGTCCGCAGGCTCAACGCCGACGGCCATCAGGTGCTCAACCTTGACCGCACCGGGGAGAGGAACCCGGGCCTGGCCATCGTGGACCTGCGCAACTACGGCCAGGTCCTGGATGTGCTGCTCGGCCTGGACGACAGGCACACCGGGTTCGACGCCGTCGTCCACCTGGGCGCCATCCCTGCCCCCGGCATCATCCCCGACGCCGCCACGTTCGAGAACAACATGCTCTCCACCTACAACGTGTTCCAGGCGGCCCGGCGGGCCGGGATCAAGAAGGTGGTGTACGCCTCCAGCGAGACGGTGCTGGGACTGCCGTTCGACGCCGACCCGCCCTACATTCCGGTGGATGAGGAATACCCGGCCCGGCCGGAAAGCACCTACTCGCTGGTGAAGCACCTCGAAGAACAGATGGCCATTCAGCTGACGCGTTGGGACCCCGACCTGAGCATCACCGGCCTGCGGTTTTCGAACGTGATGGACATCGAGGACTATGATCGCTTCCCGGCGTTCGACGCCGATGCCACTGCGCGCAAGTGGAACCTGTGGGGTTACATCGACGGCCGCGACGGGGCGCAGGCGGTAGCCCGGGCCCTTGAACACGGAAAGCCGGGGTTCGAGGCGTTCATCGTCGCGAACTCAGACACCGTGATGTCCCGCTCCAGCGCCAGCCTCGCCGCGGAGGTGTTCCCCAACGTCCGGGTGACCAAGGAACTGGGCGAACACGAGACCCTGCTGTCCATCGACAAGGCCAGGCGGCTGCTCGGATTCGAACCCGAACATTCGTGGCGTTCCTACCACTCGAACCGCACCACGCCCACGGAGGACTGAAGGGCGAAAGCGGCGGATCGCAGGGGATACCACGGAATTCCGCAGCCGCCGAAGGGTTGGCGCAGGATCGGCTGAGTTCGCTCCTAGAGCATGTCACGGGCTCCTACTCTGGTGAGGGGGCGGGGATTTTCCGCCCGCCAACCAGTCCGCACCGCCACCCTAGGAATCCATGCGCATTCTCCGTTTTGTGCTGCCCGCCGCCACGATGCTGATCACCGCCGCTTTCCTTGCGGTCCCCGCGCTGCCGGCGACGGCCGCGGACGGGGCCGGAACCGGCAATGGCAACGGCAACGGGGCGAGCGTCCGCTACCTGGTCCGCTACGCTCCGGGAACTGATGTCCCCGCGGAGGCTGCGCGCCTGAAGTCCCAGGGCATCGGCGTCGGACGTTCCTTTTCCCATGCCCTCCGCGGCGCCGTGGTGACCGCAACACCGGCGCAGGCCGCGGCGCTGTCACGCTCTGCAGGCGTCGCCGCCGTGGAGGTGGACGCCCCCGTCACCGTTTCCGAAATTCAGCAGACCCCGCCGTGGGGACTGGACCGCTCCGACCAGCGGGCACTGCCCCTGTCCGGGTCCTACGGCTGGACCGCATCCGGCGCCGGAGTCAGCGCGTACGTGGTGGACACCGGAGTGCTCGCCTCCCACGCCGAGTTTTCGGGGCGCATCGCCGCAGGCTGGAGCGCGGTGGCCGATGGCCGCGGGTCCGGTGACTGCAACGGCCACGGCACACACGTCGCGGGAACAGTGGCCGGGTCAACCTACGGCATGGCAAAGGGCGCAACCATCGTTCCGGTCCGCGTCCTCGACTGCTCCGGCTCCGGCTTCAACTCCGACGTTGTGGCCGGCCTGGATTGGATCGTCGCCAACCACGCCGCCGGGACGCCGGCCGTGGCCAACCTCAGCGTGGGCGGCCCGGCCAGCGCGGCCGTGGACTCCGCGCTCCAGGCTGTCATCAACGACGGCGTCACTGCAGTGGTTGCCGCCGGCAACTCCGCCACGGACGCCTGCGGCAGTTCGCCCGCACGGCTTGCCGCTGCGGTGACCGTGGCGGCGAGCGATTCCGCCGACCGCCAGGCATCCTTCTCCAACTACGGCTCTTGCGTTGACCTCTACGCGCCCGGCGTTGGCATCACCTCCGCCACCTACACGTCCAACACTGCCACCGCGTCCATGTCCGGCACCTCCATGGCCTCGCCCCACACGGCCGGCGCCGCGGCCGTGCTGCTGTCCCAAAACCCCGGCCTCACCCCTGCCCAGGTGGCCTCCGCGCTGGCGTCGAACGCTACCGCCGGGGTCATCACCGGAGCCGGGCCCGGCACGCCGAACCGCCTGCTGTACACCGCGGCCGCCGCTGCGGCTCCCGCTCCTGCCCCGGTTGCCCCGGCGCCCACGGTTACTGCCAAAACACCGGCCGCAGGCACGACGGCGGTGCCACCGGGAAGCAACGTGACGGCGAGGTTCAGCGCAGCCGTCCAAGGCGTAAGTGCCGGGACCTTTGTGCTCCGGAGTGCCGCCGGCACGGTCATCCCGGCAACGGTCACCTACAACGCGACCACCAAAACGGCCACCCTGGACCCTTCAGCAAACCTGGCGGCTGACGGGAAGTTCACGGCAACCCTGACGGGCGGTGCCACCGCGATCCGGGACGCCGCGGGAACGCCCCTGGCCAGCACCAGCTGGACGTTTGTCACCGGTCCGGCGCCGGTGATCACCAGTTACACGCCCGGCAGCAACGCCCTCCTGGTCCGGCGGAGCAGCAACATCACGGTCACTTTCAATGAGGCAGTCCAAGGCGTCAGCGCTGCGACGTTCACCGTGAAGAACGCCGCCACAGGGGCGGTGGTCCCGGCAGCCGTGGTCCGCAACGGCACCAGCAACCAGTGGATCCTTGATCCGCAACTGGCCCTGTCCGGCAAGACAAAATACACCGTCACGGTCACCGGCGGCGGAAGTTCCATCCGCGACCTTGCCGGCAATCAGCTGGCCACGAAGTCCTGGCAGTTCACTACGGGTTCGCTTTAGCGGTTCCCCGCCGGGAACGGGAGTCCGACGGCGGCCGCTGGGGGGCGTCGTCGGGCTTTCCCGGCTGCCGGGATGAGTCCTGTGCAGGGTCAGGGTGGTGCTCCGACCAGATATGGCCCACCTCTTCGGCGAACTGCTGCACGATCCTGCTCATGGCGGCGTGTGCTGCGCCTCCCTCGCCGCGCTGGATGGCACTGGCCACGTCAACGTGCAGCTGCAGTGCTTCATGATCCGGAAGGTGCGGCATCAGGCCGTGCTCGGCCCTGCCGGTGAGGACCTCGGCCACAAGGTTATGCAGTTGGGAAAACATGGCGTTTCCTGAGGCCTTGAGCACAGCGGCGTGGAATTCAACGTCCAGGCGCAGGAATTCCACCTGGTCCCCGCGCTGGCCGGCGGCCCACAGCCGCGCCGCCAGATGGACCAGATCACTGCCGGCGTCCCAGGAGGCGCGTTCGGCCGCCAGCCGGGCGGCCTGCGGCTCAATGGCGCCGCGGAGTTCGTTAAGGGCCTGAAGCTGCTCGAGCCGCCGGGATGAGGCGAGCCGCCAGCGGATCACCTGCGGGTCATAGAGGTTCCACTCGTGTTCGGGCTGCACCACTGTGCCGAACCGCCTGCGCGAGGCCAGCATGCCTTTGGAGGATAGAACCCGGGAGGCCTCCCGGACCACCGAACGGGACACTTTGTGCTGTGCCTCCAACTCGTCCAGCCGCACCACCGAGTTGGGTGCCAGGGACCCCTCCGCAATGGCGAGTCCCAGGCTCTGAACCAACGATGCATGCCGGTCGATAGGAGACTCCGCCTTTGGGGTTTTCATGGCTAAATCATACTGGTTCACCACAGGGCTTGTTTAAGTCTGCCTTATTTACCTATGATCTTCCCCAGAGCAGATGTAAAGATGCATTTGTGACCGGCTGCACACAGACGTCAGCCACAAAGCAAAGGGAGTCGTCATGAAGCGACGTTCAGTAATGAAGTACGCGGCAGTCGCTGCGGCACTTTCCATGGGCCTGACGGCCTGCGGCGGCAGCGGCAGCAGCGACGCCAAGGAATCGGGCGTGGTCCGGGTGACGCTGGCCAACCACGTCTGGACCGAAGGCATCAAGGCAGCCATCCCCGAATTTGAGAAGTCCAGCGGCCTCAAGGTCGAGCTGACCCAGCTCGGCGAAGACCAGCTCTCAGATCAGTACAACGTCAAGCTCAACGCCGGCAGCGACGAGATCGACGTGATGATGTACCGCCCGCTCCAGGAAGGCAAGGCGTTCGCAAAGAACGGCTACCTCGCGGACCTGACCAGCAAGGTGTCCTCGGATTCCGGCTGGGACTGGAAGGACTACCAGGAGGGCCCGGTCAAGGCCACCACCGCTGACGGCAAGGTGGTGGGTGTCCCCATCATCACCGAACGTGAGGTCCTCTACTACCGCAAGGACCTGCTGAAGGCCGCCGGCCTTGAGGTTCCCAAGACCATGGACGAACTGGAAGCCGCTGCCAAGGCCATCAAGGCAGCCAACCCGGACACCGCCGGCTTCGTGGCCCGCACCGGCAAGTCCGCGGCCGTCACCCAGTTCTCCAGCTTCCTCTACAGCTTCGGTGGCGATTTCACCGATTCCAGCGGCAAGTCCACCATCAACTCGGATGCTGCCAAAAAGGCCTACAGCTTCTACGGCGGCCTGATCAAGAACTACGGCCCGGCCAACGTCAGCACCGACATGAGCTGGCCCGAGGCAATGGCCATCTTCACGCAGGGCAAGGCCGCCTTCTACACCGAGGCTGACTCGCTCTACAAGAACGCCACGGACCCGGCCAAGTCCAAGGTTGCCGACACTGTCGGGTTCGCTGCCCTGCCCGCTGGCCCCGCCGGTTCCAAGCCGTACAACATCCCGTCCTGGGGCCTCGCCGTGAACCAGGCGTCGGGCAACCAGGACAACGCCTGGAAGTTCATCCAGTGGGCCACGAGCAAGGAACGCACGCTGGCGGCACAGAAGGCCGGCGTCCCCGGACCCCGCGCCTCCGTCTGGGCCAACTCAGAAGGCACGTCCACGTACCCGAAGGACCTCGCAGAAGCGATCGCGGTCAGCGCCGAGAACGGCATCGGCCACGACCGTCCTGAGGTAGTTACCGTAGGCAAGGCACGCGAAATCGTGGGTGAGCCGATCGTTGCCAGCATCACCGGCGCCGACGCTGCCGCTGCGGCCGACTCGGCCCACGATGCCTTCCAGAAGTTCCTGGACAGCGAAAAGAAATAGCGCACCCCGTGCACCAGGGCCGGCACCCTCAAGCCCGGTGCACCACATAGCAGGGGCGGGAGGGCAGCGACGCTGCCCTCCCGCCCCGGCCACACTTCACCCCCCAACTCTTTAGGTGAACCATGTCTGTAATGACTTCTCCCCGCAGCGCAGCCCGGAAATCAGGGCGTGCCCCCAGCGGCCGCGACAAATTCTCTGACTGGGCCAACAAACTGGGCCAACAAACACCGCAAGTGGCTGTTCGCGGCTCCGGCGATGGCCTTCGTCGGCATCCTGATTATTTTCCCGCTGGCCTGGACCCTGTACCTGAGCCTCACCGATTCGCAGGGCTCCGTCCGGGCCGCCACCGACTTCATCGGCCTCGAAAACTACATGACGGTCCTGTCCGACGTCGAACGCTTCTGGCCTGCGGTGGGCCGCACCCTGACGTTCACCGGCATTGCCCTGGTTTGTGAAGTGGTCCTCGGCATGGGCATCGCGTTGCTGCTCTGGCGTCCGTTCCGCGGCGAAAAGTGGGTGCGCGTGGCCATCCTGCTGCCGCTCGTGGCAACCCCGGTGGCCGTGGGCATGATGTGGCGGCTGATCTTCGACCCCAACATCGGGTTCGCGAACCAGCTCCTCGGCGCTGTGGGCATCCCCGCCCAGCCCTGGCTGTCAGGCCAGGACACCGCGCTCGGCACCACCATCTTCATGGACGTCTGGCAGTGGACCCCCATGGTTGTCCTGATCCTGCTGGCCGGCCTGACGTCCCTTTCCGAGGAGCCCGATGAGGCAGCCCGGATGGACGGCGCCAACGCCTTCCAACGCTTCTTCTTCATTACCCTCCCGCTGATGATGCCCACGGTGATCGTGGCCATCCTGCTCCGGGGCATCGACGCCCTGAAGACCTTCGACATCCTGTACGCCACCAAGGGCAAGGGCGGCGGGTCCTTCCACGAGGTGGAGACGCTGAACGTCTACGCCTACGGCCTGAGCTTCGACTACAACCAGTACGGGCTGTCCTCCGCGGTGCTGATCCTGTTCTTCATGATCATCATCGGCTCCATGTGGCTGCTGACCATGCGCAAGAAAGCGGGAAGCAAATGACCGTACTGACCGAAAACCCATCCTCGGCCGGGCAGCCGCAGCCGCTCCGCCGCCCCAGGAAGCCCCTCGGGACCCGCGCCTACAAGGTCTTCCGCGTGGTAGCCCTGATCGCCGTGGTGCTGTTCCTGATCGCGCCCCTGATCTGGATGCTGCTCGCTTCGCTGAAGACCAATGTGGACATCTACGACACCGCGAAGTCGTTCATCTTCAGCCCGACGTTCGAGAACTACGCGAACGTCCTCCAGCGCAACAACTACTTCGTCTTCATCTTCAACAGCTTCTGGGTGGCGTTCGTCTCCACCGCCCTCTCGCTGGTGCTGGGCGTCCCGGCCGCGTACGCCATGAGCCGGTTCACCATGCACCGTTCAGCCCTGGTGGTCCTGATGGCCCGCGTCATCCCCGGCGTTTCGCTGCTGGTGCCCTGGTACTACGTGTTCTCCAACCTGAAAATGGTGGGCGGCTTCGAGGTGCTGATCCTCAGCCACATGTTCGTCGCGCTGCCGCTGATCGTATACATCATGATGAGCTACTTCGACTCCCTCCCGCTGGAACTGGAGGAATCGGCCCAGGTGGACGGGCTCACCCCTATCGGCGCGTTCCAGCGCATCACGCTGCCGCTTTCGGTAGCGGGCATGGCCACTGCCGGCATCCTGTCGTTCATCTTCTCGTGGAACAACTTCATGTTCGCCCTGGTGCTGTCCGGGTCGAAAACGAAGACGCTGCCCGTGGCGATCTTCGACTTCGTCTCCTACGCCAGCATCGACTGGGGCGGACTCATGGCAGCGGCCACCGTGGTGACCATCCCCATCATGATCATTGCGCTCTTCACGCAGAAATACATCGTGTCCGGCATGACCGCCGGCGCTACTAAGGGCTAGGCCGCATGACAATCATCAGCAGAATCGAAACCTTCCTGGTCGCGCCGCGGTGGCTGTTTGTCCGGATCGAGACCGAGAGCGGCATCGTCGGCTGGGGCGAGGCAACCTGCGAGGGGCGCAGCGAAACGGTGCGCACCGCCGTCGAACAGCTCTCCGAGCTGCTCATCGGCAATGACGCCCTCCGCATCGAGGACCACTGGCAGGTCATGACCAAGGGCTCCTTCTACCGCGGCGGACCCATCCTGGCCAGCGCGGTTTCCGGGCTGGACCAGGCCCTCTGGGACATCGCCGGCAAACACTTCAACACCCCCGTGCACCAGCTCCTGGGCGGCCATGTCCGTGACAGGATCCGGATGTACGGCTGGGTGGGCGGGGACGAGCCCAACGAGGTTGCCGACCAGATCAGCGCCCAGCTGGAAGTGGGCCTCACCGCCGTCAAGATGAACGCCAGCGGCCGGATGAGCCCGGTCGCCTCGGTTGCGGAGATCGACGGCGTGGTGCAGCGTGTTGCCGCAGCCCGCGAAGTGCTGGGTGACCACCGCGACGTCGCCGTGGACTTCCACGGCCGCTTCAGCCTGGCCAACGCCCGGCGGGTGGCACCGCTGCTGGAACCTTACCGGCCATTCTTCCTCGAGGAGCCGGTGGTGCCGGAAAACACGCACCTGCTGCGCGAATTCACATCATCCACCACCACGCCGGTGTCCACCGGCGAGCGGCTCTACAGCCGGCAGGAATTCCTGCCGGCGCTGCAGGCCGGCATCGCTGTGGCCCAGCCGGACCTCTCCCACGCCGGCGGCATCACCGAGGTACGGAAGATCGCCTCGCTGGCGGAAATCTACGACGTCCAGCTCGCCCCGCACTGCCCGCTTGGCCCGCTCGCCCTGGCAGCTTGCCTGCAGGTTGGCTTCGCAACACCCAACTTCCTCATCCAGGAACAGAGCATCGGCATCCACTACAACAAGGGCGCCGAAGTCCTGGACTACGTGGTGGACAAAACCCCGCTCAAGTTCGTGGACGGCCACATTGAACGGCTGACCGGACCCGGCCTCGGCATCGAAATCGACGAAGCGGTGGTCCGTGCCGCCGACAAGCGCGGCCACACCTGGCGCGGGCCCGTCTGGCGCCACGCGGACGGAGCCTTCGCAGAATGGTGAACAACATGACTGACAGCAGCAGCACACCCGAAACCCTGCTGGCCGGCATCAAGGCGGCCAGGCTGGTGGCGATCGTACGCGGTACCGACGGCGGGGCCGCCGCCAAAGCGGCGCTCGCTGCGATGGAGGAGGGCTTCCGGTTCGTCGAAATCGCCCTGACCACTCCCGGTGCCCTCGAAGCGATCCGCGAGGTCCGCGCCGCGGCTCCGGCCGGCTGCTACGTCGGCGGGGGAACCGTGCTGACAGTGCAGGACGTGGACAACGTGGCCGAAGCGGGCGGCCAGTTCATGGTGACGCCGGCCCTGGCCGCATCAATCGCGGAGTCCGCCCGGCAAGGGGTTCCTGTCCTGGCCGGTGCCCTCACCCCGAGTGAGGCGTATGAGGCCATGAACCGCGGCGCCACCGCGGTCAAGCTCTTCCCCGCGTCCATCGGCGGCCCCGGCTACCTCAAGGCGTTGCGCGATCCGTTCCCCGAAATCCCCTTCATCCCGGTGGGCGGAGTGGGGCTTGACGAAGCGGCCGGCTACTGGGAAACCGGGGCGATCGCCGTCGGGCTCGGGGGACCCCTGTTCGGAAACGCCGGTTCCGGCGGCGACCTGGCGCCCATGCGCGAACGGGCCCGGGCGTTTGTGGACCTGGCGGGAGCTTTCACCCGCCGGACCGCCGCAGCGGGCGTGCGGTGAGCGCCGCCGTCGACCTTTTGACGTTCGGCGAGTCCATGGTCTCGCTGCGCTCGGCCGGGCCGCTGTCCGCCGGCGGCGCCCTGGCCATGCACGTGGCCGGTGCTGAATCGAACGTTGCCGTGGGGGTTGCCCGCCTGGGCCACAGCGTCAGCTGGGCCGGTGTTGTTGGTGCGGATCCGCACGGCGAATACATCCTGCGGCAGCTCCGCGCCGAGGGAATCCAGGTCTCGCACCGGGTGGACGCCGGGCGAAGCACCGGCGTGATGTTCCTGGAACAGCGGACAGCCGACTTAACCCGCGCGTTCTACTACCGCGCCGGTTCCGCGGGCTCCACCATCAAACGCGAAGACATTGACCATGCCCTGAACGCGGGCCCGCGCGTCCTGCACCTGACGGGCATCACCGCCGCGCTCAGCGCGGAAGCCCGTGGGGCGCTGGAGTACGCTGCAGAGCGCGCCGCCGCCGAGGGCGTGGTGGTCTCACTCGACGTCAATTACCGCAGCAAGCTCTGGACCCGGGAGGAGGCGCGCGCCGTGCTGGCCCCCCTCGCCCGGCACGCGGACATCCTGATAGCGTCCGACGACGAACTTGACCTTGTCGCGTCCGCCGCCTCGGGTGGTGCCAGGTCCGACAACGCCGAAACGGCTCTCGCTGATGAGCTCCTCGGCCGCGGGGTCACCGAGGTGGTGGTCAAGCGGGGTGCCGCCGGCGCCGGCGTCCACACCGCCGCCGGACGGTTCGAGGCAGCAGCCGTCGCCGTGACCAGCATCGACACTGTCGGCGCCGGGGACGCGTTCACAGCCGGCTACCTCTCCGCACTGCTCGACGGCGGCGACGTACCCGCGCGGCTGGAGCGCGGCACGGTGATGGGGGCTTTCGCCGTCAGCACTGCCGGCGACTGGGAGGGACTTCCCAGCCGGGACGAGCTGCCGATGCTGGCAGCCACCCAGAGCGGCGCCACCGTCCGCTGACTGCCATCCGGGCGTGAGGCCGGGACTCCCTTAGAGGTCGGTGCTGAGGCTGAGGTCCCGCCACGCGTCCAGTTCGGCGCGTTCTGCCTCGGCAACGGCGGCAAACGCGCCGAAAGCGTCGTTGCCGAGCACCAACAGCGACGGCGGGTTCGGGCTTTCAGCGACCGCGAGGATGGCTTCGGCGGCTTTGGCCGGATCGCCCGGCTGGGTGCCGTGCATCGTGTCGTTCTCCTTGCGGCGCTTGCCCGCCGTCTCCGCGTAGTCCTCGATCGGCTTCGCCGACTGGGTCAGGGAGCGGCCGGCGAAGTCGGTTCGGAACGCGCCGGGCTCCACAACGGTGACGCTGATTCCGAGTGGCTGCAGCTCTTTGTGGAGGGAACCGGACAGGCCCTCCAGAGCCGCCTTGGTTGCGGAGTAGTATCCGGATCCGGCCGGTTTGATGCGGGCTCCGATGGACGAGATGTTCACGATGGACCCGGACCTTTGCGCGCGCATGTCCGGCAGGACTGCCTTGATCATGTCCACAGTGCCGAAAACGTTCGTGTCGAACAATTGCCGGATGTCGGCGTCGTCCGCTTCTTCAACCGCGGCACGGTAGCCGTAGCCCGCATTGTTGACCAGAACGTCGATCCCGCCGAAACGGGCCTTGGCCTGGTCCACGGCCAAGGTGATCTGCGCCCGATCGGTGACGTCCAGAGGGAGGGCCAATGCCTTGTCCGGGTGGGCCGCTGTGATGTCTTCCACCGTGGTGACGTCGCGGGCGGTGACGACGGCGTTGTGGCCGCGGGCGAGGACTGCTTGGGCAAGTGCGCGGCCGAGTCCGGTCGAGCAGCCTGTGATGAGCCAGGTAGCCATGGTTGTTTCCTTTCGGGAATGACGCTAGGGGCGGACGAGGACTTTCAGGGCTTCACGGGAATCCATGGCGCGGTAGCCGTCAGGGACCTCGTCCAGGCCGATGGTGCGGTCGAACACCTTGCCCGGGTTCACGGTGCCGTCCAGGACGCCGGGCAGCAGCGTCTCGATGTAGGCACGGACCGGGGCGGGGCCGCCCGTCAGCGTGATGTTCGGGCCGAACATGGAGCCGAATCCGATGGGTGCGTCCTCGTACTGGGGCACACCCACGCGGCTGATGACACCGCCGGGGCGGATAACGCCGAGGGCCTGGTCGTAGGCTGGCCGGTGTCCGACGCACTCGAGGACGGTATGGGTGCCGTCGCCGCCGCTGAGCTCGCGGACCTTCTCGATGCCGGCCTCGCCGCGCTCCGCGACGACGTCGGTGGCGCCGTATTCGATGCCCAGGTCGGTGCGGGCCCCGTGCCGGCCCATCAGGATGATTTGCTCGGCACCGAGTTGCTTGGCGGACAAGACCGCCATCAGCCCGACGGCACCGTCACCGATCACGGTTACGGTGGTCCGGGCGTTGACACCTGCCTTGAGGGCGGCGTGGTAGCCGGTGCCGTAGACATCAGAGAGGGTCAGCAGCGAGGGCAGCAGTTCGCTGTCCTCAGCCACCGGGGCCTTGACCAGGGTGCCATCGGCGAAGGGAACGCGGATGGCCTCTGCCTGAGCGCCGCCGATTCCGTTGCCTGCCCAAAACCCGCCGTGCCGGCAGGAGGTCTGCAGGCCTTCGCGGCAGAAATCGCAGGTCCCGTCGGACCACGCAAACGGGGCGATGACGAAGTCTCCCTTCTTCAGGGTGGCCACGTCCTTTCCGGTTTCCTCCACGACGCCGACGAACTCGTGGCCCATGGGGGATCCCTCGCTGGTGGCTTCCATGCCGTGATAGGGGTGCAGGTCAGAGCCGCAGATGCAGGAGTTGACGATCCGCACGATGGCGTCGGTGGGGTCCTGGAGGACGGGATCGGGCACATTCTCGACGCGCACGTCACCGGCGCCGTACATGATGGTTGCTCGCATGTTGTTTCCTCTCACTTCCTGGGGGCTGGGAGCCGTGAGGTTCCTTCCACCAGCCAACCGCATATTCCCCATCTGGGGGAGTACCTGTTGAGACAGGTACTGGCAGTTCCCCCCACCTGCAGCCTGATCCTGGCCTCGCCCGGTTCAGGTCCGGACTTCGAACTCCGTATGACTGTGCCTGACGCCGTTGACCTGGAGTTCCAGGGCGTGCAGCCCGGAGTGGTGTACCCGGGTTGTCATTGGTTTGAAGGCGTGGCGCTTGGCCAGCTTTCTGGTCTCGCCGGCAGCAAGCGTCAGTGCCGTCAGCTTAAAGATCTTCACGGACTGGCTGCCGTTGGCCTTCTGGTAGTGGACCGCGTAATCCACCGCCAGCCGGGCGTCCGCGGTGCCGGTGTTGGAGATCTCGAATTCGAACCCGAGGTCTTCCGGTATCGCCACCACCTGCCGGTCCAGCCGGAGTGCCGTGACAGCCACCGACGCCGGCGCGAACCCCTGGAGTGCCAGCGCACCCGGATGGCCTTTTTTGATCAGCGTCCGGAGCCCATGCCTTACCACCCAGGCAGTATTGGCATCCGGGGCAGCCAGCCAGCCTGCCGCCGTCGCCACCACCGTCTCCGGTGAATGGCGGGCCAGGTCGTTGAGGTGGTTGGCAACGGACCTGCGCACGTACTCGGAAGGGTTCCGGGCGATAAGTCGCCGGATAGCAAACTCGCCGGTGAGCCGGGGTGTCAGCTCGGCCAGGAGCGCCAGGCAGTCTGTGAAGTCTGCCGGGTCGTCCGATTCCAGGGCCAGGGTCACAGCTGCCTCGGAGACGGGCCACAGGATCCAGCCCGCAAAACCCGGATGGTCCAGGGCGCGGCGGAAGGCGCCGGCCGCCGTCGAATAGTCAGTACCCGGGACCTGCCGAAAAGCGGCCAGGAGTGCGCCGCAGACCTGGTCGGTCCTTCCGCGCAGACTGAGTTCGTCGAGCGTTGTTGCTGCCGCTGCCACACTGGACCAGCGGATGCCAGGTGCCACGCTACCCAGGATGCCGGCGAGCGCTTCAACATTCCGGCGGTTGATCAGTTCGTTCATCGCACCCATCCGGTCAGGCTACAGGGATAGTCTTCATCTCAAGGAAATCCAACGGAGCAGGGACGGAAGTCGGACGTGGCAGAGCAGGCAGGGTCAGGACAAGCAGGAAAAGGCCCGAACTGGTGGCGCATCTTCCACGACAAGTTCGTGGTGGAAGAACGCTTCATGGAGCCGGAGGCGCGCAGGGGGCTTTACCGCGCCGCGGTGATCCTGATGGGAGTGGGCACCCTGGTATTTATCGTCACGCTGGTGGGGGTGGTGCAAAGCGGCACCGGACCGTGGGGACCGGACGAACCGATCCGGGAATGGCTGCTCGGCACCCGTTCAGGGACGCTTACCGGCGTGATGATCTTCCTCGCCGTGATCTTCGGGCCGGTAGCCTTGCCCATCATCGTGCTGGTGGTCACGGTGGCGTGGGGGTTCGCGGCGAAGCACGCCTGGCGGCCCATTGTCCTGGCTGCCGCGATGCTCACGGGCGTGATCGTTTCTCAGATCATCCTGCAGATCGTGGAACGGTCCCGGCCGCCGGTGGAGCTGATGCTTTTTGGCGCCGACCATACGTTCTCGTTTCCTTCCGGCCACGTCCTGGGGGCCTGTGACTTCCTGCTGGTGGGAACGTTCCTGATCTTCTCGCGGCGGGAGAACCCACGGTCTGCCGTTCTGGGCTTTGTGGGCGCGGGAATCGGCATTGTGCTGGCCATCATGAGCCGGCTGTACCTCGGCTACCACTGGTTCAGCGATGCTCTCTCTTCCCTGTCCCTGGCGCTCGTCATCCTGGGCGCCTACATCGCCCTGGACACCTGGCGGACCGCCCGGATCCCCGGCGAACGGATCACGGGCGAGCTCTCCAAAGCCGACGCGCCGGGCGAATAGCTGCCATGGTTACCGAGCAGGACGTCCGCGGCATGTGCCTCGCGCTGCCCGGCGTCACCGAACGCAGCAGCTGGGGGCAGCCTGCCTGGTTCGCCAAGACACTCATGGCGCGCATGTGGGAGGACGGCGTGCTGACCGTCAAGACCGCGGAGCGGGAAGCGCTGGCAGGCACGGAGCCCGGAACGTATTTCTGGACCCCGCACCACGAGCGGTCACCGCAGTTGGTGCTGGTCCGGCTGGCACGGATAAACAGCGATGAACTGGGCGAACTGCTCGAAGATTCCTACCGGCTGGCGGGTGGCCGCGGGGCGTAACGGAACGGCCGACGTCGGGCGGTTCGGCGAAGCGCTACGGCTCGGGGAGTGAGCGCGCGCGTTTGAGCGCCCGGTGCAACTTGGCGTTGGCCGCCTCAAGTTCCAGGACCTTCGAGACCCCCGCCAGATTGAGGCCTTGGGCCAGCAACTCTCCGATGTGCAGGAGGACCGCGATGTCGGCGTCACTGTACTGGCGTGTGCCGCCGGATGTCCGTGCGGGTGTGAGGAGGCCGCGGGTCTCGTAGAGGCGGATGTTCTGCTGGCCTGTGCTGGCCAGCTGGGCCGCCACGGAAATGGCGTAGAGCGCCCGGCCGTCCCGGGGCTGGGGTGCACGTCCGGTGTCCGGCCCGCTCATAGTTGCTCCCAAAAATTCCTGTGAAAAGTGGCTTGCTTCAGTGTCGCACAGGTGCTATAAAAAATCTATATCCACCACCATAGATACGTGGATGGTGGGTAGCACAGAATCATTCAACTGCAAATGCTGAAGGAGTGGGAAATGATGTTGATGCGTACGGACCCGTTCCGTGAGCTGGACCGCCTCACCCAGCAGGTTTTCGGAACCGCGGCCCGGCCGGCGGCCATGCCGATGGACGCCTGGCAGGAAGACGGTCAGTTTGTGGTGGCGTTCGATCTGCCCGGGGTCAAAATCGACTCCGTGGACCTGAACGTGGAGCGGAACGTCCTGACGGTGCGGGCGGAGCGCCTTGATCCGACCCAGCCCAATGTTGAGCTGGTGGCATCGGAGCGTCCGCGCGGCGTGTTCAGCCGCCAGCTGATCCTCGGCGACACGCTGGACACGGACCGCATCAAGGCCAGCTACGACCAGGGCGTGCTGACCCTGCGGATCCCGGTGGCCGAACAGGCAAAGCCGCGCAAGATCGAGATCGAAACAAAGGGCCAGATGCACGAGATCGGGAACTAATTCCTTCCCGGGGCGCCGGCAGCCTGCAGCCGGCGCCCCGGCCCCATGCCCCTGCGAATTCTCCGGAAACCGCCATGACCAGCCAGCCGGACTACTACAACGTCCTGCGGGTGACGCCCGCTGCCAGCCAGCAGGAGATCTCCCGCGCCTACCGCGCCCTGATGCGCACCCACCATCCGGACCTCGACGGCGCCCCCGCGGATGGCGGCGAGCTACGCCGTGGCGAGCTGCTGCAGATCATGCAGGCCTTTGCGGTCCTGCGCGACCCGGAGCGGCGCGCAGCCTACGACAGGAGCCGCGCCGGCACCAGCGCGGAGGCTGCCGCGCCCACCAGCACGCGGGCTGCCGCGCCGGTGGTCATTCCGGTCCGAAAGGTCCACAAACCCGCAGGCGGCTCCGCGCACGGCCCAACCAACCCCATCAGAATCACCCCGGTCCACTGGGAAAGCGGGCCCTGGGCATAAACCGCAAGCACACCCAAGGAGCACACATGAGCGAGTGGCGTCGCTACGATTCCCATCTGATCCCCGCCTTCCATGAGCGCTTCGAAACGCGCTGGGGGAAGGGCACCGCCCCGTTCCTGGATCCCGAGGCGCACGAGGAACCGGTTCCGCGCGCGCAGTGGATCAACCCCGCAACAGGTGCGGCGCTCGCAGTGGTGCCGGTGTGGACCGCGGACGAGCGCCAGCAGCGCTCATTCGGGGTGTTCTATCTCCCGCCCGCCGGCGACATCTGGGTACTCCGGCCCGGCTACACGGGCTACCTCGAACCGGCCGACGGCGACAGCGAACACCTCGTCACCCTCCGGAACGACGCCTACCGCAAGGCCGTGGCCCACGCCAAGGAATTTCTGTTCGGTTCACAATAGGGGCTCACATTTTTCCGGGCGCAGGGAAGCCGGCACCAAGGTAGCCGGGGCCGGGACCATGCCCGGCCGCCGAATCCAAACCGCTTCCCAGCAGGCTGCGGGTGAGGGTTTCGGCGTCGGCCATCAGCTCCTCGACGGCGGCACTGAGGTGGGAGTCGGACACCGGCGCGTCTTCAAGCGCGGCCGCCACCACCGCGCGGCGGACCAGTTCGCGCGCAAAGGACGCAGTGGTTCCTTCGGTCTGTTCCGCGGCGGCAGCGAGTGCCTCAGGGCTGAAAGCCACCCGGCGGCCGTACAGTTCCAGCAGCCGGACCCGCTCGGCGTGGGCCGGCAGCGGAATTTCGACCGCGAGGTCCACCCTTCCCGGCCGCTGCGCCAGCGCCCGCTCCAGCATGTCCGGCCGGTTCGTGGTGAGCACAAACGCCACGTCGGCATCCCTGTCCAGCCCGTCCATGGCATCCAGCACCTCAAACAGCAGCGGCTGCGGCCCGTGGCCGAAGCTGCGGTCCTCGGCGATCAGGTCGCAGTCCTCCAGCACCACAATGGACGGCTGCAGCGCGCGGGCCATGCGGGCAGCCTCCGCGATCCGGGCGAGCGAACCGCCCGAGAGGAGGATCGCCGTCGAGCCTTCACTCAGGCTGAGGAGGTGGCGCACGGTGTGCGTCTTGCCCGTGCCCGGCCGGCCGTAGAGCAGGATGCCGCGTTTGAGATGCTGCCCGTGGTCCCGGAGGGACGCCCGGTGGGTGGCAATGCCTACGGTGTGGTCGGCCACCTTCTGCAGCAGCCCCTCTGGCAGGATGACGTCCGACGCCGGCAGGCCGGGGCGGTGATGGAACGTCACCCCAGCCGTGCTGGGGCCGTACTCGGACATCACCAGGGAAATGACCTGGCCCTTGAGGACGCTGTTGTTGTCCATCCGGCGGCGGAACTCGGCCAGGAACTCCGTGGCCGTGTCCGGGCTGCCGGCCATCACCTCCAGGGAAGCTGCCTGGCGTCCGGAGCGCGGTTCGGCGTTGCGCTGCAGGACTGCCAGCGGGCTCCCGCCAAACGAGAAAAGCCAGAGGCCCAGCGCCACCGCCTGCCGCTGCGTGTCCGGCCCCACCGCCAGGTTGGCGTAGTCGGGCTGGGCGAGCGGAAACTGGGGAAAGAGCTGGGACTGCTGCACCATGTCGCTGAAGGACTGGTGGTGACGCTGGCCGCCGCCGCCAATGCCCACCAGCCGGCTGGCAGGGTCCCGGGCGGCGAGTTCCGCCATCACGATGTCGGCGTCCACAAACCGGTGCGGCGGAATCACCTCCTCCACCACGGACAGCCCCTCAGCGGGCGCCCTGAGGTGCGCAGTCAATGCGGGAAGCAGCTGCAGGCCTTTCTGCTGCCGGTAGCTTCCGGCCTGCGCCAGCTGGACCAATGCGCCAAAGTCGTCGATGAACTTCCCCAGTTTTTCATCCATGCCCAGACCCTAGCAGCCCACCTCGCGAGGGGGTGCCCGGGTATAGCATTCTGAGTTGTATCCGTTCCGCGTATTCTCATCACAAAGGGCTGACGCCATGCATATTTCCGCCAAAGACCTGGCAGCCCTTATCCCCACCGACTTCACGTTGGGCGTGGCCACCGCGGCGTTCCAGATTGAAGGCGCGCTCACGGAAGACGGGCGTGGCCCCGCGGGCTGGGACATGTTTTCCGCCAAGGACGGCGCCATTGTGGAGAACCACAGCCCCGCCGTTGCCTGCGACCACTATCACCGCATGCCGGATGATGTGGCACTGATGAAGCAGCTCGGCGTCGACTCCTACAGGTTCTCGCTGTCCTGGTCCCGGATCCAGCCCAACGGGAGCGGCCCGGTGAACCCTGCCGGCCTGGCCTTCTACGACCGCCTCCTGGACGAGCTGCTGGCCAACGGGATTTCCCCGATGCTGACCCTCTATCACTGGGACACTCCGCTGGCATTGGACGACGCCGGCGGCTGGATGAACCGGGACACCGCCTACCGCCTGGCCGAGTTCGCCGCGATCGCCGCTGCCGCGTACGGTGACCGCGTAGCCCGGTGGTGCACCATCAACGAGCCCGCCACCGTCACTACCAACGGATATACGCTAGGCCTGCATTCGCCGGGCGAAGCCCTCATGCTCAACGCACTGCCCACCGTGCACCACCAGCTTCTTGGCCACGGGCTGGCAATGCAGGCATTGCGGGCGGCAGGGGTCCCTGGCGAGGTCGGGATGACCAACGTGTACTCGCCGATGGTCCCCAACTCGATCAACCCGCTGGACAAGATCAGTGCGGGTCTGATGGACCTCGCCCAGAACCGGCTGTATGCCGATCCGGTCCTCACGGGCAAGTATCCGGACCTCATCCGGGCGGCGAAATTCTTCGGCTCCTTCGACCACCCGGACGAAGACATGGACATCATCTCCCAGCCGCTGGATTTCTACGGGCTGAACTACTACATGCCCACGAAGGTAGCGGTGGGCCCGGGGGAGGGTGCGGTACCGGCGAGCATGGCCGAGGCCATGGGGAGTGACCTGAGTGCTGCGGGCAACGGTGCCACGCCGTTTCACGTCAAACCCTGGCCCGAAGCGGACATCACGTCCTACGGCTGGCCGGTGAAACCCGAATACATGAGGGTCGCGCTGAAAGAGATGGCGGAGCGGTATCCGAATCTTCCGCCGGTGATCATCACCGAAGGCGGAGCCAGCTTCGAGGACATCATCGTCCGGGACAAGTCCACGAACACCACATTCATCCCGGACGAGCGGCGCCTCAAGTACCTCTCGGACCATATACAGTCGGCGCTGCAGGCCACGGCGCCTGGCGGCGAAGCCGAGGCGATTGAGCTGCGCGGCTACTACGTGTGGTCGCTGATGGACAATTTCGAATGGTCCGCGGGGTACAACCAGCCGTTCGGCCTGCTGCATGTCAATCGCGAGACCCTGGAGAGGACTCCCAAGGCATCCTATTTCTGGTTCCAGGAGCTCATCGAGGAGCGGAACCTCGCGGCGGCGGCGGGTGCCGCCGTCGCGCAGGCCGCCAGTGGGGAACCCGACGATGTCGCCGTTCCGAGTGCAGCAGAAGTTCCCGACGACGGCGTGACCACCTCGGGTGCCTCCGCCTGAGTTCGGGTGCCTCCGCCTGAGTTCGGGTGCCTCCGCCTGACTTGAGGGGTCTGGCACAGGTCTCTAGAGCAGGTCAAGGACCTTAAGCTGCTTGGCCATTCCCGCGCCGTCCGTCGAATAGATCCAGGGCACTACCGAGGTGGTGTGGTCGCCGTCCTCAGAGTGCCCGCCGGCAAAGACTGACTCGCTGACAGAGAGTTGCCGGATGGCGATTGCGGCCACCTTGTCGCCGTGGTCCTGGGCGAACCCGGAGTAGATCTCCTCATCGTGCTGGCCGTTGTCGCCGATCAGGAGCCAGCGCATATCCGGGAATTCCTTGGCCAGGCGTTCCAGGTTGCGGTGCTTGTGCTCCCGCCCGCTGCGGAACCAGCGGTCCTGGGTCAGGCCCCAGTCCGTAAGCAACAGGGCGCCGGAGGGGTACATGTTCCGGCTCAGGAACCGCTTCAACGTGGGGGCGGCGTTCCAGGGACCCGTGGACAGGTAGATGACCGGGGCGTCAGGGTGTTCAATGGTGAGCCGATCCAGCAGGACCGCCATCCCCGGGGTGGCCATACGTGCCCTCTCACTGAGCACAAACGTGTTCCACAGTGCCAGGAACGGCCGTGGCAGGGCGGTTACCATCACGGTGTCGTCGATGTCGGAGACGATGCCGAATTTGGCGTTGGCATCGATCACCTGGATGAGCGTCTCCACGGGTTCGGTCCCGTCGGCCTGCAGGATGGCGGTGTGCCACCCGGGGGAAAGCTTCACGTCCACCACCGTGTCGATCAGCCCGCCACGGTCTGCCATGACCCGGGTGGTGACGCCGCCGATGGTTATGGCCACACCAATGTGCTGTACGGGAGCGCTGGTGAAGGCCCGCCAGCCGCGGACGTTCTGGGTGCCGTTGAGCGCTGCGTGTTCAGCCGCGCTGCCGGGCGCGGGCTTCTTGGTCAGCAGGACCCGGCCAAGGACGCGCACCCACCCGGTGGAGGATCCGTAGCCCTGGTACGCGATGGTCTGCGGCGCGAAATTCCAGCGTCCGGCGAGCCTGATGCGCGTGCCGTTGACGGTGTCCGAAATCCGGTGAGCAAGTCGGAACAGCTGCCTGCCGGACAGCGGTGCCGGAGGCGGAGTGTTTTGCGGTGCGTTCTGAGGAGCCCTGTCCATGTCTCCACTCTGCCACAGCGCACCGCCGCGCCGGGCACGTTCGGCGGTACCGCCGTCGCGCGTGACGTCAGCCGGCGCCAACGAACCAGCGCAGTGTTTCGGCGTTCCGCACGGCATTTCCGCCGCCGTCGTTATTGAAATAGGCATATACGTCCAGGCCAGCCCCGGCCCATTCACGGATACGGCCCGCCCACCACTGCAGGTCCTCATCGGAGTAGGAACCGCCGTAGAGGTGCTCATGGTCGGGGCCGTGGAGCCGGATGTAGACGAACGGTGCCGTGGCACGCAGGATGCAGGGGAGCCGGGCGCCGCTCATGATGCAGTAGGCAGCGCCGTGCCGTTCCAGCAGGGCATAGACGTCCGCGTGGTCCCAGCTGGGGTGCCGGAACTCAACCGTCACCCGGACCCACCACGGCACTGCGCCGAGGAAATAATCCAGACGCGCATCATCGCGTTCCATCTGCGGCGGGAGCTGGACCAGCAGGACGGCCCGTTTGTCGCCCAGCTCATGCCAGCACCGGACGATCCGTTCCAGCCATACCTCAGGCGCGTACAGCTTTTTGCCGTGCGTCAGGCCGCGGGGAGCCTTCACCGACATGGCGAACCCGTCCGGGAGCCGGCGCTGCCAGCTGGCGAAGGACGTATCCCGGGGCCAGCGGTAGAAACTGGCGTTCAGTTCAACAGTGCTGAACCGGGCAACATAATGCTGGAGCCTGTCCCGGGCGGGGAGGCCCGGCGGGTACAGCACGCCGTCCCAGTGGTCATAACTCCAGCCGGACGTGCCGATATGAATCGCCATATCTAGCTGATTCCCATAGGTGAGGGGTGCATCATGGTGCCTCCGGTGTTTCTGGGACGGGCCTTGGACTCAGGCTACCGGCTGTGTCCGGCCGGCGGGCCGACGGCTGTGTTCCCGGCTGGTTTCCTCTTTTCCCTATAAGGGGTGTCGTTGTGGCAATGTAAGGTCATGGCGCGCATCGAGGATTATGCAGTTGTTGGCGACCTTCACACCGGCGCGCTGGTCAGCACGGCGGGCTCCATCGATTGGCTCTGCCTGCCCCGCTTTGATTCCCCTGCCTGTTTCAGCGCCCTTGTCGATACGCCCGACGCCGGACGCTGGCTCCTGGCGCCCGAAAGCGGCGGCACGTGCACCAGGCGCAGCTACGTGGACGGCACCCTGGTGCTTGAGACCGAATGGGAAACCCCTGACGGCACTGTCAAGGTCATTGACTTCATGCCGCCACGTGATGAGGTGGCTGACATTGTCCGGATTGTGGAGGGCGTGACTGGCAGCGTCAGGATGCATGGCGAACTGGCCATGAGGTTCGACTACGGACACATCATGCCCTGGGTGCGGAAGGACAAACATGGCCTGCACGCTATCGCCGGCCCGGACGCCGCTTACTTCGTCACCACGGCGCCCGTCCACGGCGAGAACATGCATTCGGTCAGTGACTTCACGGTCCAGGCGGGGGAGCGGGTCCCCTTCGTCCTGACATGGGCGCCGAGCCATGTTCCCCGCCCGCATACGGTCGACGCCGAGCGTGTGCTGGGCACAACGCTGGCTTACTGGCGCGGCTGGGCTGCCCAGTGCACCTACAAAGGCAAGTACCAGGATGCGGTGGTCCGTTCCCTGGTGATCCTGAAAGCCCTGACGTATGCCCCCACCGGCGGCATCGTGGCCGCCGTCACCACGTCCTTGCCGGAACAAATCGGCGGTCCCCGCAACTGGGACTACCGGTACTGCTGGCTGCGGGACGCCACGCTGACGCTGCAGGCGCTGCTGGCTGCCGGTTACACCGCGGAGGCTGCCGCATGGCGCGACTGGCTGCTCCGCGCCGTGGCGGGCGACCCGGCGGACCTGCAGATCATGTACGGCATCCATGGCGAGCGGCGGCTGCCGGAAATGGAACTGCCCTGGCTGGCGGGGTACGAGAATTCGAAGCCGGTGCGTACTGGCAATGGCGCTGCTGCACAGCTCCAGCTGGACGTTTGGGGTGAGGTGCTCGATTGCCTCTCCCTGACGCGGAATTCACTGCTGAAACACACCGATGAATCCTGGGATGTGCAGATTGCCCTGATGCAGCACCTGGAAACCATCTGGGACCAGCCGGACAACGGGCTCTGGGAGATGCGCGGGCCGCGCCGCCACTTCACCCACTCCAAGGTGATGGCATGGGTGGCTGCTGACCGGATGGTCAAGGGCGTCCGCGACTTCGGCCTGCCGGGACCCGTGGAACGCTGGGAGGCTCTCCGGGACACCATCCACCAGGAAGTCATGGCCAACGGCTTCGACCCTGTGCGCAACACCTTCGTGCAGTCCTACGGCCGGCCGGAACTCGATGCCAGCCTGCTGCTGATCCCCCGGGTCGGCTTCCTGCCGCCCGATGATCCCCGGGTGGTGGGAACCATCGACGCGATCCAGAGCGAGCTCACGGAGGACGGCTTCGTGCTGCGGTACCGTCCAGCGGACAGCGACGACGGACTGCCGGGGGACGAGGGCGTGTTCCTTGCCTGCTCCTTCTGGCTGGTGCAGGCGCTTTTGGGGGCAGGGCGGGCCGCCGAAGCCACTGAACTCTTCGAGCGGCTGCTGGAACTGCGCAATGACGTGGGCCTGCTCAGCGAGGAGTGGGCAGTGACGGCCAAGCGCCAACTGGGCAATACGCCCCAGGCCTTCAGTCACTTCGCGCTTGTGACAAGCGCTCTGGAACTGCATCAGGATACGGTTCGCCGGAGCGATACCCCCATTCCGCCGGAGACCGAAAGGGTAGGGCAGTAGCGCCCCTGTTGGGCGGCGCAGGCTTTCAACTCCACGGAGTAGGTAAGTATACTTACTAACACTCGCGGAGAGTTTCCTCAAAGCACACTGCCGCGACTGAATGAGGGGTGGTAGAAATGGCCGGACATTTTGAGTTGGTTGACGCGTCTGACGGCGGCTACAGGGTGAGGATGCTGGACGGCTCAGGGAGCCTGATGGCGATCTCGGTGACCTTTCCCACGAAACGCGCCGCGGTGGCGGGCATCGAGATGGCCCGTGAGATTGCGGGCACGGGCCTGATCAGGGACTGCACCAGCAAAGGTGCCGGGCTAGTGATCCGGGACAAGGCCCGACCGCTGTCCTCTTTGAAGGACGGTCCGGTCTCCAGGGGCAGGAAGGTTTCAAAGACCCCGCGTACTACGGTCGGGTGATGGCGCCGCAGACTAATGGCCCCGCCTCCTGGTGGCGCGGCGCCGTCCTGTTTGATGTTGACGGAACGCTGCTGGACTCCGCCTACGTGCACACCCTGGCGTGGTGGCAGGCGTTCCGGCAGCACCAGCATGATGTCCCCATGTCAGCGATCCACTGGTGCGTCGGCATGGGTGGCGACCGGCTCGTGGACAGCCTCCTTCCAGCGGATCGGGACAAGGAGGCTGATGCGGAAATCATGGCCAGCCATGCTGCGGTTTTCGCCACGAGCTGGCCGTCGCTGCGGGCGTTCGACGGCGCCAAGGACCTGCTTGCCCAGTGCCACGCCGGCGGCCTCGCCGTTGCCCTGGCATCGTCCGCGCGAAGGGAAGACCTGGCAGCCAGCCGCAAGGCACTAGGCGCAGATGCCTTTATCCATGCGGCCACCAGTTCCAACGACGCCAAGGAAAGCAAGCCTGCCCCGGACATCCTGGTGGCGGCCTTGGAAGCCGTCCATGTCCCGGCGGCCGACGCCGTATACGTGGGCGATGCGGTGTGGGACATGAAAGCCGCCGCCGCACTGGGCATTCCGGCCATCGGACTCACCTGCGGCGGCCGCAGCGCGGCTGAGCTGTTCGACGCCGGCGCCGCCGAAGTCTACGCCGGCCCGCGGGACCTGCTGAATAACCTGCAGGCGAGTGCCATCGGCAGGCTGCTCGCGCTGGAGCAGCCAAACCCTGAAGCCAAAACCACTGCCTAGGGCTGCCGGCCTTCACGGTTGTCCGCGTTCTCCGTGAAGCCTGCATCCTCGGCGAGATCTGGCTTAATCCACGAGACGTTGACCTCGACCGAGCCGTCGTCGTTCTTTTCAATCTCCTCCACCACCTCCGAGGCTGACGCACCCATGGCCAGGATCCGGGCCCGGTAGCTGGCCACCAGTGCTGTCAGGGTGGCGTCGGTCCAATCCCCCGGACGCATTCGGGTGGAAATCTCAACGGGCTCCGGCTGGTACAGCGCCATGGCGGCGTCTCCTTGCTGCTGGTGGGACCACAATCTGTCCCTCCCTACGCTAGGGGCCTTCAGTGGCCTTCACAAGGAAGTTAGTCAGTGTGCTTACTTTTTCCTGCCCGACGCGTTAGCGTCGAAGGACAGACACCCGCCGGATCCTACAGAAAGGCAGGCCATGAAGGCACTCACGTGGCAAGGCAAACGCTCGGTCAGGGTAGAAAACGTCCCCGACCCTGTGATCCAGGAACCCACGGATGCGATTGTACGGATCACGTCCACGGCCATCTGCGGCTCGGACCTGCACCTCTACGAAGTACTGGGCCCCTACATGCACAAGGGCGATGTGATCGGGCACGAACCCATGGGCATCGTGGAGGAAGTGGGCAGCGCCGTCACCAACCTGAAAAAAGGCGACCGCGTGGTGGTTCCCTTCAATATCTCCTGCGGCCACTGCTACATGTGTTCGCAGGGCCTGCAGTCCCAGTGCGAGACCACCCAGGTAAAGGAGAAAGGATCCGGCGCCGCCCTCTTTGGATTTTCGGAGTTATACGGATCCGTCCCCGGCGGGCAGGCGGAGTTCCTTCGCGTACCGCACGCAGACTACGGGCCGGTGAAAGTGGGCGTGGACCTGCCGGATGAGCGGTACCTTTTCCTCTCCGACATTCTTCCCACGGCCTGGCAGGGGGTGGAGTACGCCGACGTCGCCCCCGGCGGCACGCTCGCGGTGTTCGGGCTGGGGCCGGTGGGCCAGTTTGCCAGCCGGATCGGCGTCCACCGCGGGCTTCGGGTCATCGGTGTGGATCCCGTCGCCGAGCGCCGCGCCATGGCCGGGCGGCACGGGGTGGAGACGCTCGATTACAGCAAGGATGTGGCGGAGGAACTGCGGGAAATGACAGACGGACGGGGGCCGGATGCGGTGCTGGACGCCGTCGGAATGGAAGCCCACGGTTCCCCTGTGGCTGGCTTCGCGCACCATGCGCTGGGCCTCCTGCCCGACAAGCTGGCGCAAAAGGCCATGGAGACGGCCGGCGTGGACCGGCTGGCTGCGCTGCACACCTCCATCGACGCCGTGCGGCGCGGCGGGACAATCTCGCTCAGCGGTGTGTACGGCGGCGAGGCCAGTCCCATGCCGTTGCTGACCATGTTCGACAAGCAGATCCAGGTGCGGATGGGGCAGTGCAACGTGCGCCGCTGGACGGATGACCTGCTTCCGCTCGTGGAGGACGACGCCGATCCGCTGGGCGTGATGGACCTGGTCACCCACCGCTCGGGCCTGGACGGCGCGCCCGCCCTCTACGAGAAGTTCCAGAAGAAAGAGGACGGCTGCATCAAGGTGGTCCTCAACCCCGGGCAGTAGCTCCGGGCCCTGGCCGCTGCCCGGAAACGGGGCTACAGCGGCAGGAGGGCGGAGAGGTCCGCGCGCAGCCCGGACGCTGCCACCCGGTGCCCGGCCACCGCGTCCGCCCACGTCAACTCGCCGGTCACCAACGACAGCCAGGTGGCGGCGTCGCACTCGATCACGTTCGGCGGGGTGCCGCGGGTGTGCCGCGGCCCCTCGACGCACTGGGTGACGCCGAAGGGCGGCACCCGCACCTCCACCGAGTTGCCCGGCGCCCGCGCGGTCACTTCCTCCAGCGTGTAGCGCACCGCCGTGGCGGTGACGTTGCGGGGGAGCGGGACGTCCGACGGCGTTGTGGCGGCTTCCCGCCACGCGGCCAGTGCCGCCGTGCCTTCTTCGATGCCGATCCGGCGGCGCGCGACGGCCACGGCTAGTCCAGGAGGGCGGACACGGCCGGACCCAGGCGGATCTTGCCGACCGGGTGGCTGCCGCCCATCACGGGGGAAACGACTCTTTCCAGGACGCTGGAGACGCCCGGGATATCCACGGCGCCGGCTGCGGCGAGCAGGGTCAGGCCCACCAGTGAGGTGGCCCGCAGGTTCCCGTCCAGCATCTTGATGGCCACGGAGACGCCCTGGGGCGTGGCCATGGCCAGGACTCCCTCGGCGCCGATCTTGGCGATGATGCCCAGTTCGTCCATCACAACCGTGTTGGCCTCGCCCCGGCCCTGCACAGCCCACGGGTAGTCGAGCATGGACGTGGCGATGGTGGCGGCGCGGGCGTTGGAGTTTTTGTCACCCGGCGCCTTGGCCAGCAGCGAATAGGCGCGGGCCAGCCCGGTCAGCGAAATGGCTGCCACCGGGGCCCCGCAGCCGTCGATGCCCAGGTGGGCGATCTGCTCGCCGCTGTATTCCTCAATCACGCTGCGGACGCGCTGCTGGAGCGGATGGTTCGGCTCAAGATAGCTGTGGGTGTCCCAGCCGTTTTCGGTGCAGGCCCACAGGAACGCGGCGTGCTTCCCGGAGCAGTTGAAGGCCAGCTTGGATCGGCCTTTGTCAGAGCGCAGCAGCCAGTTGCGGGCCGTCTCGTCCTGCGGCCACGCGGTGGGGCACTGCAGCTGGTCTTCTTTCACGCCGGCGGCCTTCAGCATTCCTTCCACCACATCCATGTGGTCAAGGGAACCCACGTGGCTGCCGCAGGCGACGGCCGCCTGCGCGCCGCGCAACGGGACGCCGGACTGCATGGACGCCAGCGCCTGGAACGGTTTGAGCGAGGACCTCGCGTAGAGGGGGGTCCTGATGTCGCCGAGTTCGGTGACAACCGAACCGTCGGCGGACAGCACCACTGCGGAGCCGATGTGCCGGGACTCCACGAAGCCACTGCGTTCAACGACGGCAAGTTCGACGGCGGAGTCCACGGTGAAAGTGGCGTGCGGGTTGTGCGGCATATTGCCAGTCTAGGGGCGGGCCGGCCGATTTCCGGGCTACTCCACGGTGACCATGACCGACTGCCAGCCGGAGGCGCCGTCGGGTACGGGATCGGCCCGCCGGTCCGTCTGCACCTCGCCGGTCCCATCGGTGGCCCGGACCTTGATGTAATGCGGCCCGGGCGTGGCGTCCCAGTCGAAGGACCACTGGCGCCAGGTGATGAGGGACGCTTCGGCGGACAGGACAGCCTCGGCCCACGGGTTGTTGTCTATCTGGACTTCCACCTTGGTGATGCCGCGGGTCTGTGCCCAGGCCGTGCCGCCGATGGCCACGCGGCCGGCCGGCACCTTGGCGAAGGATTTGGGCACCTCCACCCGGGCCATGGTCTTGATGGGGCCGCGTTCCGACCAACCCCGCTGAGTCCAGTAGGCCTTGTTGTCCGCGAAGCGCGTCACCTCCAGGTCAACCACCCACTTGGTGGCGGAGACGAACCCGTACAACCCGGGCACCACCATGCGCACCGGATAACCGTGTTCCAGCGGCAGCGGCTCGCCGTTCATCCCGATCGCCAGCATGGCGTCGCGGTCATCCTGAAGGACTTCCAACGGTGTCGAGGCACTGAAGCCATCAATCGACGTCGAGAGCACCATGTCCGCACCTGCCTGGGGCCGGGCCCGCTTGAGGACCTCGCGGATGGGCAGCCCGAGCCAGCGCGCGTTCCCGGCCAGGTTTCCGCCGACGGGGTTGGACACGCAGGTGAGGGTTACGTGCGATTCGATGAGGTCGGCGTCGAGCAGGTCCTGGAACCTCAACCGGACTTCCTGCTCCACCAGGCCGTGGACCCGGAGCTCCCAGTCCTCCGCATTGATTTCCGGCACGCTCAGGGCGGTGTCAATGCGGTAGAAGTCGGCATTGGGCGTCGACCACGGCGTCACGCCGGCCACCGGGGACTGCACGCCCGCGGGCACGGCCGTGGCCGCCTTCACCGGCGCGGGCAACTGCAGGGCGTCCCGGGCTTTGGCGATGTTGCTGCGGGCGGCACTGAGCAGGCGTCCGCCCGTGGCAGCGATTCCGGCGCCCGCCACGGTGATCCCGGCCGCGGCGAAGAAACGGCGGCGGCTGGACGCGGGCCGGCCAGGTTCCTCGGCGCCCGTGTCCGCAGGTGCCTCCGGCCAGGCCTTCAGCCGCCAGAGCGGGGCCACCAGGAGCCGCAGCGCCGCGAGCCCGGCCACCGTGCCCAACACCGTGGGGATCGCATCCAGGGGCCGGACGCCGGCCCGCGTCACCACGCTGGCCACAATGACGGCTCCCATCAGCAGCACACCGGCCACGCCCAAGGCCCACTTGCGGTAAGCCACCACGCCCAGGATGCAGGCCAGCACGAGGATCGTCAGCCCCATGCCAACAAACAGGGCGGCCTTGTCGTTGGTGCCGAACGTCGCGATCGCAAAATCCTTCATCCACGGCGGGGTGAAGTCGATGAACGTGGACCCGAGGGCAATGATCGGGGTGGCCCGCGCCGTAAAGAACGCGCCGATCAGCTCCGCAACGGAAAGCACGACGGCGGCCGCGGCAACGCCTGCCACGGCAGCGAGGGCAGCGGGCTGCTTGAGCCAGTTCATCAGCTTCTTCATGGTGTGGGTTCGTTGCGGCAGGCCTTTCGGATGGTTGGGGATGGTTGGGCCGGGACACAACGTATGAACATTGCCCTTAGGAAAGGGCAGGGTGCACAAAGTACCCTTGGAGACTGTGAAGGTACTCGTCATTGGCCCTGGAGGCCGCGAACACGCCATTGTCCGCTCCCTGCTCGCCGACCCCAACGTCTCCGAGGTCCACGCAGCGCCCGGCAACGCCGGCATCAGCAAACTGGTACCAACCCATAAAGTGGACGGGAACAACCCCGACGCGGTGGCGGCCCTGGCCACCAAGCTGGGCGTGGACCTGGTGGTGGTGGGCCCCGAAGCTCCGCTGGCCGCCGGCGTGTCCGACGCGGTCCGCGACGCCGGCATTCCCGTCTTCGGGCCCAGCAAGGCCGCGGCCCAGCTGGAGGCCTCCAAAGCGTTCGCCAAGGAAGTCATGGCTGCTGCGGACGTTCCTACGGCCATGGCCATGGTGGCCACCAACGCCGGGGAAGCAGCCTCAGCACTGGACACCTTCGGCGCACCCTACGTGGTGAAGGACGACGGCCTGGCAGCAGGCAAGGGCGTGGTGGTCACCAAAAACCGCGACGAGGCCCTGGCCCACGCGCAGACGTGCTTCGACGCCGGCGGCACCGTGGTGATCGAGGAGTTCCTGGACGGTCCGGAAGTTTCCGTTTTTGTCCTGTGCGACGGCCGCAACACCGTCGCCCTGTCTCCGGCGCAGGACTTCAAGCGCATCTTTGACAACGACGAAGGCCCCAACACCGGCGGCATGGGCGCGTACACTCCGCTGGAATGGGCGCCCGCCGGGCTGGTCGACGAAGTCATTGAGCGCGTGGCCCAGCCCACCGTCAACGAAATGGCCCACCGGGGCACCCCGTTCGTGGGCGTGCTGTTCGTTGGCCTTGCACTGACTTCGCGCGGCACCCGCGTCATCGAGTTCAACGTCCGCTTCGGCGACCCCGAGACCCAGGCGGTGCTGGCCCGGCTGAAGACACCGCTCGGTGCGCTGCTGCTGGCAGCTGCCAAGGGCGAACTGGACAAGGCAGATGAGCTGCGCTGGTCCAGGGAGACCGCGGTCGCCGTCGTCGTCGCGTCCGAAAACTATCCCGACACTCCCCGCACCGGGGACCGTATCCGTGGCCTCAAAAAAGTGGATGAGCTCGAGGGCGTGCACGTGATTCATGCGGGCACCGCGCTTGACGACGACGGCAAGGTTGTTTCCGCCGGCGGCCGGGTGCTCGCCGTGGTGGCCCTCGGCACCGACCTCGTGGAGGCCCGTGAACGGGCATACGACGGCGTGGAGCTGGTTCACTTGGAAGGCTCCCAGTTCCGGACGGATATTGGACGCAAAGCTGCCCGCGGCGAGATCAAGGTTGCGTCCAGCGCAACCGGATCGCTGCCTGTCACGAAGGCGAAGGCATAACATGACTGACACTCCCGCACAGGAACCGCAGCGTGGCCTGAGCACGGCGACCCTTGACCTGCCCGGCTGGAAGCACATCTATTCAGGCAAGGTCCGCGACCTGTACGAACCGGCGGATGATGCGGTCCGCGAGCGGGTCGGCCAGGACTGTGTCCTGGTGGTGGCCAGCGACCGCATCAGCGCCTATGACCATGTCCTGGCGAGCGAGATCCCGGACAAGGGCCGCATCCTGACCCAGCTGAGCCTGTGGTGGTTTGACCAGTTGGACGTTGAGCACCACGTGCTGGCGGCCACGGTGGAAGGCGGAGTTCCCGCGGCCGTGGAAGGCCGGGCAATGATCTGCAAGAACCTGGACATGTTCCCCGTGGAGTGCATCGCCCGCGGCTACCTCACCGGCACCGGCCTGCTGGAATACAAGGCATCCGGCACCGTTTGCGACATCCCCCTGCCGGAGGGCCTGGTGGACGGTTCACGGCTGGAACGGCCCATCTTCACGCCGTCCGCCAAGGCCGAGGTGGGCCACCACGATGAGAACATCACCTACGACGCCGTGGTGGGCATGGTGGGCGACGACATCGCGGGACGGCTGAGCGAACTGACCCTGAAGATTTACTCCACCGCGGAAAAGATTGCCCGCGAACGGGGCATCATCCTCGCCGACACGAAGGTGGAGTTTGGCTACGACGCCGTCTCCGGTGCCATTGTCCTCGGCGATGAGGTCCTCACGCCGGATTCGTCCCGCTTCTGGGACGCCGCCACGTACCAACCCGGGCAGGCACAGCCGTCCTACGACAAACAGTACGTGCGCGACTGGCTGACCTCGGCCGAGTCAGGCTGGGACCGTTCCTCGGATGTGCCACCTCCGGCCCTGCCCGAGGACGTGGTGGCCCGCACGCGCAGCCGTTACGTTGAGGCCTACGAGAAGCTGACCGGCCGGACGTTCGCCTAGCGGCCTCCAGCGTTAGCTGGCCTTGGCCTTCTCAGCGGCGGCTGCTGCCCGCTCCTGGGACAGCCTGATCTCGAGCATGGCGTCCAGCGCCTGTTGGACCCGCTCCTGGGCGCCGGCTGAACTGAAGTCCTTCTGCGCCTCCTTGAGGTACACCAGAGCTTCCTCCGACTCCCCGGCGGCCTTGAGGGACTTGCCCAGCAGGAGGGCAACTTCGCCGGCAGTGTGCTTGGCCAGGGCTTCACGTTCCGCATGGATTTTGCGAAGTTTCTCTATGGCGGCCACAATGTCGCCGTTCAGGTAGAGCCACTGGGCTCTGACGAAGGAAACTTCAAGCTCGTCGCTCTTCGTCCCGTCTACGATGGAAAAGGCCAGCTCCGCGCGTTCAACTGAGGCGAGCGTCTCCGGCTCCACGATGCCGGACTGCAGGCGTACTGCGGCCGATGCTTTATTGAACCGGGCCCACATTGCTATGTCGTTCGCAGGAGAAAGCAGCCTGGCCGCGCGCTCATGTTCTTTGACTCCCTCGACGTAGTCATGCCTCATGAAGGCGACGTTACCCACCACCCAGGCCACCTCGCCGGCGAGCTGCGCCATCGTAGCTTCGTCCACCTGTTTGACAAGATCTTTGCAGTACGTCCAGGCTTCGTCCAGCCGACCGCTCTCCGCCAGGGCTCCGATGAGGACGCGTAAGGTGCCAATCACGACTGTGGAACTCTGAGGCAGCTGCTGGGACAGCTTCGCGGCTTCCATTGCCTGGTCTACGGCCGCCGGTAACTGCCCACGCCATTGCAGCACGGCAGCAAGCATCTGGCGGGCCCGCACCTCAAGTCCCACGGACTCCATGGCCATCGGGTGCTCTATGAGGCGCTCCGTGATTCGCTGGCACTCCTCCAGATTGTCTTCCCGCATCAGGCACTCCGCCTGCATATAGGTCATGTTCCACCACCCGCTGGTGTTCTTGCCCTCAAGCGCAAACTGTGCAGCCGCAGCCGCGTGGGTGGCTGCCAGTGCGTAGTCCCGGAGGTCCCAGGCCTGCCGCGCGTAAAGACCCGCGAGGACATACTCTCCGTCGCTGACGGAAACGGGCTGGCTCCAGGCCTCAAGTGCCTTGGGTGCCAGGTCGAGCCGACGGGCAAGTTCTTCGACGACCTCGGCTGTGGGCTCCCGGCGACCCGTCTCCAGGAGTGAAATGTAGCTGGGGGAGTACAAGTCCTTGCCGAGTTCAGCCTGGGTGAGTCCACGTTCGAGCCGCTCCGCCCGGAGCTTCTCCCCGAATCCATTGCCCATGGGATTCCTCCTTCATTCCGGGCTGTCTTTATACGCAAAGCTTGACAGACCCTGTGGCATCCATTTTACAATAAGTGTCAACAAGGACGTGCTGACTTTGTAACGAATCCGACTCGCATTGAGGAACTCAAATGTTCAAGAAGATAGCGGCAGCTGCCGTACTAGCCGGCGCCCTGGCATTCTCCGCAGCGGCACCAGCCGTCCTGTCCGCAGGTTCCGTTTCCGACAGCACGAGTGTAGCTGTGGCCGGCGGTAAAGGGCAGCCCGCCCCGTCCGGAAAAGCTACCAAGGACACAACCAGCGGCACAATCACCCCGATGAGCGGCAACTGGCCCTACCCGGTGTAAGAAATCCTCTCAGGAGGCGGTAGCCCCGAAGCATGGTCTCCATGCATCGGGGCTATTTCTTTGCCCTCAGGTTATTTGCCTTCCGGCCAATAAGTCTTGAGATGCAAAAAGAGGGTCTCCCGGGGGAGACCCTCTTTCATTTGGTCGGGATGACAGGATTTGAACCTGCGACCTCGTCGTCCCGAACGACGCGCGCTACCAAGCTGCGCCACATCCCGATCCGCTGCGAAAGCAACTTTACAAGAATAACGGATGCCTGCCCGGATGCGAAATCGGCCTCCGCCGGGAGCGCCGGACCTCAGACCAGGGAATCTTTCCAAGCGCCGTGGAGGTCGGCGAAGCGGCCCCCGCCGCCGATGAGATCCGCCGGCGTACCGTCTTCCACAATGCGGCCGTCATGGACCACCAGGACCCGGTCCGCGGTCTCCACGGTGGAGAGCCGGTGCGCGATGATCAGCGCCGTCCGGCCGGTACCCGGGGCACCCGCCGGAGTGCCGGCGTCGGACGTTCCACGCAGGAGCCGGGCCAGGCCGTGCTGGACCAGCCGCTCGGAGGGGATATCCAGCGACGACGTGGCCTCGTCCAGGATCAGCACCGCGGGCCGGGCCAGGAAGGCCCGCGCGAAACTGATCAGCTGCCGCTGCCCGGACGAGACACGGCCGCCACGTTTGTTGACGTCGGTGTCGTAGCCCTCGGGGAGTTGGGTGATGAATTCGTGGGCACCCACGGCGCGGGCGGCATCCTCAATCTCTTCCCGGGATGCCTCGGGCCGGCCCAGGGCAATGTTCTCTGCCACGGAGCCGCTGAACAGGAAGGCCTCCTGCGTGACCATGACGATGTTCCGCCGGAGGTCTGTGGTGCTGAGGCTGCGGAGGTCCACGGCGTCCAGGGTCACGGAGCCGGAGGAGACGTCGTAGAAGCGGGCGATCAGCTTCGCCAAGGTGGATTTCCCGGCACCGGTCTGGCCAACCAGGGCCACGGTCTGCCCGGCGGGGATGTGCAGGTCCATCGTGGGGATGACCACCGGGCCGTCACCGTAGCGGAACTCCACGCCCTTGAAGTCCACCGTTCCCCTGGCATCGCGAAGCTCCACGGCATTTTTGGGCGGGCGGACCGTCGGGATTTCCTCCAGCAGCCCGGACACCTTCTCCAAGGCTGCCTGCGCGCTTTGGAACGAGTTGTAGAACATCGCCATCTGGTCCACGGGCTGGAAGAAGCGCTTGGTGGACAGGATCAACGCCAGCAGCACGCCGACCGCCAGATCCCCGCCCAGCACCCGGAAGCCGCCGAACAGCAGCACCACGGCCACGCAGACGTTGCCGATCAGCACCAGGCCGGGCTGGAAAATGCCGTTGAGGTTGATGGAACGCACCGTAACGCGCCGGTAGTCCTCGGACAGCCGGCTGTACTGCTCAGCGTTCTCCTGTTCCTTGCGGAACGCCTTCACGGCCCGGATCCCGGTCATGGTTTCCACAAAGTGCACAATGAGCCGGGCGGACACCACACGCGATTCACGGAACGCGATCTGGGAGTGCTTTTGGTACCAGCGCGCCAGGAAGAACATAGGCACACCGGCAGCCAGGACAATCAGCCCACTGCGCCAGTCCAGGGCGAACAGCGTGATGGCGGTGAACACCATAAACAGCAGGCCCGAGGCGAGCGAGCTGACACCGGAATCCAAGAGTTCGCGCAGGGCCTCCAGGTCCGAGGTCTGCCGGGCAATGATCCTGCCCGACGTGTATTTCTCGTGGAATTCCAGGCTCAGCCGCTGGGTGTGCCGGAAGACCCGGACGCGCAGGTCCAGCAGCATGGCCTGGCTGAGCCGCGCCGTGGAGGTGACGTACAGGGAGGTGAGTCCCGCCGTCGCGACCGCCGCGAGCAGGTACGCGACGCCGGTGAGCACCAGCGGGAGGTTGTCACCTGCCTGCAGGGCAGGGAGGGCGTGGTCGATGCCGAACGCGATCAGCGCCGGCCCTGCCACGCGGGCGGCCTGGGAGAGGACCACCGTGGCGATGGTCAGCCAGAACCTGAGCCGCACCGGACGGATCAGCCTGGCAAGCAGGGCGAGCGACCGCCGTCGTACGGTTTTGCTGTCCGCCTTGCTGAGGTGCGCGTTGTCCTCGTTGGCGGTGCCGAAGGTTGCGTTGCTCATCGGGTGATTTCCTCTGCATCTGCCGCTTCCTCAAGCTCCGACAGCTCCGAATCCAGGTCCCGCGGTTCCTGGTCGAGGCTGGCGATGACGTAGCGGTAATGGGGATTGTGCGCCAGCAGGTCCGTGTGGGTTCCGACGGCGGCGATCCGGCCTCCCTCGAGCAGCGCCACCCGGTCTGCCAGCGCGACCGTGGACGGGCGGTGCGCGACGATCAGCGTGGTGGTGTCCTTCAGGACCGCGCGGAGCCGGTTTTCCACCAGCTCCTCGGTATGCACGTCGAGGGCGGAGAGGGGGTCATCCAGCACCAGCACGCGTGGGCGCGCCGCGATGGCCCGGGCGAGGGCGATCCGCTGGCGCTGCCCGCCGGACAGGCTCAGGCCCTCCTCGCCGATGAGCGTGTCCACACCTGCCGGCAGCGAGTACGCGAAATGCGCCTGCGCTACGTCCAGCGCCTCGTCCAAGGCTTCTTCGGACCGGTCCGTTGCCCCGAGGAGGACGTTGTCCCGGACAGAGCTGGAGAAAAGCGTGGTGTCCTCGAACGCGACAGCCACCACGCGCCGGAGCTCCCCGACGTCGAACTCGCGCACGTCCACGCCGTCGATGGTGATGGAACCGGCCGTGACGTCGTACAGGCGCGGGACCAGCTGGATCAGTGCGCTCTTGCCGCTGCCGGTGATGCCCACCAACGCCATGGTTTCGCCCGGCCGTACCGCCAGGTTGATGTCAGAGAGGATGGGCTTGTCCGGCGCGTCCTCGAATGCGAAGGTGGCGTTGTTGAAGCTGAGTGTGCCCTTGAGCTCCGCGGGCTTGCGCGGGGCCGGGGGACTGGTGATGGTGTTCACTGAATCCATCACTTCAAAGTGGCGGTCAAGGGCGGCCTTGGCGGTCAGTGCCATGGCCAGCAGCATCCCGGAGAACTCCACCGGCGTGGCCACCACCGCGGCAGTGGCGAAGAAGGCCACCAGGGCGCCGATGCTCAGCTGGCCGCTCGCGCAAAGCATCACACCCACCACCAACCCGGCGCCCAGGGCGAGTTCCGGGAGCAGGGTGACCACCAAGGTGAAGGTTGCCTGGTGTTTGGCCTTGGCAATTTCGGTCTGGCGCAGCTCCTCGGCCTGTTCGTTGAAGTTCTCCAGGGCCTCGCGGCTGCGGCCGAATGCCTTCAGTACGCGGATGCCGTGGACGGACTCCTCCACAGTGGTGGCGAGGTCGCCGGCCTGGTCCTGGCTGCGGCGCGCCACTTTGCTGAACCGGGTCCGGAAACGGAAGCTGTAGGCCATGATGGGCACCGCGGCGGCCATAAAGATCAGCGCCAGCTGCCAGCTCATGGAGAACATCACCACGATGCCGATCACCACGGTGAGGGTGGTGACCACCAGCATGATGGCACCGAAGGCCATCCAGCGCCGCAGGAAGTTCAGGTCCGTCATGGCGCGGGAGAGCAGTTGGCCGGAGCCCCACCTGTCATGGAAGGAGACGGTCAGGTCCTGCAGGTGCCCGTAGAGGGAAACGCGCATCCGGGTTTCCACGGTGGTTGCCGGGTTGATCACGAACTGCCGGCGAAGGGCCACGAGGACGGCCTCGGCGACGCCCAGGAGCAGGATCACGACGGCGGCAGTCCAGACAGCGTCGTGGGCGCCGCCGGGTTGCAGCGACTCATTGATCAGGACGCGCAGCACCTGGGGGATGGTCAGCGCAACGAGGCTGGCCAGCAGGGCGCTGAGAAGTCCCAGTACCAGCCGGAGGAGGATCGGCCTGACGTGGGGATAAAGACGGCTGATGGATCTGAAAAATGAGGTCTGCTTGGCCATGCCCGCTTCTCAAGCTATACAACAAAATGTAGTTTCCCTTAGCAACTACCCTATGTCATGGCGTGAGCGCCGAACCTCCGTCACAGCCCTATCACTTCGTTGCGACGCTCTATCACTTAATGCGGGTTTTGTGGTGACGCTCTATCACTTAACGCAGGCTTTTGTGGCTCTGTTGGCGACCAAAAGTGAGGGAGCAACGGGTCTCTATGCGGGGGAAGTCAGCGTCAGCAGCACGGCCTCTGGCTTGCAGGCGATGCGGATGGGGGCGAAACGGGAGGTGCCGATGCCGCCCGAGACGTTTACCGGCGTCGTGCGTCCATCACTTTCCCAGTTGTTGAGACCCTTGGCCCGCCACGTGGGGATGTCGCAGTTGGCCACGAGCGCGCCGTAACCGGGGATGCAGAGCTGGCCGCCGTGGGTGTGGCCCGCGAGTAGAAGGTCCGCGCCGTCCTCGGTGAAGTGGTCCAGCACGCGCTGGTAGGGGGCATGGATGACCGCCACGCGGAGGTGCGGGTCCTGGTCCTGGTGACGGGTGCCGCGGGGCCAGCCGGCGTAGCGCTCCCGGTTCAGGTGCGGATCGTCCACGCCGGAGAAGTCGAAGCGGATCCCTTTCAGCACCACCGACTGGTGCCGGTTGGTGAGGTCCACCCAGCCGGCCATGCCAAACCCGGAGCGAAGCCGTGGCCAGTCCAGTTCGACTGGCTCCGGCTGGCTCTTCGAAGGCCCCAGCAAGTAGGACGCGGGGTTCTTGAGCGTGGGGGCGTAGTAGTCGTTGGACCCGGGCACAAACACGCCGGGAAATTCCAGGAGCGGGCGCAGTGCCTTGAGGAGGGGATCCACCGCTTTGACGTGGCTCAGGTTGTCGCCGGTGTTGACCACCAGATCAGGCTTCAGCGAGGCCAGCGACTCCAGCCACTGGGCCTTGGTGTCCTGGCCGGGGACGAAGTGGATATCGCTCAGGTGCAGGACCCGGAAGGGCGCCTGGCCCGGCGGCAGGATGGGCAGTGTTTCCTCGCGCAGGACAAACTGGTTCTTCTCCCACATCCCGTAGCCGAAGGCGGCCAGACCAGCTGTGGTTCCGGCGGCCGCAGTTACGGCGAAGCCGCGCCCGATGTTCCGGACGCGGCTGGCCAAGTCAGGACTGACAGCCATGGGCCGCTAGTCCTTCTTCTCGTTGTTGCCAGGGCTGTTAGTGGCCGGCGCTGAAGGAGCCGGCTGGGCGGGGGCCTGTGTAGGCGTGGTTCCCTGTGTTGACGGCGTAGTCCTGGCCGGTGTTCCGTTCACCATGTTGGAGGGCGGCGCAGGGAACGGGTTGGTGCCGTAGCCCGGCGCGATCTGGGCCATGAACTTGGAGAACATGGGCCCCGCAATCATGTAGCCGTCGATGCCTTGGTAGAACTTGCCGTTGATGGTCACGTTCTGGCCGGACCGGCTCTGGTTGCCCAGCGGATCACCGTACCACGCGGCGGTGGCCAGGCCCGTGGTGTGTCCCACCACCCAGGTGGATCCGTTGTTGTTGGACGTACCGGTCTTGGCGCCGATCGGGAAGCTGGTCTTGGTGGAGATCCGTGGCTGGATCAAGGAGCCTGATCCCTTGTTTAGGACTTCCTGCAAGGCGTAGTTCACGCCGCGTGCTACCTCAGGCTTGATGGCGTCGCGGCAGGTGGTGGACTGAGCGGGCAACTGCTTGCCGGTGGCATCCGTAACGGACGAGATGGCAATCGCCTCGCAGTACTTGCCGTCGTTCGCGAACGTGGCGAAGGCGCTGGCCATGGTCAGCGGCGAAGTCTGGGTTGAGCCAAGCAAGTTGCCCAGGGTGAACATGTCGACCTTGGGATTCGGTGTGCCGTCCGCAGCAGGGAGGCCGCTGTGAAGCCCCACGGCGTCCACGACTTTTTGGATTCCGCAGAAGTCCAGCTGGGCAGCGGAGGCAAACGTGACGGTGTTGATCGAGTTGTAGAGACCTTCAAGGACGGTCAGGGGCCGGTACCACTGGGGCTCGGCGTTCTGCAGGTCGTCCGCCGCGCCAAGGGCCTTCTGCGCGGTGTTGTAGGCGCCGTTCATCGTGCCGCAGGTGTTCTTCCATGGGAAGTTCAGCGGGTAGCGGCGCTGCGCGGCGTTGACAACGGTATTCATTGTTTTGCCCTCATTCAGCCACTCTGCGAACGTAAAGGGCTTCATGGTGGACCCCGGCTGGGCGCCGCCCATGCCGTTGAGGTCGTTGCCGTCCTTATCCAACTGGTCCACGTTGAAATTTACCTGGGAGTCAAAGCCGCCCTCGGTCGGCAGGAACGTGGTGTTCTGCGCCATGGTGATGATCTTGCCTGTGTTCGGCTGCACGGCGATCATTGCGGCCCCCCACTTGTCCGGATTGGCGCCCGCTGAAGCGTTGACCTGTTCCTGGGCGGACGCCTGGGCTGCGGGATCCAGCGTGGTGGTGATGGTCAGGCCGCCACCATAGATGAGCCGTTGGCGCTCTTTGATGTCGGCACCGTAGGCCGGGTTGTTCTCGAGCAGGTGGAGCACGTAGTCGCAGAAGTACGGGGCGGTGGACGCGTAGGCGCAGCCCTGGCGCGCAGGCGTAACCTTGGTCTCCACCGGGGTTGCCACGGCGGCGTCGTGATCGGCTTGGCTGATCTTATGCTGGTTCAGCATCAGGCCCAGAACCAGGTCCCGGCGGACCTTGGAGCTCTCAGGGTTGGTGATCGGGTCAAAGGCCGACGGGCTGTTGACGAGGCCCGCAAGGAGTGCAGACTGCGGGAGCGTGAGGTCTTTGGCGGTGGTGCTGAAGAAGAACTTGGACGCGGCCTCAATGCCGTAGGCGTCACGGTTGAAGAAGACGATGTTCAGGTAGCCCTCAAGGATCTGCTCCTTGGAGAATTCCTTTTCAAGGGCAATGGCCAGCTTCATCTCCCGAAGCTTGTCCCCGACGCCCTTGTTAACGCCGTTGAGCTTGATGGCCTCTTCATTTCCCTCGGCTGCGAGGTTGGCGTTGAGGACGTTGTTGACGTACTGCTGGGTGATGGTGGAGGCGCCCTGCTTGTTACCCCGGGCGGTGGCCACGAGCGCCCGCATGATGCCGGTGGTGTCCACGCCGCCGTGCTCGAAGAACCGGCTGTCCTCCACCGCGATGACGGCTTCCTTCATAAACGGCGAAATCTGGTCCAGGCTGACCTTGGTGCGGTTCTCTGAGTAGACGCTGGCGATCTGGCTACCGTCCGCTGCCAGGATCCGGGTGGTCTGGTTGGGCGGGTCCACCTTCAGCTCCGCGGGGAGGGTGTCGAAGAACTCGATCGAACCGCTCGCCGCGCTGCCGGAGACAGCCGCGGCGGGAACCAACAGGCCCGCCACCAGGACACCACAAATAGCGCTCACGCCAAGGAAGCCAAAAATCTTTCCGAGGGTAGTGGCCGTGTCGAAAATGGGGTTCTTACGAGTCACCATGTTTTCCACTTTACCGGCAAGGACTAGTCTTTCTTTCATGACCAAATGGGAGTACGCGACGATTCCGCTCATTATTCACGCCACGAAGCAGATTTTGGACCAGTGGGGAGAGGACGGCTGGGAGCTCGTCCAGGTAGTCACCGGACCTGACGGCAACGGCCTGGTTGCCTACCTCAAGAGGGAGAAGCAGTAGCGATGAGCTCCACCGCAGAAACCACCTCCGGCGCGGCAGAGGCGCCGATTTCCGCCGTCGAGCAGCGCCTCGCCGAGCTTGGCCTGACCCTTCCGGAGGTGGCCGTGCCAGTGGCCGCCTACGTTCCGGCAGTCATCACCGGCAGCCACGTCTACACGTCCGGGCAGTTGCCGTTTATTAACGGAAAACTCGAAGCAACCGGCAAGGTCTCCACCGGCACTGAGGGCACTTCCGACGAGCCCACAGTGTCCCCGGACGCCGCCAAAGCCTACGCCGCCGTCTGCGCCGTCAATGCGCTGGCGGCCGTGAAGAGCGTCATAGGTGATCTTGACCGCATCACCCGGATCGTCAAAGTGGTGGGATTCGTTGCCTCAGACCCGTCCTTCACCGGCCAGCCGGGTGTCATCAACGGCGCGTCCGAGCTCCTGGGCAAGGTGTTTGGCGACGCCGGCCAGCACGCCCGCTCGGCCGTCGGCGTCTCAGTCCTTCCGCTCGACTCTCCGGTAGAAGTCGAACTGATCGCTGAATTCAGCTAAGGAACCGGTTCACTCAATTGCCTCAGCTTGCCAGACGCTTGTTCGCCCTCCCTCCGGAGCTTGAAGGGGCGGCCCGAAGCTGGTTCGAACATGGTGAGCGGACACCTCGTGCCGCCCGCCTGGCATCCTCCGTGGTGCTTCTGCGCGATTCGCCCACCGGCCTGGAGACGTGGCTGGGATACCGGCCCGGATCCTCGCCGCTGGGCGTGCTCGCCTTCCCCGGGGGTTCCTTGGAAGCAACCGACGACGACTCCGTCGCCTGGCTGGGCCCCTCGCCACAGCATTGGGCCGAGCAGTTGGGGACGGACGACGTCGGACTGGCCCGCCGCCACGTTGTGGGCGCCATTCGCGAACTGTTTGAGGAAACAGGGGTGCTGCTTGCCGGACCGGACATGTCCAACACCGTGGAAGGCACGTCGAGCCACGAATGGATGCGCATCCGGGTGGCGGTGGCGGAGCAGGAGAAAACCTTCACCGAGTTGCTTACCAAGCGTGGCCTCGCGTTGCGGACAGACCTGCTCAAACCACTGGTCAACTGGCGGAGTCCGGACTTCGCGCACCGCCGTTTCGACACCCGCTACTTCGCCGCCACCGTGCCGATGAACCAGCAGCCCAGCCTGCTCGAAAGCAAGGGAATCTGGGGTCGCTGGGTGTGCGCCACCAAGGCCGTCGCCGAACGCAACACCACCGCTCTGGGGGATGAGGTGGGCCAGGAGAACACCGTTGGCCTCACCCTCGGCCAACTCCTGGTGCCGGGCTCGGAGATCATGCTCGAAAAAATGGCCGCCGCAAACGGCTGCATCGCCTACCTCAGCTACAAGCGCAAGCCCCACGTGTATCAGCCGAAGCTCGTCGAAGAGGACGGCAAACTCATGCTCGAGGTCGAGGCCGCCAAAACTATAGCCGGCGACCCTCAACGCGAACGCTAGGTCCGCGGACCACGTTGGGCCCGCTGTGCGCTAGCCTTTCGCCGTCGCTTAGCGCGTAGGTCCCTTCCCAACACTCGCAAGCTCGCGATGCGCTCCTACGCGAAAGACTGCCACCCAGCTAGACGCTCTCTCACTTGATGCGGGTTTTTGGCCGACGCTTTATCACTCAATGTGAGTTTTCGGGCAACGCTCTATCACTTTGTTTAGGGAAGTGAGAGAGCGTTCCTCGTTTTAGTGCATTAAGTGAGAGAGCGTTGGGGGATGGGTTGACGCAAAAGGCCGGCTCCCGTTTCCCGGAGTCGGCCTTCGTGCATGTAAAGCTGGTGAGTTTTAGCGGGAGCGCTGGCGGAGGCGCTGCATGTCGAGAATCACAACGGCGCGGGCTTCGAGGCGGAGCCAGCCGCGCTGGACGAACTCCGCCAGGGCCTTGTTGACCGTCTCACGGGACGCGCCAACCAGTTGGGCCAGTTCCTCCTGAGTGAGTTCGTGGGCCACCAGGACGCCGTCGGTCGCCGGGCGGCCGAAGCGGTCCGCCAGGTCCAGGAGAGCCTTGGCCACGCGGCCCGGTACGTCGGAGAAGACCAGGTCAGACAGCGAGTCGTTGGTGCGGCGCAGGCGGCGGGCCAGAGCCTGCAGCAGCTGGGCTGAAACCTCCGGGCGGGTGCGCAGCAGGCCGTTGAGGCTCTCATTCTTCAGGCCGGCCAGTCGGGTCTCGGAAACTGCAGTGGCAGTGGCCGTGCGGGGGCTGGGGTCAAAGAGTGCCATTTCGCCGAACAGTTCGCCCGGGCCGAGGATGGCGAGCAGGGATTCGCGGCCGTCGGGGGACGTGCGGCCCAGCTTCACCTTGCCGGAGACGATGAAGTAGAGCTGGTCACCCTGATCGCCCTCGCGGAATACCGATGCACCGCGGGAAAGGTCAACCTCGGTCAGCTCATCGGTCAGCAGCCGGAACGCCTCGTCGTCAAGCGTTGCGAATAGTGGTGCTCGGCGCAGTACCTCGATGTCCATGAAATCTCCCAAATAAAAAAGTGTCGGCTGTGGCGCTTTTGCCATTGTTTCAGAATTTTCAAGGTTCTGTGACGTACTTGGCAGCGGAAACGCCGCTGGATGCGTTCCTGCAGGCCAGTGGATAGCTGCCCCAAGCGGTCCGGGGCAGCTATTACGCCGTGGAGCGGCGGGCTCCGTGAGCGTCAGGCACCCCACAGAAGAATGTCAGCGTACGCCACTAGAATTGGGTCTCAACCGTATTAAAGGAGCGTCAGTGTTTGGCTTGACCGTTCTCGACCTGGCGCTGATCCTGGCCCTGCTGTCTTACCTGATCTATGGCCTGCGCAACGGCTTCCTGGTCACCCTCGGCGGAATCGCGGGTTTCGCCGCCGGCGCCGTGGCCGCCTTTTTTGCCGTACCGCTCGTCAGCGAGTTTGTTGACGACTCCGGGTGGAGGCTTACGGCCATTGTGGCCGCCGCCGTCGTACTGATGGCCATGGGGCATGGTTTGGGGACCATGATCGGGCGGAAAATCCGCGGCGTAGTGCGGATCCAGCCCCTGCGTGCGGCGGACCGGTTGGTTGGCGGCGCCGTGAATGTGGTGGTGTCAGCGCTAGTGATGTCCATGCTGGCTTTCAGCGTCAGCTCCCTGGGCGTTCCCTTTGTTTCCCAGCAGCTGGCCGAGTCCAAGGTGATCCGCTACATCGACGGCCTGACGCCAGTCCCGGTGAAGGCCACCCTCGCTCAGTTGCGTTCAACGGTGATCGGCAACGGCATTCCCACGCTGATTGAGGGCCTTGGCCAGGGACCCCAAGTATCCGTGCCTAATGCCAGCACCAACACGCCGGCCCTGAACCGGGCGGCCGAGTCGGTCCTGAAAATCGCCGGAACGGCCTATCAATGCGGCCAGAACCAGACCGGCACCGGCTTCGTGGTGTCTCCGGGGCGGGTTGTGACCAACGCCCATGTGGTGGCGGGCGTGTCGCAGCCAGTGGTGGAGATCCCCAACGGTGGCGCTATGCCCGGGCGTGTGGTCTACTTCGACACCCGGCACGACCTCGCCGTGCTGGCTGTCGACGGCCTGCCTTCCGAACCGCTGGCCCTGACATCGGACCTTCCCGGCGGTAGCCAGGCTGCCTTCGCCGGCTACCCCCACGGCGGTCCGTTCAAATCCAACCCCGCCACTGTGCAGGACATCACCTCGGTCCTGGTGCCTGACATCTACGGCCAGAACCCGGCGCCCGAGGACATTTATCGGCTGGCCGGGGACGTCCAGCCCGGGAACTCCGGCGGACCGCTTCTGACGACGGACGGCCAAGTGGCCGGCGTCATCTTCGCCAAGGCAACCTCCGACGCCGAGATGGGTTTCGCGATCACCATGGATGACCTCTACCCGGTGGCATCGCAGGCTGCCGGCTTCAGCGCGCCCGTTTCTTCGGGGCAGTGCATCCAGAAGTAGCAGCGCGCTCTGTACTGGCGGAGGGCTGGGGTTAGAGGGCTTCGGCCAGGTAGTCGATGGCGAGCTTATAACCGAACACGCCGGCTCCCACGATCACCGCTGCGCATACCGGCGACAGGTAGGAGTGGTGCCGGAATTCCTCGCGCTGGTGCACGTTGGTGATGTGCACCTCGACGGCGGGCAGCTGTACCGCTGCCAGGGCATCGCGCAGGGCTACGGACGTGTGGGTAAAGGCGCCCGCGTTCAGGACGATGCCGACGGCGTTGGCGCGGGCCGCGTGGATGACGTCCAGCAGGACGCCCTCATGGTTGGACTGGACGCATTCGACGTCGAATCCATGGGCCTCAGCGGCCGTGGCAGCAAGCCGTTCGACGTCGGCGAGCGTGGAGGTGCCGTACTTTTCCGGTTCGCGGGTCCCCAGCAGGTTGAGGTTGGGGCCGTTGATCACCAGGATGGTGCCGCGCCGGCTGGCGTCGCGGCCGGTGGGAGAAACGGATTCGGAGGCGGGGGAAGCAGCATCAGTCATGGCTCCAATCTACCCGTGGGATTCTGCACAATCATTCGGACCGGCCGGGTCCGCGGGGCCGGATTTCCGGCGCCCGCGGACTGCGGAACGTGAATGATGGTGCAGAATCCCACGCCTGGCCGCTACAACGCTATGAACTCCAACACCAGCGCATGCTCCGGGTTGAGGAGGGGCATCGGCAGGCCCACCTCGGCGAGGAAACGCCCGTTGGCCCCGGCCCCGTCCGTCAGCCAGGCCGGGGGACGGACCTGTGTGAACGTGTGGGCGTAGTCCGCGTCGCCGGGCGCCGGGAAGATGGCTTCCACCCGGTAGTCACGGTCCGGTTCCAGCCCGGGGATGGTGATCCGGCCGGTCTTTTCGGCGAAGGAGGTGCCCGTGCTGACCAGGGCGAACAGCGCCGCCGTCGTGCCCGGCTGAACGGTGCCCGGCTGAACGGTGCCCGGCTGAACGGTGTTCGGTCCGGCCTGGGCGGCAACCGGAGCCACGACGCCGTGCAGCATCAGCGAACCGTCGGCGAGGTCGGCCCGGACCATGCGCCCGGAGTGGATCAGGCCGCGGTGCTCCTTGTAGAGCGCGATGAAACGCTTGAGCTCCTCCCGCTCGGTGCCCGCCACCTGCCGCACGTCCCACTCCATGCCGAAGTGCCCAAACAACGCCGTGATGGCGCGGAACGAGAGATCGTGCGTGCGGGCCGTGGTGTGGGAGGTGGAGGGCCCGATGTGCCCGCCCACCAGCTCCGGTGGAACCACCAGCCCGGTCCAGCGCTGGATGGTCTGCCGCTCCAGGGCGTCGTTGCAGTCCGAGGCCCAGATGCGGTCGGTGCGCTCCAGGATCCCCAGGTCAACGCGCGCACCGCCGGAGGAACAGCTTTCAATCTCGACGCCGGGATGCGCCTTCCTGAGCTCGTCGAACAGGCGGTAGGCGGCCAGTGTCTGTTCGTGGACCGAGGCGCGGCCGGCGTGGCCGTGTTCCACCTGGTCCCGGTTCTGGTCCCACTTGAGGTAGCGGATGTTGTTCTCGCGCAGCAGTGCGTCGATGCGGTCGAAGATGTACTGCCAGGCGTCGGGGTTGACGAGGTCGATGACGTGCTGGTTCCGCCACTCGAGCGGCAGCCGCCCGCCGTCCTTGTGGGACAGGACGGACGGGCCCACGATCCACTCCGGATGCGCGCGGGCAACGTCCGAATCCAGGTTGACCATTTCCGGTTCCACCCAGAGCCCGAACTCCATCCCGCGCGAAGTCACGGCCTCGATCAGCGGCGTGAGCCCGTCCGGCCAGAGCGATTCGTCCACGTACCAGTCGCCCAGGCCGGCGTGGTCGTCGCGGCGCCCGCGGAACCAGCCGTCGTCGAGCACAAAACGCTCGACGCCGAGTTCCGCAGCAGAGTCCGCAAGTTCAATCAGCGAGGTCAAATTGTGGTCGAAGTAAACCGCCTCCCAGGTGTTGAGGACCACCGGGCGGGGCTTGCCCGGGTGCCGGGAGACACCGGCGGCAGGCAGCACGTGGTGCGGGCGGGCCCGGAACCAGCTGTAGAACGCCTCGCTGATGCCGTCCAGGCCGCGCTCCGAGTAGGCCGCGAACAGGGCCGGCGTGGTGTAGCTGGCGCCGGGTGCGAGGAGGACTTCGGCCGGGCCGAGGAGTTCGGAGCCGCCGACCATGGTGCGGCCGTCGCCGATGCTGTCCGCGAACTGCTCGTGGTTGCCGCTCCAGGCCAGGTGGGTGGCCCACACTTTCCCGTGGCGGTTGCCAAAGCCCGCGGTGCCGGCGGCGAAGAGCAGCGACGAGTCGTGCCCGGTGCGGCCGTGGCGGCCGCTCCGCACCCAGGTGCCCTGCTGGATGGGGCGGCGCTGCGGGTGGCGTTCCCGGCACCAGCGCCCGGTCAGGTCCAAAAGTTCGACGGCGTCCGGGGCCACTGGGAGGACGGTCGCCAGTTCGTCGAGCTGGTAGGGGGTGGTGCCGTCGTTGGTGACGGTGTGCCGCAGCTCGAGCAGGCCGCCGTCGTGCAGTGTCAGGGCGGACGAAACGGTGATGCCGGCGTCGGAGTCTGACTGGACAATATGCGCGGAACTGCCGGCGGCGGACGTCCCTTCGGCGGTGGCGCTCACCGTGCGGAGGCGGACCGAGAAATCGAGGCCGGAGACGCCGTCGGCGATGCGGTGGCCGCGGAGCGCGGGACGGCCGCGCCAGCTGGAGGCGGCCTGCGGCAGGAGGCCGGCGGGCACAGGGGTATCGATGGCGGAATGGGGGATCGGGTCACCGAGGATGGCGAGGTCCGGCAGTGCGCTGCCCAGGTCCGCACCCCAGTGGATGACCTCGGCCTCCCCGCTGTCGAAGCTCATCACCAGGCTGGTGCCGGCGGCACGGAGGTGGAGGGGGTCCATAGAATGCTGTCCTTCTGCGTGGGGTTTGAATGGGAAGGCTGTGCGCCGCGGGACACGGGGCCCGCGGCGCACAGCCGGTAAAGCCGGGCCTACTTGAAGAGGGCGTTGACCTGTTCGTTGATCTGGGTCAGGGAGCTGGCCGGGGCCTTGCCCGAGACCACTGCGTCCATGGCGGGCTCCATGATGCCCTTGACCTTGGCCGTGTTATCCGTGATGGGGTACAGGAACGTGGTCTTGTTCTTGACGTGCTCCGTGAACGCGGTGACGTCCACACCCTTTGCCTTGAAGGCTTCCGCAGCCTTCTCGGAAGAGGCCTTCAGCGCGGGGAAGACAACGGCCTTCGAAGCAACCACGTCCTGGCAGTCAGCCGAGGCGAGGTACTCAACCCACTTGATCGAGGCGTCCTTCTTCTTGGTCCCGGCCCAGATTGAATCCGCCAGGCCGTTGAACATGGACGCACGCTTGCCTTCGGGTCCCACGGGAGTAGGTGCGATGCCCACCTCGAGGCCCTTGTAGCCCATGTACTGGCCGGTCATCCAGGAGCCGTGGGCGTTGATGGCGGACTTTCCTGCTGCGAACGTGTCGGCCATGCTCGCGCCGACCGTGGTTTCCAGCTTGGGCATGTAGCCCTTATCAGCCAGCCCCGCGAACCAGGCCATGCTGTTTTGGAACTTGGGATCGTCGTAGTTGTAGTGGGTGCCCCACGGGTTCTTGTCCGTGTGGGACCAGCCGGTGGTGTTGGTCAGGTAGCTCCATTCGGTCTGGCCGGATGAGTCGCCACCGCCGTTGAGGCCAAGGCCGTAGACGGCGACGTTGTTCTTGTCGAAGCCGGCTTCGTCCCCGCGCTTGCCGGCCTTGTCAACGGTCAGGTGGGCGATGACGTCCTCGTAGGTGCCGCCGTCCTCCGGGTTCCAGGTGAGGTTCTTCATCTGGTCCTCGGTGACGCCGGCGCTGGCGAGCATGCCCTTGTTGTAGAACAGGCCGATGGTGTCCCAGTCCTTCGGCAGGCCGTAGCGCTTGCCGTCCTGGCCAACCCAAAGGTCCGCGAGGCCCTCGTTGTACTTGGACACATCTACGTTGTCCTTCTTCACTGCATCGTCGAGGGCCAGCAGTTGCTTGTTCTCGGCGAGTTCGCCGTAACGTCCCAGGTGGTTGGTGAAGACGTCCGGCGCGGTGCCGCCCACAAAACCGTTGGTCAGGGTGCTCCAGTAGTCGTCCCAGCCGCGCTGGGTGATCTTGACGGAGATGTCCGGGTTGGCCTTCTGGAAGTCGGTGGCACACTGCTGGTATGCGGGAAGCTGGTTGGCGTCCCACAGCCAGTAGTTGATCTCGCCCTTGGCCGATTCAGCGGAGGAGCCTCCGCCGCCACAGGCGGACAGGGAGAGCGCGATGGCGGCGGCGACGGCGACGGCGCCGAGGGATTTCTTCATGGTTTCTGTTTCCGTTCGTGGGGGTGCAGGAGGGGGTAATGGTTGGGGGTGCTTATTTGATGCCGGAGAAGCCGATGGAATTGACGATCTTCTTGCCGAAGGCGGCGAAGAGGATGAGGACGGGAAGCGCCGAGATGAGGGTGGCGGCCATCAGGCCGGACCAGTCAGGGGATCCCTGCGGGGCCTGGGACTTGAAGACACCCAGGCCCACCTGCAGGACCCGAACGTCGTCCTGGGAACCCACCAGCAGCGGCCAGAAGTATTCGTTCCACTGGCCGATGAAGGTGAGCAGCGCCAGGGTGGCGATGGGGGCTGCGGCGTTGGGCAGCACAATCTGGAAGAAGATGCGCAGGTGCTTGGCGCCGTCGAGCATTGCCGCTTCTTCAACCTCGCGGGACATGTTCAGGAAGAACTGGCGGAGGAAGAAGATGGCGAACGGGGTCATAAAGACGTACGGGAGGACCATGCCGAGCATCGTGTTGAGCAGGTCCAGGTTCTTGATCAGCAGGAAGTTGGGCAGCGCCGTGAAGATCGGCGGGACCAGCATGGTGCCCAGGAACAGGCTGAAGACGGCGTTCCGGCCCTTCCAGCGCAGCCGGGCGAAGGCGTAGGCGGCCATCGCGCTGAAGAACACGGCGCCGGCGGTGGTGATGGAGGAGAAGATGACGGAGTTGCGCAGGTACAGCCAGAAGTCGATGGCTGCCCCGGAACCGCCTTCCGCCACGGCTTCCGCCGGGCTCTGCAGCCCGAACACCCGCATAAATGCGCCCCAGGTGAAGTCCGCCGGAAGCAGGCTTGCCGACTGGGCGGCCAGGGAGCTGTTGGTGGACAGTGCCGTGCGCAGTACCCACAGGAACGGAAGCACGGAGACGGCGATCGCCAGGACCAGGAGGGCCCAGGCGCCCGCGCGGCGGGCGTTGAACGGGCGACGGCGGCGGGCTGGGACCGGCGCTGCCGTGCGGCTGATGGTGGTGCTCATGCGGGACTCCTTAGTCCAGGTCCGACTCGTTGCCCTTGAGGAACTTCATCTGGATGAAGGCCACCAGGGCGAGGATGAGGAAGAGAATGACGGCGATGGCGGATCCGTAGCCGAAGTCCGACTCGGTGAAGGCACGCTGGTAGATGTAGTACTGGATGACCCGGGTGGCATTGACCGGTCCGCCCTGGGTGGTGACGGCCACCGTGTCGAAGACCTGGAAGGAACCGATCACGGTGACTACGAGGACCAGTACCAGGACCGGGCGCAGCAGCGGGACGGTGATCTTGCGGAAGGTCTGGAACGCTGAAGCGCCGTCCAGTTTGGCGACTTCATAGAGGTGGCCCGGAATCGCCTGGAGGCCGGCGAAGATGAGCAGCGCGGTGTAGCCCATGTGGCGCCAGGTGTTGATCACGGCCTGGGTGGGGATGGCCCACTCCTCGCTGCCGAAGAAGGCGACGCGGGGGAGGCCGGCCCATTCGATGAACTGGTTCACCACGCCGATCTGATAGTCGAGCATCCAGAACCAGAGCAGCGCCGCGATGACGTTGGACATCAGGTACGGCAGGAGCAGGGCGCCGCGGACCAGCGTGGACTTCGCCACCTGATGCATCAGGAGGGCCAGGCCCAGTGCCAGTGCCGTCTGGAGGACGATGTTGAGGAACACGTACTGGCCGGTGACGGCCAGGGAATTCCAGAACAGCGGATCCTTGGCGATGGCCGTGTAGTTGTCCATCCCCACCCATTCCGGGTCGCCGAGGATGCTGTACTCCGTGAAGCTCAGGTACACGCCACGGATGGTGGGAACCACGTAGAAGAAGATGAAGCCGATCATGGCCGGGGCGATGAAAAAGAGGGCGATCTTGAGGTCGCCCAGCCGACGGTAGCTGCCGCGGGGTGACGGCGCTCCGGTCTGCGGCCGGGCGGTTCGTGCGGGTTTGGCAAGGGTGGTCATCGTCGACCCTTTCCTGGACTGTGATGTGGATAACAACTGCCGAGAAATCTACACGAGTAGATTAGTGATGGCAAGTGTTCGTTTTTTGCCTAGATCTAAAGGGTTTTATCCAGCAATAAGTCTATTGACTCGAGTAGATTGTGGTGAAACACTGGGAATCCTGATGGACAGCGCTTGCCCGTGGCTCGTCCACGGCACCTAGGAAGGCAAACAATGACGTTTTCAATCGGCGTAGTAGGAGTTGGCCAGTTCGGCGGCCAGTTCGCGCACCTCTTCAACCTCCACCCCGGCGTCAGCGCCGTCCAGGTAGTGGATGAGTTTCCGGAACGGGCGGCGGAGGCCGTGGACCGCCACCACCTGGCGGGGTCGAAGGCAAGCTTCGAGGACCTCCTCGCCTCCGACGTCGACGCCGTCGCCATCTTCACCCAGCGCTGGACGCACGGTCCGCTGGTGGAGCAGGCGCTCCGCGCCGGCAAGCACGTCTACTCAGCCGTCCCCATGGCCATTTCCGAGAAGGAAATCGCCAGGATCATCGCCACGGTCCGCGAAACCGGCCTTGTCTACATGATGGGGGAGACCAGCTACTACAACCCGGCCACCGTCTATGCCCGCAAGCAGCACGCGGCCGGCAAGTTCGGGCGGATCTTCTACACGGAGGGCGACTACGTCCACGACATGGATCTGGGCTTCTACGACGCCTACCAGTACAGCGGCGGTGAGCGCTGGAAGGAAACCGCCAGTTACCCGCCGATGCTTTACCCCACGCACGCAGTCGGGGGAGTCCTCGGCGCCGTCCCTGCCCACGCCGTCAGTGTCAGCTGCGTCGGAGTCAAGGACGACCGCAACGACGGGGTCTTCGACAAGGCGGTCAGCATGTTCGGCAACGACTTCTCGAACGCCACGGCCCTTTTTGAACTCAACGACGGCGGCGTCATGCGAACCAATGAGATGCGCCGCGTAGGCTACCCCTCACATATCAGGGAGTCCCGGTTCCGGTTCTTCGGGACGGAAGCCAGCTTTGAGCAGCTCGCAAAAGTCTCGGTCTGGCAGGACAAGGAGAACGTCCACGACATTTCCGAGCAGCTGGAGTCACGGCCCAGCATGTCCCTGGATGACCCGTCACTGGCCAACGTTGCGCCGGAACTGAGGGACGCCTTCGTCTCCGGACTCTCGCCGGTCCATGAGGCTGACCGGCTTCCGGAGGAGTTCCGCGGCGCACCGAACGGCCACGAGGGCAGCCACCATTTCCTGGTGGACGACTTCGTGACAGCGGTCAACACCGGCACGCTCCCGCCGGTCAACGCCTGGATGGCCGCCCGTTTCACGCTGCCCGGTATCGTGGCGCACGAGTCCGCCCTCCGCGGCGGCGAGCGACTGCCCATCCGTGACTTCGGCGACGCCCCGGGGATCTGATAGCTAGCATGTACAGCATGACGACTCCCACAGTGCAGACACCCCGCGGCCCGGTGACGCGCAAGGACGTTGCCCGGTACGCGGGCGTCAGCACCGCCGTCGTCAGTTATGTGGTTAACGGCGGGCCCAAGAAAGTGGCCCCGGCCACGGAAGCGAAGGTCCAGGACGCAATCCGACGGCTGGGGTACCGTCCGAACGCTGCCGCGCGGGCCCTGAAACTGGGGTCGAGCGAAACCATTGGCCTGGTCATCCCGGACAACAGCAACCCCTTCTTCTCGCTGCTGGCCCACGCGGTCGAAGATGCTGCCGCCGAACTGGGGTACGCTCTGCTGCTGACCAACTCGGATGGAAACCTCGCCAAGGAACTCCGGCACGTCCGGAACCTTGCGGCACGCCAGGTGGACGGCGTCATACTTTCCAGTGTTTTGATGGAACCGGGCCTGACGGACCTCGAATCGGCGGAGATACCTGTTGTTCTCCTGAACCACAGCGGAGACGCGCCCGGATTCAACAGTGTGGGCGTGGACCTGGTCGCGGGCGCAAAATCGGCCGTTGAACACCTGATCGGCCACGGACACACCAGCATCGCCCTCGCCATGGGTACGAACACGGGCAACTATTATGACGGCCGTGAAGAGGGCTGGCTGCAGGCTCTGGCCGGGGCCGGCCTGCCGGAAGGCCCAATCGTCCGTACCGCCTTCACCCGGGAAGGCGGCTACGCCGCAGGGAATCGCCTGCTGGCCTCCGCGAGCCGCCCGACGGCCATTTTTGCTACCTCTGACCTGCAGGCTGTCGGAATCCTCCGTGCACTCCATGAAGCAGGGGTTTCCGTGCCCGGGGACATTGCGCTGGCCTCGTTCGACGGCTCAGCTGAAGCGGAGTACAGCTGGCCCCCTCTTACAACAGTTAAACAGCCGGCCAAGGCGATGGCGGAGGCCGCTGTCAGCGCCCTGATTGGAGCCCATCGCGGCCACGAATCGGAACACCTCATTTTTCCTGCCGAGTTACAGGTCCGCCAGTCCTGCGGCTGTCCGTGAGCCGTCCGTTGCGGTCCTAGCCCGCGATCCGGACCTTGCCGACGCGCTCGCCGAGGATCCGTTGGGCGTCCGCGCCCAGGCCTGCGTCGCTGATGACTTCGTCCGCGTCGTCCAGGGCCGCGATGGTGCTGATGCCTTGGAGCCCCCATTTGGTGTGGTCGGCCAAAACCACCACTTTCCGCGCCGCCGCCACAAACGCGCGGTCCGTCTCGGCTTCGAGGAGGTTGGGCGTGGTAAAGCCGGCGTCGGCGTCCATGCCGTGCACGCCGAGGAACAGCACGTCCAGATGCAGCTGCTTCAGCGCCCCCGTGGCAATGGGTCCCACCAAAGCGTCCGACGGCGTGCGTTCGCCGCCGATGAGGATCACCGTTGAGGCGTAGCGGGCCGGGCCGGGGGACGCGTGGTGGAAGAGGTCGGCGATGCGCACGGAGTTGGTGACCACGGTGATCCGCGGGCCCTTGACCAGTTCCTTGGCAAGAGCCCACGTGGTGGTACCCGCGCTGAAGCCCACTGCCATGCCTTCGTGCACCAGGCCGGCCGCCGCCAAGGCAATGGCTCGTTTCTCAGCCGTCAACTGTGTGGACTTGAGCTCGAAGCCGGGTTCGTGGGTGCTGACATCGCCGGGAAGCTTGGCGCCGCCGTGGATGCGCTCCAGCCGGCCGCCTTCCTCGAGCAACTCAATGTCCCGCCGCACGGTCATCAGCGAAACCCCCAACTGCTGAGCAAGGTCCGAAACCCGAACAACCCGCTCCCGCTGAACAGCATCCAAAATAGCCTGATGACGTGCGGCAGCGAGCATCGGGGCGGTTCCTTCAAATCAGGTGACGGGGCTGGGTCCAGTCTATGGCGCACCACGCTGACCCGTGGCAGTCATCCTCCGCGCGCCAGTCCCCACCTACCGCGACGGCGCCGCCCACCGTGGTGAGCAGCGCCGGCGACGAGGAGTGGGGGTTATGCGGAAGCGCGCGTCAGAGCGACGAAGGAGCATGAGCCCCACTCCTCGCGGCCGCCACCGAGCTACTTCCGCAGCGACGCCGCGATCTGCTGCATCACAGTGTTGTCGGCCAGGGTGGTGGCGTCCCCGACTTCGCGTCCTTCGGCGACGTCCTTGAGGAGGCGGCGCATGATCTTGCCGGAGCGGGTCTTGGGCAGTTCCGGGACCACGAGGATGGTTTTGGGTTTGGCGATGGGGCCGATTTCCTTGCCGACGTGGTTGCGGAGTTCCTGGACGATGGCGTCGCCGGAGTCCACGGCGTCCCCGCGCAGGATGACGAACGCGACGACGGACTGGCCGGTGGTCTCGTCCGCGGCGCCCACCACGGCGGCTTCGGCCACGGCGGGGTGGGACACCAGGGCGGATTCGATTTCCGTGGTGGAGAGCCGGTGCCCGGAGACGTTCATAACGTCATCCACGCGGCCCAGGAGCCAGATGTCGCCGTCTTCATCCTTCTTGGCGCCGTCGCCGGCGAAGTACATGCCTTCGAACCGTGACCAGTAGGTGTCCTTGAACCGTTCGGGGTCGCCCCAGATGCCGCGGAGCATCGCGGGCCAGGGTTCGCGGATGACCAGGAAACCGCCGTGGCCGTCGGGGACGGACTCGCCCATCTCATCCACGACGTCCACGGCGATGCCGGGCAGCGGGACCTGCGCGGAGCCGGGCTTGGTGGCGGTCACGCCGGGCAGCGGGGCGATCATCTGGGCGCCGGTTTCGGTCTGCCACCAGGTGTCGACGATGGGTGTTTTGTTGGCGCCGATGACGTCCCGGTACCACATCCAGGCCTCGGGGTTGATGGATTCGCCCACCGAGCCCAGGACGCGGAGGGAGGACAGGTCGTACTTGTCCGGGATGTCCCGGCCCCACTTCATGAACGTCCGGATCGCGGTGGGGGCGGTGTAGAGGATGGAGACCTTGTACTTTTCGATGATCTCCCACCAGCGGCCCTGGTGCGGGGAGTCCGGGGTGCCCTCGTACATGACCTGGGTGGCGCCGTTGATGAGCGGGGCATAGGCGACGTAGGAGTGGCCGGTGACCCAGCCGACGTCGGCGGTGCACCAGTACACGTCCGTTTCGGGGTGCAGGTCGAACACCGCCTTGTGGGTGTACGCGCCCTGGGTGAGGTAGCCGCCGGTGGTGTGCAGGATGCCCTTGGGCTTACCCGTGGTCCCGGAGGTGTAGAGGATGAACAGCGGGTGCTCGGAGTCATGCCCGACGGCGGTGTGCCGGTTGGAGGCGGCCCCGACGGTGTCCGCCCACCAGTGGTCGCGGCCTTCGTGCCAGTCCACGTCCTGGCCGTTGCGCTTGACCACCACCACGTTCTGGACGGTGTGCCCGTGGGCAGACAGGGCGTCGTCGACGGCGGTCTTCAAGGCGCTGGGCTTGCCGCGCCGGTAGGTGCCGTCGGCGGTGACCACGAGCTTGGCTTCGGCGTCCTCGACCCGGGACCGGAGCGCGTCGGCGGAGAACCCGCCGAACACCACCGAGTGCACCGCGCCGATGCGGGCGCAGGCCAGCAGCGTGATCACCGCTTCCGGGATCATGGGCAGGTAGACGGCCACGCGGTCGCCCTTTTCCACGCCGAGGGACTCGAACGCGTTGGCCGCCTTCTTCACCTCGTCGGTGAGCTGGGCGTAGGTGTATGTGCGGGTGTCGCCGGGTTCCCCCTCGAAGTAGATGGCCACCCGGTCCCCGAGACCGTTCTCCACATGCCGGTCCAGGGCGTTATAGGCCGCATTGACCTCACCGCCGACGAACCACTTCGCGAACGGCGGGTTGGACCAGTCAAGGGTTTCGGTGAAGTCCTTGCTCCAGGTGAGCAGCTCCCGGGCTTGCCGGGCCCAGAAAGCGGGACGGTCGGCGTCGGCCTCCGCATAATCGGCTGCGGTGACAACGGCGTCCGCAGCAAATTCGGGGCTCGGGGCAAAAGTGCGGTTCTCGTGCAGCAGGTTTTCAAAGGCATCGCCCTGCTGGTCGCCCTGCACGGAGGCGCCGGGGGCGGTGGCGGTGGCGCCGGGAGTGTCCTGGGACATGGTGAACCTCATCATTCATCGGTCTTTGCGCGGCATCCCGTCACCCCGCCCTGCTCGTCCGCTGTGCGCGGCGCGGGGCAGGGAGGATCACGGATGTTCCGCAAACAGCTGTTCCGGAAACAAGCCTAATGCTTGAGCCTTAACCTTGTGTGTCACCTGTCACACCGCAGCCCGCGAGCGGCATTTATTTAGCGGTGAATGGTTGCCGGGCCGCCCGCGGTGCGCTCCTGCCGCTGCCAATCAGCTAGTGATCAGCCATGCGGTTGACTAGGCTGAGATTGAATTGTGACTTTCTACGGAGCTGTCCGATCCGGTGCATTACTGCCCTGGACCGGCGGCTGCCGCCGTTCCGGACGGCACAGTTTTGGGACGGAACCGTCCCGTGCCGCCACGCTTAGGAGAACAGAATGAACCAGCAAATCGTCGGCCGGAACCCTGGCCGTGCCACGGAGGCAGGGCCTGAAACAACCGAAGGGGGTGGCACGGCACAGGACCCGCAGCGGCCGGCCGGCGCCAAGCCCGGCACCACCAACCAGGCCGTGCTGGGCCCGTTCACCATCCGGGACCTGACGGTTTTCGGCGCCACCCTGGTTCTCCTTGTCGCCTCGCTGCTCCCGATCTTTTTCGGCAGGTTCAACCTCTGGAACGCCGGCAGCCTGTTCTTCCTTGGCCTGGGCATTGTGCTCCCGCTGATCGTCACCGCCCTTTTTGCCGCCCGCCGGCTCGCCCCTGCAACGAAGGTCCGCATCGGGTCGCTGTCCGTTGACCAGTTCGCTTCCGTGGTGGCGTCCTTCGCCCTGGCGTTCTTCTTTGTTTCCGCCGCCGCTGCCTACGTCCCGAGCCTCCTGGTGGGCCTGGTGGGCTCCGTGATCCTCTTCGCGGCGACGGTGCTGAGCCGCTTCATTCCGTTCTTCTCCGGCGACTTCCTGGGACGCGACGAAACGACTGCCCACGTTGTGGCCCGCGAGTCGGCCGTCCCGCTGCCCAAGCCGCATACGCCCAAGGAACCCAGGCCTGCTGCCGGAGCTGACTCCGGATCCAAGCGGGGCTTCGGAATCCCGGCCGGGCTCTGGCCGGCCAACCGTTCCGCTTCGTCTGCGAATGCGGCTCCCGCACCGGAAACCGCGGCACCCGCTCCCGCCACCGGTGCTGCTGCCGGTACCGCAGCTCCGGCGGCCGCAGTGGTGTCCTCGGCCCCTGAGGCCAGGGAATGGACTGCAGCCGGTGACCCGACCCCGGCAACGCAAGCCGCCGACGTCGTTCCTTCAGTGCCGTCGGCACACGCCCGCACCGCGTCAGCCGCCGAGGAGACCACGGCGGGTGACATCCCGGCCGCGGCCGCCGCTCCGGCGGACCGCGCTGCAGCGTCCGCTTCCGCTCCGGCGCCCGCCCCGGAGGCAGTGCACGACGGCGGCGCTCAGGTGCCTGCCCCGGCCCGCCAGTCTGCCGCAGAGCCCGCCGCCACGGCAGTCCACCAGCAGGTGCGGAGCTCGGAGCCCATCGGCGCAACCGTCGACCCGGCCAGCCGGCCGGAAGAATCGGACGAGCCCGTGCACGAGGCCTTCTGGTTTGCCGTGGCGCAGCACCGGACCGCCGTCGACCCTCGGACCGGGGCGCCGGCATTCGTGATCGAACCGGGGGGCTGGGTGCTGGCACTCGAGGACCGCGGCCACGAATTCCTGGTCCAGCACACCGACGGACGGGTGGGCGTCCTGCACGACCTCAGCAACATCGAGCGCGGCTAGCCGGGCACGTGGCCACCTCCCGTACGCCCGGCGCCGCGCCCGGGGTTGCCGCACCCCGCCAGGCCAGCGCGGAGTCCTTGCTGGCGTTGAAGCGCCGGGCCCGGCGGATCAACAAGGCACTGGCGGAGAAATACCCCTACGCCCACGCCGAGCTCGATTTCCGGAACCCGTTCGAGCTGGTTGTGGCCACGGTCCTGTCCGCGCAGACCACGGATGTGCTGGTCAACCAGGTCACGAAAATCCTGTTTGCCCGGTACCCGGATGCCCGCGCCATGTCCGAGGCTGACCCCGCCGAGCTGGAAGCGATCCTGCAGCCCACCGGCTTTTTCCGCGCCAAAACGAAAAATGTTCTGGCACTGAGCAACCGCTTGGTGGACGAGTACAACGGCGAGGTGCCCGGCCGGCTGGAAGACCTGGTGACGCTTCCCGGCGTCGGACGGAAAACCGCGAATGTGGTGCTGGGCAACGCCTTCGGAGTCCCCGGCATCACCGTTGACACGCACTTCGGCCGGCTGGCTCGGCGATTCGGCTGGACCCAGTCCGAGGATCCGGTGCAGGTCGAGTTCGACGTTGCCGAGCTTTTCGAGCCGAGGGACTGGACCATGCTGTCGCACCGGGTGGTGTTCCACGGGCGCCGGGTGTGCCACTCCCGAAAGCCGGCCTGTGGCGCATGCCCGGTGGCCAACTGGTGCCCCAGCTATGGGCTCGGCGAGACCGATCCCCTCAAGGCAGCCAAGCTCCTCAAATACGAACTCGCCCCCGGAAGCGAAGCCCTCCTGGAACAGTTGCTGGCGGAAACCCATCGGGCCGCGGAAATCCGGATGGAATCACAAAGGCGGCTCCCATGAGCGCACGCCAGGACTTGATCGAGTTGGTGCAGAGATCGGACAGCGGCGACGTCACGGCGCCGAACACCGCGTGGGCTGCGCTGACCGTGGACGAAGCTGTTGCCCGCAAGGCAGCCGTCCTGATGCTCTTCGGCGTGCTGGACGATATTCCGGCCGCCTCCAGCAGACCCCTGGCGGCGGCCGACCTGGATGTGCTGCTGCTTGAACGCGCGCACACCCTGGGCTCGCACCCCGGCCAGGTCGCCTTCCCCGGCGGCGGCATCGACGACGGCGAAACCCCGGTGGCCGCGGCACTCAGGGAAGCGGAAGAGGAAACCGGGCTGGACTCCGCAGGAGTCGAGGTCCTCGGGAGCCTGCAGGAGCTGGGACTCGCCCGCAGCAACTTCCTGGTGACGCCCGTGCTCGGATGGTGGGCTTCGCCGTCGCCCGTGCATGTGGTGGACTACGGCGAATCCGCCCAGGTTTTCCGGGTGCCCGTCCGCGACCTTCTGGACCCGGTCAACCGGGTCACGGCAACAGTCAGCCGTGACGGCAGGACCTTCAGCAGCCCTGCCTTCACCGTCTGCGGCGTGCTGGTTTGGGGCTTCACCGGGATCATCCTCGATGGCCTCTTCGAGCAGCTGGGCTGGGCGGTTCCGTGGGACCGGAGCCGCCTGCACGAGGTGGCGTTCTAGCGCCGGCCTAGCCGGGCTGCGGTTTGTGGCGCAGATCCACAACAACGCCGGTTGCCGCGTTTTCACGCAAGGCCTTGATGCCGTCCTTCAACGCGTTCATGTGCTTGAAGTCGGGCGAAACAGCCACGATATTGCCGTTTTTGTCAGTGAGCCTGAACCGATAAGATTCGTCGCCTACTCGATGAATTTCAAACCTGCCGGGCATGATCCGGACCTCCCCTTTGGTATGCGCCATTGCATGAGTTTCCGCGCACTCGGTGCCCGGAACCCCCGACTGTAACGTGGCTCACGCGATCTGGCGAGCTACCGCCGGGTAGGTTACTTTGCGTTGTCGTAGGAGTCCACCACGGCCACGCTGACAGGGAATTCCACCGGGATGGGTCCGAACAGCAGTTCCTTTGCGGCAGCGGCTGCTTCCTCGATCGCGCGGATGCAGGCGGCAACGCCCGCCTCGGGGGCGTGGACCATCACCTCGTCGTGCAGGAAGAAGACGAGTTCCGCCTGGACCGAGCCGTCGGCACGCAAGGCCCGCAGCCGCCGTCGTAATTCCGCCAGCCAGCATGCTGCCCAGTCCGCGGCGGATCCCTGCACCACAAAGTTGCGCGTGAAGCGGCCGCGGGAACGGGCGATCGATTCCGCGCGGCGCTGCTCCTCCGCCGTGGCCGACTGCTGGCCCCGGAACCAGTGTTCCGACGGCGGCGGGCTGCTGCGGCCCAGCCGCGTGGTCACGGTGCCGCCGGCCTCGCCGTCGCGGGCCGCCTGCTCCACAAAACCGACGGCGTGCGGGTAGGTCCGTGCCAGCTGCGGCATCAGCCGTCCGGATTCTCCCGTCGTGGCGCCGTAGATGGCGCCCAGCAGGGCCACCTTCGCCTTGGCGCGGTCGCCCCCGAAGCCCTGGGCGGCGATGCCCGCGTACAGGTCTTTGTCGCGCGCAGCCCCGGCCATTTTGGCGTCCTGCGCGAGTGCCACCAGCACCCGGGGTTCCAGCTGGGAGGCGTCGGCGACGATGAGCTTGTGACCGGGATCGGCGTGGACGGCACCGCGGATCTGGCGCGGAATCTGCAGGGCGCCCCCGCCACGCGAAGCCCAGCGCCCTGACACCACGCCGCCCACCACGTATTCGGGCTGGAACCTGCCGTTGCCCACCCATGCGTCCAGCCATGCCCAGCCGTTGGCGGTGTGCAGGCGGGATAATTTCTTGTATGCGAGGAGGGGTTCGATGGCGGGATGGCTGGATTCCATCAGCTCCCATTGGCGGGTGCTTTTGACCTCGATGCCGTTGCGGTGCAGGGCGCGCATCAGTTCCTGCGGCGAATCCGGGTTCAGCGCGGGGGAGTTCAGGAGGGCCCGCAGCTCAGTGTTCAGGGCCTCAAGTTTCGCCGGCCGGTGGCCCGACGGCGGGCGAGGTCCCAGGTAGTCGGCCAGGATCTGCTCATGCAGGTCCTCGCGCCACGGAACACCCGCGTGCTGCATCTCCGCGGCGATCATGGCGCCGGCGGACTCGGCGGCCAGCAGCAACTGCAGCCGCTTCCCTTTGTTCTCCTCCGGGTTCGCGTCGGCCAGCGCCGCCTGCTGCGCGGCGTACTCCGCGCGCAGCTCCGCCAGGGTGTGGCGTGGGGCCCGATGCCGGACGTCCTCAAACAGTGCGCCCTGATCGGCCGGCGGGGGCGGCGGCTGGAGGCTGCGGGGCGGTTCCTGGGGATCGTCCAGCGGGGTCTTCACGGCTTGCTGCGCGTATTCGGTGTGGGCGGTGAACTGCGAATACGCCAGGATGGTGCCACAAAGACTGAGGTCGTAGCAGCGCTCCACTTCCACTCCGGCTGCCAGCAGCGCGGGATACCAGTCCTGGGTGCGGTGCCAGATCCAGCGGGGTGCCGCCTCCCGCGGCCGGGTTTCGAAGTGGCGTACGACGCCGGGCAGCTCGCTTGCGCTGATCAGCCGCGGTTCGGGGCGGTCCGGGTGCGGATCGCCCGTTTGGGTGACCTGCTGGAGGGCAGCGCCGTGGGAGTGGGCGGCGAGCAGCAGGTACATGGGTTCAATTCTGCCTTGTGGCGGGGGTGCTGGCGTACTGCACACGTTTGACGGACGGCCCTCGTCAACTTATGTTGACGATCAGTTGAGCGTCAACTAATGTTGACGCATGGAGGTGGATCGGATGAAAACGCTGGTGGCATCGATGGACGGGAAAGGCCCCGCTGAAGCGCTGTACGCAGTGGCTGAACTGCAGAAGGAAGTGGGGCGCACGGAAGCCTCCCTGGTCCGCAAGGCCCGGCAGGCTGGCCTGTCCTGGGAGGCGATTGCCCTGTGCCTTGGGGTCAGCAAACAGGCCGTCCACCGTAAATACGGTAAGCAGTAGCAGGTTTCAGCGGCCATCGGTCAGCGGTCAGCCTGGAAACACGTCAGCGGGCAATGGAGATCAGTGCGCTCTATGAGACCCTCGGAAGGCGCCTCGTCCGCGGCAGGCACACCACCCGCGCAGCCGCTCGCGGCCTCTAAGACTTGGTGCGGTTAGTTACCCTGTGGGTAGTTGTCCACATAGGGCGCGGTGCCACTGTTTCGCTGAGTTGCTGCGATGGAGAGTTGCTCCATGAGCAGGCACCAGTTATCGCCGTCCCCTTCCGATCAGCCCTCGTCCCACCTGTCCCGGGCCCGGCCGTCCCCTGCGCGAGGAGCCGGGTCCAACATGGCTGCCTCCGGTGCGCCGGGTTCAAGGCAGCCCGGGGAGGCGTGGCTGCCGGATTCTGCTGCGGCCGAGGTGCTGCTGGTGACGGGCTACGACTTTTTGCAGGGCGAGGTGGAACAGATTGTGGCTGCGGCCGGGGGCCAGTTGCGGGTGGTGGCCGACGTCGCGGATGCGGCCAGGTACTGGGATGCCGCGGCCGCTGTGCTGGTGGGAAGCGATGTCCGGGAGTTGCCGCCACGGCGCCGTGCACCCGCGGTGCTGGTGGGCCTGAATGGTGAGGGGGATAGTCTTTGGCATCTCGCCGCGGCACTCGGGGCAGAGCGGGTGGCCGTGCTTCCGGACGCCGCGGCATGGCTGGCCGAGTACTTGAGCAGGTCGCGCTCGCCGGAGGCCGGGGGTCTGGTCCTGGGGATCACCGGGGGCTGCGGCGGGGCCGGCGCCACCACCGCCGCGATTTGGATCGCCCAAGCTGCAGCCGGGCTGGGAGTCCGTGTATTGCTGGTTGACGGGGATCCCTGGGGCGGCGGTTTGGAACTGGCCCTGGCGGCCGAGGAGACGCCCGGGCTGCGCTGGCCTGACCTTGCCGGCGCGAGCGGCAGCATCGATCCGGAGCAGCTCGCTGATTCCCTGCCGATCGTCGGAGGGTTTTCTTTCCTGTCCTGGCCTGGCAGCCGGGATCGGACAGCGCCGGTGGACGCCACCACCGCCGGCGGGGTCCTGGATGCTGCCCGGCGAGGCTATGAACTGGTGGTGGTGGACATTGGCCGCGGTGCCGAGCCGGTGCAATTGTTCGCTTGGGACTGCGATCGGCTCCTCGTGGTGGTGCCGGCACAGCTGAAGGCCGCGGTGGCAACTGCCCGGCTGCTTCATGAGCTTCCGCCGGTTGAGGCGGCTCTGCTGGTGCGGGGCAAGGCCGGAGCGGCCCTGGACGGCGGCCTGATTGCCGACGCCGTGGGGCTGCCCGTCCAGGGCCGGGTTCCGGAGCTGCGCGGTGTCACCGCAGCCGGTGAGAACGGGCGGCTCCTTGACTTGGGCAAACGGCGCAGCGTCCGGCACTTCGCCGCGTCGGTGCTTGATTTGTTGGACGGCGAAATCCCTGTCGGAGATGTGCCGTGAGTGCGGGGCCGCGCGTCCGGTTGCAGCCTGCCCCGCCGCAGCCTGTTCCGCTCCAGCCTGTCCCGCCGCAGGCTGTCCCGCCGCAGCCGGGAAAGCTCGCCGCAACGCGTCGCCGCCAGGCGCGGGTGCTGGACCCGCGAGGCGTTGACTCGGCTCTGCTGGAAACGGTCCGCGAATCAGTCATGGCAGACTCCGGGCCCGTCACCGCCTCCCGCGTTGCTGCGGCAGTGCAGGCCACGGGGCGGCTGCTGGGGACTGCCGGCTCGCTTGCCGCCGTCGAACGGATCAGCGCGGAACTGAACGGTCTCGGACCCCTCCAGGAGCTGACCCGGGATGTCCAGGTCACTGATATTTTTGTGAACGCCCCGGACTCGGTCTGGATCGACCGGGGGAGGGGCATTGAACCCGCGGGGGTCTCGTTTGCCGGAGAGGCTCAGGTGAGGGCCCTTGCCTCCCGGCTCGTGGCGGCCGGCGGAAGGCGGCTGGACGATGGTTCTCCGTGTGTAGATGTCAGGCTCGACGGCGGCTACCGCGTCCATGCCATTCTGCCGCCGATTTCAACGGCGGGCACCCTGCTGAGCGTCAGGATCCGGCGCGAGCAGGTCTTCACCATGGACGAGCTCCGGTCCGGCGGGATGTTCGGCAGCGTGGTGCACGAGGTTTTGGAACGTATGGTCCAGCACCGGCTGAGCTTCCTCATCAGCGGATCCACGGGCTCGGGGAAGACCACACTGCTCTCCACCCTGCTGGGGCTGTGTTCACCGGCGGAGCGGCTGGTCCTGATAGAGGACGCCTCTGAACTGAACCCCGTCCATCCACACATTGTTTCGCTTGAGTCCCGGCACGGAAACCTGGAAGGCGGCGGCGAGGTGGATCTGGGCGAACTCGTCCGGCAAGCACTCCGGATGCGCCCGGACCGGCTGGTGGTGGGGGAATGCCGGGGTGCCGAGGTTCGGGAACTCCTGACGGCCATGAATACCGGCCACACCGGCGGAGGAGGGACCATCCACGCGAACGCTGCCACTGCCGTCCCCGCACGGTTGACCGCTCTCGGCGCCCTCGCAGGCCTGGGCCAGGACGCGGTCCGGCTGCAGGCGGCCAGTGCCCTCGACGTGGTGGTCCATGTGGAGCGGTCCCGCCAGGGGCGCCGGGTAGCCTGCGTGGGACTGGTGCAGGACGGCCCCGGCGGACTCGCCGTGGTGCCGGCGCTGGAGGACAGCGGCGGCCGAACCTCCGTCGGTCCCGCCTGGGAGTCGCTGAGTGAGCGGCTGGGGCTTTCTTCGGAACTCGGTGCTGCGGCGTGACGCTGTTTCTGGCTGGGGTCCTCATGCTGGCCGTCATCCTGCAGTTGAGACCACCGGGCGGCCCGGCGGGCCGCTTTCGTCGGGCCGCCGGACCGGCAGGGCAGGGCCGGGCCGCCATCGGCGGGGGTTCGCCGGGTGATGCCGGGGTGCGCCGTGCCGGGCCGCGATTCAGCCCCGACGCATGGCGCAAGGCACGTCGCGCTGGAAAAGGGCAGGGGCAACTTTCCCTGACGCTGGTGGTGCAGCAACTGGCCGCGTTGTTGAAGGGCGGGCGCACTCCGTCGCGGCTGTGGGACGAATTATGGCTGGTCCACCACGGCCGCCCGGAAGCAGGTCCACGTCGGCCCGAGGGCCTTGCCGGGCAGCCAAATCCAACGAAGATGTCAGGCACCGGACGGAATGGCCCGCGCCTTAGCGCAGGTTCCCTGACGATGCTGGGTGCCGTCAGGGCGGCTGCATTCCGGGGCCTGCCGGCGTCCGAAGCGATAAGGCGGGCCGCTCCGGCGGCGTTTCCGCGTGCTGTCGACAGGGAAGCGCGGATCTGGCTTGAGCTGGCCGCGTGCTTTGACATTGCAGAAGCCAGCGGCTGTCCGCTGGCTGACGTCCTGGCGCGGTTTGCGGCCCAACTGGAGGTAGAGGATGACGCCGACGCGGCCAGACAGACAGCACTGGCCGGGCCAAAGGCCACCGTGAGTCTCCTGACGTGGCTCCCGGTGATGGGGTTGGGCCTGGGAATGGCTCTGGGCGTGGATCCGCTGGCGATGCTGTTCGGGACGCCACTGGGAATGGCGGCGTTCGCGGCAGGAGTTGCCCTGACCATGGCGGGGAGAATCTGGTCCGCCCATCTCGTACACGCCGCCGCAGGAGCCGCGCCATGACGGCCCCAGTTGTGCCCGGAGCGGCACTGGCCATTGTCCTGATCTTCGTCTCCTATCTGGCCTTCTCGCAGCCACGCCGCGTACGGCTGCGGCTGCTGGGGTTGAGCAACCAGCCGGGCAACCAGCCGGGGCGCCCGGGCGCGGTCGACGCCCCAGTCCGGGGTAGCGGCGAGGACTCTGTTGACGGGCTGCGCGACACCGCCATGATGCTCGAGCTTGTGGCTGCGATGCTGGACGCCGGGTCAGGGATTGGCCGTTCCCTGGAACTTGTGGCGGCTTCCGCGTCCAAGGACTACTGCAAGGCGTTGCGCCCCGTGGTCGCAGCACTGGCCATCGGTGCCGACTGGGAGACGGCCTGGCGCAGTTCCGAAGTCCGGCTTCCCGAGATCCTGGAGCTGCGTGACGCCCTCGGGTTCGCGGCGCTGACCGGCGCTCCGTCGTCGGCCATTCTTTATGCCCAGGCCGCCCGGTTACGGCGGGAGAGGTTCCGCGCTGCCGAGAAGCGGGCTGCCTCCCTGGGCGTGAAGCTGGTCATTCCGCTGGGCCTCTGCTCGCTGCCAGCCTTCATCTGCCTGGGCGTGGTCCCGGTTCTCCTGGCACTGGTGCCCTCCGGATCCTGAGTTCCTGTCCTTTCCTCCACAGCCGTGGAAAAGGCCACCTTTTCCACTTGGGAAAGGTTCGCCCTTACCGCCCCGCCGGAGGCCCGGAAGAGTCGAAGCAGCCGGCAACTCGGCCGGAGCGCAGAAGGGAAACCATAACAATGACCATCACCCAATACAGCCTTTCATCCGCCCCAGAACCGGAGCTCAGCATGGAAGTTGCCGGTACCGCAGCATGGGACTCCGCAGCACCGGCAGATGCACGATGGGACGCGTGTACCTGCCAACGACAGGAGGCCCCGGAGCCCACCGGCAACGTTGTGCAGCTTTACCCCGTTGTTCGTGAGGCGAAGGAGCGCCGGCAATGGCTCAACGCTTCGGAGGCCGGAATGGCTACTGCCGAATACGCCATCGCCACCCTGGCCGCGGTGGGCTTCGCCGGGCTCCTCGTCTTCATTCTCCGCAGTGACGAAGTACGGGGATTCCTGCTGAACCTCATCCGCACGGCGCTGGCCTTGCCATGAGTGCGGCGCCGGCAGCGTTGCACCCGGACAGAAAGCAGCACCGCCGTGGGTCTGAGAACGCCCGCGGTGCCGTGACGGCTGAGTTCGCAGTGGCACTGCCGGCCGTCCTGCTGCTGCTCGCTCTGCTCCTGTCCGGGGCCGCTGCCGGCGTAACCCAGCTCAGGCTCGAGGAGGCAGCGCACGCCGGCGCCAGGGCACTGGCACGCGGCGAGGACCCGGCCGCTGTCGAGGTCGTCGTCAGGACGATGGCGGGAGCGTCGGCCGCGGCGTCCGTGACGGCCGACGGCGAGTGGCTGAGCGTCACCGTTACTGACAGGGTTGGCGGGCCCATGGGGGCCACGGTGCCGTGGACCCTGACCGCGCGGGCAACGGCACGCAGTGAATCGCCGGCAGCCTCGGGCACGGCCCTCCCTGGCCTGCCCTTCCACCAGGTGTGGCCGGCCCGTGCTTCGCTACACCAGGTGTGGCCGGCCCATGTTCGGCCAGCCTTGCTGCCCAACGTGGTGCCACCAGGACCGCTGGCAGCACTACAGGCAATCGCGTGAGGGGCGTCCGGATCCGGGACCACCCCGAGCGTGGATCGGGAACGGTCCTGGCGGCGGGGCTGGCTTTGGTGATCATCATGGCCATGACTTTGATGCTCCTCTTGGCGCAGTCAGCGGTGATGGCGAGCAGGGCAGCCGCAGCGGCGGACCTTGGTGCACTCGCCGGCGCGGACGCCCTGCGCGGCCTCACCTCGGGGGATCCCTGTGCCGTGGCCGCGGCGGTGGCTTCACGGCACGATGCCGTTCTCACGAGCTGCGCGGAAGGGGCAGGGCTGACAGTGGAGGTCCGGACCATGCTCAACGCACGGAGCATGCTGGGTGCCGCCAGCGGTCATGCGCGGGCCGGGCCGCCGCCCTGAGCCGCAGCCGGGTTGAGGTCGCGTTCCGGATGCGCTGATGGTTCCAGGTCCCGGGGAGGGGCTTCGCTCGCGTCCTTGAGGAGAACATCGATCAGTGTGATGGCCGCAGCCTTGTCCAGGGGATTGTTCTTGTTCCCGCATTTGGGGGACTGGACGCAGGACGGGCAGCCGGACTCACACTCGCAGGCCTTGATGGCGTCCCGCGTGGCGGAGAGCCAGACCTTCGCCTTGTCGAAACCGCGTTCGGCGAAGCCCGCTCCGCCGGGGTGCCCGTCGTACACAAAGATGGTGGGCACCCCGGTGTCGGCGTGGATGGCCGTGGACACGCCGCCGATGTCCCAGCGGTCACTGGAAGCGACCAAGGGCAGCAGTCCGATCGCCGCGTGCTCGGCGGCGTGCAGGGCTCCGGGAAACTGGGCCTCGATCAGCCCCGCACCGGTCAGCGAACGGTTCTCCACCACAAACCAGACGGCCTTGGTGAACAGGTCCCTGGCGCCCAGCTCCAGGGGTTCCTCACCCAGGATTTCGTTGGAGATCAAGGCTTTCCGCTGGAAGGAGACCACCTGGGTTGTTACCTTGACGTCGCCGAAGTGCACGGAAACATCACCCCACTGCGCGGTCCGCTGGGTTTCGAGGACTTCGATCTGGGTGACGTCCCGGGCGGTGGTGTAATAGTCGGGATTGGCGCGGCGGACCACTACGCAGTGGTCGTCCTCGTTCAGGTCCTCCACCACGTAGCTGTCGCCCTGATGCACGTAGACCGCCCCTGTGTGGGCCTGGTAGTGCGTCTGGGGCGAGTCCATGGTCCCCAGCAGGGAGCCCGTGTCCGCGTCCACGATGCTCACCGGTCCGCCGCCGTCGGCCCGAAGGTTCACCATGGCGGCAGCGCTCTGGGAGTGGGTCCAGAACCAGCCTGCAGGCCGGCGGCGCAGGTAGCCCTGGGCAACAAGCTGCCCCAGCAGTTTTTCGGACGTGCTGCCGAAGAGACCCAGTTCGGCCACGCCAAGCGGAAGCTCTGCGGCGGCGGCGCAAAGATGCGGCCCCAAAACATAAGGGTTGGAGGGATCAAACACAGTCGCTTCCACCGAGACGTCGAAAATCGCCTCGGGATGGTTCACCAGGTAGGTGTCCAGGGGGTCATCGCTGGCAACGAACGCAGCAATGGCATCCTGGCCCGCGCGGCCGGCCCGCCCGATCTGCTGGAACAGCGACGCCCGGGTTCCGGGCCACCCGGCCACCAGCACGGCGTCCAGCCCCGAAATGTCGATCCCCAGTTCCAAGGCGGAGGTGCTGGAGACGCCCAGGAGCTCACCGGAGCGGAGGGCTTTCTCCAAAGCGCGCCGTTCCTCCGGCAGGTAGCCGGAGCGGTAAGCGGCCACGCGTTGCGGGAGGCTTGGGTCCACCTCGTCCAGGAGCCGCTTGGTGATCGAAGAGATGGTCTCCGCGCCGCGCCGGGACTTGATGAAGGCGATGGTCCGGATCCTGGAGGAGACCAGGTTCGCCAGCAGGTCAGCGGTCTCGGCGACCGCCGTGCGGCGCTCTTTGGCCCCGTTTTCGCCCTTCAGCTCCGTCAGCGCGGGCTCCCAGAACGCCACCGTGGTGGAACCATGCGGGGAGCAGTCCTCGGCAACAGCCCGGACCGGCGCCCCGATCAGCCGCCCGAACGACACACCCGGCTCCGAGGCCGTGGCGGAAGCAGCGATGAACACCGGGCCGGGGTGGGAGGTGCCGGCACCGTAGTAGGCGCAGATGCGGCGCAGCCGGCGCATCAGGTTTGCCACGTGTGAACCGAACACGCCGCGGTAGCTGTGGGCCTCATCCACAATCACGTACCGCAGGCGGCGGAAGAAGCTGGCCCACCAGGCGTGATTTGGGAGGATTCCGAAGTGCAGCATGTCCGGATTCGCCAGGATGAAGTTGGCGTGGTCCCGGATCCAGCGGCGGGACGCGGGGTCGGTGTCGCCGTCGTACGTCTCGGCTCTCACGGTGGGCAGTTTCAAGGAACGGATGGCGGCGAGCTGGTCGGCGGCTAGCGCCTTCGTGGGGGAGAGGTAGAGCGTGACGGCGCCGTCGTCGTGGATTTTCCCGGGCTCGGACACCACCCGCAGCTCGGAGCGGTGAATCGCGTCCAGCGCCGGCAGCTGGTAGGCGAGGGATTTTCCGGAGGCAGTGCCGGTGGCAATCACCACGTGCTCACCGTTGTGGGCGAGGTCGGCGGCCTGGATCTGGTGCCGGTACGGCTCGTGGATGCCCAGGGAACCGTAGGCGGCCACCAGGTCGGGGTGGGCCCAATCCGGCCACGGCTCGTGGACGGCCTGGCGTGCGGGGATGGTGTGGACATGACGGAGCTGCTCCGGGTCCGGGCCGCGGCCCAGCAACGGGATCAGCGAGTCATGGGGGTTCACCCCAACATTCTTTCACCCGCGGAAAAATCAGCCTCCGGAGAGGTCGCCATCCTCGTCCGAGGTGGACAGCATCAGCACACGGCACACGGTGGACCAGCCCAGGTGCGAATACAGTTTCTGGCCATCCAGCGAAGCCAGCAGCAGGCCGTTTTCCACATCCGGCCCGATGGCCTGCGCGGCGAGGGCCTTCATGATGAAACTGCCCAGTCCGCGGCGCTGGAACGCGGGCTGGACCACAATCTTGTCGAACACCGCCGTCCCGTCCACCACAAATACCCTGCCGCTGGCCGCTACGTCATCACCGGAGCGGACAACGGCGTGGTGGATGCCGTCGAGTTCGGACATGACCAGGTTCAAATCGTCATCCGAGAGCCAGGGATCTTCGGTGTCCTGGGTTTCCATATCCACGATCATCATGGCCTGCGACGCGGAGGTGATGTTCAGCCCGTGTTTCTCGGCCAGCTGTGTATACCGGAGAACATCGTTGGTCAGTACGGTCAGAATCCGCGTCGGAGCTTCTGTGGTCTTGGCCACCAAAGCCGCGAACTCGTCGTCGGAGGGGTCGTGGGAGAAGTATTCCCATTCCCCGGTGGTGTCGGCCCGCAGTGCAGCGGGGAAGCGGCCTTCAGTTGATGTCTGGTACCCGCGGCAACCGGCCCAACCGGTTACCCAGACTTCAAGAAGGTTTGTGATGTCTTCAACCAAGGCGTCCGGACTCATGTGATGAGGGTATTCCAGCCCCGTCGCAAGTAACAGGGGTTCCGTACCCGGAAGTGACTTACTTATGCAATCGTGACCACTGTCGTGCGGCCGAATCCGCCCTGAACAGGAGAGACGCCGCCCTGGCAGCCCGGCGCTGCCAGGAGTAAGAGGCGGGCGGGCCCGTTGAGGCCAAAGCCAGTACCCTTAAATACGTGGCTTTGAACAGAATTGTGCTCTTTTACGGCTTTACCCCCATCGCTGATCCGGACGCGGTGCGGCTCTGGCAGCGTGCCCTGTGCGAGAAACTGGGGCTGACCGGCCGCATCCTGATCTCCAGGGACGGCATCAACGCCACGGTGGGCGGCGAGATCGGCGCGGTCAAGCAATACGTCAAGACCACGCGGGAATACAAGGGTTTCCACGGCATCGACGTGAAGTGGTCCGACGGCGGCGCGGAGGACTTCCCGCGGCTGAGCGTCAAAGTCAGGGACGAGATCGTCTCCTTCGGCGCTCCCGGCGAGCTCAAGGTCGATGCGAACGGCGTCGTGGGCGGCGGCACCCACCTCAAGCCCGAGGAACTGCATGAACTGGTGGACGCCAGCAAGCAGGCGGGGGAGGACGTGGTGTTCTTTGACGGGCGCAACGCCTTCGAAGCGCAGATCGGGAAGTTCAAGGACGCGATCGTCCCCGACGTAGCCACCACGCACGACTTCATCAAGGAACTCGATTCCGGCAAGTACGACGCCCTCAAGGACAAGCCCGTGGTCACGTATTGCACCGGCGGCATCCGCTGCGAGGTGCTTTCCAGCCTGATGGTGAACCGCGGCTTCAAGCAGGTCTACCAGCTCGACGGCGGCATTGTCCGCTACGGCGAAACGTTCAAGGACCAGGGCCTGTGGGAAGGTTCGCTTTACGTCTTCGACAAACGCATGCACCTGGAATTCAGCGAGGACGCGAAAACCATCGGCGAATGTGTCCGCTGCGCCGCGCCCACCAGCAAGTTCGAGAACTGCTCCAACCTCAGCTGCCGTACCCTCACGCTGTACTGCGCCGAGTGCGCTGCCAGCCCGGAGACGCTGCGCTGCCCGGAAGGCTGCGCTGCCTGAGCGCTGCCCCCCCGAGGGTCGTCCGCCGGATGGCGCACGGCAGGGCTCAGAGCAGGAGCAGCCGGTACGCGTAGTTGGCCTCCGACTTCGCTTCCACGCGGAAAGTCAGGGCCGTTTCCTTGGACAGACGGATCACGTTCTGCAGCCTTGGTCCGCAGCGCAGATCCACGTCCACCATGGTGACGCTGTCGCCGCTGACCTGGAAAGTGACGGGCTCCGGACCCCGGCATGCGAGCGCCAGGATGTACGTTCCCACCGGCAGGGCCGCCCTGATCTCGGTGCTGACCTCCCCCGCACGCAGGAGGCCGTAGGCCCGGTGTGCCACCTGCAGACCGTCGCCCAGCTGGGACTCCTGCAGCCAGGCTTCCATGTCCGCTTCGCCGACGGGATCCCGCTGCCAGGGATCGTAGGGCGTGGAAGACACCATGACAGGCGGGCCTCCGGAAGCACCTTCGCCCAGGGCAGGCCGCCAGCCGTCGTTGTAGCTGTATTCGCACCCCGCCAAGGCAGCTCCGGCCAGCAGGAAGGCCGCCGTTGAGAGTACGACGGCGGCCCTCGGCCTGGAGCGCAAGGAGACTTTCCGGGGATGGCCAGGACCCGGCAAGACAGCCGCTTGACGGCGCAGTGGCGCTCCCCTTATTGCCGGCATAGGCCGAGTCTAAGGCTGCCCGGACCGGCCGGACCGGGAAGAGGCTCCCCTACTTAACCTGGGACGGCCAAAGGCGGTGCCCGGTCTCCGGGATCAGCCGGCGGCCCCGGTTTCGCCGGGCGGCGGCGGCCCGGCGAACCGGACGGCGCCGCCCACCAAACCTACGTTTCCGAGGGGTTCAAGCCCGGCCGAAACCTGGCCGGGCGCAAGGTCAACCACGGCGTCGTACGGCGTGCCGCAGACAATCCGCTGCGAGAGGAGCAGCGCTCCGTGCTGGCGGACCGTCAGGATGGCACCGGGCCCGTCCGTGCAGGCGGCACGCAGAGCGTACGTGCCGGCGTCCGGCAACTGGCCCGAGGTGTTAATGCCCTGACCGCCCCGCATTCCGCCGGTAGCCCCGAGGGAAACGACGCCACCGGGGGGACCCATGAGGGACTCCACTTCCGCTATCAGTTCCGCCTGGCGGGCGGCTTCCTCCGCGCTGATGGTTCCGGCGGCGGAGTCGGGGGCAGGCCGCAGGGCAGGGGTGCTCCCACCAGGCTGCGGTCCTGCCTCCGCGTACTCACACCCGCCCAGCAACGCCGCTGCCAGTAACATTCCGCCAGCCACCGCAAGGCGTCTGGGGTCCACGGCTACTACCCGGCCTGCACGAGCTGGTAGGCGTAAAGCGTCGGTGCGTCCACGCTGGAGACGCTGAGGTCCAGTGTTCCGGCTTTAGCCAAGGTGATTTTCGTGGCTTCCCGGGTTCCGTAGCAGGCCGCGCCGAGGTCCACGAGCTCCTGGCCCGCGGACCGCACGGCGAGAAAGGCCTTGCCGCCGCCGTCGCAAACCAGGGTCAACGTGTAGGTGCCGGCGGGCAGGTTTTCCGTGTGGTCCACCGGGCGGGCATTGAGGATTCTGCCGGAGTCCTCAGCCACGATGCCACCGGTGGAAGGCAGCGCCGTCGCTTTCCATGCCGGCACATCGGCGTTCTCCACGGAGAGCTGCTGGGCGCAGCCGGAGATGCCCAGAACGACGGCGGCCGCGGCCACGGCGGTCAGGGCGCGCGGCATGGAGGTGGGAAAGAGAGCCATGCTTCAAACTTACCGGGACCCTTGGCGTTCTCATGCCGCGGTCCCTTGACCTTGACGTTACGTCAACATTTATTGTTGAAATATCAGCCGGTCACATCCCAGCCAGACCTACAACCACACTCCAGAAAGAACTTAGGCAGGAGGACAATGGATTGGCCCATCCAGGAGATCGCCCGAATCGCCGGCACCACCAGCAGGACGCTGCGGCACTACGACGACATTGGCCTGCTTAAGCCCAGCCGCACCGGCCACAACGGCTACCGCTACTACAACCAGGCGGCGTTGGTGCAACTCCAGCGCATCCTGCTCCTGCGCGGGCTCGGGCTGGGCCTGCCGGTCATCTCCCAGGTGCTCGACGACGAAACGGACGCCGTGAAGGCCCTCACGGGCCATCTCGGATGGCTCGAACAGGAACAGGACAGGCTGGCGCGGCAAATCGCATCAGTCACACAAACCATCAACACAGTTAAAGGAGGCGGCGAAATCATGGCGGAAGACATGTTCAACGGTTTCGACCACACGCAGTACAAGGACGAGGTGGAGGAACGCTGGGGCAAGGACGCCTATGCCAAGGGGGACTCGTGGTGGCGCGGTATGAGCGCCGATGAGAAGGCGGCTTGGAAGCAGCGCTCGCAGCAACTCGGTGAGGACTGGATCGCTGCCGCCACATCCGGCATCACTCCGGACAGTGCGGAAGCGCAGGCACTCGCGAAGCGTCACGTCGAATGGCTGACCGGCATCCCCGGCACGCCGGCGTCGGACGCCCATGGCGGCGAAGGAGATGGCGGCGCGGGCAGGGGTGACGTTAGGGGGTACGTCACCGGCCTCGGCGAGATGTACGTCGCGGATCCCAGGTTCGCCAAAAACTACGGCGGCAAGGACGGGGCCGGCTTCGTCCGGGATGCCCTGAAGATCTACGCCGAGAAGAACCTGTAGCCCGCCACACGGAGCGCAGCAAGCGCAGGACAGCCCGCCAATAGACTTGGGCGGTGACTGATTCCACCCTCTTCCTGGCCGGCAACACCCCCGACGCCCCGCGCAGCGACCTTCCAGAATTCCTGAGGGCGCTCGCCGCGGACATGCGGGCGGTGGACTACACGCTCGACGGCGTGGCCCGCCTGCTGGGCCAGTCAGCCTACAACGCGCTGAACCGGGACCAGATTATCCCTGCGCTGCTGGCCACCGAAAGTGCCGCCCAGGGTGCGCCTGCGACGGCGGCGCTTGCCGCCGTCGTGCGCCTCTGGCTCCTGGCGGAACCGCAGACGCGGGCAACGCTCGACGCCGCCCTGCCGGGGATCCGTGCGGACGGACTGGTGGAGCTGGGGCTGCTGGAGCCCGTGCCCGGCGCCGGGCCGTCAGGCGCCGACCTGTCCCGCACTGAACTGATGCAGGCCAAGGCGGACCTGCGGCCCTATGGCTGGGATGCCAACGACGATGGCAGCGGCGGCGCCGAGCTCTGGGTGGCCAGCGACCTCGCCGCCCACCAGCAGGCTGGAATGCTGCGGCATGACCATGTGCTGGGGATCGGACAGGCGTCCACCACATTGGTGCAGACCACCGTCCGGCGGCATGTGGCCAAGGCGCTGGACCTGGGGACGGGCTGCGGAATCCAGTCCTTCCACCTGCTGCACCACGCCGAGCATGTCACGGCCACGGACATCTCGGAGCGGGCGCTGGCCTTCGCCCGGTTCAACCTGCTCCTCAACGCGGCGGCGCTGCACCTGGATCCTGAGCGTCTTGAGGACCGGGTGAGCCTGCGGCGGGGCTCGCTGCTGGACCCCGTGGCCGGTGAGGAATTCGAACTGGTGGTGTCCAACCCGCCGTTTGTCATCACGCCGCGGACGTCCGGGGAAGAGGCATCCGGCCAGTTCACCTACCGCGACGGCGGCCTGCCCGGGGACGAAATCGTGTCATCGCTGGTCCGGGCACTGCCGTCCGTCCTTGCCCCGGCCGGAACAGCCCAGTTATTGGGCAACTGGGAGATCCCGGCGGGCGCGGCCTGGGCCGAACGGCCGCAAAGCTGGGCCAGTCCGGACGTGGACGCCTGGTTTATCCAGCGTGAACAGGTCAGCCCGGAGCAGTATGCCGAAACGTGGCTGCAGGACGCCTCTGAATCCCGCGACCGGCAGCACTACCGCGACGCCTACGCCGCCTACCTCGCGGACTTCGCCTCCCGGAACGTGGTGGGGATCGGCTTCGGGATGATCTGGCTTCGGCGGCCTGCCGCCGGACGCAACCTCGCCGGGTCCGCCGCCCCCGGACCCGACACGGCAGGATCCGACACGGCAGGATCCGACGCCGCACGCATCAGCCGGTTCGAGGAAATCACGTACCCCATCGAACAGCCAGTGGGTCCCCACCTGGGTGCCGCCGTCGAGCGTGCGGACTGGCTCGCCTCGAACAATCTGGTGGAGGCGCACCTGCTCGTAGCGGACGACGTCACCGAGGAACGCCACCAGCGCCCCGGCGCAGAGCACCCGGGTGTGATCCTGCTCCGGCAGGGTGCCGGGCTGCGGCGGACCAACCTGCTCAGCACCGAGTTGGCCGGCTTCGTTTCCGCGTGCGACGGCGACCTCTCCGTTGGGCAGATCATCGGCGCCCTGGCGGCGCTGCTGGGCGGGAGCCTGGCCGGGGAAGACGGGTTCGACGACGACGCATTCCGCGCCGGGCTCCTCACCGAAGTGGGGAATCTGGTCCGCGATGGTTTCCTGCTTCCGGCCCGCTGACGCGGCACCCGGGAGGCCGTGGAGGAGGGGAAATCAGTGCCCCGAAACCGCACTGCACACCTGGGCGTTTTCCACATAAATGCGCATCCTCGGCCAAAATATGGTGAACTAGGCGAATATGGGCTCATCTGCCCGAGCAACCTTTTTCTGTAGGAGCACCGTGCCAAGCAAGGCCAAAACCGGTAAAAAACTTGTGATCGTGGAGTCCCCGGCCAAGAGTAAGACCATCGCCAAATACCTCGGCGAGGGCTTCATCGTGGAGGCCTCCATCGGGCACATCCGGGACCTGCCGCAGCCGTCCGAGCTCCCCGCGGAACTGAAGAAAACGTCCGTGGGCAAGTTCGCCGTCGACATCGAAAACGACTTTAAGCCCTATTACGTGGTCTCCGCGGACAAGCGGAAAAAGGTCACCGAACTGAAGGCTGCGCTCAAGGATGCAGACGCCCTCTATCTCGCAACCGATGGGGACCGCGAGGGCGAGGCCATCGCGTGGCACCTGCTGGAAGTGCTCAAGCCCAAGGTCCCGGTATACCGGATGACGTTCGGCGAAATCACCAAGGAAGCCATCCACCGCGCCATGGACAACCTGCGCGATGTTGATACGGCTCTGGTCGACGCGCAGGAAACCCGCCGGGTCCTGGACCGCCTCTACGGCTACGAGATTTCCCCGGTGCTTTGGCGCAAGGTGGCCCGGGGCCTGTCCGCCGGCCGTGTGCAGTCAGTGGTCACCCGGATGGTGGTGGACCGCGAACGCGAACGCATGGCCTTCAAAGCCGCTTCCTACTGGGACCTGACGGGCCAGTTCGGCGCGGGCTCCGCCTCCTTCAAAGCGAAACTGGCCGCCGTTGACGGTGCCAAGGTGGCCAGCGGCCGCGACTTCAACGACGCCGGCGAGCTCACCGCCCGCAATTCCGTTCACCTGAACGAGGAACTGGCCACGTCCCTGGCTGCCGGCCTCCAGGATGCGGACTTCCGCGTCCGGTCAGTGGACACCAAACCGTACACCCGCCGTCCCGCGGCGCCGTTCACCACCTCCACGCTGCAGCAGGAGGCCGGCCGCAAGCTGCGTTTCTCCTCCAAGAGCACCATGCAGATCGCCCAGCGCCTGTATGAAAACGGCTACATCACCTATATGCGTACCGACTCCTCGGCCCTGAGTGACGAAGCCGTCACGGCCGCCCGCCGCCAGGCCTCCGAGCTCTACGGCCCGGAGTACATCCCCGCCTCACCGCGCGTCTACTCCAACAAAGCCGCCAACGCGCAGGAAGCCCACGAGGCCGTCCGCCCCGCCGGCGACTCGTTCCGCACCCCGGCCCAGGTGGCCAAACTGCTTTCCGGTGACGAGTTCCGCCTGTACGAGCTGATCTGGAAGCGTACCGTCGCATCCCAGATGGGCGACGCCAAGGGCTCCACGGCCACCATCCGCCTCGGCGCGGTTGCTGCAGACGGCCGGGATGCTGAATTCTCCGCCTCCGGCACCGTCATCACTTTCCCCGGCTTCCTGGCCGCCTACGAGGAAGGCAAGGACGAGAGCCGCGGCGACGACGACTCCGACGAGGCCCGCAGGCTGCCGAACGTGGCCAAGGACGACGCCCTCACGGCGTCGGACGTTGTGGCTGTGGGCCACGAGACATCACCCCCGCCGCGCTTCACCGAAGCGTCGCTGACCGCCGAGTTGGAAAAGAAGGGCATCGGCCGCCCGTCGACCTATGCCTCCACCATCTCCACCATCCAGGACCGCGGCTACGTCCGGAAGCAGGGCTCCGCGCTGGTGCCGAGCTGGATCGCGTTCTCGGTGATCCGCCTGCTCGAGCAGCACTTCACGGATTACGTGGACTACGAGTTCACCGCTGACATGGAAGGCGACCTGGACAAGATCGCCAACGGCCAGGCCGTGGGGTCCGCGTGGCTGCGCCATTTCTACTTCGGCGAGGAGTCCGACCCCGGCCTGCTCAGCATCGTGAACAATCTGGGCGAGATCGATGCCCGGGAAATCAACTCCATTCCCATCACGGATGAGATCACGCTGCGGGTGGGCAAGTTCGGCCCCTACCTGGAAAGCTCAGTTGCCACGGTTGATCCGAAAACCGGCGAAATCGTTGAGAACTCGCGCGCCAACGTGCCTGAGGAACTGGCTCCGGACGAGCTCACCGCTGCCAAGGCCATCGAACTGATGGAAACGGCTGCCCCGGAAGAACGCGTCCTGGGTGCGGATCCGCACACCGGCCACACCGTGGTTGCGAAGAACGGCCGCTACGGCGCCTACGTCACCGAAGTCATCCCGGAGATGACCGAGGAACAGATCGCCAACCAGCCTGTTGAGTACTACAAGAACGGCAAGCCCAAGCCGCCGAAGAAGCCCGTCAAGGCCAAGCCTCGCACCGGGTCGCTGTTCGCATCGATGACCGTTGATTCCGTCACCCTGGACGAGGCGCTCCAGCTGATGAGCCTGCCCCGCGCACTCGGGGAGGACGCCGAAGGCAACCTCATCACGGTGCAGAACGGCCGCTTTGGCCCGTACCTGAAGAAGGGCACCGACTCGCGCTCGATCGGCACGGAAGAGGAAATCTTCACCATCACGCTGGAGCAGGCCTTGGAGATCTACTCCCAGCCGAAGCAGCGCGGCGCCCGTGCCGCGGTGCCGCCGCTGGCCGAGTTCGGTCCGGACCCAGTCTCGGAGAAGAACATCGTGGTGAAGGAAGGCCGCTTCGGCCCGTACATCACCGACGGCATCACCAACATCACCGTGCCGCGTGCCACCTCGCTGGAGGAACTGACCCGCGAACAGGCAATCGAGCTCCTGGCCGAGAAGCGGGCCAAGGGCCCGGTCAAGCGCACCACAACGGCCCGCAAGGCCCCAGCAAAAAAGAAGGCCCCGGCCAAAAAGTAACTCCGGACAGGGATGGCAGAAATCCTCGGCGTGCTCGCTCGTTCCTCGCTTAGACGCACGCTGCCGGATTCCTCCCATCCCTGTCTGTGTGTCATCCTCGGAATTGCGGTGCCGGGCTCAACGTGGTCGAGTAGATACATGACTGAACAGCCCGGCACAGCCGACCCCACGCCGCTGAACGACCTCGAAGAGAAGCTCGCCCTGGGCGGACAGCCTGAGGGCAGCCCGGTGGACGTCATCCTGTCGTTCCTCAACAGCGAGGTCTACGTCATCAGCACTGACGGCATCGAAGGCGAGGATTCCCAGGTGGAGCCGCTGGTCCTGGCCAATGCTGACGGCGACCCGGTCCTGGCGGTGTTCTCCCACCCCAGCCGGGTGGACCAGCAATACCTGGAGGCGGCCCCCAACGTCCTGGGGACGCAGGGCGCAGCCATCATCGCCAACATCGGCGAGGAACTGGGCATGGTGATCAACCCCGGAGCCGCCTACGGCTTCGAGATCAACCCGGAGGGCGTCGCCAACATCAAGCGCGATTTCAAGCGCGCCGACGAGCTTCCCGACGGCTCACCCGAAAACCCGTCCGCCAACTGACATTTTGGACCGGTTGTGAGTGAAGGCCCGGCCGGGGGAATAATGGCAGGATGCGGCTAGGCGTCCTCGATATCGGGTCCAACACTGTCCATCTTCTCCTGGTGGATGCTCACCCTGGCGCGCGCCCGGTACCCTTCGCCTCCCACAAGCGGCCGCTGTCCCTGGTGCAGTACTTGGACGGTGACGGCAACATCACCGATGCCGGGCAGCACGAGCTGACTGAGTTCGTCCTCGAAGCCTGGGAGTTTGCCGCCCGGCACAAGGCCGATGACCTGCTGGCCTTTTGTACATCGGCCATCCGTGAAGCCACCAACGGCGCAGCGGTACTGGCGCGGGTCAAACACGAAACCACGGTGACACTGCAGGAACTGACGGGGAGCGAAGAAGCGTCCATGACCTTCTTTGCCGTGCGCCGCTGGTACGGCTGGGGAGCCGGACCGGTCCTGAACCTGGACATCGGGGGCGGCTCCTTCGAAATGGCGTTCGGCCAGGATGAGCTGCCTGAAGTTGCCACCTCCGTCCCCCTCGGAGCGAGCCGCCTTACCCGGGACTGGCTGGCTGAGGATCCGCCGTCGGCCAAAAGCGTCAAGGAGCTCCGACGTTACATCAGGAGTACGCTCGCCCCGGCGGTGAGCAGGTTCGAGGGTCTGGGCCGGGCCAACCTGGTGGCGGGGACCTCCAAGACTTTCCGTTCGCTTGCGCGGATAGCCGGGGCGGCCCCGAGCGCCGCCGGCCCCTACGTGAAGCGGGAGCTCAACGGGACGGATCTGGGGGTCTGGGCCCAGCGCATTTCCGCCATGAAGGTCGAGGACAGGCTCTTCCTGCCCGGGGTGTCAGATGCCCGCGCCCATCAATTGCTCGCCGGGGCACTCGTGGCTGAGGCGGCGCTGGAGATGTTCAAGTTCAAGAAAATGAGGATCTGCCCCTGGGCACTGCGCGAGGGACTCATCCTGCGGCGCCTGGACCAGCTGGTGTTTGCGGGCCCGCTGGATCCGGCACCACACGTGCGTGTGCCCGTCCCTGCGGAGCTGCGGGCGGCTCCTGCGCCCGAGGCCGCGCTCCCCAGCGCCGGCTGACCCGCTAAGGCAGCGCCCTTACTGAGGGGGTCCCACGCGTTAACGCGAAAGCGCCGGGGTCCGCAGCAGGAAAATGGGGGAAACCTGCTGCAGACCACCGACGCCTCGGGCAAGCATCCCCATGCTTGCCGCATCACTCGCACCCTCAATGAGGTAATAACTACGATAGGGCGGCAACTTGTGAGCAAGCTGCAGCCAACATGGGAATCCGCTGGGAGTCGAAATAGGCGAGTTCCCACCGGGGCCGATTAGTTCATTTCTGCACCCGTCCGGCCGAACTGCAATGATGGGTCCATGAGCAACCGAATCGCCTTCCTGGGCTGTGGATCCATGAACGAAGCCATCCTTGCCGGCCTCCTTGAGGCCGGCACCGACCCCGCCGACGTCGTGGCCACTGTCAGGCGAACAGAACGCGCTGCGGAACTGGCCGAACGCCACCACGGCATTACGGCCATCGCCGGTGACGAGGAGCCGGACAACAACAAGCAGGCAGCCAAGGGATCCGGCGTCGTGATTCTTGGCGTAAAGCCTGTCGGCATCGCGGACCTGGCGCGTGAAATCAGTGGCTCACTGTCGCCGAAGACCATCGTTGTCAGTGTGGCCGCCGCCGTGTCGCTGGCGCAGCTTGAAGCGGCGCTGCCGGCCGGCCAGCCGGTGATCCGGACGATGCCGAACACACCCGCCAAGCTGGGACGCGGTGTCGTCTCGGTATCGCCGGGGACCCACTGCTCGCCCGAGCAGCTGCAGCAGGCGAAGGACATCTTCAAGGCCGCCGGCACCGTGGTGGAGGTGCCCGAGGAGCAGGTGGACGCTGTGTCGGCCATCAGCGGCTCGGGCCCGGCTTACGCGTTCTACCTCGCCGAGGCCATGGCGGCCGCCGGCGTCGAGCTGGGCCTGGACCATGATCTGGCGCTCCTCCTGGCCAGGGAGACCGTGGCGGGGGCGGGCTTTATGCTTGCCGAGCCGGGCGCGGACCCGTCAGCGCTCCGCATCAGCGTAAGCAGCCCGAACGGCACCACCGAACGCGCCATCGCAACATTCGAGGAACGGGGCCTGCCGGCCATCATCGCTGCCGGCGCCCGTGCCGCAGCCGACCGTGCCGCGGAGATCTCCCGGCAGCTCGGCTAATCCCCACCCGCTCCCTAACCTCGCAAGTCCCCACCGGCTCCCGGCCTTCGCAAGCTCAGTCCGGGGCCCTCGCCGGGTGTGGGCCAACCCGTAGTTAGTTAGTTAGTTAGTTAGGGCCGGGCGGCGAACCGTTCCAGCAGGTCCACGTGCCCGGAGACAATCAGCATGTCGCGGGCTGACACTTTGGTTTCGGGGCGGGCGTAGGTGAAGTCCTCGCCGGGGGACTTCACACCCACGATCGTCACCCCGTACTTGGACCGCACCTGGGACTCATCGAGGGTGAAGCCCACCGTTTCGCGGGGCGGGTACATTTTCACAATCGCGAAGTCGTCGTCGAACTCGATGAAGTCCAGCATGCGGCCGGAGACCAGGTGTGCGGCCCGGACACCGGCGTCGGCCTCGGGGTAGATCACGTGGTTGGCGCCGATGCGGGTGAGGATCTTGCCGTGTGAGGGGGTGATGGCCTTGACCCAGAGGTGCTCGATGCCGAGGTCCACGAGATTGACGGTGATCAGCACCGAGGACTCTATGGACGTTCCCACGCCCACCACCGCCGAGCTGAACTCCTGCGCGCCGAGCTGGCGCAGCGCTTCGATGTTCGTTGCGTCCGCTTCCACCACATGGGTCAGGAGCGGCGCCCACTTCTGCACCAGCGTCCGGTCGCGTTCTATCGCCAGGACTTCCCGGCCCTGTTTCACGAGTTGCTCGGCCGTGGACGAGCCGAAGCGGCCCAAGCCGATCACCAGCACCGGCGCGTTGTGGGCGGGGCGGTTGGGGACGCCTGAGGAATTAGCCAATGATGGGCCTCTCTTCCGGGTAGTGGTAAAGCTGGCTGCGCTGGCGCAGGGCCAGCCCGGCCGCAAGGGTAACAGTGCCAACACGGCCCGCGAACATCAGAGCGGTCAGAACGTAGACGCCCGCCGGCGGCAGCTCGGCACTGAGGTTGGTGCTCAGTCCCACGGTGGCAAAGGCTGAGATGGTTTCAAACAGCACACGGTCCAGGGAGGCGCCGCTGATATGCAGAAGCAGGAACGCGGAAACCGAGACCAGGGTGGCCCCGGCCACGATGACGGAGATGGCCACCCGCATGGCGCCCTGCGGGATGGTGCGGCCGTACACCTTGACGTCGGCGTCGCCGCGGGCCTCGGCAACGATGGCCAGGAACATCACCGCGATGGTGGTCACCTTGATGCCGCCCGCCGTGGAGGCTGAGCCGCCGCCGGCGAACATGAGGGCATCCGTGAGCAGCATGGTGGTGGATTCCATGTGGTTTTGTTCCACCAGGTTGAAGCCCCCGGACCTGGTCATGACGGAGGCGAACAGTGAGTGCGTGATCTTGTCGCCCAGGTCCATGGGCCCGATGGTCCGCACGTTGTCCCATTCCATCAGGCCCCACAGCACGGTTCCGGCGGCCAGCAGGATGAAGGACACCTGGATGGTCAGCTTGGTGTGCAGGTTCCACTTCTTCCAGTTGAGCCCGTTCTGCTGCAGCACCATCACTACGGGGAAGCCCAGGCTGCCGAGGAAGACGCCCAGCATCAGCGGGATCAGGATCCACAGGTCGGTCTCGTACGGGACGATGCCGTCCGAATGGGGAGTGAAACCGGCGTTGTTGAAGGACGAAATCGAGTAGAAGACCCCGTGCCATACCGACTGCCAGAAAGGCTCGCCAAGGATCATAAAACGCGGGATCAGTGCCAGCGCCAGCGTCCCCTCAATCACCACCGAGGTGGCGATGACGATCCGCAGGAGTGTACCCACCTCGCCAAGGCGCCCTGCGTTGTTCATGGCTTCCTGGGCGATCAGTTTGCCGCGAACGCCGAGTTTCTTGCTCACCATCAGCGCCAGCAGCGAAGCGAGCGTCAAAGTTCCCAAGCCGCCCACGAAGATGCCCACCAGGATGACCAGTTGCCCAAAGAAGGACCAGTGCACCGCCGTCGAAACGACTGTCAGTCCAGTGACGCACACGGCCGAAACCGCGGTAAACAGCGCCTCGTGGATTGGCGTGGCCGTCCCGGACGCGGACGAGACAGGCAGCGAGAGGAGGAAGGTAAACACCAGGCAGACCACGGCGAACGCGCTCAGCGCCAGCCGGGCCGGCGACGTATTGGCGATGTCGTCAATAAAGTCGCGCACGCGGGTGAAAATCCAGAGGCCTTCGCGCTCCGGGTCGGCTGGGTGCCAGCTGGCCGGGTTCCGGGGCCTCGACTGGCGATCCGTCATGGGTGGCTTTTCCTTGGTAGAAACTGTTTCCTTCAGTAGTAAACCACTAATGACTCCGTAATGGCCGGGCCGGAGCGGTGGCGACCTCCGGTAGCCTGTGATTGATGACATATCTGCCCGGTCTCAGCCAGCCCGCGCCGCCAACGATGGTGGTGTGGAGTTCCGCCATGACCGCTTACAACTTTGGTCCCGGCCACCCCATGGCTCCGGAGCGGATGGATCTGACGGCCCGCCTCGCCGGAAGCCTCGGCCTGCTGGACCTGGCACACGTTTCGGTCGCCGCTCCGGAGGTGGCCACGGACGCCGAACTGGAGACCGTGCACTCGCCCGAGTTCGTGGCGGCCGTCCGCCGGGTCAGCGAGGATCCGGCGACGCCCAATGAGGCCCGCGGCCTGGGAACCGAGGATGACCCGGCCTTCGCCGGCATGCACGAGGCCGCCGCCAGGATCGCGGGCGGCTCGCTGCTCGCAGCCAACGCCATCTTGGACGGCTCAGCGCTCCACGCCGTGAATTTCGGTGGCGGCATGCACCACGCGGCCCGCGAACGGGCCAGCGGCTTCTGCATCTACAACGATTCTGCAGTTGCCATCCAGAGGCTGCTCGATGGCGGCATCGGCCGCGTGGCGTATATCGACGTCGACGCTCACCACGGTGACGGGACGGAGAGTATCTTCTGGGATGATCCCCGTGTCCTCACCATCTCGCTGCACGAAAGCGGACTCACGCTTTTTCCCGGGACAGGCTTTGCGAATGAGACCGGCGGCCCGCAGGCGGAGGGCAGTGCCGTCAACGTTGCCTTGCCGGCCGGGACGGGGGACGCAGGCTGGCTGCGTGCCTTCCATGCCGTGGTGCCGCAGCTCATGGGTGCGTTCCAGCCCCAAGTCATCGTCAGTCAGCACGGCTGCGATTCGCACCGCCACGACCCGTTGGCCCACCTGAACATCAGCGTGGACGGCCAGCGCGAGGCGGCCACCGCCGTCGGGAACCTGGCCGCCCGGCACTGCGGGGGACGGTGGATCGCCACGGGCGGTGGCGGGTACAGCGTCACCGACGTTGTGCCGCGCTCCTGGAGCCACCTCATCGCCATCGCCGCCGGGCGTCCTGTCCCGCTGCGCACCGAGGTGCCCAATGACTGGCGCTCCTACGTGCTCGCGAAATTCGGGCGGGATGCGCCTGAGCTGATGGGCGATGATGTTGAACTCTGGTGGCGGTCCTGGGAAGTGGGGTTCGACCCCAACGACGCCGTGGACCGGACCGTGATGGCCACCCGCAAAGCTGCGTTCCCGTTCCACGGCCTGGACCCCTGGTTCGACTAGGACCGCGTCCTACGGTGCGCTCCGGCCGGCGCGGGCCCGGCCGGCACCCCGGCCGTCACTCTCACTCCGGCCGGCCAACGACCACCTGTGCAGGGCTGTGGATAATGTATCCGTTGAGCCAGGAGAACAGTGCCCGGACCTTTTGCTGGAATCCCGACAGCAGGGCGAGGTGCACCAGTAGCCAGGACAAGAAGGCCAGTGACCCCTGCAGTTGGATGCGCTGACGGCCGATCTCGGCCACCGCCGCGCCCCGGCCGATCATCGCCATGTAGCCCTTGTCGACGTATTTGAAGGGCTGGCGCGTACCGCCGGTGAGGTCGGCATGGATGTTTCGGGCCGCCCATTTCCCTGCCTGCTGCGCGACTGAACCCAGCTGCGGCAGTTTCGCGCCCGTGGAATCGGTGATGTTGGCCGCGTCACCCAGGACATACACGCCCTCGGCATCCTGGGCTGTCAGGTCAGGTTGGACATCGATCCGCCCGCCCCGGCCCTGCGCGAGTCCGGAGGCGGTAATGATGTCCCCTGCTTTCAGGCCTCCGGCCCACACCACCACCCGGCCTGGGATGGTGGTTCCGTCCACCAGCGTCACCCCGTCTTCGCTGACCTGGGCGACCCCCACGCCCAAGTGGAGTTGGACGCCGATCTTTGTCAGGCGTTGCCTCGTGTAGTTTTGGGACTTTTCCGAAAAGGCGTTCAGCACTGTCGGGAGCATATCCACCAGATGGACACGGCATCGGGCGGCGAGTTCCGGGGAAAAATACTTGGGCACCACGAACTTGACGTTTTCCGCCATGGCGCCCGCCGTCTCCACGCCCGTCGGGCCACCGCCGACCACCACCACGTCGACGGAACCCGTGGCTTCCCGGTCGGTCTGATCCAGCAGGCTGGTCAACCGGGCGCCCAGCCGGGTCGCGTCGACAACCGAGTACAAGGGGAACGCATGTTCCTCTGCTCCGGGCGTGTTGAAATAGTTCGGCGTGGCACCCACAGCGATTACCAGCACCTGCGCCCGGAACGTGTCGCCGTCTGCAGTGGTGACCGTGCGGTTGGCTGCATCGACCGAGGCCACGTGCGCGGTGAGCACCCTCACCTGCCTGATCCGGCGGAAGACGGACCTCAACGGGCGGGCAATGGCCGAGACCCCGATCTGTGAGGTCGCCACTTGGTACAGGAGCGGTTGGAACTGGTGATAGTTGTTGGAATCGATCAGCAGTACACGGACGCCTTTGCGGCCCAGTTCCCTGGCGGCCGTCAGGCCCGCGAACCCGGCACCGACCACCACGACCTGATATGTATCCTCCATCCGTGCAACCTACTCCTCCTTGGGTCGGTGCGACAGTGCCCCGGACGAAATAGTGGATGCCTTGCGGCGTATATGTCGCTAGGGTGGGATGCATGGTGACAGACGACGTATTTGCCGTCATTGCGGAAGCAACCCGACGCGACATTTTGGTATCCCTGCGCGCAGGGGACAAGGCGGTGGGGGAGCTCGTCGAGGAGCTGTCCGCCAGCCAGCCCACCATCTCCAAGCACCTGAAGGTCCTCCGCGAGGCGCAGCTGGTCAGCATGCGCGCCCAGGGGCAGAAGCGCTACTACGCACTCAATCCCAAGCCGCTGGAGGGCGTCATCAGCTGGCTGGAAACGTTCGACGTCGGCCGGGCAGCCGCCGTCGCAAAGTCACCTGAGGCTCCCTCAGGGAAGTCCGGCAGCAGCGAGGGTGCCGCTGGAATCCACGTTCCCGATGACGCAGATGTGGCCGCCGTACTGGCACGGCCGGACGCTGAGCTGAGCCCCGCCGTCGTCATCCCCGGCGGCACCGCAGCCCCGCTCAGCGACGACACCGTACCGCAGCAGATCGGCCGGACTGTTGGCCGCGCCGCGACGAAGGCCGCGGACCTGCTGGCGAACCTCCCGAACCTCCCCAAGTTCGGCCGCAAGAAGTAGCCCAACTAGGTAGCAGCACATGTCGTTATGAGCGCTCATAACGACATGTGCTGCTACCTGGTTGGGTGGGAGCTACTTGTTGAGCAGGCGGACGTGGTCCGGGGTCAGTTCGGAGATCTTGCTGACGCCGAGCAGGGCCATGGTGCGGGCCATATCCTTTTCGAGGATCTGGATGGTCCGGTCCACTCCGGCACGGCCGCCGGCCATCAGGCCGTAAAGGTACGCGCGGCCGATCAGGGTGAAGTCGGCGCCCAGGGCAAGTGCGGCAACGATGTCCGCGCCACTCATGATTCCCGTGTCCAGGATGATGGCAGCGTCTGAGTTGTCCGCCTTCAGCGCCGCGGAAACCTCCGGCAGCAGGTGGAACGGGATGGGCGCGCGGTCCAGTTGGCGGCCGCCGTGGTTGGACAGCACAATGCCGTCGGCGCCGTGGTCCACCACCTTGCGGGCGTCCTCAACAGTCTGGATGCCCTTGACCACGAGCTTGCCCTTCCAGGTGTCACGCAGCCAGTCCAGGTCCTCGAAGGTGAGGGTCGGGTCGAACATGGAGTTGATCAGGTCGGCCACGGTTCCGGTGTAGCGCGAAAGCGAGGCAAAGGTCAGCGGCTCGTGCGTGAGGAAGTTGAACCACCAGGCAGGACGGTACGAGGCGTCCAGGACGGTCTTAACGGTCAGCGCCGGCGGGATGGTCATGCCGTTGCGGACATCCCGGAGGCGGGCGCCCGCGACGGCGGTGTCCACGGTGACCATCAGGGTGTCATTGCCGGCCTTGGCGGCACGCTCAATGAGCTCCAGCGAACGCTCGCGGTCAGTCCACAGGTAAAGCTGGAACCAGTTGCGGCCGTTCGGGGCGGCCGCGGCCACGTCCTCGATGGAAGCCGTCCCCATGGTGGAGAGGGTGTACGGGATGCCGGCGGCTTCGGCAGCCTGCGAGCCGGCGTATTCACCCTCGGACTGCATCATCCGCGTGAAGCCTGTGGGGGCGATGCCCACGGGCAGCCGGGAGGGCTTGCCCAGGATCTCGGTGGTCAGATCGATCTTGGACACGTTGCGCAGGATGCCGGGCCGGAACTCGATATCCAGGAAGGCTTCACGGGCGCGGCGGAGGGTGATTTCTTCCTCGGCGGCGCCATCGGTGTAGTCGAAGGGGGCCCGCGGCGTGCGCCGCTTGGCCATGTCGCGCAGTTCCCAGATGGTGCTGGCCCGCTGAAGCTTGGCGGCGCGGCTGAACTCCGGCTTCTTGAACTGCATCAGCGGGGCGAGATCCGAATACTTGGGCACGCGGCGCTTCAGTGCCGCAGGCACCACCGACCTCAGGGCCGCCGACGGCGCGGGGCGGGGAGTTGCCTCGGTGGCGGGGATATCTGTGGCATCCGGAGCCGGGGTGGTCTCGGGATTGTTGGGCTGAATGGTGTGGGTCATGGCTTCCTCCGTCGATGGGCCGGTCGCGCCGGACACAGGTCACGCTGTGGTCTAACCACACTGTAGGCCATGTGGTCCAACCACATCAACTACTATGGCGATATGCGCACGCACCAACTTGTCCTGACGTGGATCGAAAAGCAGCTCTCCGACGGTGAGCTGACGGTCGGCGGCCGCCTGCCGGCCGAGCGCACGCTGGCCGAGCAGCTTGGCGTCTCGCGGACATCGGTGCGGGAGGCCATCCGGATTTTGGAGGCCCTGGGCGTGGTCCGGGCCGGCGTTGGGTCCGGGCCGGAGGCCGGCACCGTGGTGATTTCGGATCCGACGGCGGCGCTCGGCTCGGCGCTGCGGCTCCACGTCGCGACGCAGCACCTGCCCATCGCGGACATTGTGGAGACGCGCGTCCTGTTGGAGTCCTGGGCAGCTGCCCGCGCCAGGGCTGACGCGCCCGAGCTGGAACGTGCGGCCGCGCTCCTGGACGAGATGGACGCCGTCGGGCGCGGAAGTGCGGAGGCGGACCACTTCCTTGCCCTGGACGTCCGCTTCCACCTGTCCCTTGCCGACGCCGCCGGAAACGCCGTGGTCAGCGCCATGATGGGCTCCCTCCGCGAATCCATCCAAGGCTACGCCGGCAAACTCACGGCCAACCTCCCGGACTGGGACACCACGGCAACACGCCTGCAGGCCGAGCACCGCGACATCCTGGCCGCGATCAGAAACGACGACGGCGGGCACGCGGCCAAGCTTGTCGCTGCCCATATCGAGGGCTACTACCGGGAGGCCGGGGTCAGGCACACCGCGAAGGCCTGACCCCGGCGTCGAGATTGCAGTTCGCGGCGGTGTTCGCGAGAAACACTGCCGCCAAGTGTCATCTCGAGGGGGCGGGGACGGGGATGGGGGCGGGGTTCGAGGGGGCGGGGTTCGAGGGGACGGGGTTCGAGGGGACGGGGTTCGCGGGAGCCGGTCCACTGCTGGCCCGGATTTCGAGGCGCGGCTGGTACCGGCTGCCGGGAGCTTCGTGGTCTTCGTGGCGGATCAGGGCCCGCAGCTGCTGCCAGGCCTTCGCACCGAGTTCGGCGATGGGAACCGCTGCGGTGGTCAGGGTGGGCGTGGTGTAGCGGGCGAAGGGGATATCGTCGAAGCCGGTGACGGAAATGTCGCCCGGCACGTCGACGCCGCGCTCGTGCAGTCCGCTCATCAGACCCATGGCCACGAGGTCATTGAACGCCAGGATGCCGGTAGCGCCGCTGGCCAGGACCGCGTCCACGGCCTCATGCCCGGTGTCAAAGTCTGAGCCGCCGTCGAGCATGGTGACCTCCACCTGCGGGTGGCCGGCCTTGAACGCTGCCAGCCCTTCAAGCCGGAGGCCGTTGGAGGCGCTGCCTGCCGGGCCGGCAAGGAACGCCAGCCGGGTGTGGCCGAGCTCCGCAAGGTGCTCGGCGAGGGCCTCGACCCCCTGCCCGTAGTCCACCACCAGGCTGGGAATGTCAGCGGCCGTCGTGGTGCGGTTGATCAGGACCAGCGGGTGGAGCGAGGGCGCTATCTCCTCAAGCTCGGCGTCGCTCATGCGCGGCGCGCACAGCACCAGGCCGTCGCAGCGCCGGCGGGCCTCGCCGGCCAGGATGGCCTCTTCGCTGGATACTTCGAAGGAGTCGGCAATCAGGACCCGGTAGCCGTCCTGCGCCGCGGCCCGGCTCAGGCCGCGCAGGATTGCCTGGAACGTGGGGTTGGCCAGATCCGGCACCACAATGCCGATGGTGTCCGTCTTTCCGAGGGCGAGGCTGCGTCCCACCGGGTTGGGCTGGTATTTCAGCTCGACGGCGGCGGCCCGAACGCGGGCGGCGATGTCCGGATCCACCGTGTAATTGCCGTTCATCACGCGCGAGACCGTGGCGTGCGAAACTCCGGCCTTGACGGCAACATCCGCAATGCCGATCCTGCCCGTTGCCGATCTCCTGACCATGGCCTGCCTTTCCTAAGTTTCAGTGCCGTGAGCTACCGTGCCGGTGTCCTCGTCGGGAGCCCCTGCCGTGAGACAGCATATATCGCTCTCAGAAACCGATTTCCACTCATGCGCGGGGGCTGCACTGACTTTCGTGACGTCCCCACCCCGATGGACTCAAAGAAAACGCTTTCTCTTAGAAAGAATAAGGGTTGACGGCGGGATGCGTCTATTGATAGAAAGTCTGTAGCGAACTGAGAAAACGCTTTCTCACTCCGGACTCCAGCCGTTGACGAACGGCAATCCACCAAGCCCCCACGAACGGCCACTGCACGGCCGGCATCGAGCTTTCGAAAGGGACCTTCCATGGTCAACACAGCCGAATCGAGCACCGCTACCGCAGCCTCCAGTTCCGGTCCGCTGACCGGCAACGCAGCCGAAAGCAAAGCCCGCATCGCCCTCATCGGCACCGGCGGGCGTTCCGAAATGTATATCCGGGCTATCTGCGGGAAGCACGCGGACGCCGCTGAACTCGTGGCCTTTTCGGACGTCAATCCCGGCCGGGTGGAGTACTACCAGAAGCTCATCCAGGAACTTGGGGCGCCGGGTCCCGTCGCCTCCTTCGATCCTGCGGACCTCACCGCGTTCATCCAGGCGAACAGCATCGACCGCGTTGTGGTGACCACGCCGGACTACACCCACGCCGACTACATCGTGGAGGCACTCAACGCGGGTGCCGACGTCGTGGTCGAGAAACCGCTCACCATCGACGCCGAAGGCTGCCGCCGCATCACCAAAGCTGTGGCCGACACCGGCCGCAACGTGGTGGTCACCTTCAACTACCGCTACTCGCCGCGCAACAGCGCCCTCAAGGAGATCATTCAGAGCGGCATCATCGGCAAGGTGACCTCCATCGACTTCAGCTGGGTCCTGGACACGGTCCACGGCGCCGACTACTTCCGCCGCTGGCACCGCGACAAGAAGAACTCCGGCGGCCTGCTGATCCACAAGGCATCGCACCACTTCGATCTGGTCAACTGGTGGATTGACGATGTTCCTGAACGCGTCTTCGCCTCGGGCGGGCTGAAGTTTTACGGCGACAAAAACGCCGCCGAGCGCGGCCTGGGTCCGCGTCCGGAGCGTGGAACGCCCGACGCCGGAAGCCCGGGTGCCCGGGACAGTTCAGCCGGGAAGGACCCCTTCGCGCTGGACCTCCGCGACGATGAGCGGCTCAAGGCCCTTTTCCTCGACAACGAGCACTACGACGGCTACCGGCGCGACCAGGACGTCTTCACCGGCGGCATCACCATCGAGGACAACCTGGCACTCGTGGTGGAGTACCAAGGCGGTCCGCGGCTGAGCTACTCCCTGAACGCCCACAGCCCGTGGGAAGGCTACCGGGTTGCGGTCAACGGCACCGAGGGCCGGGCCGAACTGGACGTGGTGGAACGCTCCGCCGTGGTCAGCAGCACCGACAAGAAGACCGTGGTGGACCCGAGCGCCACGCCCGTCGAGGAGGATGACGCCGTCCGCCGCAACGGCGAACGGCTGGTGGTCCAGCGCCACTGGGAAGCTGCCTTCGAGGTGCCCATCGTGAACGGTGAAGGCGGGCACGGCGGCGGCGACGAACTGCTCCTCTCCGACCTCTTCAACGGTCCCGGCGAGGACCCGCTGGGCCGCCCGTCCGGCTACCTCGACGGACTCCGGTCCGTGTCCGTGGGCATTGCCGGCAACCGCTCGCTCGAATCTTCCCTCCCGGTCCGCATCGAGGACCTGGACCTCGGCGCCGACCTCCGCCGGGCCTAGAGCGCCCAAAAAGCTTCGTGCCCCAAAAACCTGAAGGAAAATCAGCATGAGCAAAATATTCGTCACCGGCGGCTCCGGCCGCCTCGGCCGCAGCGTTGTGGCCGGCCTCGCGGAAGCGGGCCACGAAGTCATCTCGGTGGACCGCGATGCCATACCGGCGGACCAGCTGCCGGCCGGCGCCGTGCAGGAAACCGGGGACCTGCTGGCACCGGGTGAGGCGCTGCGCCTCCTCCGGAAAACCACGCCCGACGCCGTCATCCACCTTGCCGCGATCGCCGTACCGTTCAGCGCACCCGAAGATTTCATCTTCGCCACCAACACGCGCCTCGCCTACGCGGTGATCAGCGCGGCCACGGAACTCGGGATCGGCAAGATTGTCACGGCCAGCAGCCCCACGGTCCTGGGCTACGGCTCACCGGCCGGCTGGCTGCCGGGCAGTTTCCCGCTGGATGAACGCACCACGCCCAAGCCGTGGAACGCCTACGCGCTGTCCAAGCTCATCGCGGAGCAGACCGTGCAGATGTTCGCCGCGGCGCAGGGGACGAAGATCCGGTACGCCGCCTTCCGGCCCTGCTACGTCATCTCGCCTGAGGAATGGGACGGCGCCCCCACGCAGCAGGGCCACACACTCGCCGAACGCCTGGCCGACCCCGCTTTGTCCGCACCGGCGCTGTTCAATTACGTGGATGCGCGCGATGTTGCCGATTTCCTGAACGTGCTCCTGCAGAAAATGGACTCGATCCCCAACGGTGAAACCTTCTTCGTCGGGGCGGCGGATGCGCTGGCCACGGCGCCCTTGGCCGAACTGATGCCAAGCTTCCTGCCCGGAAGCGAAACCCTGGCCGCCGGACTGACCGGCACCAGCCCTGCTTTCTCCATCACCAAGGCCCGCGAGCTGCTGGGCTGGGCGCCCAAACGCAGCTGGCGGACCGAGCTCAAGACAGACACCAACCTCAACGACGAGACGTCCGCCACGCTGGTCACAGCGGGAGCCGGATCCAAGGAGACACCATGAAATTCGACGGCGTTCTGTTCTTCCCTGTCACACCGTTTACGCCGGAAGGCACTGTTGATGTGGCGCTCCTCAAGGAGCACATCAGCTCGCGGCTGCCGTTCGGACCCGGCGGTGTGTTTCCCGCCTGCGGCACCGGTGAGTTCCACGCCCTCAGCATTGACGAGGTGCGCACGGTGGTGAGCGCCGCCGTCGAGGTTGTGGCTGGTGCGGTGCCGGTAGTCGCAGGAGCCGGCGGGCCGCTGGGCCACGCGCTGGCTGCCGCCCGGGTGGCCGAGGAGTCCGGTGCCGATGCCCTCCTGGTGCTGCCGCCGTACCTGGTCACGGGGCCAACCGACGGGTTGGTTGCCTACGTTGAGGCGGTGGCGGATGCCAGCAGTCTCCCGGTGATCGTGTACCACCGGGGCAACGCCAAGTTCACCGCTGCCGCCATGGCCCGGCTCGCCGAAAACCCCAAGGTGGTGGGCTTCAAGGACGGACTGGGCGATGTTGGCCTGGCCCAGGAGATCGTGTCTGCCGTCCGGGCTACGGGCCGCGAGGATTTCGCCTTCTTCAACGGACTGCTGACCGCGGAATTGACCCAAGGCGCCTACCGCGGGCTGGGCATCCCGCTGTACTCGTCGGCCGCGTTCGCCATGGCCCCGGAGATCGCCAAGGCGTACTACGACGCCTACATGGCCGGTGACGAGGACCGCCGCAACGCCCTACTGGAAGGTTTCTATGCTCCGCTCGTTCGGCTGCGTGACCAGACGCCGGGCTTCGGCGTCTCCCTGGTCAAGGCCGGACTGCGGCTCAGCGGACTTCCTGTTGGCCCGGTCCGTCCACCCCTGACGGACCCCACCGAAGACCAGCTGGTCCAGCTGAAGTCCATCCTGGCCAGGGGCTACGAGCTGGCCGGCCGCTGATGAGTACGCCCGTCGCCGTCGCTGTCGCCGAGGCCGTCCGGAGTGCCCCGCTGATCACAGGCCTCTCCACCCGGCTGCTGACCGTCCCGCTGCGGCGCAGTTGGGGAGTGGAGGCACCGGAAAACCATGTCATTGTCACGGAGATCCAAACAGACGACGGCGGCGCGGGGCACGGTTTTTCCTGGACGCCCACCATTGGCCCCCAGGCCGTCAAAGCGCTCCTCGACTATGACATCGCACCTTTCATCACGGGGCTGCCCGCCAACCCTGAGGTGGTGTGGGACGTGTTGTGGAAGCGCCTGCACGAGGCCGGCGGCGGGGGACTGACCACCATCGCGATGGCCGGCGTCGACCTTGCCCTCTGGGATCTCCAGGCTTGCCGGTCCGAAACGTCAGTGACGGGCCTCCTGGGCCAGCGGCAGGAGTCCGCCGAGGTGTACGGGTCCGGCGTGAACCTGCATTACACCCTTGAGGAACTGGTCGCCCAGACCGAACGCTGGGTTGCTGCGGGTCACCGGGCCGTCAAGATCAAAGTGGGCAAGCCCGACATCCGCGAAGACGCGGAGCGCGTGGCAGCTGTCCGGTCAGCGCTGGGCCAGGACCGGAAGCTCATGATCGACGCCAACCAGCGCTGGGACCTGCCAACCACATTCAAGGCCCTGGACGTGCTGGCGGAGTACGGGCTGGAATGGCTGGAGGAGCCCATCCGCGCGGACGACCTCTGGGCGTACCGCAGGCTGCGGAAGCATTCACCCGTGCCCATCGCCCTCGGCGAAAACCTGCACACCATCTACCGCTTCCGCGACTTCATCGACGCCGAAGCCGTGGACATCATCCAGCCCAACATCATCCGGGTCGGCGGCATTACCCCGTTCCGAAGGATCGTGGAGCTGGCCCGGACCAACAGCATCCGGGTCATGCCGCATCTGCTGCCGGAGCTTTCCGGGCAGCTGGCGCTCACCCTGGCCGAGCCCACCCTGGTGGAGGACGTGGAGGATGCCTCCTTCGAGCAGCTGGGCATCCTTGCCGGGCCGTCGCCGGTCCGTTTCAGAGACAGCAGGCTGACCCTCGCGGACCAGCCCGGACTGGGCTTCCGGTTCAAGGATCGCCCGCAGCCCTGACAAACGCTCTCTCACTTAATGACGCTTTACGCCGAACCTTCTCTCACTTAATGACGCCTTACGCCGAACGCTCTGGCAGTGCTGTCGCTTCAACGAAAACGCTCCCTCAGTCTGAACTGGGGGAGCGTTTTCGCGTTCGGGCCTGGTGAAAGCCGCCACTTGTTCGGGCGTGGAGGTAACGAGAGAGCGTTCGCCGGAAACCTGCAGGGAGTGAGAGAGCGTTGGGGGAAAGGCGACGCTAAGTGAGAGAGGATCGCCGGAAAATCCACATTTAGTGAGAGAGGGTGGGCTCAGAGTTGCAGGATCACCGGCCGGGGGAGGCCGTTCACGGCGGAGACGGGCCAGCGCTCGTCCACGGTCAGGGCTTTCACGCCCGACTCGGTGAGCTGCACTGTGTCCTCAATCTTTACCCCGGGGCCCGACGGGTTCCACGTGAACGGCTGGTTCAGCACCACGGTGTCCGTGGTGGTTGAGGTGACGCGGGGATCCCGGCCCGCATAGCCGGCCGGCCCGCCCTGGTGGTGCTGCTCCCACTGCTCCGCGCCGAAACCGTGGCGGACGTACGCTGCCTTGATCTCGCCAAAAATGTGGTCCAGCCGGGCGCCCGGGACCGTCGCATCGAAGATGTCCGCCTCAACGGCAGCGATCCGGGCCTCCGCGTCGCGCTCCCCGGGGGTCCCGCCGTCGAACCTTACCCAGCGGGTGATGTTGGCAACCAGGCCGTCCCGGCGCGCGCACACCACCGCCATGGCGCGGCGCCCCAGCGGCGCGTGTGTGGCCAGCGGGTGGCGGAAGTCGCTGCGTGAGCTGCCATTGCACAGGAGCACCAAAGGCTCTGCGCCGGCGGCCACCAGGCGGGCCGCCAGGGCGGACACGAGCTCGAATTCAGTGGTGTGCGGCCGCGCGGTGGACAGGACGTCGGTCATGACGACCGCCAGTTCGGCGCTGAGGCGCGCGTAGCGGGCGGACTCGCCCGGCAGCAGCTGCTGGCGGGCGGCCCTCAGTTCGGCAGCCACTGCGGCCTCGGCCAGCGGGCCTCCCGAACCGGCACCCGAGGAACGCCCGACGGCGGCAGCGGCCTGGTGCAGGTTCCCGTGCCAGGGCACGGTGTGGAGTGAGACTCCCGCGGGCAGCTCCTCTGCGCTGATGCGGCCGGCCTCGTTGTTGAATGTCACCAAGTGGTCGCCCTCCCGGTCCACCAGCAGCGCGGCAATGGGGTCGCCGGCCAGGCTGATGTGCACCCGGCTGCCGTCGAGGTACCAGGTCAGCGCCGTGTGCGTGGTCAAGAGCAACGAGTCCTGGCCCTTGGTGTCAAGGATGTCCAGGACCTTGCGCCGTTTGATGGCCCGGTCCGCGGCGGAGGCGGGCGCGGTGCGGCGCGTGGTGTCTGCCGGGTCCGCGACTGCGCTCAGCTGCGAGGACGGTGTGGTGGCTACGGTAGTTGTCTGGCTCATGAGCTGGTCCCCAATGGTCTGGTCAAAGCGTTGTTATCAAGGTCTGGATGTCTTCGGTACTCAAAAATCCGTCGGCGATATACACCGTGACGCTGCGCCGCACCGGTTTGCCAGGTTCCGCAATGACCGGTGCATCCCACGCCAGCGACTGGCCGACACCGGGGTAGCCGTCCACCCGGACAAACCACGGGTCCGTGGAACCTGCCGCCGCGACGAACACCAGCGTGGCGGCGCTTTCACCGGTGCTGAACTTGCCGGACCACGCGAGCCACGGCGTCACTTTCCCGTGCACGGCCGACTCGCCTCGGAGAGTCTCCCCGGTGTCGCCGGATGCCCAGACAGAGGCTTCCGAGCAGGCCGGCAGGCGCCAGAAGAAGCCGCCATAGCCACCGCCAGCCCGGCCGTTGGAACCCGGGCTGCCCAGGGTGACCGGCTGGTTTCCGGCGGGTGAGAGCGCAAAATCCAGCGTGAGGCGCCAGGCGGAGGGGCCTGCCGCAGCCCACGTCCAGGTGCGCTGTTCGGTCAGGACGGGAGCGCCGTCGGGCCTGTTCCACGAGAGGGTCTCGGTCAGGAGACCCTCTCGCTCGGTGCGTGGCCCCGTGCGGACGATGGTGCCGTGGTCGGGCCGCCAGACGTATTCGCCCGCTGCCCGTGTGTACGTGCGGCCGCCCCAAAAGTTGACGCCGTCCACATCCTGCAGGGCCACTCCCACACCCAGGTGCCAGACGTGATCCAAGGGTTGGTGGTCCGTGACGACCGTCCCCGCGAGCGTCCGGACCGGGTGGAGGTAGGGACGGGGCGAGGACGCGGCGCGGATGCGGCTGCCGTCCTGGTATTCGGCCACGGTCCGGCCGTCGACGGCGAACGTCCCGGCCGGAGGCAGGCTCGATGCCCAGGGGGCGCCCAGTTCGGCAAAGGTGGCCTGGGCCTTGGCTGCGCGGTCCATCAGTTTGGGGATGCCGTTGACGACGGGGTGGGCGTCGTCGCCGTCGTCCTCCCACGTGATGTGCTCGGCACTGATTTCCTGCGGATCCCGGGCGGTGCGGATGGCTTCGAGCACCGAGGTGAACGCGCCCGTATCCCCCAAAGAACACAGCAGCGGATCGCCCGAACGCCGTGCCGCGAGCAGGTTCTCCAGCAGGTCCGTCCGGCCGAAGACTTCACGGCGCTCGCCGTCCGGTGTGGTGGTGACAACCTCGTCGTCGGTGTAGAAAAACCTGATCTCGCCCAGGGTGCCGTGGACCGTCACGGAGGGGCGCTGCTGTTCCGGGGCGCACAACGTGAGGGCGCAGAGCAAGGTCTGCCCGGCCGAAGTGCGGACGCGGATCACGGAGGTGTCGTCGCTCTGGGTGTTGTGGGCGCGGTACAGGTCGGTTTCAACCGAGGCGACGTCGGCAATGGTGTGCGCGCCGGCCAGGTGCAGTCCGGTGGCAACCGCGTGGGCCAGCGCGTTGGTGGCCACGCCGTCCACCACGTCCGTGCCATCCAGGCTGCGTTTGCCCGCCCAGCGTGAGCGTTTGAAGTATCCCTTGGACCGGACCCACCTGCCTTGGGCGCTGAAGCCGAGGATCTCGCCGATCTCACCGGACTCGACGGCCTTGCGGATAGCGGGCAAAGCGTGCGATCCAAGGCTTTGGAATCCCACCTGCACCAGCCGCCCCGACGCGTCGGACGCAGCCAGCAGGTCCCGGAACTGCGCCATTGACGCCACCGGTGGCTTTTCAACATAGACATCCGATCCGGCCGCCAGTGCGGATAGCGCCAGGGGTGCGTGGGTCTGGATGGGCGTCGCCAGGATGACCACGTCAGGTGCCGGGCCGGCTGCCAGCAGCTCGTCCAGGGTGCTAAAGACCGCCACAGAGTCGCCGAGCGCGCCGCTTTGCGGTGGATTGGGGTCGGCAACTGCAGCGAGTTCGACGACGGCGTCCGCCGCGAGGCGTGCAAGGTTGGCCAGGTGCCGTTCACCGAAGCCGTGGACGCCTACCAGGGCGACGCGGGGGATTGCCGTTGCGGCCGGGACGCCGGGTGCCGCGGCGTCCCGGCTGGCCGGGCTGGCAGTTTGCTGGGTCATCAGTGTCCTTGGTGGCTGGGTGGTGGGCGGTGCTGGGAGGAGGGGACGTCGTCGTGCGTTCCTTACTTGGGTACTCCCGATTCAACTGTGGCGGGCTGCCGGACGGCGGACTGCGAGGTGAGCCTGACAGGGTCCGTGGAAGCCTTTGGAGAAAACGCTTTCTCAAAAATTAGCAAAGGCCTGTACAGCCGTCAAGAAACCGTTTACTTTGGTAGGGAACCGCTTTCCCGACCATCACGGGACGGTGGCGGGTTCCGGAGTCGGCGCCAAACCAAATCCGGGCTGAGCCTGCCATCGACGCGGTATGGCAATGGATCGCATGGGTGATTGCCCAGTTGTGCGGTCAACCGACGTGCGGGCCCGCCTGGACTGCGCACCCACCCGTGCCGGCCGATGCACTTCGCCGGAACGATCACACATAACGTGGAGGGCCACGATGACCAAAGGAGACCACATGGCCGCTAATCCCATCCCCAGGGCGCTGCCCCCGGAAGGGCCCTGCTTCGAAGGGCTCGGTCCAGAGGGGCAATATCCAGAGGGGCGCCGTCCTGAGGGACTCTGTCCCGAGGGCACGCTCGCGGCAGGCTCCCGGGGCGACGTCAGGGTGCCGGAATGAGCGCCATCGGCGAACTGACCACGCTCAAGCGGCGCAAGGGTCCGCTGTCCGCAGCGGAGAAAAAGGCGAACGGCCGGGACAACAAGGCCGCGTACATCTTCCTGCTCCCGTGGCTGGTAGGCCTGGTGGCCATCACCATCGGACCGATGCTGATGTCGCTGTACCTGTCCTTCACCGACTACAACCTGCTGCAGCCGCCGGAGTGGACGGGGCTGGACAATTTCGTCCGCATGTTCAGCGACGCCCGCCTGCACAACTCACTGGGCGTAACGTTCACCTACGTCTTTGTTGGTGTGCCGCTGCAGCTCGGTGTGGCGCTGCTGATTGCGCTGGTGCTGGACAAGGGCCTGCGCGGGCTGCCGTTCTACCGCTCGGTGTTTTACCTGCCGTCCCTGCTGGGCGGCTCGGTGGCTGTTGCCATCCTGTGGAAGCAGATCTTCGGCACCACCGGCCTGGTCAATCAGGCGCTGGCGCTTGTCGGCATCGAAGGCCCGGGCTGGATTTCCGATCCGAGTACGGCGCTCGGCTCCATCGTCCTGCTGCATGTGTGGACCTTCGGCGCACCCATGATCATCTTCCTGGCCGGCCTCCGGCAGATCCCGGTGATGTACTACGAGGCCGCAAAGGTGGACGGGGCCAGCACGCTCCAGCAGTTCTGGCGAATCACGCTGCCGATGCTCAGCCCCATCATTTTCTTCAACCTGGTGCTCCAGATCATCGGATCGTTCCAGTCCTTCACCCAGGCGTTCATCGTTTCCGGCGGCAACGGCGGCCCGTCGGACTCCACGATGTTCTTCACGCTGTACCTGTACCAGAAGGGCTTCGGCCAGTTCGACATGGGCTACGCCTCAGCTATGGCATGGTTCCTGTTGGTCATCATCGGTGTGTTCACCGCCATCAACTTCATCGCTGCAAAGTATTGGGTTTTCTATGACGACTAAACTTGAGACGCTGCCCGCCCCGGACAAGAACAACGCCGGCGCCGGTACGCCCACGAACCACCGCAGGCCCGTGAAGCGCCGCGAGTCCCGCGGCACCCTGGCATTCAGCCGCTCCGCCCGCACCAAGGCGTTGATCAAACACGCCATCCTGATCCTCGCCGGCGGCCTGATGATCTACCCCCTGTTGTGGATGGTGGTTTCGTCGCTGCGGCCCAACGACCTCATTTTCAAGGACCCCGGGCTCTGGCTGAGCACGCTGGAAATGGGCAACTACACCGATGGCTGGTCAGCGCTGACGCACCCGTTCGGGCACTACATGCTCAACTCGGCGATCGTGGTGATCGGGTCCATCCTTGGAAACCTCATCTCCTGCTCCATGGCCGCGTATGCGTTTGCCCGGCTGCAGTTTTCCGGCAAGAAGCTGTTCTTCGGCATCATGCTGCTGACCATCATGCTGCCGTTTCACGTGGTGATCGTGCCGCAGTACATCCTGTTTTCGCAGATCGGCTGGGTAAACACGTTCTGGCCGCTCATTGTGCCCAAGCTCCTGGCGACCGACGCCTTCTTTGTCTTCCTGATGGTCCAGTTCATCCGCGGCATCCCCAAGGAGCTGGATGAGGCTGCAAGGATCGACGGCGCCGGCCACCCGCGCATCTTCCTGCGGGTCATCCTGCCGCTCATGGTGCCGGCCCTGGCCACCACCACCATCTTCACCTTCATCTGGACCTGGAACGATTTCTTCGGCGCACTCATTTACCTGACGGACCCTGACATGTTCACTGTCCCGGTGGCCCTCCGTGCGTTTGTGGATGCGCAGTCGGCCACCAGTTGGGGATCCCTGTTCGCAATGTCCATCGTGTCCCTGCTGCCGGTGTTCCTGGTGTTCCTCTTTGGCCAGCGGTTCCTGATCAAGGGAATCGCCACCACGGGCATCAAATAAGCCTCTTGTCATACAAGTGCTTGACTTGTAGTATGAAGTTCAGAAAACGTTTTCTCACGTAATTTCTCCCTCAATGGATCAAAGAAGATCGGAGTACCCCAGTGCCGCTTTTCCCCCGCTCCAACGCTGCTGGCACCAATGATTCGGCAGCCGCGTCATCCTCTGGCGCACGGCCCCGCCTCCGTAAGACGGCCTTCGTGGCCGCGGCAGCCGCCGTCGTCATGGCACTGAGTGCCTGCGGTGGCGGGGCCACCGCACAAAAGGATGGCGGACCCGTTGAGCTGCGCTTCTCCTGGTGGGGAAGCGACAAGCGGGCGCAGGTGACGCAGGCTGCGATCGCCGCCTTCGAAGCTGAGAACCCGAACATCAAAATCAAGCCGGAGTACGGCGACTGGAGCGGATACTGGGACAAGCTCGCCACCCAGGTCGCAGCCAACGATGCCCCGGACATCATCCAGATGGACGAGAAATACATCACCGAGTACTCCACGCGCGGTGCCCTGCTGGATCTTTCCAAGTACAGCATCGACACGTCCAAGCTGGACGAGGCAGCCCTCAACGCGGGAAAGGGTGAGAAGGGCCTAACGGGCATCGCTGCCGGCATCAATGCCGCTACGATTCTGGCGAACCCGGCTGTCTTCAAGGCCGCCGGCGTCGCACTTCCCGACGACAAGACCTGGACCTGGGACGACTTTGAGCGCATCTCTGCCGAGGTGACCGCCAACTCGCCGAAGGGCACGTACGGTGCCGCCGCCTACGGCACGGACGAAGCCTCGCTGGGAGTCTGGCTCCGCCAGAACGGCAAGACCCTGTACACCTCCGACGGCAAGCTGGGCTTCGAGCCGAGTGACATCGCCGAATGGTGGGCCAACCTCAAGGAGCTCAGCGAGAAGAAGGCTGTTCCCACGGCCTCGGAGGTAGTTGAAGCTGAGGCCGCACCGCTTGACCAGAGCGGCCTGGCCACGGGCAAGAACGGGCTCGCGTTCTGGTGGTCCAACCAGCTGCCGGCCCTGGAGAAGGCTGCCGGTTCGGAGCTGCAGATCCTCCGGTTCCCGTCCACCACAGGAAAGGCCGCCGACGCCCAACTCTGGTACAAGGCATCCCAGTTCTGGTCGGCCTCGTCCCGCACCAAGCACCCCGAGGAAACCGCGAAGTTCATCAACTTCCTGGCCAACAGCGAAAAGGCCGGCCAGGCGTTGCTGGCGGACCGCGGTGTGTACCCGAACTCTGACGTCCGGGCAGCCATAGAGTCCAAGCTGACCCCCGCTGACATCAAGGTGGTCAAGTTCATCGACCAGATCAAGGACGAGCTCGGCGAGGCCCCGGCTCCGCCCCCGAAGGGAGCCGGCGCCATCCAGGAAATCGTCAAGCGCTACACCTCCGAGGTCCTCTTCAACCGCCTGTCAACGGACGACGCCGGCAAGAAGGCCGTGGACGAGATGAAGTCCGCCATCAGCTAAGCAGTAACTGACAGCTAAGCAGCACGCCGGTGCGACGCGTACTGGCGCCCTATGCGAGATCCTGCGCTCTCGCGGGAAGCGTACGACGGCGACTGGTCACCACAGTCCCGGCTGGAACCTTTGGTTCCGGCCGGGACTGTGGTGTTTAAAGTTCGAGGACTTGGTGCGGCTTTCCGGGCGGTTGGCACGGCCTTCAACTGTTCGTGTCGAAGTTCTCTCGACGGTAGGGCCTATCAGTGAGGTCAAAGTTAGTTGGGAGTCTGCTGATCCGGTGGTCTACAGGTGGGGAGTGACTATTGACGGCTTCCCGGCGGGCGTCGTTGAAGGACTGGCCCGCTCCGTGAGCGTTACCGAGGTCCACCGCGAAAAGGAGGTCGTGATTGAGGTCTTGGGCTTTACGGCCGAGCGTGCCATGGGGGATCGGACGGGCCCAGTCCTGGCCGCCGTCAAGTAGCCGTTCTGCGTCCCCGAATTCCGGGTGTTGTCCGGTTCCCGCGCGGTGCACTGACATTTTCCTTGGCGGGCGTTGTCATATACAGGCTGGGGGTGGTGGC
>NZ_JACXBW010000016.1 GCF_014712225.1 Pseudarthrobacter sulfonivorans
TCACGGCGTGCCGCTGATCCCGGTCTACGTCTTCTACTCCATGTTCGGCTTCCAGCGCACGGGCGATGCCTTCTGGGCGGCCGGGGACCAGATGGCCCGCGGCTTCATCATTGGCGCCACCGCCGGACGGACCACCCTGACCGGCGAAGGACTCCAGCACGCTGACGGCCACTCGCCGCTGCTCGCGTCCACCAACCCGGCAGTGGTCACCTACGACCCCGCTTACGGGTACGAGATGGGCCACATCATGCGGGACGGCATCGAGCGCATGTACGGACCGGCCGCAAGCGGCGAAGGAACCGGAACTGCATCAGATCAGAATCTCATGTACTACCTCACCGTCTACAACGAGCCCATCACCCAGCCCAACGAACCCGAGAACCTCGACGTCAACGGTGTCCTGAAAGGCATTCACAGGGTGTCGGCGTCGGACGTCGAAGGCCCCAAGAGCCAGATCCTGGCGTCAGGTGTCTCCGTTCCCTGGGCCATCGAAGCCCAGCGGATCCTCGCCGAAGACTGGGGCGTCTCCGCCGACGTCTGGTCCGTCACCTCGTGGAACGAACTGCGCCGCGACGGCCTCGCCGCCGAGGAAGAGGCGTTCCTGAACCCCGGCGAACCGGCCCGGAGCCCCTTCGTGGCACAGCAGCTGGCCGATGCCCAAGGACCCATCGTTGCCGTTTCGGACTACATGAAGGCCGTCCCGGACCAGATCCGCCAGTTTGTGCCGAACGAGTTCGCCTCACTCGGCGCGGACGGCTTCGGCTTCTCCGACACCCGGGCAGCCGCCCGCCGCTTCTTCAAAAATGACACGCACTCGATCGTGGTGAAGACCCTGCAACTGCTCGCGGCGAGGGGCGAGGTCGAGGAGGGCGCGCCGTCGTACGCCATGGACCGCTACAAGCTCCTGGACGTGAACGCGGGGACCACGGGCGGGGCAGGCGGGGACGCCTGACACCGCATCAAGACGACGGTTGACGGCAGTGCTTCTCTACGACACTGCCGTCACCTGTCATGTGGCTGGATAGGCTGGGGCGATGGCTGACCAGTACGAACATCGGACGACGGCGGTGCTGCTCGCCGCCGGCGCCGGGTCCCGGCTGGGGCTCGGCCCCAAGGCCCTGCTGCGGTTCCGCGGCCGCACCCTCGTTGAAGTGCTCGCGGGCGTGCTGCTTGACGGCGGCTGCCGTGATGTCGTGGTTGTCCTTGGGGCAGACGCGGTGAGGGTGGCAGAGAACGCTGATCTGGCCGCATACACCGTCGTCCAGAACCCTGACTGGCAGACCGGGATGGGCGGCTCGTTCCGGTTGGGCATAGCGGCCGCGCCAGCAGGGGAACATGTGCTGATCGCCCTCGTGGACCAGCCGGGGCTCACCACAGAAATTGTCGCCAGGCTCCTGGCGCACCACCGGCCCGGCCGGGTGACCGCCGCGGCCTACCGCGGTGCGGACGGCGTCCTCCGGCGCGGCCATCCGCTGCTGCTGGACGCAACCCTGCGTGCCCAAGCGGCGGAGTCAGCAGCGGGCGACGCCGGTGCGCGGCTTTTCCTGCAGGAGCATCCGGACCTTGTCGATCTGGTGGACTGCGGCGACCAGTCCGGAGGAGGCGACGTGGACACGCCGGACCAGTTGGGGCTGCTCGAGTAAGGCTAGTGCTTCATTCCTGCTGAGAGCAGCTCCTCCAGTCCCCGCTTGAAACCGGACCGTCCGCCATGGGCGGGATGCCTGACCTTGGGCGCGTCCAGGCCGCTGCGGGCCAGGCTGAGGTGCGCCACGTTGCCCACGGCCACCACCGATTCAATCGGAAAAAGTTCAACCAGCAGCCGCCAAAAGGGAGTTCCGAGGCCTGCTTCGGCTGCCGTTGGTGTGCGGTTGGACAGTGGCTGCCTTGGTACATGGGTGTGCCACGGGCAGGCGCTCCACAGCAGGGGAAGAAACTCCAGTTCTGCCAGGACTTCCCACATGACTGTCGCCGTCGGCTCGGCCGCCACCCCGGCAGCCTCGGCTGGCAGCACGTAGCCCTTCCCCGGCCCGAACAGCCCAAAACTGTTGGCTGGCCCCTCGAACATGGTGCGGTTGGTGAAGGGAACGCCGGTGATCCGCATGCCCCTAAAGCCCGGGGCTTCACCCAGCAGCAGAACCTGCGGAGAACGGTCCAGCATTTCCTGGAGATAGGTCTCCAGGTTCCGCCGGCGGTGGGCATTGGCCTGGTCGGTGTGATCGAAGAAGTTGTTCAGCACGGGTCCTGACGGCACGGCCGAGAGCCGCTCCACGAAGGCGCTGATCGGAGACGCTGTCATTCGCCGTCCTTATTGAAAGCGCACGGGCAGAATCCCGGTGCCTACCAGCGCGGATGGATAGCGTCCCGGAAATAGTGGTCGTAGATCCAGCGGACACCGGCGTCGAACTCTTCAGTGATGCTGACCGAAGCCGCGGCAGCATTCGCCGTGGCTTGGTCCACGTTGCGTGCCCCGGGGATCACGGACGTGACGCCGTCCTGCGCGGCGATCCAGGCGATGGCCGCCTGGGCGGTGCTTGCACCGGATGGGACCAGTTGCTCGAACTCCGCCACGGCCTTCAGCCCTAGCTCGTAGTCCACACCCGAGAACGTCTCACCGACGTCGAACGATTCGCCGCTGCGGTTGTAGTTGCGGTGGTCGTTCGCCGCGAAGGACGTGTCCTTGGTGTACTTGCCTGTGAGCAGGCCGGAGGCGAGGGGAACGCGGGCGATGATGCCTACGCCCGCTGCCTTCGCCGCAGGCAGGACCTCGTCAAGCGGCTTCAGGCGGAAGGCGTTAAGAATGATCTGGACGGAGGCGGTGCCTTTATGCCGGATGGCTTCCAGTGCCTCATCGGTGCGTTCCACGCTGACGCCGTAGTTGCGGATGGCCCCTTCGGAAACGAGAGTGTCCAGCGCGTCATACATGGCGGAGTTGCTGTAAACGGCGGTGGGCGGGCAGTGCAGCTGGACCAGGTCCAGGGTGTCGGTGCCCAGGTTTCTGCGGGACCGGTCCACCCACTGGCGGAAGTTGGCCAGCGTGTAGTTTTCCGGTTTCTGGTCCACCCGGCGGCCCATTTTGGTGGCCACGGTGATGTCCAGCCCGGGATTGTCCGCAAGGAACGTGCCGATGGCCTGTTCGCTCTTACCGTCGCCGTATACGTCGGCTGTGTCGAAGAACGTCACGCCTGCCTCCACGGAGGCCGCCAGGATGGCCTGTGCCTGTGCCGGGTCCACATGCCCCCAGTCGGCCCCGAGCTGCCAGGTCCCCAGTCCGACGACGGAAACTTCCCGTCCGGTCCTGCCTAAGATGCGCTGTTCCATCCCACGACTATATGCAACGCGGGGTCAGATCCGGCCCATCTGGGACGCTTTATTGGGCCTAATCTGACCGCGCGTTGCCTTAGGATCCTGCTGCGTGTTCCAACGCGGGCGCGGCGGCTTCCTTGAGCCCTAGGTAGATCTTGTCCCGCGCGATGGGCAACGACGCGAACCGGACGCCGGTGGCATCCCGGATGGCGTTCGCCAGGGCAGGTGCCACGGGGTTGAAGGGGCTTTCGCTCATGGACTTGGCGCCGAGCGGGCCCAGTTTGTCGTTGGTGTCGGCGAAGTAGACCTCGCTCCGGGGCACGTCCGCGAAAGTGGGGATGTGGTACTGCCGGAGGATGTCGGTGGTGACCCGGCCGGCGTCGTCCACCACCACCTCCTCGTACAGCGCAGCACCCAGCGCCTGCGCGATCCCGCCCTCGATCTGGCCCCTGCACTGCCGCGGATTGACCACCACGCCGGCGTCGGCGGCCTGGACGCTCTGCAGGATCCGCAATTCCCCCGTGCCGCGGTTCACCGCCACCCGGAAGCCGTGCACGTTGAACGCGACGGACCGCGGCGTGCCGCCCCAGCGGCCTTCAGCGGCGAGTTCGACGCCGGCTTCCGCTGCCGCGTGCGCCAGTTCCGCCAGCGGCACGGGCGTTCCCTCGCAGACAACGGTGTCGCCGTCGAGGACGCAGCCGGAGGACTGGATCTGGCGGATCCCGGCGGCGAACGCCCGGATCCGGACGGCCAGTTCCTCCGCGGCGGCGAGCGTCGCCTTCCCGGCCACCACGGTGCCCGCCGATCCGAACGCGCCGGTGTCATGCTCGATCAGGTCCGTGTCCGACTGCCGGACGGCAACCCGCGAGGCTTCCGTGGACAGCGCGGTGGCGGCGAGCTGGGCGTGCACCGTGGTGGTGCCGTTGCCGAACTCGGCAGTGCCGACGTCGGCCTGGTATGTTCCGTCCGGCAGGAGCCGGAGCTTGGAATGGGCGAAGTGGCCACGCGGCGGCACCGTGTCGATCATGGACAGCGCGGTGCCTTCCCCGGTGGCCCAGTCCGGGCCGAGCTGGTCCAGCCCCGCCGCGCGGTAGCGTTCGGCACCCCGGTCCAGGGCGTCACGGACCAGGCGCGTGCACTGCTCCAGGCCGTAGCTGCCGTAGTGGACGTCCTCCTCAGGCTCGGAATGGGTGGACAACATATGGTCGCCTTCGCGCACCATGTTCCGGCGGCGGAATTCCAGCGGATCCATCCCGATGCCGATCGCAAGCTCGTCCATGGCCGATTCGATGGCAAAGATCATCTGGCTCAGCCCGTACCCGCGGAAGGCGCCGGAGGGAACGGTGTTGGTGTAGACCGCCTGGGCGTCCACCTTCTTGTTCCCGCACTTGTAGACAGCCAGGGACTCGCCGCAGCCATGGAACATCACGCCCGGGCCGTGGTTCCCGTAGGCACCCGTGTTGGTCAGGACATCAAGCTTCAGCGCCGTGAGCCTGCCGTCGGCGCTGGCGCCTGCCTTGAGCTTGATGGTGAACGGATGCCGGGTGGTGGTGGCGGTGAACTGCTCCGTCCGGGTCAGTTCGAGCTGGACGGGCCGCCCCAGCTTCAAGGCCGCGAGCGCCACGATGTCTTCTGTCAGCACTTCCTGCTTGCCGCCGAAACCGCCGCCCACCCGGCCCGCCACCACGTGGACCTGCTGCTCCGGCAGCCCGAAGACCCGGCACAGGGTGCGGCGGACCAGGAACGGGACCTGGCTGGAGGTGCGGACCTGCAGCCGGCCGTCGCCGTCCACTTCCGCGATGGCGGCGTGGGTTTCCAGGGCGACGTGCTGGACGCGCTGGGTCTGGTACGTCTGTTCGTGGATGAAGCTGGCGGCCGCGAAGCCGTCCTTCACGCTCCCCAGTTCGGAATGCAGTTCCGCCACCACGTTTTCCCCGGGCCGGGCAATCCGGGCCGTGGACGCGTCCTTCTCGCCGTGCAGCGTGGGGGCGCCGGGACGGATGGCGTCCTGCGGGCTGAATACGGCGTCGAGGAGTTCATACTCCACGGCGAGGGCCCGGATACCCGCTTCGGCGGCCTGAAGGGATTCGGCGACGACGGCGGCGACCCGCTGCCCGATGAACCTGACCACGTCATCCAGCACGCGGGTGTCGTCGGGGTCGTCCGTATAGAGCTCGTGCTGGGCGGTGGAGAACAGTTGCGCCGGGGCGTCCTGGTGCGTCAACACGGCCACCACGCCGGGCAGCTTCAGGGCGGCATCCGTGCTGATGCTGAGGATGCGGGCGTGGGCGTGCGGCGAGCGCAGGAGTTTCAGGTGCAGCAGCCCCGGCAACTGGTCCGCCGGGACATCGAGGGTGTAGCGGGCGGTGCCGGTAACCACGGCGCGGCTGGCGGGCGCCGGGACATCGTCACCCAGCTGTCCCGGCTGCGGGTCAGGCTGGCCCTCTCCCGCGATCCCGGAGCCCTGGCCGGCCGGATCGGGGTGCCCGGAGTGCCCGCAGACGGCGTCCGCGATGGCCCGGTAGCCCGTGCAGCGGCACAGGTTGCCCTTGAGGTTGCGGGGCAGGTTCTCCTTCTGATCGTCGGTGAAAGTTGCCGCAGTCATCAGCATGCCGGCGGTGCAAAAGCCACACTGGAAGCCCTGCCGCTCGAGGAACTGCTGCTGGACCGGGTGCAGTTCCCCGCCCGCGGTTTCTGCCGTTCCGGCCGCGCCCGACGTACCGGCCAGGCCCTCGATGGTGGTGACGGCATGGCCCTCGGCCCGGACCGCCGGGTAGATGCAGCTGTGCACCGGCGTTCCGTCCACGTGCACGGTGCAGGCACCGCAGTCGCCGCCGTCGCAGCCCTTTTTGACGCCCAGGTTGCCCTGCTCCCGCAGGAAGGTCCGCAGGCACTGCCCCGGACGCGGCCCGGCTTCTGCCGGAATGCCGTTGATCTCGATGGCCATGCTCAGGCCCCTTCCTGCTGGGGGCTGCGCCCTGACGTGTGCCGCGACGCGCGGGTCGAATTGCGGGCCTCTGGTGGCCAGAAGTCGCCGGACACGTTCACGTCCGGCGACCCTTCGGGGGCCGCGAGTTCGGCGCGGATCTCGTCGGCGAGGCGGTAGGTCATGTCCCGGCGCCACGCCGGCAGCCCGTGGATGTCGTTGTGGTAGAGGTCTTCCGGGATCGCGTCGCCCAGCGCGGCCGCGAGCTCCGCAGCCTCCGGCAGGTGCCCGAAGCGCAGCTGCACGGGCCGTTTGGTCGAGGCGGTGACGGTCAGGACCAGGGAGGTGCCGCCGTCAAGCCTTCCGATCAGCAGCACGCCGGAGCGTCCCAGGTTGCTCAGGGACAGGCGGCGGAACGCCACCCGTGAGGCAAGGGCCGACGCCGGGACGTGGATGCTGCGAAGCAGCTCGCCGCGTGCCAGGCCGTTTGTTCCGTCCCCCGTGACGAGGTCGGTCACCGGCACGGTGCGGCTGGCGCCGCCCGGCCCCAGGATGGTGGCCTCGGCGTCGAGCCCTGCGCAGAGGGAGGTCATGGGTCCGGCGGGGAGCGCCGTGCAGACGTTTCCGCCCACCGTGGACATGTTCCAGACCTTGAAGGAGGCCACAAACGAGTCGCAGCAGGGCCGAATCAGGTCGAGTCCGGGCCAGTCGCGGCGCGACAGGTCGGGTGATGCCGGGAGGGCATAAAGCTCCGCGACGGTGCAGGTTGAGGCCAGCTCGATGCCGGCGTCAGTGACGGTGATGGGCGTCCAGCCCGCCGAGCCGAGGTCCAGGAGGCGCTTGAGCGGTTCTGGCCCGAAGGCGTAGCTGCCGTAGGAAAACAGGACGGTGCCGCCGGCCAGCCAGGCGTCGCCGTCGCGCCATTCGGCCGGGTCCGTTGTAGGGACCACGGCCTCGATGGTGTTCATGTCCATGCGATCTCCTGCTGGCTGATGGCGGGCGCCGGCTGCGCTCCGGGTTGGTGGGCGCAGCGTCCGGCGGGCTGGTGGATGGGTCCGGAGGTGTCCCGCAGCGGTGTGCAGGATTGCTTCCGGCTGCGGGAAGCGATGAGTTCCGCGGTGACGGACACGGCAACCTCGGCCGGGGTCACGGCTCCGAGGTCCAGGCCGATCGGTGAATGCAGCTGCGCGATCCGTTCGGGCCGCACTCCGGCGTTCAGGAGGTCATCAACCCGCTGGAGGTGGCTGCGCCGCGATCCCATGGCACCGATATAGGCAAGGTCCAGGCCCAGCGCGGTTTCCAGCAGCGGGATGTCGAATTTGGGGTCGTGCGTGAGGACGCAGGCGACTGTGCGTTGGTCCAGCCGGCCTGCAGCCGCTTCAGCTGCGAGATACCGGTGAGGCCAGTCAGTGACCACCTCGTCGGCGCTCGCGAACCGGGCTTGGGTGGCGAACGCGGGACGGGCGTCCACCAGGGTGACGTGGTAGCCCAGCAGTTTGGCGGCGGGCAGCAGGGCCGCGCCGAAGTCATTGGCGCCGAACACCAGCATGCGCGGCGGGGCGAGCCGGGTCTCGACGAGGAGCGTGAGGGGTTCGCCGGCGCACGTGCCGGGCGCGGCCAGGTGCAGAACCCCCGTGGAGCCGCCGTGCAGGAAGGACTCGAGCTGCGCGGCCCGGGCGTGGTCCACGCCAGAGGTTGCCGCCACGCCCAGCAGCGCGCGGACTTCCGGGGACCCGGCCACGCTGAACGTGGCCGGGTCCGGAATCACGACGGCGCCGCTGCCGCCGGCGTCCAGCCGGCGAATCAATGCCACGGGCTCCCCCGGCCGGACGGAGACCAGCTGCCGAAGGGCTTCCCGCAACTGGGGGTTGCGGTCGGCGGGCTCGATGTGGATCTCCAGCTCACCGCCGCAGGTGAGTCCGGCGGCGAAAGCGTCGGCGGCACTGTAGCCGAAGGTCCCGTGGCGGGTGCCGCCGTCGTCCATTGACTCCAGGGCGAGCGCCACCACGGTTCCCTCCACACAACCGCCGGACAGGCTGCCCAGGACGGCACCGGACTCGGAGACCAGCATGGACGTGCCCACCGGGCGCGGCACCGAGCCGGTCGCCGCCACGACGGTGGCCGCGGCGTACCGCTGGCCGGCCAGGGCAGGCGGCCAGGCACTGAGCGAAGGTATCAGGTCCAGCATGGCGGCACTCCTTCATCCGGCGCGGCGGTGGTTTCCATATTGTCGTTCCTATCGGGGGCCGGACCAAGCACCGGTCCGGCGGTTGTGTTTCGGAAAGCGCTCGGGCAGGCCGGTGTCAGGCGCCCAGCAGCAGGTTGATCGGTCCGCGGGCGAAGTACACCAGGAATCCGACGCTGACCACCCACATCAGCGGATGGATCTTCTTCGCCTTCCCGGAGGCCGCGCCGATGATGGCCCAGGACACAAAGCCCACACCGATGCCGTTGGCGATGGAATAGCTCAGCGGCATGGTGACGATGGTGAGGAACGCCGGCAGGGCCACGGAGAACTTGCTGAACTTGATCTCGCGGATCTGCGCCATCATCATCGCGCCCACCACCACCAGCGCTGCGGCGGCAACTTCCAGCGGGACAACGCTGGTCAGTGGGGTCAGGAACATGGAGCCCAGGAAGAGCACGCCGGTGACCACCGAGGCGAGGCCGGTGCGGGCGCCTTCGCCGATCCCGGCCGCGGAGTCGATATATACGGTGTTGGAGGAGCCCGACGTCGCGCCGCCCGCCACGGCCCCGAAGCCTTCAACGATGAAGGCCGCCTTGAGCCGCGGGAACGTGCCGTCCTTGTGGGCCACGCCGGCGCTTTTCGCCAGGCCCGTCATGGTGCCCATCGCGTCAAAGAAGTTGGTGAAGACCAGGGTGAACACCAGCATGGTGGCGGCGAGCCCGCCGATCCTGCCGAAGGCGCCGAACATGTCGAACTGTCCCACGAGGCCCAGGTCCGGGGCGGAGACGAGCTGCCCGGAAAGGACCGGCGTGTTCAGGTGCCAGCCGCCGGGGTTGGTGGCGCTGGCGGGGCCGATCTTCAGGAAGGCTTCCACCAGGGCGGCCAGGAAGGTGGTGGCGACGATGCCGATCAGCAGGCCGCCCTGGACTTTTCGGGCCACGAGGATGCCCATGGCCAGCAGCCCCACCACAAACACCAGCGTGGGGATGGAGGTGATGGATCCGCCGTCGCCCAGCTGCACGGGCGGGCCGGCCACCGTGGCGCGGATGAAGCCCGAGTCCACAAAGCCGATGAAGGCGATGAACAGGCCGATCCCCACCGTGATGGCTGCTTTGAGTTCCTTGGGGACGGCGCGGAAAATGGCGGTGCGGGCGCCGGTGACACCAAAGAGGACGATCAGGATGCCGTTGATGACCACCAGTCCCATGGCCTCGGCCCAGGTGACTTCCTGGATGACCGAGACGGCGAGGAAGGAGTTGATGCCCAGACCGGCGGCCAGTCCAAACGGGAGGTTGGCCACGAGCCCGAACAGGATGGTCATGACCCCGGCTGTCAGCCCGGTGACTGCCCCCACCTGGGCTGCGGAGAGCCAGCCCCCTGCAACGTCTGTGGGCGCGTTGTCCGCCGTGAAACCGCCCAGGATCAGCGGGTTGAGGATGACGATGTAGGCCATGGTGAAGAACGTGACCAGGCCGCCGCGGAACTCGCGGGCGATGGTTGAGCCGCGTTTGGTGATCTGGAAGAAACGGTCCAGGGCGTTCGACGCCGGCGGCTTGGGTGTGCGTGCAGTGACGGGAGCCGGATGCTCCCCGTGGGATTGATCCAGGATGGTCATCTCTGCCACCGGGCCCTAGTAGTCGATCCTGGATTCGAGGGTGTTCCAGGTGTTGAACGGCTCCAGCGGCGTGGGTGCCTGCGGATCGTCCAGCCCGAGCTTGGCCACCGGCATCAGGGAGTCCCGGTCCTGGTTCTCGAAGTATTCGTAGAAGAGGGCGTCGTCGAAGCCGACGGAGGCTGCGTCGTGGCGGTCCGCGGCGAAGACGACCCGCTCCACGCGGGCCCAGAGTGCTGAGGCCAGGCACATGGGGCACGGTTCGCAGCTGGTGTAGAGGACGGCACCGGTGAGATCGAAGGTACCCAGTTCCCGGCAGGCGGCGCGGATCGCGGTGACCTCGGCGTGGGCGGTGGGATCGTTGTCCGCGGTGACCCGGTTGACGCCGTCGAACGTCCGGCCGTCCGCCGTGACGATCATGGCCCCGAACGGCCCCCCGCTGTTCAGGACGTTGGCCGTGGCCAACTGGATGGATCTGGCCAAATACTGTTCGGCCGTGACGGTTGTACTCATGATGCGACTCCCTTTGCTTGGAAGCCGGTATCCCGTTGCGGGACCAGTAGAACCAGGTGCGAACGGTTACCAGGCTTCAGCATGTGCTGTGAAGGTTAAGTTGCGCCTGGTAGATAGCTTTCCCGAAGTCCGGGGGCCCGCCTTTGGCAAGTTCGAGATTAGCACCGCAGTGTGTCCTGCGCCATAGTTTTCTGGAAATTTAATTTCGCAATGTGAAATCCGTGTTTCCGCACCATCACGCCCGGGGTCACATTCCGCGGCCATTGACGGACCGCCGGCGGGGCCCCTACGCTGATCCCCAGCCGCAGCTGTCCGCAGCCGCAGCCACCTGGATCAGCAGACAGGGCCGCACTGAGCTGGAACGTCAACCGTCACGCTCGGACAAAGGAATCCCATGACCGCTATCCCCACCACCAGCCCCGCAGCCCGCCTCTGGATCAGGAATCCGCGGGCCGCCTTCACCGCCAACTCGCTGGACGCTTCGGGCGGGCTCGTGATCAGCGGCGGCGTCATCGTCGAGGTATTGGCCGCCGGCCAGGTGCCCTCGGCACCGTGCCAGCAGACGTTCGACGCCGGCAACCACGTCCTGCTGCCGGGCCTGATCAACACGCACCACCACTTCTACCAGACCCTAACCCGCGCCTGGGGTCCGGTGGCGAACGCCCCGCTCTTCCCCTGGCTGCAGAACCTGTATCCCGTGTGGGCGCGGCTCACGCCGAAGGACCTCGAGCTGGCCGCCACCGTTGCGCTGGCCGAACTCCTGCTCTCCGGCTGCACCACCGCGGCGGACCACCACTACCTGTTCCCGCAAGGCCTGGAAAACGCCATCGACATTGAGGTGGATATGGTCCGCCGGCTGGGGATGCGCGCTACGCTGACCCGCGGTTCCATGACGCTGGGAACGGACGACGGCGGCCTGCCGCCGCAGTCAACAGTTCAGCTTCCGGAGGTGGTGCTGGCGGACAGCGAGCGGCTGGTTGGCCAGTACCACGAACGCGGTGACGACGCAGTGATCCAGATTGCCCTGGCCCCCTGCTCGCCATTCTCGGTCACCAAGGAAATCATGGCCGAAAGCGCCGCGATGGCGGAGCGGCTGGACGTCCGGCTGCACACCCATCTGGCCGAAACCCTGGATGAGGAGGACTTCTGCCGGCAGATGTTCGGGCTGCGCACCGTCGACTATCTAGACAGCGTGGGCTGGCTGACGGACCGCACCTGGCTGGGCCACGGCATCCACTTCAGCGACGCGGAGATCGCCCGGCTGGGAGCCGCGGGCACCGCCGTCGCGCATTGCCCGACCTCGAACATGCGGCTGGCATCCGGCACCGCGCGGGTCCTGGAACTGGAGGACGCGGGAGTCCCTGTCGGGCTGGGGGTGGACGGCTCGGCGTCGAACGATGCGTCCAACATGATCCTCGAGGCCCGGCAGGCACTGTATTTGCAGCGGCTCCGCTACGGGGCGGACGTCCCGGTGGAGCGGGCGCTCGGCTGGGCGACGCGCGGCTCGGCGGCCGTCCTGGGCCGCCCCGGACTGGGGCAGCTGGCCCCGGGGATGCAGGCGGACCTGGCCTTGTTCCGGCTGGACGACCTGCGCTTCTCCGGCAGTCACGACCCCATTGCAGCCCTCCTGCTGTGCGCGGCGGACCGGGCAGACCGGGTGATGGTAGGCGGCGAGTGGCGCGTGGTGGACGGGCAGATTCCGGGGCTGGATGTTGCCGGACTCATCGCGGAGCACTCCGCCGCGGCCCGCCGGCTGGTGAACGGCTAGAGCATTCTCGGGGCGCCGCCGCCATTACGGACTGGCCGGGGCGCCCGGGGGCCCGACCCTGGCGACGCGGAGATTCCTGCCGACGCCCTGATTCGCTGGCGACACACAAATTCCTTGGCGCACCCCGGATAAGGGTCGCGCCAAGGAATCTGCGTGTCGCTAGCGGAGATGCGCGTCCTCAACGTGCTCAGGAACGTTGGCCGCGGAAGCCGGGGAGCCCCTGGATCCAGCGTGAGAGGCGGCCCGGGACGTGCTCCCGGTCTGCCGGCAGATAAAAATCCGGATCCGTGCCGCCGCCGAGGGGGAGGTAGAACTCCTGGACTGCGGGTGCCGCCGTGTTCACCGGTGCAACCGGCGTGGTGTCCTGCTGGTACATCTGATCCTCCTTCGAAGGTGCTGGTTCAGTAGTGTTAGTTTGCTCAGTAGATTCCATAAAGTGGAAAATAACTTTTGCTATACGAAAAGCCTAGAGGTGGTTCCGAAGTACGTCAATGGGTCCGGTCCGCGGGTCCGGTCACAATCGGATTTTTGAGATTGTGATGTACACCACCGCATCGCTGCGCTACTCTGGAAGGCAACTCGTGGCGTACGTCACGTAACCTGGGAGCAGCAGGCAGGGTCGTAATGAGCTGGCATCTATCGATGTCGGCTCATTTTTTGTTGGGCCGACGGTACTAGAAACGCGCGGGAAACGCGCGCTTAATTTCTATGTGGAACGTTGGTCCCACATACCTGAAGTTGGGAATCAGACCATGAGCAGCAACATCATCCTCGGCCACAACCAGTACGGAAAGGCCGAAGTCCGGGTCGTCAAAATCACCCGCGACACGGACCGCCACGAGATTGAGGACCTGAACGTCACCTCGCAGCTGCGCGGTGACTTCGAGGCCGCCCACCTTGAGGGCGACAACGCCCACGTGGTGGCCACGGACACCCAGAAGAACACCATCTACGCCTTCGCCCGTGAAGGCGTCGGCTCCCCCGAAGCGTTCCTGCTGCGCCTTGGCGAGCACTTCACGTCCAGCTTCGACTGGGTCACCGGCGGCCGCTGGGAAGCCGAGTCCTACAGCTGGGACCGCATCCAGGCCCACGGCAGCGAACACGACCACTCGTTCGTGCGCAACGGCCAGGAAGTCCGGACCGCCGTCCTGGTCCGGGACGGGGCCGCCACCCACCTGATCTCCGGGCTCAAGGACCTCACTGTCCTGAAGTCCACCCAGTCAGGCTTTGAGGGCTATCCCCGGGACAAATACACCACCCTCCCGGAAACCACGGACCGCATCCTGGCCACCGATGTCTCCGCCCGCTGGCGCTTCAAGGCCGGAACGGATTTCAGCACCCTGGACTTCAACAAGAGCTACGAGGACATCAAGGGCCTCCTGCTCGAGGGGTTCACTGAGAAGTACTCCCACGCCCTGCAGCAGACCCTGTTCGACATGGGCACCAAGGTCCTGGAAGCCCACAGCGAGATCGACGAGATCAAGTTCTCCATGCCCAACAAGCACCACTTCCTGGTGGACCTTTCGCCGTTCGGCCTCGACAACCCCAACGAGGTCTTCTTCGCGGCCGACCGCCCCTACGGCCTGATCGAGGCCACCGTCCAGCGCGAGGACGCCACTCCGGCGGACATCGCCTGGTCAGGCATCGCCGGCTTCTGCTGAACTGCTCCTAAGTTTCGACGGGCTCGGCCACCGGGCAACCCGGTGATTGAGCCCGTCGAAACCCCACCGGCCGCCACTGAGCCCGCCCGGTTTCACCAGGACTCACCCGCCGAACAAGTTTTTAGCCAGACCACGTTAGCCAGACAAAGACGTCTGCCATGAACCAGAAAGTCTGCCGTGAACCTCAAGAAAAAATCCTCCAGCCAGGCCGCCAAGACCGGCCGCCAGCCTTCTGACCGCCCCGAAGACCAGCGCCTCTCCATTGGCAGCAGCTTCGCCTACGGCTTCCAGCACGTCCTCACCATGTATGGCGGCATCATCGCGCCGCCCCTGATCATCGGCGCCGCCGCGGGCATGAATTCCCAGGACATCGGCCTGCTCATCGCGGCCTGCCTTTTTGTAGGCGGCCTGGCCACCATCCTGCAGACCGTCGGCATCCCGTTCTTCGGCTCCAAACTGCCGCTTGTCCAGGGCGTCTCCTTTGCCGGCGTCTCCACCATGGTGGCCATCGTCCACGGCGGCGGGGGCATCCAGTCCGTCTTCGGCTCGGTCATCGTGGCCTCGCTGATCGGCCTGGCCATCACCCCGCTGTTCTCCAAGATCATCCGGTTCTTCCCGCCGGTGGTCACCGGCACGGTCATCACCACCATCGGCCTGACCCTGATGCCGGTGGCAGCAAACTGGGCCATGGGCGGGAACAGCAAGGCACCCAACTACGGCAGCGTGGCCAACATCGGCCTGGCCGCCGCCACCATGGGGATCGTGCTGCTGCTCAGCAAAGTGGGCAGCGCCACCATCTCCCGGCTGTCCATCCTGTTGGCCATGATCATCGGGACCGCCATTGCGTTCGTCACCGGTATGGCCGATTTCTCCAAGGTAGGCCAGGGCGAGATCGTCGCGTTCCCCACCCCGTTCGCCTTCGGTCCGCCAACCTTCCACATCGCAGCCATCATCTCCATGCTGATCGTCATCCTGGTGACCCTGACCGAGACCTCGGCGGACATCATCGCCGTCGGCGAGATCGTGGGCACCAAGGTTGGTTCCCGGCGCATCGGCGACGGCCTGCGTGCGGACATGCTCTCCAGCGCCATCTCGCCGCTTTTCGGCTCCTTTACGCAGAGCGCGTTCGCGCAAAACGTGGGCCTGGTGGCCATCACCGGGATCAAGAGCCGGTTCGTGGTGAGCGCAGGCGGCGTCATCCTGGTGATCCTCGGACTGCTGCCCGTGCTGGGCCGGGTAGTCGCAGCGGTGCCCACGCCCGTCCTGGGCGGCGCCGGCGTCGTACTCTTTGGCACGGTGGCTGCCAGCGGCATCCGCACACTGTCCAAGGTGGAATACCGGAACAACATGAACCTGATCATCGTGGCGGCGTCCATCGGCTTCGGCATGATCCCCATCGCCGCGCCGGCCTTCTACGACCAGTTCCCGTCCTGGTTCAGCACCATCTTCCACTCCGGCATCAGCTCGGCGGCCGTGATGGCCATTGTGCTGAACCTGCTTTTCAACCACCTCAAGGCCGGCAACTCGGAGAACCAGTCGGTGTTTGTGGCCGGCACCGGACGCGTTGTCCGCGAGGAGGACCTCAAGTGCCTGGCCGACGGCGACCGTTACGAAGGCGGGAAGCTGATCGACTGCGACGGCAAGGAAGTCCAGGTGGAGTCGTCGTCGAAAACCGACCACTAACCCGCGGAACAAAGCGAACCGGCAGCAACTGCTGCCGGTTCGCTTTGTTGGTGGTGCTGTAACGGACGGGTGTTTATGAAGGACGACGCCGGCGCGTGGCCGGCAGGGTCAGTTGCGGTTGAGCTCGTCCGAAATGATCTGGGCCGCCTTGCGCAGGATGGGCACCGCGCGGTCGCCGAAGGACAGGTCCACGCGGGACACCGGCCCGGAAACCGAAATGGCTGCGGGGGTTGGAGCATTGGGCACGGCCATGGCAAAGCAGCGCACACCGATCTCCTGCTCCTCCTCATCAATGGAATAGCCCCGTTCGCGGATGAGCTTAAGGTCAGCCAGGAGATCATCGACGTCACCGATGCTCTTGGCCGTTGGTGTCGGCATCCCGGCGCGGGCCACAATGCCACGGACCACCTCGTCATCAAGCTGGGCCAGGATGGCCTTTCCGACGCCGGTTGCATGGGTATGGGCACGGCGGCCCACCTCGGTGAACATGCGCATGGAGTGCAGGGACGGCACCTGGGCCACGTAGATGACCATGTCAGAATCGAGCACCGCCATGTTGGAGGTCTCCCCCAGCTGGTCCACGAGGGATTTGAGCTGCGGCCGGGCCACGGCGCCCAGCTGTTTGTTGGCACCCTCGCCGAGCCTGATCAGCCGCGGTCCCAAGGCGTAGCGACGGTTGGGCAGCTGGCGGATGTACCCCAGCGTGACCAAAGTGCGCAGCAGCCGGTGGATGGTGGGGAGCGGCAGGTCGGTAGAGGAGGAGAGCTCGCTGAGCGTCACGTCTCCGCCGGCGTCTGTGATGAGTTCCAGCAGTTCGAAGACGCGCTCGACCGACTGCACGCCTCCGGAGGCTTTTTCGGCCATTCCGTTGTCTCCTAGTGGCTCAGATTCTGACAACTCTTATCCGCATCGTGAAAAGAGTTGCTTTGAACTCTCAAGATACAGCACCCCGGAGCCGCGGGCGATGCCGCCAAACATGACCGGCCGAGGGTTGCTTTTCCACTTTGCAGACAATAATATCCATAATACGAAAACATTTGATTTGAAAGCGGCCCGTGTTCGGGCCTGAACGAGGAGGAAATTCAATGGCGAACCCGAGTCCCGGAAATTCGATCACCCTGCGCGTCGCCGCGCCGTCGAGCTTTACCGCCACCAGCGAACTGGCGGCCGCCGTCGCCGCGGCCGGTGCCGCCGTCACCGCCCTGGATGTGACCGAGTCCCACCACGACACCCTCGTTGTGGACGTCACGTGCAACACCACCGACGAGGCGCACGCGGACCGCATCAAGGAGGCGCTGAACGCCCTCGACGGCGTCACTGTCCAGCACGTCTCGGACCGCACCTTCCTGATGCACCTCGGCGGCAAGCTGGAGGTGGTCCCCAAAGTAGCCCTGCGCAACCGTGACGACCTCTCCCGCGCCTACACCCCCGGCGTCGCCCGCGTCTGCCTCGCCATCGCGGAGGACCCGTCGGCGGCCCGCAACCTGACCGTCAAGCGCAACACCATCGCCGTCCTCACCGACGGTTCGGCCGTCCTGGGTTTGGGCAACATCGGCCCGGCCGCTGCCCTGCCGGTGATGGAAGGCAAGGCCGCCCTGTTCAAGCAGTTCGCCAATGTCGACGCCTGGCCGGTCTGCCTGGACACCCAGGACACCGAGGAAATCATCATGATCGCCAAGGCCATGGCACCCGTCTACGGCGGCATCAACCTTGAGGACATCGCAGCCCCGCGCTGTTTCGAAATCGAGAAGCGCCTGCGCGACGAACTCGACATCCCCGTGTTCCACGATGACCAGCACGGCACCGCAATCGTCACCCTCGCAGCCCTGGTCAACGCCCTGCGCGTGGTGGACAAGAAACTCTCCGAGGTCCGCATTGTGGTGTCGGGCGTCGGCGCGGCCGGCTCGGCCATCATCCAGCTCCTCAAGGCCCAGGGCGCGCAGCACATCATCGCTGCCGGCCGTTCCGGTGCCATCCACTCGGGCGAGCAATACGACGACGAGCACCGCGCCTGGATTGCCGCGAACACCAACGAGGAAGGCTTCGCCGGGACCCTGCACGAGGCCATGACCGGCGCCGACGTGTTCATCGGCGTCAGCGCCCCGCACGTGATCGGTGAAGAGCAGGTGGCCGCGATGGCCGAGAACGCCATCGTCTTCGCCATGGCCAACCCGACGCCGGAGATCGACCCCATTGTTGCTTCCAGGCACGCAGCCGTGGTTGCCACGGGCCGCAGCGATTTCCCCAACCAGATCAACAACGTGCTGGCCTTCCCCGGCTTCTTCCGCGGGCTGCTCGACGCCGGAGCGAGCGACATTACGCCGGAGATGCTGGTGGCCGCCGCAGAGGCGATTGCCAACCGGGTAGCTGACGACGAGCTCAATGCCAGCTACATTGTCCCCAGTGTGTTCGACCCCCACGTTGCCGCCGACGTCGCAGCCGCCGTCTCTGCTGCCGCCCACGCAGCAACCGCTTCCGCCCACGCCTGATTCGCAGCCACCGAAAGGACCAGAAATGGCCATCACCGTTACAGACCCCCGGCCGATCGAGCGTGCGGAGGAGATCCTCACCCCCAAGGCCCTGGCGTTCGTGGAGGAGCTCCACAAGCGCTTCGCCGGCACCCGCAATGAGCTGCTCGCCGCCCGCGGCATCAAGCGCCAGCGCGTCGCCGAAACCGGCAAGCTGGATTTCCTGCCGGAGACCCAGGACGTGCGCGACGGCGACTGGAAGGTTGCCGAGGCACCGGAAGCGCTGCAGGACCGCCGGGTTGAAATGACCGGTCCCGCCAGCCCGGCCAAGATGGCCATCAATGCCCTGAACTCCGGCGCCAAGGTGTGGCTCGCGGACCTTGAGGACGCCAGCACCCCCACCTGGTCCAACGTCATCGACTCCATCCTGAACCTGCGCGACGCCGCCACCGGCAGCCTGAGCTACACCTCGCCCGACGGCAAGGAATACACGCTCCGCACCGACGCCCCGCTCGCCGTGGTGGTGGCCCGCCCGCGCGGCTGGCACCTGCCGGAAAAGCACCTGCTGATCGACGGCGAACCCGCCGTCGGTGCGCTGGTGGACTTCGGCCTGCACTTCTTCCACGTGGCCAAGCAGCTGGTGCTCAACGGCCAGGGCCCGTACTACTACCTGCCCAAGATGGAGAGCCACCTTGAGGCCCGCCTCTGGAACGAGGTGTTCGTCTATGCGCAGGACTTCCTGGGCCTTGGACAGGGCACCATCCGTGCCACCGTCCTGATCGAGACCATCCCGGCGGCTTTTGAAATGGACGAGATCCTCTACGAGCTGCGCGACCACGCATCCGGCCTGAACGCCGGCCGCTGGGACTACCTCTTCAGCATCATCAAGTACTTCCGTGATGCCGGCGAGGAATTCGTCCTGCCGGACCGCGCCTCCGTGGTGATGACAGCACCGTTCATGCGTGCCTACACGGAACTCCTGGTCAAGACCTGCCACCAGCGCGGCGCGTTCGCCATGGGCGGCATGGCCGCGGTCATCCCCAACCGCCGCCACCCCGAGGTCACCGAGGCCGCCTTCGCCAAGGTCCGCGCGGACAAAACCCGTGAAGCCAACGACGGGTTCGACGGCTCGTGGGTGGCCCACCCGGACCTGGTCCCCACGTGCCGCGAGGTGTTCGATGCCGTGCTCGGCGACCCGGAAAAGGGCGGCCGCCCCAACCAGCTTGATAAGCAGCGCCCCGAGGTGTCCGTCACGGCGGATCAGCTCCTGGACATCGCCTCGGCCGACGGCCAGGTCACCGAAGGCGGGCTGCGCCTGAACCTGTACGTCGCCGTCGCGTACACCGCGGTGTGGCTGTCCGGCAACGGCGCAGTGGCCATCCACAACCTGATGGAGGATGCCGCCACTGCTGAAATCTCCCGCTCGCAGGTGTGGCAGCAGATCCGCAACAAGTCGGTCCTTGCCGATACCGGCAACACCGTGACCCGTGAGCTGGTGGAGCGGATCCTGGGCGAGGAAACGGAACGGCTCCGCACGGAGTTCGGCGACGAAGCGTTCCGCCGCTACTACAAGCCGGCCAGCGACCTGATCGCGGATATCTGCCTGTCGGAGGACTACACGGACTTCCTCACCACCCCGGCCTACGAACTGGTGGACTGAGATGGCCGAATCCTCCTTCAGCAGCTCAGACCTCGCCAGGATCGAGGAACAGCTGGCCGCGACTGACCAGCTGCTGGAACGCAATTACCCGGGCGACGACGGCTCCCGCCAGCCCGTCCACACCGTCTACGTTCCGGCGGACCGGTTCACGCCGTCGTTCGCTGCCGACTGGGGCGCCCAGGCGCTCGCGGAGGCGGCGGCCCACGGCGGGCTCGAGAAGCTCGGTGCGCTGTTGGGCCAGGACGCCGAACTCGCCGGGGCGGTCGCGTCACGGGTCCGGGCCAAGCTCGAAAGCGAGCCGATCGAAGACCTGCGCCTCGACTTCGAAGATGGCTACGGTGACCGCGGCGACGAGGCAGAAGACGCCGACGCCGTTGCTGCCGCCCACACTGTGGCCGCAGCAGTCGCCACCGGCACGGCCCCGCCGTTCATCGGCATCCGCTTCAAGTGCTTCGAGGCACCTACCCGGACCCGCGGCCTGAAGACGCTGGACCTGTTCGTCTCCACGCTCGCTGCTGCCGGCGAGCTTCCCGCGGGGCTGGTCCTCACCCTGCCCAAGGTCACCACCGTGGCGCAGGTCCAGGCCATGGACTTCGCCGTGTCCCGGCTGGAGGAAGCCCACGGGCTTCCCGCCGGACGGCTCCGCTTCGAAGTCCAGGTGGAAACGCCGCAGCTGATCCTCGGGCCGGATGGCACCTCCCCCGTGGCACAGCTTCCGCACGTGGTTCCGGGACGCATCAGCGCCCTGCACTACGGCACCTACGACTACTCCGCCTCGCTGCAGATTTCGGCCGAATACCAGTCCATGGAGCACCCCGTGGCGGACTTCGCCAAGGAAGTGATGCAGCTGGCCGTCGCGGGCACGGGCATCCGGCTCTCCGACGGTTCCACCAACATCATCCCGGTGGGCGACGCCGTCGAGGATGCCTGGAAGCTGCACGGCCGGCTGGTCCGGCGTTCGCTGGAACGTGGCTACTACCAGGGCTGGGACCTGCACGCCGCGCAGCTGCCCAGCCGGTTCGCCGCCACGTATGCCTTCTACCGGGAGGGCCTCCCGGCCGCCGCCGCACGGCTGCGGAACTATGTGGAACACACCGAAGGCGGGGTTATGGACGAACCCGCCACAGCCCGGGCACTGGCGGCCTTCGTCCTGCGCGGCGTCCAGTGCGGCGCCGTGGGGACCGACGAGGTCCAGGCGCTTGCCGGCGTCGAGCTTTCCCAGCTGACCGCACTGGCGCACCCGCGGCTGGCACACTCCACTTCGAAGTAAGGATTCCAAGATGGGCAAGTACTACTACCCCCAGGGCGGCCTGCCGCCGCAGACCCACCTCACCACGGAGCGGGCCATCGTCACGGAGGCGTACACGGTCATCCCCAAGGGCGTTATGACCGACATCGTAACCAGCACCCTGCCGGGTTTCTCCAACACGCGCTCCTGGATCCTGGCCCGCCCGATTTCCGGGTTTGCCACCACGTTCTCGCAGCTGATCGTGGAGATCGGCCCCGGCGGCGGCGCTCCCAGGGCCGAGTTTGAGCCCGGCGTCGAAGGCGTCGTCTTCGTCACCAAGGGCAAGGTCAACCTGACCCTCGACGGCGAACTGCACCAGCTTGAGGAGGGCGGCTACGCCTACCTGGCCGCCGGCGCCACCTGGGGCCTGGAGAACGTCTCGGATGACATTGTCTCCTTCCAATGGATCCGTAAGGCCTACGAGCGGCTTGAGGGTTACGAGGCAAAGTCCTTCGTCACCAGTGATGCCGAGGTGGAACCCACCGCGATGCCGGATACCGACGGCGCCTGGAAGACCACCCGCTTCACGGATTCCAGCGACCTGGCGCACGACATGCAGGTGAACATTGTGACGTTCCAGCCGGGCGGGGTCATCCCGTTCCCGGAGACCCACGTTATGGAGCATGGCCTGTACGTCCTGGAGGGCAAAGCCATGTACCTGCTCAACAATGACTGGGTGGAGGTGGAGGCCGGCGACTTCATGTGGCTGCGCGCGTTCTGCCCGCAGGCTTGCTACGCCGGAGGTCCCGGCCAGTTCCGTTACCTGCTGTACAAGGACATGAACCGCCAGATTCGCCTCACCTGAATCGCGTTACGGATCCCGGCAGAGGCCGACGGCGGAACTCACGTTCCGCCGTCGGCCTCTGTTCGTGGGGGCTTGGCGCTAGCCCCGGCGACGAACTTTCATCCCTTGGCCGTTGCTGGAGTGACCAGATTTAATCCTGTTATGCGCGGGACGGCATACTGGCGGCCTCGTGAAAAAACCCGGCAAGACGGTGGCACTAGCCCTAGCGCCCGGCCAAGCGCAGGCGCACGATGGAGGTACCGGGTCTCAACTATCACAAGGAATCCGGGGTGAGCCCCCCGCTTAGCCGGGGCGTGCTGTTTGAAAATGGGACGGGCAGGCTGCTGCCGCCACACTGATCAAATGCGACGTACCCCGTCGCGCCTATGACGACGTGTTCAGTCGCGTCCGCTTTTGTGCTGTCCAAAAAATGGTGTTTCGCATCCTTAATAGGAGCAAAAATGTCTAGCAATCCAACAATGAAAACCCGTTCAATCAGGGCAAGGATCGCCTTGGTTCCGGCCCTCTCATTAAGTCTGCTCGGCGGTTCCGCGGCAATGGCTGCCCCGGCCCAGGCTGACAATGATCATGATTCAAAACATGGATGTACCGTCAAAGCCCTGAAGCCCTCGGACGAACGCGGCGTATGGGTGAACTTCAAGATCAGCGTGAACTGTAAAGATGGGAAGCGGACTGTCCACATCAAGCAGGTACGCTACGAAGCTGACCGCGGCCGCGATACCTTCCTGGGTGACGACTACATTAAGCGCGACGTGAAGGGCTACAAGGTAATAGACAGCCTTGACAAAGTCCGGTCGAACCTCGACCGCAACGGCAGCGAAGAGGTCTATCACGTGATCTGGTACGGGGTTGAGGACGACCACGGCAAGGTAACCAAGTGGTTCTACGACAAGAGCGACACCCTGAGGTACGTCAACGCGCATTATGACCGCTAGCAGGGGTCCAGTTCGTTCACAACGTCCAGTTGGTTCACCAAAAATCCACGCAGTCCTGAGCCAGGGGCCCACACCCCTGGCTCTTCGCTGCGCCCCGCAGGTCAGACCGTGGCGGGGTCCGTGTTGGCGCCGCAGAGAATCACGGCCACGCGTTCCCCGGCCGCCGGGACATAGGCGCCGGAGTGCAGGGCGGCGAAAGCCGCAGCCGCGCCGTGCTCCACGACGATCCGGTACTGCTCCCACAGCAGGGAGCGGGCGGCCACGATGTCCGCGTCGGAGACCAGCACAGCCCGCACGCCGGTACGGACGGCCACCTCGAAGCCGATCCGGCCGATCTGGCGTGCGCCCAGGGAATCGGCGGCGACCCCGGAGACGGCCACGTCCACGGGAGTCCCCGCCGCGAGCGCGGCATGCAGGGTGGGCGTGGTCTCGGACTCGACGCCCACCACCTTGGCATGGCCCTCGACGGCGGCCGCGACCCCCGCCATGAGCCCGCCGCCGCCCACGGCCACCACCACCGTGTCCACGTCGCCCAACTGTGCCAGCAGTTCGGTTCCGATCGTGCCCGCGCCGGCGGCGATCTCGGGCTGGTCGTAGGCATGGCAGTAGACGGCGCCCGTCTCGGCGGCGTACGCCATCGCGGCGTCGTAGGCCTCGGAATATTCGGCACCGTGCTGGACCACGTGGGCGCCGATGGCCACGAGCTTCCTGACCTTCACGGCGGGGGCGGTCTCGGGCACGAAGACGGTGGCAGGGACGCCGACTTCCGTGGCGGCGTAGGCGTTGGCGAGGCCGGCGTTGCCGCCGGAGGCCACCACGATGCCCACGTCGTCCTTCAGCTCGCCGCGTTCCCGGCAGGCCAGGACCCGGTTAAACGCGCCCCGGGCCTTGAAGGTGCCGGTGTGCTGCATGAACTCACACTTGAGCCACACCTCGCCGGGGAGCACGCCGGCATCGGCCTTCAGCACGGGCGTGACGCGGACCCTCCCGTCGATGCGGGCAGCGGCTTCGTCGACGTCGGCGCGTGTGATCACTCGGAAATCCTCGTTTCGGTGGGGCTGGATCGAACCTTCAGGCTATCGCCCGCCTGGACAGCCGCCGGGCAGCCAGCCATGGAACTCATGTCCGGGCATCCCCTCCTCCAGTAGGATGTCCCCCATGCCGATAGCTGCGCTGAAGGCCCCTGGAATCGGCGTTTCCCGTGCTGTGCTGGATACGGTCTGGGACCGTTTGTTTTTCCTGGTCGGCGGCGTCTCGGCCGCGTGGCTGTCCTACCTGCTTCTGCGGGTCAGCTTCGAGTGGGGCTGGGCGCAGATCTGGTTCGCCGTTGTCTTCTGGGCCCTTCTCGCATACCTGGTGCTGCCCCGGCTGCACAGCATCCTGACCCGCCTGTACGTCCCGGACTATTTCATCGGCCGGGCCCGGACCAGCGACGGGTTGCTCGGCGATCCCGTCAATGTTGCCCTGCGCGGCTCCGAAGCCCAGATCCACTCCGTCATGCACCGGGCGGGGTGGACCATCTCCGACGACGTGACGCTAGCCAGCAGTTGGCGGATCGTGACATCCACCATCCTGCGCCGCAGCTACGACGAGGCGCCGGTCAGCCCGCTCATGCTGTTCGGGCGCCAGCAGGACTTCGCCTACCAGCAGGAGGTGGACGGGAATCCGGGCAAGCGCCACCACGTCCGGTTCTGGCGCTGCTATCCCGGCTGGCTGCTTCCGGGCGGGCACGCGGTGGAGTGGCTGGCGGCCGGGACCTATGACCGCAGCGTCGGCTTCTCCCTCTTCACCCTGCAGATCACCCACAAGATCGACGAGAACACCGATACCGAACGCGACCACATCGTTTCAAGCATCGTCAAGACTGAGCCCCTGGCGAAGGTGGAGATGCTCCGTGACTTCTCCACCGGCTACCACACCCGCAACGGCGGAGGCGATACCATCACCACCGACGGCGACCTTCCCATCGTGGACCTGGGAGCGATCACCGTGCCGCCGCAGGTGGCCCAGCATCCGCCCAGCGACAGCCGGAACAAGCGGCCGGCGCCCACCATCGTCGGGGCACTTCTCGCCGGGGCGCGGGCCGTGGCGGCCATTGTCGCAGTGGTGTCCGGCTTCCTGTCCCCGGACGATCTGCTGCAGGGCCTCAGCATCCAGTCCGACGACGGATCAAACCTCACGGCGGTCCAATCCGAGGTTGTCCTCTACGCAGGATTGGGCTTCGTGAGTCTCGTTGCCCTGGGCGAACTCCTGCTGGCCTGGCTCGTCTTCCTGGGCAGCAACCGCGCCCGCGTCACCGCCATGGCCCTGAGCACGGCAGCCATCGCCACCCAGGCGATCGATGTCGTGAACGGCGGCTCGCTGGCAACACTGGAGGCAAACCTGCCGGGCCTCACCCTGGACATCCTGCTGATCCTCGCGCTCTCCAGCGAAAGGGCCCGTATTTATGCACGGCGGGACCGCAAGGAACCCAAACGGGATTCGACGCGTCCCGGCGGCCGCGCCCCATTCTGAACTGCGGAAGCTAAAGGCCCGCCAGTGATTTCGGCGACTGATGCCCGCTTGTCACTCAGGTATCCCTTTGTCGAACCAATCCGCCCTTGACTCCGACCCCTACCTTCCCTAGACTTTTCATAAAGCAGAATCTAAATTCCACCAAGCGGAAATGGTGAAGACGCCAAGAAGCACCGGGATTAGAACAAGCCCCTCCTCGGAAGGACCTACGATGACGTACACAGTGAACTGCTCCATCCTCCTTACGGAGCTTCCCCTGCTCGAGCGACCCGCAGCCGCGAAGGCTGCCGGTTTTGACGCCGTCGAGTTCTGGTGGCCTTTTGAAACTTCCGTCCCCACCGACGCCCAGGTCACCGGGTTCGAGAACGCCATCAAGGACGCCGGCGTCCAGCTCACCGGCCTGAACTTCAACGCCGGCAACATGCCAGGCGGTGACCGCGGCCTGGTTTCCTGGCCCGCACGCTCCACCGAATTCCGGGACAACATCGACGTCGTTGCCGGCATCGGCGAGCGGCTAGGCTGCAAAGCGTTCAACGCCCTCTACGGCAACCGGATCGAGGGCGAATCGGCCGAGAAGCAGGACGCTATCGGTGCAGAAAACCTCGCCGCGGCAGCTGCCGGCGTCGCCCGCATCGGCGGCACCGTCCTCCTGGAACCGGTCAGCGGCGCACCCAGGTACCCGCTCCTCACAGCTGAAGACGCACTCAAGGTCATCGCCCGCGTCAAGGCTGAATCCGGCGTCGACAACGTCAAGCTCCTCGCGGACTTCTACCACCTGGCAGTCAACGGGGACGACGTCGCCGCCGTCATCGAAAACCACGCCAAGGACTTCGGCCACATCCAGATTGCCGACAACCCCGGCCGCGGGGCTCCCGGAACCGGTGAGCTTCCCCTCGGCGAATGGATCGCCCGCAGCCGCGAACTCGGCTACGAGGGCTACATCGGCCTCGAATACAAGGAACCGCAGGAAACTGCCTTCGCCTGGGCCATCCGCCAGCGCGCTTCCCGCTAACCCCACCCACCCAACTAAGTAGCAGCAGATGTCGTTTTGAGCCCTCATAACGACACCTACTGCTACCTAGTTGGGTCCGGCTTCCTCGATCACCCCACAGACTTCAGAAAGCGAACCATCATGAGCAACGTTGCAGTCATCGGACTCGGAATCATGGGCCTGCCCATGGCCATCAACCTCGTCAAGGCCGGCCACACCGTCACCGGCTTCAACCGCAGCCAGGACAAGATCGACAAGCTCGTCTCCGAAGGCGGCAAGGGTGCCATGAGCATCGCCGACGCCGTTAAAGAGGCCGACGTCGTCATCACCATGGTGCCGGACTCCCCCGATGTCGAGGGTGTCGTCAGCGGCAAGGAGGGCGTCTTCGCCAACGCCAAGAAAGGCATCCTCTGGATCGACGCCTCCAGCATCCGCCCGGATGTCGCCAAGCGCCTCTCCGACGATGCCCGCGAAGCCGGGATCCGGCCACTGGACGCCCCGGTTTCCGGCGGTGAGCAGGGCGCCATCGACGCCGCCCTGTCCATCATGGTCGGCGGCGAAAAAGGCGACTTCGAGTCAGCACAGGATGTCCTGAACGCCGTCGGCAAGACCATCGTCCACGTCGGCCCGTCCGGCTCCGGCCAGACCGTCAAGGCAGCCAACCAGCTGATCGTGGCCGTCAACATCGAGGTCCTTGGCGAGGCCATCGCCTTCCTCGAGGCCTACGGCGTGGACACCGACGCCGCCCTCAAGGTCTTGGGCGGCGGCCTGGCCGGCTCCAAGGTCCTGGACCAGAAGGGCCAGAAGATGCTCGACCGCAACTTCGACCCCGGCTTCCGCCTGGCCCTCCACCACAAGGACCTCGGCATCGTCACTTCTGCAGCCCGCGAAGCCAACGTCGCCATCCCCCTCGGCGCCGTCGTCGCACAGCTCGTCGCCGCAACCGTCAACCAGGGGGACGGCGGCCTGGACCACTCAGGACTCTTCAAGCAGGTCCTGCAGCTCAGCGGCCGCGAGTAACCCAGCCGCCCACAGGGCACAAGCAAACAACGAACCAGGGCACCCGCCGTCGTACTTAAACGACGGCGGCTCCCCCGGTACACCCAAAAACACCCAAATTCTCGCCCCCAAGGGGCAAATTCAAGGAGCACACCATGAGCAAGATGCGCACCGTTGACGCTGCCGTTGCCATCCTGGAAAAGGAAGGCGCCATCGAGGCGTTCGGCCTGCCAGGCGCGGCAATCAACCCCTTCTATTCCGCCATGCGGGCCCACGGCGGAATCCGCCACACGCTGGCCCGCCACGTCGAAGGCGCCAGCCACATGGCTGACGGATACTCCCGCGCCAAGGACGGCAACATCGGCATCTGCATCGGCACGTCCGGCCCCGCCGGCACCGACATGATCACCGGCCTCTACGCGGCCTGGGCCGATTCCATCCCGATGCTCTGCATCACCGGCCAGGCCCCCGTGGCCAAGCTGCACAAGGAAGACTTCCAGGCCGTGGACATCGAGTCCATCGCCAAGCCCGTCACCAAGATGGCCATGACCGTCCGGGAACCCGGCCAGGTACCGGGCGCTTTCCAGAAGGCCTTCCAGCTGATGCGCTCCGGCCGGCCGGGCCCGGTGCTGCTGGACCTGCCCATCGATGTGCAGATGGCCGAGATCGAATTTGACATCGACACCTACGAGCCGCTGCCCGTCGAGAAGCCCAAGGCCAGCCGCAAGCAGCTGGAAAAGGCACTGGACATGCTGACCGCCGGCGAGCGCCCGCTGATCGTGGCCGGCGGCGGCATCATCAACGCCGGCGCCTCCGAGCAGCTGGTGGAGTTGGCCGAGATCCTGAACGTTCCCGTCATCCCCACGCTGATGGGCTGGGGCTCCATCGCCGATGACCACCGCCTGATGGCCGGCATGGTGGGCCTGCAGACCTCCCACAGGTATGGCAACGAGAACTACCTGCGCAGCGACTTTGTGATCGGCATCGGCAACCGCTGGGCCAACCGCCACACCGGCGGTCTGGACACCTACACGGCCGGCCGGAAGTTCGTGCACGTTGACATCGAGCCGACGCAGATCGGCCGCGTGTTCTCACCGGATTTGGGCATCGCGTCCGACGCCGGTGCGGCGCTGGCCGGGCTGATTGACCTCGCCCGTGATCGTAAAGCGGCAGGGTCCCTGCCGGACTACTCCGCCTGGGTGGCCGAATGCCAGGACCGCAAGGCCAGCCTGCACCGCAAGACACACTTCCAGAACATCCCCATCAAGCCGCAGCGTGTGTACGAGGAGATGAACAAGTCGTTCGGCAAGGACACCACGTACGTGTCCACCATCGGGCTCTCCCAGATTGCGGGCGCGCAGATGCTGCACGTCTTCGGCCCGCGCAAGTGGATCAACGCCGGCCAGGCCGGTCCCCTGGGCTGGACTGCCCCGGCGGCCCTCGGAGTGGTCCGCGGCAAGCCGGACGAGACCGTTGTTGCCCTGTCCGGCGACTACGATTTCCAGTTCATGATCGAGGAACTGGCCGTGGGCGCGCAGTTCAACCTGCCGTACATCCACGTGGTGGTGAACAACTCCTACCTGGGCCTGATCCGGCAGTCGCAGCGCGGCTTCAGCATGGAACAGAACGTGTCGCTGGCGTTCGAGAACATCAACAGCGCGGACCTGTCCGAGAACGCAAGGGGCTACGGCGTGGACCACCTCAAGGTGGCCGAGGGCCTGGGCTGCAAGGCCCTGCGCGTGGAGGACCCCAACGACCTCGCCGCAGCGTTCGGCAAGGCCAAGGCCCTGATGGGCGAATTCCAGGTGCCCGTGGTGGTGGAAGTGATCCTGGAAAAGATCACCAACATCTCCATGGGTGTGGAAATCAACGCCGTGAACGAGTTCGAGGAACTGGCCGAGACCGCCGCCGACGCGCCCACCGCCATCCTGGCAATGCAGGCCTGACATGCGGATCGTGATCGCGCCGGACAAGTTCAAGGGATCGCTGTCGGCACCGGACGTCTGCAGGCACCTGGAAAAGGGCCTGCAGACGGCCGCCGCCGAGGCAAGAATCAGCAATTTGGACATCCTCCGGATCCCCGTAGCCGACGGCGGCGAGGGCACCCTCGATGCCGCCGTCGGCTCCGGTTTCACCCGCCTAAGCGCCACGGTCAGCGGCCCCACCGGCCAACCGATCGAGGCGGACTTTGCCGTCCGGGGCCACGAGGCGGTCATCGAGATGGCGGCGGCCTCGGGCCTGGCCCTCCTCCCGCAGGTGCTCGGCGGCGGTCAGCCTGATTCCGCCAGTGCAACCACGGCCACGAGCCTGGGCACCGGCGAGCTGATCCGCGCTGCACTGGACGCCGGCTGCCGCCGGATCATCCTGGGCGTGGGCGGCAGCGCCAATACCGACGGCGGCGCCGGGCTCCTGCAGGGTCTTGGTGCCAGGTTCCTCGACGCCGGGAACAACGAACTGCCCGCCGGAGGAGCGGCACTGGCCAATCTCCACAGCATCGACTTCACCCACTTTGAACCACGCCTGGTGGACACACGCTTTGTGCTGGCGTCCGACGTCGACAATCCCCTGCTGGGCCCCGAGGGCGCCGCGGCGGTTTTCGGCCCGCAAAAGGGCGCCACACCACAGGACGTCGATACCCTCGACGCCGCCCTGGCCAGGTTTGTCGAAGTCCTGGCCAGGGAAATCGGATTCCGCGCACACCGTGCGGCAGAGGCTCCGGGAGCCGGGGCAGCCGGGGGCGTGGGCTACGCGGCCATCGCCGTGCTGGCCGCGACGCGGCGGCCGGGCATCGACGTCGTGCTTGAATTCACGGAACTGGTCCGCCGCCTGGCAGGTGCGGACCTGGTGATCACCGGCGAGGGCAGCCTGGACGAACAAAGCCTGCTCGGCAAGACACCCGTGGGCGTTGCCCGGGCGGCGGCCGCGGCCGGTGTTCCGGTGGTGGCTGTCTGCGGCCGCACTACACTGACCACGGAACAGCAGCAGGATTCCGGTTTCCGGCAGGTCTACCCGCTGACAGACCTTGAACCCCAGGTAGATATTTGTATAGCTCAAGCAGGGTCCCTGCTTGAAGAATTAGGAAAGAACATTTGCAAGGAACTGGCCAACCCGGTCCCGGCAGATGGCATCGGCACAAAGGAGCCCCTGAATGTCTGAAGAACGCTTTGACCTGGTGATCCGGGGCCAGCGTGTCCTCACCACGGCCGGCATCGCAGCCCGTGAAGTGGGCGTGCGCGGCGGCAGGATCGTGGCCATAGAACCCCTCGGCAACGGCCTTGCCGGCGCAGAACTGATCGAGCTGGCCGACGACGAGACCCTCCTCCCCGGCCTGGTGGACACCCATGTCCACGTCAACGAACCCGGCCGGACCGAGTGGGAGGGCTTCGCCTCCGCCACCCGGGCGGCCGCCGCCGGCGGTGTCACCACCATCATCGACATGCCGCTGAACTCCGTCCCTCCCACCACCACCGTGGAAGGCCTCAAGCTAAAGCGGGAGGTGGCGGAAGACCAGGCCTTCGTGGACGTCGGGTTCTGGGGCGGCGCCATCCCTGGCAACAAACAGGAACTCCGCGGCCTGCATGACGAAGGCGTCTTCGGCTTCAAGTGCTTCCTCCTGCACTCCGGGGTGGACGAGTTCCCCCACCTGGAAGCGGACGAGATGGAGGAGGACATGGCCGAGCTCAAGTCCTTCGATTCCCTCATGATCGTCCACGCCGAGGACTCCCACGCCATCGACCGAGCCCCGCACCCGGGCGGCGACCACTACGAAACGTTCCTGGCTTCCCGCCCGCGCGGAGCCGAGAACAAGGCCATCGCCGAGGTTATCGAGCGCGCCCGCTGGACCGGCGCGCGCGCCCACATCCTGCACCTCTCCTCCTCCGACGCGCTGCCCATGATCGCGAGTGCAAAGCGCGACGGCGTCCGCCTCACCGTGGAGACCTGCCCGCACTACCTCACGCTCACGGCCGAGGAGATTCCGGACGGCGCCACGGCTTACAAGTGCTGCCCGCCCATCCGCGAAGCCTCCAACCGTGAGCTGCTGTGGAAGGGCCTGCAGGACGGCACCATCGATTGCATCGTCTCGGACCACTCCCCCTCCACCCTGGACCTGAAGGACCTGGAAAACGGCGACTTCGCCGTGGCCTGGGGCGGCGTCTCCTCCCTGCAGTTGGGGCTCTCCGTGATCTGGACCGAAGCACGGCACCGCGGCATCACCCTGGAACAGGTGGTTTCCTGGATGGCTGAGAAGCCCGCCGCCCTGGCCCGCCTGCACAACAAGGGCCAGCTGGCGCTCGGCTACGACGCGGACTTCGCCATCTTCGCTCCGGATGAGGCGTTTGTGGTGGACGTTTCCAAGCTCAAGCACAAGAACCCCATCACGCCCTACGACGGCAAGGCACTCTCCGGCGTCGTCCGCAAAACCTACCTGCGCGGCAAAGAGATCGACGGCCGCACGCCCAGCGGCAAGCTGATCCGCCGCGGCGGCGTCTGAGGCATAGGGCGATGGCCGTCAACGTCCATGCTCCATACCTGCGGCCGCGCGCGGGCTCACGTCCGGGCGCGGGTCCAGGCCTTCAGCAAGGTTTACAACCAGGCCTTCAGCCGCGCGGCTTGGCGGTCTGGCTGCAGCCTTGTGACGGCCAGGACATCGACCCGGCGGTCTGGGCACAGGCTGCCCAGGCAGTCCTGGCACGCGCCCGCCAGCTTGCTCCCAAAGCCGAAGTCCGGGTGTGGCCCGACGCCGAAAACGGAACGTCCGGCGTCGAAAGTTCAAGCGCTGTCGAACGTTCAATCGCCGTCGAATTTTCAGACGCCGCAGAATCAGACGCCGGAGGTGCAGACGGGGGAGGTGCAGACGCCGCCGGCCTGCCAGTTTCCCTGGCCGGGCGGCGGAGCACCGTGGCGGTGGATCTGGCCCAGGACGCTGTACTGCTGGACGGTGTCCCGGTGAGCTTCACCGGCATGGAATACAGCCTCCTGCGGTACCTCGTGGAGAATCTGTCCCGCCCGATTCAGCGTGAAGAACTGCAGGGCTTTTTGGAGTCCCTGGACTGCCCCGGCGCGGCATTCCGCTCTATCGACGTCTACGTTGGCCGCATCCGGCGCAAGCTGGGCTCGGCCCGCCACGCCATCGCGACGGTGCGTGGGGGCGGGTACCAGTTCGTGCCCGGACCGGGCAGTACTGTCCGCGGGCCAGCCGAATACTGCATCTAGGCCCCCTTTCTTCATTGCCGGCAACGGCCGGTGTCCCCTCCCCCCAAGAAAAAAGTCAAGGATCGCTACATGACCCAGAAACTCCTCGCCGGAACCCAGGCCCCCGATTTCGCACTGCTGAACGCCGACGGCCACAAGGTCTCCCTATCCGATTACCGCGGACGCAACGTCGTTGTGTACTTCTACCCAAAAGCCGCCACCCCCGGCTGCACCACTGAGGCCTGCGACTTCCGCGACAACCTCGCCAGCCTCCAGTCCTCCGGCTACGAAGTCCTGGGCATCTCCCCCGACGCCCCCGAGAGGTTGGCCGCCTTTGCGGACGATTTCGCCCTGACGTTCCCGCTGCTCTCCGACGAGGACCACGCCGTGGCGCAGGCCTACGGCGCCTGGGGCGAAAAGATACTGAACGGCGAAGTGGTGGAAGGCCTGGTCCGTTCCACCGTGGTGCTCGACGCCGAAGGCAAGGTCACGCTCACCCAGTACCAGATCCAGGCCCAGGGCCACGTCGCAGCGCTCAAGGCGGAGCTGGGCGTTTGACGGCTGGGCACCTAGCGGTTGGGTGTCTATCAGCTGGGCACACGTAACCGCCGGGCGTCGTAGTTACGCAGCGAGCCGGCCGAGGCAGTAGTTTTTGGCGAAGTGCCGGACATGCCGTGGCAGCCGCGGATAGACCAGCGCGGACCAGCGGGTGGTGAGGTCGAAAAGGCGGCCGTGACACTCACTCCAGGGCAGCCCGTACCCGCACCGAAGATGATCGGGCAAGAGGCCAGCGGTGATGAACCGGATCAATGGCATGCTCAGCCGGAGCCAGAGCGGGCCGGTTGGCGGGTAGAGCAGATCGCGGCCTACGCGGACGGCGACGTCGTCCAGCTCAAGCGACTGCATCCGTGCGTACCAATACGTCCTGAAGGCTGCACGGTCGGCCGGCCACAGGTCCGCTGGCAACTGCAGGACGGTGCCCATCCTTGCATAGTCCTGGTACATGAGCTCGGCGTTCTCGTCATCCAGCGGGCCGTAGATTTTGTCGTAGATAGTCACCGCTGTGTCGTAGAGGGTGGCCACCACCCAGAGCTGTGACTCGGCGTCGAAAGCGCTGTAGCCGTGCGAGCCGGCGCCGGGCTTCCGGCGTACCGGGCCGTGCGCCTTGTTCACGCTGCGGCGCACGGCGGCGACCTGGGCATCGGTGCCGTACCTCACCGCGTAAACGTACGTGAGGGTGGCCCGGAACCGGTCAAACGGCCGGGCAACAAAATCGCTGTGCTCGGCCACACCGTGGCCCACCGCCGGATTCGCGATCTGCAGCAAAATGGCGCGGCCGGCCCCCGCGAGCAGAACGCCTTCCGCTCCGATGTCAGCCATGTTGCGCTCCATGCCCCACCATACCGAGAATCCCTGCGGCCGGTACAGAGACCGGCCCCCAACTCATCCATCGCTGAGCGCCCAACATCGGTGGTTGAGCTTGCACCCGCCCGGTGCTTGAGCGCGAAGATCGGTGGTTGAGCTTGCACCCGCCCGGTGGTTGAGCCTGTCGAAGCCGGGTTTCGACAGGCTCAACCACCGGGCCGACGTAATCCCGTCAGGCCTGCAGCGGTACCGACAACGTACCGAGCTCCGTCGAGTCCGGCGGGTTGGCCCCCGGCCGGGAGCAGGTGATGGCTGCGGCGCGGTTGGCGTAGGCGGCGAGCGACCGCAGATCATCTACCATCAGGGCATGCAGCCGTGGCCGGCCAGCAGCGCCAAGTGCTTTGAGTTGGTCCAGGCCGGCGATGAGCGCGGCCATGAAAGAGTCCCCGGCGCCTACGGTGTCTGCCACAGTAATGGCTTCGGCCGCCATCTCGACCCTGCCGTGGCGGGACAGGATGACCGGACCGGCGGCGCCGCGCGTCATGGCCACCACTGCCGGCCCGAGTTCCAGCCATGCTGAAAGTGACTGCTCCGGCGTCCGGTCCGGGTAGAGCCAGGCCAGGTCCTCATCGCTGGCTTTGACGATGTCGCTGGCGGCGACAAAGCGTTCCGCCTGCCCGCGTGCCGCAGCCACATCCGGGCTGATCCCGGGACGGCAATTCGGATCGTAGCTGATGCTCGCGTGCTCCCCCGCTGCTGCCAGGAGCGCAAGCGTGGCCTGGTCTCCGGGAGCAACCGCGGCCGCGATGGAGCCCGTGTGGACATGGCGGGAACGCTGCACGGCGTCAAGGGCGGGAAGGGCTGCCCCGTTGATGTCCCAGCTGATGTTGAACGCGTACGTGGCGGCGCCGTCGGGACTGAGCGTGGCTGTCGCCGTCGACGTCGGTGCGCTGCCACCCCTGATCGCCGCGACGCCATTGGCGTTGAGGTGGCCTTCGATCAAATCGCCGTAAGGGTCGTCGGCGTAGTGCGTCACGAGCGTGGTCGCCAGGCCCAGCCGGGCCGTCCCCACCGCCACGTTCAGGGGACTCCCGCCCGGGTGCGCCTGCGTGGAAGTCCCATGGGGAGGCGCCTCCCGGTGCGGGCCGCTGATGATGTCCACCAGCGATTCGCCGATAACGGTGATCATGGTCAACGGCCCGGGTACACAACGGCCTTGAGCTGGCCGGCCTGCTTGCCCGCTTTCAGGGCCTCCTCAGACTCGGCGAGCGCAAACCGGCCGGTCACCAGGATGTCGAGGTCCACCTTGCCGTCGGCGATCAGCTGGATGGCCAGCGGCCAGGTGTTGGTGTACCGGAAGACGCCGGACAGCCAGATCTCCCGGTTCTGGATGAACGACACGGGGAGTTCCACATCGTCCGCCCCGAGCCCCACCAGGATCACACGGCCCGCAGGCCCCACGGCTTTAATCCCGGAACGGACGGCCTGCGGGGCGCCGGACGCGTCGATGAACGCATCGACGTCGAGCCCTTCCACACTGTCCGTTTTCGCGTTCAGGGCGTGCGTTGCCCCGTGCTGGAGGGCGAAGTCCAGCCGGTCTTCGGCGATGTCCGTGATGTAGATTTCCGTGGCACCGAAGGCCCGGGCGGCCTGGGCCGCGATGATGCCGATGGGCCCGGCGCCGGCGATCAGGACCCGGCTGCCGGGCTTGATTTCGGCGCGCTCACAGGCCCAAAGACCCACGGAGAGCGGCTCGATGAGGGCGGCCGCCTCGTCGCTGACGCTGTCCGGGATGTCGTAGGCGAAGTCAGACTGGATGGTCACGTACTCGGCGAAGGCGCCGTCGATCGGCGGGGTGGCGTAGAACTCGATGTCCGGGCAGAGGTTGTAGCGCCCGGCTTTGCACTGCTTGCACTTGCGGCAGGGGCGCTGGGGTTCGACGGCGACCCGGTTGCCGATGCGGGCGGGGTCCACGGCGCTTCCGACGGCGGCGATCCGGCCGGAGAGTTCGTGGCCGAGGATCAGCGGGTGGTCCACCACGTAGGGGCCGATCCGGCCGTGCTCGTAGTAGTGCACGTCGCTGCCGCAGACGCCGACGGCCGCGACCTGCACCAGGACCTGGTCGGCGTCGAGCTGCGGGAGGGGCAGGGTTTCCATGGCCATGTCCCCCTGGCTCTTGAGGATGTTGGCGCGCATGGTGGCGGGGAGCTCGGGGCTGGCAGCGGGGGCATGGGTGGTCGAGGTGGTCATGGGAGTACTCCTTCTACGAATTCGAAAGTCGGGGTGCCAGCTATTTCACGGCGCCGAGGGAGAGACCCTGGACAAGCTTGTCCTGGGCGGCGAACCCGGCGAACAGCACCGGCAGGGAGATGACGACGGCGGCGGCGCAGACCTTCGCGAGGAAGAGGCCCTGGCCGGAGACGAAGCCGGTGAGGAAGACGGGTGCGGTTCCTGCCACCACCCCGGTGAGGACCCGGGCCAGGAGCAGTTCGTTCCAGCTGAAGATGAAGCAGATCAGGGCGGTTGCGGCGATTCCGGGCATGGCCACGGGGGCGATGATCTTGCGGAGCGTCAGCAGCAGGCCTGCGCCGTCAATCTGGGCGGCTTCGAGCATTTCCTCCGGCACTTCGGCGAGGAAGGACCGCATCATCCAGACGGCGATGGGCAGGTTCATGGACGTGTACATCAGGATCAGGAACCAGATGTTGTCCAGGGCGCCGACGGTCCTCGCGAAGAGGTAGAGCGGCAGGATCGCCGCCACCACCGGCATCATCTTGGTGGAGAGGAAGAAGAACATCACGTCCGTCCACTTCTTCACGGGCCGGATGGACAGCGCGTAGGCCGCCGGGATCGCGAGGACCAGGACAAGGACCGTGGACAGGATCGACGCGGTGGCGGAGTTGATCAGCGACGGCCAGGGGCTGACGCCGGACGTTTGCCCGAAGAACTCCCGGTACGCGTCAAGGGTGAGGTTCGCGGCGATGGACGGCGGGTTGGTGGCGGCGTCGGTTTCGGAGTGGAAGGACGTCAGGATCATCCACAGGACCGGCGCGACGAAAAGCAGTGCCAGTAGCCATGCTGCCAGGCCGGCGGCGGTGTTGTTGCGGGTGGGATCCATGCGGGACTTGCCGCGTTTGCGGGTGCCGGTGTTCAAGGCGGTGGGGCCAGCGGACGTATTGCGGGGTGCGGCCGGGGTGAGCGTGCTCATCGTGCTGCCTCTTTCTTGAAGAGCGAAAAGACGGTGCGGAGGGCGAAGGTGGCCACGATGATGGTGCCGATGACCACCACGACGCCGGCTGCGGAGGCCAGGCCGTATTCGTTGGCGAAGTAGAACGTCTGGTAAATGGCGTAGGGCAGGTTGGCTGTGCCCAGTCCGCCCGCAGTGAGGGTGAAGACGGCGTCGAAGTTCTGCACGATGTAGATCGCTCCGAGGAGGCCGCCGAGCTCCAGGTACTGGCGCAGGTGCGGCAGCGTGAGGTGCCGGAAGATGGCCCAGGGTGTGGCGCCGTCCATCTGCGCTGCTTCGACGGTGTCCATGGGACGTGACTGCAGGCCCGCGAGCAGGATGAGCATCATGAAGGGGGTCCACTGCCAGACCAAGGACACGATGACGGCCATCATCGGCGCCTGGGACAGCAGGTCCAGCTGGGGCGCCGTGGCGCTGCCGAAGAGTGACCACACCCAGGTCAGGATGCCGTTGATCAGCCCATAGGTGGGGTTGAGGAGGGCATGCTTCCAGATGAGGGCGGCAGCCACGGGCACCACCAGGAACGGTGCGATCAGCAGGGTCCGGGCCAGTCCGCGGCCGATGAACTTCTTGTCCAGCAGCAGGGCCAAACCCAGGCCGACGAGCAGGCTAATCAGGACCACGGAGACGGTGAGGAGGATGGTGGTGAAGATCGCCTGCCGCAGATCCGGGTCCGTGAGGACCGTTGCGTAGTTCTCGAGGCCGGCGAAGGCGGTCTTGTCAGGGCTCAGGCTGTTCCAGTTCAGGAACGAGATGATCAGTGTCACCACGAACGGAAGCTGGGTGACAACAATAAGGAAGATCAGGGCCGGAAGCAGCGGTGCGCGCCGGGCCCAGGCCAGGGCGCGTTCGCGCGACCGGGCGTTTCGTGTTGGTTTGGCTGCGTGGTGTCCCGGGCGGGAGATGCGCGCCGTTGCGGTAGTCATGATGTCCTCCTGCGGTTCGGTTGTTGCTACTTGTACTTATTGCCGATTTTTTGGGCGGCTTCCTGGCCCTTGGCCAGCGCATCCGCCACGGAGCCCTGGCCAGCGATGGCCGAGCTCACACCCTGGGAGACGTTGGTGCCCAGGGCCGCGAACTCGGGAATGCCGACAAACTGGATGCCGACGGCGGGACGTGGCTGCGCGCCGGGGTTTTTCGGGTCAGCGTTCTCAATGGCGAAGCGTTCGGCCTCGAAGAACGGCGCCGCCTTCTGGAATTCCGCATTCTCATAGGTGGAGATGCGCTTGCCGGAGGGGACCTTCGCCCAGCCGAGCTTTGAGGCCACGAGTGCCTCGTACTCCTTCGAGCTGGCCCAGGAGATGAATTTCCCGGCGGCATCCTGCTTCTTTGATGCCGCCTGCATCGCCCAGGACCAGGTCCACAGCCAGCCGGAGGACTTGGTTTCCTTGACCGGCGCCTGGGCGTAGCCGATCTTCCCCTTCACCGGTGACGAGTCAGCTTCCAGGGCGCCTGCGGCCGAGGTGGCGTCGTACCACATGGCCACTTTGCTCTGGCTCAGGTTGTTCAGGCACTCGGTGAAGCCTGCCTGCGCGGCGCCTGCTTCGCCGTGCTCGCGGACCAGCTTGGTGTAGAACTCCACAGCTGCGGTGAATTCGGGGCTGTTGACCTGTGCGTTCCAGTCCTTGTCGAACCAGGTGCCGCCGAAGGTGTTCACCACGGTAGTCAGCGGGGCGAAGACCTGGCCCCAGCCCGGCTGGCCGCGCAGGCAGATGCCCTTCATCCCCGGAGCCGCCCCGTCCACCTTGGCAGCGATGTCCGCGACCTCATCCCAGGTGGGCTTCGACGGCATGGTCAGGCCCTTCGAGTCCAGGATGTCTTTCCGGTACATGAGGAAGGACGATTCGCCGTAAAACGGTTCGCCGTACAGCTTGCCGTCCGCGCCGGTGAGGGAAGCGGTGTAGGCGGGCAGGATATCTTTTTGGTCAAACTTCGCGTCGCTGGCCACATTGTCCAGCGGTGCGAGCCAGCCGTTGGCGGAGTAGAACGGGATCTCGTAGTTGGACAGCGAGGCGACGTCGTACTGGCCGGCCTGGCTGGAGAACTCCTGGCTGATCTTCGCCCGGACGTCGTTCTCCGGAAGGATGGTGTAGTTGACCCGGATGCCGGTCTCCTTGGTGAAGTTATCAGCGGTGAGCCGCTGAAGGTCCTCCATCTGGGGGTTGTTCACCATCAGGACATTGATGCTTTTCGGGTCTCCGGCTGAATTACCGCCGCCGGCACCTGCACAGGCCGTGGCACTCAGTGCGACGCACAAAGCGCCGGCGGCGAGGGTTGCAGCACGCATTTTTGGGCGCATTAAGGACTCCTTTGTTCTAAGGGGGGTGCACAGCCTGCTCGCGTCGACTGCTTTATCGACGTACCGGGCTGCAGGGGCCGGTCATCGGGGTTTCGATGTGCCGGGCTGGTCTTCCTCAACTGTAGGTGTGTGGGGTAGGGCACAACTAGCGCCGTGCATGCTCATTTCTGATACAAATTTTCCCTACCGGACGGCGGGCGGCAGGCGCTACTGTGGGAAGGCGCCCCACGGTGCTGTCCATTTTTCATAACCGCGGATGCCTGGAGTACGAGCATGAGCACGGCAGTTCCCACCGACGGAGCAACAGCCAGGCTGGCCGAGAGGCTGCTGGGAATGCGCGCCAACAGGGAAGTCATCCCGCCCGACCCGGACCATTCGGTCCGGTGGCACGAGCATGACTACCCCACAGCGGCAGCCCGCTGGAACTACCACCCCGAGTACGAGATCCACCTGATCCGGAAGGGCACCGGCAAGTTCATCGTGGGAGACCACATCGGCACCTTCGAGGCCGGGCACGTGTCCCTGGTGGGATCAGGACTGCCCCACGACTGGGTCAGCGACCTGGAGCCCGGCGAGGTCATTGAGGGCAGGGATGCCCTGATCCAGTTCGATGGAAAGTGGGTGGAGCAGACCGCGGAACTTGTTCCGGAACTGGCCGAGGTCAAGCCCCTGCTGGAACAGTCCGCGCGCGGGATCGAGTTCCTGGGGCGTACGGCCGAGGCCGCGGCGGCGGCCATCGAAGCCATGGGGGTGTCCACCGGGCTGGCGCGGCTGCACCACCTCCTGGAACTGTTCGCGGTGCTTTCGCGTGCACCGCAGGAGGAGCGGCGCTACCTGGCGGAAGAATGGTTCAGGCCCCAGCTGGATGGCCAGGCCGCGGCCGTGGTGGATATCGTCCTTGAGTATGTCTTCAGCAACCATGCCGGCAGTGTGAAGATGTCCGAGGCGGCCGCCCTGGTGGGCATGCCCGAACCGACATTTTCGAAATACTTCAAACGTGCCACCGGGCAGAATTTCAGCGACCTGGTCCGCAAGCTTCGGCTCGCCCATGCCCGGCGCCTGCTGGAGCACAGCGACAAAGCCATCGCGGACATTTGCTATGAAGTCGGGTTCTCCAACTTGTCCAACTTCAACAGGCACTTTCTGAACGACGCCGGCGAAACGCCGCGGCAGTACCGGCAACGGACGCAGGACTGACCGGGGCCGCCGTCGGACCCCCGCGGGCAGTGCAGGTGAGGTCGACGACGGCGGGCCTCCCGCCGTCGTCCGTTGCAGCAGTTGCAGTTGCAGTTGCAGTTGCAGTTGCAGTTATACCGCTCCGGCGCCCAGCTCCCGATTGACGGCGGGCATGATTTCGGTGGCGAGCAGCTCGATGGAGCGGGCGGTTTCCGCGAACGGCAGGCCGCCGAGGCCGATCTGCGCCATGTAGCGGCTGTTGCCCAGGGTCTGGTGGATTTGGAGGAGTTTTTCGATGATTTGCTGCGGGCTTCCCACCAGCAGTCCGCCGCCCGGATCGCTCCAGTCTTCGAACGTGGAGCGAGGGAAATGGTCCACGTTGCGTGGCATGTTCTGCTCGAAGTATGCCCGGTAGTGGGGGTAGAAGGTGTCGCGCGCCTGCTGGGATGTGGCGGCAGCGTAGAAGTGGCCGCCCACCCCGACCGGCAGGGCTGCGGCGTCGTGGCCTGCTTCGTCGGCGCTCTGCCGGTACAGCTCGGCCAGGCGGCGGAAGCGCTCCGGGCCGGAGAGCAGGGCTATGGACAGCGGGAGTCCGAGCCTGCCGGCCCGGGCGAAGCTGGCCGGGGTACCGCCCACACCCACCCATACGGGCAGCTTTTCCTGCAGGGGCCGGGGCGCGATGTCCATGCCGGGAATGCTTTGGGTGAGGCTTCCCTTCCAGTTCAGGACGGCGTTGTCGCGGAGTTCGAGGAGCATGCGCAGCTTCTCGTCGAACAGTCCGTCGTAGTCGGCGGTGTCGTGGCCGAACAGCGGGTAGGACTCGATGAAGGCGCCGCGGCCGGCGATGATCTCGGCACGGCCGTCGGAGATGAGGTCCAGGGTGGCGAACTGTTCGAAGAGCCGCACGGGGTCCTGCGTGGACAGCACGGTCACCGCCGTGCTGAGCCGGAGATTGGTGGTTTCCCGGGCGATGGCCGCCAGCACAATTTCCGGAGCCGAGAGGGCGAAGTCGTGCCGGTGGTGCTCCCCCAGGCCGAGGAAGCCGAGGCCTGCCTGGTCCGCCAGCTTCGCAAGCTCAATCAGCTCCTTCAGCCGCTGATGCGGTGAGAGGGCGCTGCCGGTGTCGCTGCGGGTTAGTTCGCCGAAAGTAAAGATGCCAAAGTCCATAATTGCTTGAACATTCAAGTTCGGGGATTCATTCCCAGGGCAGGGGATTCATTCCCAAGGCAAGCGGACGACGGCGGGAGGCGTCGCCGTCGTCCGCTTCACCGCAGCGATTACCCGCTGAACGGGACCTTCTCCCAGGTCAGGACCTCGCCGTCCTTTGAGCTGTTCGGAGCGACACTGAACTTCACGTAGTTGGTGGCGTTCGCCGATCCGTCCACGGTGATGCGCTGCAACTGGTCCGCGGCGGCGTCCTGACCATAGACGGCCAACCAAGGTGAGCCGGCGGCGAGCGGCCGGTTTTCGGCGTAGACATGGCTGTCACCGTTGATGAGGTAGACCGGGCCGTCGAAGCGGTTGGTCTCGTCGATGACGGCCTGGACAATTTCGCGGAACCCGGAGACTGTTTCCGGGTTGGCCTGGGCGGCGTCGAGCAGCGTCGGATCGAACATGTCAGCTTGCGTCATCAGGACCACGGCACGGTCGTTGCGGCGGGCGGCGTCGCTGAAGGTGGCGCGGATCTGCTCCAGGTCGGCCGCCGTTCGGTGCCCCACCTCGGCCAACTGCCTTGGTGTGGCAGCCGTCTCGCCTAGGCCGGTCCACGGCTGCAGGGAGTTGTTGCTGCCCTGGACGTTCACCACGGAGAATGCCACGCGGTTCTGCGTGAAGCGGACGTTCTCGGGAAGGCCCAGGCGTTCCTGGCTCTTGACGGACATGGTCTCGCCGAGCGTCTTCCCTGGTTGGTTGAAGAAGACTTCGCGCAGCTTGTCAAGCCGCTCGAGCGGGTTGTACGCGCCGTTGTTGGTGCGGTGGCAGTCCACCCATTCGTTGTCGCCGGGGGTGAAGACCAGCGGGTGCTCGAAGCTATCGAACTCGGTGCGGACGTGCTGGAAGTATTCGTCGGAACAGACGGATGACCCGTTCTTGATGTCTCCAACGTGCGCGACGAACTTCAGGTCGGTGTCGGCGTTGATGTCCTGGATGCGTGCAGGGAACTTGGCGATTTCAGCGGCGCCGTACGGGATGTCACCGATGACCCCGAAGCTGAACGCCTTGCCATTCGAGGGGACACTGGCGGTAGAAGGAACAGCAGGCGCGGCGGCGAGTCCGGTCACGGAACTAAGTGCCACCAAGGCGGTGACGGCGCTTCTTACGAACACAGGGGTACTCCTCGGTCCAGTCAATGGCTGCTCAGGTGGCCGGGGAATCCCCTGGTGCTGCGCTGAGCGGGTGCGTTAAGAGACTTCATGATGACGACGAACGTCGCGGGCCCACACGGTGTCCGGGCCATGAACAGGAGCTGTCGTGGTGGCCTGCGCCCCGCGAAGCCAGGTGGAGCCGGGAACAAAGCGCATGGCCGACGCCGTTGGCATAGCTAACGGCGGGCCCGCATCGACCGGGCAGCACTTTACGGGGAGGAACCACATGGTCAAGGCTGTTTGGAACGGAAAAGTCGTTGCCGAGTCTGAAGAGACGGTGGTGGTGGAAGGCAACCACTATTTCCCGCGCGACGCCGTCAACGCCGGCTACCTCAGGGACAGCGAGCTGTATTCCGTCTGCCCGTGGAAGGGCCAGGCCAGCTACCACACCCTTGAAGTGGACGGGAAGCTGAACGTCGATGCCGCCTGGTACTACCCGCAGACCACAACGCAGGCGAAGCCAATCGAGGGCCGCATCGCCTTCTGGCGCGGCGTAACCATCGGAGGAATAGCGTCGCACAAAGCAAGCCGACGACGGCGGGAGGCGCCAGCGTCGTCCGCGTCGTCGGAGCACCCGGGAGCTTGCTGAGGGCGTCAGCGTCGGGCATTATGCTGATCTGACCATCAATGGAGATGGCTTGGCGGCACAAGGGGGAACTATTGGGATCGGATTCTGGCGACGACGGTCTCCCGAGGCTTAGGCGTTCGCCCAGCGGGCGCGTTCCGCAGTGGGCGATTGACGAGGCACTGGGCAAGTTGCAGGCTCCTGATCCCTGGCGGGGTCCCCCGGTTTCACAGATGTCAGCACGGAGGACAGCCAAGCGAAAGATCCGCGGGGGAAGGCGGAGAAAGCGGTCCGCCACGATTCTGGGCATCGCTTTGGTAGCGGGGCTCTACTTCACGCCGGCTCTCTTCGATCGGTACGTCCTGCCCGCAGCCATGCCGTACCTGCCGGGCGCCAAAGTACCGCCACCTGGTTTTGAGGCAGCGGCCGCTCCGCTCGGACTCCCGCCGGCGTCCAGCGGATCCACGGCTTACGTCCTGCAGCAGTCACCGGATCCCGGTCAGCGTTTTGTTGCCTACGACCCCTGCCGCCCCGTGCACTACGTGGTCCGCCCTGACAATGCGCCGCAGGGAACCGAGCGGCTTATCGAACAGGCGGTGTCCTTGGTCTCCGCCGCCTCCGGGCTGCAGTTTGTCTATGACGGGACCACTGCCGAAGCGCCGTCGAAAACGCGCGCAACATACCAGCCTGACCGCTACGGCAGGCAGTGGGCGCCGGTGCTCATTGCGTGGTCCACGCCGGAGGAATCGCCCGACCTGGCCGGGAAGGTTGCTGGAACCGGCGGGAGTGCCTATGCCCATATCCCGGGCGAACCGTACGTTTTTGTCGCCGGCCAGGTGACGCTTGACGCACCGGGGCTCGCGGAAATCCTCGCCCGTTCCGACGGCTCGCTACTGGTCCGTGCCATCATCATGCACGAGCTGGCGCATGTCCTGGGGCTGGATCACGTGGACGACCCTACGCAACTGATGCATGAAGAGAACAGCGGGCAGTTCGACTTTGGCGCCGGCGACCGGGCCGGGCTGGCCCTCCTGGGATCCGGGGCGTGCGTCCCGCGGCTGTGACCGTCAGGCGAGGGCGTGGAGGAACCGTTCCAGGCCGTCTTCGCCCAGGGATACCCCGGTGTGGACGAAGTCCGGGTGACTGACCCGGTGTCCGACCGGGTGACCGCGCGGTGATCCTTCCTTCGATTCTTCCTGTGGGTTGAGTTGGTGGGGCCAGTGGGGTGGTTCCCAGTCCTGGTGTTCGCTCTTGTACCGCCTTCCCGAGGGTGAGATCCAGCCGGGTGGTTCGTTTTTGGTGGCCGGGGTGGGGGTCCAGGGGCTGGCGTGTCTGAGCTTGTGGTGGGCCGGGCAGGCCTGGCCGAGGTTGCTGATGCCGGTGGTGCCGCCCTTGTGCCAGGCGAGGAGGTGGTCCGCTTCGTTGTCCAGTGAGTTGTTGGAACAGCCCGGGAAGGAACACTTGCCGTCCCGCAGCCGCAGCCACTGCCGCATCGCCTTGGTCAGCCGGTAACTGGTCCGGCCGATCTCCAGCGGCGCCCCGTCCCGCGGATCGACCAGGACGCGGTAGAACGAGTCGGCCCCGGTCGCCACGAGGTCCCGGGCCATCGACGCCGGGATCGGCCCGTAGCCATCCAACATCGCTGGCTCATCCGTGGCGCCGAGCAGCGAAAACACCGGGACCGTCACCAGGACCTGGGCCCGCGGCGGCGGGACCTGCCCCGGATGTTGTGCCGGGTTCATGTTGTCGCCGTCCTCGGCGCCAGGTCCGCTGGTCCCGCTTGTCCCGCCGGTTCCGCTGCTCAGGAGGGCGGCGGCGAGGACGTCGGCACGGAGCTGGGTGAGGGTCCGGGGCTCCTCGGGGCCCTGCAAACCCCGGGCGATCGCGGTGGTCCGGTTCCAGATCGCTACCGCCTCGTCCCCCGGGAGGTAAGCCGTGAGCCAGGCCATCCCGTCCCGGTCCGGCGCGTACTCCACCCGCCGGTCCAGGACACCCTTCGCGTGGCGATTCTCGATGCTCTCGGCGTGGTGGCGTTCGCGCCACGTCCTGGCCTTGTGCCGGAACCGGGAGGCCGGCATTTCCCCGGCAGGACAGCCCCGGGCCGCGTCCGGTGCGTCCTGGTCCAGGAAGTGGGCCTCCAGCGCGGCCGCCCCGGCCCGGTCCAGGGTGGCGGCTTCTTCCACCATGACCCGGGCGTGCTGCCACGAAATGGTGCCCGCCTGCAGCGCGGCCAAGGTCAGCGGCAAAGCAGTGGTCAGCACGTGAGACTGGTTCAGCAAAGCCCCCGCTGCGCGCGGCCCGATGGCCAGGACACACCCGACCTCGGCAGTCACCGCCATCTCCTGCGCCTGCACCGGCGCGTCCGGCGACGAGACAGCTTCGGCCGTTCTGGCGAACGTCACCGCGGCCCGGGCCTTCACGCCCGCGAAGCCGGCCTCCCCTCTCCGGACCCCGGCAAGGATATCCAGGCACCCATCACCCAGGCCGCCCAACGGATCAGCAACCGAGAACGGCTCAGAACCACACCCGTCCGCCTCGGCGTTGAGCACAGCAAGAGCGGCATCGATGTCCTCAAACGCCTTCGCCACCGCCGCTTTTCCCATACACCCATCATGGCAAGGGGGTCTGACAATCAAGCGAGAACGCAGCGGAAGCTGACGACAGCGGGACTTCCCGCCGTCGTCCATCTTTCGCACGTGCCGCGCGGCTGCCGCACAACTGCCGCACAGCTGCCGCCGTGGGGCTAGCGTGGAGGCATGACGGAAAGCTTTCGGTACGAGGTCGAGATCCTGCATCTGCTGGTGTCCCCCGCGCATGCCTACTTCGGCCGAGCACGCGAAGGGGCGGCGGATGTCCCCACCACGGATGCGGAAACTGTCGAACTGGTGGCGGGCAAGGGAATCGTCGGTGACCGGTTTTTCGGCAAGGCCGCGCACATGGATGCCGCCGTTACCCTGATTTCGATCGAGGCTCTCGAAGCGATGGCGGCGGAGCTGGGCACCCCACCGTTTGACCCGCTGCTGACCCGCCGCAACGTTGTCCTCCGGGGCGCTCAGCTAGCACCGCTGATTGGCGGGAACTTTGTGCTGGAATCGCGCGGACAGGAGGTGGGGCTTAAGGCCGGCCGGCCCGCGAACCCTTGCACGTGGATGGACCAGATGCTCGCACCCGGCGCCCACAAAGCGATGCGGGGACGCGGGGGCGTGCGCTGCCAGCCGCTCACGGACGGGTTCCTGCACCGCGGCCCGGCTGTACTGGTCAGCCCCGTCCCGCTGAATCCGGAACGCGCGGGCGAGGCCTCAATGTTACGGGCGTCAAGGCTGCCCTAGTACGGTTCGCGAGGCCGGTCAGACGTGCTGATCGACCAGTACCGGGTTCCCGTCCGGGTCCACCACGATGAAGCTTCCCGGCCCGGATGAGGTTTCATCGGCCTCGGACACGAACTCGGCGCCCTGGGACTTGAGTTCCCGCTGGATGCGGCGCACATCGGTAAAGGAGTCGACCGCTTCGGCGTTCTGGTTCCAGCCCGGGTTGAACGTGAGCATGTTCTTCTCAAACATGCCTTGGAAGAGGCCGATCACCGTCTCGCCGTTCTTCAAAATCAGCCAGTTTTGGGTGATGTCGCCACCGAAGCTGGTGAAGCCGAGTTTCTCGTAGAACGCTGCTGACGCTGCAATGTCCTTGACTGTGAGGCTGATTGAAAAGGCGCCGAGCTCCATGGGTCACTCCACTCTCAAAGGGGACGAATGCTCCGATGATACCTACATCAGCGCCACGGATCCCCGGCCGCCTTGGCGTACTGCTTCCAGGCGTATCCCCAGGGGATAACAGCGATGACGACAATGATGAAGGAGCAACTGAACAACACTGAATCTATTCCGGCGTTTGCAGTTCCGGAGGCCAGGTAGGGGACGGCAACAGCCGCCATCCAGATCAGTTTCCAAATCACCTCGAAAAGCAGGATCGGGAGCAGCTTCACGGGGTACCTGAGTCCGAGGAAAACCAAGAGCGACATCGCGGTCAGGATGCTGGTGACCACCCCGTCCATCACCGGGTGGGACCCGAGGTCCAGAAGAAGCGGCCACTTCACAATGGCGAGCCCCACTCCCATGAAGGCGTAACCGAACCGCATGACGTTCAGGCGGCGGATCGAAAGCCCCGAGTCGGCAGGGGCAGTCCGGACGGTGGAGCCGGCAATCTGGGCAGTGGTCACGTCGTTCTCCTCGATGTGGCGGTAATGTTCGGGCGCACTTCGAATCTAGGTCTGGCCGGACGAGAAAGGATCAGTGGAACCACGGATCCGGCACTTAAACCACTGAGGTTCAGTGACACTAACGAGTTTTCAGTAGCGCTAAGGAATGCCCGCCGAGACCCATGCGGCTATCTGTGCCCGCTTGCTGAACCCCAGCTTGTTGAGCGTGTTCCTGACGTGGCTCTCGACTGTCCGTTCGGAGAGGAAAAGCCGTGCGCCGATTTCTTTGTTGGTGCAACCCTCAGCCACCAATCGGGCCACTTCCAGCTCCCGCCGGCCCAACGGCGTAGGTGTCACGCCGGCGCCGGACGGGGCAACGGCGCCAACCGCGGCCGCCGGCTTCTTGTGGAGCGCCAACTGTACGGCAGCGCCCCGCCCGAGGGAACGGCCTGCAGCCGTCTCGGCGGCGAACCGCGCGGTTCCAAGCATCGCCGCTGCCGTCGCCTTGGCCGGCGTCAGCGCGCGCACGATCCCGGCATTCAACGTGGCTCCAGCCTCCTCCTGCAACGACTCTGCGGCCCCGAAGAGCTGGGCTGCGAGTCGCGGCTCCCGCGCCCGGGCGGCGCAGCAGCCGAGTCCGCCGAGGAGGTAGCACTGGGCCACACGGTCATCCAGTTCCCTGGCTAAAACCAGGGCTTCGCGGAAGTGCTGTTCGGCTTCGCCTGCCCTGCCGAGTTGAAGAGTGGCGAAGCCGTGGTTCAGCAGCATCATAACCAGGCTGTATTCGTCCCCGATCGACCGGCTGAGGGAGGCGCCCGGTGCTGCCGCGGCGAGAACCGCCGCCGGGTCGCCGTCGAGGAAGCCGTTCATGGCGACGGCCTGGTGGACCATCAGCGCAGCACCGACGTCGTCGATGCGGTCCACGATCCTCTGGGCCGCTTGGAGGTGGCGGCGTGCGGACACCGAGTCGGCGGACATGGTCGCGGCGATCGAGGCCATGGCCAGCAGTTGCGCCAGGAGTGGGCCGTCCGACCCGCGGGCAGCGTCGATCCCGCGTTCCAGCGCCCGGAGGGCCACGTCGGCGTCGTTCTGCAGGACGGCGAGGAAGCCTCTGACGAAGAGCGCCCACGGATGGGCGATGCCCTCATCGCGGGCGAGCAGGGCATCGAAGCGGCGCGCACCTTCGCTGGTGGCCCGCGTGATCCAGAAGTACACGAGGGAGACGGAAAGGTCGACGGCGGCCGGGTTGCCGGAGCGGACCAGCAGATCGAGGACCGCACGGATATTGTCAGCTTCGATCTCGGTCCACGCCAGCCAGCCGGCCAGCCGGTAGCGACCCTCGGCCGCGAACTGACCGCATTTCGCGGCATAATGCGCCGCCATCCGCGCGTACACCTGCTCTGTCTCCCCGGACTCCAGCAGGCGGAGGTGGGCGAACTCGCGCATGGATTCGTGCAGGCGGTAGCAGGGCGCCCCAGCCGTCCTGTCCCGGATCACCAAGGACTTGTCCACGAGCGAAAAGAGTACGTCGGCGGCGCCCGCCGGGCTGCCGGCACCGAGGCACACGGCCTCCACATCCTCCACCTGGAACCGGCCAACGAAGACACTCAGCTGCCGCAGCACGCGGCGCTCGTCGCCGTCGAGCAGTTCGTAGCTCCACGCGATGGCCGCCTCCAGCGTCTGGTGCCGCGGCAGCGCGGCGGGAGAGCCCTGCGTGAGGAGCGCGAACCGCTGGTCCAGCCGGCTGCGGATTTGTTCAAGCGACATGGCCCGGGTCTTCACGGCTGCCAGCTCGATGGCCAGCGGAATTCCGTCCAGCCGGCGGCAGAGCTCCACCACGGGGACCCGGCTATCCGGGGTGAGCCCAAAATGGCCCGACGCAGCCCCGGCACGTTCAACGAACAGCTGCACGGCCTCGTTGAGTCCCAGTCTCGCCAGGTCCGTCTCGTAGGGGTCCGGAAGCTCGAGGGGCGGCACGGGCACAACGTGTTCTTCGACGAGTCCCAGAGGCTCCCGGCTAGTGGCAAGGATGCGCAGATCGGGCCCGGCCTTGAGCAGTTCGCTGGTCAGCTGCGCCACGGGTCGCGTCAGGTGCTCGCAGTTGTCGAAGACCAGGAGCAGCTGCCTGCCCTTCACGTGCCGGGCCAGGGCCGCAGCGGGATCAACGGCCCCCTGCTCACGAAGGTCCAACGCCGTGAGCACCGCGCCGGCAAGAAGCGCCGGCTCGGGCACCTCGGCGAGCTCCACGAGCCAGACGCCGTCCGGGAAGTTCCGCCGCAGCTGGGTGCCGAGCCGAAGCGACAGCCGCGTCTTCCCCACGCCTCCCGGACCCACCAGGGAGACCAGCCGCGCGTTCAGAAATCTGTTCCTGGCCTCGCTGAGCTCCCGACGGCGGCCCACGAAGCTCGTCGTTTCGGCCGGCAGGTTCCCCGGAAGATCGCCATGGCTCCCCATGAAGACAAGGTACCGCGCTTCGGGCAGATTTCCCGGACGGAAGCGGACGACGGCGGGACCTCATCCGGAAGGCGCTAGCGCCTGTCCGGCAGGACGGGACCTTCCAGTGACGGATTGGAGCGGCGCGCCAAAGTGCGGTGGATTCCCGTATGGTCCAGGGCGCCGTCACCCTGGGCCACCATCTCGCCGAACAGTTCCGTCACGGTGCCGCTCAGCGGAAGATCCAGGCCGTCCGCAGCGGCCGCTTCCCTGATGAATCCGAGGTCTTTGAGCTGGTTTTTGGCACTGCCGCCGCCGGTGAAGTCGCCGCTTATCCAGCGGTTGCCTTTCTGCCGGAGGACTGCGGAATCAGCCAACCCGCCCTGCAACAGTTCAAGCATCACGGCGAGATCGAGACCTCCGCTGCGCGCCAAGAGCATCGCTTCGGAAACCGCGGTCACCGTGGCCGCGACAACAACCTGGTTGCAGGCCTTGGCCAGAGCCCCCGAGCCGCTCGGGCCCATGTACCGCACTGTGGTGCCCATGGCCTGGAAAACGGGCTCCACGGAGTGCGCCGCGTCCTTGTCCCCGCCCACCATGATGCTGAGCGTTCCCTCTTCCGCGCCGACGGTGCCGCCGCTGACCGGGGCATCCAGGACCGTAACCCCGTGCAGCCGGAGCAGCCGTTCGGCGAAGGCCGCGACGGCGATCGGGGACACCGTGCCGTGCACCACGAGGATGGGCCGGGTGATGTTTTTGGCCGTCCAGCCGGACAGCAGCCCGTTCTCACCCGGCAGCAACGACTCAACCTGATCAAGGTCGGGAAGGACAGTGAGTATGACGTCGGCTGCGGCGTCCGCCGGTGAGGTTGCGGCGCGCGCGCCGAGTGTAACCAGTGGTTCCGTTTTTGCGGACGTCCGGTTCCAGACGGTGAGGCCGCCGTCGAGCGCCAGAAGTTGGCGGGCCATAGGCCCACCCATGGGACCCAGTCCCAGCAGGGCAAGCGAGGCTGGCGTGGTTTCCGTCATGATCAGGTCCTTGAGTTGAGGCGAAGCCCCGCGCACCAGCCGCCAGCGAGCGGGCACGCGGCGCTGGGCGGGCGGGCAAGCGAGGTGGAAATCGAAGTGGAACCGTTTTACTTTTTGTACCATGCGAGGGCACTTGGTGTAAATCATGAGCTCCGGAGGCGCCGCGTGGCCACCGACGGCCCAAGCGGCGAGGCGGTGAACTACACCCGCAGCCTGGGCCGCGCCACACTGGACCGCTCGACAAGTTCAGCGTCGACCCGGACGACTGTCGGCTTTCCCGCGGCCTTCCCGTTTGGATGAGCAAGCGCCAGCCGCACGGAGTGCCTGGCCAGGAGGTCGATGGGCTGCCGGACAATCGTCAAAGGTGGAGTCATAAGTTCGGTCCACGGCGAGTCCTCGAAGACGATGACCGACAGTTCGTCCGGAATTGAAACCCCGGCATGCGACAGGCGCCGGAGCACGGCCGTCACCTGGGCGGTGTTGGCCACCACCAGGGCCGTGGGCGGATCCTCAAGATTGAGCAACGTAGTCATCGCATCGCCGCCGGCGGCACCCCTGAACGCTGCGGACCGGATGAGGAGATCGTCCTGATCCAATCCCGCCGCGTCCAGGGCTTCGCGGTAGCCGGCGATCCGGTCCCGGCCAGTCGTTGATGACGACGGGCCCGAGATGATCGCGATGCGGCGGTGCCCATGTGCGGCCAACAGGGCCGTGGCCGACCGCGCAGATTCGACGTTGTTGATGGTCACAACGTCCACCGCCGGCAGTGCAGGGATTGAGCGGTCAACGAAGACCACATCAGTACCCATGTCCTGGAGCTTTTTCCAGATTTCCAGGTTGTTCCCCGTGGGAGTGGCGATGATCCCGCTGACCCGGCGCTCAATGAGGGTGGAGAGCCGCTCGGACTCCAGCTGATCATCCTCCTGGGTGGTCATGAGCAGCACCTGGATTCCGCGCGAGTGCGCCTCCTGGACCACCTGGTCGGCCAGCCGGGCAAAGAAAGGGTTCGAGACATCGGCCAGGAGCAGCCCCAACGTGGTGGGCGGCCCGTGCTTCAGCTCGCGGGCGGCAGTGCGAGGGTGGTACCCAAGGGTTTCCATTACCTCGCTGACGCGGCTCCGGGTCGCAGCAGCCACAGGGCCGGATCCCGGATTGAGCACCCGGGATACAACGGCGACAGACACCCCCGCAGCCGCGGCAACATCGCGTATGGTCGGCTGCTTCTGCACGTGTACTCCTTGATCGGCTACTGCGGCTCTCCGGAACGTCCGGCAAGAACTTTTTCAGACTAGGGTATTGACCTCGTCGAGCAGGTGTGAAATAAAAGTGTAACCGGTTCCATTATGTTTACTTCGGAGCCGGTTGTCTACCGCAGCACCGCCAGGGACTGAGGCAGACACCCAGCCAGACACCTAAGCTTCCGCCGCAACGCTGCGGCCGGATCCTATGCTTTCCGCCGGCCATCCACACGGAGCCGCACCCATTGAAAGGTAGTTATGAACCTGCACAAACTTCTGACACAGCGCGAGGCCGAAGGCGCCCCGATCCGTGTGGGGCTGATCGGTGCCGGACGGTACGGCACCATGTACCTTGCGCAGGCCCGGAACATCCCCGGCATCCACGTTGTAGCCATCGCCGATATCAACGCGGAGCGCGCCAAGGGCGCACTCAAGCTGGTGGACTGGCCCGAGGAAGCCTTTGTCGAAGATATCGAGACCGCCCTCGCCACCAGGGCAACCACCGTGATCACCGATGCCTCCGCACTGTTCGACGCCGACTTGGACGTCATTGTTGAAGCCACCGGCAACCCGATCGTCGGCATCAACCACGCCCTCCGCGCCATCGAGACCGGCAAGCACATCATCATGGTCACGGTCGAGGCAGACGCCCTCGCGGGTCCGGCCCTCGCTAAGCGCGCCAAGGAAGCCGGCGTCGTCTACTCGTTGGCTTACGGCGATCAGCCCGCGCTGATCTGGGAACTCGTCGACTGGGCCCGGACATCCGGGTTTGACGTCGTCTGCGCCGGCAAGGGTGCCAAATACCTTGAGCACTATCACAAGATGAATCCGGACAATGTGTGGGAAAACTGGGAGTTCTCCAAAGAACTGACCGACTCCGGCCAGCTCAACCCGTACATGCACACCTCCTTCCGTGACGGAACCAAGGCCGCCATTGAGATGGCCGCCGTGGCCAACGCCGCGGGCCTGCGTCCGTCCGACGAAGGGCTGACCTTCACTCCCGGCAATGTGGAAGAGATCGCCACCATCTGCCGTCCCTCGGCTGACGGCGGCGTGCTCAGCAACGTCGGCAGCGTCGACGTGATGTCCAGCGTGACCCGCGACGGCGACTGGATCCCCCACAACACCCAGGAAGGCGTCTTTGTCGTGGTGAAGGCCACCAACAAGTACGTCTCCGGCTGCTTCCAGGAATACCCCTGGCACCCGGACCCCACCGGCCAGTACGCCGCCCTCTACCGTCCGTACCACTACGTCGGCCTGGAGCTGAACATCTCCATCGCCAACGCCGTACTGCGCGGTGTGGCCACCGGCGCGCCGGAAGGCTTCTATGCCGACGTCGTCGCCTGCGCCAAGAAGGAACTGCACGCCGGGGAAATCCTCGACGGCGAGGGCGGCTTCACGGTCTGGGGCAAACTGATCTCCGCCGAGAAGTCGGTCCGGGACCGCGCCCTGCCGGTCGCCATGGCCCACCACGTCAAGCTCATCAACGACGTACCCGAGGGTGGCATCGTGGGCTGGGACGACGTCGAAATTGACACCTCCCTGGACGAAGCCCTGAAGCTGCGGCGCGAGACGGAGGCCCTCGCACTCGACGTGGTGCCCGCGACATGATCGACAGGCGCACCTTCCTGGGGGCCGCGGCAGCGAGCATGTTGCTTGCCGGCTGCGGCGCCAGCCCGGGACTCGACCCGAACCGTGCCGCTTCAGCCGGCGGCACGTTGAAGTTTGGCAGCTGGCAGTGGCTCGAGCCGGGCCGCGGCGAGGCCATGTGGCAGGCAATCCAGGCCTACAAGGAAGCCAACCCCTCCGCGAGCCTGGCCCAAAGCACCACACCCTTCCTTTCCTTCGCGGACAAGCTCAATACCGAGCTCGGCGGCAAGGGCGGACCCGACGTCTTCGTTGTTCAGGACGTCAACTTCTACCCGCTGGCCGACGCCGGCATCCTGGCCCCGCTTACCTCTGTCCTCTCCGGCCACAAGGGCACCCCGTTCAATCACACGAACAAGTCCGGGCTGGTCAACGGGGTGCAGTACGGGATCACGTGGGAGCGGCTGAACTGGAACTTCTTCTGGAACCGCGGTCTCCTGGAGAAGGCCAACGTGACCCCGCCCAGCAACGTCCCGGAACTGATTTCGGCCGCAGCCCAGATCCGTTCCGCCACGGGGCTGGACGGGTTCGGTGTCCGCCATCAGATGACGGAGTTCGATTCCTGGTTCATGGACTTCGATGTGTGGACCTACGGGCACGGTGGATCCTGGTCGGATGGCTCACGCCCCACCATCGACTCCGCCGAGAACATCGCCGGCGTCGAGGCGTTCGGGGAGATCTACCGCTCGGGTGCCATGCCAATCGGCGACGACGCATCAACCATGCGTACCAAGTTCCGCGAGGGCCGCCTGGGCATGATGATCGACGTCTCATCGACTGTCGCCGGCATCCTGCGTTCCTCCAAAGCGCTGACATCGGCGGACATCGGATTCGCCGAACGCATTCCGCTCCCGCAGCCGTCTGCGCACCAGGAGATTGTGCTGGCGGTCAACGGTTACGGCAAGAACAAGAACCTGGCAGTCGATTTCGTGGGCTGGGTGGGATCCGACGCCGGCCAGGCGGCACTGCGGAAAGCCATGGGCCCGTCAACCCTGGCCACCGACGTCCCGCTGGCGCCCGATTACGCCGCGGCGAACCCGTGGGCCAAGTCCTTCATTGACCTGGCAGCGGAATCGAGGAGCCCGCTCATCAAGGGCTACGAGGCCCAGACCAAGGCCATCATGCGCGAAGTCATGACGCAGGTGGAACGCTACCTCGTGGACGGTGGCGACGCCGCGGCGGCGCTCTCCACCGCACAGAAACAAGTAACTCAGCTGCTCGGCTGAGTGCCCCAAAGCAAAGGACCCGGGCAATGACGCTCCGAACTTCGATCTCCCCGCCCGCCGTGGCACCGACGCAGATCCAGGACGCTCCCTCCAGGCACCACATGTGGCAGAGGATCTCGCCGTACATCTACATCGGCCCGGCCGTCATCTACCTGATCATTTTTATGATCATCCCGGTAGTGCAGGGCATTCAGCTCAGTTTCACGAAGACCCCGTTGGTCAGGCCCGACGGCGGCACCGGCGTGGGACTCGACAATTACACGCGACTGCTCAGCACTCCGCAGTTCTACAACTCGCTCGGCGCCACCATCCTGTACACGGCTGCGACGGTCATCTTCGCGGTGGCCATAGGCGCCGGAGCAGCCTTGCTCCTGAACCAGGCGTTTAAGGGCCGCACCATTGTCCGGGCCATCATCACGCTACCCTGGGCCGTCCCCACGGTTGCCACCGCGCTGATCTTCAGCTGGATCTTCAACCGCTCCGACGGTGTGCTGAACGAAGTGGTCGGAGTGTTCGGCGTAGGCCAGCAGGGCTGGCTGGTTGATCCGAAGTACGGCATGGCTGCCGTTGTCCTGACCTCGGTCTGGAAGGTCATGCCCCTAGTCATGCTCGTGGTCCTGGCCTCACTCCAGTCCATCCCCAGCGAGCTCTACGAAGCCACCCGTATGGACGGCGCCGGCGCGCTGGAAACGTTCAAGGCCGTCACATGGCCCCACATTGCCCCCACCGTCAGGGTGGTCACGCTGCTCATGACCATCTGGTCCATCCGCCGTTTCGAGATCATCTACCTCCTGACCGGCGGCGGCCCCGTCGACAGCACCAACACCCTCGTGGTCAACGTCTACCGGCAGGCCTTCAGCAACCAGGAACTGGGCCGCGCGGCAGCAATCGGCGCCCTCGGCCTGGTCCTGTCCCTGGTGGTCACCGTTGTCTACTTCATGATGGAACGGCGCAACGCCGCCAAGGAGGCCTAGAACGATGGCTACACAAGAAGCACACCCAGTCACAGAGCATGCCCCGCACAAGCGGCGGCTGAAGGCACCCGGTAAGCGGAACTTCAGCAAGCCCGTCCGCGTCCTCATGCTGGCCGCCCTGGTTCTTTTCTCGGGCTTCCCGCTCTACTGGATGCTGAACACCGCACTCAGCCAGGACTCCGAGCTTTACGGCCAGGCCCAGGGCTGGTGGCCGCACTGGGAACGGCTGGCGGACCTCGGCGACGTCATCGGCACCGTCCCCATCTTCAAATGGCTCACCAACTCCATGGTCATCGCCGGCGGCACTACACTGCTGTCCCTGATCTTCGCGGTGCTGGCCGGCTACGCATTGTCGCGGTTCAAGTTCTACGGCAAGGGCGCCGCAGGGTTCCTGCTCTTCGCCACGCAGATGCTCCCCGAAGCGCTCCTGGTGGTTCCCATCTACGCCCTGTTCGCCTCGCTTGGCCTGCTCAACGGAATGGGCGGCCTGATTCTCGCGAACGTCGCCTTCACGATGCCGGTGAGCGTCTGGATCATCAAGGGGGCCATCGATGCGATTCCCTACGAGATCGAGGAGGCCGCCGCCGTCGACGGTTGCCCCCGCGTCACTATCCTGTCGTTGGTGCTCACGCCGCTGATCCTGCCCAGCATCGCCGCGGCCGCCGTCATCAACTTCTTCGACGGGTGGAACGAGTTCCTCCTGGCCAAAACGTTCATTGCCGAACGCGATCTCTGGCCGGCGTCCGTGGGCCTGGCATCCTTCATCGGCCAGTACCTGACTTCCCTGAACTCCGTCATGGCCGCGGCCTTGCTGTTCACCCTCCCGGCGCTGATCTTCTTCCTCCTGGTCCAGCGTCGTATCGTCTCGGGCCTCACGGCCGGCTCAGTCAAAGGTTGATCATGGCAAAGCTCTCACTACGCAACATCAGCAAGCGCTTCGGCGACACGCAGGTCATCCACGACTTCAGCGCCGACGTGGACAACGGGGAATTCCTCGTCCTCCTGGGCGCGTCGGGATCCGGAAAGTCCACCCTGCTCCGCATTATTGCCGGGCTCACGGATCCCACCAAAGGCGACATCATCTTCGACAACCTGCGGGTGAACAGGCAAAGCCCGCGCGAACGGGACATCGCGTTCGTCTTCCAGTCCTATGCGCTCTACCCGCACCTGACAGTCCGCGAGAACATCACGTTCCCGCTGGCGCTGGACAAGTTCAAGGCCTGGCACCACATCCCGGGCATCAGCGCGATCGCACGCCGCATCTTCGGTTCCTCAAAGGAGGTCGCAGAGCGGGTGGACAGCGTTTCCTCCATGCTGGAACTGGACGAGTATTCGAAGCGCAAGCCCGGCGGGCTCTCCGGCGGCCAGCGCCAGCGCGTGGCCCTCGCCCGTGCCCTCATCCGCAACCCTTCGATGTTCCTGCTCGATGAGCCGCTGTCCAACCTGGATGCGAAGCTCCGCGCTGAACTCCGCGGCGAAATCGTCCGGCTGCACAAACTGACCGGAAAGACCTTCGTGTACGTTACGCACGACCAGGTTGAGGCCATGACCATGGCCACCCAGATCGTCATCCTCCACAACGGCATCGTGCAGCAGCACGCCACGCCGCAGGAAATCTATGCCCGCCCCGCCAACACGTACGTCGCCCGGTTCATCGGCAGCCCGCCCATGAACCTCATGAGTGCGACCGTCGCCGACGGGCAGCCGGCACTCGGCAGGCTTCGGCTCCCGGCACCCGAAGGTCTCCGGCTCGGCACCGGACCGGTCACCTTGGGCCTGCGCCCGGAACACCTCACCGTTTCCGCCGACGTCGACGGGCCCGGCCTCCCGGGCACGGTCCGGAGGATCGAAGACCTCGGTGCGGACACCCTGATCGGCATCCAACCCGACCGGACGCTGGACCTGAAACTGTGGGAGCTCAACCAGGACGACCTCATCTGGATCCGCCAGACGGGACAGACCCGCCTGATGACCGGCGATCCGTGCACCGTGGCTCTCAACGCCGGCATGGCCAGCTACTTCGACAGCGATACCGGTGCAAACCTTGCATCAGCCGCGGAGGTCTCCGACGCGGGAATGCTGTCCTCCCACGGCTAATATGACCACCAACACAGATCCCGTTCCACACGTAAGGAAAAGGCACCTATGACCATCGTTGTCACCGCAGAGTTCACTCCGAAAGAAGGCACCTACGACCAGGTGGTTGCTGCCCTCTCCCCCGCCATTGCAGAAGTGCACGAAGAACCGGGCTGCTTGCTGTATGCCATCCATGAATCGCCGACTGGCCGGATCATGATGATCGAAAAATGGGAAAGTGCGGAGCTGCTGGACGCCCACGGCGCCGGCGACCCCGTCAAACGGCTCAATGCTTCGCTGGATGGGCTCCTCGAAAAGCCGGTGGAAGTTACCCGCCTAGTGCCGATCCCGGCGGGTACCACCCACCAGGGCAGTCTTTAACGAGCAAAGCGGACGACGGCGGAGGTCCCGCCGTCGTCGCTTTCCGTTAAAACCTCGCCTAGGATTTCTTTGCAGGCTTTGCCTGGCTCTTCGCGCTGGGGGTAGCGGTAGTGTCCTTCGGGTTGTTTGCGTCCTGCAACTCCACCTCTGCGGTGGCCTGGATCAGCGCAAGCAGGTCGGGGTCGAGTCCAGGGGCGAATTCCTCGCGGCGCTCCGGGGAGATGGTCATGGGGAAGCCTTCAGGCATGACGTCGGTACTGAGCTCGGTCCCGTCATTGGACGGTGAGGCGCCGCGGTAGAGTTTGCCGGCCTCGCTGAGGTTATCCGCGCTGAACGTGTACTGGATGCTCTGCAGGCCTTTGTCCAGCAGCTTCTTGACCTCGGGGAACTGCTCGGCGTTGGTCTTGGGGATCGGCAGGACCTTGCCCCAGTTCACGCCCAGGCTTTCCAGCGCTTTGGCGAAGGCGTTCTCGTGGGCCTGGTCCCGGACAATGAGGTAGGCGATGGTGGACCGCGCGGTTTTGTTTTCCGTCATCTCGTAAATCCGGCATTTCTGCAACCGGCCGGTGGATTCCAGCATGAGGTTGTACAGCAGGTCCAGGACCAGGTTGCCGCTGTTGTAGACATAGGATCCGCTCCACGGGTTGCCCGCCGCGTCCACAGGCAGGGCGCCCTGAGCGCCCACGAGGTAGTGGTGGATATTGCTGGTGTCCAGCGCAATCTTCAACGGCGTGGCACCCTTAGCGCCGGGCTCATCCACCGGATCGGTCTTTTTGCCCTGGTAGCGCGGGGAGCCGTCCAGGAGCTGGGAGATGGTGGTTCCGATGAGTTCGACATGGCTGATCTCCTCGGTGCCGACGCCTTGGAGCAGGTCCTTGTAGGGTTTGGAGGCAGCATCGCCGCGGAAGTTCATGCTCTGGAACAGGTACTGCATCATGGTGCGCATCTCGCCGAACTGCCCGCCGAGACCCTCCTGCAGCGCATTGGCTGCGGCAGGATCCGGCTCGTCGGCAGCGATTTCGTTGATCAAAAGCTGGGTATGCAGGTACATTTTTTCCTCACTCGTTGATCCATTGACGGGGCATTGTTGACGTTGAATGGGATTCGGCGGATGCGGGGTTCTGCAGGCTTTCCACGAATCTGGTGAGTTCTCTGCGAAGTTTTCGCCACCCCTGCGCGTCCGCCGGGAAGGCGTTGGCCTGTGCATCGCGGGCGGACTGCAGCAGGGTCCGGCCAGCTTCGGTGAGCCCAATAGTGAATTGACGCCGGTCCCTCGGATGGCGTGTCCTGGTGACCAGCCCAGCACTGTCGAGCCGCTCCAAGACCCTGCCGATGGTCTGGCTTTTGACGTGGATGGCGCTGGCCAACTGTTCCTGGTTGAGGGGGCCGTTGGCGAGACCACCCATGGCTATGGCCGCAGCCCGGGTCAGTCCCAAGGGAGCCAGGACCTCATCTTGGCGGCGCTGCAACAACCGCGCCGCCAAGATGAGGAGCCGGTATCCATCCCGGATATCGCTTTCTAAATTGCTCATCTGAACCGTCCTTGCCTCTGACGTTCACACGACGCAGTGACGTCGATGCTGTCTGTGCCTACGACGGTGGAGCACATCGTGGGCGGATTACGCATGGTTCGCGCCACTACCATAAGCATGCTTATCATCCAGTTGGCAAGCAGGCTTGTCATTCCCGCTGAAGAGCTCTCCCCTCGCCCACCGAATACCTGCACGGGACAAACCGGCTCTTGCAAAGTAGATGGCAAGTGTGCTTAGTATCGATTAGTAACCTTGCTTACTATTCGTTCAGAGCCGGCACCGCTGGCACTACTCGCCAGAGTGACCCATCAAGAACGTGATCCATCGAGAAAGAGAGCGACAATGACTGAGAACCAATGGCCCCAGACATCCCCGTCGACCCTCGACCAGTACGGCGACCCGGCCCCGGCCACGCCTGCCGGAACGCCGGGCGGCTCCGCTTCCAAAGCCGACGCGGCCAAGACGGAAGCTTCGGAGGTTGCCAACCAGGCAGCCGGCGCAGCCCAGGACGTTGCGCACACCGCCAAGGCGGAGGCTGCCAACGTAGCCGCCGAAGTGAAGACAAATGCCCGGGACCTCCTGCACCAGGCCAAATCGGACCTCACCAGCCAGGCAGGCACGCAGCAGCAGAAGGTTGCAGAGGGGATGCGCTCCATCTCCACTGAACTGCGTGCCATGGCCGACGCCTCCAATGAGCCTGGCGTGGCCTCGGATCTGGTGCGGCAAGCTGCCGATCGGTCGCAGTCCGTGGCGTCGTGGCTTGACGGCCGGGATCCCGGGTCACTGCTGAACGAGGTCCAGAACTTTGCCCGGCAGCGTCCCGGCACCTTCCTCCTTCTCGCGGCAGGCGCGGGCGTGCTGGCAGGACGGCTGGGCCGCAGCCTGCAGGCCGGTGCCCCCGCTTCGACCGGGACCCCCAGCCCGGCAGTACAGCAGTCCGCCTACCCCGCGGCATACCCCTCGACCGGGACGGGTGTTGTTGCCGGGGTTGGGGAGCCGTTCTACGACGAACCAGTCGTGGGTCGGCCCGGATTGGCAGAGCCCGCCTACGGTACGCCCGCTTACGGCGAACCCACCTTTGGTGAGCCGGGATTCGGTGAGCCGGTGCGGCCCGCAACGGGCGCGGACCCGTACGCCGAAGGGGAAGGACGCCACCTGTGAGTAGCCAGATTCCGGAGCCTCCCGCGTCGGCGGCGCACGTGAAGGCGGATAACACCTCGCTGGGTGATCTGCTCGGTGAGGTCACCCGTGACCTGTCCACCCTGATGCGCCAGGAAGTCGAACTCGCCAAGGCCGAACTGAAAGAGTCAGCCGGCAAGGCAGGCAAGGGCGGCGGCATGCTCGCCGGCGCCGGCGTCGCCGGACACTTCGTCCTGCTGTTCCTCTCCATCGCCCTCTGGTACGCCCTGGGCGAGCTGATGGGACTGGGCTGGTCCGCCGTCGTCGTCGCCCTGATCTGGGGCATCACCGCCGCCGTGCTGGCCACCATCGGCCGCAAGGAACTCAAAGCGGTCAAGGGCCTGCCCCAGACCACGCAAACACTCTCAGAAATCCCCCCAACCCTGAAACCCGGTGAGGTACAACGATGAGCGACAACCCGGACGCAATCCGTTCAGACATTGAAGCAACCCGCGCCCGCCTGGGCACCAACGTTGACGCCGTGGCCGACAAAGTCACCCCGTCCAACATCGTCCACCGCCAGACCGACAAAGTGAAGGAAGCGGTGTTCGGAATGAAGGAGAAAGTCATGGGCACCAACGACACCACGCCTGCCTACACCAACGCCTACACCGGCCAGCGCGTGGGCCAGGGACACAGTGCCGGGGATACCCTTCACAACGCCACCGACACCGTTTCGGCAAAGTTCAGCGACGCGGGCGAGTCCATCGGCGACGCCCCGCACCAGGTCAAAGCCAAAACCCAGGGCAGCCCCCTGGCCGCTGGCCTGATCGCGTTCGGCGCCGGGCTGCTGCTCTCGGCCCTGATCCCCGCCAGCGAAAAGGAACGCGAGGCAGCCGACGCGCTCAAAACCGCCGCCGAACCCATGACCACCCAGCTGACCGAGGCCGCCAAAGACATGGCCGAAGGCCTCAAGGAACCAGCCCGCGAAGCCATGGAAAACGTCAAGGCCACCGCCACCGACGCCGCCGAAAACGTCAAAGCCGAAGGCCAGGAAGCAGCAGCGGACGTCAAAGACCGCGCCACCGACGCCAAGGACAACGTCCAAAACACCTAAGCCCAGCTAGAGCCCGTCCGGGGCCGTCCTTCCATTCGAAGGGCGGCCCTGGCTCATTTCCCGTCCGGTGACTCTTCATCCTCAGTGACCACTTGGTTGGCGATCAGGTCCACGCGGTCAGCTGCGGTCAAGGTGTCATCACCCTGGATGGCGGCAACGTCCTGGCTGTCTACCGGTCCCGCCCCCGGCTCAGGAACCTCGTCAGGATGCGGATCGTCCTTGTGGCGGGCTTCCTGGAGATGGTGCTCCAGTTTTTCCTCTGCGTCGCGGCGGCGTTGACCCACCGTCCGCATTTGCTGCGTTGTCGGCGCCGCATGCGCGTGCTGGTGCGGGCCATGGTCCTGGATGCTGCCAACTTTATCTTCGCTCATACCGAAATCGTCCCACTCTATGCCAGCGCCGGGAAGCGCGTCTCACGCCTGAAGGACGACGGCGCGTGGTCCGTCGTGTGCTTTTCTCGACAAAGTAGGTAGACTGGTCTACCTACTTCCACTGAGCGAGCGAGGTCCCGCCATGACGGCGAAACAAGATGTAGCGGCAACCCGCCCCTTCCGAAGGCCCGCGCGGGAGGCACTGCTCGAGGCGGCCGCCAAACGCTTTTACGCCCACGGCCTGACCGGCACCGGCATCGATACCATCACGGCCGAGGCGGGTGTGGCCAAGAAGAGCCTCTACAACAACTTCGCGTCGAAGGCGGACTTGGTGACGGCCTACCTGTACGCGCGGCACGAGGAGTGGCTCGGGCTGTACCGGGCGAGGCTTCAAAAGGCGACGACTCCAAGGAACCGCGTGCTGGCCGTCTTTGATGCGTACGCCGACCACGCCGATCTCGTGTACGAGCACGGGTTCCGCGGCTGCGGCCTGCTGAACGCGGCCGCAGAACTACCCGCCGGTGACCCCGGGCGCGCGGTGGTCCGGCGGCACAAGGAGGAGGTGGAGGCGTTCCTGACCGAGCACCTGGCTAAACTGCCGACCCCGGCCGGCCAGGCCGCTCCCCTCGCCCGGCATCTCGCCTTCCTGCTCGAAGGTTCCATGGTCCGCGCCGGCCTGGAAGGTGATGAGGGTTGCGTCCTGGAAGCCCGCAGGATCGCGGCTGACCTGCTGGACAGACTGTGAGGACGGCTGGCTTCCACGGGACGACATGGGGTGCGCTGTTTGTGCTGGCCGCGTCTGTCCTGTGGGGAACCACCGGGACGGCGGCCACGTTTGCCCCGGATGTGAGCCCGCTGGCGATCGGCGCGGTGGCCATGGGTTTCGGCGGCCTGCTGCAGTCGGCCATTGCGGCGCGTGCCCTGAAGGCTTTCGGCTCCAGTCTGCGGAGCCAGTGGCGCACGGTGGCTCTGGGTGCGCTGGCCGTCGCTTTGTACCCGCTCGCCTTTTACTCGTCCATGCACCTGGCCGGCGTTGCCGTGGGCACGGTGGTCTCCATCGGGTCGGCGCCGCTGGCGTCTGCCGTCATTGAACGCGTTGTGGACAAGAGGCCCTTCACGCGTCGCTGGCTCGGCGGTGCGGTCCTTGGCGTGGTTGGCGCGTCGCTCCTGTGCATCGCCGACGCCGGGAAGGCTGATTCCGCCGTAGCCGCGGCGCCGGGATGGTCCACCCCTGCTGGCATCGCGCTGGGGCTTGTGGCCGGACTGACGTACGCCCTCTACTCGTGGGCGGCGCACCGCCTCATCAACACAGGGGTGCCGTCAAGGGCCACTATGGGAGCAATCTTCGGGATCGGCGGCCTGCTGCTCATGCCGGTGCTGGCGGCCACCGGGGCGCCTATCGTCGCGTCGTGGCAGAACCTGGCGGTGGGCGCGTACATGGCACTCGTACCCATGTTCGCCGGCTACGTTTTGTTCGGGTGGGGCCTGGCCCGGGTCCGCGCCAGTACGGCCACCACCCTGTCCCTTTCGGAGACAGTAGTGGCGGCCGCCCTTGCAGTGCTGGTGGTGGGTGAACGCCTGCCTGCGCTGGGCTGGCTTGGCGCCGCGATGATCGCCGCCAGCCTGTTGGTTCTCACGCTTCCGGCGCCGCGGTCCCGATCCAAGCCGGCGGCCGGCAGCGAAGTGATGCTCGACGGCGGCGCCTCCCCCCAGACTGGGCCCGAGTCTGTTGCGGCCCAGTCGGCTGAATTGTCGGAGTAATCAGGCCGCCAGTGGCGCGTCGAAAAGCTGCTCGGCGAGCCGGATCAGGTGACCGGGGGCGTCTGATTCGTGTCCGCGGTTCCCGTGGCCGAGGAACACCGCCGTCCCGTTGAGGGTGTCGTCCAGGGAGATGCCCGCCTCGCGGGCAAGTACTTCGGCCCGCACGTTCTGGGGCAGGCGGCTTCCCTCGTCGTTCAAGTAGACGTGCCAGTCTTTGCTGGTGATGGATTCAATGTTTCCTGCAACCAACTTCTGCAGTGCTTCCATGTCCGTGTCCACGGTTTCGATGCGCACCGGTTGCGCGAGGTGGGCAGGGACGATCAGGGCGTTAAAGGTGGTCTTCATGGTCATGTCCTTGTGACTGAAACGTGGATCTCAGTTGCGGCCTCAAGTGGCGGCGAGAAGTGGGTGGCGGGCAGCCGATTGGGTCTAGGAGTCTCGCAATCGGCTGCCCGCGGTCTATCAGCGCTGGTTTTTGCGCGGCTTTACGAACAATCATTGGTTTCGCTTTTAGCCCTTTTTTCGGCCCGCTTTTCGAGAATTGACTTTCCCGCTTTTTTATTGCTGCCACTCTTGGGCGATTTTCCTGACATGGGAATCACACCTTTCTATGCTGTGTATCTACCCGATACCATACACACTTATATTTTTTATGCCAGTTTCCGAAAAAGCCCACAGGAGGGCCAGGAGGGCCGCCTGAGGCGTCCAGGCCGGCCTGAAGGGGTGCAGCCACCATCGTTCCGGTTGGCATTTGGTGGCCACCGTCACGGAATTAGCTAATTCCGGGGCCCGGCCTTGGACCGTTAATATCCTTTGTTTTCTGGTCCGCAGAAAATGCGAATCCTTGCACCACCGAAGTCCACCTCGAGAAATTTGCCGACACACCGCTAATGCCGGCGGCGACGGCGGGAACCTCCCGCCGTCGCAACCTTGGAATTTAATGCAAAAAGTCGCAGGGCAGGGGCCTTGGACCGAAGCGGCATCCATGGAAGTAGCTTCCATGGTGCGCGTCTTCGGGCTCAACCGTTCCGAACTGCATACCCGGCTGGGCCTGGCTGAAGGCGTCACCTTCCCCCGCGTTCCGGGCATCGAAGCCACCGGCGAAGTGGCAGCCTGCCCGGGCGGGGAGTTTCAGCCCGGGCAGAAGGTGGCCACCCCGATGGATGGGCCGCGTGTTCGATGGCGGCCACGCGGAGTACACCTGCGTCCCCGCGGGGGGGACGTCGTCGGTGGCATGGCGGCGGCCGTCCTGGTCTAAGGCAGCATCACAAGGTGGCGGCTTCCTGCTCTGCCAGCCTGATCAGACGGAGTTCGTCCTCCACCGCGCGGGTGGGCCAGTAGTCCTTCGACAGCTCATCTGCCGCGGTCAGATCGGCTGCCGGGAAGAGCTTGCCGAGCAGTCCGGCCGCCTGGAGCAGGGCGATCAGCACGATGGTCCTGGCGTCAGGCCCCTTGGAAACAGGCTTGGCCCCGGGGGCACCGGCGTCCGGCGCCCCCGCAACGGAGGCATCGATTGGAACCGTGGTATCAGGCGCTTCGAGTTCGGACGGCTCGCTCAGTGCAGCCTGGATCTTCTTCAGGAGCGCCGCCTCCGGGGCGTGGTCCTTCTCCGGGTACCGCGCGGCCCGGAACCGGCCAAGGTGCTTTTCCCCGACATGTTCCACGATGCCCAGTGACGCCAGCCCCTCATAGACCCGATGCGCTTCGGCGCGACCCTCCAGCATGGAGACCCACGTCTTGGGAGTGTGGGGCCGGGATTTGTCACGGATGAGGTCCAGCTCGTGCTGGAAGTCCGTGTTCGGGGCCGCGCCGGTGACCCTGACGTGCTTTCCCTGCAGCTCAATCGCGCCGAGCAGGTCCAGCTCGGCCAATATTGCCCCAGCCACCGTGGTTCTGAGGGCAAACACCGGCACTGCAGGTTTGCCGTCTTTGTCGTTTGTGGCCAAGAGCAGGAAGGCCTGGGGAAGATTCAGCTCCACCGCTTGGGGTGTTTCAGCGTCCATAGGATCATGGTGGCGCAGTTGGGCAGCCACCACAATAAGGACTTAGAAGCACCGAGCCGCAGGCAAAGTCAGCCTTCCAGGATCTGCCTGATCCCGAACTCTCCCACGGCGAACATCCGCGGATTATCGTCGGAGTTGCTCAGCATCGCCGTGGACAGGACGAGAGCCCAGCCCCGGGCCCTCGCCCAGGTGTCCCCGTCCACTGCGCGGCCAAAGGCATCCGTGAAGCGGTGTCGGGCGCCGGCGCCGAACATCAGCCACCCCACCGCAAGATCGACAGCCGGGTCCCCCGCCCCCACGTCACCGAAATCGATGACACCGGCCAGCGAGCCGTCCTCCGCCAGCAGGATATTGCCCGGGTGAAGGTCCCCGTGGAGCATCACCGCGGGACCATCCCAGGCATTGGCGGCACGGGCCTGCGTCCATATGGCACTCAGGGCTGCCGCCTGCGGGTAGCGTTCGCGGTCCCCGAGCCGTTCCATCACCGCGGCATGACGGTCCGCCAAGGGCACGCCGCGGAAAGGGTTAACCGGAACGCCGGAGGCGGCGGGCACGTGGAGGGACAGGAGGAACTCGGCCAGGCCCTCAGCGGCAGGTCTGCGCTCTGCTGATCCCACGTCGGCCGCTGCGGCTCCGGGGACCCACCGCACGATGCTCCACGGCCAGGGAAAATCCGGCGTCGGCCGGCCGGCATGGACGGGGACAGGAACCGCAACCGGGGAACGGCTGGCAATGTCGGGAAGGTAGCGCTGCTCATGCAGAATCAGCGGCACGGCCTCCGCCCTGCGCGGCAGCCGGACGGCCAAGTCGTCACCCAGCCGGAAGGTCGCGTTGTCCCAGCCAGTTGCAACCCGCACTAAAGGACGATCGCCGAGGTCGGGCCGCTGGTCCCGGACGAGGCAACGGACGACAGCGTCACTCACGTCCAACGTGGCTGGTGGCATTCCCGCCATCCGGAGATCCGCCTCCCTTGTGTCTGCCATGCAATCCGGCCCGTTCCCTCCGAATATAGTTCAGGTCCCCGCGTGCAGAGGAGCAGGCGCACGACGGCGGGACTTCCCCGCCGTCGTCCGCGTGCCATTGGCAACTTCCCCCCACGACGCCGCTCACTACAGCGCCGACCAGCCGCCGTCGGACGCAAGAAGGGCGCCGTTGACGGTGGTGTGGTGGGCCGTCAGGCGTTCGACTCAAGCAGGAGGTTGCGTGCTCTGGCTTCCGGCAGGACCGCTGCCGAGACGATGGACACGATTGCCAGCAACGCCATGTACGCTCCCACAGCCCAGAGGTTGCCGAAAGCTCCTACGAGCATGGCGCAAACTAATGGCGCAACGCCGCCGGAGGTCAGGGCACCCAGTTCCTTTGATGACGTCACCGCCGCCAGCCTGGCCCGGGATCCGAACATCTCCACCATGTATGCCGACTGAACCGAGTACATTCCCATGACACCAACGCTGTACGCCAAGACGAAGGCCAGCAACACCCAGAGGGTCTCACCGGTCTGGATCATCCAGACCGTGGGGAATGCCACGGCGAGCTGAAAGACGCTCAGTGAGATGTACATGCGGCGGCGGCCCAACCGATCGGACAACCAACCGGCCAGGGGTGCGGTCGCGAAGCCGACAACGGCGGACACCACGATAGCCAGTGATCCGAGCCCGGGATTGTCTTTTGCGAGGGTCACCAACTGACCCACGAAGAAGGCCAGGAAGATCGTGGAGATCCCGTTTTCGCCCCAGCGCAAGCCCACGCACGCGAGCATTTTGCCGCGGCTCGTCTTCAGCAACCGGCGGTAGATATCGATGATTCCCAGCTCGGCGGCATCTTCCTCACGGACCTCGAACGTGGGACTTTCCGCGACTGACCGACGCATCCACAGTCCGACGACGGCGATGATGACGCTGATCAAAAAGGGAATGCGCCAGCCCCAGGCGAGCAGTTGTTCCTTTGGCAGGGCAGAGACGGCCAGCCAGACTGCCGATGCCAGGAGGGTCCCGGCGTTGGTTCCGATGCCCATCAGGGATCCAACAAGCCCGCGTCGGGCAGGATGTGCGGATTCAACCAGGAGAGTGGAACTTGACGCTAGCTCGGCTCCCGCGCCGAGCCCTTGGATAATCCGCAGCAACACGAGCAGTATCGGGGCCAGGATCCCTACTTGATCGTAGGTGGGCAGCACACCGATAAGCGTGGTCGCCGCACCCATGAGCACCACCGTCCAGACCAGGATGGCTTTGCGTCCGATCCGGTCGCCGACCGCACCGAGGACAATGCCGCCGACCGGGCGGGCGAAATAGCCAACGGCGAAGGTAGCCAAACTCGCGACCAGGCCTACGGCGGGCGTGATGTCGGAAAAGAAAACTTGCTTAAAGACGGTGGCGGCAGCCAGCCCGTAGATCGCGAAATCGTAAAACTCCAGCGCCGTGCCCAGGGTACCTGAGAACGCGGTCTTGAATGTGGTCCGCCGGGATGGCGCTGCCGGGTTCGGCTGGCCTTCCAAGGTGGTCGAAATAGTCATGACGTCCTTGTCGTACGTAGATGCGTATTTTGATTGATCAGTGGCCCATGGCTAAAAGCGCTCTTAGGGAGTTCCACCGAGGCCGGACGCGACGACGGCCGCACAGACCGAATGTGATCCGCCTCGCATTTTGGAACGCTCCAAAGCTAGAACACACCGGAACGGTATGTCAATGGAGCGTTCCAAATATGTCGTGCGGGCGCAGTCGCCTCACTCCGCGCACAAAAAACGGGCGACGGCGGGTCCTCCCGCCGTCGCCCGCCTACCTTTGACGCCCCTTTGGTGCCGCCCGCTACAGCGCCGACCAGCCGCCGTCGGACGCGCGAATGGCACCGTTCACGTTGGGTGCCGTTGCCGCTGAGCAGGAACGTGATGGAGGCGGCCAGCTGCGCCGCGGTGGCGGGCGCGGGGATGTTTGCGTCAGCGGCTGCCCTCCCCGCAGAACCTGAGGTCAGGTCGACGCGTCCCTTTCGATTTCTTCAGCGAGGTCATCCACCTCTTCGGGCGGCAGCTCGATGCCCGCCTTCCCAAAGCGTTCCTCGAGAACGTGGCTTACGTCATCCTGGACGTGGCCCAGGCGGATCTCATGACGGATGTCTTCGGCAATGCTCTCGGGGGTCTCGGCATGGTCGACCTCCCCGACGCCATCGTCGTCGTCAAGAGGGGCGCCAGCCGTATCAGCTCCGGATTCACTCATAACTCATGGTGGCCGGTCGGCATGGAGCCGTCAATGACTCGAAAACGAGGAGCAGATCGTCATGGATGGCGCCGCGGCCGAGATCCTTTCCTCACCACCGAACTCCGGAACGCAGGGGATTCCTGACCAAGGTCCTCCAGCGGTGCACGACGGGGGTCGCAGCCCGGCCGCGAACGTCGGGTGACTTCGACCAGACTCGCTGTTGACCCGGCGCCGTCACGCGCATCCTGAAGTTCGAGCCCGGAACGGACACGTCCCCCGTCGGTGTGCTCACACATGACTTCTGGGAAGAAATCTCATTGAGGGTTCCGTGACCGATCAGCGGCTGCACCGAACGTTCAGTGCAGGCGATTGGGCCGTGCGGCCTCCGGGCATGGAACACGGACCGCGGGTCTCCGAGCACGGTGCCAGGATGTTCGAAGTGCGGTGTTACCAGAACCGCGGTTAGCGGACGACGACGGGACTTCCCGCCGTCGTCCGGGTTCCGAAAGCCGCGGGCCTGAGACAATGGCCCAATGGAAATCGCACTGGGACTTCTGGTTCTCGTCGCGGTGGTCTGCGCGGGAAGCGCCTTGGGCCGGAAGCTCAACATTTCGGTTCCGCTGGTGCTGGTGCTCGCCGGCGTCGCCGGTTCCTTCCTCCCGTTCGTTCCGCACATTGAGCTGAACCCGGAGTTGGTCCTCGTGGGCCTGTTGCCGCCCCTGCTTTATGCGGCGGCACTGCGGACCTCCCTGTTCGACTTTGGCTCCAACCGCCGCTCCATCGGCCTGCTTTCCGTGGGCTACGTCATTTTCGGCACCGTGACCGTGGGCTTTGTGGTCTGGTGGCTGTTCCCGGAGGTCCCGCTGGCCGCCGCGTTCGCCCTCGGTGCCGTCGTGGCACCGCCGGATGCTGTGGCGGCGACGTCCATCGCGCGCAAGGTGGGGATGCCGCGCAGGATCGTCACCATCCTTGAAGGTGAATCCCTGGTCAACGATGCCACCGCACTGATCTGCCTCCGGGCTGCAATCGCCGCCATCTCGGGGTCGGTGTCCGCAGCAGGGATCGCCGGGGACTTCCTGCTCGCGGTGGGCGGCGGGCTGGTGGTGGGCATGGCTGCGGCCTACGTGCTGACCTCACTTCGCAAACGGATCCGGAACGTTGCGATCAACACCTCGACGTCGCTCGTGGCCCCTTTGGTGGCCTACTTGCCGGCGGAAGCGATCCACGCCTCAGGCGTGCTCGCCGTCGTCGTGACCGGACTGGTGATGGGCACCAAGGCGCCGTCCATGCCCAACGGGGCCGCGCGGCTGAGCCAGCGCAGCAATTGGAACACGGTCCAGTTCCTGCTGGAAAACTCCGTATTTCTCCTGATCGGGCTCCAGGTGCGGTCGATCGTCGAGGGCGTCCAGGACGACTCCCTCGGCGCAGGCCGGATCTGGGCCGGATGCGCCGTAATCCTGCTGGCGGTGCTCGTGCTGCGGCCGGTGTGGGTGTTCCCTGCGACGTACCTGCCCCGGCTGATTCCGGCGGTGCGGCGGAACGACCCGGCGCCGCCGTGGCAGTTTGCGGCGATCGTCTCCTGGGCCGGGATGCGGGGGGTGGTCACCCTGGCCGCGGTTCTGGTGCTGCCCGCGGATCTGGAACACCGTTCCGTGCTGATTCTCGCTGCCCTGGTGGTTGTGGGCGGCACGCTGACTTTGCAGGGGTTCACTCTTCCGGCCCTGGTCCGGGTCCTGCGGGTCAAGGGCCCGGACCAGCGCGAGGACGCACTGAACCAGGCTTCGCTGATGCAGCAGGCCACTGCAGCCGGCGTGGCCCGCCTGAAGGAACTGCGCACGGACGACGATCCGCCGGAGGTTGTGGCCATGCTGAAACGGCGCACGCAGGAGCGCGGGTTGGCTGCCTGGGAACGTCTGGGCCGGCCGTCCGCGGAGACGGCCACGCCCAGCGAGCGCTACGCCCGGCTGCGGCTTGCCATGCTGGAAGCGGAACGGGCCAAGGTCCTGGAACTGCGGCGCGGCGGCGAGTACGCACAGGAGGTCCTCAGCGAGGTTCTCGAGCGGCTGGACGTGGAGGAATCCATGCTGGACGTGTCGCTCGACGAGGTGGATACCTCCGGCGAGGGCGGCGGCGAAGGGATCGCGAGGCCGGGCGGGGTGTGCGGCCACCTCGAGTCGGCCCGCTCCCCGGAGGTGCCCCGCGATGCCTACTGCGCGGACTGCCGCCGGGAAGGCACGACGACGGTGCACCTGAGGATGTGCCTGCGGTGCGGCAAAGTGGGGTGCTGTGATTCCTCCCCCGGCACCCACGCGTCCAGGCACTTTGCAGCGACCGGGCACCCGGTCATGCGGAGCATCGAGCCGGGCGAAGACTGGCGCTGGTGCTACGAGGACGACCTGCTGGGGTGAGTGCCTAATCGTCCAGCCGCACACCGCGGAGCAGCAGGAGCGTCCCGCCCACCACCACTGCTGACGCCAGGAAAACTCCTCCTGCGCCAAGCCCGGCCGCCACCACGCCGATGGCGCTGGGCAGCACCACCTGGCCCACCCTGTTGCCGGCCAACCGCAGGGCAAGAGCCCGGCCGCGTTGGCCCGCCGGGGCCTGCGCTGAAAGCCAGGACATCGTGAGGGGCTGGCCGATGCCGAGCCCCAGACCCAGTACCGCCATGACCGCAAACAGCAGCCACGCCGGCATGGGAATTGCGGCCGCGCAAAGGGCGGCTGTGGACAGCGCAAGGCTGAACACCATCAGCCGCATGCGCCCCAGCTTCCGGGACATCTGCCCCAACCCGAGCCGGGAAACCATGGAGAACACGGCCCGGGTGGTGAGCATCAGGCCCACCGTTGCCGCAGTGAGCCCGCGCTCGGCGCCGAGCGCGGGGAGGTAGACCATGGTCAGGTCCACCACGGCCAGGACGGTGGCACTGGCGGCCAGGGCGCGGGCAACACCGGGTGTCTTCAGCAGCCCAACAACACCGCCCTCGCCGCCACCACCGGCACCCACAACCGCTTTCCTTTTGCCGCCGCTGACTTTGGCCGACACGCCGAAAGTGGTCACGAAAAGCACCAGGCTCATGCAGGCGGAGAGAAAGAAGATCGCCTGAGTGTCGGGGCGGATCGAGGCGCCTCCCACCAGGGAAATCGCCAACGGCCCCAGGGCCTGCCCCAGCGATGCGGCGAATGTCAGGTAACCGAAGGCGGAGTCCATCCTGGAGGAGGCAGCGTTGTTGGCCACCACGGCCTGCTGCCCCACCACGCAGGCAAGTTGGCCGGCGCCGAGGAGGGCGGTTCCGATGACCAGGGTGACGATCGACGATCCCCACAGCAGCAGGAAGGCAGAGCAGGCAAGAACGACGGCGGATCCGATCGCCATCAGCCGGCGCTCACCCAGGCGGTCCACCAGTCCGCCCGTGGGGACGGCGAGCAACAGCGGAAAGACGGCGTAGCTGGCGGCCAGGAGACCCAGTGCGAAACCCGGAACGTCCAGTTCCAGCGCCCGGTAGGTGGCGGCCGGCCGGACCAGGAAGGTCACAGCCTGGATCAGGGTGGAATGCAGGAGCAGTGCTGTGGCCGAGCGGCGTCCGAGTTCACCAATCATGTGATGACGAGGCTGCTGCCCGTGATGGCACGCAGCGCCGCGTCCCGGGCTCCGATGACGTGCTCGAACGCGAGCTTGGCGGCTTTTTCAGGGTTGCCGCCGGCCACCGCGTCCACCAGGATCCGGTGCTGCGCCAGGGCCTGGTCCCGCCGTTCCTGCGTGCTGTTGGTGAAGTGGCGGTACCGCTCCATCTGGCTGGAGACCTGGTCATGGAATCGCCGGGCCCACGAATTCCCCGCAATCTCGGCGATCTTGGCGTGCAGCGCCATGCCCTGCTTCATGGCTTCATCGGCAAACGTCACCATGGCGGCGTTGCGCTCAAGAATGCCGTTGAGGGCTTCGATGTCGGCCGCCGTCGCCTTTACGCACGCCAGCCGCGCCATGAGCGATTCCATCGCCGCGCGCACCTCGTACAGCTCGGAAATCACTGCCTCGTCCAGGACCGGCACCAGCACTCCGCCGGTAGGTTGCTGTTCGAGCAGGCTCTCCGAAATGAGCCGCCGGATGGCCTCCCGCAGCGGCGTCCGGCTTACCCGCAGCGCCTCAGCCATTGCCGGCTCGTAGATGCGCGCCCCTGGCTTCAGCTCAAGAGTAAGGATCTGCCGCTTAAGCTCCGCGTAGACAAGGTGTGCCCCGGTGTTCCGGGACGGTGAATCTGCCATGTGGTGACCTCCGCGCTTCATTATACTTGTATACATCTATACAAGTACGCGCTTCCTGCACGGGAGGCTCTGTCAATGGGCGGCGGCTAACCTCCGGGCATTTGGATCACGCCGAGTTGCTGCATCAGACCGAGGTCGTCCCTGGCTGACCAGTGCTCCGCGATCTCTCCGTCGTGGATTCGGTGGATGGCCACGGCCGTCTCCCGCAGCTCGGCGCCTGTAGGCGGCAGCGGTCCGGGGAGTTCACCCACATGTCGGCCGGTGGCGGTCAGCCTGGTGACCACTTTGTCCCCTTCGGCCACCTGGTCATCGATCTGGTGAGTGCCCGGCGTCGCCGTCCAGAATATGCGGAAGGCCTGTTTCAGGCCTTCCCGTCCTGCCGGCAGCCCGGGGAATGGCGGATTGTGATCGAGGTAGTCTTCGGCGACCAGATCATCCATTGCATCGACGTCCCCGGCGTCGATTGCTGCGTAGAAGCGCCGCACGAGCGCTTTGTTATCGTCTGTTTCCACGGGTCGACCTTCCGTTTGTACACGGAGATCGCCTTCGGACCGGCTCAGCTGTGCGGGCAGTTCAAGTGTCCCGTGCGAGGCCAGTTTAAGCCCGCCGGGCCAGCCTTTATAGGTCCAGCAGGCCTAAGCTAATAGCAGTACGTCTCTTCCAGCGCCGGGGAGGTCATCATGGATACGGAAACCGCCGAAGTGATCGGGCATGATGTCACCACCATTACCTGCGTCTGCGGCAACACCGTCAGCAAGGACGGGTTGATTCAAGCCAACTCACAAGGCGTCCCCGTCCACCTCGGCGAAGACACTCCGGTACCCGCTGAGCTGGCGGCATGGCCTGCCGACGAGGATCTCTACACCCTGTGCCCTGCATGCGGCCGCGTGTACCGTGACGCGGTCATCGAAGAGACCGGGACCGCGCCGGTTGCTTTCCGTGTGGACGTCGCCGCCGGCCCCGTTGCCGAAGCGATCCGCGTCCACTGGAACCTCAGCACCTAGGCCGTAGGCGCCGGACGATAATTACAGGCGCACCCGAGGACGGTGACGGACGACGGCGGGACGCCCCGTCGTCGTCCGTTCTCAGCGGTCAGCCCGCACCCTGGCCCTCGCGGGCCGTCTCCTCCAGAAGCCTGGCTGACGGCGACGCCGTCATGAGCTGCCCTATTACCTCGGGCTTATCCCACACCTCGCTGCGGAGCCGTTCCAGAAAGCCGTTCGCAGCATCCTTCGTGTCGAAGTCAAGGAGCACGGCCACGCTGTTCTGGTCGTCCGTATCCCGGAACAGGCGGACAGACCTGGCGCCCGAGGCGGCGCGGCCCGCAGGATCGCTGTCGAATACTTTCTTGAAAGCCTCGTAATCCCTGACTGGATAACTGATCTGCAAGGTGAACATCGTTGTTCCTTTCGTTCGGGCTGTGTCAGACCAGACATAGGCCTTCCACCGTCGTCCCGGTAGGGCCGAAAGGCTTAGGGGGTGCCGGATCCATGCCGGCGGGATGAGAATGGTGGAATGCGCTCCGCATTCACACAAAACCGGCCCACGAGCCGAGTCCTCGTCCGGGACCTAAGTCCCGCCGTCGGCGTTGGGCTGGTTCTGTGGTGAGTACGTTCATCCTGATCCCGGGAGCCGGGGGCGCCGCTTGGTACTGGAGCCACGTTGTTCCGCTGCTGCAGGAGGCCGGCCACCAAGCCGTCGCGGTCGATCTGCCCGGCGACGACGAACGCGCCGGGCTCGCCGAATACACAAGTCTGGTCGTGGAAGCCATCGGTGCGCACCACGGAGTGGTGCTGGTGGCGCAGTCGCTGGGCGGTTTCACCGCGCCGTTGGTGTGTGGAGAGGCTTCCGTCGGGGAGCTGGTGCTGGTCAATGCGATGATCCCCCTGCCGGGCGAGACGCCGGGCGCATGGTGGGACAACACCGGATGGGCTGCGGCGCAGCAAAGCGCTGCGAAGGCCCACGGCTACGGCAATCGAGTTCGACACGGACACCTACTTCCTGCACGACGTTCCCCCGAAAATCGCCGCTGAAGGGGTGCCGCATCAGCGCCCTGAAGCTAACGCAGCCTTCGAATCGGCATGCAATTTCGCGGCGTGGCCCAAGATCCCCACACGCGTGCTATCCGGCGAGGGAGACAGGTTCTTTCCCGTGGACTTCCAGCGCCGGATCGCCCGTGAACGCCTCGGCATCGAGCCCGACGTTGTGCCGGGCGGCCACCTCCTCGCCCTGGCAAACCCCGAAGGTGTGGCCACGTACTTGCTACGCAGTTGAACGAAACAAGATCCTAGAAGGTATTCCAGGTGAGCGGTCGACGGCGGGACCTCCCGCCGTCGGCCGCTTCCGTCTTGTCAGGCGTCGTCGCGGGCGAGGCTGCTGGAGAGCTCCCGGTGGGCATTGGCTTGGTCCTGGAGCGTCGCGGCCCGCGCCTCGAAGGTGGCGACGGCGTCGGCTCCGGCGGCGAACCGCAGTGGCGGCTCGTCGAATTCGGCCAGCTGGATCAGGGCGTCGGCGAGTTTGGCTGGGTCCCCGCCCTGCTGGCCGTCCATGCTTTGCCAGGCCTTGACCGTCTGCTCGGTGCGCTCGGCGTAGTCCTCGATGGTGGATTCGGCATAGCTCGTCGATTCCGGAGTGAGGAGCTCAGTGCGGAAGAACCCCGGCTCCACGATCATGGAACGGATGCCGAACGGTGCGACCTCCTGGGCCAGCGACTCGGCCCAGCCCTCGACGCCGAACTTCGACGCGGCGTAGGCGGTGAGGAACTCGCCGCCTGCAAGGCCGGCGGTTGAGGAGATGGTGACCAGCAGGCCGGAGCGCTGGGCCCGCAGGACCGGCAGGGCCGCGCGGGCGACGTTCATGGGCCCGAACATGGTGGTTTCGATCTGTGCCCGGAAGCCCCCGGGGGTGATTTCCTCGAAGAACCCGGCGTAGAAGTTGCCGGCGTTGTTCACCAGGACGTCGATCCGGCCGAACCGGTCCACGGCTGCCCGGATGGCGGCCGTTGCGTCGGCGGGATCGGTGACGTCAAGCTTCACGGCAAGCAGGTTCTCGTTCTCGCCGACGGCCTGGGTGACTTTCTCCGCGTTGCGGCCGGTGGCGACCACGGCGTGGCCGGCCGCGAGAGCTGACTTGACGATGTCGGTGCCCAATCCCCGCCCGGCGCCGGTAATGAACCAGACTTTCTTGCCGGCCATGTTGTCGTTCTCAGTGGTGGTGTGCTGCTCAGTCATGGGTTGGTTCAGTCCTTCCTGGTTTGCGTCCTGGCTGCGCGTGGGAGCGCACGGGGGCGTCGGATCCGCCGGCGGGATCGCCGGCGGTGGTAGTTTCGGGCGGCGATCCCGCCCAGCTGGCGAGGAAGGCCAGCGCGTTTGCGGAGGCGGAGCCTGGCTCCGCAGTGAAGGTGAACAGGGTCTGCCCCTCGTCGCCGGGGAGGTCCAGCGTCTCGAACTGCAGCGACAAGTCCCCGGCGACCGGGTGGTGGAAGCGCTTGGTTCCCGTGGTGTGGATGCGCACGTCGTGCCCCGCCCAGAGCGCGGCGAACAGACCGCTTCCCGTGGTCAGCTCGCCGACCAGCTCGTTCAATGCCCGGTCGTGGGGGTTCCGGCCGGACTCCAGGCGAAGCATGGCGACCGTCGTTGCCGCGATTGCGTTCCAGTCTGGATAGAGGTCTGCTGCGTCCGGACCGAGGAAGAGGTAGCGTGCCTGGTTCGGCAGCCGCCCCGGAACGTCCGCCCCCAACGACACGGCTGAGTTAAATACCTCGGCATACAGTGCCTTGCCCAGCAGGTTGGCAGCGAGCACTTCGCCGCGGCCGTTCTGCACTATGGCGGCCACGCCGGTCATCCCGTCCAGCAGGCGCAGCACCCCGGGACGGACCCGCTGCTGAGTCGGGCGGCGCGGCGCCCGGCGCGAAGGCGTGTTTGCCGTCCGCGCCAAGTCCATCAGGTGTGCGCGCTCCGCCTCGTCCAGCTGAAGGGCTGAAGCCACAGCCTCGAGCACCGAGTCTGAGGCGCCGCGGATGCCGCCGCGTTCCAGCCGGGTGTAGTAGTCCGTGCTCACCCCGGCGAGCTGCGCCACTTCCTCACGGCGCAGACCCGGCACACGGCGCAGCTCCCCGTAGCTGGGGATGCCGGCCTGCTCCGGGCTGACTTTCGCACGACGCGAGATCAGGAACTCACGGATCTCTTCTTTTCTGTCCACAACCACCACGCTACGCAGCGCGGTTGGCTGGCGGCAGTGTCTGTCAGACACCCCCAGGCAGTTCGGTGGGTCCCCTGGCGAAAGTCATTCACATGATTGACTTCAAGAGGGCACAGCTCGGGCGGGACTCGCCGGACTGAGCGACGGCACTCCCGGACTTGCGTTGAACCAGGGCTCCTGTTGACGCTGCATGTGATACGAGTTACAGTTGTCCCAGTTATACGAATAACCCTTCCATTAGTAAACGGCCCGAGGAGGTGCCCATGGCTGGAACACGGCCAAAATCAGGTCCGACGATGCACGACGTCGCTGCTGCTGCCGGCGTTTCGCAGGCCACAGTGTCTTTGGTGTTGAACTCGGCCGCCGGGTCCCGGTTCTCGCAGGAGACCCGGCAGAGGGTTCGGGATGCTGTGGACAAGCTGGGTTACCGCACCAACGCCCACGCCAAAGTTCTCCGCGAAGGTGTGGCCGGCATGATCGGGTTCATCGGCGATTCCGTGGCCACCACTCCTTTTGCAGGCGCCATCATTGAAGGTGCCCAGCAGCGGGCCTGGGAGGACGGGCTTCTCCTGCTCTCAGTAAACACCGGTGGTGATAGGGAGCTCGAGGCCGCGTCTTTGGACGCCATGCTCTCTTATAAGGTTGCCGGCGTAGTCTACGCCGCCATGTATCACCGGCGGCTGGAAGTTCCCGACGCCCTGGCCGGCGTCAGGTCCGTAGTGCTGAATTCGCAGGACCGGGCCGGTCGGGTCCCGAGCGTCGCCCCGGACGAGGTCAAAGGCGGGTACGCGGCCACCAGCCGGTTGCTCGAGGCGGGCCACACCAGGGTGGGGATGATCAACATCGAAACCCTTGAGAGTGACCTTCCTGCCGCCGTCGGCCGCTACAAGGGCTACTGCGCGGCACTTGAGGAGGCGGGGCTGGACATTGATCCGTCGCTGGTTCGCTTCGGCTCGGGCGGTGAGGAAGATGGCTACAAGTACACGATGGAGCTTCTGACCGCCAGTAACCCGCCCACCGCAATTTTCTGCGCCAATGACCGCGGCGCCTGGGGAGCCTATCAGGCAGTCTCGGACCTGCGCCTCGCAATCCCCGGCGACGTCTCGATCGTGGGGTTCGATAACCAAGCGACCCTGGCGCCATTTCTTCGCCCGGGATTGACCACTTTTGAATTGCCGTTCGTCGCCATGGGCCGGCGCGCGGTTGACCTGATCCTCCAGGATGCGGAACCCGACGGCCGGGTCGAGCTGATGGACTGCCCACTCGTTGAACGGAATTCAGTGACTCATCCTAAGGAGATCCCATGAGCCGCACCATCCCGGCCAAACGCGGGCGTCCTGCCGCGGCGCCGCTGCCACAGCGTAAAAATTCTCTTTCGCTTCGCCTGAAGAGGATTTCCCGTGCCTGGCAGTTATACGTATTACTAACTCCAGCAATCATCTACATCCTGGTCTTCAAGTACTGGCCGATGTACGGCGTGCAGATCGCTTTCAAGAACTACAACCCGGTGGACGGGTTCACGGAAAGCCCCTGGGTGGGCCTGACGCACTTTATCCGGTTCGTGAACTCATACCAGTTCGGGCAGGTGGTTGGTAACACCCTGTGGATCGCCGTCCTTGGGCTGTTGATTGCCTTCCCGATCCCCATCATCCTGGCGTTGCTGGTCAACCAGCTCCAGAGCGAGCGGTTCAAGAAGTTCACCCAGACGGTGCTGTATTCGCCGGCGTTCATCTCCACTGTGGTGGTGGTGGGCATCATGTTCGTAGTTCTGTCCCCAAGGTCGGGGCTGGTGAACAACGCCATCCAGCTGGGCGGGGGCGAGCCGATCTTCTTCATGGGATCGGCGGAGTGGTTCCGCCCCATTTACGTGATCTCGGATGTCTGGCAGAACGCCGGGTTCTCGATGATCGTGTACCTTGCAGCCCTGGCGGCCATTGACCCGGCGCTGCATGACGCGGCCAAAGTTGACGGCGCCTCGAAGCTGCAGCGCATCCGGCATATCGACCTGCCGGGCATCATGCCGGTGGTGACCATCCTGTTCATCCTTGCCATCGGCAACCTGCTCAACGTCGGTTTTGAAAAGGCCCTGCTGATGCAGACGCCGCTGAACCTCTCCACCTCGGAGATCATTCAGACCTACGTCTACCACGCAGGACTGCAGCAGGCGCAGTTCAGCTACTCGGCCGCCATCGGCCTGTTCAACTCCCTCCTCAACCTGGCGCTGCTGCTCGTCTTCAACACGATTGCGCGCCGGGCCAACCAAGCGACCCTGTGGTGATGCCGAAATGTCTCTGACAACCAACCCCCGCCCAACCGAGGCCCCGGCCCGGACACGGACCACCGATCAGGGCCGCCCCAAGCAGTCCTTGCGGGACAAATACGGCGACCGCGCCTTCAACATCGGCGCCACCGCCGTGCTGCTGCTGTCCATCCTGGCCGTGGTGTATCCGCTCTACTTCATCGTGATCGCGTCCATCAGCGACCCGAACGCCGTCTACGAAGGCAAGGTCTGGCTCTTCCCCTCCGGTGTCACCACTGAAGGCTACGAGCGGATCTTCGCCGACAGCCGGATATGGAACGGCCTGGGCAACACCGTCATCTACACCGTCCTGGGAACGGCCATCAGCGTCAGCACCATCCTGTGCGGCGCCTATGCCCTGTCCCGCAAGGACATGCCCGGCCGGAAGATCCTCATGCTCCTGTTCGTGATCACCATGTTTTTCGACGGCGGACTCATCACCAAGTACCTGGTGGTCCGCGATCTGGGCATGCTGGACACCGTCTGGGCCGTGGTCCTGCCCGGCGCGGTGGGCGTATGGAACCTGATCATCGCCAGGTCCTTCTTTGAACACACCATCCCGAACGAACTGCGCGAAGCTGCCCAGATGGACGGGGCCACCGACTTCACGTTCTTCTTCAAAATGGTGCTGCCGCTGTCCAAGCCACTGATCATGCTGATGATCATGGTCCACGTCGTAGCCCAGTGGAACTCTTTCTTCGACGCCCTGATCTTCCTCAATGACGACTCCAAGTACCCGCTGCAGCTCGTCCTGCGCAACATTCTCATCCAGTCAGACGTCTCCTCCACCGGAACCACCGGCGGGGACATCGCATCCTATGCGGCAGCGCAACGGATAGCGGAGCTCACCAAGTACGCCATGATCGTCGTCTCGAGCCTGCCACTCATGATTGCCCTGCCCTTCATGCAGAAGCACTTCACCAAGGGCGCCATGATCGGCGCCGTCAAGTAGACCCCCTCCCCCGTTACCCACCGCCTGGGGCATCCGCCCCCGGACGGCAGCACTCCCATCTCAGAATAGGAATGACCATGGCATTCAGCCGCAAATTTACCGCCCTCGGCGCCGTCCTGGCCGGTACATTGATGTTCACCGCCTGCTCCGGCGGCGGCTCAGGCACCGAGATCAAAGACGCCTCGGCAGACTTCGGCTTCCAGGAAACAGGCTTCCCGATCGTCAGCAAGCAACTCGACCTGACGTTCTCCGGCACCAAGGCAGCACTGGCCCCGGACTACAACACCATGACCGTGGTGAAGGAATGGGAAAAGGCCACCAACGTCCACATCAACTGGGAGAACCTGCCCGATACGGTCTTCCAGGAAAAGAAGAACCTCATCCTGGCCAGCGGCGATTTGCCTGACGCGTTCTTCAACACGGGTCTGACCGACGCCGAGATCGCCACCTACTCCGCCAGCGGCACGCTCATCCCGCTCGAGGGGCTCATCGAGAAGAACGCACCGAACCTCGCCAAACTGCTCGCGGACCGGCCCGACGTCAAGGCCGCCATCACTTCCTCGGACGGGCACATCTATTCCCTGCCATCGATCGAAGAACTCGGCTTGGTCCAGTTCCCCGACGAGCTCGCCATCAACACGTCGTGGCTGAAAAAGCTGAATATCCCGATGCCGAAAACCATCGCTGAGTTCCACGACGCACTGCTGGCGTTCAAAACGCAGGATGCATCCGGCACCGGCAAGACCATTCCGCTGAGCTTCATGCCCGGCTCCTGGTGCGGGGACATCGTTGACCTGATCGCCGCCCTGGGCGGAGTGCCGGACAACATGGACCACCGCATCGTCCAGGACGACAAAGTCATCTTCACCCCCACCCAGGACGGCTACAAAAAAGCCATCCAGACCCTGCACGAGTGGTACCAGGAAGGCCTGATCGACCCCGAGTCCTTCTCCCAGGATGACAAGGCGTACCTGGCCAAGGGCAAGGCCGCCACGGAAAACCTGGGCTCCTTCGTCTGGTGGGAAGTCCCCGAAATGGTCGGCGCCGACCGCGCCGGCAACTACTCCCTGGTCCCTGTCCTCGAAGGCGTGAACGGCAAGCGGATCGCCAGCCAGTCCAACAACCAGGAAATCGCCCGCGGCGCCTTCGCCATCACCCGGACCAATAAATACCCGGCCGCGACCATGCGCTGGGCCGACAACCTTTACGACCCCATCCAGTCCGCCCAGGCCAACTGGGGGCCCATCGGTGAAACCCTGCAAAAGGACACCAGCGGCCTGCTGACCCAGATCCCCGCCCAGGCCGGGACCAGCGAAGGCGAACGCCGCCAGAAGGTTGCCCCGGGCGGCCCGAAGGCCAACACCGCCGAGAACTTCAAAACCGTCGTCGCTCCCGAACCACGCGCCGCCGACCGCCAAAAGACCGTCGACGAGTTCTACAAGCCCTTCGCCGGCAACGACGGCTACCCCCCGGTGGCCCTCTCCAACGAAGAACTGCAGCAGATCAGCACCATCCAGACCGACACCACGTCCCTCGTGAAGCAGAACATGGCCAAGTGGATCGTCTCCGGCGGCATCGACCAGGAATGGGACGGCTACGTCTCCCAGCTCAAGAACGTCGGCGTCGACAAAATGATCGAGGTCTACCAGCAGGCCTACGACCGCTACAAGAAAAACTCCTAGCTCCAGAACCGGGTGGGCCGGCGCAACCGGCCCACCCATCTTCAGGGAACCCTGCTCAGGGGGCTCCCCACGCTTGCACAGAAACGAGACCTCACCTTCATGACTGCCGCGACCGCCACCACGGCCGACACCTTCCGGCCGGCCCTGCACTACGCCGCCCGGAACACCTGGCTCAATGACCCCAACGGCCTGATTTTTCACGACGGCGTCTACCACCTCTACTACCAGAACAACCCGCTGGATAACGTCTGGGGCAACATGTCCTGGGGACACGCCACCTCCCCGGACCTGACCACCTGGACCGAACACGCCGTCGCCATCTCCTGTGACGAGGAAGAAGACATCTTCTCCGGCAGCATCGTCTTCGACCGGGACAACACCAGCGGATTCGGGACCGACGCCGCTCCACCCTTGGTCGCCGTCTACACCAGCGCCTTCAAACCCGGCTCCGCCCATGAGGGCCTCCAGGCCCAGTCCCTCGCCTTCAGCCGCGACGGCGGCTACACCTGGACCAAACACACCGCCAACCCCGTCCTGAACCGCGGATCCGCTGAGTTCCGCGACCCGAAGGTCATAAGGTACGACGGCGGCGCCGGCAGTTACTGGGTCATGGTCGCCGTGGAAGCGACGGACTTCCAAGTGGTGCTCTACAAATCCCACGACCTCAAGAGCTGGGAGCTACTGAGTACCTTCGGCCCGGCCAACGCCACCGGTGGCGTGTGGGAATGCCCGGATCTCTTCCCCCTCCCCGTCGACGGCGATCCGGAGAACCTTCAGTGGGTCCTCACCGTGAATCTCAACCCCGGTGGTCCGAACAGCGGCTCCGCCGGGCAGTACTTCGTCGGAGACTTCGACGGGACCACGTTCACCTCGGCCACCACCGTTACCGAAGGACTTCAGGACCCGGACCGGTTGGGTGAGTACCAGTGGCTGGACTGGGGCCGGGACTACTACGCCGCCGTGTCCTTCAGCGACGTCCCGCATGGGCGGCGGCTCATGATCGGGTGGATGAACAACTGGCAATACGGCAACGACATCCCCACCTCTCCATGGCGCAGCCCCATGTCGTTGGTCCGGGAAGTCACCCTCGCGACAGTGGACGGGAACCCCAGACTTCTCCAGCACGCGGCCGAGGAAATGGCTTCCCTGCCGGCCAAGACCGGGTTCGAGTCCCGCGCGCGTGAACTTCCGGAAGGCCAGCACCTCATCGAGGGCGCACAGGGCCGGGTCCAGCGCATCGACGCAACGTTCACGCCGGGCACTGCCGAGGAATTCGGCCTGATCCTCCGCGGCAACGGAACCAAGGGCACCCGCATCGGCATACGGCCCGGCGAAGGTCGGCTCATCCTCGACCGCCGAGAGTCCGGCCTGACGGATTTCCATGACTCCTTCGCCTCAGCGGAGTCCGCACCGATCCTGCCCGTCGATGGCATGTACCAGCTCACCGTTTATGTGGACAGCTGCTCCGTTGAGGTCTTCGCCCAGAACGGGCGCCTCACGCTGACTGACCTCATCTTCCCGGACGAGTCCAGCACCGAGCTCTCCCTTTACGCGAACGGCGGGCCGGCCACCCTGGACAGCCTCAGCGTGGCCACCTACGGCTGAGCTGCACATGATTCTTCCTCCTCCCTACTCCGATGAAAGGGCCTCCATGCTCAAGACCCGCGCCCGCAGCGATGCCGCGGTCACCCCTGATGTCATCGTCATCGGCGAAGCGTTGGTCGACGTCGTTGCCTCAGTCGACGGCACGATCGAGCATCCGGGAGGATCGCCGATGAACGTCGCGTACGGGCTGGGACGGCTCGGCGTGAGAACTGCGCTCCTGACGTCGATCGGTGAGGACGAACGTGGCGCCTCGATTGAAGCGCACCTGGGCAGCGCCGGCGTCGAGCTGCTCCAGGGTTCCAAGAGCACGGCCCGTACCGGATCCGCCACCGCCGTCCTCGGGTCCGATGGCTCCGCCACGTACGATTTCGACATCCGCTGGGAACTCAACCCCATCGCTCCCGCGTATCTTCCCAAGGTGCTCCACACAGGCTCGATCGCAACTTTCCTGGCACCCGGCGCCACCGCGGTCAAGACGCTTCTCCATCAGTCCCACGGCGCCTGCATGGTCACCTACGATCCCAACATCCGGCCTGCTCTCCTGGGCAGCCAGGCCGAGGCCCGTTCAATCTTTGAGGACCTGGTGCCCCTGACCGATGTGGTCAAGCTCAGTGACGAGGACGCCCGGTGGCTCTACCCGGGACTTGGCCTAAAGGACGCCGCGGGCCGGATCCTCGAACTCGGCGCAGGGCTGGCCGTGGTTACCAGCGGTTCCGGGGGATCCCTGCTGGCAACGCGGGAGACTCAGGTGCACATCCCGGCCATTACATCGGTGGTGGCTGACACCATCGGCGCCGGGGACGCCTACATGGCGGCGCTCATTTACGGGTTGCTGGCCCGCGGGACGGACGGCCTGGCACCTGCCGTGCTGGAGACCCTGGGGCACACTGCATCAAAGGCCGCCGCCATCACCGTCCGCAGGCAGGGCGCCAACCCGCCCACCGCAGACGAACTCCAAAGCTTCCAGGGGTTCGCCGCGCCGACGGTTCTTGCCAGATAACCTCAGCAGCTTTAGGAGGCCCGGGTGAAAGTCCCCAGCCCGGTTCTGTCGTAGAAGTCAAGGGTCACGCTCGGCGAGGAGCCGCCGTTTGCTTCTGCAAACAGCGCACCGGCCAGGCCGTTGCCGTTCTCCCCGATGGATTCGAAGCTGAAGGTGTCGCCGTCAAAGTGGGTGAGCGGGAAGGTGGTGGGACTGCCAGACGGCCCCATTCTCATGGCCAGCTTTCCGCTCTCTTCGAGGACCACAAGCTGGCCATAGTAGGGGTTGTCATAGGTGCCGGTGTAGGCATTGTTTGCTCTGGCGGGAGCTGGGCTGGACGGAGCCTTGGTGTAGTCGACCTCAGGATTCTCGGACTCATCAATTTGTTTGAAGGCGCCACCGGTGAAGGCCAGCCAATCGACCGTGGGAGATCCGTGCTGGGCTCTATCCAGGAAGCCGGCGCAGATTGCTTCAGGAATTCCCTGCGGGCGTCCGTTGGTCAGTGCCACAATGGCCAGTTGTTCACCGGGAAGCATCGAGACGGCGGTCGCCGCGCCAAGATTGAATGCTCCGGAGTGGCCCAGCTGGACGCGGGCCTGGTCGTCGTAGGAAACGTTCCAGCCCAGCCCATAGAAACGGGACCGGGCAGCCGGGGCCGATGCCGGCCCGGAGACTGCGTGGGGAACGTGGGTAGTTTGCAGGGCTGCCGGATCAATAACGGGCTGGCCCTCGTAACTGCCGTTTCCGAGCTGCAGCCGAAGCCATTGCGCCAGGTCCCGCACCGATGAACTCGCGCCGCCGGCCGGAGCCTCGGAATCGGCGTTGCGCCGGTATTTTGCCGCCCACTCCTTGTTCCCGAGCGGCACATGAAGGGTGGCTTTATTTGCGGCTCTCTCGTAGTCCGTGTGACGGTAACTGCTGTCGGCCATGCCCAGCTTCCGGAAGAGGACCTCGTCGGCCAGATCCTCCCAGGTCATTTTCATCGCATCGGCTGCTGCCTGGCCGCCTTCCGTGTAGCCGAAGTTGCTGTAGTTGTAGCTGGACCGGAACGTATCAAGGGGCTCCTGGTTGAGGTGGCCGAGGATGTAAGCCCGATCGAATCCGAGGTCCTCCAGCAGATCACCTGAACCTGTTTTCAGCCCACTGCGGTGGGACAGCAGATCAGCAAAACTCGCATTCCGCGTGACGTAATCATCCTTGAGCGCGAAGTTCTTATTGTGTTCGACGACGGTGTCGGTCCAGTTGATGATCTGCCGCCCCACCAGCCCTGCCACCACGGTGGACGCCAGGGGCTTGGACACAGAAGCAACCTGGAACACCGTATCGGGACCGATCTCCTCGGGCTTTCCGACCTCCCGGACCCCAAAGCCCTTGGAGTACACCACCTCGTCCCGATACACCACGGCTACGGCCATCCCCGGCAGCCCGGTGCTCTCCATCGCGTCCCGGACCATCCCGTCGAGCTGGCCCAGGGCATTGTCGACTTTCGGCCGGTCCAGCAGCGGTTCGACCTGCCCGGGCGGGGCCGGGAGCAGTGCTGCCGGCGTCGACGATGCGGCAACTTGTGCGGATCCGCCGGTGCAAGAAGACAGAAGGGGTATGGCGGCGACACCGGCCGCACCAATCCCGGCCGCTTTCAGCAGCGTACGTCGGTTCGGGAAAACAGAAGCAGCGCTGTCGTCCATGTACTCCCCCTTGAGCCGTCAAGCGGGTGGTCCGGTCCGTACCGGGCGTCGCAGTCCTTCCATACTGGACCGCGCGCTGCAAGCAGGCAAGGGCTGAATCCCAACTGGGCATCAGTGTCTACCAGACACCTCGGTCGCCCTGCTACTGCGTCAGGTCCTTGCCCTTGGTTTCCGGAAGTTTCCAGGCCACCACGGTGGAGATAATCAACAGTGCAATCACGTAGATGGTGAAGGCCGAGGGCCCGAAGGCGGCGTTGGACCAGCTTTGCAGGTATGGTGCTGTCCCGCCGAAGATGGCCACGGCTACCGCATACGGGACGGCCACACCCACGGTGCGGATCCGGGTGGGGAACAGTTCCGCGAAGACTGCCGGGGTGACGGCGAGTGTGGCTCCCATCAGCACCAGGATGAGGGTCGCCGGGAGGAACAGGGACCAGAAGCTCTGGCCCACGGTGTTGACGAGCAGCGGGAACAGCAGGACGGGCGCACCGGTGCCGATCATCATGCTGGCGCGGCGGCCGAAGCGGTCTGAGAACCTGCCCCAGAAGGGCAGCGAGATGATCAGAACCACGTTGCTCAGGACGCTGGCAAGCAGGGCCGTTACCAAGACCAAACTCCGGGTATAGGCATACCTGGACGGCATGGAGATTCCGAGCCAGCCCCAAAGCCCATGCCATTGACGTGAACTTTGGGCCGAAAGTTCCGATTCTTGAGACTTGATATTGCGCGGGACACTCGCTTCAGGCACACTGGCTACAGATCCGCAGGAACAAATGCTTCCGCCGATCCAGCTCGCCGGACAATTCGGCCGGCCACCGCCCCATCAGAGATGCCGGGCAACCCCTCTGGAACCATTTCCTTCCGCCTCCCCGGGTCCGCCCGGCGCTGGAGGCCTGCGCCCACCCAGAGTCCCGGGATCCCGCCGAGAAAGAGACCACCATGATCAAGCGCCAATCTGACCTTGTCCTGGCAATCACAGCCCACGACCCTGACACGGTCGAAAACGACCTCAACACCGCCGTGGAAATGGCCCGCGAACACGCCATGAAGGAGAGCCGCCACGGCATCCTGGTCACCCAGCACAGCTACACCAGTTACACGGTCGCCGTCAGCCGGGATGTCCCGTACGGGCAGACATACGAACGGCGCGAACAGCCCGCGTAGCAGTAAACGCAAGCAGACGACGGCGGATCCTCCCACCGTCGTCTGCTTGCGTTTGGCGCACCGGAGCGGGTGCGCGGGGCCGGGGGGTGGCGACGCCTCTAGGCTGCCTGCACTGGCAGCCTTCTACAAAATGCCCTCCTTCAGTTCCGCAGCCGTCCGAAGGAGATGGCCGGCCAGGCGTTCCCCATCGCCGGATCCAAAGCGCGCAATGGGCATGGCAATGCTGAACGCCGCATGCTCGCCGTCGATGACGCCCAGGGACACGGCGAGGGCCGCCACACCGTCCTCGCTCTCCTCGAAGTTCATGCCCACTCCCCTGCGTCTGGTGTCATCGAGATCCCGATGGAGCTTTTCGAAGTCCACGCTGGAAGCCGGGCCGCCGGCCACGGACGGCACCGTCCGGTAGCGGTCTTCCACATCTTCCCTCGAGAGGTCCGCCAGCATTGCCTTACCCGCCGACGTGACGTGGGCCGGAAGGACGACGCCGACGCGCAGCCCGAACCGCAGCGCGTGGGTCGTGGCGTCGATGCCGTCATGATGATGAATTGTCGTACCGACGAGCGTCGCCAAGTGAACTGTTTCCCCCACCCGCTCGAACAGGCGCTCCAGATAGGGCCTGGCGCGAACCCGCAGCGGGGGAAGTGCCACCATCATTCCTGGCCTGAGGAGTTCCCTGCCGGGCCGGTAGCGCCGCTGTTCCCCCTGCTCGGCAAAGCCATCCCCGGTCAGCGTGGCCAGAAGGCGCTGGGCGGTGGACGGGTCGACATCGAGTGCCTTTGACGCCTCCGTAACGCTGAGCGACCCCTCTTGAACCATCAGCTTCAGGAGGACCAAGGCGCGGTGGACTGACTCGACCCGGGAACTGTTGTTATTGCGCATCACGCAATAACCATAGTTGGGTGTTGCGTAACACACAAGGTCGTGTCTAAACTCACATCCATTAGTTAGCGCGAGAGCGCGACCGCCAGGCAGTTCCCGGCCCCCTTTCCGGCAGTGACTGCCCTCCCCCGCATCGTCACACGTTCATCCGACATAGGAGTCATGATGAGTCAGCCCGCCTCGATTCAACCCGCCAAGCGCCCGCTCCGGCCGGCCACCCCAGCCCCTGCCGAGGCAAAGCGCGCCGTCCTCAGCGGCACGTTCGGATCGGCTTTGGAATGGTTCGACTTCGCCGTCTACGGAGCCATGGCGGCCACCGTATTCCCGGTTGTGTTCTTCAATGACCTCAGCCCCGCGATGGGTCTCCTGGCCTCGTTCGCCACCTTCGGTGTGGGCTTCTTCGCCCGGCCACTCGGCGGGATCCTCTTCGGCCACCTGGGCGACCGGGTTGGACGCCGCAAGATCCTCCTCACCACCTTTATCCTCATGGGCGTTGCCTCGATGGTGATCGGCCTGCTGCCGGCATACTCGGCCGTCGGTTTCATCGCGCCCGTGGCCCTCGTGCTCATGCGCTTCATTCAGGGGGTGGCGCTTGGCGGCGAGGCTACCGGCGCCCAGCTGATGACCATGGAGCATGCCCCCGCAGACCGGCGTGCGTTCTACGGCGCCCTTATGGCAATGGGCTCGCCGATCAGCCAGGTCATGGCCAACCTCCTGCTCGCCGTGCTCTCCGGCGTGCTGAGCAAGGAGGATTTCCTCTCATGGGGCTGGCGCCTGCCGTTCCTGCTGAGCATCCTCCTGGTGGCGGTGGGCATCTACATCCGGCTCAAGGTCGAAGAGACGCCCGTATTCAAGAAGGGCCTGGAGGAAATCGGGGCCGAGTCCACCAATCCCGCGATGGTGATCCGCACCCACGGTGTGACAATTCTGCGGCTCATGCTCGCTTACGCCCCGATCATCGTCACGTTCTACATCGTCAGCGTCTTCGGCATCAGCTACCTCACCACCCATGGGTATGCCCAGAGCGAGACCTTCACCATCATCATGATTTCGAACTTCCTCTCCGTCATCGCCATCTGGTGGGGCGGCCGGCTTGCCGACGTCTACGGCCGGCGCAAGATCCTCATGATCGGGTCCTTCTTCACCCTGATAGCAGCCGTCATCTTCTTCCAGGTGGTGGACCTGCACAGCTTCCCCCTGACCCTCGCGGTCGTCGCTTTCGCCCTGGTATCCGCGCAGTTCGGTAACGCCGGCCAGGGCGCCCTCTTCGCCGAGGCCTTCCCCACCCACATGCGCTACACGGGATCGGCTTTGGCCCTCACCGGCGGCAACCTGGTGTTCGCGGCCCCCGCACCGTTCCTGGCCTCCTGGCTGATGAGCATCAGCGGGGGCAGCACCCTGTCCATCACCATCACCTGGGTGGTCATCATCGCCGCGGCCCTGGTGAACATGCTGCTCATGGGTGACGGTTCCACGCTCGAGGGGAACAAGCAGCGCTTCGGACGCTACGAACCGGCTCCCCGGACGGCAGAAGAACTGGACGCCAGCCCAGCTGTCCGCGCCGGCTCGGCAGTGAACTGATCCATGATCGTTGAACAACGCACCTACGTCCTGCACACCGGGGCCAGCCTGACAGACTACCTGGCGGCGTATGAAGAGATCGGACTGCCCGCACAGAAACCGATCCTTGGGGGCTTCCTTGGCTACTTCGTCACCGAGTTCGGCCGCCAGAACGAGCTGAACCACCTCTGGGCCTACGCAGACCTCGAGGACCGCCGGGCTCGCCGGGCCGAGCTGGCCAAGAACCGGCAGTGGCAGGAATGCCTGGCCATCATCCGTCCCATGATCATGACGATGGAAAACAAAATCATGTACCCCACATCGTTTTCACCCATCCGGACGTTGCCCGTTTCCATCGCAGATACCAACACTGCATTCAGCGAAGAATTGAGAAACTGACCATGGGAATCGCCCTTACCGAGGCTCCCGGCCTCGCCGTCCCCGCACAAAAGACCCTCACCCAGACAGCGATCGTCACCGGCGGCGCCGGCGGCATCGGCAGGGCCATCAGCCACAGGCTGGCCGCGGAAGGCTACGCCGTCGTCGTCGCCGATGTGAACCCGGAAGCTACCGACCTGACCGTGGCAGGCCTCCCCGAAGTCAACGGCGCAGCCCACAGGGGTTTCGCCGGGGATCTGACCACCAGCGAAGCCAACCGCGAACTGGCAGCCCTCGCCGCCCGGGTGGCGCCCATCGGCGTCCTGGTCAACGCCGTCGGCATCTCCCCCAAGCGCAACGGCACCAAGGTCCCCTTCTTCGAGCTCAGCGACGAAGACTGGAACAACATCATGGCCGTCAACGCCAGAGCCCCGTTCTTCCTCATCCGCGAGGCCTACCGTTACATGCCCACAGATGGCAGCGCGAGCATCGTGAACCTGCTCTCCATCACCTCGAAGCTGGGGACCGGCGGTCCGGCAGACGCCTCATTCGGGCCCTTCCTGCCGAGTTCCGTGGCGTACGGGGCGTCGAAGGCTGCCCTGCAGAATCTGACCGCAAGCCTGGCTCACGAGCTGGCCGACCGGAAAATCCGGGTCAACGGCGTCGCCCCCGGTTTTGTGCAGACCCCCATGATGTCCAGCGTCCCCGTCGACGAAAAGCTCCTGAACCAGGTCCCGATGAAGCGCTTTGCCCGGCCCGAAGAGATCGCCGACGCCGTCGCTTTCCTCGTCAGCAGCCGCTCAAGCTACATCACCGGCATCAGCCTCGACGTCAACGGCGGCTGGCTTACCTGCTGACTCCTGATCCGACGTGCCCGCCCGAAGTCTTCGGATCACGCGCAACACCCCGATCGACACCTGGAAACACCTGAAAGCGAGCAACACATGTCCATGCCCGAATACTCCTTTGACCTGGTCGTGATCGGCTCCGGCATCGCCGGGCAGGCGGCCGCCGCATCAGCGGCCGAAGCCGGACTCAGCGTGGTCCTGCTGGAAAAGACCGACGGCCTCGGAGGTTCGACCTCGATGAGCGGAGGGTTCTTCGCCTTCTCCGGAACCGACGAGCAGGCTGCGGAGGGCATCCGCGATTCAGCCGAACTCTTCCTGAGCGACATGGTCACAGCCGGCGGCGGGGCGAGCGACCGCGCCTTGCTCCAGACCTACATGGACCATCAGGCGGAAACATACACGTGGCTCAAGGACCAGGGCGTGGTTTTCCGGGCCCTGGAAATCAGTTCAGGACAGTCCGCGCCGCGCAGCCACAATTCGCTCATTACCGAGGTCCTGGCCACCCTCCACCGGAACTTCACCTCCCACGGCGGCGAAACCCGGCTGAACCACCGCGCCACCCGACTGGTCCGCGAGGACGGAAAGGTGACCGCCGTCGTCGTCCAATCCCCCGACGGTGAGGCACTGTTCCGTTCCCGCGGCGGGATTGTGCTGGCCACCGGCGGATTCAGCCGGAGCGCTGATCTGCTCCAGACGTTTTCCCCGGAAGCCCTCGCAGCGATCCCGTACGGCGGAAAAGGCAACACCGGTGACGGCCTGAAAATGGCGTGGAAGCTCGGCGCCGGCATGGCTGACATGTCCTATGTCACCGCCACGTACGGTTCGCACCCGGAGACCGGCGAGGAGTTCCATGAGCTGCTCACCGCCTATTACATGGGTGCGATTGTGGTGAACACGGCCGGCAAACGTTTCATGGACGAGTCCCAGTCCTACAAGGTCCTGGGCCGTGAGGTCCTGAAAGAAGCCGAGGGCCTCGGCTTCCAGATCTTCGACGCAAGGATCCGCGCGAAATCCCACCCAGGGATTCCGCTCAACGACATCGACATGCTCGAAAACATCGGCCACGTGCACAAGGCAGACAGTCTGGAAGGACTCGCCGAACTCGCCGGCATCGACGCCGCCGGGCTGCAGGAAACGGTGGCACGCTACAACGCCTCCGTTGCCGGGGACCAGGCTGACGAAACCGGCCGCACCAACCTGTGCAACGGCGTCGGGGAGCTGCTGCCCCTCGACCAGGCACCGTTCTATGCCTATCCGGCCAAAGCACTGATGACCACCACCTACTGCGGGGTCACCATCAACACTGACGCCCAGGTAGTGGACATCGACGGCGAGGTGATTGACGGCCTCTACGCCATCGGCGAGGTCACCGGCGGATTCCACGGCGCGGCCTATATGACGGGCACGTCGCTGGGCAAGGGTGCGGTGTTCGGCCGCATCGTCGCCCGGCACGCTGCAGCCCGCCTGCCCCTCGTCCGGGCCTGACCCCCTATCCGCTACACAGGAGAATTTGCTATGTCACAGTCAGGAAACCCCGACGAGACCCGTCAGGTGGATGTGGTTGTTGTCGGCTCGGGCATCAGCGGGTCGGCTGCAGCCATGACGGCCGCCCGCCAGGGCGCGCGGGTCGTGTTGCTGGAGAAGCAAGAGTCGTTTGGCGGCTCGGCCGCCCTCTCCGCCGGCATGTTCTGGACCGCGCCAACGGCGGAGGCTTATAACGCTCGGATCCCGCTGGGAAACGCCGCACTTGGTGCCCGGCTCGTAGGCGACTATGAGGAGGCGCTGGCGGAGCTGCGGGCATCAGGGGCACGAGTGGCCGCCGAGCCCAAAATGAACATCATGACGTTCGGCATCGGGTACTCCACGGACATCCACGCGATCCTGGAGTGGTGCCGGCAGGAAGTTCGCCGTGCCGGCGGCGAAACGCTCACCGGGGTTACGGTCACCGAACTGACGCACGACGGCGGCTCCGTCACCGGAGTAACGGCGCGCGACGCCGCCGGCCGTGCTGTCCGCTATGCAGCGCCCGCCGTCGTACTTACCACCGGCGGCTTCCAGGGTGCCCGCGACGAACTCACCCGGCACATTGGGCCGAACGCCGACCGCCTGCTGCTGCGCTCCAACCCCGGCAGTGTCGGGGACGGGCTGCGGCTGGCACGCGCGGCAGGTTCCGGCGGGACCACGGCGATGAGCACGTTCTATGGCCACCTGCTGCCCTTCCCGGTCAGCCGGTTCGAGACGGAGGACTACCTGCCGTACTCCCAGTACTACTCCGGGTCCACCGTGATGGTGAACCTCCGCGGGGAGCGCTTTGCCGACGAAACCAAGGGCGATGAGCTGCTCAACCAGGACGTGACATTCCAGCCGGAAGCGCGCGGCATCCTGATTTTTGACCACCACGTCCGCACCACCGAGGTCATTCAGGAGCCGTTTCCCGGCCTCGGCACCATCGATCGCTTGGCCACCGCCCTTGAAGCAGGCGGAACCTATGCGGAGGCGGAGACACTGGACGAGCTGGTGCGGAAGGTCGCGGCCTGGGGTGTCGACCAGGACAAACTCAGTGCCACGCTTGAGCAGTACACCGCCGCTGCTGACCAAGGCGGAGGCACCGCACTCGGCGTTCCGGTATCGCCCACGGCCCGGCCTCCGCGAACCGGTCCCTTCCACGCCCTGATGGTCCAGCCCTCCATCACCTTCACCTTCGGCGGAGTGCGCACCAACAGCAACGGCGAGGCACTGGACCATGACGGCCGGCCCATCCCCGGCCTCTACGCGGCCGGCGCCGATATCGGCGGCCTCTCGAACTACGGCTACGCCGGCGGCCTGGCACCCGGTTACATCACGGGCCGCTGGGCGGGCCGCGCCGCAGCTCAACGCGCAACCACCGGCACCCGTCGGAGCCCCGAACCAATCCGGGCCCCGGAACTGATTTATGCAGGCGGACCGGCCACAGAGAAGGAAGCATCGTGACCAGCACTACAGCAGACGTCCTGATCATTGGAGGCGGCGGATCGGGAATGTGCGCCGCCATCTCGGCAGCAACCAGTGGCGCCAGCACGCTTGTCCTGGAGAAATGCCCCAAGGTGGGCGGCAGCACGGCGATGTCCGTGGGCTCCTTCACCGCGGCCAATACGTCCTACCAGTACCGGGCCGGCGTGAACGACAGCATCGACCTTTTCGTGGCGGACATGAAGGTGGCCAACGGCGAATTCGAGGAACGGGAGAACAAGCCGCTGCGCCGGATCCTGGCCGAGAACGCGGGGTCGACCGTGGAATGGCTGTCCAGCATCGGTGTGCAGTTCCTCGGCCCCACGCCGGAGCCGCCGTACGAGAAGCCCCGCATGCACAATGTGCTGCCCAACTCGTCCGCCTACGCATCGGCCCTGCTGAGGGAATGCCGGAAGCGCGGCGTCGAGATCCGCACTTCGATGCACGTGGAGAAGCTGCTGCGCAACGCCGCTGGCGAGATCATCGGGGCACGGGCGAACGGCACCGACTTCTTCGGCCGCCGCGGAGTTATCCTGGCCACCGGCGATTACTCCGCGTCCACGGAGCTGAAGGCCAGGTTCGTTGGGGAAGCTGCCGCCAGGATTCCGCCGGTCAACCCCAACAACACCGGCGACGGCTTCACAATGGGAACCGGCGTTGGCGGCGTGATGCTGCAAATGGACCGGCTGTATGAGGGACTGCGCTTCGCGCCCTCCACACGGCCGGATCCCATCAAGCTGCTGCCGTCGCACCCGCTGCTGTCCAAGGCCATGCGGCTCATCGTGGAGCGGCTGCCCAGGAACCTGTTGGCAGTGGTCATCCGCGGTGCCCTGACCAGCTGGGTGGGCCCAAACAACACGATGTACAAGGCGGGTGCCATCCTGGTGGGACATGACGGGAAGCGGATTGCCAACGAGGACTCGGACAAGCTGATGGCCCGCGCCGCGGCCGCCGACGAGAAAAACACTGCCTTCATGATCTTCGATGAGCGGGTGGCAAAGAAGTTCTCTGCGTGGCCGAACCCTGTTTCCACGTTCCCTGGCGTGGCCTACGCCTATGTGGAGGACTATAAGCGGTACCGCCCGGACGTCTACCACCGGGCCGACACCATCGAGGAGCTCGCCCGGAGTACCGGGCTGGATGCCGCCGTCCTGCGGTCAACCGTCGATGACTGGAACGCGGACGTCGCCGCCGGAGCCGACAGCCGGTTCGACCGGCAGCACCTCGGTGCCGGGGTCAACGAAGGCCCGTTCTACGCCTTGGGCCCGATGAATGCCTTCATTACCCTTGCAGACGGTGGCCTGGCCGTCGACACCGAACTGCGGGTGACGACAGAAGACGGCGAAGCCATCCCCGGGCTGTGGGCCGCAGGATCCACCGGCCAGGGCGGCCTGCAGCTGCTCAACCACGGCCTGCACATCGGCTGGGCGATGGTCTCCGGGCGGCTGGCCGGCCGCCACGCGGCCCAGGCCCGGACCCGGTCCGACCTCAAACCTGCCGAACACATGACGGTGGCCTGACGCGGGGGGCGCCGGAAGGAGCAACGCGGCTGTCCCGCGCCAGGGCCGCCAGCCTGGCAGTGGTCCGGCCTGAGGGAAGCTCGCGTTATCCCGGCCAGTCGCCACCCGCGCTGGACGAAGTTCGCGGAGGCGGGGCTGCTGGTCCCGGAGGCGGCAATGGACGAAGGCGTCACTCACGTACACCGTGGCTGGCCGCATTCCCGCCCTGCAGAGCCCCGCGTTCCTTGTTCCTGCTCTTCAATCCGGCCCTTCCCTTGCCCGAACATAGTTCAGGTCCCCGGCCGGTAAATTGGAGGCGATGATTCACATTGCGAAAGACGACCCCGCACGCGCGGATGTCCACAAACTACTGAGCGAGCACCTGGAAGACATGTTCGCCACGTCGCCCGCCGAGAGTGTTCACGCGCTGGACCATTCTGCGATGTCCGCACCGCCGATCACGTTGTGGACGGCCCGCGAGGAAGGCGTGCTCCTTGGCTGCGGCGCGCTCAAGCTCCTCGATTTCCCGGACAGCCCGGGGAAGCATGGCGAGATCAAGTCCATGCGCACCGCAGCTGGTGCGCGGGGTCGAGGGGTGGCGACGCTTGTGCTCGGTCACATCCTGGACGTAGCCCGGACGCGAAACTTCGAGCGCATCTATCTTGAGACCGGAACCGAGGACTATTTCGCTCCCGCCCGGCGCCTGTATGTCCGCCACGGATTCAGCGTGTGCCTTCCCTTTGCCGACTACGCCCTGGATCCCAACAGCGTGTTTATGGAACTCCGCCTCTAGATTGCGACTCTCCTGAGAAGTGCTTAGAGGCCAGGGCACGAGCACGCGGCGCTGCTGACACGATTACTCGTCGTTCCCGCAAAGGTCCATCGTGTAGCAGACGGCCGTACCTTCCAGGACAACCGTCCCATCTTCACGGACAACCCAAGTCCGAAGCTTGGTGATCGGCTTGTCCTCGCGTGCTTCCAAGACTTCAACATGTCCGGTAATGATGTCGCCCGGACGGACAGGCGCCTTGAAGTCCCAATTAACGTTCAGGAAAACGGTACCCGGACCAGGTAGTTCCTCCGCCACGACGGCGTTCAGGATCGCGCTGGTGACCCCGCCCTGAACCACGATTTCCCCAAACCGGGATGCCTTCGCCGCCTGAGGATCATAGTGCAGGGGATTACGGTCTCCGCTGATGTCGGTGAACAACCTGATGTCGCTGTCCGCGACCCTGCGGGACAGTTGGGCGGTTTGCCCCACGACGGGACGGGTGCGGGCCTGAATCGGGGTCATGACTGACCTTTCCTGTACGAGTTGGTCTTGCCTTGTACGAGTTGGTCTTGCCGACCCTGTTGCAGCCCCAGCAGGGCCGAAGCAAGATCGTCCTCTTGAACTTCACCCTCGCTTTGAACCAGTTCTCTTTGGGAGCGAGGTGTCCCAACAGAATTGCGCTGGCACGCCCGGAGGTCAATCCGTACTGAGTTCCGTAGAGAAATCCGTGATGACCACGGATGCACCCTACCTGTGATGCATCCCACACTGAGGTGGCATCCAAATCTCGAACCTGGAGATAGTGGATCCGCCCGGCTGGCGCGGAGCCGGTGGCCGCACAAACCTCCACTGACTGGACACTTCAGCTTCATGTCCAGCAGGCCGCCTGCGGCTAGCAGCGCCAGCAGTTTCCGCGCCCACCGCATTTCCCAACAGAAAGAAGACACCATCATGAAGCTCCAAGTTGCTATCGACCTGCTGACCACCGAAGCCGCCCTCGAACTCGCCGGCCAGGTAGCCGAATTCGTTGACATCATCGAGCTCGGTACCCCGCTGATCAAGGCCGAAGGCCTCTCCGTCATCACCGCGATCAAGAACGCCCACCCGGACAAGGTTGTTTTCGCTGACCTGAAGACCATGGACGCCGGCGAACTCGAAGCCGACATCGCTTTCAAGGCCGGCGCTGACCTGGTGACCGTGCTCGGTGCCGCTGACGACTCCACCATCGCCGGCGCCGTCAAGGCTGCCAAGGCCCACAACAAGGGCGTTGTCGTTGACCTCATCGGCATCGCAGACAAGGTGACCCGCGCCAAGGAAGTACGCGCCCTGGGTGCGAAGTTCGTTGAGATGCACGCCGGCCTGGACGAGCAGGCAAAGCCCGGCTTCGACCTGAACGGTCTGCTCCGCGCCGGCGCCGAAGCCCGCGTTCCGTTCTCCGTGGCAGGCGGCGTAAAGCTCGCCACCATCGCAGACGTCCAGAAGGCCGGCGCCGATTTCGCCGTCGCCGGCGGCGCCATCTACGGTGCAGCCGACCCGGCACTGGCAGCCAAGCAGCTCCGCGCCGCCATCAACTAAGCCGCCATCAACTAACCATCCGGTTCATGGTGGCGCTTGTTTAGGACTAGTCGTTTTTAGTACCAGTCGCCGCCCGGACCCCGTCAGCGCTTCATAACCGCCTTCGTTGAACCTCGCGCCCTTCCTCAAGCCATTGGAGTTCTCCTGCCATGTCCAGCACGTCTGTTATTGACAACCCGCCCCTCGTTTCCACGGCGCCCATTGCCCCACCAGCCCCGCTCAGCGGCCCGCTGGCAGGGGCACCCGGCATAGTCGGAATCCCCATGGCTGTCGCGGGAGCCTTCGGTCTGGGCCTGGTCAACACCGGGTTTGTACCCGCCAGCGCAGCCGCCGCCGCGTTACCCACGGTCATCGCCGCCTCCGCAGTCGGTCTGCTGCTGACAACAGTCTGGGCCTGTGCTCTCGGCCAGAATGCATCAGCGGGCATCTTTGTACTTTTCTTCGGTTTCTTTGCCACGTACGCCGCACTATCACTTGGACTCATCAATGGTTGGTATGGCATTCCCTCTGATCAGGTCGTCAACGCACAGGCGCTATGGCTGACCTGTTGGCTGGTTATATTCGTGATGCTCACGCTGGTGACATTACGTCTCCCCTGGAGTTCCACCCTCATGCTCGTGTTCGTGGACATCGCCCTAGTCCTGCTTCTCATGGGCACCCTCCAGAACAACACGGCCATGACCAACCTTGGAGGCTGGTTTACCTTCGCCTTTGTCGCAGTGGCCGTTTATCTCTACGTCGACGTCATGTGGAGCCAGACCGGTGGACGTGGGCTGCCCCAGGGACGGCCGCTGGTCCGCTAAGCAGTTCAGGCTCAGTGACAACGAGCCTTAGCAGCGCAGCAGACCCCCGGCTTCGGGCGCCCCCTGGTGGCGGACCGGGGGTCTTCCTGCTGGGACGTCCGCCAGCGGCGCGAACCGGTTTTGACTTCCCCGCGCACCAGGCGGGCTGCGCCCCCCAGAATGCCGGCCGTAACCTGTCACAGCCGGCCATAAGCACTGACCCGTCGTTGCGCAGATTTGGCTGGTGGCTATCCGACGCCTGCGGCAATTCTCGCCGAGATATCGGGCGTTCGTTTCTCTGAAGCCATCCAGTGGGAATGATCCATTCCCACTGGATGGCTTTTGCACGCATGCAGCCCGCTCAGTACCGCTTCCCGTGGAGAAATCCGTGATGACCACGGATGCACCAGTGCTGTGACGCAATCCACACTGAGAGGGAATTGTTGTAGCGCTAATTGGGCGGGACCGTCCGCACCAATCCCTTGAAAGGAAAAATCATGACTACACAAATTGCCGACAATAGTCTCCTCCTCCAGGAGGCCCTCACTCATTTTCCAGCAGGTGTCGTAGCCCTGTCGGCGACGGTCGAGGGCGAGCGGCAAGTTCTCATCGCTTCGTCTTTTTCTGTCGGAATCTCCTATGAACCGCCGCTGGTTCTCTTCTCCGTTCAGAAGTCTTCATCCACTTGGCCGAGCATCAAGGATGCGCCTCTCATTGGCGTGTCGGTCATGGGCGAAGACCATAATCCGATCTGCCGTCAGCTCGCATCGCGCGATAAGTCAAAGCGCTTCAACGGAGTAGAGACCTTTTCCGGGGACCGGGACGACCTCTATATTTCCGGGTCTCCCCTGTGGCTTACTTGCTCCATTTACCAAGAGGTCGACGCCGGCGACCACATTCTCATTCTGCTGAAAATTGAAGATTTCAAGGCACACAGTTTGCATATGCCCCTAGTTCTTCACCGTTCTTCTTTGGGCCGCTGGGACAGCATTTAGCGCTCACAAACGAGACGAATGAGAGGCAGTACAACCATGATCAACACGCTTCCTCAAGTCGTGAATGTGATAAACGCCCACACCGTCCCAACTGGCCACGCCCGTGGCGTTCGGTCTGCTGATCACCAGTCAACGCGGGCCGGCGACTCGATGACGAGTGCCACGCAGCTGGACATCCTGCTGACGTGGAGGGGCCGGGTGGGTCTCTTCAAGAAGTCCGGGCACGGTGCAACGGCGAGTACCCCGTGGCAACTTCTCTCCGTGGCCCAGGCGGGCAGTGGTTCAGCTTTCGATGAGGGATTCCTGCAGTGCATCCAACTGCTCCATGGGGAGACCGGCCTCGCCGTTCGTGACATCCTCACGATTCAGCCTGGCCCGACCATCGAGGTGTCCCACGGCTCGCAAAGCACCTTGCACGTGGTCTACGTGGTCGAAACCAACCAACGGCGGTTGGCCCTCGGACCCGAGTACTCGGTGCACAGGTGGGTCAAGAAACCGAGGATCGGGCGATTCGATGGTGGCGCCGATTGGCTCGGACCTGTACTTGAAGCCGCCGCTTCCAGGCCGGTACACAATGCGGCCGGCAGCAGACCGGCATTGGCCGCCTAACGCAGCAGTACGCGGCGCGGGACAACGAAGACCCGCATCAACACCCGATGTGAAACCAGGCGCAACTCCCCGTCGAATGACTGAAGGATACGAATGGCACTCCAACAAGCAACCTTGCCCATGGTACGAGGACGTACCAGATCAATTCGCCTCATCCTGCTTTGTCAGGTCCTGACCTTAGCCGTGTGGTTCGCCTCGACTGCCGCGTTGCCGAGCATCGCGACCGTCGAATCCATTTCTGAGACACAAATGGCGCTGATGACCAGCGTGCTGCAGGTGGGGTTCGTTGTAGGCGCTCTGCTCAGTGCTTGCCTCAATGTGGCAGACAGATTTGACCCCAGGAACCTCTTTGCAGCGTCGTCGGCGGCTGCGGCAGTGACTACGGCAGCCCTGCTTGTGGTGTCGCCAGTAGGAACCGAAGCGCTCATTCTCAGGGCCCTTACCGGCGTAGCCCTGGCAGGAATCTACCCCGTGGGTATGCGTATGGTGGCCAGTTGGGCTACCAATGACCTGGGAAAACTCGTCGGCCTACTGGTCGGAGCACTGACCATAGGATCTGCGCTGCCCCATCTCTTCACCATCGGTGAAGCCTGGGACTGGAAACTCGTTTATGCAGTCTCATCAATTGCTGCACTGTCGGCAGCGGGCCTGGTCAAACTTGTGAAGCTCGGACCTGCCTTTAAGCGGGCGCAAGCGTTCGACCCAAACGTTGCGAAAGCTGCTTGGCTCCAACGCCCAGTCCGTCTGGCCAACCTGGGATATCTCGGCCACATGTGGGAGCTATATGCAATGTGGGCCTGGATCGGGCTGTTCTTCCGTGCTTCATTGGACGCCCGGGGAGTTGATCAACCGGGGCTTGCACCCGCAGCCACCTTCGTTGTCATTGCCGCCGGCGCCCTGGGGGCAATGATCGGGGGGCGTTTAGCCGATCGTTACGGCCGCACGGCTGTCACCATCTATTCCATGGCAATCAGTGGTGCATGCGCACTGACGGTGGGATGGCTCTTTGGCGGGCATCCTCTGCTCATACTCATCGTGGCCGTGATCTGGGGCATCTCGATCATTGCGGATTCTGCTCAATTCTCAGCGTGCGTCGTTGAACTCTCACCCCCCGAGTCAGTGGGCACAATGCTGACCATCCAAATCTGCATGGGCTTCGCATTGACCCTCGTCACAATCCAATCCATGGGCTTTGTTGTCAATCATTTGGGCTGGGGAATCGGATTCTCGATGCTCGCCCTGGGTCCGCTCTTTGGATGCGTGGCCATGTGGTTACTGAGACGAGACCCGGCATCGTCCCTCCTTGCAGGCGGGCGCAAATAGTCATTGTCACCGAGCCCGGTCGACTACACGAGCTACTTAACAGTGCCGAGGCTGCGCTCCAGCAGGCGGCGGTTCCCCACCGCCAGTCCGGAATCCTTGTCACCCGTCATCATCCTGGCCGGTACACCCTCACGCTCAGCAACAAAGTTCCTTTCGGGGAGACCCGCGAGCAGATCCTCTCGTAACCGTCAGTCGAAGGCCGCATTGACCATCGAAGAAAGAAGGCAACAGTGCTGCCAAGGACTTCCTCGCTGATCTGCGCGCCTAATCCAGATTCTTAGGAGAAACACCATGACCACCCAGGCACAGCAGCTCTCCGATGGCGGAGAAACCATCTGGCTTGATGGCCGTTCCCCCAGCCGTCTCAAAACGGGCACGCTGCGCAGCTTCATCGAGGCGAAGAACATGGTTGGCGTGACCACCACCCTTCCTATCTCCGACGCGGCCATCACCTCCGGCTCGGACTTCGGCGCCACCGGCGCCGCGCAGCAGGCACTCGAGCAGCACCTGCCCGCCCTGGTGGCGGACCGCATTGCCACCCGGATCTTCGCCAAGGACCACACTTTGTGGGGTCCCGACGCCGAGGCCGAGTCCGCTGTCCGTCTGGGCTGGGTCGAGGCGGCCTCCGTCTCGCAGGCCCTGGTGCCGGGCATCCTCGAGCTCCGCGATGCCTTGAAGGCCGACGGCGTGACCCGGATCGTGTTGTGCGGGATGGGCGGTTCCTCGCTGGCTCCCGAGGTCATCGCCGGCACCGCCGGCGTCGAGCTGACCGTGCTGGACAGCACCGACCCCGACCAGGTCGCCGCTGCCCTTGCCGACCGGCTGGCCGAGACTGCCATTGTGGTCTCGTCCAAGTCCGGTTCGACCCTGGAGACTGACTCGCAGCGCCGGATCTTCGAGCACGCCTTCACCGAGGCCGGCATCGACGCGAAGAGCCGGATCATCATCGTCACTGATCCTGGCTCTCCGCTCGACAAGGCTTCCCGCGAAGCCGGCTACCGTGCCGTCTTCAACGCGGACCCCAACGTGGGCGGCCGCTACTCCGCCCTGACCGCTTTCGGCCTGGTGCCGTCGGGCCTGGCCGGGGTCGATATCCAGGCCTTCCTGGACGAGGCTGAGGAAGCCGCCGAGATCCTGAACGACGACGCCCCGGAGAACATCGGGCTCGCCCTCGGAACGGCACTCGGCGGAACCAATCCGCTGCGGAACAAGATTGTCATCGCCGAGGATGGCTCGGGCATTGTGGGCTTCGCGGACTGGGCCGAGCAGCTCATCGCGGAGTCCACCGGCAAGCTCGGCACCGGTGTTCTGCCCGTCGTGGCCGGCCCGTCGTCCCCGGAGGTCACCTCCGGTGCCGACGACGTCCTGGTGGTGCGGCTGGTAGCCGCGGATGCCGACGTCGAACTTGGCGAAAACGAAGTTGCCATCGCCGGTGGCCTGGCCACGCAGATGATGGTGTGGGAATTCGCCACGGCTGTCGCAGGCCGCCTGCTGGGCATCAACCCGTTTGACCAGCCGGATGTGGAGGCTGCCAAGGTTGCCGCCCGCGGCCTGCTGGACGCACAGCCCGAGCCGACGCCGGCGGCGTTTGTTGACGGGGCGATCGAGGTCCGCGGCGGTGACTGGCTCGGCGCCGCCTCAACGGCGGAGGAAGCAGTGGATGCACTGCTGCGAACCCTCGCCGGGGACAGCTACCTCAGCGTCCAGGCGTACTTCGACCGGCTCGCCTTCGTCCAGCTGGAAGGCATCCGGGATCAGCTGGCTGCAGTCAGCGGCCGTCCGGTCACCTTCGGCTGGGGCCCGCGCTTCCTGCACTCGACCGGGCAGTTCCACAAGGGCGGCCCCGCCATCGGGGTCTTCCTCCAGGTCACCGCGGCCCCCGCGGAGGACCTTGCCATCCCGGACCGTCCCTTCACCTTTGGGGAACTGATTGCCGCCCAGGCCGCCGGCGACGCCCAGGTCCTGGCCGGCCACGGCAGGCCGGTCCTGCGCCTGCACCTCACCGACCGCGCCGCCGGCGTCGCACAGCTGCAGGGCATCATCGCAGCACTGGGCTCCCGGTCCGCATCCGTCACCGACAACTGAAGGTTCCACAGCAACCATGCCAGAAACTGAAAACGGCAGAACGTCCGGGCTGCGTACCGGACGGCCGGGGCGTAATCCGTTGCGGGATCCGCGGGACCGCCGCCTGAACCGGATCGCGGGTCCGTCCTCGTTGGTGCTCTTCGGGGTGACCGGGGACCTTGCCCGGAAGAAGCTCATGCCGGCGGTGTATGACCTGGCGAACCGGGGGTTGTTGCCGCCGAGTTTCGCGCTGGTCGGGTTCGGCCGGCGCGGCTGGAGCCATGCGGAGTTCGCCGCCCAGGTGGAGGAGTCCGTGCGGGCTTACGCGCGGACGCCCTTTGATGAGGCGGTCTGGAACCAGCTCGCGGAAGGCATCCGCTTTGTGAAGGGCGAGTTCGACGACGACGACGCGTTTGAGCGGCTCGGTGAA
>NZ_JACXBW010000017.1 GCF_014712225.1 Pseudarthrobacter sulfonivorans
CCGGTGATCAGGACCGTTCCACCGATGGCAATGAGCCGGGTGTGGGTGTAACGGTGAACCAAAAATTGCATCAGTCGGGCACCGGCAATAACGCCGAGACCATAACCGGCCACCAGGACGCCGGCCAAGGAGATCCCCATGCCGGTCTGCTGCAGCGCCGGGACGATATACGTCAATGCCCCCATCAGAACCGCTCCCTCCAGCACAGCAAGCCCGTAAACGCCGAGGGGCCCGCCGGCAAAATTCAGCAAAAGCGGTGTTCAGTCCGTCGACTATGGCCGAACGCCCTTCCCACTGGCCCCTGCCGGCGTCACAGATAGCATCAGCCGTAAAGAGTTCGCCAAGCAAACGAGCGTTGTTGGTGTCGAGGAGATGTGCTTACTTGATACGGAGATTCCTAATCTCCTCGGCGGCCAGGAGCTTTTCGATAGGTTCCATGATGCCTTTTCTCTTGAGTCGCGGGGACGTGGACAGTCAATCGCGGGCGGCCGGGATCCTCAAGATATGTGCACATCCATAAGGCTGGTCCGGCCGCTCGCATATGAAGAATGGACGTTCACACATATGTGAAGGTCAAGTTAGCGTTTGAGCGACACACCGAAACGCGCCTCGGCCTCCTGCCGCATTACGGGCCACCACGATGGTCATGGCCAAATGTTTCACTGGATGGCACCCATCACCCACCTGCCGAGATTTGACCTTGACACGGATGGCAAGGTTTACGTTGGTTCTCGTCGCAACCAAAGGCAACGATGAGGAGCAAAGTTGAAACTTGGAGTCTTGGATTATTCGCCTACCGATGAGGGTGCGTCGCCGTCGGACGCGCAAATGGCGTCGACGCGGCTTGTGCAATTAGCGAAAGGGCTCAACTATTCGCGTTTTTGGGTCTTCGAGCATCATGGATTGAAGCGATGGCAAGTGTTGCGCCGGAAGTCCTGATTGCCCATCTGGCTTCCGCTACCACGCGGATTCGCATCGGTTCGGACGGAGTAATGCTGCCCCATTACAGCAGCGTGAAAGTGGCGGAGAGCTTCAATACGCTGGAGGCACTGAATCCGGACCGGATCGATCTGGGATTCGGCTGCGCCCCGGGGGCCAATCAACGGTTTAGCGCCGCATTACAGGACCTTCCCGAAGGGAAGAGTGCCAGCTCGAATCGATACGCACGCCGAGCATTCCCGCGTCCCTACGGAACCGCCAGCAGCGCCCCTTGAGGCAGCCAATGGGCCGTCCAATTTCAGCTTCATCACTTTGTCGAAACCCCACAAAATCGCACCTCTGGCCGGGAACTAGCGTTTGTTCCGAGTAAGTATCCGCAGCTACGCAGGCACCAAAAAGGACTATCGATGACGATGCAGCCAGACCTCCAGGCCAACCCCAACACCATCCTCGAGACCGCCCGGGCACGGGTCCTGGAGCAGGGAATGGGCCTCTCCGAAAGCCAACTGGTGGAAATCCTCAGGCTGCCGGACGACGCCCTGCCCGCCACCCTGCAGCTGGCCCACGAAGTCAGGCTGAAGCACTGCGGCGAAGACGTCGAGGTGGAAGGCATTATCTCCATCAAGACCGGCGGCTGCCCCGAGGACTGCCACTTCTGCAGCCAGTCAGGCCTGTTCGACTCACCCGTCCGCGGCGTGTGGCTGGACATCCCCGAACTCGTCAAAGCCGCCAAGGAAACCGCCGCCACCGGAGCCACCGAGTTCTGCATCGTCGCCGCCGTCCGCGGACCCGACATCAAACTGATGAACCAGATCAAGTTCGCGATCGACCGCATCAACGAAGAAGCGGACATCAACATCGCTTGCTCCCTGGGCATGCTCACCCAGCGCCAGGTGGACCAGCTCGCCGAATGGGGTGTACACCGTTACAACCACAACCTCGAAACCGCGCGCAGCTACTTTCCCGAGGTAGTCACCACGCACACCTACGAAGAGCGCCTCGAGACCTGCAACATGGTCAAGGACGCCGGCATGGAGCTGTGCTGCGGCGCCCTCATCGGGATGGGCGAAACCCTGGAGCAGCGCGCCGAACTCGCCGCCCAGCTCGCCGCCCTAGAACCCCACGAAGTCCCGCTGAACTTCCTCAACCCGCGCCCCGGCACGCCGCTGGAAAACCAGGGCCTCATGGACGGCAAGGACGCCCTGCGCGCGATCGCCGCCTTCCGCCTCGCCATGCCCCGCACCGTGCTGCGCTACGCCGGCGGCCGCGAACTCACCCTCGGCGACCTCGGCACCCGCGAGGGCCTGATGGGCGGCATCAACGCCGTCATCGTGGGCAACTACCTCACCACCCTGGGCCGGCCCGCCAACGCCGACCTCAACCTCCTCGTCGAACTCAACATGCCCATCAAGGAACTCCAGAAAACACTATGAACCGGGTTTCGACGAACGCAACCACCGGCGGCACCTCAGGCCCAACCGCGGCTGAGTTTTGCGGCCACTGCGGTGAATCGTCCGACGGCGGCGCCAGCGCGACGTCGGACGTTCACCACACGTGCGAGGAACTGCTGCAGCTGGAACCACCGCGCTACTGCGCGGCCTGCCGCCGCCGCATGAAAGTCCAGGTCACTCCGCTGGGGTGGTCGGCTGAGTGCTCGCGCCACGGGCTGCTTTCACCGTGAGTGGCGCGACTCAGCCGGGCCTGATCCAGCGGGACGTGCCCCGCTGTGGCACCCCTAGGCCGGCGTCCCCGGACCTTCCGCTCGGCTTCGCGGCGAGGACGGCACCCGCCATGAGGTGGTTGACGCAATGTCCTCGTGGTGGTCCGCAATCCACGGTTACCGCAACCCGGTGCTTGACACCGCCGCGCGTGGGCAGCTGGAGAGGTTCAGCCATGTCATGTTCGGCGGCCTCACGCACGTCCCGGCGGTGAAACTTGCCGAGCGGCTGCTGGAGATGGCCCCTTCCGCACCGGGGCCGCCCGCTTTGGAGCGGGTGTTCCTTGCCGACTCGGGTTCGGTTGCCGTCGAGGTTGCGCTGTTGCTGGCGGTGCAGCACCAGAACGCATCAGGGAACCCGCAGAGGCAGCGGTTCCTGAGCATCCGCGGCGGATACCACGGCGACACCTTCGCGGCGATGGGGTCTGTGACCTGGTGGACGGCATGCACACTGCCTTCCCGGGTCTGCTGGCCGGCAACGTGTTTGCGCCCCGTCCCCCTGCGGCCGCCGCCGCGACGTCGGAAACCGTGCAGGCGGGGGCAGCCAGCCTCGCGGACATTGCTGATGCACATTCACGGGAGCTGGCCGCGATGATCGTCGAACCCATCCTCCAGGGTGCCGGCGGCATGCACGCCTACCCAGCCGAATGCCTGACAGTGCTGCGGCAGGTGGCGGACCGGCACGGCCTGCTGCTCATCTTCGATGAGATCGCCACAGGGTTTGGGCGGACCGGCGAACTGTTCGCGGCCGAGCATGCAGGCGTCGTGCCGGACATCATGTGCGTGAGCAAGCCCACCGGCGGGTACCTGACCCTCGCCGCCATGCTCTGCACCAGAGAGATTTCGGCGACGGTTTCCAATGGCCGGGCCGGAGCGCTGCTGCACGGCCCCACGTTTATGGGTAACCCGCCGGCATGTGCCGTGGCGAACGCCAGCCTCGGCATCATCGACGGCGGACGGTGGCGGGCCGACGTCGCCCAGATCGGCGCATGTCTGGTGTCCGGGCTCGCGCCAGCCCTGGACCTTGGGGCCGTCCGGGATGTCCGCACCATCGGCGCCGTCGGAGTCATCGAGCTGCACGACGCCGTGGATGTCACGGCGGTCACCACCGCAGCCATCCGGCACGGGTCTGGGTCCGGCCGTTCCGGAACCTCGTCTACACCGTGCCCCCGTACATCAGCACCGCGGCGGATGTCGACCAGATCACCGCGGGCATGACGTCGGCGGTCGCCGAAGTCCACGAGCGCGTCCCGGCACGGTCGGGAGGCCCGGTTTGAGCAACTCCATGACCCAGTGGCTCGAGCGGCAGGCCGCCGTCCGGGGCCGCTGGGGCCTGGCCCGCCGCCTGCTCCCCCGATCCGCAAACGAACGGTTCATCGACCTTGCCAGCAATGACTACCTGGGACTCGCCGCGGACCCCCGGGTCACCGCGGCGGCTTGGAGGAACGTCCATGAACCTGCCCGCCGTCATTCTGGTCACCGGCACGGACATGTTGTCGGTGCGCCGCATCGTCGAACGAGACAGCGACCTGCCAACCGCCTTCAACCAGGAAGTCATGGAGTCCCATGTGCTTCCTGCCGTGAATGAGTAGCAGCGACACCGCTGCCCAACCAGAGAGCGAGGGAGACGCCCCGCCACAGCAACGGCCACCAACAAAAAGGACCCCGAAGGGGCCCATTCGTGACAGGCGAGAAAGGCGGCCGAGTTTGTGCGCAGCAATAACGCCGCAGTAACGGGCCATCGTATATATAGAAATTGCGGGCAGTGGGACCTGCAACGCCAAGTGGTGCCTTTGTGAGTGAGGGGTCGGAGATGGCAACGCCTCTAATAGCGCTAGGAATCTGCCCCACCCGAAGAGATGGGACGGCGACCATGCAGGGTGATACCTGCCAGGCTGCACGCTATTGCTTCAGTTGGCGAATTTCTTAACGACAGGTGGGACAACTGATGCAAGCGGTTCGCGCGCTGTTGATTGGCATCGACCGGTACGCAGGAGACGTGTCAAACCTCGCGGGATGCGTCAACGACATTCGTGCCGTTGAGAACGTTCTACCCACACTATTGGCCGCCGGTGTGGACTACGTGCCCCTTGTATTGTTGAACGAGCAGGCCCGCCGGGAAGCCGTGATCGACGCATTTCGGCGACACTTTGCAGAGGCACAGCCCGGAGACGTAGCTGTTTTTTGGTATTCCGGCCACGGTTCTCAGCAGCAGAGTGTTCCCGGGTCGGTAGAGCCTGATGCACTCGACGAAACCATCGTTTGTCACGACTCACGTGGTGGGTCTTGGGACATCACTGACAAGGAGCTTAGGAGTCTAGTAGGAGAGGTGTCTGCCCGCGGCATCGAGGTCCTCGTCGTTCTCGACTGCTGCCACTCGGGCAGTGGTGTGCGCGACGCCAAGGAGGAGGGCAAGGTACGACAAGCTCCGCTCGACCGCCGCAGTCGGCCATCCGACACGTACCTCAAGCCCGCACCGGGAGCCCGCGCTACCACGGCATCCCCCGTAGGAAATCCGACGTACGTCCTGTTGGCCGCCTGCGCGCCGCACCAAACGGCGAAGGAAGCGCGAGTTGCCGGCGTAGAAAGGGGGGCGTTCTCGGCGGCGCTCCTTCAGGCGCTCGTCGACACTGGCGGCCGTCTGGCCTATGGTGATCTCATCGCATGGACTGCTGCTCGCGTCGGGCGCATGGTTCGAGCACAGGAACCCCGACTGGAGGCCACCAACCCGGACGACAGAGACCGCGCCTTCCTCGGTGATCTCGTGGCCGAGGCGACCCGCTCCTACCGCCTCCTCCACGACGGATCCGGATGGTTCCTCCAAGCGGGCACCCTTCATGGAATCCCCTCAGTCCGGGGCGAAGAGAAACTTCTACTATCGATCCGTCCTGGCTTCGGCGACGAGCGTCGGGAGATCGCCACCGCCGAGGTTATCGAGGTCGAACCTCACCGCTCGCGAGTGGCTCCGAGCGGGCCCCTCGACGAGGCCCTACTCTATCGGGCAGAGGTCACGGCGTGGCCAGTTCCCCTCGTTAGGGTGGGGCTCCGCGGCCAGCCAGAGAGCGTCGCCCGCGTGCAGGAAGCCTTAGCGGGCGTCCGGCTCGCTGAGGTCGTCGATTCATCTCCGGACGTGGAGGTCGAGGCGACGCCTGGCGGTTACCGAATCGGCACACCACGATCGGGGCTCCGCATCGCTCACTTGATAGATGCGGATGATAGCCACGCCTTCGACAAGGTGACCCGGGCAGTGGAGAAGATCGCGCGCTGGCGCTTGATACGCGACTTAGTCAACCCGCGTAGCCACATTCCGGCCGATGCGCTGCGTATTGTCATACAAACCGCCTCGGTGCCTGAGTGGAAGGAGTCGGGGCCGATACGCCTGCTATACACCACAGACAATGACAGCTTCGAGCAGGCTCCGCAGATCCGAATCAGCGTCCAGAACCACTGGAATCGAAAGCTTTACATGGCGATGCTATTCCTTGATGAGGAGCATGCCGTGGAGAACGTGCTAGTTGAGGCGGCAGGCGAATGGGTCTCTCCGGGCGGCGTGCTTGAGGCGGCCGATGGGAATTGGCTGACGGTCAAGGTCCCCGATCACCTCTTCTCAGGAGGCGTTACCGAGGTGACGGACTGGATAAAGGTGATCGCCAGCACTCGGGAATTCGATGTCAGTGAACTCTGTGACGGCGGCATGCAGGGTGAGGTAGTCCGGACCGTCACCGACAGCCCACTGGACCGCCTCTTCGCCCGTGCCGCTCGCCACATCGAAACTGGGCGAGCCGACCCAACTGTGGACTGGCAGGCGGTGACGAGGATCGTAACTGTCGAACGGCCGGGCCCCGGCGTTTCGTTGGAAGCCGCTAATGACTTGGGCAACGGGATCACCTTCACCGCTCCGACCGGCCTTACAGGCCGAGTGCGTTTGGTTAGCTATGAGACCGCAGTCCGCGATCTCGATCGTCCGATGGTTCCGCTAGTCCTCGATGACCCCGCGCTGACGACGCCGCTTGACCTGGTCCCCACCCGTGCAGACTCTGCGCTCTCAGTTCTAGAACTGGAGGTCTCCGGGGGCGGCGATATGGTGGACCCGGTTCACCCTTTCCTGCTGACTTTTCCTAGTCAGCTGGCGGATGACGAGCACGTTATCCCGCTCGTATATGACGGCGACTACTGGCTACCGGTGGGCCGCGTGGTGCACCGGGGCTCTGGCGAAGCTGTGGTCGCCATCGAATCCCTTCCCGCACCGACGATGTCAGTCCGGGGACTTTGGTCCTCCGTGCGGGTGCTCTTCCGCAAGCTCGTCGGGCGGCCGTTGGGTCTCAGGTACGAGTACCCGGTTCTTGCGGTCGCTGCGATGGAGGACGGCAGGGTACGGTACGACCCACCCGACAGGTCGCCGGCTTTGGCTACCAAGAAACCAGTACTTCTCTATGTGCACGGAATTATCGGCGACACGAAAGAAATGGTTAAGAACGGATCGTGGGTGGACTCCTACTACGGCGCGGTTCTAACCTTCGACTACGAGAGCATAAACACCTCGATTGAGGAAAACGCCCGTGATCTTCGCCGTCGCCTGCTGGACCTGGGATTTGGCTCAACCTGGCAAGTTGATGTGGTAGCTCACTCGATGGGCGGACTGGTCGTGCGTTGGATGATCGAGAAAGAGGACGGGGCTGCGCTTATTCGTCGTGCTGTTTTCGCTGGCACACCCCATGCAGGCTCGCCTTGGCCGACGATTCAGGGGTGGGCGACAACTGCCCTTGGCCTAGCACTCAACGGCCTTACGGGCGTGGCTTGGCCTGTGGGCTTGGTCGGCGGCCTTGTCCAAGCCATCGAGCGAGTCGATGATGCGTTTGACGAGCTCCAGCCTGACTCTGAACTCCTGAAGGTCCTAGCCAAGAGCTCGGATCCGCGCGTGCCGTACACGCTCCTCGTCGGGAACCAGTCGTTGGAGGGCCCGACTGATCGAGCCGCAGGGCTGTTGGAACGCCTGCGCGCTCATAACCTACTGGCAGCCGCGGCTGCGCTCGCATTCCTCTCGCAGCCCAACGACATCGCCGTGTCGGTGCTAAGTGCCGGCGCCGTCCCGGGGCCCCGAGATCCAGTGGTGGAAGCAATTCCAGTAGCGTGCGATCACATGACCTACTTCTCGTCAGTCGTGGGACAGAAAGTCATTGAGAATGCATTGAGGCGAAGGTAGGGGTCGTGGAGTCACTTCAACTGATGCTGCAGCTGCTCGTTCGAGAGCAATGGCGTGGCGGAACCAACGGGCTGATGCCGGAAGCGGTATGGCCCGGGGTGCCACAGGATGAGGTTGCGCTCGTGGCTGCTGCTGCCGCTCTTGGTGCGGGCGAGCCGAAGCGCGCCCTGATGAACCTGGGTGAACTGATGACTGACGGCGACGGCGACCTCGCAGCCGTCAATCGCGCTCTTAGAAGACTCGCCCTGACCTTGGAGCACAACTGGTTCCCCGGCGGTGCGGGAGCTATCCTTGAGCCCGGCGTGACGGCCCGCATGGACCTACCTCCCCTACAGGCGGACTCGATCGAGGTCGGCCTGTTCATCGATGTCGTGGACTTCTTTTCCTTGTTACCAACACTGCGGACCTTTGCGGAAAGCAGCCGGCGTGGTGGTGTGCTTCCAGCGGACATGAATCCCGTCATGATCGCCGAATCCCTCCTGCAGCGGCTAATGGCTGTCCGTGAGAATTTTTCTATCGGCCCGGTTGCGCTGACGGTTGGGGACCTCTACGTTCGCTCCGGGCGATTCGGGCAAGCTGGGATACCGCTGGGCCTTGCACTCCAGGCAGCAGCAGCGCAAAACGACGTAGTGGGAGTAGCGTGTTGCGCGCTCGCCCAGGGTGACTGGACAGCGGAGCCCCTATCGCACCCGGAACTGCTCGGCGAGGATTTAGAAGCAGTGCCCCCAGGACCAGCAATCGCAGAACCCGATCCGGTATTCGCGGCCGACCGGTACACCGAGGCGGAGCGACGATTCAGCGCGGCCGGGGCGACCCGCGGCATAGCGGCTATCTGTCTCCGGCGGGCGGCCCTCCACGTTCGGTCCGGGAAGTTTGCCGAGGCAAGGTCGGCCCTCGACCGGTCTAACCGCCTCGCCACTGAGGCGGGCGACGGGGCGTTGGCGCGTCTCGCGCTCGTGCACCATGCGCTTGCCTGTATAGAAGAAGGATCGCCCGTCTCCCTCAATTCTGTGGCCGAGGACGTCGCGGAGTGGAGCCACTCTGTGGGCAGCCGGAGCTTCGTCCGTGGGCTGGGAAGACTCTGCCATGCCGTGGCCCGGCGCCTTCGGGACGACATCGGGCGAGCACGGCACGCGCTCCTTCTTGCCGAGGCCATAAACGACCGAATAGGTGCCATTACCGAGCCGGCGCTCGTACGCCGTGAATTCGCGCAACAATACGAATTTGCCAACTACTGGCGCGCCACTCTAGTAATGAACCTGCTCGATTTGGACGAATTTGAACAGACAGGGGTTCCGACCCCGCTGGACTGGATCCGCTTGGTCGAGCTCGCGCTGCGGGCGGATGGGGATGCGAATGCCCTGGCTGACTCGGAGGCAATTCAGCGCGCACACGACCATTTGGTCCGAATCGCAGCACTAGAACCCCAAGGTCATGCGGAAACTGCTGTGGTCCGTGCGCAGCTTGAGGCAGCCACCTCTGCCTCAACCGTGATGGTCGAGCTGTATCGTGGCGTTGAAGCGCGCGCTCAAGGTGACACTGAGGAGGCCGCGGAGCACTTCCACAGCGCGCTGACACGAGCCGTCTCTCTAGGCCCGGAGGGGACCTTGACCAGGGCGATTGTCCTCGGCACCATGCGCCGTACCTCAGAGGCGCGCGCCTTAGTGCAGGAGATGCTCGCGTCCGCTCAGTTGCCGCCCGATTTGGCAGCCGCGCTACTCGTCCGCCTCAAAGCCTTCGATTTGGCGGAGCAGCAGCTGGATCGCTACGAACGCCTAGCACTGGACCCCCCACCCCCTTCCGAGAGACCTTGGGACCGCTATGGGCTGCGTGCCGAACTCCTTGTAGGAAGCGGACGCGCACGGGAAGCCCTCCCCCTCATCACGGAAGCCCTGAACAGATTCGAAGAGCATTTGGCTGGTCTCTCCCGCGACGTCCTGCGCACAATGGCCAGCGACAGCCCTGTGGCGGCGGGTCTGTACACCACCGCCGTTCGAGCCCACTCCGATCTTGCCGCAGTCACAGGCAACGAAAGCCACGTGGACGCCGGGTTCGCCCTGTCCGACCGCAGCCGCGGCGTCGCCTTAACCGACCTGATCAACCTGGATGGGGACGCCGGTAAGGATCCGGCTACGGTCACCGCTGTGCGGGCGTGGCTGCGGGCGGGAGCGGAGCTTGCCAGGACGATCGAAAGCGTTGGAAGCGGCGGCGTGTGGCGCTCACACGCCGACATACGGCGACAGATCCGCGCCGCCGAGCGGGAGCTTGATGACACCGAGACCGTGCTCGGCGCTACCGCCCCTGCCCTGCTCAGTCGACGCCATCGGCTGCCGCCGCCGCGGTCCCTGGCCGAAACACGGGAGCGTCTGGAACCCGGAACGCTAATGATTCAGTACCACGCGTACGACGATCAGCTGTTGACTTGGGCGGTCACTCGGGATTCCGCCCGACTCATCCGTCAGATGAGCGCCACACCAATATTGGCGTCGCAGGTCCGGCAGTGCCACCGGGCTATCGCGGACCGTTACTCCACGAAAGCGAGGCGAGAGGAAACGTCCATCCCGCTAAGTCAGCTTCTGCTTGATCCGGTTTCTGATGAACTTTCAGCTCATCAGCGCGTGGTTTTCGTTCCTCATGGTCCCCTCGCCGTCCTGCCCTTCCATGCGCTATTGTTCGAAGGCTCAGATCTTGCCACAACGCACGAGGTGTCGTATCTTCCAACCGTGAGCGCCGCGCGCGCCACAGGCAGGCGAAAAACTGGCAGTGATGCGCGGACAGTTATCGTCGGAAATCCCGACTACGGTGGCAGCGACGCGCTTCCCTCGCTGCCAGGGGCTAGGGCAGAGGCTGTCGAGATCGGACGTCTTCGGAGAACCACCCCACTCCTAGGAGCGGCCGCTACCCGCACCAAAATTTTGGCAACCCTCGTGGATGCGGACGTAGTACATCTGGCAACGCACGGCGTACTCGTCGAAGGATCGCCGTACAGCGCAGAGTTGGCGCTGGCTCAGGGCGCTGGCATGACAGTTCCAGACCTCATGGGACTCGACACATCTCTCTCCCTCGCCGTCCTCAGTGCCTGCGACAGTGGACGTGGCCGAGCAACGGCGGCTGGGGATGTGATCGGCCTCACCCGGGCACTCCTGACCGCCGGTGCCGCCGAACTCGTCGTATCACTCTGGCCCGTGGACGACGAAGCGGCGTGCCTCACCATGGTGAGACTGCACGAGGAGCTTCTCACCGGCGGCACCCCCGCCCAAGCTCTCAAGACAGCAGCAGCGGCGGTCCGGGAACTCGACAGAGCGGGCGCGGACCGCGCCTTCCGCGCGCTCGCAGGGGACGACAAAGCATCCCTGAAAGAAACGAGGACTGCGCGCAAAATTGAGTTACCCCACCGGGAGGCGCCACCGGCTGACCTGAGCCACCCGTATTTCTGGGCACCTTTCGTACACATCGGATTGAAACCTGCCCAATTAGTACTCCTGGCCCGTCTTTAGCGCTCGACGGCGGCAGCACAAGAGTAACCTGTGCACCAACTTTTCAATGTGGGAGTTCGGCTTGTTGAACACCCTGGTGCGATCGTACTCCCGGACAGGGGAAGGGAAAACTGTCCCACGAAGACGGCCGCCGGTTCCCCGGCTCACGGCGATCACCAATGTCCGCCGCGAACTCCAGTAGGGAAACCCATCTGTAGCCCACAGCGGTCAGGGCATGGGACGGGGCCAAGATTCACTGATCCGCCTCCGTGGGTCCCGACGGGAGCAGCCCAATGGGTTCACGCCGGTTGGCTTTTTCCTCTAGAGCCCCGGTGCTTGCCAGTGCGGCAGGGGCGGGTCTAGCCTGAACCCGGGAGAGTGGCTTTCGCAGACGGGCCGAGGGTCTCCCGTCTAAAGGAAACCGTCAATGCCGACCATCCCCGACCCAGACCTCTTCGGAGGACACCGTCAGCCGCACCCCGAACACCTGCACTGCCTCAGTTGCGGCACGGGCCGGCACCTCATGATTCATTCGATCGATGCGCTTTCCCCACCTTCACGAGGGCTGGACGCCGTCTCGTACACCTGTGCACGGTGCGGGGAAGCACAGACCCAAGAGGCTTCAGATCCCCAAGTCCCCGCCATCCTGAACCGGCCCGGACCCTCCGCAGCAGCGGACGTCCTGCAGTTCGGTGGGCAGGACATCCACTGCGGCGAACCGATGCATGCCGCAGGCTCCGGCCTGCGTCATGGATACACCCACGAATCCGGTGGATCATGACCGCCACGTCTCTGCGCGGCTCGGCGGCTTGATTGCAGTCATGAACGGATCGGCGGCTTGACTGGAGGGGGCGACCGTCTCGCGGCAACCACGATCATGCGCCGCCCGGGGCGCGGATCGAGTGGCCTAGTGGCTTCGCGGCGGCAGAAAAATGATCAACGATCCGTCCGAACCGCGGGCGGAACTGGAGTCGAGGATAACTACAGGACGCCGGACCGATCGGGTTCCGGCGACAGGCAAGCGCAGGAATCTCCGGAGGGGACAAAATGATTGCAGTGCTGGTGATTGACATGCAGAAGGCCTTCTTCGAGGACCCGGCCCTGGGCCACCGGCAGGAGGACACGGTTCAGGCCTGCAACACCCTGATCGCCGCGGCGAAGGAGAGCGACGTGAACGTCCTGCTGGTGAAGACCGAGCATGAGGAAGATAAGTCGACGTGGACGCTGAACATGCTCGAGGATGACCAGGGTTTCATTTTCCGCGGCACTGAGCAGGCAGAGTTCATACCCGGCCTGAGGACCGAGGGACTGCCGCAGCTCCTGAAGACCCGGGACAGCGCCTTCCTCGGAACGGACCTGCTGCTCCGACTGCGGAACTGGAACGCCGACACGATCGTGCTCGCCGGGGTGTCAACGCACAACTGCATCGCGCAAACCGCGGCCGACGCCTTTGGATACAACATTCGGGTCATCCACGCCGCCGACGCCACCGCATCCGAGGACGGGGAAGCTGCTGCCACCGTACTGGACATCCTCTCCCGCGAGTACCGCCAGCGGGTTCTCCCGCTGCCGGAGATCATCGAGATCCTTCGCGCCCCTGACCGCTAAGTGTCGGCGGCCCTGCGGGTGGTTTCCTCGACGCATAGGTCGTACCAGAACTGCGCGCCGAGGTCCGGACTTGGAGTATCCAGGTTCTGGAACAAAGCGTCCAGCAGGGCTTCGAGTTCTTCACCGGAAAGATCGGGAAGGACTGTTTCGGGGCCTCGGGGGTCATTGATGACCCGGGAAAGCTTTGAGCGATTCATCGCGGACTGACCGGGCGTGTCGCGTCAGGCAGGGTGTACGTCACAAGGACCTCCATCTGTACGTCCGGACGCCGGCGGAAGTATCTGGTGCTGAACGCCTCATAGACACCCTAAACGAGACCACGCCCCGATGGAGTAGGGCCCGGCAGAAAGCTTTGTAGCGGATCCTGTCGCATCCCGCCCTCCACCGACCGCTCGGCGCTTTCCCACACCGGCAGCGTAGGGGAAACATTCCGGTGCTGCCGGGTTGGCAGTGATCCACCGTCCACGCACCGTCAGACCAAAGGAGAACGACCACGATGGCAACTGATTACGACGCGCCCCGGCTGGCTCCGGAGAACGATCTCACAGAGTCCTTGGAGGGGCTGAAGGCAGGGAAGAGCCCGAAGCAACCTGTCATTGATGTTGACGAAGCAGAACTGGCCGACGACTTTACCCTCCCCGGAGCCGACCTGTCCCACGAGGAACTCCTAATCCAGGTGGTCCCGATCCAGGCAGACGCATTCACCTGCATGTCCTGTTTCCTGGTCCACCACCGCAGCCAACTGGCCAGGGAGCGAGACGGCGCCAAGTACTGCCTGGAATGCGAGAATTAGAGTGGCGCGGCACTGCAACCCCGGGCCAGTCCGTGCCGGCGGCCCGGGCTAACGAAGTAGTCCCTTCTTTTGCCGTGATTCGTTCGGTTGCCTTTGCCTGTGGCTTGGGGTCCAGGATCAGGGCTGCGGCGATGCCGAGCATCCAGATGTCTTTTGCCAGGGCTGTTCCCTGCGGGCTGGGACGTATACCGTCCTCCAGGGTCATGTCGGGTGTCCTCAGGTAGAGGGTGACCAGGCAACCGGAGAAGATCCCGAGGCCGATGCCGGCCAAACGGCTGGGCACGAAGGGCGTCAGGAGCGCCACGCCCAAGGTCATTTCCGCGTAACTGAGTATCTTGCCGAACTTTGCGGCGTCGATTCTGCTCACGGGCGGGATTACCCTGGCCGCCATGGCCTGCAGCCCCGCTGCCCTGTCCCTGTCAAGGTCATGTTTGCCCCACCCTGCGTTCAAAATGAACGCACCTGTGGTCAGGCGCAGAGGGATGTGGCTGGGTCGCATGGTTGATTCCTCTCATGAAAGTTGTCAAAATCCGTTCGGCGCCGTCAACCGGCGTTCGCCATTCTGAGTTCGGCGAGGCTCTAAACGCACAGTCTCAAGTTCGTACGATTTCTATTTTCTTCCTTTCGTGCAGCGCGCACAGGGCCTGGTCACTAAAGGATGATGACGAGCTTGCCGCGCTTTCCGGCGGCGAAGTCAGCGAGGGCGGCCGGGGCTTCGTCGAGCGGATAGGTGCGCTGGATGCTCACTGCCGTTGCTCCGGCCGGCTGGTTGGCGGCGAGCCCTTCCAGTATCTCTGTTGCCGGGTTGGCAAAGACAGGGACGACCAGAGCGGTCCCATCCGGAAGGTTGTCCGGGGCCCGCTAAGAGTAGAGACCAGGCGTCCTCCTGCGCGCGCATCGCTCGCCGCAGCGTCGCCGGCAAGATGAATGACGACGTCGACGCGTTCCGGATGCCGAGCCAGCACTGCCGCTGGCGTATTACTGTAACTTACGGTCTCCGCGGCGCCGAAGGCAGCGACGCAGGCCTTATCCTCGTCGGTGTGAGCCGTGGCAACAACGAGGGCACCGGCGGCCGCGGCGCGCTGGACAGCCCGCGAGCCCACACCTCCCGTGGCACCTGCGATCTGGATGGTGGAATCTGCCACCAGCGCCGCGGCCTGCTGCATCCCAAGCGGCGCCTCCCGCCAAGCCCAGCGCTGCGGCCTCGATAAAATCCACATTGTCCGGCAGCCTGGCAAGGCCCACGGCAGCCCGGACGGTCACATATCCGCCGAATAAGCCGTCGCCGAGGAAGGGTTTGGTGACGATGCCGAAGACCCTGCCGGCGTCGCTGGACGCAGGCCATTGGTCGCCCCTAGGGGGCGGCTGGCTGTCCGGCAAGTACAAAGGCGACGAGCCGCCGACCAGTGGAACGCACATAGGTGACCCCCCGAACATCAAAGCCCTGGCAACTAAAAACGGAACTCATCACAGCCCCCGCCGCCTGTGGATTGATGCCCGCTGCCCCAGGATGGCGCAGGCAAGAGTGACGGCTCGTCCGGGCGGTAGACGACGACTCCCCCACCCTGTTCCCCTGATTAACCTGGATCGCTCGGCAGGTGCCGGGATCAGCTGCAGTAAGTTAGGCCGCCAGATGTCGAGGTGTGGAGGAAGCAGTCTGCCGCTGCCAGGGGGTTCCCATTCACAAAATGGGCACGAGACGAGTGGGTGTATTCAAGGAAAGGCAGGGAAGCGACGATAAGAGCCGGAACCCCACAAAATTCAATCAAGAATGTGAATCCGGCCACTCACGTGACACCCGCCGGGGTTATTCTCAAAGTGCGCATCCAGTTGCGGGGGGCATCCGGGCGGGGGGCTAGGCGCGCACCCGCGGTGTGACTGCCGTGGGCCAGTTTCATTGTTTGCATCCACACCGGGGTAACCCGGCGGATTTCAAAGGAAATGGGCATGGGCCGTCGACGCGCAGCAACTGACCCGAACTATCCACGCTGGGTCTGGTTCGCCGCGGCGGCCGCTGTGGCAATTCTCATTGTTGGCGGCGCATTCCTGCTGCGAACGTTGCTTTACCCTGCCGGTTCAGGGGAGGGTGGGACTTCAGCAGGCAATGGCGGCACACCTTCAGCAGGCGAACCCTTGCCTCAGGACAGTCCTGCCGCCGTCGCCGGAGCCTCTCCCTGCCTTTCCTTGAACATCCTCACTTCGCTGGAAAACGCCGACATGGTCCGGGCCGTGGCGGCCGAGTACGCGGCGAAACCCCGCAGTGTTGACGGCAAATGCGTGACGCCGACAGTGAGCCAGGAAAAATCGGGAATCGCTGGCGGCAAGGTTGCTGCGCAGTTCCCCGGCGTTCCGGCCGGAGACAGGCCCTCCGTCTGGCTGCCAGACTCCTCCGCGTGGTTACGAATCGCAGGTGAACGTTCCGGCGGAAGCACTGTCCCGCAGGAAGGCATCAGCATCGCCCGGAGTGCGATCGTAGTGGCAATGCCGGAGACCATGGCTAGTGCCCTCGGCTGGGACAGCAAACCGCCGTCGTGGTCTGAGGTCTTCAGGATGGCCGAGGACCAGGACGCCTGGGAGCGCCTCGGCCATGGCGACTGGGGCAAGTTCAAGTTCGGCAAGGCCAGTCCGCTCGTCTCGACGTCGGGTTTGATGGCACTTGTTGCTTCCTACGGTGCCGCCGGCGGCAGCCTGGGGGGTTTGGACGGCATGGACCTGGACGCACCGTCACTCGTGGAGAAAGTACGCACCGTGGAACTAGGCACCAGCCACTATATGGCCACCCCCGAGCATTTCCTGTGGCACGCCAGGGAGGCTGACGATGCTGGGATGGTCTCGGAATTCCTCTCCGCCGTGATCGTGGATGAAAAATCTGTCTGGGACTACAACCGGGGAGTGGTCAGCGAGGACGGAATGACGAAGCAATCCGGTCCCGCGCCCAAGGAACCCCTCCGGGCCATCTATCCCCGCGACGGCGTCCACGTGGCGGACAACCCGGCAGTAATCCTTGACGGAGACTGGGTGGGGAGCCAGCAGCGTCTGGCGGCCCAGGATTTCCTCGCGTTCGCAGTGACGGAACAGGGCCAAAACGTTGTGAGGGCATCCGGGTACCGGACCATCCAGGGCGAGCTGGATACTGGGGTGGCGGAAACCGGAAGGTATGCTGAGACGCTCCTGCCACTGCCACTGCCCAAGGCGGAGGCCCTTGTTGCCGTGCAGGACAGCTTCCCCGAGGTCCGCAAGCGGGCCAGGGCCTTGTTCCTGCTGGACATCTCGGAGTCCATGGTGCAGGGACCCGGAGTGACGAAGCTGCAACGGGCCAAGGATGCCGTTCTCAAGGCACTGGACCATTTCTCGGGTGAGGATGAGATTGGACTGGCCGCTTTCTCCCATGTGGGCGACGGCCCCTTGCAGCCGGGCATCGTAAGCCCGGTAGCCCCGTTCAGGACGAATAGAGAAGACCTCATCGCCAAGCTCAATGGGCTCCAGGCCGTGGACGCTACACCTCTTTTCGAAGCGGTGAGCCGCTTCGCAAGCGATCAGGCCAAGGAATACAAAGACACCTTCATCAACACCATCGTGCTTTTGAGTGACGGCAAAAATGATTCCACGCACCCGGGAGACCTGAGCGGGCTCTCAGAACAGTTGAGCCATCAGAACCACTCGACGCCGGTGCTCGTCTTTACGCTCGCTTACGGGCCCGACGCCGACGTCCCCACTCTGCTGGAAATCGCCCGGGCCAGCGGGGCGCACTACTATGACGCCACCGATCCGAACAGGCTCGAAGAAGTGCTGGGCGAACTGGTGACCAGTTTCTAGGACCGGCAAATACCATTTCCACCGATTCATGCCCCGCCGCAACCGTTTAGCGTTTGATCTTTGGGGATGGCTAGTAAGCAGGACACAAGACGCTTAGAAGGGACTACCATGCTGATCTGCGCAACCTGCGCCGTCGAACGCGACGAACCTACACCGGAGCTCTGCCCGATCTGCACGGACGAGCGACAGTACGTGCCCGAGGACGGACAAAAGTGGCTCACACTTGACGGGCTAAAGCAGGAGGGCCACCGGACATTGTTGACGGAGAACGAGCCGGGACTTACCGGGATCAGGACGGAACCAAAAGTCGGGATCGGCCAGACCGCTCAGCTTGTGGTGACGCACCAGGGTTCGCTGCTGTGGGATCCGGTCGGATACGTCGATGACAGCGCTCTGAAGGCAGCGCTCGAGCGGGGCCCGGTCCTGGCGATCGCCGCTAGCCATCCACACATGTTTGGTGTGCAGGTTGAATGGTCGCTTCGGCTCGGCGGCGTTCCTGTACTTGTGGCGGACGCGGACCGGCGATGGCTCGGGCGCAACGATCCGATCATCAAATACTGGTCTGGCAGTCAGACTATCGCCGAAGGGTTGACACTGCACCAGACCGGGGGGCACTTCCCCGGCAGCGCCGTGGTGCACTGGGCCGCCGGAGCGGACGGCAGAGGAGTTCTGCTGACCGGTGACAGCGTGTATCCGAATCCAGACCGTCGTTCCATCGCCTTCATGCGCAGCTACCCGAATCGTTTACCCCTGTCCGGCGCGGTGGCGTTACGAATCGCCGCGCAGCTTGGGGAGCTCAAATTCGACCGGATCTACGGCAACTTCAACAATGTAATCGCGTCCGGGGCCAAGGCGATTCTGCACGATTCCGCCCAACGGCACGCTGCCTGGGCGGGAGGAGACTTCGACCATTTGACCTGAATCACCCATTGGCCTTGTGGCCTGTGCATCGGGAGTCAGCCCCTTCGGCGTGTACCGCCCGGGATCGGTCACCCATCGCGCTGGAGCCGCAACCATGGGTGCCTCGTGGACGGTGCCCGCAGGTTCGCTGCGCTCCAGGGCGTGGAGCGGGTCGTGCCGCTGTTCGCGATGTACGGCGGGGATGAGCCGATTCCGGCGGAAGTCCGGTGGTCGCCTCAGGGTGTGAGGCTCTTCACTCCGAACGAGGTGATGGAGTTCATCGGGGCCGGCATACGTGTTGCTCTGCCGGCAGGGCGGGATAACCCGCGGCTGCGGGAAGCGATGATGGATCTGCGGGAACGGTCCCTGTTCACGTTCAACTGACGGCCCCGCGAAAGTCACCATCCCCGTGGTCTGCACCAACGCACTCGTCACCGGCGATGTCGTGATCGCCGACGTCGACGGCGTCGTCGTGGTTCCCGCCGAACCCGCCGCAGAGGTAGCGGCAGCGGCGCGGACCTGCGCGGACAACGAAGAAGGCAAACGCAAGCGCTCCGGCGCAGGCGAACTCGGCCTGGACGTCTACTCGAATCCGCAGGGCTCCGGTACGTCGACTAGGCAGCTTCTCGGGAGGACCTGTAAGGCGCGGGGCCCTCGAAGCTAATGTTCTCGCGCCTTCCGGGTTGCTGCGTCGTTGGCCTTCTGAAGCGCTGTGATGAGCTCGTCCTTGTTCATCCTCGAGCGGCCGTCGATATCCAGTTCTTGCGCACGCTTGTAGAGATGCTCCTTCGACGCGTTGGCATCCACACCACCAGCTGTGGGTTGAGGTGAATCGAGTCCCTCCTCCGCGTGCTTGTCTGAAGGGCCGCGCTTCTCTTTCTGCTCCCAGTGGTCGCCCACCTTCTCGTAGCTGTGCTTTAGAGCGGCATAGGCGGTGCGTGCAGCTCTGCTTTCGTCGTTATCGTAAGATTCGAGGGCGGCGTCATAGGTTTTGGCGAAAGTGTCCTGGGCTTTCTGCTCCGAGCGCTGGAGGGTCGAGGGAAGCTCGTTCTCGCGGGCGTGGTCGTTCTTGCCGGTTTTAGGCATGGCACGCACTCCTTAGTCAGCTCAGCAGGCAATCGTTCAGATGGAACCAGCATAGTTATCGATCGGCTGCCTTGCCGGTCCACGTGGTTACCAAGCCCTGCGGCACCCCAAAATCAGCAGCGCCTGTTCGATCTTTCGGTGCGTCGAGGACAACAGCGTCCACGCAGTTCGCTTGTTGCCATCGATCCGCGGGAACCCTGCCCCCGACGCTATCAAGGCCGCGACTTCGTCGCTAACTGCATATTTGACCGCCATGCCGGGCTGGCCACAGATGGTCGTTTTAGACTCAGCTCGTTGTAAGGCTGTCATCCCGCCGACTCGTTGAGGCCAGTCGGGAGAGGATCCCCGATGTGAGCGCGGTCTGGCGCAGGGCGCCGCTGATACTGACCCATTCGCCCCGCGAGTGAGCCCCGTCGCCAATCGCACCGAGTCCGTCCAGCACCGGGAGCCCCAGCGCCGCCGCAAGATTGCCATCGCTGTAACCGCCGACGGACTTTTCCGACAACGTGAAGCCGAGGTCGGAGGCGACATCGGCTGCCAGTTCGAAAAGCTTTGCGATGGCAGCTGAGCGCCGCATCACTGGCCGGTTCCACCCTCCGGACACTCTGATGTTCGCTTTCGCATTCACAGGGACCAACCCCGCAAACAATGCATCGACTCGTGCCGCTTCCTCATCCGAACTGACCCTCACATCGACGTTGGCATTTGCCTTTCCCGCCTTCACGTTCGTACGAGTGCCGCCCTGCATGATGCCGACGTTTAGAGTCGTACCCCGGTCGAGGTCGGTCGCATCATGAAGGTTCACAACGATGCGGGAGAGCTCATCAATCGCGCTTATGCCGTGCTCTGGATCCAGCCCAGCATGAGCTTCCTCACCGGTCACTTCAAGCTGGAAAATCCCGGCCCCCTTCCGTGCCGTTTTCACCGCACCGTTGGCACTCGCTTCGAAGACCAACACTTCGTCACTGTCAGTGACCTCCCGTTCAATGACAGGACGGGAGGCTGTGCTGCCGATCTCCTCGTCGCCGTTGAGGAGCAGCCGGATGTTTGGAAGCGGCAGTCCGAGCTCAGCGTTGGCGCGAATCGCCCAGACCAATTGCACCAGTCCAGCCTTCATGTCGAACACGCCAGGCCCGGTGACCCGGTCGCCGTCGATGACCGCTGGCCAGCCCTCGAGCGTGCCAGCTGCCCACACGGTGTCGTAATGGCAGAGCGCCGTGACCAAACGATCACTTGGTGTCGCGGCACGGTACTCCAGCACGACGATGTCTCCGTAGGCTCCGCCGTCCACGAAACGACGATCGTCGGGCAATCCGATGCGTGCTTCAATCCACCGTTCAATCCAGGCAAGGCCCCCGGCGAGTAGTTCCTTGTCCTCTGATGGGGTCTCGAGTGAGACGAGGTCAACTAGGTCCGCCACAATCGCGTCACGTTGCTCCCCGATCCACTCCGTCAAATCGCTGAAGTCGCTCGACATCTAGGCTCTTTCCGTTTCGGTCGACAGTCGCATCATCGAGGTATAAGAGAGCGACGTCTGGCCAGCATAGGTCGCCCGTTCCCATGCTGGGAAATGCTCAGTTTGGACTACATGTATGTCCCAGAGACATAGGTCAGCTCAGCCCACCGGCGCATCATCGGGGAGGGAAGTCGTCCCCCAGCTCAGGGGCGTCGCCCGCGATCCTGTCGACGAGCCGCCGTCGACGCGCAGGACGCTGCCGGTTACCCAACTGGCTTCCGGACCTGCAAGCCAGACGATGGCAGCCGCGATGTCGTCCGGGGTGCCCGGGTGACCTAACGGGTTCATCGACACTGCCGCCGAGTACTCATCCGTTACCGGGTTGATCGGGCTGTCGACTGCAACGAAGCCCGGAGCGACGGCATTAACCCGTATCCCGTATTCGCCGAGCTCCAGGGCTGCAGAGCGCGTAAGCATCTCGACCGCGCTCTTGGATGCGCTGTACGCTGCTGCCCCCGGGCGTGTTCGGAGGATGACGGTGGAGGATATGTTCACGATCGCCGCCGGGCGCCCCTCGGCGATCGTTCGGTGGGCCAAAGCGACCGAGGCGAGCATGGGGGCACGGACGTTGATGTTTTGAACGTCGTCCCACCTAGCCGCTGTCAGTTCGAGCATCGGTGCCGACGGGTAGATTCCGGCGCTGTTGACCAGAACGTCGATCGGAGCGAACGCCCAAGCTTCAGCTATCACCTCACCCGGCGCGTCTGCGTTTCGGAGGTCTGCAATGATGGTGTTGACCTTCGCTGCGCCCGCGCGGCGGACCTGTTCGGCCCCCTCCGCCAGTCGATCACCGTTGAAGTCGACCATGGTGATCGCGGACCCCTTTTCGGCGAATCGGATCGCAGCCTGCAACCCGAGTCCATTTGCTGCCCCTGTGATGACGATGTGTTCCATGTTCAGTACTCCTGTTCGGATCGAAAAGAGGTTTCTTGACTCGGCTTCTGGGTGGGCGGGCGCATCAGGCCCGAGCCGACGTGTGCAGCAAGTTCAGCGTGGGTAGCGAACCACACGTCCTCGTGTGCCCTGATGTGCTCGATCAGCGCTTTCAAAGCGACCATGCGCGATCGGTGTCCGATGATGTGCGGGTGCATCGTCAGCTGGAACACCCCACCCTCGGCGTAGGCGCCGTCGAACTCGGCCTGCCAGATGGACGCGAGGCTCATCGGCGTTACGTTCGGCCGGGAGGCCGCCGCCATGTCGGTCGAAAGGTAGGGAACGTCGTCGCGAAGCCACTCGACCGGGATTTCGACGACTCCCGTCCCGACCCCGTCCTGCAGGAGTTCGTACGGGTCGTCGTCCGCCATGAGCGATGAGTCGTAACGGAATCCCAGGTCGCGGATGATCTCGAGCGTCGATGACGAAAAATCCCAAGAGGGCGTCCTGATTCCGCACGGCCGGATCCCCGTCTGCGCTTCGAGGATATCCACGGAGCGACTGGTCAGATCGAACTCTTCGTCGGCGCCAAGGAGTGAGTTCCGTTCGTGGATCCACCCGTGCACACCGACCTCGTGCCCTCGAGCGATATAGCCGGGAGCCTCGTCGGGTCGAAGCACGGCGCAGATCGCGGGGACGAAGAAAGTGGCGGGAATCCGGTGCTCATCCAGGAGTGCAAGGATTCGGGGGACGCCGACGCGTGCGCCGTACTCCCCTTGGGCCATTTTGCCGGGGGAGGTAAGTCCGTCCCGAAGTGCTGGCGTCTCGTGATCGGCGTCGAACGACAGTGCGACCGCTGTGCGTGCACCGTTGGGCCACCGCGAGTCGGCTTGATCGGAAAGAAGCGGGCGCCCGGCACGAACCCTCCCCACAGTAGACCGGATTCGTTCTTCGCTCCACCTCCATGCGGGACTCTGGGGCTCAGCGTTCATCGGTGTCGTCCTGACCTGCGACAGTGGCCGGTCCAAGGAAGGCGAGGATACCGGCCACTGCCGCCTGAACGCCGGTGGTGATGGCGGGAACCGGGTCCGGTGCGAACAGCGGCGAATGGTTGGCCGGCACCGGTTGCGCCATCATTTCGAACCGCGACGCCTCGATGCCGCCAAACCACCAAAAAACCGATGGCACACCGATGCTGTCTCCCAGGCGTCCGAAGTCCTCGCTCCCCATCGACAACGGTCGATCGACACGCACGGCGTCAGCACCGAGTGAAGACCGAAGCGCAGTTCCAACCAATGCGGTAGTGGCCGGGTCGTTGAAGCACCGGGGAAACCGCGAGATCTCGGTTATTGTGGGAGCCTTGGCGCCAGCGGCCGTGGCTTCGGCGGCGAGTATTCGCCGCAGGTCCCCGAGAACCCGTTCGCGAACTTTGTCATTCGGTGTCCGGACGTTGAGGGTGAATTCGGCTTCATCAGGAATGATGTTTTCTTTGAGCCCAGCGTGGAACGTCCCGACGGTAACGACTGTCGGGTCGAGCGGACTCGAGTGCCGTGAGACGACCGCCTGCAACCGGGTGATCATGTAGGCGGCGGTGACAATCGGATCGATGGCGTTCTCGGGCTGCGAGCCATGGGCTCCTCGTCCGTGGACAAGGACCTTCCAGGAATCTGCGAGCGACATCACGTGGCCGGGTCTGGTCTGCACGGTGCCGGCCGGATACGCCCCCAGGTGCTGTCCGAGGACAACGTCCGGGCGGGGCGCGCGACGCCAGAGACCGTCATCGATCATCGCCGCGGATCCGGCGGCGTTTTCCTCGCCGGGTTGGAAAACGAAGACGACAGTTCCGGTCCAAGCGGTGAGATCGGTCGCGAGTAGGTCTGCTGCCGCCAATGCGGAGGCGATGTGCGCGTCGTGTCCGCATCCGTGCATCGTCGGCACGACGGTGCCGTCTGCCAGCGTGGCAGTGTCGACGCTGGCGTGAGCCAAGCCTGTCCGTTCGAGGATGGGGAGCCCGTCGATGTCGGCTCGAAACGCGACCACCGGGCCTTCACCATTCCGCAAAATTCCGACTACGCCTGTACCTCCGCAACGGAACGTCTCCAGCCCGGAGGCGCGAAGCTCCGACTCGATCAGCGCCGCTGTGCGATGCTCCTCCATCGAGAGCTCCGGATGTCGGTGAAATTCCGTGTAAAGCTCGACGAAGCGACACAGTCGCTCCGGTTCAATGTCAAGGCGCAGTGCCATCAGGATCCCCTCATTGATCGTCGCCGACGTTTCCAGGCGTGCCGAATGGTGGCGGTCGATCGACCGTTTTCCAGCGAGTCCGACGGAAGCGTCGTGGTGTGGCAAGAATACTCACAACTTCGGATTTGCCAACCGGGCCCCCTCCAATTCCTCTGTCGCCGCTATGGGTCGAGGGAGTACAACTGCTCGATGAATCCTCCGAGGGCGTCGAGCGAGCCCTCGATAGCGTCCGCTGCGAAATGGCGGGGAACCCACGCGGCGTAGAGCGGGATGTGAAGTTCACCGGTCTCCGAGGTTACCGGGATGGCATGGAGCCCGAACCGCGAGTGGTCGGACAGGATGCAAACCCCGCGCCCGGCGGCGGCGAGTGCTTGCGCGACTGAGTTCGAAGCGGTCTCATATGCCGGCTCGTAGGTGAGGCCGGCGCGGGCGACGGCATCGTCGAACAGACCGCGGATCGCGTGACCCTTCGTCATCACGATGAGTGGCCAGGAGACCAACTCGACGACCGAGATCCTGTCGAAGGAGGTGAGTTGCGCATACGTCGGCGTGCACTGCGCCCACGGATGCGTGTACCCGACGACCCGCCACTCAAGGTCAGCCGGCGGAACCCTGGTGCTGAGCGCCAGGTCCGCGGAGCCGTCATGGAGGGCCGTGTAAACATGCTCCGGGACCAGCTGAATGGCATCGACGACCGCACCCGACGGACCGCTTCTGGCGATGAACGGAGCAACGATATCGATGATGGTCGCAGGAGGAGCGGCGATGGTGAGCTTCGGCGCCTGGCCCGAGGCCAGAGCGCGAGCCGACGCCGCGGCGAGTTCCGCATGCTGAAGGAGGTCTCTCGCGATCGGCAGAAACGCCTGACCGAAAGCGCTCAGCACGAGCCGTTTCCGGCCTCGGTCGAACAACGGCTGGCCGAGGTCCCCCTCGAGGCGCTGCAGTTGACGCGACAGCGACGGCTGGGTCACGAACAATGCCTGGGACGCGCCGGACACCGAGCCGGCATCAACGATCGCCAGGAAGTAACGGATGAGACGTAAGTCCACGTATGCCTCCAAGGTATGAATATGCTCCATGATAAGCATTTCCCTGCATCGAAGGAGCCGACCTAGGATAAGCCCATTAACCCAATGACGCGGGATCTGCCACCCACCACGAGCAAGGAACACCATGTCGAATAAGTTGGAGAAAAGGCGTAACGCGCTCCGCGCAGTTTCGGTCGCAGCCGCGACCGCCCTCACAACAGTTGCGCTCTCCGCCTGCACGGGTGGCGGCGCGGCACCCACTGCCCCAGGCGGGGCCTCGGATGGCAAGCCGTCCGGCACGATCAACGCGCGCATCTACAGCGATCCTTCCACGTTCAACCCGGCGCTTGCGGCGGGGGTGCAGACTTTCCAGCTCGACCGGCTGCTCTATGACACGGTGCTGCGCAGGGACACCGACGGTATCGTCGGTGGCCTTGCCAAGAGCTGGACAGCATCCAGTGCCTCCGACTACACGTTCACCATCCGCGATGGATCGACGTGTTCAGACGGAACACCAATCACAGCCACGGTCGTCGCCAACTCCCTGAAGTACCTGGCGGACCCAAACACGGGTTCCACCTGGAAGGCGCTGGCATTTGGGGACGGCACGCCGACCATCACCGCCAACGATGCGGACTCCACCGTGCACGTCGGGCTGTCGGCACCGTTCGCAGACCTCGAAGCGGGCCTCACCGTCGCGCAGACGGGCATCATCTGCCCGGCAGGGCTCGCAGATCTGGCCGGACTCAAAGCCGGTTCGGTGGCCGGGGCCTACTCTGGCCCGTATTCGCTGGCCGAGAGCAAGCCAGGGTTGTCCTACTCACTTAAGTTCAACGCCCAGTACAAGGCCTGGCCGGATTTCTCCAGCCCGCTGGACGGGCGCCCGGCTGAAACAATCGCGTACACAATCAGCAACGACGAATCGACTACAGCCAACCAGGTGCTCGCCGGCCAGGTAGACTTCGCAGACTTCGCTGACTGGAACACGATCGCCCGCTTCACGGGGAACGACACCATCCACCAGAACCGGATCACGGCCTACACCACATACGTCGTCTTCAATGAGCGACCAGGGCATGCTTTCGCTGACAAACCGGAGCTTCGAAAGGCTGTTGCTCAGGCCGTTAGCCAAAAGGGCTTCAACGCCGTCTTTTCGAACGGGAACGCCGAAGTGCTGACCTCGATCGTCCCCGCTTCCTATGAATGCGTTAATAAGGACCAGTCCCTCCTGATCGCCCCCGATGCCGCTGCTGCGAAAAACGCTCTGTCGTCTGTAGATGGAATCAAGATGCTGGGAAACACGGCAAACGTGAGCTTCAGCAACGGTGCCGACTACATCTACTCGGCCCTCACCACTGCCGGTGCCGGCGTCGATCTCCAGAAGGTCGACAACGCGACCTTCTGGAGCACGATCGCAAAGGGCGACTCGGACTGGGATCTGGTGTTCATAGGCGACCAGAATGCCGGTCAAACCATCAGCGCGTCGCTCAGCAGGACGATGGGCCCAGCCGTCGAGGACAACGGACGCAACTTCAGCGCATCAGACAACCCTGCCGGGGTCGAGGCGATGAAGGCCGGGCTAGCCACCACTGATCCTAAGGAGCGCTGCGACCACTTCGAAGCTGCCCAGAAGACGCTGTTTGATCGATACGACGTCGTTCCACTCGTCGGAGGATCGACCGTGACCATCACGAGGGCAAACGTAAGCGCCCGCAAGATCGGTGAAAACGTCGATCCTGCTACCCTCCGCCTCATGGGCTAGTCGCAGTGCGCGAGAAAACGTCATCGTCCAGAGTGAGGAACCCCGCTATGGAAGCACAGGAGCAGAAGCGCAGCACGGTCAACGCCGTACTGCCCGCCCGGCCGAACCCCACCTTGCTCCGCCGAATGGCGGGCTCCTCGTGGATCGGATTCGTCTTGAATCGGGCCGGCGGGGTACTGGCAACCTTCGTCGTGGCTGTGATCATGACGTTTCTGATCGTTCGCTTAATCCCTGGCGATCCGGCAGTGAGCGCCGCTGGGCAGAACGCAGACCTCGTCCGGATCGAACAGGTCAGACAGGAACTCGGCCTCGATCTGCCCATGCCGGTGCAGTTCATGAACTATGTCACCGGTGTACTTCGAGGCGACCTCGGCTTCTCCTTCTCACTGAACTCACCAGTGTCCGACGGGGTCTTCAGCCGGCTTCCGTTCACTGCCGGGCTTGCTGTGCTCGCGCTACTAGTGGTACTGGTCGTCGCGGTTCCCATGGGGATGTCCGTCGGCATCCTCACCCGGAACGGACGGCGGACATGGCTCGGCAGCGCATTCGGCTACGGCACGGCCTTCCTGTCTGCTATCCCGGCCTATGTGATGGCCACGGCGCTAGTCCTCATCTTTGCGATCTGGCTGAAAGCACTTCCCCCAGCCTACTCAGCCGGGAACATCACGGCCGCGATCATCCTCCCCTGCGCCGCCCTCAGCATCGCCTCAATCTGCTCGATCGCCCGCATCGTCAGGCGTGAGACCGCCGTCGTGCTCGAGCAGGACTACATGCGCACGGCGCGCGGGTGGCGCGTGGGTACGGGACGTCTCTACGCCAAGTACGCGCTGCCGAATCTCCTGACCACCACACTGACGCTCAGCGGAATCATCATGATCGGCATGCTCGGCGGAGCGATCTCGGTGGAGCTCGTCTTCAACTGGCCCGGGCTCGGTTTCGGGATTGTGAACGCGGTCAAGACCAAAGACTACCCACTCATCCAGGGAATCGTCCTCGTCCTTGCGATGCTCGGCTCCATCCTGACCCTCATCGTCGACATCGTGCTCGCCATCGTCGACCCGAGAATCCGAGGCTGAACAGATGACCATAAATGCACCCGAGTTGGACGCCCCGACGTCACTTCCTCCGGCTGGATCCCGCCCTGCACCTCGACGCTTCCGCAGGACACCCAGTCTCATAATTGGGTTGACTCTCATCGGCCTCATAGTGCTCGGCGCAATCATCATCCCGTGGATCGGCGGCGGGGCCGCCGACGCGCTGACGGAGGCCACGGCACTCCCGCCATCATCGTCTCATCTGCTCGGCACCGATCTGTTCGGTCGCGACATGTTTATGCGGGCGATGGTCGCAACCGGGCTCAGCCTCCTCATGACCTTCGGGGCCACCGTACTCTCGGTGGTCTTCGGTATCGGAATAGGTACCTCCATCCGGTTCCTTCCCGACCGAGTGCGCGGCTTCTGCCTACGCCTCGTGGAGATCGCGGTGTCGTACCCAAGCCTGCTGGTTGCCGTGGTCATTGCGGCGATCCTGGGGTCGGGCCCGTGGCAGCTGGTGCTGGCGATCGGGCTCTCCGGCATCCCGTCAATGGCACGGCTCTCGTCCACACTGGCAGCTTCCGTCTACGAGAAAGACTTCGTGACTACGGCCCGGCTCGTAGGCGTGCCAAACCGGTTCATCATCACCAGGCACCTGCTGCCCAACATGGCCGAGCCGTTGCTCATTCAAACTGCTTCCGTCTTCTCCTTCGGCCTGATTGCGATCTCAGCCCTCTCCTTCGTCGGCCTCGGTGTTCAGACACCGCAATACGACCTTGGGCGACTCCTCGCGGACGGATTGCCATCCATTTACACGCGGCCGCTGGATATCGTTGGACCTACGGTAATGATCGTCTTGATCTCCCTTGCAGCGATGCTCATCGGCGATGGACTCGCTGCCGCCGCCGACCCGCGCGCCTCACTGCAACGCCCGGCTCGCGCCAAAACGGACCGCCCGGCGGTCAACACCCCGGTCCCAGCACCGGACTCACTCGTCTCTGTGCAGGATCTGGTCGTTCACACGTCCAACGGCGTCCCACTCGTACACGGTCTCTCATTCCGTATCGGACACGGCGAGATCCTCGGTCTCGTTGGTGAGTCCGGGAGCGGGAAATCACTTACCGCCATGTCGCTGGCGAGACTGCTTCCGGACGGGCTCAGTTCCCACGCGTCACAGATGAAGGTCGGAGAGCTGGACCTGCTTCAATCGACGAACGGTAAGTCTCTCGCCAACACACTCGCACTGGTGTATCAGGACCCAGGGACTACATTCAATCCGTCGCTTCGGATGCGTTCCCAACTGACTGAGGTGCTTCGCGTGCACCGGGGGTACTCGGCTCGACGGGCCAAGGAAGTGATCGTTGAGATACTGAGAAAAATGCGAATTGACGATCCGGACCGACTCCTTGATTCGCGCCCGCATGAGCTTTCAGGGGGAATGCGCCAGCGCGCCATGATCGCGTCAGCACTCGTCACGGATCCGGCCCTGATTATCGCGGATGAACCGACGACGGCCCTGGACGTCACGGTCCAGGCTGACATCCTCCGGGAGTTCAAGAGAATAAACCGGGAGCGGTCGATGTCTATGCTGTTCATCTCGCACGATATCGGCGTGGTGGAAGCTCTCTGCGACCGAGTGATCATCATGAAAGACGGCCGACTGCTTGAAGAGCTCACAGCCGAGCAACTCCGCACCGGCGAAGTCTCCCACCCATACACCCGGCGCCTGCTCGACGCGGTGCCGAGGATCGACGACGTCAGGAAGGAGCGGCCGTGAACCTTCAACCAGCCGCGGTAGTAATGGATATCACCGGCGTCAGCGTACGATTCGGCCATCGCGAGGTGCTCCACACGGTCGACCTGCGCATCGAGCGGGGGCGCACGGTCGGCCTCGTCGGTGAATCGGGTTCGGGTAAGTCGACGCTCGCGAAGGCGATCATCGGCACCGTTCCCGTGTCAGCGGGCGCGATATCGTTCGACGGAGCCAACCTGGCGCACCTCGACCGGTCACGCCGGCGCGAGTTTCGCCGACGGGTGCAGCTGATCCCCCAGGATCCCTACTCATCGCTCAACCCTCGTCGAACGGTCGGCCAGACCCTCGCCGAGGCGATAAACCCGCTCAGACCAGTGGTCCGTCGTTTCGAAGACCGGATCACTGCTGCTCTCGAAGAAGTGTCTTTGCCGCCGGACCTCATCAACCGTTTCCCGCACGAGTTTTCAGGTGGCCAGCGCCAGCGAGTAGCCATCGCTCGCGCCCTGATCGTGGAACCAGACGTGGTGATCGCTGATGAAATCACCTCCGCCCTGGACGTTTCAGCTCAGGCGGAGGTGCTCGAGCTGATCGAACAGCTCCGCATCAAGAGAGGCATCACGATGCTCTTCATCTCTCACAACCTCGCCGTCGTGAAGCAGGTGTGTGATGACGTAGCGGTGCTCTACCGGGGCGACGTGATCGAGTCAGGGACAGCAGGTGACGTATTTACAAACCCCGTCAACGACTACACGAAACTTCTTCTATCGTCGGTGCCTGGTTCTGACCGCTTCAGCCTGGATCTAGCGTCCGAGGCCTAGCCGCGACGGCAAGCCGCAAGTCGATCTCGCAAACGGTGGCCCCACCATACCGGCAACCGTCGCTTTGCTTCCGTCTACCATTCCGGACGTGGCCGCCTAGGGACAGTCCCATGTCACCACATATGTTCAGAGTGTGAACAAGGTGCACCTCCCTTCGGCCGACGGCCACCTTCCCACTCCCCAGGCGTCAGAAAAGAGTTGAACCCCTACGGCGACCATCCACCGATTGGGCAAAGCCAGATCCTCGGCCGACCCGCCGCCTTCACCGTCGCACTATGTGAGAGGCCCAACCCTACCAAACACTGAAGAAGCACCAAGAGTGGCCTTGCAGCCGACCCACGCATGAGGCAAACAGTGGCTGGCACGAGGGGCCAAGGACAGCGTTCGATGACTGGGACCTGTCCACGGCTGGGGTCAATTCGGGCTATCACGGCCGGAATAGGAGCCATGCGGGCAGCTCCCTGGCAACCGTAGCGCTGGATAACCCTGGGAATTGGCTCCGTATGTGGGCAGCAGAAGCGGGGGCTACCCGTTCCCTTTTGGCTCCCCTCCACCTGCAGGGGATGACATGGTCCGAATAGGAATGTCCGAGCCTGCACGTACACGAGCACGAGCACCGCAACCAGCGACGCCGACGTCCGGGGAGTCCAAGAACTCCTAAGCCATGCCTCCGTGGCCACCACACAGGTGATGGCCGGTACGCTCGTTCAAAATCCGTGCGGCCGCGCAGCCCCCGCCCAGCGTAGAGGTTTCTTTCCTGCTGGAAGCTGCCGGTCCTCAGGCAATCACGTTGAGCGTGAGTTCCACGGCGCCGAGGAGGAGTGCCAGAACCGACGTGCCAAGCCCAGCCACCAGAAGCAGGCCAGGGTGGGCAATACCCACCACAACACGCCGGAGTTGGGGCGAATGCCGCAGGAATCTCTTGGGCAGCCGCGAATCCTGCGGATTCTGGCGCCAGCCGCGGAGACGGCGCAGGAACCACGCACAGCGCACAATAAGCGCCATCCACAACACCGACACAACCAGTGGGACCGCCGCCAGGAGCAGGTTGAACCCCAACGACGTCACCGCACGCTCCGAGTCCCCGGCCAGTGCCTGCACCGTTGTGGAAATCGAGGCGCTGGCCACCACGGAGAGGCCCCACACCATAAATGCAGCCGTCAGCGCGAGGAACCGGACGAAGAAGTGCGCGAGCACCGATTCTTTCTGGGGTTTGAGGTATCGGCGCGGGGTCGCATGAAGCACGGCCACAGTGCAGACCAGTGTGGGCAGGGCAGCCATCCCCACAAACACGTACCAGGTCCAGCCGGCCAGGTCCACGAACTCGTCAACAATGATCAGCAACGCCCAGAAACCCGTCCACGCCCACCCTGCATACAGCGGATTCCGGACCAGCCAGGCGGGCAGCCGCTGAGGCAGCGGGACAGTCGGCGCGATAGAGGGCCGGGAAACAGGATTCCGGACCCTCTTATTTACGGGCGCAACGGCTGCCGGGCCGCGGACGACTGGGCCGTCCGGCAGGGCCCCTGCTTTGGCGTCCGGCGGGTTTTGTTCCCCACTAGCCATGCTCATGGGCTCATGGTAGCAATGCGGGAGGCGGGGCCGTCGTCATCCGTCCGCGCGGTTAGGCACGGCGCAGGGGCAGCGGAGCGCCCCTGCGTATCGCTGAACGGAACACCAGCATGTGCCCGTTCCGGGATCGGTGTGCGAGCCGTGTGTAGGGTACTGATATGGCTTCTCCGCAGACGCTAAGCGAGTCCGAGCGCCGCGTCGTCGCGACCTGGGCCGCCGACTGTGCTGAGCGCGTTGTCGCCTTGTTTGAGGCAGAGGCACCGGCAGATGCTCGCCCCCGGGACGCCATCGCCCGCGCCCGGGCCTTCGCTCGCGGTGAGCTCGGTGCCGCCGAAGAGATCCGCCGGCGGTTTGTTGCTGGCCGTGCCGCACGAGAGGTAAGTGGTGCTGCTGCTGTGGCTGCCGCCCGGTCTGCCACGCAAGCAGCGGCCGTCGCCCACATGGGCGCGCACGCCTTGGGGGCGGCCGCGTATGCCGCGAAAGCGGCCGGACTGGCAGCGCCCGATCGGCCCCGGACGGTCGACGACGAGATCCACTGGCAACTCGAACACATGAGCGCCGAAGCCCGGTCCGCGCTTCGGCGCCTGCCACCTCTGGGAAAGAATTCCGCCGGTCCGCTGGGTCCAGGACTGCTCGCGTCCGGAATCCTCGCCTCGATCATCCGCGCAATCCAGGCCGACGTGGCCCGCCCCGCCCGGCCGGCCTCCCCCGGCTGAAACTGCCACTGCAAGCCGCTCCCCCACCGCGACACCCTCCCCCCTACTGGCGCCGCGAGAAAATCCGATACAGACACTGGATTCCTGGAATAGCGCATACCCGGCCCACAAAACTGTCCCGCTCAGGTTGGACAATCGCGACAGCCGCACCCGCCCTCGCAGGTCATTGGCTGCGTCAGGGGTCCAACGAACAGCAATACCGCTGTCCAGTGCAAGACAGGGAGCCGCCGGACCGCTACGGTCACCACAAAAATGGGCAGACGATATGTGAACCCGCTGGGCTCACGTCTGCAGACTAAGTGAGGATGGTCCGGTAGATCCCTGTATGGTCCAGGTCTCCGTCGCCGGCTGCGATCATGTCCTCGAACGCGCTCTTTAGGCACGCGGCTAATGGAAGTTTCAGTCCTTTACGCCCGGCAGTCTCGGTGATGAACCTGAGGTCTTTGCGCTGGTTCTTGGCGGATCCGCCTCCGTCGAAGTCCTGGGCGATCCATCGACGTCCCTTTTGCGTCAACACTTCCGAGTTGGCGAGGCCGCCGGAGAGCACGGATTGCACTTTTTCAAGGTCCAGCCCCGCAGAGCTTGCCAGGGCCATCGCCTCCGCCAGGGCCGTGACGGTGGCGGCAACGACGATCTGGTTGCAGGCCTTGACGGTCTTTTGCGCAACCGTCTCGCCGAACCACACGATGGTCGAGCCGTCAGCGCGAACAGCGGTCCAAGACGTTCCACTGCGCTGTGGGGGCCTCACACCATGATGCTCAGCCGGCCCACCTCGGCCCCGATTGTGCCGCCGCTGAGCGGAGCGTCCACGACGGTCAGGCCCCAGTTTCGGAGGCAGTCATCACCGAACTCCGCGACTGCCACCGCATTAAACGCAAAACCCGTCTGACGAGGGGCCAACAAGTGCCCGAGGTGGGACTCGAACTACATTCCGGGCATTGCAAACACTAGGCTCCCACGGAAACATGCGGAATCCGGCCCGATCCAATCCCAGTACGGGCGAGTCCGACGCCCAAAGTGTGGACATTGTCCACACCACATTCACCCATCTGCTCTCCCCAAAACCCGCGTCCCCCTCACGGAATGCGGTTTTTGTTTGCTTCCGGACTACGGACGGGTTTCGCCCTGTCCCGGTTGTGGGTGGCGCCGCTGGCGACGAACGGTGCCTGCAATGTAAGGACCGCACGATCCAGCAAGGCAGAACTTCATGACGGCGATAGGATGTTGGCAAACAAGCATATGACTAGCCAAAAAGCGGCGACGTGGGGCACTCAGGTGCACGATTCGGCCACTTCCACTCTTGTCCTCTTCCCTGATGCCCACACCGCGCACTTAGCTGGCCTTCGCGTCTGCTTCCAAGATGTCGTCGATGATCGCCCAAAGACCTTGGTCGTTTCCTGGACGGGCAAGATTCTGGATCAGGCTGATACCCGATTCAATCTCGGTGTCGGCCATTCGTGCAGATGCCAGACGCCTGAACTTTTGAACAACATCGTCGTCCGACAGTGGGTTGGCGGCCGATCCCCGGGGGGCGTTGCAACCGCCTTCGACTATTTCCCCGTCATGCCCCTCAATGGTTACCCGTGAAATGTTGTAGGGTTTCGCGTGAATTGTGCCGCTGATTTCCAGCGAAGTGACTTCAATCCGGTCTGCCAGCGCTGCGATTTCGGGGGACGCCGCGTATCGTTCGAATTCGAGCGTATGGGCCGGGCTGATGAAGTCGGCACCATTGGCCGCGAGAGCGAGGCAGTACTGCAGATGGAAGCGGGCTTCATTGGACGTTTCCGGCATGTGGTCCTTGCGTACGGCGGCCAGCAAGTATTCGGGCACCTGGACTTTGATTCGCTTGGCTTCTGCGACGTTCACGCCTTGGCGGACGAGGTCGACGACGGCGTCGATGCTCGAGTGGGTATACCCGCAGGATGCATGAAGTTTCCGCTGCGGCTTGAGCAGGTGCCATACACGTGGTGAACGGATCTCACTTTCGTCAAAACTGTGTGAGAGTGCAGCCATGAGCCCGAGTGGGCTTTCGATCAGGTGCGGCGGTCCAGTAAGTCCCGCCAGGGCATACTCAACGCCTTTGATGCCGCTGTCCGCAGGGCACGCACCGAACAGGATTGGTTTGATGGTTCCTCCCGTGCCGAAGATGACCTCGGCTGGACCCCAGCTGACGATGGTACCGGCAATGGCCATTGCTTCGGCCGTCATGGCGACGGAAAGACCGCGCAGTCGGGCCACGGCGGCTGCGGCGCCTATCGCGGAAACCAGGCTCGGGATGACCATCCCCGACTCTGTGTATGGCTTCTTGGTCCATGCCGTGGATTCATAAAGGCGGGAAGTGACTTCAATGCCCGCGACAATTGCATCGACGACTTGTTCCCCGGAAGAGTCCGCTTGCCGGGCAGCACCTATTACCGCGGCAACAATCCCAATGCTTGCGTGTCCCCCGATCAAGTCATTCAGTTCCAGTACGTCACCCATGTAACCCAAGACTCGAGCCTCCTCACTCGGAGACAGCAGGACTCCCGAGCCGCTGCTCAGACGGCGTTCCGCCCGCTGCAGGGCCGAGGCCTCCGCAGTAACGGAGCCAGCGATGATGCATCCCAGCGTGTCGAGGAGACAGAGCTTGGCCTGGTCGCGTACAGCAGACGGAATGGCGTCACCTTCAAGTGAGTGCGCAAATTCGGCCAGTACGGTGAGCAACGGCTTGTCTGCTGATGCCGGCTGGTTGGCGCCGCTCTGGCCTACGCTTTGGGACTGCATTTTTTCTCCTCCGTCTTGACAAGACCTGTCGTGACCTCCACCATATCAATGGATGAACCAATGTGCCAGAGTGTGTAACAGGGGCAACCGGGAAGCCGGTTTCGAACACCCGACTTTGGCGCGGCAGCGCGCGGAATTCCGCGGTATTCAAAGGAGAATCATGGCAGTAGTAGTTCGCGGTACCCCACGGACGCCCTTGGACATCGTTGATGGTCTTGCTGGACTGGGTGTGTCCACCGTGCATGAATCCCAGGGTCGGACCGGCCTGCTCGATATTCGTTTGCGGCCTATCTTTCCCGCCAAGGTGGCCGGAAACGCACTTACCTGCGAGGTTGCTCCGGGAGATAACTGGTCCATCCACGTTGCCGTCGAGCAGGCCCAGGCCGGTGACATCTTGGTCGTGACGCCGACAAGTCCTTGTGACGATGGCTATCTGGGTGACCTGCTCGCTGAAAGTCTTCTCGCGCACGGCGTCCGCGGTCTCATCATTGATGCCGGTGTTCGCGATGTCGACACCCTGACCGACATGAATTTTCCGGTCTGGTCCAAGGCCATCGGCGCCCAAGGAACCGTGAAGGAGACCGTCGGTAATGTACAGGTTCCCGTCGTGATCGCCAACCAGCTCGTCCGTCCCGGTGACGTGATCGTTGCCGACATCGATGGTGTTTGTGTTGTTCGGCGGGAGGACGCCGCGAGCGTCCTCGCCAAAGGCCGGGAGCGTGAAGCGAATGAGAGTGCAAAGCGGACACGACTTAAGTCAGGCGAGCTGGGCCTGGACATTTACAACATGCGCGACAGGCTTGCCGCCAAGGGTCTGGTCTACGAGGACTACCAGCAATGACCAGTCAGATGGCGGTCCCCTGCACCGTGATGCGCGGCGGCACGTCCAAGGCACTGTATTTCCTGGCCGAGGACCTGCCGGCCGAGCGGGGCGCCCGGGATGCCTTCCTTCTGGCGGCCATGGGCTCACCCGATCCACGGGAGATCGACGGAATGGGCGGCGGCCACCCGCTCACTTCAAAAGTTGCCGTCGTCAACAGGTCCATCCGGCCCGGGATTGACGTAGATTATCTTTTTCTTCAGGTGTGGCCGGACCGTGCCGAGGTCAGCGATCAACAGAACTGCGGCAACATTCTGGCCGGAGTGGGTCCCTTCGCACTTGAAAACGGACTTCTGCCTGCTGCTGACGGTGTCACTCCTGTCGCCATCTACATGGTGAACACGGATTCGAAGGCCACAGCGTTTGTGGAAACTCCAGGAGGAGTGGTCAATTACGCCGGTTCCGCCCGCATCGACGGCGTTCCTGGGACGCATGCTCCCGTCAATATCAATTTCGAGGATGTCTCTGGCTCAAGCTGTGGTTCGCTGCTGCCCACAGGCAACGTGACCGACGTCGTCAACGGAGTCGAGGTCACCTGCGTTGATAACGGCATGCCGGTGGCCTGCCTCAACGCTTCCGATTTTGGCATAACGGGCTATGAGACTCCGGCCGAACTCGAGGCAACTGCGGAGCTGAGGGGCCGGGTGGAAGAAATCCGCCTTCAGCTCGGACCCCTGATGAATCTCGGCGATGTCACCAACAAGACGGTTCCCAAGATGAGCCTGCTTGCACCAGCCAAGGGAGGGGGGTCCATCAGCACCCGGACCTTCATCCCGCACAGGGTCCACGAATCCATCGGTGTTCTCGGTGCCGTCTCGGTAGCCACCGCCTGTGTGCTCAAGGGCAGTGTCGCCGAGAAAATCGGGTCGCCGGATACACCCGGCCGCGGCGACGGTACCGGCATGGAAGTCCAGGTCGAGCACCCCTCCGGATTCTTTACAGTCCAGATGGAAGTCGACAACTCCTCGGACCAGCCGGTCGTGACCAAGTCCGCCTTACTCCGCACCGCCCGCATGTTGATGTCGGGCTCCGTTTATGTCCCTCAAGTATTCCGGGAGAACACATGATCATTGATTGCCACGGCCACTACACAACTGCCCCGGAACTTCACAATCAGTGGCGGATCGATCAGCTGGCAGCATTCAAGGCCGGCAAGCCCAGCCCTGCCTACCCGGAGATTTCCGACCAGAGCATCATCGACTCTGTCGAGAAGAACCAATTGCGCCTCATCAACGAGCGCGGCATTGATTTAACGATTTTTTCTCCACGGGCGTCCGCCATGGGCCACCACGAGGGTGACCAGCAGATCAGCCTTGAATGGACCGTTGCGTGCAACAACCTGATCAAACGCGTCGTGGATCTCTTTCCCGAGTCATTCATCGGTGTCTGTCAGCTGCCGCAGTCCCCTGGTGCCGATCTCAGTGAATCAATCAAGGAGCTCGAGCGCTGCGTCAACGAGCTCGGCTTCATCGGCTGCAACCTCAACCCTGACCCCAGCGGCGGGATGTGGCAGACAACGCCGTTGACGGACAAGTACTGGTACCCCCTGTACGAAAAGATGGTGGAGCTGGACGTTCCCGCCATGATTCACGTCTCGGCGTCGTGCAACTCCAACTTCCACGCCACCGGTGCGCACTACATGAACGCAGACACCACCGCGTTCATGCAGCTGCTTCAGGGTGACCTGTTCAAAGACTTCCCGGCACTGCGGTTCATCATTCCCCACGGCGGCGGAGCCGTCCCCTATCACTGGGGCCGTTACCGCGGACTTGCAGACATGTTGAAGCAGCCGGCCCTTGATACCCACCTGATGAACAACGTCTTCTTCGACACCTGCGTTTACCACCAGCCCGGCATCGACCTATTGCTTGACGTCATCGATAACAAGAACATTCTTTTTGGTTCCGAAATGATCGGCGCCGTGCGCGGCACCGATCCCCAAACGGGCCAGTATTTTGACGATACGAAGCGCTACATCGAGGCCGCTGACATTTCCCCGGCAGAACGCGAAGACATCTTCGCCAACAACGCCCGCGCAGTCTTTCCACGACTCAACCAGACGATGAAGGCCTTGGTCCCATGAACACACTCACCTTCGTGAAGGATTCCGACTGGCTCGACTGGGATCCCACCCCCAGCAAGCCGACGTTTCAGGTTCCAGCCGGTGCAGTCGATGCCCACTGCCACGTTTTCGGGCCAGGCAACATCTTTCCTTTCGCTCCAGAACGGAAATACACCCCGTGCGATGCCAGCAGGGAGCACCTCTTCGCGTTGCGCGACTTCCTCGGCTTCGAGAAGAACGTAGTGGTTCAGGCAACCTGCCACGGTACGGATAATTCCGCCCTCCTGGATGTCCTGGCGAACTCGAACGACAGGGCGCGCGGCGTCGTCACCGTAAAGCCCTCGGTAACTCCGGCGGAACTAGCACAGATGCACGAGCTGGGCGTCCGAGGCGTCCGCTTCAACTACGTCAAACGCTTGGTGGACCCCAAGCCCGACGAGTATTACCGCGAAATCATAGAGAAGATCCGTCCGCTGGGCTGGCACGTCGTGCTCTACTTCGAGCCTTCGGATCTCCGGGAAAAATGGGGCTTCTTCACCTCCCTGAACATTCCGATCGTGATCGACCACATGGGCCGTCCCGACGTTACCAAACCCGTGGACGGCACAGAGTTTGGCGAGTTCCTGCGCTTCATGCAGGAGAACTCCAACGTCATCTCGAAGGTCAGTTGCCCGGACCGCATCACGGTCTGTGGAGCACCCGCCTATGCCGATGTTGTGCCCTTTGCCAGGACCGTCGTGGAGGAGTTCCCCGACCGCGTCCTGTGGGGGACGGATTGGCCGCACCCCAACATGAAACAAGGGATGCCCGACGACGGAATTCTCGTGGACTACGTCCCGTCCATAGCAGCAACGCCGGCTTTGCAGGAGAAGTTGCTCGTAGCCAACCCCAACTACCTTTATTGGAGCTGACCATGAAGCCAGATTTTGAACAGTTCAAGGACCTTCCGGGCACAACCATCTTCACGATTGAGAAGGGTCGCGAGGGCTTCCAGTTGAACGAGTTTTGCATGAGCCTTCGCAAGGAGGAAAACCGCAGGAGGTTCTTGGCGGACGAGCGCTCTTACCTGGACGAGTGGGAGATGACGGAGGACCAGAAACAGGCCGTCCTTACCCGTGATTTCCAGAAGATGCTCGACAACGGCGGAAACGTCTACTTCCTGTCCAAGATTTTCGCGGCGGAAGGACTGTCGTATGTCCAGGCCGTAAGCACGATGACCGACATGAACGTGGAGCAGTACCAGGCAATGATGCTGGCCGGCGGCCGCAACGTTGAGGGCTGGCGCTCCAAGAAGGAACGAGACGTAGCATAATGGCTAAAATTACAGCTGGGGTCGCGACCAGCCACGTGCCCGCAGTCGGCGCAGCGATCGACATGGGCCGCACAGAGGACGACTACTGGAAGCCGATGTTCCAGGGATACGAGTTCTCGAAAAGCTGGATCAAGACCAACAATCCTGACGTGGCAATTATCGTCTACAACGACCACGCTTCGTACTTCGGCATGGAAATCATGCCCACCTTTGCCATCGGTGTGGCCGAATCATTCGAGGTCTGCGACGAGGGCTACGGGCCCAGGCCCGTTCCGTCCGTCGAAGGTGCTCCGGAGCTCGCAACCCATCTGGCTGCTTCCCTCATCCTGGATGACTTCGACCTGACTGTGTTGAACGTGCTTGAGGTGGACCACGGCCTCACAGTTCCCCTGTCACTGATGTACGGCACTCCAGACAAATGGCCTTCCAAGGTCATACCCCTGGCCGTGAATGTCGTGATGTACCCCCAGCCCTCCGGCGAACGCTGCCTCTCCCTCGGCAAGGCCATACGTCGGGCGGTGGAAGAGTTCGACGAGGACCTCAACGTCCAGATCTGGGGCACCGGCGGCATGAGCCATCAAATCCAGGGCGCCCGTGCGGGCCTGATCAACCTGCCCTGGGACCAAAAGTTTATGGACGATCTCGTCGACCAGCCCGAAGTGCTCCAGTACAAGCCCCACCTCGAATACATGAGGGAAGCAGGTTCAGAAGGCGTTGAACTCATCATGTGGCTCATCATGCGCGGCGCCCTCGGCGACAAAGTCGACGAAGTCCACCGGTTCAACCACGTACCCGCCTCCAACACCTCTGTTGGCCACCTGATCCTTACCCCTCAAGGAGGAAACGCATGACTGTCAATATTGCCGTCGTAGGCTTGGGAGCCTTCGGCCACAAGCACCTCGACGCCCTCACCCAAATCCCTGACGCCAGAATCCAGTATGTTGCCCACAGCAAGATGGACATCGCGAAAGAGGTAGCCGTCAAACACCGGGCTAAAGCCGCCTTCACCAGCTACTCCGAACTGCTGGCTCAGGACGACCTGGACGGCGTCATCCTTGCCACACCGACCCAGATGCATCATGCCCAGACCCTGGAAGCCCTGCGTGCGGGCAAGCACGTCATGGTTGAGATCCCGATGGCTGACTCCCTGGCAGGCGTGCGGGAAATCGTGGACGTCCAAAAGGAGACGGGCCTTGTTGCCATGGCCGGCCACACGCGGCGGTTTAATCCCTCGCACCAATTTGTGCACAACAAGATCAGCGCCGGCGAATTCGCCATCCAGCAAATGGATGTGCAAACCTACTTTTTCCGGCGCACCAATGCCAACGCCCTGGGCCAGGCCCGGTCCTGGACCGACCACTTGCTGTGGCACCATGCAGCCCACACTGTGGACCTGTTCCAGTACCAGACCGGCGAAAAAATCGTGAAAGCCAATGCCATCCAGGGGCCCAAGCATCCTGAGCTTGGCATTGCGATGGACATGTCCATCCAGCTCCAAACCGAAACAGGCAAGATTTGTACCCTTTCACTCTCCTTTAACAACGACGGCCCCATCGGGACGTTCTTCCGCTACATCGGTGATACAAACACCTACATCGCGCGGTATGACGACCTTGTCGATGGAAAAGAGGATCCCATCGACGTCTCCAACGTGGCGGTGTCCATGAACGGCATCGAGCTGCAGGACCGCGAGTTCGTGGCAGCCATCAAGGAGAATCGCGAGCCCAACTCCAGCGTGGGCCAGGTTCTTCCCTGCTATGAAGTGCTCGACGCGTTGCAGCACCAGCTCGCGTACTAAGCCGGGGGTCCAGTGCGGCCACCGAAAGCGAGAGCTTAACCAGCAAAGGGGTGCTCCGTCTCTCGGATTTCAATTGTCTTGACAGTTGAAATCCGAGAGACGGAGCACCCCTCACGTTGTCCGGCGAACCCCGCAGCAACTAAGGCGCCTTGCTGAACGGAATCTTTCTTCCATGGAGGATACGCCCGTAGGTGAACTCGATGGCTGCGATCATGGTGCTCTCATAACCGGTTTCGTTAAGCATCCCCACGACGTCCAGCATTTCAATCTGCCGCCGCTTGACATACAGGGCGGTACCCGAAAGATACCGCTTCGCCGTTTCGGCGGAATGGGATTCAAATTCCTCTAGAATCTCCCGGTAAGCCCAGTTCTGCAGTCCGATGCTCTCCGCGGCCCACAGGCTGTCCGTGATGACTCCGGCCATACCTTTGGCCAGCAGGCTGCGGAGCAGCCGGCGCGCCGTTGCTTCGCCCGGCATCTCGGAAACATACTCCAAGCGCAGCCTGGACGGTTCAAGCAGTTCCACCAACTTCCTGGCGCCAGTCCCGGACACATCCAGGGCTGGTATTTCGCCGGACACCGGATCCTGCCCAGCAACTGCGATATCCACATATGAACCGTCGTCAAACAGCGCGGCAAGTTCCTTTTTCACGGCAGGCGTGCCGGTGCTCAGGTCCCCGTAAAGAGCAGCCTTGGCAAGGAGGGGCACCACGCTCTCGGCAACCCTGGACGGCGCGGAGGATGGGCCCAGGGAAAGAACCACGGCAGCGCCGGCTACTGCCTCCTCAAGGCTCTCCGCCATAGGCGCAACGGGTGATTTGCTCACCGCGGAATCGAAACCGACGACGTCGAACCCCGCCTTAATCAGCTCGCCGGCGATTACGGACCCGGCTTCGCTGTGACCGATAAAGGCTACTTTGGGATGCGTAGTCATGGGCTATTGCCCCACGCGTGCGCTGAGCGAGTTTTCCCGGTCGAAAAGCCGCATTTGGGCGGCAGTGTGATGATCGCCCACTGGCTGCGTGACGTTATCCAGAGCATAGATTTGTTCCGGGGTGAGCTTGACGTCCAGCGCATGCAGGTCTTCTTCAAGGTGCTCAACCCGAATGGTGCCCGGAATCGGCGACCAGTCCTTCCCCTTGCATAGCAACCAGGCCAGCGCCACCTGGGACAGGGTCGCACCGGCCTCCTCGGCCACGGATTCCACCTCTGTGAGCACCTCGAGGTTCTTTTCCAATGCACCGTCCATAAAGCGCGGGTTACTCAAACGCCAGTCGTCCTGATCGAGCTGGCTAAGGGACTGGATCTTTCCGCTAAGCAGACCGCGGCCGAGAGGTGAGTAAGGCACAAAACCGATCCCGAGTTCCTTCAACAGTTCCAGGGTTCCATCGTCGCCATCACGGGTCCACAGCGAGTATTCGGACTGCAGCGCGGTGACCGGATAGACCGCATTCGCCCGCCTGATGGTGTCCGGCCCCGCCTCCGAGAGGCCGATGTGGCGGATCTTGCCCTCGGCAATGAGTTCGGTCAACGTTCCCACGACGTCTTCGATGGGCACCGTCTTGTCAACGCGGTGTTGGTAATACAGATCGATGTAATCGGTGTCCAGGCGCGTGAGGGAGCCTTCCACCGCGGCGCGGATGTTTGAGGCCGAGCTGTCCGCGGGTCCGGCGTTCCCCACGTGGGAGATCAGACCGAACTTGGAAGTAAGAACCACCTGGTCGCGGCGGCCCCTCAGAGCCTTCCCCAGGAGTACTTCATTCCTGAAGGGCCCGTAGAGCTCCGCGCTGTCAAAGTGGGTCACGCCCAGTTCCAAGGCACGGTGGATGGTACGGATCGACTCTTTATCTGCTTGCCTATGGCCCGTGTAGAGATGGGACATACCCATGCAGCCGAGCCCGATCGCGGAGACGGTGAGGTCACGAAGCTTGATGTAATGCATAAAACTACTTCCGGTCGGTTCGAGTCAGGTGGAAACAGGCAACGGCTGCGATCAGCACAGGCAAGGCCCAGACGATGGGGCTTCGTCCGGGCCTTGCCTGTGCTCAGTAGCCGGGCGGCCCACCGATGACCCGAATCATTTTGTGAGTCGGCTCATCGGCTAGGGCCGACGCTTTAAGGTTTGCTTGCGAATTCCTTAGTCGCCGCGCCCGTCATGATGTCGTTGTCCTTGGTCTCACGTGTAAGGAAAACGGCCGCCACGCTGATCGCGCACATGCCCACCATGAACCAAATGACGGGACCAATGTCCTTACCGGATGCCGCATAAAGGGAGGCAAGGATGACAGGGGTGAAGCCGGCGCCAATCAAACTGGCCAGCTGGTAACTGAGCGAGATGCCGGTGTACCGCGACCGGGGCGGGTACTGCTCGGCAAGGAATGCCGCCATCGGACCATAGATCATCGAGTAGAGGACCTTTAGGGTCACGAAGGCGATAAAGACAAGCGCGATGGTTCCGGACCCAATGGCCGCGAAGAGTGGATAGATCAACAGCGCGACTGCAATGCCTCCTGCCATCATGAGCCAGCGGCGGCCCAAGGTATCCGACAGTTTGCCGAAGACCAGGACCCCTGCAGAAGAGAAAAGCCCGCTGATGGACAAGCCGAACAGAACGCTGGAGCTGCTGGCACCGCCAGCGACAGCATAGGTTGGTCCAAAGGTGCTGATCATAGCGGACATGCTGAACAAGGATATGCAGCTCAAGGTGGTCAGGATGAGAATCCTGGGGTGGCGAAGTACCTCCATGAGAGGGGCGGACTCCTTCTTCTTTTCCTCTTGGGCAGCCATGGCAGCTTCGAAGACAGGGCTCTCGGAAACCTTGGCGCGTACGATCAAGCCGATAACCAGCAAGGCCGCGGAGGCAAGGAACGGTAGGCGCCATCCCCAAGTAAGGAATGCATCGTGGGGCAGCAGTGCGACAACACCCATGGCACCGGTTCCCAGGAAAGTGCCAAACGAGCTTCCGGCGGTAGCGAACGACGCGGCAAAGCCGCGTTTTTTCGCCTTGGCATGCTCCAGGGACATCAAGGCCGCACCGCCCCATTCGCCGCCCACACAGATGCCTTGAACTACGCGCAGCGTAACCAGCATGACAGCGCCCCAGGACCCGATGGCATCAGCCGGAGGAATCAGGCCCATCAGGAAGGAGCCGATGCCCATCCCCGCCATTGAGAGGACGAGCATTTTCTTGCGGCCAAGCCGGTCACCGAAATGGCCGAAGATCAGGCCTCCGACCGGACGGGCAACGTAACCGGCCGCAAACGTTGCCAGAGAGGCAATCGTGCCGGCCAGGGGATCCAGGTTGGAGAAGAACACCGGGCCGAAAACCAGCGATGCCGCGGAGGCATAGACGAAAAAATCGTAGTACTCGATGACACTTCCGAGGAAGCTAGAACCGACAACACGACGGACTTCCTTCTCCTTTTGTTCAGGCGTCAACACACGCACCTGTTCGTTTGTTGTGGACATAACACTCCTTTGTGTAAGGATAGGCCCCGCTTGAGTGGTGATTCTCGGGGCGGCTGAATCGAAGCAGGGGTGTCCAGCAGGTCAACGGCTGGAGGAGGTAGCCCTCGCAGGATCTCAATGGAGGAACCATTGCTCCAATGATAGTGATCTAAGCCATATAGTCAATACCGCGTCTTGTCGCAACCGCTGCCCCTGGAGAGGGCGGAGTAGTCAACGGTGCAATCGGCAATCAGCTGGTGCTGTTCTTGCCCGGCTCGCTGGTGTTGCGCTGGCTTCCGGCCGACGGCTGGTTCCGGTGGCCGTGTTCATCGACGCACTACCACAGCGGGCACCGAGACCCAGGGTGTTCCGTTCATCGGTATGATGAAAGCACTTCCCCTACTGAGAGGCGTCCCGTGGCCAATTCACCCTCCGGGGAATCCGTCATTCACCGTGTCGTTCGGATTCTTGGTGCCTTTGCGGATGACGCCCCTGCCCTTCACCTGCGGGAGCTAAGCCGTAAGGTCGGCCTGCCCGTGTCCACAGTGCATCGCCTCGTAGGTGAACTGGAGATTGAGGGCCTGCTGATCCGGGACCCATCCGGACGGCTGCGGCATGGCCACCGGCTCTGGGAGCTGGCCTCCAGCGGTTCCCGGGCCGCCAGCCTTCGCGAGTCCGCCCTGCCGGTCATGGAGGACCTGGCCGCCCACACCGGCCACAACATTTCGCTGGGCGTACTCGAGGGCACCGATGTTCTGTACATCGAGCGGCTGGCGTTAAACGAATCCGTCGTCAACATCACCAGGATCGCCGGCCGCCTCCCGGTCCATGGTTGTTCGGGCGGCTTGGTCTTCATGGCCTTCGCCCCCGAGACGGATCAAGAACGGTTCCTGAGCCGACGACTAGAGAAACTGACAGATGCCACGGTGACGGATTCGCGGGAGCTGCGGAAAGTCCTGGCCATCATCCGCCAGACCGGATATTGCTCCATGGCCGGAATCATCGTGGATGAGTCCAGCGGGATCTCCGTGCCGATCTTCGCGGACGGAGATCAGCCCCTGGCGTGCCTCACCGCTATCGTCACCAGGGGCCAGGAAAACGTTCCGGCGCTCGTCCCCCAAATGCAGATGGCTGCCCGTGCCATCTCCCGCCGCCTTGGGTACATCCCGGCACCCATTGGCACAATGCGCCGAAGCCTCCCCGCGCCGACCTGAACGCCCCTAGGCCGACCGGCGAACATCAGCCTCCTGCGGGCACCAAACCGCCCTGTTCCGTTCAACGACTCAGGTGTTCGAATCAATGGAACACCATCTCGGTAAGCGCCTGCCGCCGTGCCACGCTCAGGGAATTGTTCCAGCCCCCGCTGGACGTCAGACCCATGGAGAGTGAAAGAACCAAATGCGCATCCTCAATGCTGAGAACGCCGGCCGCTATGACATCGTCGTGGTGGGCTCCGGTGCGGGCGCACTCACAGCCGCTGCCACCGCAGCCCATGCAGGCCAGTCCGTGATCGTTTTGGAAAAGTCCGAGCTGCTGGGAGGCACCTCCGCTGTGTCCGGAGGCATGCTCTGGGTGGTGGACAACCACTACGCCCGCGAAGCCGGCATCAACGATTCAAAATCCGCCGGCCGTGAGTACGTGGAGGCTGTGGCCCGCGGCCGCGGCCGGTCCGAACTGCTCGACGCAGCCCTGGACCACGGCGACACAATGCTCCGCTTCGCGGCGGACGAACTCGGAGTGCGGTTCATCTTCCTGGACAACTTCCCGGACTACCGCCAGGATCTGCCCGGCGCCGTTAAGGGCGGCAGGACGGTGGAGCCCGAGCTGTTCAACTGCCACGAGGCCCTCGGCCCCATGGCCCAGCACGTCCGCACGGACGGCCGGCTCCCCTACACCATGCAGGAATACGAGGACTGGGGCGCCTTCACCGCTTTCCCGTGGGACGACCTGAATGAGCGTCAGGCCAACGGGTTTGCGGCCAAGGGCCACGCCCTTGTAGCCATGCTCATCAGCGCATGCCTCAAAAATGGCGTTCATTTCGCTGTCGAGGCACGCGCTGAAAGGCTCCTTACCAGCGAGAGTGGCGTGACCGGCGTCGTACTCAGTGACGGTACCGAATTCGAAGCGAGCGCAGGCGTGGTGCTGGCCGCGGGCGGTTTCGAGTGGGACCGGCAGCTGGCAGACTCGATGCTCGCCACCCGTCTGTACACCATGTGCTCACCGCCCTCAAATACCGGGGACGCCCTGAAGATGGCCCAGCGCATCGGTGCCATGACCCGTGGCACCCGCGAAGCCTGGTGGGCGCCCATGTCCCTGACCGGGACAATGCGGGACGGGGAACCTGTCGGTTCGCTGCTGCGGTTCGAGCGCCAGGGGCCCGGCTCCATCATGATCAACCGCCACGGCCAGCGCTTCGCGAATGAGGCACAGAACTACAACGACCTGGCCCGCGTGCTGCACTCCTGGGATTCGGCGAACAACCAGACACTGAACACCCCGGCCCACGTGGTCTTCGACCAGTCCTACCTCGAGCGCTACGGCATCATGGACCACCGCGCCGGCGACCCCACCCCGGCCTGGCTCATCGAGGCGCCGACGCTGGCCGACCTCGCCGCCCGGATCAGCGTCCCCGCAGAAAACCTCGAAGCCACTGTGGAGCGGTTCAATGTCAACGCCGTCCAGGGCGAGGACCCCGACTTCGGGCGGGGGTCTTCAGAGTACGACCGCTACTGGGGGGACGCGGACAACCCGTGGCCGAACCCCTCGCTGGGGCCGCTGCAGTACGGGCCTTACTACGCCCTCGAGGTTGTCAACGGAGCCTTCGGGACCTGCGGAGGTGTGGCCACTGACGGAAATGGCCAGGTCCTCGACGTCGACGGAAACACCATCCCTGGCCTCTTCGCCGCCGGCAACACCACCGAGAGCCCCTATGCCGCCGGATATCCCGGCGCCGGGGCGACCCTGGGCCCGCTGATGACCATGGCGTACCTGGCCGGCCGCCGGTTGGCCGATCAACCGGCCCATTACGCGGCCGAGTCCGAGTCGGTGCCCGCATGATCCGGCACATCGTCATGTTCCGCTGGAAGGACAGCTTCACCGAAGAAATCCGCGCCAGCTGGATCACCGGCCTGGAGCAGCTGGAAGGCAATATCCCCGGCCTGCTTTCGCTGGCCCACGGACCTGACGTTTTGAACACGGACAGATCGTGGGACCACGTCATCGTTGCGGACTTCCAGGATCGCAATGCACTCGCCGTCTACAACACCCACCCCCTCCACGAGGCCATCAAGCCCTACTCACTGCCGAACGTGCAGGACCTCGCCTATGTGGATCTCGAACTCGACGGTTCAGCGACGCCCCTCACCCCTTCAGGCAGCGCTGCCTTGACCTCCAAACGCTAGGAAACAGTCATGACTGACACCCCCACCGCTATCCACCGCTGCGACATACTCATCGTCGGTTCCGGTGCGGCCGGCATGGCTACCGCGCTGCGGGCCGCGCACGACGGCCTGAATGTCATCGTCGCGGAAAAGTCTCCGCACTTCGGCGGCACCACCGCGCTATCCGCCGGATGGGCCTGGGTCCCCGGCAACCGCAAGGGCGCTGCGGCCACGGGCGACACCCGCGCCGAAGCCGAAACGTACTTGAAGGCCCTGGCGCCGAAGACATACAACGAGGACGGCATCGCCGGGTTCCTGGACACCGTTCCGGAAGCCATTGATTTCTTCGAGGACCACACCGAGGTCACCTTCAGCTATCCGGAGAAGGCACCCGACTACCAGATGGACCTGCCGGGCGCCAGACTCGGCGGCCGCGCCATCCTGCCCACCGATGCCGACATCCGCATGCTGGGCAACCGCCGCAAGGAACTGCAGCCATACCTTAGCTCCTACACCGTTTTCGGCTACATGCCGCAGGTGGGTCCGGACCTGAGCACGATCCTGAAGGCCAATCAGTCCGTAAAGGCCTTTACCTACACGGCCGGCAAGCTGCTGAGGACCTGGGTGGACACTGCGCTGTTCCAGCAGCCCCTCAGGCGCACCAACGGCTCGGCCCTGATGACCCGCATGGTCGCTTCCGCGCTGGACGCGGGCGTGCGCGTGTGGACCTCCACTCCCGTGGAGGAGTTGGTAATTGACGACGGCGGCGCGGTCACCGGTGCGGTCCTTTCCGGCGAACACGCAGGCCGGGTGGAGGCAAGGCTGGGCGTGGTGTTGGCCGGCGGCGGCTTCTCCGGAGATGATGCCCTGCGCAGGCAGTACTTTCCGCATGACCGCAACGGCGGGGAGCACTTCACCCCGACCCAGGGCCATGACGGCTCCTCGGCACGGATGGCCATGAAGGTCGGCGGCAGGATCAATTCCGAGGTCTCCTCGGTAGGCTCATGGGCACCCGTCACGGTCTTCAAGTACCTGCGCACCGGTGCCGAGCGCCTCTTCCCGCACCTGCGCCAGATCGGGCTCCCGGGCATGATCACCGTGGACTGCAACGGCAAGCGTTTCGGGAACGAAGCCCTGAGCTACCACGATTTCGGCGGACAGATGCTGAAGCACATGAAGGACGAGGACTCTGTCTACGCGTGGATCGTGGGCGACAGTAAGCTCATGGACAAGTACGGCATTGGCTATGCCAAACCTCGGCCGATCCCCCGTACCTTGTTCTACAAGATGGGGTACCTGGTTAAGGGCAAGACCCTGGAAAAGCTGGCCCGGAAGATCGGCGTCGACGCAGCCGGGCTGACGGCCACCATTGAGCGTTTCAACCGGGATGCCGTTGCCGGCGAGGATACCCAGTTCGGCCGTGGCTCTACCGCCTACAACCACTTCCGCGGGGACATGGAGCATAAGCCCAACCCGAACCTGGCATCATTGGACAAGGGTCCGTTCTTTGCCGCCAAAGTGCGCATGGGCGACCTGGGCACCTTCGCCGGAATCGACGTCGACTCGCACAACGCGGTGATCCGGGCCGACGGATCGCGAATCCCGGGGCTGTTCTCTGTGGGCGCCGCTGCAGTCTCCGTATTCGGCGGCGGCTATCCCGGATATGGCTCCCACATCGGCCCGGCCCTGGTATTTGGCTACCGCATGGGACGGGACATCGCTGCGCTGGCCGCGGAGTCCGGTCACGCCGGAGCTGCGGAGCGTGCCGCGAAGATCGGCGTGTAATTCTGAATACTGATGCTCCGGAGCCCATGCCGGGGCTCCGGAGCATCAGTCATTTTCAGCTGTGGAGGGTGACGGCAAGGAGGCGGTCTTGCAGTGCCGTGAAGTGCTCAGCCAAGACCGTTGTGGCAGCTTCAGAATCGCGGTCCCGGATCGCCTGGACCAAGCGGGCACGGAGTTCGTGGGTTTCCATTCCCGCGGCCGGTCCGGACTTGAGGTGGAACTGCCGGGTCATTTCCAGCAGCGGCTCGGTCAATACCTCGAGCACGCGGTTATGGGCGAAGGTGGCGAGCTTCCGGTGAAAATCCATATGCAGAACCAGCCGGTGTTCGTAACTCGGTTCGGAACTCTCCGCAAGTTTTGACTGCCGGGCAATGGCAGCCAATTCATCGATCTCTTCGTCCGTCGCGTGGAGGCAGGCCCGCTCGACAGCGTAAGTCTCCAGCACCAAGCGCACGTCGATGAGATCGGTAGCGTCGTACTGGTTAAGGTTGATGCCATCGCGAATATTCTGCGATAAGGCAGCCGTGTTCGAATCATTGAGGAACGCACCGCCTGTTGCCCCCTTCTTCAAGGTGACCAGGCCGGAGACCTCCAACATGCGAATAGCTTCACGCACGGTGTTCCGGCTGACGCCCATTTGCTCCGCCAACAACCGCTCGGCGGGCAGCTTCTGACCTGGCCTGAGTTCGTTGGATTGGATGCGGTCGCGGATCTGCTTCATGATTGCATCCACGGCGCGGCGCGGCTGTACCTGCGCGAACGGCTGAGCTGAGTAATCCACTGTCTACCTTCGTTTAACCGGCGTGGGTGCTGTCCATACGTTCGAGTATCGTAACCGCAGGGACCATTGTCTGGTTCGGGTGCCAGCCTACGTTGATTTGGCATCCGGCCCATGAAACACATTCTCTACGGCGTTTACACGTGTGAGACTTCAATCACCCAAGTAATGGATCAACCATACACATACTGAGGGCACCATGGCTACGGTAGTCACGGCCGGTCTGCTGAGTCTTCGAGCGGGATCTCCAGGCCTGAGCGTGACGGCGAAACAGCCAAGGTCAGCTTATTCGTGACGGAACTGCCGAGGACTGCGCGTGCAAGCTCAGGAGCATGGAAAAGCCAGCCCCAGGCATGACCCGGGACTGGCTTCCTTTTTAGTGGCTGGCTATCCGGGGTCCCCGGCTTGGATGCGGCGGTGGAGCAGATCAAAGTGTTTCGTCAATGCCTGCTTTGCGGCGTGCGGATCCCGGTCCCTTAGCGCCTGCACGAGTTGACGGCGGGTTCCGTGGGTCTCCAACCCACCCGTGGGGCCAGCATTCTGATGAAAGTGCCGCGTAATTTCCAGGAGCGGTCCGGTCAGCGCCTCGGAAATCCCGTTGTGGGCGATCTGAGCGAGCTTCCGGTGAAACAGGATGTGGCGCTCCAGACGATCCTCGAAGTCGAGGTATTTGGTTTCGGCTTCCTCCGAGGAACGCACGACGGCGGCCAGTTCCTCAATCTCAGCGTCTGTGGCGTGCAGACACGCCTGTTCAGCAACGTAGTTCACCAGGACGAGACGGACATCGATGAGTTCCTTGGCGTCGTACTGCCGCAGCCCCATCCCATCGAACAGGCCCTGGGCCAGGGCTGCCGAATTCGAGTCGTTGAGGAACGCCCCGCCGGTGGATCCTTTTTTCAGTGTGACGAGCCCGGAGGATTCCAGCATCCGAAGAGCCTCACGAAGGGTGTTCCGGCTGACGCCGAGCTGCTCAGCCAGATCCCGTTCGCTGGGTAGTCTTTCACCCGGGTTGAGCTCATTGGACTGGATACGGCTTCGAATTTGCTCGATGATCTCATCCACCGCACGCCTTGGCCTGACGCTGGCGAATGGCTGGAATGCCCCCGTCACGGCTTCAGGCGACCAGGGGCCTGGCGGCGAATGCAATGTCGTCGGTGTAACGCATTGCCACGATCTCTATCGGTGAATCCAGCGGGGTGTCCACCGGCCCGAGGAATGCCGTGGCCAAACGGGGCCCGTCATCCAGGTCGACGATCGCGACCTGGTACGGCGTGAACTCACGGAACGCCTCCGGAGCTGCGTGGACGGACGTCACTGAGTAGAGTGTGCCGCGCCCGGACAATTCCACCCACTCGATATCCCTGCTCCACGTTGCCGGATCGAAGTCCCTCGGCGGAAAGGTGATGGCCCCGCCCGCCCCCAACCGCGTGCTGATGAAACGCCCTTCTGCCAGCGCCTGCCAGAACGGGGTGGTGAACGGGGTTTTCCGCGGTGGGTAGGGGTGGGGGTGGTTCAGCTGGACGGTGTTGATCATCAGGAAACCCTTTCAAGGATGTGCACGAGAGCTGCGTTGTAGTTGCCAAGTTCAGCGGTGGCCAGGCCGATCGAGGCGTCCTGGACCTGACGGTCGCCCGCCTGGTGCATCAACTGCTCCACGGCTTCCAGGAGGTTGTACAGCGGGGTGACGTAGGCCGGGTGGCCCCGGGACGTCAGTCCGCCCGAGGTGGAGATGGGAATGTCACCACCCAAGGAGGTCCTGCCCTCTGCCGCAAATTTGGCGCCCGCACCGCGCGGAACGATGCCCAGCGCCTCGCTGACCAGGACCTCTACGATCGTGCAGGGGGCGTACGGCTCCGCGAAGTCAAGATCGGAGGGCTTCAGCCCGGCCTCAGCGAAAGCCTGGCCGCCAGCCTTCTGGGCAGCGTTCAGGGCGATCATGTCGTTGGGTGTGGCCGTGATCTGGTGGGCACCCTCATGGTGGAAGCCTGTGCCGCGGACCAGGACGTAGGGCCGGCCGCTGGCGCGGGCCACGTCCTCGTCAGCCAACACCAGGCACACCGCGCCGTCACTTCGCGGGGGCACTTCATAGAGCCCCAGGGGGTGGACGATAGTCGGCTGGGCCATGACCTCGTCCAGGGTAATGGGCTTGCGGTACTGGGCCAGCGGATTCAAGCTGGCGTGGTGGCGGTTCTTCACGGCCACGGTTGCCACGTCCTCGCGCGTGACCCCAAACTCATGCATGTAGCGCATCATGTCCATGGCGTACCACGCAATGGGCGTGATACCGAAGGGGGCCTGGAAGTCCACGTCCCCGACGGCGCGCATGGAGCTCATCATGTGCTCACCCGAAGAGATGGCGGTCTCGTAGTTTACGCCGAGGGCAAGGGCCACCTTCGCCCGTCCCGAGCGGATGTTGTCGGCAGCATGCTCGAAGGCGAGGCCACCGGTCATTCCGTTGCCGAGAACCTCAGCCACGAAGCCGTCACAGGGCAGCTGCAAATAGCTGGCCATAAACGTCCCGAAGTACTTCTGCTGGGTATACGGACGGGGCTGCGCGAAGCTCAGGCCCCCAATATCCGACTTGTCCACCTGGGCCATCTCGACGGCCCGGAGCACAACGTCCGCGAGGACTTCGTGCTCAAGTGAACCTGCGTCCCCGGTCCGTGGCTGCAACCGGCCTACCGGTGTTGCCGCATATCCAATGACTGCCACTCTGCCCATTCTGTGCTCCTGACGATTCCTGGCCGTTGCTTCGCGACCTTGAGAAAGCTCTCTTGACGTATCTTGAGACTAGCGCCACAATTGCAATGGTTCAACCGTTGATATTTAGGAGAGACATGATTCAGCAGCGGCCCCTGTATGGGCGCGACGATCTGCGCCGGCTTATCGAGCCGAGAAGCATTGCCGTGGTGGGTGCTTCGCCCACCGAAGGCAGCTTCGGGCGCCGGACGCTCGAGAACCTCGCCAACTTCACGGGGACCGTTTACGGCATCCACCCGAAGCACAGCGAGATCCTTGGCCGGCCCGCCTTTGCCAACCTGGCCGATCTCCCCGAGGTCCCCGACTGCGTCATCGTTTGCGTGGGACAGCACCTGGCCGAACCGGTCATCCAGGAAGCGGCCCGCCTGGGCATCGGCGGGGCCGTGGTTTATGCCTCCGGCTACCGTGAGACCGGGGATGTGGACGGCGAAGCAGCCCAGCTTCGCCTGCTGGATACCGCCCGGCAAGGCGGCCTGCGGCTCGCCGGCCCCAACTGCATTGGCCTCGTGAATGCCCAGAGCAAGGCCGCCATGAACTTCATGACCGACTGCGGGCAGATGATCTCCGGTGACGCGGGCAGCATCTCCCTGGTTTCACAGAGCGGCGCTCTCGGGTACTCACTTCTTCAGGGCGTGCATCGTGGCATGGGCTTCAGCAAGTTCCTCGCCTGCGGCAACTCGGTGGATGTGGACGTTGCCGACTACGTGTCCTACCTTGCGGAAGACCCGGACACCTCAGTCATCGTGTGCCTGCTGGAGGGTATCTCCGATGGCCGGCGGTTCATCGAGGCGATCCTGAAGGCCGGTCGGGCCGGAAAGCCTGTCATCGTCTACAAGGCCGCCAACGGTGAGGCCAGCAGTAAGGCCGCGCTGTCCCATACCGGGACGCTCGCCGGTTCCGCCGAAGCCTACCGCTCAGCCTTCCGCCGGGCCGGTGCGGTCCTGGTGGAGGATTTCGAGGCTCTTCTGGAAGTCGCGACGTTCTTCTCCCGCAATCCCCAGGGCCCGAACGGGGCAGGCGTGGGGATCATGGCAACGTCGGGCGGGGCAGGCGTGATCTGCGCCGATAAGGCTGAAGAAAACGGCCTGCCGTTGCCGGCCCTGGATGACGCCACGGCCGCCGTCCTCCAGGACATCGTTCCGGGCTTCGGTTCCATGGCCAATCCGGCGGACCTTACTGCCGAGGTACTCAAGGACATCTCCACGTTCAAGACAGCAGTGATGTCCTTCTGTGACGATCCGGGCTACGGGGCCGTCGTGGTGCCGCTGACGTTTGTCCACGAGACAACCACCGGTGTGCGGGCCCGTTACCTCGCGGAGGTTGCCAGCGAGACCAACACCGCCCTGGCCGCCGTCTGGATGAACGAATGGCTGGAAGGACCGGGCAGCCGCGACCTGGACAGCGATGCCTCCGTCACCGTGTTCCGGTCCCCCGCCCGGTGCATGTGGACGATCCGGCGATGGATGGACTGGCACGCCCGCACCGATTGGTCCCCGTTGTCGGACTCCACCGCCGATGCCGCAGGCGGAAATCCCGCCGCCGGATTGCTGGGCGCCGCAGTCTCCGGCGCGACAGCGCTGACGGAGACTGCCGCAAAGGAGATCGTGGCCCGTTACGGCATCAAGGTTCCGGCAGAACAGGTGGTCCAGACGCCGGACGCGGCAGTCGCCGCTGCGGACGCCATGGGATACCCGGTGGTGCTCAAGGTCGTGTCCCCCGACATTTTGCATAAGTCCGAGGTAGGCGGCGTACGGGTCGGTCTCGCCAGTGCCGACGAGGTCCGCGAGGCGTTGACCACCATGTCTGCCCGCATGCTTGCGGAGGCCGCGCACGCCCATATCGTTGGCTACAGCGTTCAGCAGATGGCCGGGGAAGGACCCGAAATCCTGCTCGGTGCCCGCTTTGACCCGGTATTCGGACCCCTGGTCCTGCTCGGCAGCGGGGGCACCTGGGTCGAGATCCTCAAGGACGTCAGGGTCTATCTCACCCCGCTCGACCGTCCGACGGCCCTGGCAGCCATTGGGGAGATGACGCTGGTCAAAGTCCTTGAGGGCGCCCGGGGCCAAGCCCCCTACGACATCGCTGCCCTCGCCGACACCATCGTCGCCTTCTCACAGCTGGTGCGGGATCTCGACGGCCTGGCGACCGAAATCGAACTCAACCCCGTCCGCATCACCCGCGACCATGGACCCATGGCGGTCGATGCCCTCATCGTCCTGGCACCTCGGGAGCACGGCATCACACCGCAACCGGGCGATGCCGTACCGGCCGCCGCCCACGCAGAAAGGACAGCGGCATGGGCAAGTGCGTAGAGGACTTCGCCATCGGTGACGTCAACGAGAGCCCGGCCAGAACGGTGACCGAGACGGACATTGTCATCTACTCGTGGATTTCCGGCGATTCCAACCCCATGCATACGGACGCCGAGTACGCGCGCCGCTCCCCGCTGGGGCAGAGGATCGCCCACGGCACCCTGGGCATGTCGATTGTTACCGGACTGAGTGCCCGCATGGGTGACTTCGACGGCACCGCCATCGCCGCGCTGGGCGTGGACGAATGGCAGTTCCTCGCACCCATCCTCATTGGGGACACGGTGCGGTTGCGCACCACCGTACGGAGCGCCAAGGTCACATCGAAACCCGACCGGGGTGTGGTTGTCCGGTTGATGGAGCTCGTGAATCAGAACGACACGGTGGTCCAGCGGGGCCTCATGACGACCATGGCCTACACCAGGGCCGGGCTGGCAGGACAAGCGGCAACCGCGCCGGAACCCGCCGCCATCTGACCACCCAACACGGCACGACACCACCGCAGCACAATGACTACCACTGGAGACAAAACAATGAAGTTACTGGTCAACACCACGGGGCTCACCGAGGATCAGAAGGCGATCCGCGAGGCGGTCCTGGAAATCCTGGAAGCAACGCTGCCCAAGGAAGAGATCCGTCGCATCGACGACGTCAAGGAATTCCCACATGCCGCCTACGATGCACTTGCAGAAAGCGGCTTCCTGGGCCTGTTTTTCGACGAGGAGTACGGAGGCGCCAGCGCCAGCTACAAGGACATCACCAACTTTATGGAGACCCTTGGATACCACTACGCCGGCATCGGGCAAGCGGTGATGATTACGTCGATCTACGCAGGCGGCCACGTGGCGAAGTTCGGCACCGAGGAGCTCAAGCACCGGATCATCCCGGGCATCATCAACGGCTCAATCAAGATGTCCATCGCTATGTCCGAACCGGGAACCGGTTCTGACGTAGCCGGCCTCCGGACCAAGGCCGTAAGGCAGGACGGCGGCTGGGTACTCAACGGAACCAAGGTCTGGATATCCGGCGCGCACGTGGCCGACTACCTCGTTGTGATCGCCAAGACGGACCCGAACGCCGAGCGTCACCAGGGCTTCACCACCTTCCTGGTCAACGCCAAGAGCGCCGGTGTGACAATCAACCCACTGCAAATGCTGGGACGGCGCACCACGCACGCGAACGAAGTTGTGCTGGAGAACGTCTTTGTGCCGGACGAGGACCGCATCGGTGAGGAAGGCAAGACCTGGAAGAACCTCATGAAGGCGCTCGGCCTGGAACGTCTGGGACTGGCCGCGATCTCGGCAGGGAACTGCTACCGGATCACCGAGGATGCCGCTGACTACGCCCAGCAGCGCATCCAGTTCGACCAGCCCATCTCCAAGTTCCAGGTGATCCAGCACAAACTGGTCGACATGTGGATCATGGCCGAGCAGGCCCGCCAGGCAACGTACCGGGTGGCGGAGCTGTTGGACGCCGGCGAGTCTGCCATTGAGGAAACCTCGATAGCCAAGATCATTGCCACAGAGAACAACTTCAAGGTCTCCGACATTGGCCTTCAGGTCTACGGCGGATCCGGCTACGCCATGGAATACGACATGCAGATGTACTTCCGGGATTCACGGGTCGGCCCGATCGGCGGCGGTACCAACGAGATCCAGCGGAACGTCCTCGCCAAGAGGATGGGCCTCTAACCCTCGAGGACGGGCCGGCAGGCCCGCCCTCGTCCGGGAGGCGTGAGCACCATGACACTTCATGCGCAGCAGTACCACAGCGGGAGCAGGGAAACCGAGCGATGATATCCACCTCAACGGTCACGGCCACCCCGTGGTCCAAGCAACGGCTCGCCAGCTCGCTGTTCCTCGTTCTGGGCATGGACATGTTCATGGTCTCGCCGCTGCTGCCTCAGATCAGCGCGGGCTTCGGTGTGAGCATCGGGGAAGCTTCCGTGGTTGCGTGGAGTTTCTCCCTCGTTTACGCACTCCTCAGCCCGGCGGTCGCCCTGATCACCAACCGCTTCACACGACGATCGGCCATGTGGGTCGGAGCGGCAGTATTCAGTGCCGGCGTGCTGGGGGCAGCACTTATGCCAACGCTTGGGCTGGTGGTTGCCGGGCGGGTACTGGCTGCCGTTGGCGCCTCAATCATGGGCCCGCCGGTATGGTCTTTCGCTACGGAGACGGCGGCGCCCCACCAAGTGGGCAAGGCCGTAGCGGGCGTGGCATCGACCTTTGCTGCCGGACAAATCGTAGGCGTTCCGCTGGGAGGCCTCGTTGCCTCCTTCGCATCGTGGCGGTGGACCTTCCTGGCCATTGCCGTGCTCGGTGCAGTGCTGGCTGCGCTGATCGGGCTGCGTTTGGGCAAGGAAGCCCGTGTCCCGGAAAAGGTCGGGATCCGGGAGGCGTTCGCGGATTCCTTGAACTTGTGGCGTCGTAGGGAGTTCAGCTTTCTGTTGACGGCCAATTTCTTTGCACAGGCCACCCGGTATGCCACCTACACCTTCGCCGGGGCCTTGCTCTTCACCCGGTTCGGCCTGGATACCGCCCAGCTCGGCCTTGTGGGTGCGACCGTGGGAGCAGGTTCCCTGGTGGGAGCCACCGTCGGGGGGCGTCTCGTGGACTGGGTTCGCGCCCGGAAGGGCTCGCAACAGCTGCTGAACCTTTCCTTCGCCGCAGTGATGACGGGCTTCGTCATCCTGGCCACCGCATCGGGTCACCTCTGGTTCTCCCTGGCCGGCTGGGCGTTTACGTTTGCGGCAGGATCGGCCTTCGTCAGTAACAGCCAGGAGATGCTGACGAACTCGGCCGGCAAGAACCGCGCCTACGCGCTGTCGTGGAACAACTCGGCCCTCTATGCCGGGACCGCGCTGGGCACGTTTGCACTGGGGCTTGTCCCGTTGGGTACAACGCCGTTCGTCTTGATGTCCTGCGGTTTCGGCGCATTGACCGTAGCTGCCAGCGCCCTCCTGTGGCGGCTGACAACCGGTCCAAGAGCCCCTGAGCCGTTACTCAGCCCTCCGTCCCCTCAGCAATGACAGCCTCGGGACGTAGTCAATTGAATGCGTTATTAGAAGGAGAAGTGAAGTGAAGATTGTCGTGCTGGCTAAGCAGGTTCCGGATACCTGGTCGGACCGGAAGATCGATTTGGAGTCGGGACTGTTGGACCGGGCCGCGTCAGATCCGGTGCCGGATGAGATCAACGAGCGTGCCTTGGAAAATGCACTGCTGGTCAAGGATTCCACCAACGATGCGGAAGTAGTTGTGTTGGCCATGGGCCCGGAGGACGCCAACAAGGCACTCCGGAAGCTTTTGTCAATGGGCGCGGATTCGGCGGTGCTTGTCAACGACCCGGCCCTGACGGGTTCGGACATGGTCCAGACGTCCCGGGTGCTGGCAGCCGCGATTGACAAGATCGGAAACGTCGACGTGGTGCTGGCCGGCAATGAGGCCACCGATGGGCGCGGCGGGATGGTCCCTGCGATGGTTGCCGAGATCCTGGGCTGGCCAGTGCTGCCGGGATTGGATGAAGTTGCGATCACTGCAAACGAAGTATCGGGACGGGCTCAGGTTGATGGGGGCACACTCCGGTTGTCCTCCGCATGCCCGGCGGTGATTTCCGTGACGGAGAAAACCGCGGAGGCCAGGTTTCCGAACTTCAAAGGCATCATGGCCGCCAAGAAGAAGCCGCTGGAGACGTGGTCACTAGCGGATCTGGGAATCCAGGCCGGGCCGGAAGCCGCCTCCGTGCGTTCCGTGATGGTCTCGGCCACAGCGCGCCCGCCCAAGCAGGCCGGCCCGAAAATCACCGACGACGGCACTGCAGCAGCCCAGCTGGCCGACTTCCTGATCTCCAACCGCCTGGTCTGACCGGGCTCCCCCATCCCCGCCCTGTCTTTAGTCGAATCCGGGCGGCCCCTGAACAGCCCCCGCAGCCTCCGGCATCCTGAGCCGGTGCTGGCCAAGTGGTAAAGGAACCCATCATGGCAAATTTTGGAAATGTACTCGTGTTGATCGAGACCACCGGCGGCGGATCGCCGAAGTCGACGGCGGCATCCCTGCTCGGGGCGGCTGCCGGCATCGGCACCCCCGTGGCTGTCGTCGTCGTCGCCACCGGAACAGGCGAAGACTTGCCTGCACAATTGGGCGCGTTGGGCGCCGCCCACGTATACGTGGCCGAGGCCGACCCTGCGGCCGCAGGGCTAGGCTCGGCGCAAGTCGGTGCCCTGGCAGATGCCATCCAAGCCTACTCTGCACGACTGGTGTTGGTGCCGGGAACAAACGACTCCAAGGCGGTGGCCGGCCGGCTGGCCATCGCCGCTAACGGGTCGGTGGCCGCGGACGTGGTCGGGGTGCGCTACGACGAGAACGACCAGGAAGTCATCGCCTCACACGCGGTCTTCGGTGGCGACTTCACCACCGAGTCCACCGTGGAAGGCGGGCTGATGATCGCGTCCGTGCGTCCAGGCTCCGTCGAAGCCCGTGCGAAGGCCATAGTGGCCCCGCAGGTCGCCACCGCAGCTGTCACCACCCAAGTGGCTCGGGGAGCGAACATCGTCGAGCTCTCGGATACCCCTGCCGAAAACGGGCGTCCGGTGCTGCGTGGGGCCAAAGCCGTGGTTTCCGGCGGCCGGGGTGTTGGATCCAAAGACGCTTTCTCCCTCGTGGAAGACCTCGCTGACGCCTTGGGTGCCGCAGTGGGTGCCTCCCGGGCGGCAGTGGATGCCGGCTATGTGCCACAGTCCTATCAGGTCGGCCAGACCGGGGTAACCGTGACACCTCAACTGTACGTAGCCCTCGGGATCTCCGGGGCGATCCAGCACCGCGCCGGGATGCAGACCGCCAAGACAATCGTGGCGATCAACAGCGACGAGGACGCCCCAATGTTTGACATCGCCGACTTCGGGATAGTCGGGGACATTTTCGCCGTGGTCCCGCAGCTCATCAAGGAAATCAACAGCCGCCGCAATTGACAGGCGCACGGACGCAGCCGCGACGTATCCCATCCCCCGAACCCAGGACAGACACCTAAAATGACCAGCGATCACACCCCAGACAGGCCAACGGCCCCGCGCCGCATGGCAGGTTACAAGCCGCTGGACACTCCCCCGGGCGTGCCGGCAAGCGACCCCTGGCCGCCCACCCCAGGCCCCGCGGCGGCAACGCCGTCGAGCTCCCCGGCCACGGTGGATTCACCCGTCGCAGCGGATAACAGGGCCACGGCGGACACGGCTGCACAGCCAACTGCGGCAGCGGCACCCCCCGCACCGAAACGACGCATGGGCAGCGGTACCCCGGCACCCTCCGAGGCCCCCTCAGCCGCGGCAACATCCACCTCCGCCGCCGGGCGGATGGCGGCGGCGGAAACCCGCAAAGAGGTTGCTCCCAAAACGCGTATGGGGAGCCCCCCCGCTTCCACGCCGGCCGCGGGCCCGTCCGCCGCGCAGACCAAGGCTGAAGCCCCGACCCCTACGGTCGCGGGAGCCGCCGCTGGCACTCAGGGCAAGACGACCCCCACCGCAGGTGGAACGGCCCAGTCACCGACCGCTCTTCCGAGGTGGGTGAAGCCTGCCGCGATCGTCGCCGGGCTGCTGGTCCTGGCTGCAGCAGTCGTATTAGGCGCCCGGTGGCTGCGGACCCTCGAAGGTGTGCAGCAATTCATTGCCACCTACGACGGGCACGGCTCCCAGCCGGGGTCGGCCCCTGAGGGCATCCCGTCCTGGTTGGGCTGGCAGCACTTCCTAAACATGTTCTTCATCGTCCTGATTATCCGCACCGGCCTGCAGGTCCGCAGTGAGCGCAAACCCCCGGGCTATTGGACGCCGAAGAAGAACTCCTTCTTCGCTCCGAAGGGCAACAGCCCGAAGAAGGTCTCCCTCACCCAATGGCTGCACCAGTGCCTAGACGTACTCTGGGTTGTCAACGGCCTGGTGTTCGTGGTGCTGTTGTTCGCCACCGGGCAGTGGATGCGGATTGTGCCCACGCACTGGGACGTCATCCCCAACATGCTCTCCGCAGCGGTCCAATACGCCTCCCTCGACTGGCCCTCCGAGAACGGGTGGGTGCACTACAACGCCCTGCAGGTCATGGCCTACTTCGTCACCGTGTTCATCGCTGCCCCCCTGGCCGTGCTCTCCGGGATGCGGTTCTCCACGTGGTGGCCGGAGAAGGCCGAACGGCTCAACAAGGCCTACCCGGTGGAGTGGGCCCGTGCAGTGCACTTCCCGGTGATGCTCTATTTCGTGGGGTTCACCATCGTGCACATCTTCCTGGTGTTCTTCACCGGGGCACTCCGGAACCTGAACCACATGTACACCTCCCGGGACGTAGTGGACTGGTGGGGCCTGGTGGTCTTCCTGGCATCGCTGGCCGTGGTTGCCGCCGCCTGGTTCCTGACCCAACCTCTGTTCACCACACCAATCGCCACCCACATGGGCAAAGTCACCAAATAGCCGAACGCATACCCGCCTGTGGCCGTCCAGCCACTACTTTTCCTCTGAGGACCGTTATGACTACGCGAAGAGAAACGCTCGCAATCCGCTCGGGTGAGCACTGCCCTAAGACGGGCTGGTGGCAACCCCTGCAGTCCGAAGACCGGGACCAAACAGCGCCTTCCCGGTTCGTGGGCCAAGGATGCGTCATGCCCGACATGAACGGCGCCTCCACCTTGTGGGTCCAAAGCGGCAATGCTAGCTTGCAGACCGACTACTAGCCTGCCGGCCTCTTGTCCTGTTCACGCCCAGCAACGTCCCCGAGGAAGCTCCATGAATCACCAACCACCGCACGCCATGGAAACTAAGGCCCGCACGGACGCTGAACCACTCACGGATGTGCACAAGCTGCCGGTCAAACGCCCGACCATAACGGGCCCTGTGGAGAAGATGATGAGGGTCCGGCTGCTCAGGGACCGTCCCGACGGGCTACGTGGCGTTCGTACGGGTGTAATGGACACCGGCCACTGGGTCCTCGACATGGACGGCCGCCCGACAGGCGCCGCCGCCGCCGTCATCTTGGATAACACCCTTTCCGCCGCCCTCCGCTCTGGCGTGGATGGGCTCAACTGGGTGGTCACCACCGAACTGAACCTTAACTTCATGCGCCCGCTGCCCGCCGACGGAACCGTCCTCGAAGCCTGGACCCGCACACTGGTGGGCGACGAGGGCGGCGGAATGGCCACGGGAACACTCCAAGGGCCGGACGGGACCGAATATGTCCAGGGCACCGGCTGGTTCCAACGCGCAGACGGAAACACCCCAGAAGGGCTGGACCGTTTCGAGGCTTTGGCGAGGCAACCGCTCGGCGAGGAGGAAGGGGCCTCTTTGGGTGCCTTGCTCGCCGCCGGTCCCGCAACCCCCGCCCTGCCGGGTGGCCGCCCCGATTTCGCCCAAAGCTTCGTTCCCGGACTCGGTTTTGCCCGCAAAGACCTTCTCCGGAACTCCCAAGGCGCCCTCCACGGCGGCGCATTGATGATGATGGCCGCCTTGGCCGCCCAGCAAGCAATGCCCGACAGAACCGGCTACGACCTGCAGTCGCTCCGGGCTGCCTACCCGCGACCGGCATTCGGTGCGATCGCCACCCGAACGCATGTGCGCTATGCAGGTTCGTCACTGCGGGTCGTCGACGTCGAACTGTTCAGCGCCGAACCAAGCAACACCGGTAAAGCCTTCGTTCAGGCCACCGCCATATTCCGTCAAGCCCGCTAAGCTCCGGCGCCTGGCTTACTAAAACCAGTTCTAGACACCATGTGACGCCCGTGGCTCCAAGTCCGCTGGCCCGAATGCCGCGCGCAACAGTTGCCGCAAAAGAAGGTGGAGGCCTTCGTCAGAAACAGCCGGTTCGGAAACCGCGCCGCTAGGCGCCCCATCAAACCCCTTAGCTTTACCGTGTCAAGCTTTTTCAATAGCCAAAAAACACGAAATGCCCTTGACCTGCGGGGACGCTCTGCCCGAGGCGGGACTCGAACTGCATTCCAGACCTTGCGAACGCTGAGCTCCCGCGGAAATATACGGAATCCGGCCCGATCCGGTACCAGACCGGGCTTCCTAACCAGACGCCCGGACGGGCGCGTTTCGATCCAATACGATGAGTTTTGGTGTCGGCGAACTCTCGCCGGCTGCACCACCAAGCAGAGGACCGTCAGCTCGGCCGCCCGTTCGGTAGCCGGAAACCGCCAATCTGAACCGCTGCGTGCTCTCGATCGCAAGCGCCGTCGGACTTCTGATCCAAGCTCACACGACGCGTTAGGCTCGCTGTTGAGCATTCCATACGCGTGCGCTCAGGGTCCCGACCGCTGGAGCGTCGCTACCGCTCAGATGAATGATGCGGGGCCCGCTTAGGGCAAGGGCAGCCCTGCAGGATGCGCCGGGAACGCTGCGCCTCGGCGATGGCAGGCTCCCAGATGCCGACGGCGTCACGATGTCCGCGCCGTCCCTGCTCCCGACCAGACTCAAACCTGTGCCGGACTAAGCCTGCCGGAAGAGCCCGGGCCGCAACCGATCTGCGGATGTGAGGGCGCAGGCCCTGTTGGACGATCGGCGCGAAGTCATCCGCACAACAGGAGCCGAGCCATGACCAAGTCGCGTCACGCCGGCCTTAGTCCGCGTAGCCGGACGACGTCTCAGTGAGCGTCTTCCCCTTCGTCTCCGGAGCCAGCCACTGGGATAGTGCTGCACCGACGAGGGCGACTCCGGCGGCGATCAGCATTGTGGGACCGGCCCCGAGGCTCTCCATCGACATCGGGAGGAGGAAGATGCCGATGCCTGCCCCGACCCGGCTGACGGCGGCCGCGAAACCTGTTCCGATCCCTCGGATCTCGGTCGGCAGGACCTCTCCCGGGTAGACTCCCGTCAACGTGGTGTACATCGCATTGAAGAACGAGAACACCAGGAACAAGATGAGCACTACGGGTCCCGGCGCGCCGGCCCACAGGCCGATGATTGCGAGGACAACGGCACAGATCCATTGCGGTGGAACGGCCAGTACGCGTCGGCCGGCCTTGTCGATCAGGAAGAACGTGACGACCACGCCTGCCAGGGCGATGGCTGACAGCCCGACCCCACCAGCGAGCCCGCCACTGAGCCCGTACTGATTCAACACGCTGTCGGCAAAGGTGGCGATCGCGAAGTACGGTGTCACTGCGCAGAACCAGAACGCCGAGATGAACAGTGTGGAGCGCCAGTGCTGCTTGGAGAACAGCATCCCAAAGCTGCCCCTGCAAACGTCCTCGTGCTGGACATCGTCAAGCGCGTCGTCGGGCATGTACTTTGCGGCGAGGGCACGGGCCTCGTCCTTGCGGCCCACGCTCCACAGCCAGCGAGGCGACTCCGGCAGGCCGAGCCGGGCGAGGAACAGGGCCACCGCGATGAAAGTGCTCGTGCCAAGGATGAAGTGCCAGCTCAAGTCGGTGTACTCACTGAGCAAATGGCCGATAAGGAACGCGATCATGAAGCCGCCGTACCAGGCGATCTCCATGGCCCCCATTAACCGGCCCCGCAGGTGGGTGGCGGAGAACTCAGCCATCAGGGGCCAGCCGACCGCGTACTCGGCGCCGATCGCGATACCCATCAGCAGCCGCACCACCAGCAACCATGCAGGTGAGTCGATGAAGAACTGCATGCCCGACGCGACCGCGAACAGGCCGACGTCGAACATGAAAATTGACTTACGGCCCCACTTGTCGGCGGCCCAGCCGCCAAGCGGTGAGCCGACAAGGATGCCGATCAGAGCGGCCGCGGCGATTAGACCCTGCCATACCAGATCGAGCTGGAGATCCTCGGCCATCCTCGCCGACAACGGTCCAAGAATGCCGAGGACGTAGCCGTCCAAGAACATGCCCCCGATCAGGACGGCGACCATCCTGACCATGAAGCGTCGTTTGCTTGCCGCTGAAGCACCGCGCTGGGCGGTTGAATTATTTATGGCTGACATTTTGTCACATCACCACCGTTGGGGACATAGGCTCAGCCGCGTTTGCGGCACTCAGAAGTTGTCGTGTGAGCATGTGTTGATCTCCGGTCAGTCGGGGCGTTGGGCGTGCGGTTAGCGCTGGGGTGTCGGTAAGATCCGAGTCCGACTATGCCCTCAGTGCGCGGTTACCCGCCCAATGCGACCCTGAAGTTGTTACGTGGGCGGCCTAATAACGACACAGACCGCCGTGCTGGCAGAATTCTCTTGCCTCATTGCGCCAGAATTCCGGCGGGATGAACCCAGTGGTCCCTGGGAGCTAACCATGCCCGCTTCGTTCAATAAGCGAACATCATGATCAAAATATGACACGCACCACAGCCGGAGTCAAGACCCGAAAGCAAAATGACACTTGATTGGGCGCGGCCATTGATCGCGGCCGGCCAGGAGGACGCCGGCTTAACCGCCGAAGTCTTAAGGTCCCGGCTGCCGGAGCCTGCTACTGATTTCGCCTACTCGGCCGATGAACGGGCCACAGGGGTCCTGTCAGTGGCCGTGGCCGTCCCGAACCGGGCAGGGCGGCCGAGTGAGTCCGTTTCTCTTACCAGCCCCGTGGAGGCAGCCGGCGAAGCCACATTGAAAGCCGGCGTCCCGGAACTCCGACGCGCTGCGGGCAGACTATCCGAACTGCTTGAGGGCTCTGTTTACTAGAAGGGTCGTTACTACAAGTTGTTGCCGGTCGTCCCGAGGTTTCGACGATCTGTATCCTTACTGCCTTCCTGTCGGGTTCGGCGTCTATCGAAACTTGCGACGTTTCCACTCTTAACAACTGGAGCGCTATTCGCCCCAAACGGCAACGGGTTCGCCGAGTACGCCCTCGTTGACGTCGATGCCCAGTCCGGGCAGGTCGGGCGGAAGGACTCCGCCGTCCTGGTAGACAGCATCGAATTTAGCGGTGTCCACGGTGACCATGTCCTGGCAGTTGAGGACGCACCTGAGGAGCCGGGAGGGACGGTGGCGCCGAGGTGGGTGATCGCGGCGAAGGCGATGGCCGATCCGGCTGTCTCCTGCACGCTAATCGTCAGTCCGGCGGCGCGTGCAATATCGCGGTGCCGGCGGCCGCGGGTCAGCCCGCCGGCCTTGGAGATCTTCAACCCGATCCCGTCCGCCGCATCATTGGCGATCGCCCACGCGATGTCCTCGTCCTGTTGGGCCAGTTCGTCCGCGATGATGGGCTACGGGCACCGCTGCCTGAGCGACATTGTCTCGCGCCACGTGGCGCACGGGGCTTCAAGGACGAAGTCGAAGCCCGGCGGGAGCAGGCGCAGCATCCGCAGGGCGGTTTCCGGAATAAATCCCCCGTTGGCGTCGACAATGAAATACTCCCCGGGCCGCTTGTCGACCAGCGAGGCACCGACCTTGATGGAATGGCCAAGGTAGCCCCGGGCCCGGTGCTCGGCGACGCGCTGCCGCATGTCCTGAGGGTCGCGCGCGTAAATTGAGGAAATCATGGGCATGGGAACCCCCGTGGAACCTCCCAGGAGTTCGGACACTGGCAGCCCCACCGACTGCCAAAGGCGTCCCGGCATGCGACATCGAGCGGCGTTTTTGCATGGTTGTGGCCGACGAGTGTGGCATCCATGAGGTCGTTGATCCGGTCAACCTGCCGTGGATCACGACCCAGGAGGACGCGGGCGAGTTCGGCAATGCCGGCCCTGGCCCCGAGCGCGCGGCCGCAACGAAAGTGGATCCGAAAGGCATGCTCTCCCCCACCCCTGTGTCCCGTCGTCGCAGATGATCCTGACTATCGACGCGTCAAACGACTCATACGTGCGGCCGCCGGAAAGCAGGTACGTGCCTCCGGCGTAGGGAAGGTCTACCTTGAAAAAGTTCAATCCGTGCGATCTTCACTGCGCGGCCTCCGTTGTGATGGTGTCGGGTGTTGTCCCTGCGCGCAGGACGGAAGGTGGGAGAAGGACAAGCTTCCCGGTGTGCTGTTTGGAAAGGAAATCCTCCTGCGCTTCTGCAATGGCGGACAGAGGGTACGTCTTTGAGACGATGGGACGGATCTCATTGCGCTCGATGTAACCCACGAGATTGTCGAACACCTCGTCGTCCTGGAAAGTGCATCCGAACAAACTCAGGTCTTTGAGGTACACCGTCCGCAGGTCGATTTCGGCAAGCGGCCCACCGATGGCTCCGGCAATCGCGTAGCGGCCGCCAGGGCGCAGCAGGTCGAGGAGGTCCGCTGTTTGGGAACCGCCCACGATGTCGATAACGACGTCGACCGAGTTTGGTCCCAGCGCGTGGACCAGATCCGCCCCTCGATCCAACGTCAGGACTGCGCCTTCGGCCAGGACCTGGGCCGCTTTGGCCGAGGAGCAGACAGCGATCACAGTCGCGCCGCGGCGTTTGGCGAGTTGGACGGCGGCGAGACCAACTCCACCCGATGCCCCAGTCACCAGGACCCGTTCTGCCCCCACCCGGGCGCGGTGCAGCATGTTTTCCGCAGTCGAATAAGCGCAGGGTATCGCGGCGAGCTCCGCATCGCTCCAGTCGGAGCGTACTGTGTGGGTCTCGCGGTCCGGTGCGACCGCGAACTGGGCGAAGCCGCCGTCACATTCCCCGCCCAAGGTCCAGCATTCAAACGGCCGATAACCGACGTAGGTCCGCAGCATGTTCCGGACAAGAACACGCTCCCCGATCCGCTCCACAGAGACCCCCTCGCCGACTGCGGCGATGCGTCCGCATACGTCCGCGCCTTGGATCCGGGGAAACTCCATGGCTTCCCCCGACCACGCCGCGTCAGAAGCAGTGAGCGTGGAGAACCCCGCGGTGCCGCCGGCGCTGGTAGCCGCTTCCACGGCCTTGGAATACCAGCCAATCCGCGTGTTGATATCGGTGTTGTTGAGAGCGGCCGCGGCGACCTCAATCAGCACCTCCCCTGCCCCCGGATGGGGTACGGGGACATCAGTCCGGTAGTCGAGTTTGTCCAGGCCACCATGGCCCGTGAGTAGCGCGGCTGCCATAACTTCAGGTAAAGACACTTCTTGGCTCCCTTTTGTCGAGGTCCACATTGACCTACTTGGTTGGCTGCCTGACCGAGCGTCGAAGCGACCGGCATAGCACCAGATCCGTTCATTTAATGAACGGCACGATCAAAAATATGGGCAGATAGCGCACCGAGTCAAGGGGTTGTCATGAAGAAGGTGGCAGCTTCCACTTCGGCGGCGCGTCGGGGCAGGTGCCTCCCTTTGACCTCCAGCAGCTCAACGCACAGGGCTCGCTGACCGTCACCCGTCCAAGAATCGACGACTTCCTGCTCGACGCCGAGGAGCGGCGGTGGCGCTCCGACGAAATCTTCGGGCTGGTCGCGGACGGGAAGCTGAAGGTCAGCATCGGTGCCCGTTTTCCCCTTGAGCACGCCGCTGAGGCCCATGCCGCGCTGGAGTCCAGGGCTACAACCGGCAAGATCCTCCTGCTCCCTGCCGCTGTCGACGGCCGCGCATAAACCTGTCAATGCAGAGTGCCTATGATGCAAGGCTGTGCAGGCGTAGCGTCTATCGAGGGTGCGAAACTGCGATGGGCGGGTTCATTTTAAAACCGCCTCAAGCCGCCCCGGTCTAACTCTTGAAGGAGGCGGTAATGGCTGGATGGAATGCCGACACCGCTGCCGGGCCTGTAGGATCCGGCACGGTTACTCTGGTGGAGGGTTCATCCTTCTGCATTTCCTCGGCGAACGGGGACATCCATCCGGAACATCCGCACGGAGTCTTCCACGAGGACACGCGCATCTTGTCCCGCTGGAATCTGGCAATCAATGGCCAGGTCCTTGAGCCGTTGACAGCCTCAACGCAGGAACCCTATCGCGCCTTGTTTATCGGCCGCGTACCCCGCTCCGATGGCTACGCGGACAGCCCCATGATCGTGGAACGCCTGCGGGAAGTCGGCGCCGGGATCCTGGAGGAGATAACCATCCGCAACTACTCCTCGGTCGAAGCCGAATGTATGGTCACCCTCAGCGTTGGATCGGACTTCGCGGATCTCTTCGAAGTCAAAGAGGCGCGCATTGAGCGGCGCTGGGACGAGTCCCGTCATTGGGAAGGCGACTCACTGACCATTAGGGCTTCCTGGCAGGACGTCCAAAAGAGCGTCGTTGTTAACGCCAGCGGTGCCGACGTCACCACCGAGGGACTGACCTACAGGGCGGTTATAGAGCCGCGCGGCAGCTGGAGCACCCTCCTGACCGTGGTGCCCGCCGTCGACGGCGCACGACCGGCGTCGTTCGTTCGTCCGGTGGGAGGCGAGATATCACCCAGCGACCGCCGCCGCCAGGAATGGGTGGGAAAGATCCCCAAACTGCATATAGGGAACCGTTCCATCGAGCGGACCCTGCGGCGCAGCTACGATGACCTCGGCGCTCTTCGGATTGAGGACCCCGCTCATCCGGAGCGGATCGTTGTGGCCGCCGGGGCGCCGTGGTTCATGACACTCTTTGGTAGGGACTCTCTCTGGGCATCGGAAATGGCGCTGCCGGTGGACCCTTCCCTGGCGCTTGGCACCCTGCAGACGCTGGCTGACCGCCAAGGCAGTGTGGTGGATCCGATGAGCGAGGAGGAACCGGGGAAAATCCTTCACGAGGTCAGGCTCGGCGTCTCCGGCGGGCTGGCACTGGGTGGGAAATCCGCCTACTACGGCAGCGTCGACGCGACCCCACAATTCGTGATGACGCTCGCATCGGTCAGCCGTTGGGGCTTTGCCAAGGACACCATCGCCGCGCTACTGCCCAACGCTGACCGCGCGCTGGACTGGATCCGGAAATACGGCGATAAGGACGGCGACGGGTTCGTCGAATATGAGCGCCTCAACGACCAGGGCCTCATTAACCAAGGCTGGAAGGACTCCTGGGACGGCATCAACTTCGCCAACGGCCGACTGGCCGAACCCCCCATCGCACTCTGCGAAGCCCAGGCATTGGCCTACACCGCGTTCTTGTCACGGGCATGGATGGCGTACGACGCCGGCGACCGGGATTTGGCGGCCCAACTCACCGGCGAAGCAGCTCGGTTGAAGAAAAGGTTCAACGAAGAGTTCTGGATGCCTGACCGCGGCTACTTCGCCATCGCGCTCGACGGGAAAAAACGGCAGGTCGACGCTTGCGCGTCCAACATGGGGCAATGCCTGTGGCACGGCATCGTCGATGAGGACAAGGTGCCGCAGGTAGCGGAACGGCTGATGTCCCCCGAAATGTTCAGCGGCTGGGGCGTTCGAACACTCGCAAGCGACATGGGCGCCTACAATCCCGCCAGTTACCATAATGGGTCGGTCTGGCCGCATGACAACGCCATCATCGCTGCCGGACTGATGCGCTACGGCTTTGTAGAAGAGGCACAGCGCATCGCCACCGCCCTTTTCGAGGCGGCCGATTACACCAACGGCCGGCTGCCGGAACTCTTCTGCGGCTTCAGCCGTGACCAGGTCGCCGAGCCCGTGCCGTATCCGACGGCATGCTCCCCGCAGGCCTGGGCCGCGACTGCGCCGATCATGCTGGTGACCAGCCTCATGCGGTACGACGCCCATATTTCGCTCGGTGGGTTCTGGATGGATCCGGCACTTCCGGAGGCTTATGGCGACCTGCACATCACCAACGCGCCCATGGCGGGAGGCCGGATCACCATCGATATCATCGGATCCGAGCCTTCCGTGCAGGGGCTGCCCGAAGGAATCGCATTCCACCGTGAACACCGTCCATGGCTGACAGAGTTGATCAAGCAGGCCGGACTGTAAGGCGAGGTCCAGTCGCAAGGAACGCCCGGGGCTTCGTTACCATGAACCCCGGGCGTACCTTCCCTCAGCTCTGCGGCTAACCCCGCAGCCGGGTCATCTCCGGGTCGTAGAGAGGTTCGGCCGAGACAGTCGCCTGGACCCGCTTCCCGAAGTACTCGATCTCGACGGCGTCGCCTTCAGACACTGTTGACGGCAGATACGCGTAGGCGATGGGCTTGGCCACGGAATACCCATATGCCGCGCTGGTCACGTATCCGACGACTTCGTTCTTATAGTGAACGGGTTCCTTGCCCAGGACTATCGAGCGGCCGTCGTCGATGGTCAGGCACCGGAGCCTCCGGGCCGACGCCTCTTCCGACCGTCCTTCCAATGCGGCTTTGCCCACAAAGTTGTCCTTGGACATCTTCACGGCGAATCCGAGTCCGGCCTCGTACGGGTCGTGCTCGGTAGTCATATCCGCTCCCCAGGACCGGTATCCCTTTTCGAGCCGGAGGGCGCTGAAGGCTGCCCGTCCTGCCGCAATGACGCCAAACGGCTGGCCGGCCTTCCACAGAACATCCCACAGCCGTTGGCCGTTATCGGCGGAGGTGTAGATTTCCCAGCCAAGCTCGCCCACATAGGAGAGCCGCATGGCGGTGACGGGAACTCCCCCGATGCTCGCGTTTTTGGCTCGGAAGTATCGGAGGCCCTCGTTGGAGAAGTCATCCTCGCTGCTGGTGCTGATCAGGTCCCGGGCCAGCGGACCCCAGAGGCCGATGCAGCAGGTGCCTCCGGTGGTGTCGCGGACCTGAACCCAGGATGATGAACTTCCGCTTGCCGTCTGGTGACGGGCTGCCCGGGTGAAGTAGCCCAGGTCGATGTTGCCGTTGGCACCAAGCTGGAAGGTGTCCTCGGCGAGGCGGGCGACTGTGATGTCGCTGCGAACTCCCCCGGCGTGGTCCAGAACCAGCGTGTAGGTAACAGCGCCGGGCTTTTTGTCCAGGTCTGCCGTCGTCAGGTCCTGCAATAGCTGCAGTGCGCCCGGGCCGGAGACTTCCAGCCGTTTCAGGGGCGTCATGTCGTACATGGCGACGGCTGTGCGGGTCTTCCATGCCTCCGCGGCGGCAATCGGTGAGCTGAACATCCCGGACCAGGCATCGCGGGCGGGCGGGAGCCAGTCCGCGGGCATCTCCTTCAGGAGCTCTGCGTTGGATTCGAACCAGTAGGGCCGTTCCCAGCCGCCGCCCTCGAGGAAGTATCCGCCGAGTTCCTTGTGGCGCGTATGGAAGGGGCTGACCCGCAGGTTTCTGGGTGACAAGCGCGGCTGGAGGGGGTGGAGCACGTCGTAAATTTCCACAAAGTTCTGCTGGGACGTTTCGCTGACGTATTCCGGGGTGAGCTGCACGTCTTCAAAACGGTTGATGTCGCACTCCCCCAGATCCGTTTCCGAGCGGCCGGTGGTGAGAAGCTCGGCCATCGCACGAGCCACGCCTGCAGAGTGGGTGACCCAGACTGCCTCGGCAACGAAGAAGCCGTCGAGTTCTTTTGCTTCACCCAGCAGCGGGCCGCCGTCGGGCGTGAAGGAGAAGATGCCGTTGAACCCGTCCTCGATCTCGCTGTCGGCCAGGCCGGGGAGGATGTCCTTCGATGCTTCCCACGCCGGCAGGAAGTCCTCGAGTGTGAAGTCCAGGCGTGAGGGCATGCGGTGTTCGCTCATCTCCTCAGGGGCGATGTCATCCAAGTCACGAAGATCCACGGGCATGGGCCGGTGCGCGTAGGAGCCGATCCCGTAGCGTTCGCCGTGTTCGCGGTAGTACAGGTCCTGGTCCTGGTGGCGAAGAATCGGCAAGCCAGCGCCGTTCGGCAGTTCATTCTTGCCCTTGAGGTCAGGGACAGGCGTCGTCTTGACGTACTGGTGCGCGAGGGGAAGCAAGGGAACGGACATCCCGATCATGGCACCGATCTTGGCTCCCCAGAATCCGGCACAGGAGACGACGATGTCCGCGGGAATGACGCCGTCGGCTGTTTTGACGCCGGTGACCCGGCCGTCGGCACGTACGATGTCGAGCACGGTAGTGGAACCGAGATAAGTGACGCCGGCGTCCTGGGTTCGCTTGATGAGCAGCTGTACTGCCCGGGCCGCCAGGGCGAGCCCGTCACTGGGCACGTGCAAACCACCGAGAACGATCTCCTCGTTCAGGTGCGGGTAGAGCTCTTTGCACTCCCCCGGAGTCAGAAGTTTCCCGTCGATGCCCCAGGCTGCGGCGTAGCCGAGCTTCCTCTTGAGCTCGGTCAGCCGGGTTTCCGAGGTGGCCACCTCCAGTCCGCCCACCTGGTTGAAGCAGCTCATGCCGTCCTCGGTGAGGGAAAGCAGCTTCTCGACGGTGTACTTGGCGAAGGTGGCCATAGTCTTTGAGGGGTTTGTTTGAAAGACGAGGCCAGGGGCGTGGGACGTTGAGCCGCCGGGCATGTTGAGCGGCCCCTGGTCCAGGACCGTGATGTTGTTCCAGCCGCGGGATACGAGTTCGTCGGCCAGATTCGTGCCGACAATACCCGCCCCGATGATGACGATGCGTGGCGTAGATGCCATGGTGTTTCTCCTGCTAAGTGGGGAGTCGTTATTAACGGAAGACGACGGTGCTGGACTGGTCGGGAAGCACCCGGTGTTCGCAGTGCCAGCGGACGGCGCGGGAAAGTGCCAGTGCTTCAGCATCCTGCCCCACCGTGGACAAGGCCGCGGGGCCGTACGTGTGGTCCACCCGGATGACTTCCTGCTCGATGATCGGTCCCTCGTCAAGGTCGGCTGTCACGTAGTGGGCTGTCGCACCGACCAGTTTGACCCCCCGGTCATACGCTTGGTGGTAGGGGCGGGCACCCTTGAACCCAGGCAGGAATGAGTGGTGGATGTTGATGGCTTTACCCTCAAGAGCGCGGCATAGATCATCGGACAGGACCTGCATGTAGCGTGCGAGGACCACCAGGTCGATGTTGTGTTCGTCCACAAGCTCCAGAAGCTGACGTTCCGCAGCGGCCTTGGTGTCACTGGAGACTGGAATATGGATGAAGGGCAGGCCGGCTGCTTCTGCCATTGGCCGGTGGGTTTCGTGGTTGGAGACAACAAGGACCAGGTCGCCGCCCAGGCTGCCGCCGCGCCATCTGAAGATCAGGTCGTTCAAGCAATGACTGAACTTGGACACCATGACGAGGATGCGTTTCTTGGTTTCATCATGGAAGTCGTATTTCATGTCGAAGCGCCGGGCAATTGGCGCAAACTCCTCCGCGAGGGTCTCGGGTGAGTAATGAGCCGGGCCTGAGAAAGCCGTCCGAAGATGGTGGGTCTGGCGCAGCCCGTCATCGAACTGCTGGTGTTCCTCGATGTTGAAGCCGCGTTCGTAAAGGAAACTCGTGACCGAGTGGACAATTCCGGGCCGTTCGGTGCATGACATCGTGAGGACAAACTTTCCGGTCACCGGAACTTTCGAGGCCGGGGCCCCGTCAGCGGTTGCCTCTGGCAGCGCGGGCGTTTTCAGCATGGACACGTTGTTACCGCGCCTTGTTGTGCATAACGTGCTTGGTGCGGGAGTAGTCGTCCAGCGCGTAGGCAGACAGGTCCCGGCCATACCCGGAGCTCTTGAAGCCGCTCCACGGCATCTCGTTGGCAAGAACCAGGTGCGAGTTCACCCAAACTGTTCCGGCGTCCAGGCGTGAGGCCATGTCATGGCCCAGCTGTGCGTTGAGGGTCCAGACCGACGCTGCAAGTCCGTAGGGCACCTCGTTGGCACGGCTGACTGCCTCGTCCTCGGCGGAGAACGTCTCAATAGTGACGACGGGGCCGAAAATTTCTTCCAGGGTGCAGGCTGCGCCTTCGGGGACATCCACCAGGACAGTTGGGGCTACGAAGTAGCCACTTCCTTCCAGGGCACCGCCGCCCAGTACGGCCTTCGCTCCAGCTTCCTTGGCCCGCTCAAGGTGCCCGAGTACTCGCTCAAAATGGGCCTTCGAAATCATCGGGCCAATTTCGACGTCGGAACCGGCGGTAGGCTCCCCAACCACAAGGGTGCCCACCTGCTCGACCAGCAGCTCGGCGAAACGCTCTGCGACCGATTCGTGCACCAGGACGCGGCAGCCGGCGCCGCACTCCTGCCCAGAGTTCCAGTAGCCTGCGACCCGCAAGGATTCGGCGGCCGCCTGCAAGTCAGCGTCGGCAAAGATCACGACGGGTGCCTTGCCCCCAAGTTCCAGGTGAACCCGTTTGACGGTTTCGGACGCGGTCCGGGCGACGGCGCGGCCACTGTTAACCGAGCCCGTGAGGGCGATCATGTCCACGTTCGGGTGTGCGGCCAGGCGCTCCCCAATGACCGGGCCAAGACCGGTGACGATATTCAATACACCCGGCGGCAGCAGGTCTGCGGTCAGTTCGGCGAACTTCAACGTGGTCAGCGGGGTCTGCTCCGAGGGCTTGAGGACGATCGTATTGCCGGCCGCCAGGATGGGCGCAATTTTCCAAACGGCCATCAGCAGCGGGTAGTTCCACGGGGTCACGACCCCGACCACGCCGAGTGGTTCCCGGAGAATGACGGACAGGTGGTCTTCGGCATATTCCCCGGCGGCAAGGGAGGTTGTAGCGCGGGCTGCCCCGGCCATGAAACGAAACGAGTCGATGGAAGAGGCGACGTCGTCCTCCGACACCATCAGGGGCTTGCCGGTGTTCAGCGATTCCAACCTGGCCAGCAGGTCGGCGTTTTCCTCCAGGCGGTCGGCGATGGCAAGCAGGGTTTCCGCCCGCTTCTTGGGCAAAGTCCGGCCCCACGCTTCCTTCGCCTCCACTGCTGCGAGGACGGCGGCGTCGGCGTCTTCAGCGGTGCCCTGCGCGACCTCGCAGATGGTGGACTCGTTCGCGGGGTTTACCACGGCCTGCTTCTCGCCCGTGATTCCGGGCCGGAACCCACCTGCGATGAAATGCTGGCCCGGGGGCAGCGCCTCGCTAGCGAGGATGGGGGTCGTGCCGGTTCCTCGCCGGACGGTGCCTGAAGTTGTTGTCGCCGTAGTTGTCATGGTCACTCCTGATAGTTGATTGGACCTGAAGGTATGTCTGGACTGTCGGTTTGATCCGGCTGCTCGCTGCTTTCGCTGTCTAGGCGTAGGCCGCCTCGATCTGCAGTTCGACTATGAGCTTTTCGATGCGGGCAACACGTGCAGCGTCAAGGTCTGCGGTGGGACGGCGCGGGGTACCGATGGGGTGGCCCAAGGCTGCCAGCGTGGCTTTGATGGCGGGCACGAAGGGGGCCGAAAGAATGGCGTCGATCAGTGGGTAGATGCGGTTCCATTCGGCTTGGGCGGTGGCGAAGTCGCCGGCCGCGACTGCCCGGCGCACGGCTACGATCTCGCGGGGCAGGATGTTCGCGGTTCCGGCCATGACTGCGGTTGCCCCTTCCGTCAGGGCCGCCAGGATCAAATTGTCCGATCCGATGATGGTGGTGATGTGCTCGCGGTGGCGGTGGATGAGCTGGATAGCCTGTCCCATGTCGCCACTGGAGTCCTTGATGTACTGAATGTTCTCCACCTCGCGGGCCAGTTTTCCCACTGTTTCGGGGTCGAGGTTGACTCCGGTGGCTGACGGGTAGTTGTAAAGCATGACCGGCAGCTCCACGGCCTCGGCCACGGCACTGAAATACCCGGTGGTCTCGGGCAGTGAGAGCGGCTCGTAGTAGGGCGTGATCAGCATGAGCACGTCGGCACCGCAGTCCTGCGCATGCCGGGACAGCCGGATTGCCTCCGCCGTGCTGGTCGCCCCGGTCTGCGCCACAACCGGTACGCGTCCAGCGGTATGCTCCACAACCGTCTCCACGACCAAGCGCCGCTCATCAGCGCTGAGGGCCGCGAATTCGCCGGTGGAGCCGCAGGCAACAACCCCGTCCACGCCGCCATCGATGGACCGGTCAACGAGGAGACGCAGTTGCGACTCATCAATCAGGCCGTCGGCAGTGAAGGGGGTGGCCAGTGCGGTGAGGACACCGCTGAGCTGTGAGGACATGGAGTTTCCTGTCTGCTATTGGTGGGACGCGTCGAATCATGGGCCTTGGATGCACCATCAAAATCGTTCATTTTTTGAACGTCCTGATCAATTATTAGCCGCGGATTCACAGCTTCGCAAGGGTTTTTGTGAGATGAGTTAATGCCGGATGAAATTGGTACGCAAAGGAAACGGGGTCGAAATGTGGCGGAAATATTTGAGCGCACGACCTGGGCGCTCTTCGCCTTGCGCCCCAGTGTGATGCGTGGCATACTCATGCAATGCCGTTCACTCAATGAACGTCACGTTCAAAAATAACAATCAGCCCGACTCGCTCGAGCCCCGAATTCCCACAGTGGATCGCTTCAGAGAGGAAGCCACCATGACCATCGCCCACAGCGTTATGTCACTCTCCTTCGGCCGCAAAGGCAGCAGGCACCCGGCGGCGGAGTCGGCCCGGGCCTCAGCGGAAGCGGCTACCCGTCCGTTGCCCGATGGCATGATCTGCACGCCATGGGAGGGCCTCTACCTCCCCTCCGCAGAAGCCGACACCAGCGGGGAAGTCATCGTCCCCAGTCCCGAACTGGAGCGATTTCTGACGAGCCTCTTTTCCGGTGAATAGCGGCGCGACGCCAAGTGGCGCGGCGCCGGAGCGCATCGTGCTCATCGACGGCGGCTGCGACACCGGGCCGGATGCCAGTGAATGCTTTTTCTGCACCGGTCCCGAGACTGACTGATCCCCAATAGACCCCGGAGCCCTCCGTTTCGCAACGCGGGGGGCTCCGGTACCAACCGTTCAGGATGGCAGCGGAAGCTTCGCCGTCCTGCCGCCGTCCAGCACGATGATCTCTCCTGTGAGGAACCGGGACCTTTCGCTGCCAGGATAGACGGCCAGGTCGCCCACATCCTCAGGGCGCCCCACCCGCCCCAGCGGATGCAGCCGATTTAAGGCGTCGCGGGCCGCGTCCGGCTCGGGCAGTGTTGCGAGATAGATGTCGCTGAGTTCGGACCCGATCCATCCGGGCGCAATGGCATTGCACCGGATATTTTCCTCCCCGTGGTCCACGGCCATGGCGCGGGTCATGCCGTGGATCCCGGCCTTGGAGGCGTAGTAATCGGCATGCCCGGGGTTTGCGGCCAGGCCTTCAATGGAGCCGATATTGATAATGCTCCCGCCGCCTCGCTTTCTCATGTGCGCCAGCGCGGCCTGGGCTAAAAATAGCGGTGCCCGGAGATTTATCGCCATCATCAGGTCCCACTCCGCCACGCTGATTGCCGGAATGCTGCGCTCGAACATGATGCCGGCGTTGTTGATCACGACGTCGATTCCGCCGTAGTGCCCCACCGTGCGCTCGATGACTTCTCAGGCTGCCGCGGGCAAGGCGAGATCCGCCGCGATAGCAAGAACGCTGGGATTGTTCTCCAATGACCCGTCCAGATGATGGCGCTGGACGATCGCCACGTTGGCGCCTTCCTCCAGGTAGCGGTCCACGATGCCGCGGCCGATGCCCTGTCCCCCGCCTGCAACCAGGGCGATTTGCCTTCAAGTTGCACTGTCCGCTCCAACTCCCGGCCGCTCATCGGGGCCGCTGTTTCTTCGAATTATCAGGATGGCCACTACTCGCCTGTTGACGATGTGACCTCGCCCACTCTATTCTTTTGTTCACTAGCTAATCAAGCTGTTCACTTAGTGAACGTATCAGGAAGCGCATCCCATGAATCAAATGAGACTGTTCGCGTTCGACTTCGCTGGTCCCGCCCACCTCTCAGCCGGCCTGTGGAGGCACCCCGCTGACCGCGGTGGCGAGTACAAGTCCGTGAAGTACTGGGTGGAATACGCGCGATTGCTCGAAGAAGCGTGTTTTGACGGCATCTTCTTCGCCGACAATGTCGGATATCACGACGTCTACAACGGCAGTGTTGCCGAAGCACTCAAAGACGCCGCGCAGATCCCGGCCAACGACCCCGCATTCGCCATCCCTGCCATGGCTGCGGCCACAACCCATCTCGGCTTCGGAGTAACCTCCACCACCGCCTACGACCACCCCTACGCGCTGGCACGGAAGTTCGCCACTCTGGATCACCTCACAAACGGACGCATCGGCTGGAATGTCGTGACGTCCTATGCAGACAGTGCTGCGAGGAATCTCGGAACGGGTGTTCAGCGTGCCCATGACGACAGGTATGAGGTGGCCGAAGAGTTCATCGATGTTGCCCTCAAGCTGTGGGAGGCCTCCTGGGAAGAGGGCTCGGTGGTTTCGGATGCCGCCAGCTCGACTTACGTAGACCCTCAGCGCGTCCATCCAATTGAGCACGAAGGCAAGTACTTCACCGTGCCGGGAATTTTCCTCTGCGAGCCGTCACCGCAGCGCACCCCCGTAATCTTCCAGGCCGGCGGCTCCAGCCGCGGCGTGGCTCTCGCGGCGGCCACCGCCGAAGCCGTTTTTATGAACGCGACATCCAAGGCCGGCCTTAAAAAGCAAGTTGACTCACTCCGCCGGCAGGCGGAAGAAGCAGGCCGGAATCCCGCCCACATCGCCGTGCTCCAGATGATTACAGTTATCAGCGCCCCCACTGACGCCGAGGCCCGGGAGAAGTACGAGGACTACCGCAAACTGGTCTCCTACGAAGGTGCCATGGCCCGGTATAGCGGCTGGACGGGGTTGGACATGTCAACGTTCGATCCCGATGTCCCCCTCCGCCATGTGAAGACCAACGCGGGCCAGACGATGGTGGACATTTTCTCCAAGATGGATCCGGAGAAGGAGTGGACACCCCGCGACATTGCAGAGTACATCGGCATCGGCGGGACATCACCGGTCATTGTCGGGGGCCCCGAGACCGTAGCCAATGAACTGACCGCATGGATGGACGAGACAGGCATCAACGGCTTCAACGTTGCCCACGCGGTCAAATACCAGGACATCAAGGACTTCACCGAATACGTGGTCCCCGAACTGCAGCGCAGGGGCGTTATGAGGTCCGCATACGAGGGATCGACGTTGCGTGAAAGCCTCTTCGGCGCCGGCAATTCCCGCATCGCCAATGACCACCCGGGTGCTGTCTACCGCGATTCCCTGTCATCCAACGCTTTGCAAGGGCAGCAGTCATGACTGCCGCAGCAACCGTATCCGCGCCAGCCGTGGACCCCGGCGCCTACCGCCAAGTGTTCGGCCTCCTTCCCACGGGTGTCGTTGCTGTCACGGGGCTGGACATCAACGGGAAACCTGCAGGGCTCGTCGTCGGAACCTTTCAGTCGCTGTCCCTGGAGCCGGCCCTCGTAACCTTCTGTGTCGACAAGTCCTCGAGCACGTGGCCGGTACTGCGGTCCTTGGGACGCTTCACGGCCAACATTCTTTCCACGGACCAGCTCAACGTGTGCAGGTCGCTGTCCCGAAAGGGCGAGGAGAAATTCCAAGGGATCCACTATGCGGACAGCGCTTTGGGCACCCCCCGGATTTTGAACTCCACCGCATGGATCGATTGCGAAGTGCTCTCGGAGGTAGTCGCCGGTGACCACTACATGATCGTCGGAGCCGTGAAGGCAATGCAAGCCGGTACAGGCGAAGCCCTTGTCTTTCGGGGCGGAAAGTTTGGCGAATTCCACCAATGGCCTGTGCCCGCCCCTACAGCCACCGAGAGCGCCCAGCCATGACCGTCCGGCACCCAGACAGCGAAGTCAGGAGCAACCCATGAACGCCATGTACCTCGAAGCACCCACCCAAGATCGCAAGGAAGACATGAACACCGCAGCCCCCTTCATCAAGGCGGAGCATCTCACCAAGATCTTCTATCCGCCCAGGGCCAGGTCCCTGCTATCGCGTAAGTCGTCCCTTCAAAACGGCTTCAAAGCCGTCGACGACGTCTCCTTCGAGGTCAAGCGCGGGGAAATCTTCGTCATCATGGGCCTATCGGGGTCCGGGAAGTCGACGATCATCCGCATGCTCAACCGGCTCATCGACGCCACCCAGGGTTCCATCGTTATTGATGGGAAAGACGTGGGCGCACTCGATCCGGCCAAGCTTCGGGCGTTCAGGAACGAAACCATCAACATGGTGTTCCAGCATTTCGGCCTCTTTCCCCATAAGTCCCTGCTCGACAACGTAGCTTTCGGGCTGAAGATTCGCGGGGTGGACAGGCAAACACGCGAGGCGAAAGCCACAGAGGCTTTGAACCTGGTCGGGCTGGGAGACCGGACACACGCCATGCCCGATCAGCTCAGCGGCGGCATGCGGCAGCGCGTCGGGTTGGCCCGTGCGCTGGCAACTGACGCGGAAATTCTGCTGATGGATGAACCCTTCAGCGCGCTTGACCCGCTGATCCGGCAGGATATGCAGCAGCTGCTGATTGAGCTGCAGCGCAACTTCAAGAAGACCATCGTGTTCGTCACCCATGACCTGGATGAAGCAATGCACCTCGGGGATCAGATCATGGTCATGAAGGAAGGCAAACAGATCCAGCGCGGAACCGCACTGGATCTCCTGGAATCCCCCGCCGATCCATATATCGAAAAGTTCGTAGCCGAAGTCAACCGCAGCAAGGTCCTCCACGCCGGCATGCTGGCAGAACCCTTCACCGGGGCAGACCACGAAGACGGCTGTAGGACCGGCGCGCGACCCGTCACGCCCACCACGGACGGTGCGGAACCACGGGTACAACACACCACCACCACGACAGTCATTGCCGATCTGCTGCCGGTGTTCGCCGGCGGATGCGACCGGATCCACGTCACCAACCATCAGGGTCTGGTACTTGGCCAACTCACGGCGAAAAAAGTCTTCGCCGCCCTCTCCCCAAAGGAATCTGTCCATGGAGCTTAATGTTGGAGGGTGGTTTGAGTCCCTCATTAACTGGTGTTTGGCGAACCTCGGTTGGTTCTTCGACGGCATCGCCTGGCTCACCACACAAATCGTTGGCAGCGTCGAATTTGCACTCATCGTCCTGCACCCGCTGGTCATCATTGCGCTGCTCACCGCGACGGCGGCATTCATGACCCGGAGCATCGGTATCACGGTCTTCTCGGCGGCGGCCTTCCTGCTCATCCTTTCCATGGGGCTGTGGCTTGAAACCATGGCCAGCCTCTCGATTGTGCTTGTGTCCGTCGCTGCCGCCCTTCTGATCGGCGTTCCACTTGGGATTTGGGCGGCCCTAAGTTCCGCTGTGAGCGCCGTGATGCGTCCGGTCCTGGACCTCATGCAGGCCATGCCCGTGTTCGTCTACCTCATTCCGGCCGTTTTCTTCTTCGGAGTAGGCCAAGTCCCCGGTATCGCGGCAACGATCGTGTTCGCCATACCTCCTGCCGTACGCCTGACCGAGCTCGGCATCCGCCAGATGGACTCCGAACTCCTCGAAGCAGCGCAGGCCTTCGGCGCCAAGAAGAGCCTGATCCTGCGCGATGTCCAGCTTCCTCTGGCCTTCCCATCCATCATGGTCGGCGTAAACCAAGTCATCATGCTCGCCCTTTCCATGGTCGTCGTCGCCGGTCTGGTGGGAGCAGGCGGACTGGGAGGCGTTGTTGTCCAGGGCGTCGCCCAACTTGATACCGCCCGAGGCTTCGAAGGCGGCCTCGCCGTCGTCATCCTTGCCGTATACCTCGACCGAGTCACAGGCGGCGCAAGCTCCCTGCCGGGGGTACTGCGCAAGAGCAACCGGCTCCGGAAAGAACGCGCCGCCGCCAAAGCCATCACCCCGCAGGCCAATCCCGAACCAGCCCTCGCAGTTCATTAGTACAAACCACCCCACCCAGGAGCCCACCTTTGAAAAACATGATCAGAACCGCAATTGCCTGCGTTGCCGTCGTCGCCAGCCTCAGCGCTTGCTCTGGAGTCACACCGGCTTCAAGTGGAGGCGGCAATAACGACGGGAATAATAAGACTGTCAACTTCGCCACGGTCCCCGGATTTGATGACACTGTAGCTGTCACAGGCCTCTGGTCTGTGCTGCTGAAAGAAAAGGGCTACACGGTCAAAACCACCAGCGTGGACCTGGCAGCCGGATTCTCCGGCATCGCCCGGGGAGACCTCGACGGTTACCTCAACGCATGGCTGCCATCAACGCATGCGGCCTACATCGACAAGTACAAGAATGACCTCGTGATCCCCGATAAGCCGTACTTCGCCAACGATGAGCTGGTCTTGGCGGTGCCTGACTTCGTCCAGGAAAACAGCATCAGCGACCTGGTCCAGAACGCGGGGAAATACGACTCCAAAATTGTCGGGATCGAAGCCGGTTCCGGAGAAATGAAGCTGCTTCCCGATGTTTTGGCCAAGTACTCCGCCCAGGACAAGCTCAAGATCGTCGAAGGCAGCACCCCGGCCGCCCTCGCCGCCCTGAAGAGCGGAGTCGACAACAACAAGCCGGTCGTTGTAGCCCTGTGGCAACCGCACTGGGCCTTTGCATCCATGCCGATCAAGGCCCTCAAAGACGACTCCCAAGGCTGGCCGAAGCCCGATGGCTCCTACGTCGTACTCTCCAAGAATTTCGCTGAAAAGCACGCAGACGTGCGCGGCTGGATGGAACACTCCGAACTCACCGACGAGCAATACGCATCGCTGATGCTCGCAGTCAGCGAAACGAAGGATGCCATCACAGGAGCCCAGAAGTGGTTGGAGACGCCCGCTAACCGGAAAGCCGCAGACGAATGGCTCAAGTAGGCGAATAGATCCACGGCCCGCCACCTAGTGGGGTCACCAAAGAGTCACCGAAGGTCCGAAACGCGCATCAATGGCGTGTTCCGGGCCTTTGGGCGTGCAGCCTCAGTGCTCGACGTCGTCGGGGGTCCGTGGGGAGCCGGTGGTCCAGGCGCGGCTTGTCCCACTCGCAATGGCCCCGGACAATTCCCAGCTGACCTGACAGATGTGGCCGACTCGCTCCGATTCTTTGACAGTGAGCCCGCTTACATCTAAAATTGAATACGACGTTCAATATGTGAATTGCAGGATACTGTAAGGAAGGTTCCGAAGCTCAATCGGACTCCCGCAAGCGCTCACTCAACGAGGAGGACAGCCATGAGAAGACCGCTCCGTACCAGAATCCGCCGTACTTCGGGGCCCTCCCTTGAACTGGTGGGTAACTGGACCGCACTGAACCCCAGCGACAGGGTTGTCATTTACCGCGGGGACACGGCAACAGCGTCGGGCTCCGTTGACCTCAGGAGTCCGGCTGGAAGCGTTTTCTGGATCCTGCAGGCGGGCGGACAGGGGAGGGTGATGATTCACAAGGCCGACGGCGTCGCCGTTTATCGCAGAACCGGCCACTCTGCACCTCCCGGGATCCTGTCCAGCTTGCGTTAGAGAGCTGAATCCACAAAAGCTTCCACCCGGCCGAATCATCAAACGGTCACTTACCTTCAGGAGAAGAAATGCCAGTAAACGGACATTCGCTCATCGCCGGACAGCAGGTCAGCGGCGAAAATGGAACGACCTTTGGCTTTAATCCAGCCACGAATGAACAGCTCGACCCCGCCTATTCGCTGATCACGGGAGACCAGCTCAAGCAGGCGACCACGGCGGCCGCCGATGCCTACCCGTCCTTCAGCACCTTGGACCCGGAGACGCATGCAGGCTTCCTGGAAGCCATCGCGGACAACATCGAGGCCATCGGTGACGAACTGATCATACGCGCCGGCCAGGAAACCGGGCTGCCCGCCGCCCGCATGCAGGGTGAACGCGCCCGCACGACCGGCCAGCTGCGCCTTTTCGCGAACGTTGTCCGCCAGGGCGACTTCCGCGGCGTGCGGATCGACCGGGAACTGCCGGACCGCGCCCCTCTCCCCCGTGCAGACATCCGGCAGCGCCAGATCCCGCTGGGTCCGGTCGCCGTCTTCGGCGCCAGTAATTTCCCGCTCGCGTTTTCGACGGCGGGCGGCGACACCGCGTCGGCCCTCGCCGCCGGCTGCCCGGTCGTCTTCAAGGCCCACAACGCCCACCCCGGCACTGGTGAGCTGGTTGGCCAGGCCGTGGCCAAGGCCGTCAAGGACTTTGGCCTCCACCCCGGTGTGTTCTCGCTGGTGTATGGGCCCGGCGCCAGCATCGGCCAGGCCCTCGTGGCCGACCCCGCCATCAAGGCCGTCGGCTTCACAGGATCCCAGGCCGCCGGCATCGCGCTGATGCGCACCGCAGCCGCTCGGCCGGAGCCGATTCCCGTGTACGCGGAAATGTCGTCGCTCAACCCGGTCTTCGTTTTCGAAGGCGCCCTCAAGGGTGATGTCCAAGCCCTCGCGCAGCAGTATGTCACTGCGGTCACCGGCAGCTCAGGGCAGCTCTGCACCTCCCCCGGACTCCTGTTCGCCCCCGTCGGCGAGCTGGGCGACAAACTCGCGGTGGCCGTCGGACGCGCCGTTTCCGCCTGCGCCGGGCAGACCATGCTTACCGAAGGGATCGCTGGCTCCTGGAACGCGGGCGCCGAGGCACTGGGCTCCGCGGCCGGGGTCAGCCTGGTCGGTCAGGGCACAGAAGGCGCAACCAAGAACGCCCCTGCCCCCACGATCTTCGGCACCCTGGTCAGGGACTTCGTCACCAATCACGTCCTGCATCAGGAGATCTTCGGTGCCGCCAGCCTCGTTATCCGCTACAGCTCCGTGGAGGAACTGATTGAGGCCGTCAACCGACTCGAGGGGCAGCTCACCGGGACCCTGCAGCTCACGGAAGAGGATTACGCGACGGCGGCACCGCTGATCCCCGCGCTCGAGCAGAAAGTGGGCCGGATCATCGTGAACGGCTGGCCCACCGGCGTCGAGGTAGGCCACGCCATGGTCCACGGCGGTCCGTTCCCGGCCACCTCTGATTCCCGCACCACCTCGGTGGGTAGTCTTGCCATCAACCGGTTCCTGCGGCCCGTCGCCTACCAGAGCCTGCCGCAGGAGCTCCTTCCCGCTTCGCTGCAGGACGAGAACCCCTGGCACCTGAACCGGCTGGTCAACGGCCTGGTTGAGAAGGCGGAAGCAACGGTCTAACCGACACCCAGCCAGCCGAAACTGGCTCCGGACAGCGAAGGGAGCAGCGGAGAAATCCGCTGCTCCCTTTTCGTGTTGCCCTCGGCCGGTCCTATCCCCCGGGTGTCATCCGATGGCGCATTTCGCCGACGCCCTGCACGTAGGTGACAAGTTCGTCTCCAGGAGCGAGGAAGCGTTGCGGAACGCGGCCCACTCCCACTCCCGGCGGCGTGCCGGTGAAAATGACGTCGCCTGGGAGCAAGGGCGTAATCCTGGACAGGCGGGCGATGATCTCCGGAATCGGGAAGACCATATCCATGGTGTTGCCCGTCTGGACCTGTTCCCCGTTGATCGTGCAGCTGAGATCGATGCTGTTGGGGTCGCCGTACTCGTCCGGAGTGACCAGAAACGGCCCCATGGGGCCGAATCCCGGGAATGACTTCGCCAGGCTGTATTGGGGGGCCGGTCCCGAGGACTGCCTGGTGCGTTCCGAGAGGTCCTGCCCGGCGGTAAGCCCGGCGACGTGCCGCCACGCATCGGCGGTGCCTATGTTCGCTCCACCACTGCCCATCACGGCCACCAGCTCCACCTCCCAGTCCACCGTTCCCGGCGGCAAAACGATGCTCCCGTAGGGGCCGCTCAGCGACGAGAGGAACTTGGTGAAGACAGTGATGTCCGCCGGCACGGCCAGGCCCGCCTCCGCCGCGTGGGCAGCATAGTTGAGCCCGATCGCAAAAATCTGGCGTGGCTGTGGCGCGGGGGTGCCAAATTCTTCGGGGGCAATCCCTAAAAGCGCCCTTCCCGTTGCCGTCTCCAACTCCCCCGCGGCTTCCCTGAGTTCGTCCCAGCGTCCATAGCATTCCTGGATTCTGGGGCTGAACCTGCCTTCGGTTTCGTGCGATACGTCAATGACCCGGTCATCTCGGGTAACGAGCATCAGGCGGTTTGAAATATTGGCCAAGCGCATGTGAAGACCTTACTTTCAGGGGCCGAAGCCTGCTGGCATACGGGAGTGTCAACACGTGTGGCCGGCCCCTTGGGGACCGGCCACACGGCTACAGATTTCGGTCAGGCAGATACATCGAATTCGATGGTGCCCCAGCCTTCGAAGGTGCCGGACCAGTGCCCGGCTTCCCGCATCGGAACTGCCTTCAGGCAGCTGCCGGGAAGGATCACTTGCCCGGGCTCAAATTCGACGTCGTATGCAGCGAGGCGGTTGACCAGCCACGCCGTGGCGGCGAAGGGGTTGCCGAGGATGTTCCGCGTGTTTCCCGAAATGATTTCGCGGTCGTTGAAGTTCAGGACACCACGGGTGTTGCTGAGGTTCACTTCGTTGACCCGCCTGGGGGTGCCGCCCAGCAGGATGGCTCCCGTTGACCCGTTATCGGCCAGCGTGTCAGGGAGGCTGATGGCCCAGTCCCTGACGCGTGAGTCAATGATTTCGATGGCGGGTAGGACGTATTCGACGGCGTTGATAACGTCGGCGACCGTGGTGTTGGGGCCGCGGAGGTGCCGCTTCAGCACAAAAGCAGGTTCGAGTTCAACGAACGGCTCGATGAATTTTCCCAGCTCCAGGGTGGTGCCCTCGTAGGCGAAGGTGCTGGCCAGCAGGTGCCCGTAGTCCGGCTGGTCAAGGCCGAAAGCGTCCTGCATAACTTTGGCGATATTGCCCAGCTTGTAGCCGACGAGGCGGTCACCGTTGGCGACGGCGTGCTCAACGTTGATCTTTTGGACTTCGAATGCTCCGTCGACGTCCAGGGCCGGCCAGGTTTCGGACGGTGCTGTGATGGATGCGCCTTCGAGCCGCGCCGTGCGGAGGGTGCCCGCGATGTCCTCGAGAGAGAGGGTGGACATGGGTGAGATTCCTTTTCGGTTCGTCTTGCTGTTCGGGGACCGCAATGTCCGCCAAGCAGCGGGTTACTGCGTGGTTGTCGTTCGGCTAACTGCCCAGGTGCCAAATGCCGAGGGCTGAGAGCAGCTCCCTTGGGTCCCAAACCACCCACTCTTCGGCGAGCTTGTCGTCCTCGAAGCGAAGGAACGAGGCGCCCGAGACCGTCACGGCCCTGCCGGTGGCGGGTACATCCATGAATTCGCCCTTGTGCGTGCCTTGGGTCTGCCAGTGGATCGCTACCCTGTCGCCGTCCTCAACCATTTGCAGGATTTCGATTGTTGAATCCGGAAATGCTGACTGCATGGCTTTAATGGTCTCCTGCAGACTGGCGAAATCTTCAGTGCCGGTCTTGGACCGGCGGATGTAATCGGGTGCAAGGATCCGTTCAAAGGAGGACAAATCGCCGTTCCCCCACGCGCCGTTCCACGCCTTGAGGATTGTTTCCTGCCTGCTGCTCATGATGCGCTCCTTGCTGCTTCGGTGGGGATTTCGATGGGCTGGTACTGGCCGAACTTTCCGCCCCGGAAGATCAGGGCGTTGCCGCTGCCTTCCTCCATATTGGTGACGGCGCCGACGACCATGTAGTGGTCGCCGACCACCACCTCGGCGGTGACTTTGCAGTCGATGTACGCTGTGGCTCCATCCAGGTGCGGAGTGCCGAGGGGGCCCTCCGTGCATGGCAGGTTCTCGAACTTTTCGGGTCCTTTGCGGGACAGCGAGCGGCAGATGGCGATCTGGTCGTCGGCCAGGATGTTCGCGGTGAAGTTTTTCAGCTGGCGGAGCCTGGGCCACGTGGAGGAGGACTTGTCCACGCAGAACATAACCAGGGGCGGCTCCAGCGAGAGTGACTGGAAGGTACCAACCACCAGACCCAGTTTTTCGTTGTCGCCGTTGACTCCGGTAATGGCCACGACGCCGGTGGGCAGCTTGCCCAGGACCTGGCGGTAGAAGGCGGGGGTGATATCCGTGGACGGAGTTTGTTCCGTGGCTGGGGTTATATCCATAGCGGTTTCCTTTGTAGGTTTCGGTGCGGGCCTCGATGCCTGCTTAGAAGGGAGTGGGACGGCTTTCAGTGAAGCTTCCGAATCGTCCGCCGTGGAAGATGAGGGGCGCGCCCTCACCGGCGGTCATCTCCAGAACCTTGGCGACGATGATCAGGTGGTCGCCGGCAAGGATCTGCTGCTCAACGGTGCAGTCGAACCAGGCGAGCGAGCCCTTGATGTGGGGATTCCCCCAGGAGGACTCGGACCAGTCAACTGCACTGAGTTTGTCCTCGACCTTGGCTGAAAGTGCCCGGCAGACCTGCTGTTGCTCCTCGGCGAGCAGGCTGACGCTGAAGCGTCCTGCCTGGGCAATCTTCGGCCAACTGCTGGACGTGTGCGTGACACTGAACGTGACCAACGCGGGATCCATCGACAATGAGGCGAAGGTCCCCACGATCATTCCGTTCCGGGCACCGGTGTCGGGGTCCGTGGAGCAGAGCGCCGCGACCCCGGTGGGAAGGTGGCGCATGACCGCACGGTATTGATCCGAATCGATGCGGCGGGTTGCGATTGCCATAGTGCTCATGGCTGCTCCTGATTCAGTTCTTCGTGGACGTTCCGGCCCGCACGGAGTCCGCTTTCGACGGCGCCGTCGAAGAAGCCGGCCCAGATGTTGGCGATGTCGCCGCTGGCGAAATGCAGCGCACCTTCGCTGGCCTGCTGTTCCCGGTGATATTTGGTCAGCTGACCGGGGCGCTGAATCTGCCAGGTTTCCTCCGCGTACGGGTCGGACATCCACTGGTGACCGGCGACCTCGAGGACTTCCAGGTCGTCGCGCCATACTTTGATGGCTTCCTGGACCTGCCCGATGTCGGTGACGTCGATGCGGTCCGCGGCGGCACCGAAGCCGACCAGCACGGCGTCGGTATCGCTGACGAATTCGGTGCGGATCACGGACAGCGGCTTGTCCTGGGCGGAGTAGGCGAAGAACGGCTTGATGGGTCCCTTGACCCGGATCCAGGCCTTAACGCCCTGGGACGCGGTCTTTTCGCGGCTGGCGGCGAGCTTAGCGTCAGACAGTGCCGGCTGAACATCGAGCTTGTGCAGTATGTTCTGCGGCAGGGTGATGACGACCTTCTTGGCACGGATTTCCTGGCCGTCCCCGTAAGTTACGATGGCTCCCCCGCTGCTGTGGCGGACGGCGGTCACCGGCGCATCGAGGCGAATGTCAGCGTTGGCGTCCTCGGCGATTGCCTTGGTCAGGGTGTCGTTACCGTCCTTGAGACGGTAGATTGCCGAGGCCTCGTGCATCAGGTGCCAATGTCCGGAAGACGCAGCGGTCCAGCGCAGTGCGTTGACGTAGGCGCACTGGTTCAGTGGCGCGTTGAAGTGGCCCACCCAGGCGGCCTCGTTCGCGTTCCGCTCATCCTCGGAGAGGTCCAGTTTGTCGAGCATTTCCTGCAGGTTGTACTGATCGACCTCGGCCAGGTTCGGGTTGGTCAGTGGTGCATCCGGTCGCGGTAGCCACTTCATGGTGTCTTCGAGGAGCCGGGTCATTCCGGGGTCGATGAGTGACATGAAGTCTTCCAGGTTGCCGCGTCGAACCTCGTTCCCGGCGAGCCAGAATGTTTCTTCCGACCGCGGGCCGCGGGAGACCTCGAGGCCGTAGCGCGTGACCTCGGCCCAGACGTGGGGCTGGGTCCAGTGCAGCCAGTTGCCGCCAATCTCCAGGTTCTGGCCCAGACGGCGATCGGTCCACAAGCGGCCGCCGATGCGGTCGCGGGCTTCCAGGACCACCACCTGGTGGCCGCGGTTGGCGAGTTCGCGGGCAGTGATGAGACCGGCGACGCCGGCGCCAATGACGACGACATCGGTTTGTTCAGACATGTGCAGCTCCCTTCTCTTCGGTGTAATCGGGGCCGGTCAGCTGCTGGCGCTGGTGAGCCGCTTGGTGCGGTGCTCGGTCGCAGGGTGGGAATCCAGCGTGTATTTGTGGCCCGGGAAGAGCTTCTCGCGCAGGGTTGTTGGCTGCTGGTCTGCGGCCCGGACCGGGGACACAATGCCCTGGGCACGCAGTTCCGGAAGGGCGAGTTCAATGAACTCTTTCCAGCTGCCGGGCTTGGTGGTGTAGCTGAGGTTGATGCCGTCGACGTCGGCGTCGTCGCGCCAGCGGCGCAGTTCTGCTGCGACCGTCTCAGGTGAGCCGATGATGGTGCACCCGCTGCCGCCGACAGCAAGGAATTCCGCGATCTGGCGGGGAGTCCAGTCCCGGTCCGGGTCGGCTTTGGAGAACATGTCCACCATGGACTGTGCTGCCTTGGTGCCGACGGATTTCAGCGGAGCGTCCAGGTCATAGGTAGACATGTCGATTCCGGTCCATCCGCTGAACCGTGCGAGGCACCCCTCTACTGGGGCGTTCGCCACGGCGATGTCGTACTTGGCCTGCGCTTCCTCGTCGGTGGGTGCCACCACCACGGTCAGCAGGATGACCACCTTAACGTCCCGGGGATCACGGCCAGCCTCCGCCACTGCCTGGCGGATCTTGGCAACCGAGCGCTTGGCGCCCTCCACCGATGTGCTCTGGATGAAGACCGCTTCGGCGTGCTTGGCACCGAATTCCATGCCCCTGGCGGATGAGCCGGCTTGGAACAGCACCGGGGTACGCTGCGGGGAGGGCTCGCAAAGGTGGAACCCGGGGACGGTGAAGTAGCTACCGGAGTGGTCGATCGCGTGAACCTTGGCGGGGTCTACGTACGTTGCTGCCTCAACGTCCCGAACGACGGCGTCCTCCTCGAAGGAGCCCTCCCAAAGCTTGTACACAACGTCCATATACTCGTCCGCCATGTCGTACCGCTCCTCCGGGCTGAGCTGCTGCTGCTTACCCAGGTTCCGCGCCGCGGCTTCTGAATAGGAGGTCACGATGTTCCAGCCCACCCGGCCGGCTGTGAGGTGATCCAAGCTGCTGAACTTGCGGGCCAGGAGGTATGGAGGTTCGTAAGTGGCCGAGCAGGTAACGCCGAAGGTCAGGTGCTTCGTCACGGCGGCCATGCCGCTGATCAACACCGTCGGATCATTGATGGGGAACTGGGCCGCGTCACGGAGGGCTGCGTCACCGGAGCCCCTGTAGACATCGTGGTAGCCCACGTTATCGGCGAAGAAGATGCCATCAAAGCTCGCCTCCTCAAGCATCTGCGCGAGGCCGGTCCAATACTGCAGGTCGGTGTAGCGGTGGCCTTCATCGTTTTCATTGCGCCATGACCCGGATGTCAGGTGCGCGGGGGCAAAAACATCGAAGGCGAAGAGGCTCAGGGGTTCGTTTTTCATGGCAGCGGTGCTTCCTTGGACGGCGCGACAACTATTCTTGAGCGTTCTAAAAATGAACACTGCGTTCAATTTAGATGTTGCGTGGCTCACTGTCAAGAGGCACGCTTCAGCACACAAGGCGACACAGGATTGAACGCACGGTTCGCAATGTGATTAGGGCCTAGAATGGACGTGGCAATTGAAGTCAAGCCGCCAGGCCCAAGCGGAGGCGGAGTGGGAGCGGAAATGGCAGCGGAACAGAACGCAGTACCGGACGAAGCATCTGAAGACGCCGTGGCCCCGACCACGCCAGAGCCCTTCGACCTCATCAACAAGTCCGTAGTAAAGGCCACTGTGCTCCTCCGGGAGCTTGGACGCCACCGGGACGGCATCAACGTGACCGAACTGGCGCAGAGCGTGAAGATGTCGCGCCCAACGGCCTTCCGGCTCCTCCTGAGCCTGGAACAGACGGGCTTTGTAGAACGCGAGGACAACCGTTACAAGCTCGGCTGGCAGCTGGCACATCTGGGCAGACTGGCTGACCCGTACGCGGGGGCCGTGGCCAGGATCCAGCCCGTCCTGGACGAATATGCCACCAGGCTCAACGAGACATTCAGCTTCGTCATCATGCGTGGAGACTCGGACCATGAGGTGATCGCAGAGGCTTCCGGCTCACGCTACCTGGCCACACAGCTTTACCTGGGCGGAACGTACCCACTGCACGCCAGTGCCACGGGAAAAATCATTCTCGCCGAACAGTCTGACGACCACATCAAGGCGACGTTGCCCGAGAAGCTGGAGTCGTTCACCGCCCACACAATCACCAGCCGGGGATCGCTCCTCAAAGAACTTCGCCATGTCCGGGAACAGGGCTATGCCGTTACGGACGAGGAACTGGAAGAAGGACTGTTCGCGATGTGCTGCGCTGTGCGCGATCCTTCCGGCGGACTCGTCGGCGTTCTGTGCATCAATGGGCCGGTCCAGCGCCTGAAATCCGACCGTCAGTCTGAGTTCGAGCGCGAGCTGCGGCAAGGGGCCGAGGAGATCGCCAAAATCCTGGCATAGGAGCATCAGCGCCGCGGGGGCATTTTCCGTCCTTGCAGCTGCCGAAGGCAACGGCGCGCAAGGCTCTTACTGAGTCCGGTCCGTCTGGCCAGGTCCACGGCGTCTGTACGGCGAGCCGGGTCTCGTGGCTCCATGTCGAGAACTGTCGCCACCCTCCGTATAGCCCACACCGGGAGCGATGCCGGCGAGCCCGCTGCAGCGCCGCCACCGGATGTTTTTATGCTTCCCTTCTCCGTGAGGCCCACGATTGCCGGGGTCATGCGAAGGACGCAACGGGTTTACCGAAGACGCCCTGGTCGGGAACAACTCCCAGGCCTGGGCCAGTGGGAACCTGGATGTGCCCGTTCACAACCCGAACCGGATTCGTCGAGTCATAGTGGCCGTCCATGGAGGGCTGTGCCAGCCAGACCCCTTCAAGCAAACGCGGCTGCACCGTTGCGGCCATGTGGACGCAGGCGGCTGCGATGATATCGCCTCCCCAGCTGTCATCACACGTGTGCGGCATGGATCGGGATTCGCAGACGTCCCTGACGGAAGCGAAGTCAGCGAGCCCGCCCAGGCGTGTGACCTTCAGTCCAAAGCCGTCGGCAATGCCAAGTGAGATGGCACGCAGCACGATGCTGAGATTCTCGGTGTTTTCGTCCAGGTAGATCGGACGCCGCACCTGGGCGCGGATCGCAGCGATTTCCTCCATGGTGTTGCAGGGCTGTTCGAGGACGAAGGGTATGTCCGCACAACCCTGCTCGATGCGGAGGACGTCACGGGTTGTCAATGCCCGGTTGGCGTCCACCGCGAGGCGTGTGCATCCCGTGGCCTCCCAGACCTTCCGGATGGTCTCGATGTCGGCTTCGACCGGACGTCCGCCCACCTTGATCTGAAGCCTTTGGTAGCCCTCGGCGATCTTCTCGGCGGCGAGCTTGGCGACTTTGTTGGGTTCGTCTACTGGAAGTGCATAGTAGGAATTCACATACTCAGTCCTCGCGCCGCCCAAGAGGTCACATACGCGCATGCCGTAGGCCTTGCCGATGAGATCGTGGATCGCGATGTCGATTGCGGCTTTGGCGTAGTTGTGGCCGTTGAGGAGCTGATCCAGGGACCGACGCACTGCACGTGGGCCCGTGACGTCACTTCCAATCAGGCCGGCCGACATCTGGGCGAGGGCCGCGCGGGCACCCAGCGCATGTTCCGGCTGATACACCGGCCCGACCGGGCACGTCTCCCCCCAGCCCGAGATGCCGGTATCAGACACGATCTCGACAATCGTCGAGTCAAAGGACGCATAGGCGCCTCCGGCTGACATCCGATAATTCTTGTCGCTGACTGGCAAATCCATTTGGTAGAGGTGAATTTCAGCAATGCGCACGTGGTTCTCGTTCGTTTAGGGAGCAGTTGATGAGTGTTCAGTTCAGAACGGACTGTCTCGGGACGACTGGCAAAGGCGTGAGGAGCATGGTGGAAGTGTCGATGTGAGGATTCGCGTCTTGGTCCCTGACTAGCAGCGCAGCTTCCTCGGTGCTTGAGACGACGGGTACGGACCCGAGGAGGGGACGGGCGGCTGATTCGCGCATCTTTGTAAGGGCGAAGAGTGCCACCGCGGAGAAGAACATGACATAGAAGGCCGGGGCGTAGGAGTTCCCGGTGACTTGGACGAGGAGTTGGCTCACCAACGGAGTAGTGCCACCGAACAGGGAGATGGCCACGTTGTGGGTGAGGCCGACACTGCCGTAGCGGGAGGCCGTGGGGAAAAGCTCCGACATCACGGCACCCGTGAGGGCCAGGAAGAACGCACTCGGCAGGGAAACCATAAACAGGGCGAGATACAGCGACCACATTTCCCCCAGGTGCATCAGCGCAAACGCCGGCACTAGCAGGACAAGGTTCCCCACCGTGGCTATCACGTAGATGGGCCGGCGGCCTATCCGGTCCGACCACCGCGCCACGAACGGGACGATGACCGCTTGAAGGAGGAGGATCACGACCGTCGCCACTGCCGTCGTCACGGAGGCCATACCAATCTGCGACTCCAGATAGGTGGGCATGTAGCTGGTAACGGTGTATGAGGACGTCCCATCAGCGGCGATCAAAGCAATTCCGACCAGTATCTGCGGCCAGTAGAGCTTGACGATCTTCGGCAGGCTCTGCCGGACAAAAAGGGGATTGACGTCATCCTGTTCGGTTTTTTCGTGCGCCACCTCAAAACTCGGCGACTCCGGGATGCGTTTTCGCAGGGAAATAGCAACCAGGCCAAGCGGCAAGGCGAGGAGGAACGGGATCCGCCAGCCGCCGTCGAGCATTGCCGACGCTCCCCACACGGAGGTGGTGATGATGGTCGTCGCGGCCACCACTGCCGCGCCGGCCGCAAAACCCAGCTGCGCGCCAGTGTTCAGCAGCGCCGTCCAGAACCCACGGTGGCGGTCTGGGGAGAACTCGGCGACGTACGTCGCGGCGCCGGAGTACTCGCCGCCGGTGGAGAATCCCTGAAGCATTTTCAGCAGGTACAGCGGGACGATAACCCAGAGACCCATCTGGTCGGCGGTCGGCAGTACGCCGATGAGGGTAGTTGCCGACGCCATCAGCGCCATGGTGAAGAAGAGAACCTTGCGCCGCCCGATCCGGTCCCCCAGCGGACCAAGGATCATGCCGCCCAGGGGCCTCACGATGAACGAAACGGCGAAGCCCAGGAGCGTCACCAGCAGGCCGGTACTCTGGTCCATGCCTTGGGTAAACACGCTGGTCATCGTGAGTGTCAGGTATCCATAGATCCCAATGTCGTACCACTCAATGAAGTTGCCGACTCCGGCGCCGATCTGCGCTTTACGCAGTTCGCGCTTGTCGACGATGATGCAGTCGTCCGTCCGCAGGCGGCGGGTGGCACTAGACAAGGCTGGGAGTTGTGTTCTCGGGTAATCGGACATCTTTGTCTTTCCTTCGTGGATGAAAAGCGCAGTTCATCGGGGGCGTTGAGCCTTGGGGCGGCCACGGCGGTGACCGCGCGGCTCCATTGGACGCTTAGGACCTGCACTTGCAGGCATACGTGATTGCTTCATCATTTTTTGTAAACGTTCATAAGATGAACATGCTAGTTGTTTACTGAACACTAACGGTAGAGTGGTACGCGCCACACCGTCAAGTTTTCGCGCGTAATCTTTACCCGTTTTGGGTCTGACCAGCCCCCACTCCTACGGGGCCGTGGGCCACACCTGACAAGATGCCCACCCCTGAGATCACTCCTGCACAACGGCAACTGTCGGGGTCGGAGGCTAGCCCGAGGCACAGTCTTGATTATGCGTGTGAGACGTGCCATAGTATTCGTGTTCGTTCGATAAATGAACATCATGTTCAAATTGCAGGTCGACTGGATCTGTAGCTCACGCGTCACGGAGACCGCCATGCGGTTTCCTTCATCTGAGAAAGAAAATAATGGAACTGGTGTCGGAGATCGCCGGATGGTCCGGGGCAGCATCAATCCTGGCTGCCTACCTGCTGGTTTCCATGGGCTGGCTCCGTGCAGGACGGAGGTTTCAAGCAGCAAACCTCGCAGGGGCGTGTGCCTTCGTCATCAATGGTGCTCACAATGGCGCTTGGCCCTCGGTCGTGACAAATATCGTGTGGTTCCTGATCTCTTTGGTTTCCCTGGTACGGATAGCACGCAAAAAGACTGCCGCGGAGCCGGGCAAAGGCCCGTCGCGTGAAGAACCAGCGGCGACGTCCGGGCGCCAACACAAGGCCTCCTGAGAACCGCAGCGTCACAGAACGGACGACGACAGGACTCCCCTGCCGTCGTTTTTTGCGAGCTTCGGCGCCAGCCAGCACGTGTCTGCCCCACCGACCGGCCACGAACTCCCCTACGCCCGCGCCGTCACCCACTACCTGACGGTCGACACCAGTGCTACAACCATCATCTTCGCCGTCTACACCAGCGAAACCACCCCACCCCGGACAGACCAAACCCCACGCCGGCAGCATCGCCGCGCTCACCGGAGTCCTCGCCGAGCAGGGAATCAACATACGGGACGGCCTCTTCGTCGGAAACGAGACCCCCTACGACGACGAACCCGGCACCAACCTCACCCTGCCCGTCAGCTCCACCCAAACAAGCGCGATCAACGCCGATTTCATCTACCGGGGCAGCTTCGTCGAACCGACCAACCGGATCACCCTTCGAGCCGCGTCCACGAAGCAGCAAAAGCGGCCGCCGTCGAACGAGGCTATCGGCCAGTATGCCTTGTTGGCCCAGTACACCTGCATCGTCGCCTACCTCCTGGCGGGGAGGATCGAGTACCCGGTACCCGTGCGCTTCAACCCGCAATAGCTTGTACTGGTATCTGTACTACAGCTCCTACCGCATGCCGCTGGGAACAGCAAAGTGATCGAGCGGATGGGGGAATCGAATGTAAAGCAGCGTCGCGCCCCATTTGAGAGCCCTTGCTGCGGCCCCTACGCCGCGGGGCGCAGCGGCAGGACAACTTGAAGGAGAAAAGCCGGCATGACCCCTCGCGAAGCACAAGCCCCCGACTTCCGTGTCGGGGAAGACGCCTACGAGCCGGCGCAGTACGAAGCTAAAGGGCGGTTGAGGCCGCGCCCGTGGCCTATTGGTCCGAGTGAAAGCTACGGGAAAGTGGATTTTGATGACGGCGAGGGAAAGATCGTCCTCACCCTCTACATTCAGCGCGGGCACGAAGAAGGTTACGTCCTGCACGTCGAGCACCTAGCCGCGCCGCTGCGGGTAGATGGCACGCTCCTTCGCCTGATCCCGGCGCCTCGCGTTGACAAGGACGCCGCGGACTTCCGCCGGATCACCGCTGCCCGTACGGCTGCCGCGAAGGCCGAGGCCGAGCTGGACGGCGCTGTCAGCGCCGCCCGCGAGAACGGAGACTCCTGGGAGGTTATCGGTGCCGCCCTCGGCACGTCCGCTCGAACTGCGCGGGAGCGGTTCGGACACGCACTGAGGCGACCGCGAAATGGGATGCCGACGAGGTGACGAACGTGCGCGTGATTGCGTCGAGCAGGAGGACGCAAGAATCATCTGCGCTATTGGACACCTGGGGATCGTTCGCAGAAAGCGGCCGGGCCTCCGATGACGGACCCCTCGACGGCGACGCGCACGACCAGATCCTGGACGCCTCCGACCAGGCCCCCGATACCTGATGACTACGCAGAAAAGCGTGATTACTGAAGACCAGGCAGCCCACTGCGCCACCTTGGAATGGTTCGGCATCAGCTTCCAGTTTCCGAGTTGCTAGTGGTCCGGCTTTTCAGCGCTTCTTCGTAAAATGCGAGCCTTGTGGCCGTCCGTGCCATATCGTGCTGAGCATGAATAAACCAGTGGGCAATCCAAAAGCCTGCGAGCAAGACCAGAAGTGCACAGGCTAAAGTTGCGGCGAACGGTGGTTAGAAATCCGAGGATCCAAACCTGACACTCGACAAAGCCGCTTCTGCCATCCAATAAAGCAGACGTAAGTGTGGACACTGTCCACACCCTCGTTGGCAGGACAAATGCGGGCATCCGACTCCCCCGGGGTGCCTTCAGAGCCCTTCCCCGAACGCCCTCATCGGACTCGTTGGAGTCATGTTGTCCCCGCTCTCGCGGCTCATGAATAGTTGTGGGCCACCCCGGGCCCCAACCCGACAAAACCGGAACGAGGTACCGCGAGGACACACTCACAGCAGGCGGAGGGCTCATTAGCCAGGGAACTGAACCCGCCACCCCACACACCTGAATAGGCTCCCTCGGCCCACAGTCCGCACACCCAGCCGCCAGAGCGACGCGACCACAAGCTTTGTCAACAGATCAAAGCAAAATCGACCCTGACGAGGGGATATGCTGTGCGCG
>NZ_JACXBW010000018.1 GCF_014712225.1 Pseudarthrobacter sulfonivorans
GCCACCGATAAATAATCCGGGCCCAGCTTCAGGAAAACCAAGAACCACGGACATGAACTGAAGCTGGAAACGAACATCCTCAAACGGGCGGTCCCCGGTGCTGTAACAAAAAGCACCGGGGACCGCCTGCACCTAACCCCGAACCTGTAGCGAGAGTGTGATCCGCGTGTTCAATATCCCCGCAATTACCTGGACCCTCACAATAATCCTGCTGCTCAGTGGCAGCTACCACCTCCTGCAGGCCGCCAAACCACACCAGCTCACCGACCGGGTCAACAACACCCTCCACGCCCTCATGAACATCCTGATGGCCGCCATGCTCTGGAACTTCGCACCTTCCACCATGCTCGCCCAAATCGCCGTGCTCACGGGCGCAGCCCTCTGGTTCGTCATCCAGGCCGTCGCCCGGCCCGAATTCAAAATCCTCTGTGCAGGCAGCCAAGGCCGCCTGAAATGCGTTTACCACAGCGTGAGCATGGGCGGCGCTGCAGTCATGATTGCCATGATGGGTCAGGTCACTGGCGGCCACGCGCCGTCACCCGCGATGTCAATGCCGAACGCCCATCACTCCATGGCCGCGGCAACCCCAAGCACGGCCGCGGCAACCTTTGACCACTCACCGGGCCTGGCAATCCTGCTGACAGCGATATTCGGCGCCGCAGCGGCGGTTTTCATTCTTCTGGTAGTCCTTACCGGCACGAGGAAAACCACTCGCCACGACGCTTCGCGACGTTCCAACCGTGCAGGACATGGGCTGGAAGCTCTCGGGGCCGCCGCCATGGCCATGATGTTTGCCACGATGTCCTCATGACCCTGGCAATTGATCGTCCTCCAGTGACAGACCGACTGAGCGCAGCAGACTCCGGGGCCTTCCGTTTCCCACCGCGGGAGGCCCCGGCACCAACATATCGGGCGTTACACCACGCTGAGAAAGGCCATCACCAGGAACTCTTCAACCGTCCGCAGGGCCAAGGCCGCCGGATGGACTGGACGGGGAGCTGGCCTAGCCGCCGCTCCAAATGGCTTGGACTCGCCAGTCTCCTGGTGTGACAGGGCGCTGATGGCGCGGATAGTCCGCACTCATACGCCGGCCTTTAGCAGAAGGGCGTCAATCATCATGAAAAACTGGGTGCGGTGGTCGATGGCCTTCGGGTCGGTCATGTACTGAATGGCCGCTCCGTCGTAAATCATCAGAAAGATCCTCACCAATGCGCCGAATTCCAGACGGCACTGGTCACCGGTGCTTTGTGCAGCGGAAGAGAATAAATTTCCCAGCTCCACTTCATAAGCGGGATAGATTTTTGCGGCCAACGGACTTACGCCGGCATTGCGTGTCGCCCATAGAATGAGTTCGATCTCAGAAAGTATGCTTTCCGGCTCTTCCTCCAGTGCGCGCCAGTAGCCTTCAGCGACTTGCTCCACAGCCTTACGAAGTCCCAAATGGACCGGGACGCCGCTGGAGAAGCGACTCAAGTTCTTAAACCAAGCCTCAGCCGCCGCCTCCATCAGCTCTTCTTTATTGCTGAAACAATAATGAGCCGTCGCCAACGGGGCATTCGCTTCCTTGGCTATTGCCCGAATGGTCACGGACTGAACACCCTCACGACGCATCAGTTTCACTGTCGCTGAAATCAGCTGTTCTTTTCGATCTTCCGCGGATACTCTCATGGCTCACTCTCCTGTGTCCCGTTTCGGCCTGGTAGGGACACCTCCTTAACACTATGGCTTGAAGACAGAAAAAAGATTCAACGTCCCCTTCTGGAACGATTGACTTGAACATCTGTCCATGTAAAAGTATTTACACCACAGTGACCTGCATCACGATGATGCGTTGTCACTGGCTTCATCAGAGCATGTCGTAATGCAGACTTCCCCCGCAGAAGAAACGGTGAAAGACAATGGTCACAACCAGCCCTCAGCCCCCGTCAATGACGACGACGGACGCGATAGATTTCTGGCCGGCGCAGTCCATGGCCCCCATGAAGGATCAGTGGCATGGCCTGCGTTGCAGGTTCATAAATGCTCATCCAGTAGGCCCTTGGGACGACTTCATACTCTCGGAGTGGGAGCTGGAGGCCTGCGCGTGGGAGGATTTCCACCCCCACAGCGAAACGAACTACGTGCTGGAAGGCGAGCTCCACATTGAGAGCGGAGGGGAGACCGTCATTCTCAAGCCGGGCGATTCAGCGCGCGTGAATCCCGGACAAATAGGGCGATACCGGGCTCCCGTCTATGCGCGCATGGTCACCGTATACGGACCCAATCCTCAAGGCGCGGAATCGCACTCCTTCCGCTACTACGAAGTCTGAGCGCCAACCAAACTCCAGCTCAGAGGAAATATTCACGCCTGCCGGTTGTCAATCAGCATTGAAACCAACGCCCCTATCGGCGTAACCGATCCATAGCCCTCTTGAAAGGCAGACCAATGACACAAAAGACAGCCTCCATCTCAGCAACTCTTATTCGCGATGCGAAGAATGTAACGGAACTTGATGATTGGGGTCCGTGTCCCGAAGCAACCGGAAAGCAGATGAACACGCGCGGGCACTACTTGTGGAAGAACGAGGATGGCGCCGAATCCGGCATCTGGGAATGCACGGAAGGGCCCTCTCGCTGGGTCCTCGAAACTCATGAGTTCGTGCACGTCCTCACGGGCTCTATGACAATTACCCCCGACGACGGGGAATCCCGGTTCGTTGGTCCCGGCGACACCATCTTCATCCCCAGGGGCTGGAGTGGCAACTGAGAGCTTCACGAGACGTTGCGCAAGCTTTACGTGATCTTCTGATAGCCGCAGGATTCGCGCGGACCAAACGGGCAGCAGGCCTGCCAGGCACGAATCCTTCCGGCACAAGCTTTCCCCACACCTGTTGTAGCGCCGGAGTCGATGAGGACTTCGATCCCGGCCCGCTGGCGTGACCGTCGCGGAGGCGGCTTTGCGGAATCGGGCCTGAGCCCGGGCCGCGCCTTCAGGGTTGACTGCGGGATGGACCCGGACGATATGCTAAGCATACTGATGAATTGATTACGTCCTTCATCGGTTCCGGTTCTACTCTCGAAGGAGATGTGATGAGCACGAAGGTGGAAAAGCGCATTCTGGTAAACGTGCCGGTGAGCACCGCTTACAACCAGTGGACGCAGTTTGAAGAATTCCCCCACTTCATGGGTGGGGTAAAAAGCGTGAAACAGACCAGCGATGACCGGCTGGAATGGGTAGCGGAAATCGCCGGAGTCCGCAGGCAGTGGACCGCAAAGGTCCTGGAACAGATCCCCGACAGGAAGGTTGCCTGGGCCGCCACCGAAGGTGCCACCAACGCCGGTGCAGTGGAGTTCGAAGACGTGGGAGGCGGACAGACCTCGCTGCGGCTCACACTCGAATACGACCCTGAGGGCATCGTCGAAAAGATCGGCGACAAGCTGCACGTCGTTGACCGCCAGGCGGAAGCTGACCTGCAGCGCTTCAAGGAATTCATTGAGGATGCAGGCTACGCCAGCGGCGCCTGGCGTCAGTCAGTCAATGAGGGCGCTGCCGTAGGCACCCCCGGCGTCGAGGATGCCGGAGCCTCACGCGGAGACTCGGGCAAGGCCGGCATCTCCGGCAAGATGGCGGCAGGGTTGGGCGTCGCAGCTGTCGCCGGCGCCGCCGCGGCGATGAACGCGGGCAAGGACAAGGACACAGCCGAGACCCACGACGTCACGGTGATCCCTCCGGTTCAACCGGTTACGGTCGAGCCCACCCCGATACAGCATGTGCCGGCCGATTCAGTCGCCAGCACGACGGCGGCGGCCGGCGTCGAGACAGGCACTGGAGTCATGTCGGGCTCCGCCGCCGTCGGCACAGATCGCTCGCCCGGGCAGCCGTTCGACCAGACCAACGGCCTGGTGGACCTCGAGGGTGAGTCCGACGAAACTGCTGAAGGTGAGCTCCGCAGCGCGGCCGAGCGGCGCGAGAAGCACGAGCCCCGAACGATTCCTCCGCTGGGCGGCAACGTTTAGCGCTGACAATCCACGCGGCTCTGTCTGCGCGCATGGCCCCGCTCCCGCACTGCCAGTGCGGGAACGGGGCCGCTCTGTTAAAGCCGTTGGCCGGCGTCGTAGGGGTTCAGCAGCTCGACAAGCATGGCGATCAGCGCCGCAGGAATAAGGAAATACCCGGTCAGAACACCCCAGCCGCCATCCTCGAACTGCAGGGCAAGCCCGCCAACCACCACCGCGGGCAGTCCCGTCAACACCGACACCCATCGCGGTCCCTGCCGCAGCCAGGACCACACAGCCGCACCGGCGAAGGCGAGGGACCCGAGCAGCACCAGCCGGTGCCCCACCGGATAGGTGGGGGGTTCGATGAGGAAAGAGAAGACGTCGGCCAGTCCGCATGCCATGAGCGCCGCCGCGACGAGCACCAGCAGTGCCCACAGCCCCTCCCGCCACCGGATAAGGTTCATGGACCGAAACTATCCCATGCCGCGGTTTCTCACGCCGCCGTATCCCCTGGGGCGTATCCCCTGGGGCCGTCGGACGCTCATTGACTGGAAGCCCCCACGCGAGATGAACTCGAGCGCGGGGGCTTCCACGGGCTTCGTTGGGGGGTATCGAAGCCGCAACCAATCTACCGGCCGCGGGCCTGCACCAAGGCTGGCACAGGCCGGCCTGCCGGAATCTTGACTGAACCTTGAGCCGGCCAGCAGGGGTAGGTACCAAGTGGCGCCAAACCCTGCTGGCCGCAAGGAATCAGTGGTGGCTCACGCCCAGCGGACGGCCTTTTGTCTCCTTGGCGAGCAGGACGCCAATGGACGAAATGACACAAAGGATCATGATGTAGATGCCAATGGATCCGGTCCATTTGGTGCTCTGCAGCAGGGACTCGGCAATGGTTGCCGCGAAGGCCCCGCCGAGGATGGCGCCGAACGCGTACCCGATGGAGATCCCGGAGTAGCGCACGTTGGCGGGGAACATTTCGGCGTACATGGCCGACATGGGGCCGTAGGAGAGGCCCAGCCCGATGGTCAGGACAAACAGGGCCACGCCGTAGAGGGTGATGTTTTTGGTGTCGATCAGGGCGAACATCGGGATCATCCACACAAAGACGATTGCGTAGCCGATCAGGAAGGTCTTGACCCTGCCGATCTTGTCAGAGAGCCAGCCGCCGACGAGGGTGAAGATCAGCCAGCCGAAGGAAGCGAGCGTGGTGGCGAGCAGGATTTCCGGGACCGCCATCTTCAGCGTCCTGGTGGCGTAGGAGATGAAGAAGGCAATCAGCAGGTACCCGGCAGCATTGTTGCCGATGAAGATCAGGGTGGAGTACAGGACGGGCAGCTTGTGGTTCCGGATCAACTCACCGAGCGGCGCCTTGCTTTCTTCCTTGCGAGCGGCCATCTCCTTGAAGACCGGGCTCTCGGCGACGGCCCGGCGGATCAGGTAGCCGACAACGATCAGCACGATGGACAGCAGGAACGGCACCCGCCAGCCCCAGGAGGCGAAGTCCTCCTTGGACATGTTCGAGTTGAGCACAAAGAGCAGGCCCGTGGCGAGGATCATGCCTACCGGCACGCCAATCTGCGGGTACGCACCGAAGATGCCGCGCTTGCTCCTGGGCGCGTGCTCCACGGCCATCAGGGCCGCGCCGCCCCATTCACCCCCGGCGGAGAAGCCTTGGATAATGCGCAGCAGGATCAGCAGGACCGGAGCCCAGAAACCGATCTGGGCGTAGGTGGGCAGCATGCCGATCAGTGCCGTGGCGGCACCCATCATGATGAGCGTGAACACCAGCATGGCCTTGCGGCCGAGGCGGTCACCCAAGTGGCCGGCGACGATGGCGCCGAGCGGCCGGAAGAGGAAGCTGATGCCAATCAATGCGAAGGACAGGATCTGCGCCAGTCCCGGGTTGGAGTCGTTCAGCGGGGCCAGGAACAGCGGGGACAGCAGCGTCCCTGTCAGCTGGGCAAAGATGAAGAAGTCGTACCACTCAATGGTGGTGCCCACGAGGGTTCCGGCGAGGACTTTTCGTTCCTCGTGCTTGCTGCTGGGACCCGACTCTGAATCGACGTGTGAAGTTGCTGTCATTGGAACTCCATGGCTGGGGGCAGCGATGCTGCCACGTATAGGTGTCGCGAGATTTACTGATCGAACGTTCAGTTACCCTAGATAGTACATCGATGTGGCCTGGACCACAGCTAAATTTTTTAGCGGCGCGGTTCCCGAACGAAGCGCCAGCGTAAAGCGCCCCCAGGCATGAAGCCGCGCCAGTGGCCGCTAGCGCGCGAGGGTTCCGTTGAACACCGGTGACCGTTTTTCCTGGAAGGCCCTGAAACCTTCGGCGTAGTCCTCGCTCTTGCACAGCCGCGCCTGCTCGGCGTTCTCTTCGGCCAGGGCGTCCCAGAGGCCCAGCCGCTGGTCGCGGATGTGCGCCACGAGCTCCTTGCTCGCGGTGAACGCACCCGTGGCACCGGCGGCGACTCGCGTGACAATTTCCCGCGTGCTCGGCAGTAGTTCATCAGCGGGCATGGCGCGGCTGAACATCCCCTGCGCCACGGCCTCGGCACCGGACATCAGCTCGGCTGTGTAGATCAGGTCCAGCGTCCGGTGCATGCCCAGCCGCTCCGTGAAGTACCAGTGCCCGCCCGAATCCAGCGTGGCCCCGAGCTTTGCAAAGGGCGAGCCAAACTTCGCATTTTCCGCCACGTAGACCACGTCGGTGGCCAGCAGCAGGCCCAGCCCCACGCCGAGACAGGCGCCCTGAGCCGCGGCGAACGTCGGCGCCGGGAACGCACTCATCTTCTTCAGCAGTGGCTGCACCAGACCCGCCAGGTACGCCTCGGCGTCGTCGCTTTCCGGCGTCACGTTCTGGATGTCGCGGCCCGCGCAGAAGGCGCGGCCCTCTCCCCTGAGCAGCAGCGCCCGCACCTTACCGCGTGCGGCGGCGGCAGCGGCGTCGTCGTACGCCCGGGACAACTCTGCGAGCGCCTGCTCGTCGAGCGAGTTCAGCTTGTGCGGCGCGTCCAGGACCACTTCGGCGATGTTGTTGGCGATGGAAAGGGAGATCATGGGGCTCCTAAAATTGGTAATGCTTAGACGTCGAAGTCGACCATGACTTCCTTGCTGGTGGGGTGGCTCTGGCAGGTCAGGACGTAGCCTTTATCCAGTTCATCCTGCTCCAGGGCGTAGTTCTCGTCCATGGTCACGCTGCCGGTGACCACCTTGGCACGGCAGGTGCCGCAGACTCCCCCGGCGCACGCGAACGGCACGTCGGGGCGGACCCGCAGTGCGGCGTTGAGGATGGATTCACGGGCGTGCGTGGGGCTGGCCACCTCGCCCTGCAGGCCGTCCAGCTTGAACGTGATCTTGTACGTTTCCTTGGACTCGTCCACCAGCACCGGCCGGCCTGCGTGGCCTTCCGGACGGTCCGGTTTGCCCGAGGAAAACAGCTCAAACCGGACGTTGTCCGGGCTGACACCCCGCTCGGCCAGGGTGTCCCGGCACAGCTGCACCAGTTCGAACGGCCCGCACAGGAACCACTCGTCCACATCGTCGGCGTGGATGGCGGTGCCCAGCAGCTGCCGGAGCTTTTCGGCGTCGATCCGGCCGCTGAGCAGCGGCGCGATCCGCTGTTCGCGGGACAGCACGTGGTGGATGGCGAGGCGCTGCGGGTATTTGTCCTTCAGGTCCGCGAGCTCTTCCAGGAACATCACGTCCATGGCGGCCTTGTTGGCGTAGATCAGGTCGAACCTGCTCGCCGGGTTGGCTGCCAACAGCGTGCGGGCGATGGCGATTACCGGCGTAATGCCGGAGCCCGCGGCGATGGCCACGAAGCTGGCCTCGCCGGTCGAAGCGATTTCCCCGGCCAGTTCCTCCGGATGGTTCATGGAGTTCATCCGGTTCTGCTCCACAGCCTTGCCGTCCCGGCCGTGCTTGGACACAAACGCGCCCATGGGGCTCATGACGTCCAGGGTGTCCCCCGCCTTCAGCTCGGCGTTGGCCCAGGTGGAGAACAGCCCGCCAAGGTCCTTCTTCACGGCAACGCGGATCTCGCTGCTGCCGTCCGCGAAGCTGCGCGGCTCGGCGCAGATGGAGTAGCTGCGGCGCACTTCATGCAGCTCACCGGTCTCGTCCGGCAGCTTGGTGCGGAGGGCCACGTACTGGCCGGGCAGGTAGTCGAACTGGCCGGCGAGTTCGGCCGGAACATGGAAGGAGACTTCAATGGCGTCCTCGGTGAGCCGGCGCACCTCCTTGACGGCGAGCGTGTGGAAGGACGGACGACGGCGGCCGGTGGCCTGCGCCGATTCGGCGGCGGTCTGGCGGACAACAGGCATGGGGTTTCCTTACAGGACTTTGAAGTAGTCGAACGGTTCCTTGCAGTCCTGGCAGACGTAGAGCGCCTTGCAGGAGGTGGAACCGAAGCGGGTCAGTTCCTTGGTGTTCAGGCTGGAGCACTGGGGGCATTTCACGGCCATGGTCAGGCGGATGGGGCCCGCGTGCCGGGCGGCATTCGACATGCCCGACGGCGGCGCGATGCCGTACTCCTGCAGCTTGGCCTTGCCGGCCTCGGTCATCCAGTCGGTGGTCCAGGCCGGGGCGAGCACCAGGTCCACGTGGACGCCGGCGTAGCCTTCCTTGGCGAACGCGGTTTTCAGGTCGTCGCGGATGGCGTCCATGGCCGGGCAGCCCGAGTACGTCGGGGTAATGGTGACGCGGACCTGCTGGTCATCCTCCCCCACCTCGACGTCCCGGAGGATGCCCAGGTCCGCGATGGTGAGCACTGGAATTTCGGGATCGCACACCGTGGCGGCGATGTCCCAGGCCTTCTGCTGCGCGGTGACCTCTTCGGTGATCACGGCAGTCACCAGTTCGCTCCGGGATGCTCGCGGGCCAGCACCTGCATCTCCGCGAGGATGTAGCCCAGGTGCTCGGAATGCTTGCCCTGCCTGCCCCCGCCGGGGGCCGACGGAACGTCCGGCACCTCCAGCTCCGCTTCGGCAAAGACTTCACCGGTGAGCCGGTCAAAGTCCTCCCGGATGGAGGAAGGCACGACGGCGGCGCCTGCCTCTGCGAGGCGGGTCACCAGGGCGTCATCCTCGAAGAGTTCACCGACGTAGGGCCACATCAGCTTCAGGCCGTGGATCATCCTTTTCCGCGACTCGTCCGTGCCGCCCGCCAGGCGGAGGACCCACTGGGCGCTGTGATCCCGGTGGTAATCCACTTCCTTGACGGCCTTGGCGGCGATGGCGGCCAGGGTGGCATCCGTGGACCCGGTGAGCCGGCGGTAAAGCTCGAACTGGTAGTAGCTCACCACGAACTGGCGCGCGATGGTGGCCGCGAAGTCGCCGTTGGGCTGCTCAAAGAGGTGGGCGGAGCGGAACTCGTGCTCCCGGCGGAAGTAGGCGAGATCGTCCTCTGACTGGGGCGTGCCGTTTTCTCCCAGAGCACCGCCGGCGTAGGTCAGGAAGCTGCGGGCATGGCCCAGCTGGTCCAGGGCGATGTTGCCCAGGGCCACATCTTCCTCCAGCTCGGGGGCGCGGGAGATCCAGTGGCCCAGGCGCTGGGCCAGGATCAGGGCGTCGTCGCCGAGGCGAAGCGCGTACTCGGCCACGTCCCCGCTCGGCTTGGCCAGGCCGGTGCGGACTTCCAGGGCGATGTCCTCCGGGCGGAGGGCATTGCCGGGGGTGATCCGGGTGGCGCTGGCGTTGCTGTCGCCGCCGGCCACACCGGTGGAGATGTCACCGTGGCCGTGCGTCTCGCTTGCTTCGGTGTTCGTTGCGGGGGTGCTCACAGGTGCTTCACCCCTTCACTCTTGGTGTAGTACGTGGCGTGCCGGTAGTCCTTGCCCTGCGGGGACTCGAAGAACGAGCCCTTGGAGTCCGGATCGCTGGCGGCAATCGCATCTGCGGGAACCACCCAGATGGACACACCCTCGTTGCGGCGGGTGTAGAGGTCGCGGGCGTTCCGCAGGGCCATGGCGGCGTCCGGCGCGTGCAGGGAGCCTGCGTGGACGTGGCTCAGGCCGCGGCTCGACCGGACGAAGACCTCCCATAGGCCCCAGGCGTTGCGGGTTTCGACCGGCTCGACGGCGGGGCTGACTTTTTCCGCGCTGCGGTTGATTTCGGTGGCCGAGGAGGCCGGGACTTCCGGGTTGCCGTGGGGGGTCATGCTGCGTATTCCTTCGTCTTCATTGACTGTTTTGCCTGCTGTTTCGCCGCGTAGGCGGCCGCTGCCTCACGGACCCAGGCGCCGTCGTCGTGCGCCTCCCTGCGGCGCTCAAGCCGCTGGGAGTTGCAGGGCCCGCGGCCGGCCAGGACCTCGTGGAACTCGTCCCAGTCGAGCGGTCCATGCTCCCACTTCTTCGTTTCCTCGTTGAAGCGGATGTCCTTGTCCGGCAGGGTGAGTTCCAGGACTTTGACCTGCTCCATCATCATGCCGACGAAGCGGTTGCGGAGCTCGTCATTGCTGAAGCGCTTGATGTTCCAGGCCATGGACTGCTTGGAGTTGGGCGAATCGTCATCCGGCGGGCCGAACATCATCAGGGCCGGGGCGTACCAGCGGTTCACGGCGTCCTGGGCCATCTGCTTCTGCTCGGGCGTGCCGTGCGAGAGTTCCAGCAGGATTTCGAAACCCTGCCGCTGGTGGAAGGATTCTTCCTTGCAGACCCGGACCATGGCGCGGCCGTAGGGCCCGTAGGAGGCGCGGCACAGCGGGACCTGGTTGCAGATGGCGGCGCCGTCCACCATCCAGCCGATGGCACCCATGTCCGCCCAGGTCCGTGCCGGGTAGTTAAAGATGGACGAGTAGCGGGCCTTGCCGGCGATCAGCGCGTCCATCATCTCGTCGCGGGACTGGCCCAGCGTCTCCGCGGCTGAGTAGAGGTACAGCCCATGGCCGGCCTCGTCCTGGACCTTGGCCATCAGGATGGCCTTCCGCTTGAGGCTCGGGGCGCGGGAAATCCAGTTGGCTTCCGGCTGCATTCCGATGATCTCCGAATGCGCGTGCTGGGAGATCTGGCGCAGGAGGGTCTTGCGGTACGCGGCCGGCATCCAGTCCTTCGGTTCGATCCGGGAGTCGTCGGCCATCACGCGGTCAAAGTTTGCCTGGCCCTCGGCATCGCGCCGGGCAGCGGCATCCAGTTCTTCCGGGGACAGTTCAGCGGTCACTGACTGCAGATTCTGCACTGCCATGGTTGCTCCTCTAGCAAAAGGCCTTTCAAAGGCGCTCAATTATTTACCGACCGTTCGTTCAGTATATGGGCCGATCAGGGATGGAGGCAAGTGACGCGGGCTTTTTTGTTCAGCCCTTTTCCACGAGGGTGAGAACATCGTAGGTGGCCACGATCTCGTCGTTCTGGTTGGTCAGCACCGCATCCCAGGCCACCTCGCCGTACTCGTCGGTTTCGCGCGGGGTGATCTTCTTGGCCGTCAGGGTCACCCGGATGGAATCGCCGGCGGCCACGGGCGTAATGAACCTGAGGTTCTCGAGCCCGTAGTTGGCCAGGACCGGTCCCGGCGCCGGCTCCACGAACAGCCCCGCGCCCCATGCCAGCAGCAGGTAGCCGTGGGCCACAATGCCCGGGAAGAACGGATTCGCTTCGGCCGCTTCCTGGTTGGTGTGGGCGTAGAAGGTATCGCCGGTGGAGTTGGCGAATTTGGTGATCTCCTCCAGGGAGACCTCGCGCAGGCCGGAGCGGATGGCATCGCCGATGTGCAGCGTGGCCAGCGGCTTCCGGAACGGGTGCTGGCCCTCGGTGTCGAGGGTGAAATTGCGGTCCGCGCCGGTGTGCCACACCCCGGTGACCGCGGTGAGCATGTTGGGTGAGCCCTGGATGGCTGTGCGCTGCATGTGGTGCATGACCGAGCGAATGCCACCCAGTTCCTCGCCGCCGCCGGCCCGGCCGGGGCCGCCGTGGACCAGGTGCGGGACCGGGGAGCCGTGGCCGGTGGAGCTGCGGGCGTCCTCTCGGTTGAGCATCAGGACACGGCCGTGGTGGGCGGCGATGCCGGTGACGAGTTCCTGCGCCACGGACGGATCGTTCGTGCAGACCGTGGCCACCAGGGAGCCGCCACCCCGGGCGGCGAGGCGGACGGCGTCGGGCAGGTCCTTGTACCCCACCACGGAGGCAACCGGGCCGAAAGCCTCCAGCGAATGCAGCGCCTCGGCCTCGGCGTCGTCCCAGCCCAGCAGCACCGGTGACATAAACGCGCCGCCTTCCACCACGCCGGTGGTCCCGTCCGCGGAGGTGACCGACGGCGAATCAAGGGTTCCGTACGTAAGCTCACCGCCGGCGTCGAGCATGGACTGGACGGCGGCGCGGACGTCGGCGAGCTGCTCCAGGGACGCGAGGGCACCCATGGTGACGCCCTCGGCGCGCGGGTCACCGAGGACAACGCGCTCCTGGATGCGCTTTCCAACGGCGGCAGTCACCGCAGAAACCAGCTCTTGCGGGACGATGGCGCGGCGGATGGACGTGCACTTCTGGCCCGCCTTGACGGTCATCTCGGTGACCACGGACTTAACGAAGGCGTCGAACTCCGGCGTGCCCTCCACCGCATCCGGTCCCAGGATGGCGGCGTTCAGGGAGTCCGTCTCCGAGGTGAACCGGACCCCGCCCTCCACCACGTTGGGGTGCGACTTCAAAGCTAGGGCGGTGGAGGCGGAACCGGTAAAGGCCACCAGGTCGCGGTAGTCCAGCACATCCAACAGGCCCCGGACCGAGCCGGAAATGAGCTGCAGCGAGCCAGCGGGCAGGATGTTGGATTCGATGATCGCCTTCACCACGGCCGCGGCCACGTAGCCGGTGGGGGTGGCGGGCTTGACGATGGTGGGCACGCCGGCGATGAAGGCGGGGGCGAGCTTCTCCAGCATGCCCCAGACCGGGAAGTTGAACGCGTTGATCTGCACGGCCACGCCGGGAATGCGGGTGTAGATGTGCTCGCCCGCAAATGAGCCGTCCTTGGACAGCACCTCCATGGGCCCGTCCACCACCACCTGCGAGTTGGGCAGTTCGCGCCGGCCCTTGGAGCCGAACGTGAACAGCACGCCGATGCCGCCGTCGATGTCGATCATCGAATCGATCTTGGTGGCACCGGACTGCGCCGAGAACGTGTAGAAGTGCTCACGACGGGCGTTCAGGTACTGGGCCAGTTCCTTGAGCTTGAGGGCACGCTGGTGGAAAGTCAGCTTGCCCAGTTCCGTTTGGCCGGTGGTGCGGCCGTAATCCACGACGGCGGCCAGGTCCAGGCCGTCCGCGCTCACCCTGGCCAGCACTTCGCCGGTGCTGGCATCCCGCACGGGGACAGCGGAAGCGGCCGAATCGGCGTCGGGCGTCCACCATGAGTCCCGCACAAAACTGGGAACTGTCTCGACGGTATTCGCGGGGGCTTCAGCAGTTGCGGTGGTGGTCATCGTTGACGGGTCCTTCCAAAAGGGGGACAAACGGTAACCGGCCAGATCATTACTGACCGTCCGTTCGGTAATATAACTACAGTACATGAATGATCTGTGCTGCACACTGAAAGATCAATGCCCCAACCAAGGAGAGCCCATGAACGCCCCAGCCCAGAACAGTCCCCACCTGGCCCCGGAGCTCGCGGAGCCTGAACTCTGGAAAATCACTTTGGGCGAGCTCGACGAGAAGATGGGCGTGAAGATCGTGGAGGAATCCGTGGAGCGGGTTGTGGCCACGATGCCCGTGGAGGGAAACCGGCAGTCGTTCGGGCTGCTCCACGGTGGCGCCTCCTTGGCCGTCGGTGAGGCCGTAGGCTCCTGGGCTGCCGTCATCCACGCCAGCACGCTGGGCAAGACCGCGGTGGGCGTGGACGTGTCCGCAACCCACCACCGCTCCGCCCGTGAAGGCCTGATCACCATCACGGCCACCCCCATCCACCTCGGCGGCACGCTGACCACCCACGAAGTGCTGATTACCAACGAGGCAGGCCAGCGGCTCTGCACCCTCCGCATCACCAACCTGCTGATGAAGCGGAAACACTAGCGGGTCCGCCGCACCCTTGACACCGGCACCCCTTTTGGGATTACCTAATGAACATTCGGTAAATAAAGCTGGAGGCAATGACGCATGACTGAAGCAGCTCTCTCCGGGGCAACCCACCCCATCCTGGAAAATGACTACGCCTCCGAATGGATGGGCATCGAAGTCCTCGCCCTCACCGACGGCCACGCCACCATCCGCATGACCCTCCGGCAGGAAATGCTCAACGGCTTCGGCATGGCCCACGGCGGAATGATCTTCGCCTTCGCCGATACCGCTTTCGCCCTGGCCTGCAACCCGGTCAACCCGGGCCCCGGCGACGCGGACAGCATCACCGTGGCCGCCGGCGTGGACATCAACTTCCTCAAGCCGGCCTACCGCGGCCAGGTGGTCACCGCCGTCGCGGACCGCCGCTCCAGTGCAGGCCGCAGCGGACTGTATGACATCCAGATTTTCGCCGCCGACCCCGCGCAGCCTGACTCCCGGCCCGACTCCCCGCAGGGTCCCGGCCAGCCCGGCGAACTCATAGCCGAGTTCCGCGGCCGCAGCCGAACCATCCCCAAGAAGTAGGAAACCATGACCCTCCATGCCCCCGAATCCCCCACCCCCCAGGCAACCGCAGCGGGCAGCGACGCCGTCCTGGACTACGAAGAGACCATCTCCCGCGACGAGCTCGAAGCACTCCAGCTGAGCCGCCTGCAGCACACCGTTGCCTACGCCTACGACCGTGTCCCGCTGTACAAGCGCAAGTTCGACGACGCCGGCATCCACCCCAACGACCTGCGCGAACTCAGCGACCTGGGCAACTTCCCGTTCACCACCAAGGACGACCTGCGCGAGGAATACCCGTTCGGCATGTTCGCCGTGCCGCAGTCCGAAGTAGCCCGCGTGCACGCCAGCTCCGGCACGACGGGCCGGCCAACCGTCGTGGGATACACCAAACAGGACCTCGCCGACTGGGCCAAACTGGTGGCCCGCAGCTTCCGCGCGTCCGGCATCCGCCCCGGTATGAAGGTACACAACGCGTACGGTTACGGCCTGTTCACCGGCGGCATGGGCGCGCACGCCGGCGCCGAGGCGCTGGGCTGCACGGTCATCCCCATCTCCGGCGGGCAGACCGAACGCCAGATCCAGCTCATCCAGGACTTTAAGCCGGACGCCATTCTGGCCACACCCACCTATCTCCTGACCATCGCCGACGCCATGGCGCACATGGGCATTGATCCCGCCTCCACTTCCCTGAAGTTCGCCGTCCTGGGCGCCGAACCCTGGACCGAGGAGATGCGGCACGAACTCGAAGTCACCATGAACATCAAGGCCTGCGACATCTACGGCCTGTCCGAGGTGATGGGCCCGGGCGTCGCCGGCGAAGCGGTGGAGACGCAGGACGGCTGCCACATCTGGGAGGACCATTTCCGTCCGGAAATCATCGATCCCTTCAAGCCCGAGGTGGGCAAGGAGAACGTCCTGCGCGACGGCGAACACGGCGAGCTCGTCTTCACCTCCCTTACCAAGGAAGCCCTGCCGGTCATCCGTTACCGCACCAAGGACCTCACGCGGCTGCTCCCCGGCACTGCCCGGCCCGCGCACCGCCGGATGGGACGCATCACCGGCCGCAGCGACGACATGATCATCCTGCGCGGCGTGAACGTTTTCCCGTCCCAGATCGAGGAAATCGCGCTGCGGATCCCCGAACTGAGCCCCCACTTCCAGCTGGAACTCACCCGCCCCGAGGGCCAGCGGATGGACCGGCTGACGGTCCGGATTGAACGCCGCGAAACCGTCACTCCTGAGCAGAGCACGACGGCGGCCCGCACCCTGCAGGAGCAAATCAAGATCCACGTGGGTTCTTCGTGCACCGTGGACGTGGTAAACCCGGGCTCGCTGGAGCGGTCAAACGGCAAGCTGCGCCGCATCTACGACCTGCGTCCGAAGCAGTAGGGACCCCGGGCGGCGCAGCCTACCGGCCGCGCCGCCTGACCCACGCCGCCTGACCGACCGGTCAGGAGAATCACCGTTCATGAGAAACTAGGCACCATGCCCAGCATCACTGATACCGCCAGCACGGCCGCCACGAAGCGCGGCCGTCCCGGTTATGACCAGCAGTCCGTGCTGCTCATCGCCGTCGACGTCTTCAACCGGCACGGCTACGACGCCACTTCCATGGGCATCCTGGCCGAGAACCTGGGCATCTCCAAGTCGGCCATTTATCATCATGTGCCGTCCAAGGGCGACCTTCTCAAGCTGGCGCTGGACCATGCGCTCGGCGGTCTTGAGGCCATCCTGGAACAGCCGCAGGCCAAATCCGGCGCGGCTGACGCCCGGCTGGAATTTGTGCTGCGGCAGACCGTGGCCGTACTGGTGGAGCGGCTGCCGTTTGTCACGCTGCTGCTGCGCCTGCGCGGCAACACCGAAATTGAACGCAATGCGCTGGAACGCCGCCGCGCCTTTGACCACGAGGTGGCGGAGCTCATCTCCGCGGCCCGCGACGAAGGCTCGCTGCGGCAGGACATCGACCCGCGCACTGTGACGCGCCTGTTGTTCGGCACCATCAACTCGATCGTGGAATGGTACAAACCGGGTGGATCCCTATCCCCCGAAAGACTGGCGGACGATGTCATCACCATGGCGTTCGACGGCCTACACGCGGCCCGCTAAACAGCTGTCATCCCGGCAGGGCATACAATCTTTATAGAACGAACGGTCGGTCACTAAATCCAGCCCGGCCCATTTCACTGGCGAAAAGGACTTGTTCTGATGGTTGAGGCATTTCTTGTTGGTGGCGTCCGGACGCCTGTAGGCCGTTACGGCGGAGCACTCTCGGCGGTCCGTCCCGATGACCTGGCCGCGCTGGTGGTCCGCGAGGCAGTCTCCCGCGCCGGGCTCGATCCGGACAGCATTGAGGAAGTCATCCTCGGCAACGCCAACGGTGCCGGCGAGGAAAACCGCAACGTGGCCCGGATGGCCACCCTGTTGGCAGGACTTCCCCTGCATATCCCCGGCATCACCGTGAACCGGCTCTGCGCCTCCGGACTCAGCGCCATCATCATGGCCAGCCACATGGTCAAGTCCGGCGCCGCTGACATTGTGATCGCCGGCGGCGTGGAATCCATGAGCCGCGCACCGTGGGTCCAGGAAAAGCCCGCCACGGCCTTCGCCAAGCCCGGCCAGATCTTCGATACCTCCATCGGCTGGCGGTTCGCCAACCCGAAGTTCCATAAGGGCGAGCTGTCCAGGGACGGCAAGATGACGTACTCCATGCCGGAGACGGCCGAGGAACTGGCCCGGGTGGACGGCATCTCCCGCGAGGACGCCGATGCCTTTGCAGTCCGGTCCCATGAACGTTCCCTCGCGGCCATCGCGGCCGGACGTTTCACTGACGAGATCGTCCCCGTGACTGTCAAAACCCGGAAGTCCGAAACCGTGGTGGACACCGATGAGGGCCCCCGCGCCGGCACCACCCTGGACGTCCTCGCCGGCCTGCGCCCCGTTGTTTCGGGCGGTTCGGTGGTCACGGCCGGCAACTCCTCCACGCTGAACGACGGCGCCTCCGCCATCATCGTGGCGTCCGAGTCCGCCATCAAACGGCTGGGCCTGGCTCCCCGTGCCCGCATCGTTGACGGCGCCTCGGCCGGCTGCGAGCCGGAGATAATGGGCATCGGCCCCGTCCCCGCCACCCAGAAGGTGCTCAAGCGGAGCGGCCTCAGCGTCGGTGACCTCGGCGCCGTCGAACTGAATGAAGCCTTCGCCACGCAATCCCTGGCGTGCATGCGCAGGTTGGGCCTGGATCCGGAGATCGTGAATAACGACGGCGGCGCCATCAGCCTGGGGCATCCGCTCGGTTCCAGCGGATCACGGATCGCCATCACCCTGCTGGGGCGGATGGAACGTGAGGACGCCAAAATCGGCCTCGCCACAATGTGCATCGGCGTGGGGCAGGGCACCGCGATGCTGCTGGAGCGCGTCTAGTGGCCGCCCCGGACCTCGCGAACGAACACTTCAGCACGCTCCTGGTGGAGGAGCGCGAAGATCGCGTGGTGGTCCTCCTTAACCGGCCGGAAGTCCGGAACGCCATCGACCAGCAAATGGTGGACGAGCTGCACGTGGTCTGCGCCGCGCTGGAGCAGAACCCCAAAGTCCTGATCATCGCCGGCGTGGACGGCGTCTTCGCCTCCGGGGCGGACATTGCCCAGCTCCGCGAGCGCCGCCGCGACGACGCGCTGCAGGGCATCAACTCCACCATCTTCGTGCGGATCGCCAAGCTGCCGATGCCGGTCATTGCCGCACTCGACGGCTACTGCCTGGGCGGCGGCGCCGAGCTCGCCTACGCCGCGGACTTCCGGATCGGAACGCCCAGCGTGCGGATCGGCAACCCCGAGACCGGGCTGGGCATTCTTGCTGCCGCAGGTGCAAGCTGGCGGCTGAAGGAACTCGTGGGCGAACCGCTGGCCAAGCAGATCCTGCTGGCCGGCCTGATTCTCCGGGCGGAGGACGCCCTGGCGGCGAACCTCATCACGGAAATTCACGAGGCACCGGAACTGATGGACGCCGCACACAACCTCGCGGACAGGATCGGCCGCCAGGACCCGCTGGCCGTGCGCATTACGAAGTCCGTGTTCCATGCCCCCGCGGAGGCCCATCCGCTGATTGACCAGCTGGCGCAGGGAATCCTTTTCGAATCCCAGGCCAAGTTCGACCGCATGCAGGCGTTCCTGGACAAGAAAACAGCCAAAAAAGCCGACGACGAAAAGGCAAAGAAGCCATGACCAACCCGAACCTCCCCTCCACCGTCGGCGTCCTCGGCGGGGGCCGCATGGGCGCGGGCATCGCCCACGCCTTCCTGCTCAACGGAGCCAACGTCCTGGTGGTGGAGCGTGACGAAGAGTCCGCCGAAGCCGCCCGGGAACGCGTGGAATCCGCTGCCGCCAAAAGCATCGAACGCGGAGCCACCGACGTGAACCTGGATGAGATGGTGTCCCGGCTCGCCGTCACGGTGGACTACGACGACTTCAAGGACCGCCAGCTGGTTGTCGAGGCCGTCCCCGAGGACTGGGACCTGAAAGTCACGGCGCTCCGGGGCATCGAAGCGCGACTGGCCGAGGACGCGTTCCTGGCGTCCAACACATCGTCCCTGTCCGTGAACGGTTTGGCCCGGGAGCTGAAGCGGCCGCAGAACTTCCTCGGCCTGCACTTCTTCAACCCGGTTCCCGCGTCCACGCTCATTGAAGTGGTGCTCGGCGAGCAAACCTCCCCGGCCGTGGCCGCGGCGGCAAAAGGCTGGGTCGAGGCACTCGGCAAGACCGCCGTCGTCGTGAACGACGCGCCTGGCTTTGCCTCCTCACGGCTTGGCGTGGCCATCGCGCTCGAGGCGATGCGCATGGTGGAGGAGGGTGTGGCGTCCGCGGAGGACATCGACGCCGCCATGGTCCTGGGCTACAAGCACCCCACCGGGCCGCTGAGGACCACGGACATCGTGGGCCTGGACGTGCGGCTGGGCATCGCCGAATACCTGCAGTCCACGCTCGGGGAGCGGTTCGCCCCGCCGCAGATCCTCAAGGACAAGGTGGCCCGCGGCGAGCTGGGCCGCAAGACCGGCAAGGGCTTCTTCGACTGGTCCTGAGCCGCCTGCCTTAGCCCGCCGGCCCTACCCGGCCGGCCGCAGTGACGTGATCATCCGCTTGATGTCCCGGTACTCGTCCGTCTGGGCGTACTTCTTCGCCTGTTCCAGGTAAGGCAAGGACTCGGCGCCCGGCGTCACGTTGTTCTCCGGGCTGTAGAACGCCCCGAACATCGCAGCGGTGGGTGGCCAGGTGAAGAAGTGGAAGATGGCGCAGGCCGAGTCACCGGTGGGCAGCGGACTGGTCTGGATGCCGTAGGCCGCCGCCGGGGTGTCCGCCGGGCCGGGCGTCGCGTTGTTCCCGCGGGTCTCGAAGATGTACCGGGGCGCTGTGCCGTTTTGCGTGAGTGCCGGCAGGTCCTGTGACTCCAGCACCTGATACGGGAAGCGCTCCATGCACGTGGAGCCGGTGGCCATGTTGGTCCGCAGGGTGGCCAGCGGCTTGCCGGCCTGGTTGGTTACCTCCGCGAAGGCGCCGCCGCCTTCCGGCAGTTCCCCGGCAGGGTCCCTGACGCTCCACGCCGCGGGCAGGTCGAAGATCAGCTGGCCGTCCGCCGTGGTAAAGCTCGTCCAGGCGGCCGACGCCGGTGCGCTGGCTGTGGCACTCGGGGAGCCGGACGCCGTCTCAGCCATTGTTGGGGCCGCCGTCGCGGATGTGGCCGTGGAGCCGGGGCTGCCGGACGTCGCCGGCGGCCCCGCCTGCGGGCCGCAGCCCGCCAACAGCAGAGCCATCAGAACGACTGTTGGAATTGCAGCGCCTCTCGCGGACGGACCGCCCATCACACCCTCCTCGGCCGAATTTGGTCCTTAAATTGTCCGGGCGCAGGGCGCGAAAAGACCGCCCGTCCGTTGCTTTGGCGCTGAAACGTTGCGAGGGTAACGAAAAGAGGCAGTGAGCCGCCGCTACTCGGCCTCAGTGTCCTCCTCGGGTTCGAAGGTGTTGGCCTCGTGCGTGAATCCCAGGCCGACACCGTCCGCCCCTGTCGGGACCCCGCCGTCGTCCTTCTTGTTGACGGCTCCAGCCGCGGCGTCCTCCTGCGGCTCATCGTCGGGCAGGGATTCGGGTGAGTTGATGCTCATAGCTCCTCCTGGATGTGGGGAAATTACGGTATCAAGCAGACGCGTCAGACAGAACCCCCGCCGCAAAAAGCCGCGCCACAATGGATTTCGAAAAATTTGATCAGATCTTGAGCCAACCCTTCGCAACCCATGCAGTTGGCGGTTCACTCTGGACTTATCAACACAAAAATGCGGGGAAGCAGGAGAGTTCAATGGCGAACGAATTAGCTCTTGACGAGGTAGTCGCGGTCGAAGGAGTGATCACCGATCACCACCCGATCGATTTCTACAGCTTGGGGCTGGCCGGTTGCATTGACCGGCTCACCGGCCCTCTCCGCCAGCAGGGGACAGCAGTCCGCTGGGATACTCCGCACTGGGGGATTGAGATCCCGGCGGACTGCGCGTCCCTCCTGTACCAGTCAGCCCGCGAAGCGCTGAGCAACGCGCTCAAGTACTCAGAGGCCTCCGAACTCACTGTCCAACTCGCCGCCGTGGGTCACGGCGTGCGCCTGGTCGTGTCCGACGACGGCGCGGGCTTTGACAGCCAGCTGGCCCTCAGCGGGCGACACCACGGGTACGGGCTGCGGCTGATGTCCGTGGCAGTTCACGAGGCCGGCGGCACCGTTCAGGTCGCTTCGACACCGGGGCAGGGCACCACTGTCACGGTAACCCTGCCCCTGGACTGAACTGCGGAATGGGACGGGTGACTTACCGTGAAAGCTTGTCCGGGTCCGGTTCCTGATCGCCGATGTGGCCCGGCGCATTGGCGGCCAGCACGCGCTGGACGAACGCGCTGTATTCCTCCATGTAGTGCCGCAGGAACTTGGCCGTTGATTCATCCCGGATCCCGCCGTCTTCCCCGAAGACCTCGGGCTTGAACTGGATGTAGACCTCAGGGGCGTTGAGTTGGGGCGCATCCAGGAAGCTCAGCACGCTGCGCATGGAGGACTGCATCACGGCCGTGCCGATGCTGCCCGGCGAGGCGCCGATGATGCCGGTGGGCTTGCGTGCAAAAGAGTTGGTGCCCCAGGGCCGCGATGCCCAGTCGATGGCATTCTTGAGGGCCCCGGGGATGGAACGGTTGTATTCGGGGGACACAAAGAGGATGCCGTCGGAGGCCTCAATGGCTTCCTTGAGGGCACGTCCTTCCGGCGGGAAATCGGCGTCGTAATCGTAGCTGTAGAGCGGCAGGTCCTTGATGGGGATCTCGGTGAATTCCAGCTCTTCCGGCGCCAGTTTGACGAGCGCCCGGGCAAGCGTGCGGTTGATGGACCCTGTTGCCAGGCTCCCCACAAAGTATCCGATCCTAAACGATGCCATGCGATTGTTCCTTCCCAACAGCCGGCGGGCCGGCTGGCCAAAGAGTTTGGATGGGGCACGTGCCCCACCAGTCCAGCACAAAACCCCGGCCACAGCCATAGCCCGTTCCGGGGTTATTGACACCCCGCAGCCGGAGGCGCTGAATGATGAGGACGGCGCCATCCACCATGCACTCAGGGAGCATCTGCCATGAAGGACAAACCAGCAGCAGCGCAGCGGATCCACAGCGAGGCCCCGGCCGAAGGCGACGAAGCCGCGGGCGCCGAGGCAGCCGATTCAGCTGACATCCGGGTGCACTCGCAGGAACCAGCGGAAGGCCTCGACCCCGACGAGGAGTAACACCATGAGCAACAAAGTGGAGAAACGGATTGTGGTGGACGTGCCCGTAAGCACGGCCTACAACCAGTGGACGCAGTTCGAGGACTTCCCGCACTTCATGGACGGTGTGGAGAGCGTGACCCAGCTCAGCGATAACCGGCTGAAATGGGTGGCACGCATCGCCGGCGTCCGCCGCGAGTGGGAGGCAACCATCCTTGAGCGGGTGCCGGACCGCAGGTTGGCGTGGGCTTCCACCGGAGGTGCCACGAACGCCGGCGCCGTTGAATTCTCCGACGCCGGCGGGAACAGGACCGAGGTTGCCCTCACCCTCGAATACCTGCCCGAGGGAATGCTGGAAAGGGTTGGCGAACTGCTCCACGTGGTGGGCCGCCAGGCGGACCACGACCTCAAGAAATTCAAGAAGTTTATTGAACACGAGGGCCACGCCACCGGCGAGTGGCGGAAGGCGGTCCCCGGAGCAACGCAGGGCACCGCTGAAAGCCGGACGGGCAACCTGCCCCAGGAGTACAACCGGTTCGCACACCCGTTCGACCAGACCGGCGGCCTGGTGGATCTCATGGGCGAGTCCGACGGATCGGCAGAGGGCGAGGCCCACAGCCGGGCCGACCGAAGGGGCGTCAGGCGTGCCGACGGCACCCTGCCACCCCTCGGTGGCAGCCTGGGCGACCGCTAGCCCCAGGCCGGTACCAAGCCGCGGCCGCTAGTCCCAGGCCGGTACCAGCACCACCTCGTACTGCGTGGCCATGGTGTCGTTGAACTTGGCGTTTACAGCGGCCAGCGTGCTCCCGAACCGGGTGTTGCCGAAGAAGGCCACGGTGGTGGGGACTTTGAAGTCGAGGCTGGTGATGACCTTCCTGATTTCACCGGAGGCCAGATCGTCGGCGAGCCTGAAGCGGCTGATCTGGTTCGAGAAGTTCTGCACTGCCCAGAGCTGGTGGCCCCGGACCAGGATGCCGTCAACGTTGGGCACGTCCACGCCGGCAATGACAGCGGTTTCCCCGGACTCCGGGTCAACGGTGTAAAGCTTTCCGAAGCCGGAGTGACCAACGATCAGCACCCGGCCGTCATCCGCGGCAGCGATGCCGTTGAGGTTGAAGGAGCCGGCCAGTTCGGCGGCCGGACCCGTCAGCTTCAGCGTCCGGACCTTGCCCAGTTTGCCGTGCGAGCCTACGGGAACGAAGTAGAGCTCGGCGGCTGCCGAGTTGGTGAACCAGGCACCCTCGCCGGTGAGCGTGACATCGTTGATGAAGCCGGGGGCCAGGGTGTAGTCCTTGACGGGTTCGCCGGACGCAGTGTCATATACGTAGGCCTTGCCGGTGGTGCCGCCTGCCACAAACAGCAGGTCATTGCGGACGTCGGCTTTCATGCCGACGGCTGCCCGTTGGGTCATATCAAATTGGGAGACATCAATGAACAGTTCCGCCTTGCCGCTGCGGATGTCACCGCGGTAGATGTCGCCGAGCTGCAGGTCGCCTGCGTAGAAAGTGGTGCCCTCGCCGGCCGCGATCCCTTCGGCCGACGTGGCGCCGTCGAGCACAATGACTGAGTCTTCCGGAGGGGTAGCTGTCGCAGGGCCGACAGGGGCCAGCAACCCCATCACCGCGAAGAACACCATGGCGGTACGGCGCTGTACTTTTCCTGAATTCCGGGTTGTGCGGGCCATTTTGTTTTCCTTGATTCGGCTGATCCGCACAGGCCAACATGCGGCAGGCCCGCACGGTTGTCCTGCCAGTTTAAGCAACCTGCGGTGGGTCCCGCCAGAGCCCGAAGCCCCCTCCCTGCCCGGTCACACTCCGCCCTCCGGAGCACCCCGAAGGGCACCGGAGCGTGCACTCTGCTTACAATCGAAACCTCAACCGCCTACTGAGGGACCCATGAAGAAACTCGCCACCGCCCTGATCGCCGCCGGCCTCGTGCTTTCCGCCTCCGCGTGCACTGCGCCCACCAAACTCTCCACCACCCAAACCTGCGAGCGCGTCCAGGTTGTCCTGTCCAACCCGTCGAACGGCGGCGGCCAGACCAAGACCGGCCTTGTGCGCCTCGCCAACCAGATCCGGCCCATTGAGGCTGTCGCGTCCGACGACCTCAAGCCTGCGCTTGGGTCCCTGATCGAGTATGCCGATGAGGCTTCCAAGGAGAACCCGGACACGGCAAAGATCGCGGAGATGCAGGCTAACAACCAGGCAGCCAACACGGCGCTGTCCAACTTCTGCCGCTAGGCTCCCATCTGAACGCCCGACGGCGGCCGCCCGGCCGCCGTCGTCCGCCGGCCTGCTGACGCTGGTCCCGGGTGTCGATACCGCCCTGGTGCTCCGGTCCGCCATTGCCCGGTCCGGCCCGTTCGCCTTCGCCACCGCCCTGGGGATCACCACAGGACTGATGGCATGGGGAATCGCCGCGGCAGTAGGCGTATCCGCGCTCCTGGCCGCCTCGGAACTCGCCTACCGGATCCTGACGATGGCCGGGGCAGCCTACATGGTCTGGCTGGGCGCCTCCCTGCTCTGGAAGAGCCGCAGCAGAGGACCGGGCTCGGCGGAGGGTCCGGCCGCCGTCGGGCTCCCCCCGCCCTCCGGCCACCAGTTCCTCCGGGGCTGGCTCACCGGCACCGGCACCAACCTCCTCAACCCAAGGTGGGCGTTTTCTACATCGCCACCATCCCCCAGTTCAGCCCGCCCGGGACGTCCCCGCTGCTGATGGGCGTCCTGCTCGCCGGGGTGCATTGCGTCCTGGGCCTGGTGTGGCTGTCCGCCCTGATCGCCGGCACCGGCTTCGCCTCAAGATGGCTGAAGGACCGGCGCAGCGTCGGGATCATTGACCGGATCACGGGCACTGTCCTGGTCGGTTTCGGACTGAAGCTGGCCCTCGAACCGCGCCCTTGACGATGTGAGGTGCGCCTCGCTACGGCACGATCCAGGCCCCCCTGCCGTTTAAACCGGTGGCGGAAGGAGGCCACTTGCTTATTGTCCTGACTGGGATTGACGGTTCGGGGAAGTCCACGGCCGCCCGCGCCCTGGTGTCCAAGACCCGCGCCGACGGCAAGAAAGCCCTGCTGCTCAACAACCACGCCGGCAGGCGCAGCATGTCCGTGCTGGGCGAACGGCTGGGCCTGCGGTGGCCGCTCCGCCTTGCGGACGCCGTCGAGACAACAATCCGCGTCGCCAACGTGCTCGTGTCCCACGTACGGGCCAGCCGCTTCGACGGGCTGGTGGTGATGGACCGCCACCTGTACTGCCAGCTCGCGCTGCGCACCGCGAAGGGTCTGCCGCGAGGCCGGGTGCTGCCCTGGCTGCTGTCCCGGCTGCCGGCACCGGACGCCGTGGTGCACCTGGACATCGAGCCGGCGTCGGCCCGCCACCGCATCACGGCGCGCGGCACTGATACCGAGACCCTCGCTGACCTGGCCGCCCTCCGCGACGCGTACCGCGCCCTGCCTGAGTACCAGTACTTCCGCCGCGTCGACGCCAGCCAACCGCCGGCGGACGTGGTGGACTCGCTGGAGCACGTCGTGGGTGCGGAAGCCGCCGCGGCCGTCTGAGGCCGGAGCCCGTTTCAACCCGCGCAGGCTCAAATCAGCGCGTGCATGCCCCGGCTGCGCGGCCGGCCGAAGGACGCCGCCCCCAGGAACTCGATGGCGACGAACGGCTCGGAGCCGATGACCCATTCGTCGTGCCCGGGAGGCAGCGCGTACGTGTCATGGGCCCTGATAGTGGACCTCACGCCGTCGGACGTTTGAATCTCCAGCGAACCGGAGACGCAGTAGCCCAGATGGTTGTGTTCACAGAAGTCCGTCAGCTCTGTGGGCTTGGCGAACTCGGACCAACGCCAGCCGGGCGCAAGGATCAGCCGGGCCACCGAGTAATCGTCCACGGTGACAAGATCGAACTCGGCCTTGTCCGGGCAGCGCTTCTTGTCCGGGATGTCCAGGGACTTAACAGCCAGGGCTCTGATGAAATTTGCGGTCATTAGGACACAGCCTAGGAATGGTTCGCGGGCGAATTGGGGCAGGAACCACACCGTCAAGGGTGGCTAAGTGCGGGCGGCGACGTACTGCAGAGACCATTTCTGAGTATCTTTAACCGTATCCTTGCCGCCGCCGAAGTCAATGGAAAATGCATGACCTGCGGAATACTCCACATGACGCCCGAGTTGTCTGTAGAGCGGAAAGCCCGCTTCACTGGTTTTGCCTTTTAGCCGCCAGAGTCTCCCGAAGGAACGCCATGAGCAACCAACTGACCATCAAGCTTCAGCCAGGTACGCAGGCCCCGGAATTCACCCTCCAGGACGCCGCCGGCAAGGCAATCTCACTGTCCGACTACCGCGGCAAGAACGTCGTTGTGTACTTCTACCCGGCCGCGGCAACACCGGGCTGCACCACCGAGGCCTGCGATTTCCGCGATAGCCTCGCCTCCCTTCAGGGTTCCGGCTACGAAGTGCTGGGCATCTCCCCGGATGCCCCCGGGAAGCTGGCCGCCTTCACCGGCGACTTCAGCCTGACCTTCCCGCTCCTGTCCGACGAGGACCACGCCGTGGCCCTCGCCTATGGCGCCTGGGGTGAAAAGCTGGTGAACGGCGAGATCGTCGAAGGCCTCGTCCGGTCCACCGTAGTGGTGGACCCCCAAGGCAACGTTGCGCTGGCCCAGTACCAGGTCAAGGCACAGGGGCACGTCGCGGCCCTTCGGGAGACGCTCGGGGTCTAGCCCGGCCGGTTACAGGCAGCCGCGGATCGGAGGCAACCATGGCGATCGAGGTTCGCCCCGCCACGCTTTTTGACGATGTGCGGACAGTGGTGGGGCCCAAGCGGCCGGATGCCACCGTGTGCTGGTGCCTCAGCTACCGGATCCCGTCCAAGCAAAATTTGGAACTGCGCGGAACGGCCCGCGGGGACTTGATGCGGGAACTGGTGCGGCAGGATCCGCCGCCAGGGGTGCTTGCGTACGACGGCGACGACGTCGTGGGGTGGGCAGCCGTCCACCCGCGCGCCGATACCAGCTTTGCCCGCAACCGCAGGATTCCGCATGTGGACGACCTGGCTGTGTGGTCAATCTGGTGCATCAGGGTCCGGCCCGGTTTTCGGGGCAACGGCATCTCGCACCATCTGCTGGGGGGTGCCGTTGACCTGGCCCGCAGCTACGGCGCCCCTGCCGTCGAGGGCTACCCGGTGGACAACCAGGGCAGGAAAGTGGACCTCACCATGGCCTACGTGGGCACGCGCAGCCTCTTCGAGCGGGCAGGCTTTGTCAAGGCGGCCGACACCGATTCGGTGCTCAACGGATTCCCGCGGGTGCTGATGCGGCTGGACCTGCGCTGAGCGAGGTCAGGCGCTGAAGTCAGGGCTTCTTGCGCCAGTTATTGGGCCAGTCAGAGTCGATCGCCCATAAGGCCAGCAGGAGCGCGTCTATTGTCATTAGCCCAGCTAAGAGGTAAGCCCAACCTGTATACCAATGCACGGCATCTCCTGACTCGGTAACCCCCAGCCACTCGATGGTGGTAAGTCTGGCATGGATCAGGTCAGGAGGGAACGGCTACTTCAGGAGTGCCGTCAGGCGGCCGTGGATTTCGGTTTCCCGGTTAAGGAGCAGGGTGAGTTTTTCCACTTTTTCAGAAAGTTCAGCGCCCACCGCCAGCCGGTCCCCCGGCCAGCTCGATGCCTCCCACGACTCACCCAGTGCGTTGGCCAAGGACCGGGAAAGGGACCGAAGCTGCCAGGCATGGCTCAGGTAATGAACAGTGCTCCGGGGGCGGTGGCCCTGCTTCAGAAGCCGCCACGAGCCCGTCAGCCTGCCCCGCAGCCCGCTATCGGGTTCAGCTTTTTCCATAACCCTGCACCGTCCTCAGGCAAGCCGCGCGTTCCTCGAAGCTCTCCGTTGAAGCTCCTGCTTCGAGTGTGGCCAGTGACGCTCAAGGCCCCATCAAGGCGGGGCAAGTATTCCCACAAGACAAAGTCCTCCCGGTTGCCCTATCACTCCTGGTCCCCATCCGGCCGCGCTTTTTTAGCAACCAGACGTGATGGAGCATCGGGGGGAACTGGGGCATTCGGGGGAATGAGTAGGCTAGAAGGCATGTCTTCCGAAGAAACACCTGCCGAGCGCCGCGAGGTCACCGTCCGCCGGGCACCCAAATATGTGCCGTTCCTCATCCTCGGCGCACTCGTGGGCGTCGCCGTCGCCGCCGTCGTGGCGTACGCCCTCCCCGGTGACGAAAGCTTCGACCGCGGGGCGGTGTTCGGTTTTTTCCTGGTCATGTTCGGCGCCGGCGGCGCCATCCTGGGCGCGGTGGCTGCCCTCGTCCTGGACCGGCGGAGCGTCAAGCGCCAGGAACGCGCCGTCGTTGAGGCCGTCCCCGATTCCGAGCCCGACGACGGTACCGGCCAGTAGGTTCGGGGCAGGGAGTCACAAAAGCTGGCGCGGCCAAGTCTTACCCCATCTCGTGAGATAATCGACCAGTGGCACGCGGCGATGGAAAACTTTCTCATGATCTTCTCCCTGGCGAAAAAGGCCCTCAGGACGCTTGTGGCGTTTTCGGGGTCTGGGCACCAGGTGAAGAAGTAGCAAAACTAACCTATTACGGGCTGTATGCATTGCAGCACCGCGGTCAGGAGTCGGCTGGCATAGCCACCAGTGACGGTAAGCGGATCAACGTCTACAAGGACATGGGCCTCGTTTCCCAGGTGTTCGATGAGACCACGCTGAACACCCTGACCGGGCACCTGGCGGTGGGACACTGCCGCTACTCCACCACCGGAGCCAGCCACTGGGCCAACGCCCAGCCCACCCTTGGCGCCACCAGCACCGGCACCGTGGCCCTCGCGCACAACGGCAACCTGACCAACACGGCCGAGCTCAATGCCATGATCCAGGAACGCAACGGCGGCCAGCTCAGCGGCGAAATGAAGCAAGGCAACACCTCGGACACCGCCCTGGTGACCGCGCTTCTGGAAGGCGAAGAGGGCAAGACCCTCGAACAGACTGCCACCGAGCTCCTGCCCAAGATCAAGGGCGGCTTCTGCTTCGTCTTTATGGACGAAGGCACCCTCTACGCAGCACGAGACACCTACGGCATCCGCCCGCTGGTCCTCGGCCGGCTGGAGCGCGGCTGGGTTGTCGCCTCCGAACAGTCCGCCCTGGCCACCGTGGGCGCCAGCTTCATTCGTGAAATCGAACCCGGCGAATTCATCGCCATCGACGAGGACGGCGTGCGTTCCAAGCGTTTCGCGGAGCCGACGCCGGCGGGTTGCGTTTTCGAATACGTCTACCTTGCGCGCCCGGACGCCTCGATCTCCGGCCGCTCCGTGTACGAGTCCCGCGTGGAAATGGGCCGCCAGCTGGCCCGCGAAAATACCCAGGAAGCGGACATCGTCATCCCCGTGCCGGAGTCCGGCACCCCTGCCGCCGTGGGCTATGCCGAGGAATCGGGCATTCCGTTCGCGCACGGCTTCGTCAAGAACTCCTACGTGGGCCGGACGTTCATCCAGCCCTCACAGACGCTCCGCCAGCTGGGTATCCGGCTTAAGCTGAACGCCCTTGAATCCGTGATCCGCGGCAAGCGCGTTGTGGTGGTGGACGATTCGATCGTCCGCGGAAACACCCAGCGCGCCATCGTCCGTATGCTCCGGGAAGCCGGCGCCGCGTCCGTCCACATCAAAATTTCCTCGCCGCCGGTCAAGTGGCCGTGCTTCTACGGCATCGACTTCGCCTCCCGGGCGGAACTGATCGCCAACGGCGCCACCATCGAGGAAATCTCCCAGGCCATCGGCGCCGATTCGCTCGCCTACATTTCCGAAGACGGCATGATCGACGCCACCCGGCAGCCCCGCGAACGCCTCTGCACCGCCTGCTTCACCGGCAAGTACCCCATCGAGCTCCCCAGCTCGGACAAACTGGGCAAGAACCTGCTGGAGCGGACCGACCTCGGCGGCCTCACGCCGTCGGCCTCTGCCCTGCCCGGCGCCACGGCCGCCCTGTCCACGCCCGCCGTCGACGACCGCGAGGATCCGGCGGAGAAGGCCGGAGCCACGGGCTGCGACCCGGGACCGGACGCGGAGTTCGAGAATCTGCTCACCGAAGCTGACCTTGTGCCTGAGATCCACCACGAAGCCATCACCCCCGGCGCCGACAAGAAAGAGTCCGTATGACTTCCGCATCCCCCGCCGCCGGCAGCACCTCCGGGAACGCCGCAGGCATCACGTACGCCGCTGCCGGTGTTGACGTTGAGGCCGGCGACCGCGCCGTTGAGCTGATGAAGGGTGCCGTGAAGGCCACCCACAATTCCTCCGTCCTTGGCGGTGTGGGCGGCTTCGCCGGACTATACGACGTCTCGAAGCTGCTGACCTACAAGCGCCCGCTGCTGGCCACGTCCACCGACGGTGTGGGCACCAAGGTTGCCATCGCCCAGGCCATGGACATCCACGACACCATCGGCTTTGACCTGGTGGGCATGGTGGTGGACGACATCGTGGTGGTGGGTGCCGAGCCGCTCTTCATGACCGACTACATTGCCTGCGGCAAGGTTGTCCCGGAGCGCATCGCGGACATCGTCCGCGGCATCGCGGCCGCCTGTTCCGTGGCCGGCACTGCCCTGGTGGGCGGCGAAACCGCCGAGCACCCCGGCCTGCTGGGTGAGCAGGAATACGACGTCGCAGGTGCCGCCACCGGCGTTGTCGAAGCCTCCGAACTCCTCGGCCCGGAACGTGTCCGCGCCGGCGACGTCGTGATCGGCATGGCTTCCTCGGGCCTGCACTCCAACGGCTACTCCCTGGTCCGCCGCGTCATCAACCACGCCGGCTGGGCCCTGGACCGACAGGTCTCCGAACTCGGCCGCACGCTGGGCGAGGAACTGCTGGAACCCACCCGCGTCTATGCCGCCGACTGCCTGGACCTGGCCCGCGCCTTCCCGGTCAACTCGGCCAACGCTGTACACGGCTTCAGCCACGTCACCGGCGGCGGCCTGGCCGCCAACCTGGCCCGGGTCCTGCCGCAGGGCCTCGTGGCCACCGTTGACCGCGCCACCTGGGAACTGCCGGCCATCTTCAAGCTGGTCTCCGAGCTCGGCAACGTCCCGCTGGCCGACCTGGAGCGCACCCTGAACCTCGGTGTGGGCATGGTGGCCATCGTGTCCGCCGAAGCTGCCGATGCCGCGGTGGCGCGCCTCAACGACCGCGGCCTGCCGTCCTGGGTCATGGGCACCGTCACCGAGGATTCAGATTCGATCCTCAAGTCCGGCCCGGACTACGTCCAGGGCGCCAAGGGAGTGGACGGCGGCGCCGTCCGTTTGGTCAACGGCTACGCCTAGACCCCATCGCGTCTCATCGATTGCTCCGTAACGGCCGTTTTGAGTCATCAAAACGGCGTTTACGGAGCAGTCGATTGCTTTTGAAGGCTTGGTCTTAAACCTCCAGCAGGCTGAACTCGCCGCCTTGCGGATCCTTGAGGGTTGCCGTGGCGCCGGGTGTCTCGTCGTCGTCAGCCTCGGGTGCGACCAGCACCTCGGCACCGGCTGCCACAGCCTTCCGGACAGCGTCCGCCACGTCAGCGACCCCGAAGTAGATCTGCCACCGCGCAGGCGCCTCGGCCGCGACAATCCCGGCCACCTCTGCTCCGTTCACCATCAGCGTTGTGTAGGTCCCGCCGTCGTCCTGCGGGTACTCGGTCACCTCGTGGCCGAACAGCTGCTGGAAAAATCCGACGGCGGCCTGCGGCTCGGGCGTCAGCAGTTCCGTCCAGGAGAGGGCGCCCGGTTCGTTGTACCGGCCGGTGCCGGTGTGCGTTCCGGGCTGCCACACGCCGGTGGTCCCGCCGCCGGGCGGATCCACAAACACCATGACCCCGGTGTCCCCGATCTCCTCGGGGCCGAACTGCACGGCACCGCCGGCATGCGGAACTTCCTCGGCCAGCGCGCCGGCGTCCTCGGCCGCGAAGTAGATGTTCCACTGGGCGGCCGTACCCAGTGATTCCTGGTGCGGATTCTGCGGCGCAACGGTTGCCACCAGGTCCTCCCCCACGAAGGCCTGGGCGTAGCTGCGGCCGTCGGGCGTGGGCAGGTCCGTGAACGTCCAGCCGAACACCGCGGCATAGAACGCCTTGGCCGCTTCGACGTCCCGGGTCTGGACGTCAGCCCAGCACGGTTCGCCGTGACGGTAGCGCGGTGAGGGAGCATTCTCTGGCATTGGGGGTCCTTTCGCGGGCGGCACATCGCATCCAGACACCAGTCAACACCAAAAAGCCCGCCACCTGCACCGGATTCCGGTACAGGCAACGGGCCTGATAACTGAGGCCAACACCCGAGGGGTCCGAGTGGAACCAAGGTGCTGAAAAAGAAGCGCTGTACTAGCGAACAGATGGGTCGTCCGGTTGTACTGCGGCGTCACGGGGCAGGCCGCCTGCGGCAAACCTGCTGCGACAGCTAGCCGATCCGACGGGTGTGCACCTCGTCGTCGTCTTCTTCCAAATCTTCCGCGTACTTATCCACGTAAGCCGAATAGTCCGGTTCAACCGGGTCATTCGCGAAATGGCTCGTGGCAAGACCTTCACGACCCTTGAGCTCACGCTGAAGGGCCGAATAATCAGTGTTCGGGGAGTAGTACTTAATGTCCCGAGCCTGCTTGGTAGCTTTTGCCTTTTGACGGCCGCGCCCCATGGCGTGACCCCCTTTTGTACTCGGACCGGAGGTGGTCACCTTGGCTATCGGTGAGGCCCCGGAATGTTTGGTCAATTTGTCGTACACCTAGATTACATGCTTTCGGCGGCAGGTGCTTGCCAGCCTGTGCGTCGGAGCGCCCTATCCGGTACCCTTTCCGCGACGAACCGCGGGTTCCCGGCATTTTTGTTGGATAGAGTCTCTTCAAGAGCTGCCGGTCCGGGGTGCACGGAACGGCACCCCGACGAGGTGAAATCCAGGAGGGTATCCGGATGGACAACCAGGAACAACGTCCCATCCCACCCAAACCTGCTGCCCCGCCCGCAGCCGGTTTGGCGCAGGTGGCGGCCCAGCCGGCTCCGGCAGAACCTTCCCCGCAGAAGCACCGTCGGGCCGCGTCCATCCTGCTGAAGGCTGTGTTCGCATTGGTTCTGATTGGAGTTGTGGTGGCCCTGGTGTGGCTCGCCGACCGGCTGGGTTCCGAACCAGCCGCCCCGCCCGGCGACCCCGGTTCCGTTGTCGTGGAGATCTCCCCCACACCCCTGCCGACCCCGCTCGCGTTGCCGCGGGAGGGTGTGACGCCGCCCGACTACCGCTTGGGGGACTGCTATAAGGATTTTGACCCCGCGGCCCTCCGGTCAACGGTGGTGGCCTGCGATACCGGCCACTCCGCCCAGTTGGTGGCCGTGTTCCGCTACCCGGCCAAAGATTCCTACCCGGGCCGGGAAGCCCTCGCCGCCAAGGCCTTGGAAGCCTGCCGGGCGGTCAAGCTGGCGCCGGCAGCCGACGCCTACACGCTGAACTTCCAGCGCGCTTATCCCAGCGGCACCAGCTGGGATTCCGGTGACCGCAGGGTGGACTGCTACGTGACGGCCGACGGCGGGAACGTCATCAACGCCAGCGTGCTCCCCTGAGCCTCCAAGGGAGCACCACGGAGGGGTGCCGGCACTAGCGCGTACGCGGGCAGGGGGCGGACAATTGGAGCACTCTGCAGTGTCCGTTCGGAGCCGTCATGCGCAGTTCATCAGGCTGGCTAAAAAAACACAGGCTTCCGGCCTTCTTTGTCCTGACCTACGCAATTTCCTGGGCATCGTGGCCCGCATACGCGTCAGGGCTGATTCCCCGCATGGAATTTTTGCCCGTCGGCCCGCTTGCTGCGGCCATTATCGTCATCGCTCTCGCCGAAGGCCGCGCCGGTTTCCGCACCTGGGGACGGCGGCTCCTCCGCTGGCGCGTCGGGTGGGTCTGGTACGCCGTTGCACTGCTGTTCCCGGCCGCCTTTGTCCTGATCACGGGGCTCATCACGATGGCGCTCGGGGCCTCTGCCCCGGGCCTCGGGCAGCTGACATGGAGCGGGCTGCTGACCGTCTTCGCCGTCCGGCTGGTCAACCCGCTGGACGGGCCGTTGGGCGAGGAGCCCGGTTTCCGCGGCTACGCGCTCCCGCTGCTGCAGGCTGCCCGTCCTCCGCTGCTGTCCGCAGCCATCCTCGGCGTCCTGGTTGCCCTCTGGCACGTGCCGCTGGTCCTCTTTGGCGGGCTGAGCCTGATCGGCTTGCCGACGACGTTCGCCATCACGTTCCTCTACGTGTGGCTCTTCAACCGCACAGGCGGCAGCGTCCTGTTGACGTACCTGTTCCACAACAGCCAAGGCACTTTCACGGTGGGTTCCGTCGGCTTTGCCGCCGCCGACGCCGGACGCGCGGAGCTGATCTACTTCGCGGTGGTCGTTCTCGCGGTTCTGGCCACCATGACGCTGGACCGCAGGGCCTGGCGCAAGGCACCCCGCCCTGCCACCGCCGTCGGGCGCTTCTCCCTGAGGAGGGAGCAATGACATCACCACTCGCTAAAGCTGCCGGACCTATCGCAGTGGTGTCCGGCGTCGTTTTCGCCGCTGTTGACGTGGCCCGCCTGCTCGCCGCCGACCGGAGCCGCGAACGGATCGACATGATGCGGCAGACGCCTTTCATAGCAGCCAACGCCCTGTACTGGGTGGTGTTCATCGGGCTTGTCCTGGCCCTGGTGGCCGTCTACTTCAGGCTCGGCGGCCGGGCGGGGGGACTGGGGGCAGTTGCATTCTGTTTCGCACTGGTGGGCACCCTGGACATGGCGGGCAACATGTGGTTTGACGGCTTTGCCGGCCCCTGGATCGCCGACGTCGCGCCCGGTGCCATCCTGGCCGGCGGCTCGGGAATGCTGGCGGTGGGCGGGCTGTCCAGCTACGTGCTTTTCGCCGCGGGCTGGATCGTCTTTGGCATCGCCGGCTGGCGTTCACACATGTTCCCGGCGTGGATCGGCCTGCTGTTCGTTGTCGCAGGCCTCCTAGGCTACAACGCCGGGCTGCCGCCCTACGGGATCCCCATCGGCTTGGCCATGGCCGTCCTGGGGTGGTGGATCATCCGCACTGGAGCGCCTGCGGCGCACAACCGACCGGCGTCGTAACGCCCGGGATGGCACTTGGCAGCAGAATGGGATCATGGAATTCAACCGGCTGCTGCAGATCCGGCGCATCTACGCACAGCCAGCCGCTCTAGAGCTTCCCAGGGGCAAGGAGATCATCGAGCGCTGGCCGGATGCCGACGTCGTGCTTGTCGATAATCACTGGAACATCCCGGAGGTGCACGGTGATGAGACGAACGTGCCCCGCTGGTCCCGGATCAAGACCGAGGCGCTGGTGCTTGGCGTCAAGAAGGCGCTGACCATCCAGCCGAACGGCCGGTCCGCGGACTTCATTGCGCCCTCCACCGCGAACGGCTGCGCCATGGCCTGCGCCTACTGCTACGTGCCCCGGCACAAGGGGTACAGCAACCCGGTTACGGTGTTCGCGAACATCGACCAGATTGCCGCGGCCCTCGAGCGGCATGCCACGCGCCAGGGCATAAAGCTCGAGCCCAACCAGTGCGATCCTGCACTGTGGATCTACGACATCGGCGAAAACAGCGACTGCTCCGTCGACGCGCTGATCAGTGACAACGTGGAGGATCTCGTCACGCTCTTCCGGGACCTGCCAACCGCCAAACTGTCCTTTGCCACCAAGTACGTGAACCAGGCCATGCTCGGCTGGGACCACGGCGGTCACACCAGGATCCGCTTTTCGCTGATGCCCGCGGACCTGGCGAAATCGATTGACGTCCGGACCTCGCCGGTGGCTGGACGCATGGCGGCGATCAACGACTTCGTCGATGCCGGGTACGAGGTACACGTGAACTTCTCCCCTGTCATCATCACGGGCACCTGGCTCAAGGATTGGGAGGAGCTGCTGCGCCAACTCGATGCCACCCTGACCGCCGCCGCAAAGGCCCAACTCGCGGCAGAAGTCATCTTCCTGACCCACAACGAGCGGCTCCACGAGGTCAACCTGGGGTGGCATCCGCAGGCCGAAAATGTACTGTGGCGTCCGGACCTCCAGGAATCGAAGGTCTCCTCCAACGGCTTCACCAACGTCCGTTACCGCTCGGGAACCAAGGCCCGTTATGTGCGGCAGCTGACCGCGCTTATTGCGGAGATCGCGCCCTACTGCCGCATCCGCTACGCCTTCTGAGGTATTTGGCGCCGCGCTAGACTGGATCATGATCGGTGCCCGCGCCCGTTTTCCGGCCTGGCTCGTTGCCCTGGCGATTCTCCTCGGTGCCTGCGCGCCCGCGATCCGTCTCGACGCCGTCGCGACCGGTCAGCCTACCTCCGCCATCTCCTCGGTGCCGTCAGCCGCGGATGGGACCGCCGCGGCCCCGCAGCAGACCACGCTCCCCGCACCAGCCCCCGGCCCCGCGTCGGTTCCCACGCCAGCGCCGGCGCCTCAGGCGTTCGCCCTCAACCTCTACCAGGAGGGGGACTTCGTGCCGCAGTACACCTTCGACTGGTGTGTTGCGGCGAGCATCCAGATGGCGCACAACCTCATCGATGACACCGGCGGCGGCACGTGGACCGCTAGCGCTCACCAGGGCGAGCTGTGGGAGATGGCCCGGGCACGGTCGTCCAACTCGTTCAATGGTGCCAACCCGTTCGGCTGGGCGCAGGTGCTGACCGAGGTCGGGATGGGCCCATACAAGGTGGTCAGCATCGCCGACTATGGGGACGCGCTGCGGACCGCGGCGCGCGCCATCGCGGACACGGACCGGCCGGTTGGGCTGGTCATGTGGAGCGGCCGCCACGCGTGGGTGATGAGCGGGTTTGAGTCGCTCGGCGATCCCGCCCAATTCCCCGAGTTCACGGTCACCGGCATCCGCGTCCAGGATCCGCTCTACCCTTACGGCAGCGGGCAGTGGGGACCGTCACCCGCGCCGAACAGCCTGCTTACCCCCGAGCAGTTGGCAACGCAGTTCGTGGCCCGCGAGCCGCGACGCTGGAGCAGCGATCTGCCAACCGGCTACCTGCTGGTACTGCCGACCGCCCCGGCCTGATCAGGCCGGGGCGTGTGCCGGCTCCCGGTCACCGCAGGGGGTCGAAGGCGCGGATCTCGTCCGGAATGTGCCCGGTGGCGATCTGCTCGGCCAGCAGTTTGCCGGTGGCCGGTCCAAGCACAACACCCCACATGCCGTGCCCGCCGGCGACGTAGACCCCGGGGGAACGGGTCGCGCCGACCACCGGCAGCCCGTCAGGCGTCACCGGACGGGCCCCCACCCAAATGTCCTCGAGGTTCTCCAGATCCATGTTGGTGAACAGCGGCCGCACCGAGGCGAGGATGGCGTCAATGCGTCCCGTCTGCAATGGCTCGTCCGGACCGCGGAACTCCATGGTGCCGGCAATCCGAAGCCGGCCCTGGTATGGCGTGCACGCCACCCGGCGGGCCGGGAAGTAGATGGGGAACTCGGCGGGATCGTCCGTGGCGACACTGAAGGAATAGCCGCGGCCGGCCTGGATCCGGCTCTTCACGCCGAGCGGCTTGGCCAGCGCCGGCAGCCAGGCTCCGGTGGCCAGCACCACGACGTCGGCGTCAACGGGCTCCTGCCCATAGCTCTCCACGGAGATCCCCTGCGGGCCGTGACGCAATGAGCGCACTTCCATGCCGGTCAGGATTTTTCCGCCGCGGGCCTGCACCGCATCGGCCAGGGCCTGAACAAACGGCCCGGGTTCGATGAAGCGCTGCTCCTCCATTTCGTAGACCGTTGAAACGCCGGCGGAGAGCTGCGGCACCTTGAGCTGCGGATTGTCCAGGCGCGTGAGCGGCACCTTCTGCCCGGCCTTCTCCACCTGCCGGATCTCGTGGATGAACGGCCGGCTTTCCTTTTCCCGCTCGAATCCGATGACAAAGGGTCCCTTCCGCGTCCACGCGTCCACGCCGCCGGAAGTCAGCTCATCGAAGGCGTCCAGGGCCATCCGGTCGATCGGCGTCAGCGCAGCCATGGCCTTGCCCCAGGCCCTGGCAGTGGCGTGCAGGCCGAAGCGTGCCAGGAACGCCCACAGCTTCGGATCCAGCCGCGCCGGGATATGCAGCGGCGCAGTAGCATCAAGCAGTGCCTTCGGGGCGTAGGACCACAGGGTCGGATCAGCCAGCGGCATGGCCATGCCTGGCGTGAGCCAGCCGGCGTTGCCCCACGAGGCGCCGGCGGCAACGGCGGAGCGCTCGAGGACTGTCACCTCGATGCCGCGTTCCTGCAGATGCCAGGCCGTAGCCAGGCCAACCATTCCAGCACCGACAACGACGGCGGTGCGCGGCGACTGTGCGCGTGAATACATTCCACTCTCCCTCAACCATGACGCATGCCACATGGCATTGGCTTCAGTCTGAAGAATGTAAAAACGAACCTCAATTGATTCGGCAATCATTCTGGGCAAAGCTGTGATTATGCCAATTCATTCAGAAAAGATCGGACGTTTGTCGCCGGAACCGAAGAACGGTCGGCACCCGGTTCTGGACGAAACGGACCACCTCATCATCCAGATGCTGCAGGCCGACGCGCGGATGCCGAACAATGCCATCGCCGCTGCTGCGGGCATCGCCCCCTCCACCTGCCACGGCCGGATCCGCTCCCTTCAGGAGCGGGGCATCATCCGCGGCTTCCACGCGGATGTGGATCCGGCGGCAGTAGGGCGGGGACTGCAGGCCCTGATCGCCATCCGGCTGCATGCCCATGCGCGGTCCAACCTCACGGAGTTCGAAAAATATCTGGCCGGGCTGCCCGCCGTCGAGAGCATCTTCTTCGTCACGGGAGACCGGGATTTTCTCATTCACGTCGCTGTGACTGATTCGGCCGCGCTCCGTGACCTGGTGGCAGCCAACCTCAGCCTCAGGCCGGAAGTGGCGGGGACGAATACCACCGTGATTTTTGAATACTTGCGACCGACCGACAGATCGCCCGCTGCCTGATCGCGTCTCCGGCGTTGCTTCAAGGCAGGCGACGCCGTTACCAGCCTCCGCGCGTGGGAGTGTGTCCCTTTCGGGCATCGTCGGGCATTGCCATTTCCGCCCGCAGCCCCAGGAGCCGGATAGGGCGGTCCGGTTCGATTGCGGTTGCGAGGTCCAGGGCCCGCGCGAGGATTTCGTTCCGGTCGAAGGTCTCTGGGATCTTCCTGGCGTGGGTTGTCGTGGAGAATGGCGCGTACCGGATCTTGAGAGTCAGCCCGACCACGGGCCGGCCTTCGGCCACAACATCCTCCAGGACACGCGCTGTCAGGTCCCTGACGGCGTCGTCCACCTGGGCGGGCTCGGTCAGGTCCTGCTGAAAGGTGGTTTCCCGGCTATGCCCGCGGGCCACCCACGGGGTGTCGTCGACGACGCTGGCGCCATCCCCGCGTCCCAATTCCGCGTACCAGGGACCCATCCTGGGCCCAAATTCCGGGACCAGGTCCTGGGGGTCTGCCGCAGCGAGCTGGGCGACGGTGCTGATGCCGAGTTTGGCCAGCCGGCCCGACACTTTGGTTCCGACGCCCCACAGGTCCTTGGTGGGGCGGTGGCCCATGACCTCCAGCCAGTTCCCGGCAGTGAGCCGGAAGACGCCGGCCGGCTTGCCGAAGCCGGTGGCGACCTTGGCCCGGACCAGGGTGTCGCCGATGCCCACGCTGCAGTGCAGCCGTGTTTGCTCCAGGACAGCGGCCTGCACCTGCCGTGCATAGGCTTCCGGATTTTCTGTCTCGGTGCCGATAAAGGCTTCGTCCCAGCCGAGCACCTGCACGGTGGCGCCCGGCTGCGCGCGCAGGGTAGCCATCACCGTTTCAGAGGCCGCGAGATAAGCCTCGTGATCAACGGGCAGGACCACGGCGTCAGGCACTTTCCGGACCGCAATGCGCAAGGGCATTCCGGAACCCACGCCGAACGCCCTGGCTTCATAGGAGGCGGTCGACACCACAGCCCGTTCCGTCGGGTCGCCCCGGCCGCCGACAATGACCGGTTTGCCCGCAAGCTCCGGCCGCCGGAGCACTTCGACCGCGGCGATGAATTGGTCGAGATCGACATGCAGCACCCACGGGATTCCGCTCACGCCACCAGTCTGCCCTAAACATCCCTGGCAAGCATCGTGCCCTGCTGCGCCACCAGGGCGGCGAAAGTTGACTTTTCAACCATTAGTGGCAGAATAGATGCATACGCATATAGATGCGCACCGCGGAACATCGACACAACCGTGCCCGCGAAATCGCTTAGAGATTGGACTGACTCATGCAACTCGAGAACAAGGTCGCATTCATCACCGGCGGCGGATCGGGGCTCGGCCTCGCGACCGCAAAGACCTTCCTTGCCGAAGGCGCGAAGGTCATGATCTTCGACTACAACCCCAAGTCGCAGGAAGTGGCCGACGAGATCGGCGCGAAGTTCGTCCAGGGCGATGTCTCGAAGGCCGAAAGCGTTGAGGCCGCCGTCGCCAAGACGGTCGAGGAATTCGGCAGCCTCGACATTGCCGTCGCCTCGGCGGGTGTCGGCGGCGAGGGCGACGTTGTCACCTCGACCGTGGAAAACTGGGAGCGCACCAACGGCATCGACTACTCAGGCGTGTTCTACACCAACAAGTACGCCATCGAGCAGCTCCTCAAACAGGGCAACGGCGGCGTGGTGGTTAACCTCGCGTCGATGTTCGGCCTCGTGGCCGTCTCGAACAACATCGCTTACTCGGCTTCGAAGGGCGGCGTTGTGAACATGACCCGCGCCGCCGGGACGATGTACGCGAAGGAGGGCATCCGTGTGAACGCGGTGGCCCCGGGCGTCATCCGTACCCCGCTCATCGACGAACAGACCCTCGAGCAGTATGCAAACCTGCACCCGGCCGGACGCGTCGGTGAGGCGCAGGAAGTTGCCGACCTCATCACCTTCCTGGCGAGCGACAAGGCGAAGTTCATCACGGGCGCCACCATTCCGATCGACGGCGGCTACACGGCCGTCTAGCCGAAGCCCGCACCTCACGAAAGCGCCCCCTCCACCGGAGGGGGCGCTTTCCGTCAACGGTCCGCTTTATTCCTTCCGCCGCACCACCAGGCCGGTACCGGCGGGAGCGCCGCCGTCGGGCCCTGCCACTGCCTCAAGTCCCTCGATGGTGAGTTCATCGAGGTCGGCCGCCGTGTCCACCAGCACGGTGTCGCCGTCGGCGATGACGCCGGCGAGGATGGCCTTCGCCAGACGGTCGCCGATCTCGCGCTGTACGAGCCGGCGGAGCGGCCGGGCGCCGTATGCCGGATCAAAACCGGACATGGCCAGCCAGGCGCGGGCGCCGTCGGACACTTCCAGCGTGAGCCGGCGGTCGTGCAGCCGCTTTCCGAGCTCAGCCACCTGCAGTTCCACGATGTGGGACAGCTCGTCCACGGTCAGGGCATCAAACAGCACCACCTCATCCAGCCGGTTCAGGAACTCCGGCTTGAAGGAGGCATTGACGGTGGTCATCACGGCATTCCGCTTGGCCTGGGCGTCCAGCGACTGGTCCACCAGGAACTGGCTGCCGAGGTTGGACGTCAGCACCAGGATGGCGTTGCGGAAGTCCACGGTGCGGCCCTGGCCATCGGTGAGACGGCCGTCGTCGAGTACCTGCAGGAGGATGTCGAAGACCTCCGGGTGGGCCTTCTCCACTTCGTCCAGCAGGATCACTGAATACGGCCGACGGCGGACGGCCTCAGTCAGCTGGCCGCCCTCCTCGTAGCCGACATAGCCCGGAGGGGCACCAACAAGCCGGGCCACCGAATGCTTCTCGCCGTACTCGGACATGTCGATCCGCACCATGGCGCGTTCGTCGTCGAACAGGAAGTCCGCGAGCGCCTTGGCGAGTTCCGTTTTGCCCACGCCGGTGGGTCCGAGGAAAAGGAACGAACCCGTGGGCCGGTTGGGGTCACTGATGCCGGCCCGGGCACGCCGCACGGCATCGGACACCGCGGTCACGGCCTTGGACTGGCCGATCAGGCGCTTGCCGAGCTCTTCCTCCATGTGCAGGAGCTTCTGGCTTTCGCCCTGCAGCATGCGGCCGGCGGGAATGCCTGTCCAAGCGGAAATGACCTCGGCAATGTCGTCCGCGGTAACCTGCTCAGGCACCATCTGGCCGGACTTGTCCGTCACAGCCTCTTCAGCTGCGGCGGCCGCGTTCAGCTCGCGTTCCAGCGCCGGGATCTCCCCGTAAAGGATCCGCGACGCCGTCTCCAGGTCACCTTCACGCGCTGCCTTGTCGTAGGTGGAGCGGAGTTCGTCCAGCTTCGCCTTCAGGTCGCCTACGCGGTTCAGCCCCGCCTTCTCGGCCTCCCAGCGCGCGTTCAGCGCATCCAGCTCCTCGGTTTTGTCCGCCTTGTCCGAGCGTAGGGCGGCGAGGCGCTCCACGGAGGCGGCGTCCTTCTCGTTCGCGAGGGCCAACTCCTCCATGGTCAATCGGTCCACGGCGCGGCGCAGCTGGTCAATTTCCTCCGGGGCGGAGTCGATCTCCATCCGCAGCCGGGACGCGGCCTCATCCACCAGGTCGATGGCCTTATCCGGAAGCTGCCGGCCCGAGATGTAGCGGTTGGACAAGGTGGCGGCGGCTACCAGGGCGGCGTCAGCAATGGTCACCTTGTGGTGCGCCTCGTAACGTTCCTTCAGTCCGCGAAGGATGCCGATGGTGTCCTCCACGCTCGGCTCGCCGACGTAAACCTGCTGGAACCGGCGCTCCAGGGCAGGGTCCTTTTCGATGTTCTCGCGGTACTCGTCCAGCGTGGTGGCACCGATCAGGCGCAGCTCGCCGCGGGCCAGCATGGGCTTGAGCATGTTGCCGGCATCCATGGACGACTCTCCTGTTGCCCCGGCACCCACCACCGTATGGATCTCGTCAATGAAGGTGACGATCTGGCCCTCGGAGTTTTTGATTTCCTCCAGAACGGCCTTGAGCCTTTCCTCGAATTCGCCGCGGTATTTGGCGCCCGCCACCATGGAGGCGAGGTCCAAAGCGATCAGCGTCTTCCCGCGCAGGCTTTCGGGGACGTCGCCTGCCACGATGCGCTGGGCGAGGCCTTCGACGACGGCCGTCTTGCCCACGCCGGGCTCGCCGATGATGACGGGGTTGTTTTTGGTGCGGCGGCTCAGCACCTGGATGATGCGGCGGATCTCGATGTCGCGGCCGATCACCGGGTCCAGCTTGCCCGAGCGCGCCATCGCGGTGAGGTCGGTGCCGAACTTCTCCAGGGACTGGAAAGTGTTCTCGGGGTCCGGGCTGGTGACTTTGCGGTCACCGCGGACACCCGGCAGGGCGGCGAGGAGCGCTTCATGGGAGGCGCCGGCGTCGCGCATTAACCGCCCGACGGCGTCACTTCCGGCAGAGAGCCCCAGCAGCAGCACTTCGGTGGACACAAAGGTGTCACCGAGGCGGTCGGCCTCGTTTTTGGCGTTTTGGATGGCCTGCAGCGCGGGCCGGGACAGCTGGGCCTGTTGCGTGGAGCCGCCCGAGGTTGCCGGCAGTGCCTTGATGGCACTGCTCGCCTGGACGCTGACGGTGTCCGGATCAGCGCCGGTGGCGCGGAGGAGCGCGACCGCGACACCCTCCCGCTGATCCATGAGCGCCTTGAGCAGGTGGGCCGGCTCGACCTGCGGGTTGCCCGCAGTGGAGGCGTTCATGGCTGCTGCCGAAAGAGCCTCCTGGCTCTTGGTGGTGAATTTGACGTCCAAAGAGAGCTCCTTCCGAATGAGCATTTTCGCTAAGTTGAGTCTACTACGCTCAACTTTGATGCGTGCAAGACAGGGAGCATTTTTGCCCACAGCGAACCGGGTTTTCGGCAGCATCATCCGGACCCGAAGTAGTGCCCTTGCACTGTATCGCCGCCGGCCGGATCAACCTAGGATCGATGTGTGACCGGGGACCACTGTTCCGCCGGCGCACTCCAGCGGAGGTTCACCATGAAGAAGTTTGCTGTTCTTTACGTCGCACCGCAGTCAGCCCAGGCCCAGATGGCGGAGAGCTCGCCGGAGGCCGCGCAGGAAGGCATGAAGGCCTGGATGTCGTGGGCGGACCGCGCGGGCAGCGGGATTGTGGACATGGGAAGCCCGCTGGGTGAAGGCCGCGAAATCACGGCCACGGGCACCGCGGAGATCAGCAGCGCCAGCCATGTTGGCGGGTACGGCATCCTGCAGGCCGAGGACCTCGCCGGCGCCCAGGCACTCCTCGACGGGCACCCGCACCTCATGATGCCCGGCGCCAGCATCCAGGTCTACGAATTCCTGGACCTGCCGGGGATGTAGGAATTAGCCTGCCGCGGGTTTCGTCTCGATGTAGTTGATCACCAGGAACTCCCCCGCGGGGACCAGCTCCACATACCAGCGGGTGGGCTTGTCCAGGTCCTCCCAGCTGCCCCGGCCGGCGACGACAGGCCGGTAGACGGCGTCGAACTTCAGGAACGTCCCGCTGTCCGTGGCGCTCGAATCGATCTCCTGCAGCAGTTCAAACTTCCCGCGTCCGCTGCTCTCCGGCACCGCAGCGCGGACGGCTGCCAGGTTCTGCTGGTTCATCGTCTTTACGGAGCCAAAGTATTCCTGCCAGGCCACGTCGCTGTGCGAGGTGAACAGGGTGCTCGAGTAGGCCTCCGCGTTCCGGGCTGCCAGCCGCTCAACGCAGTTTTCGGGGACCGCCTTGCCGGGGCTCCACCCGGCGACCAGCTCGGAACCGGCATTGAACCAGCCGCTGTAGGCGTTCAGGACGCTGCCGATCGTCTCCCGCGGAGTGCCGATCGGGATCCGGACCGGCGTCAGGTCATTCTGGCCCACAAAGGGGCACTCCGGCGGCAGTGCCGACACAGGAGTGGCTGGTGCGATGTCCGGCAGCGGCGTTGGTGACGGGAACAGGCTGCAGCCGGTCAGGCCGGCCAGCAGCGCCAGTGCGGCAGCCGCCGTCGTAATTTTCTTCATGTTCTCCCCCAATAGCGCCGCCGCGTCCGGACGACGCTGACCAGCCTACCCGCGCCGGGGGCGCAGGAAGTGAGAGAGCGTCGGCCCAAAACCCGCGTTAAGTGAGAGAGCGTTGGTGGGTTAGCTGGGGTAGATGGCCACGGCGCCGGCCTTGATCACGAAGTACACCCGCGTGCCCGTCACGAGCCCCAGATCGGCGGCGGCGGCCGGGGTGATGTCGGCGCTCAGCCGCCCGCTTTCGCCCGCACGGACGCGGATTTGGTCGCCGTGCGGCTCCAGGTCCGTGATGGTGACAGGGAAAGCATTGCGCGGGCTGCCGTGCGCCTCGGACAGGAACACGGAAACGGCCGACGGCGGGAAGACAGCCACGCCGGGCTGTCCGGCGGCCAGCGGGCCGGGGAGGTCGTGGTGCTGTCCGTAGAGGTTCAGCCCGCCGGACCGAAGACCATGTTCAGTGATGTCGCCGGCCAGGAAGTTGAGCCCGGCGAGCCCGGCGGCGAAGCGGCTGCGCGGCCGCTGCAGGACCTCGCGGGCGGGGCCGTCCTCGCTGATCCGGCCGTTTTCCAGGATCACCACGCGGTCCGCGAGCATCAGGGCATCGAGGACGTCGTGCGTGATGATGATGGCGCGGCGGCCGGCCAGCACGCGTTTGAGCAGGCGGCGGAGCAGCGGCGCGGCATGGATGTCCAGGGCTGCCATCGGCTCGTCGAGGAGGAGCAGTCCGGGGTCAGCCGCGAGCGCCCGGGCCACCGCCACCCGCTGGGCCTGGCCGCCGGACAGCTCCGCGGGACGCCTGGCCCGCAGTTCCGTCGCCTCGACCTCCGCCAGCCAATGCTCTGCGGACTTCCTTGCTGCTGCGTTCGAGGCGCCGGCGCTCCGGGGCCCGAACGCGACGTTGTCCAGCACACTCAGGTGCGGGAAAAGCAGCGGTTCCTGCGCCAGGAGGGCGGTGCCGCGATGATGCGGTGCGGTCCATGAGCCACGCCCGGCAGTGAGATCAAAGAGCGTCCTGCCGTCCAGTTCGGCCGTGCCCGAGTCCGGGTGCAGGAGGCCCGCGATGACGTTGAGCAGCGTGGATTTACCCGCACCGTTGGGGCCCATCACGGCCACGGTTTCGGCCGGTCCGACGCTGAGGGACAAGTCGAAACCCCGCTGATCCACGGCGGCCCGGACCACAAACGTCACCGGACTGCACCGCTCGCGGCGGGCGCCGTCGTCGTCCTCTCCACGGTGGCCGGCCTGCCCGCGCGGGGACTCCGGTAGGCGAGCGCCACCACGGCGACGGCAACGGCCACCAGGACCAGGGAAAGTGCGACGGCGGCGTCCGCATCCGTTTCGCGCTGCAGGTAGATTTCCAGCGGCAACGTCCGGGTCACGCCCTGCAGGCTGCCCGCAAACGTGAGGGTGGCGCCGAATTCGCCGAGGCTGCGCGCGAAGGAGAGGACGGCGCCCGACGCGAGGCCCGGCAGCACCAGCGGGAGCGTCACCCGGCGCAGCACGGTGCTGGGGCTGGCGCCGAGGGTGGCCGCCACTGCTTCGTATCTGGGCCCGGCGATGCGCAGGGCGCCCTCAAGGCTGACCACCAGGAACGGCAGGGCAACAAAGGTCTGGGCCAGTACCACGGCGGTGGTGGAGAACGCGATCTGCAGGCCTGCCACCTCCAGCGTCCTGCCCAGCAGGCCCTGCCGGCCGAATGTGTACAGCAGCGCAATGCCGCCCACCACCGGCGGCAGCACCAGCGGCAGGAGGACCAGCGAGCGAAGGACACGCTGGCCGGGGAAACTGCCGCGGGCGAGGACCAGGGCGAGCGGCACCCCCAGGATGATGCAGAGGACAGTGCTCGCCGCCGAGGTGCGCAGGCTCAGTCCCAGGGCTGTCAGCGAGGATTCGGACGTGACCAGCGGGATGAAGTTGGCCCAGTTGACCTTGGCCACCATGGCTGCCAGTGGGAGCACCACGAGCAGCGCCCCGGCGGCGGCCACGGCGTAGACCCAGGCAGGAATGCCGGTGTAGGTGGCGGCTTTGCGGGCGGTCACGGGTCCAGCTACGGTTTGCCGAAGCCGGCGGCGGCCAGCGCAGCCTGGCCTTCAGGGCCCCGGACGAAGTCCACAAACGCGACCGCCGTAGCTTTGTTCCGGGCACCCTTCACGGCGGCGATGGGATAGGTGTTGATGGCCGTGGCTGCCTCGGGGAACGTGACCTCTTCCACCTTGGTGCCCGCGTTCCTGGCGTCAGTGACATAGACCAGCCCCGCGTCGGCCTCCCCCGAGATGACCTTGCCCAGGACGTCGGTGACCGAGGACTCTTCGCTGACGGGACTGAGCCTGGTGCCGGTTTCCTGCTCGATGGCTTGGGCGGCAGCACCGCAGGGCACCTGGCTGGCGCAGGCCACCACCTTGATGTCGGACCGGGCGAGGTCGCTGAAGCCGGTGATGCGGGCCGGGTTCCCGGGCGGGACCACGATGGTCAGCGTATTCGTGGCGAAGTTGCCGGGTTCGCCGGCCACCAGGTTTTCGCCCTCGAGCTTGTCCATGTTCCGGGTGTCCGCGGAGGCGAAGACGTCGGCCGGCGCGCCCTGGGTGATTTGCGTGACCAGGTCCGCCGAGCCGGCGAAGCTGAGGGTGACGTCTGTGCCCGGGTTGGCCGCCTCGAACTTTCCTGCGATGTCCGTGAAGGCCGTCTTGAGCGAGGCTGCGGCGAAAACGGTGACGCTGCCCGCCGCGCCGGACGCGCCGCCGTCGACCGCGGTTCCCTGCTTCGCCGCCCCACCGTCAGCCGCCGGCGAACAGCCGGCGAGCGCCAACGCCAGCGCCAGGACCACGAGAACCCCGGCGAATGCGCGCCTCATGCGGAACCCTTGCCGTGCGGCGTTTCGATGATGACGGTGGTGGCCTTGACCACGGCGGTGGCCACGGAGCCGAGTTCCAGGCCTAGATCGCGGACGGCTTCGCTGCTCATCAGCGAGACCACCCGGAACGGGCCGCACTGAAGCTCCACCTGCGCCATCACCTTGTCCGCGGTGACGCCCGTGACCAGGCCGACGAACCGGTTGCGCGCAGAGCTGCCGCTCCGGTGCGGATCATCCGGAAGCTGGGCGAGTTTCTGCGCGTGCCGGGCCAGTTCCAGCCCGTCCACTGCCAGCCTGCCGGCGTCGTCCTTTAGGGCGGTGAGGGTGCCGTTGTCCGTCCAGCGCCTGATGGTGTCATCACTGACGCCGAGGAACCGGGCTGCTTCGGAGACGCGAATAGTGGGCATTTGCCCATAATAGTCCGCATTTGCGGTTCCGGAGCCTATTTAAGGCTTTCCGGCAGGTGTTCCGGTCCGGGCGGGAGGTTGGCGGTGGCGGGTCCGTGGATGACGGTGCCGTCGGCGGCGAACCGGGAACCGTGGCAGGGGCAGTCCCACGTGGTTTCTGCGGCGTTGAACTCGACGGTGCAGCCCAAATGCGTGCAGATGGCAGAGAGGGAGTGGACGCGCCCGTCGGCGTCCTTGAACACGGCAGTGCTCTCGCCGGCGACGTCGATGACGGTTCCTTCGCCGGGGGTCAGCGTGACGTGGCCTGGCTGCGGGCTGGTCTTGCCGGGCAGGCCCGGGGCCCGGCTCTCCTCTGCCAACCCGCCGGCATTGGCTGCCGGGGTGGTTCGGTTGCTGTTGAACACCGCGGCCCAGGGGTTCTCCCGGCCGCTGATGATGTCTGTGAGGATGAGGGCGGCAGCTGTTCCATTGGTCAGGCCCCACTTGCGCAGCCCGGTGATGACGTACAGGTGCCTGGCGTCCGCGGACATGAGTCCAACGTAGGGCAGCCCGTCCGCCGGCAAATTGTCCTGGGTTGACCAGCGGTGGGTGACCTCACGGACACCGAGCCTGTCACGGGCGAAGGCGGCCAGCCTGCGGTACCGCCCGGCGCTATCACCGGCCTCGGACGCGGGATGGCCTTCCCCACCGGTCAGCACATAAGTCTGGCCCTCGATGCTGACCGTCAGGATGGAACGCATCGGTTCGTCGACGCTGATGAACGTGGCACCAAGCGGCGGAGTGTCCACGCGTCCGGCCACGATGTACGAACGATGCGCCTGGCACCGGGCGTCGAAACTGCCCTCGTCGGCGAACGGCACGTTCGTGGCGACGATGATGTCACGGGCCCGGACCGTGCCGCCCTCGGCGTCCACTTCGCCTGGGGTGCCGTCGTGGACCCGCAGCGCCCGGGTCTGTTCGAAGACGCAGCTGCCATCCCCGTGGACCGCACGCGCCAGGCCCTGAAGGTACTTCACCGCATGGAACTGAGCCTGCCCGTCGAACCGGACCGCGCCCTTGACCGGGAACGGCAGCGGCACCTCCGCGGTGAAAGTCGCGGGCAGGCCGAGGCTCGCGGCGAGGTCCGCTTCGGCGCGGACTTGTTCGAGGGTTTCGTCGGATTCGGCATAGGTGTGGTTGGCGACGAGGCGGAAGTCGCAATCGACGCTCTCCGCAGCCACCACACGCTGTATGTGTTCGATCGCGCCCTGGTTGGCCTGGCCGTAGATGCGCGCGGTGTCCGTGCCGTGGTTGCGGGCGAGTTCGGTGTAGGCAAGCCGGTGGAGCGAGGTGACCTTGCCGGTGGTGTGGCCCGTGACGCCGGTTCCAACCCGTGCCGCCTCGATGACCGCGACAGTGTGCCCGGCTCGTTTGAGGGCCAACGCGGCTGTCAGTCCGGCGACGCCAGCTCCGATGACGGCCACGTCCGCCTCGATATCCCGGTCCAGCGCCGGATAGCCGGTCTCCCCGGCGGAGGCGAGCCAGAGGGACTCGGGTTCACCTTGTAGCGGGCCACCGCCTGATATCTCCATCGAAACCTCCCATGACCCGGACGGATGGCAGTTCCTGCTGATCATCCGCCTTCCTCGGTGGAATATCAACGGTCCCCGGCGCCCTCCCCGCCGACAGTATTCGCAGGTCAGCGGCCGACTGTGGAACATCCCGCCCCAGCGTCCTACGCTATGGGGAGGGGAGAGGCCGCGGTCACTGAGGAGCGCGGTGATGAAGTGGATCAAGCCTGACAGCCCCGATTTTGACCAGGCCCGCAAGGTCTTCAATGCCATGATTGACAGGCGCCCGGCCGTCATTGCCCAGTGTTCAAATGATGCCGAGGTTGCCGAGGCCCTCCGCTACGGACGCGAGAATTCCCTGGCCATTGCCGTCCGGGCCGGCGGCCACTCAGTGGCCGGCATGTCCACGAACGACGGCGGCCTGGTGGTCGATGTCCGGCCCATGAAGACGATCGACGTGGATCCGGAATCCGGCATTGTCACGGTCGGCGCAGGCGTGACCTGGGGCGAGTTCGACCACGCCGCCCAGGAGCACGCACTGGCCGTGACCGGCGGACGCGCCTCCACCACCGGCGTCGCGGGCTTCACCCTCGGCGGCGGATCCGGGTGGCTGGAGCGCTCGTTCGGGTTCGCCTGCGACAGCCTCGTTTCGGTGAACCTGGTAACAGCCGACGGCGATCGGGTCACCGCGAGTGCCACGGAAAACCCCGAGCTCTTCTGGGCCTTGCACGGCGGCGGCGGGAACTTCGGCGTGGCCACGTCCTTTACGTTCCAGGCACACCGGCTCGGGCCCGTGGTGCAGGCCGGGATCTGGCTGTGGCCCGGCGAGGAGGCCACAGCTGTCACGCGGGCCTTCCGGGACCTGGCCCTCGCGGCCCCCGACGGCGCCGGCCTGGCACTGCTCTACCTGACCGCGCCGCCGGAGCCGTTTGTGCCCGAGCACCTCGTGGGGAAGATGGTCGTGGCCATCGGCTATGTTTACGCCGGCGACACCGAGGAGGGCTCCGAGCACGCCCGGCCCTTCCGCGAACTCGGGCCCGCCGTAGACCTGGTGGGCGACACTCCGTACGCCGAGTTCAACGGCTCCCTGGACGATCCGCCTGACCACTACAACTACTGGAGCGCGGACCATCATGACGAACTGCCTGACGACGCCCTGGACCTGTTTGTGGACTCGGCCCGGAACCTCCCCGATGCCACATCCCAGCTGCTGGTCGCCCGCTGGGGCGGCGCCGTCGGCGGTAATGCGGGCGCGGCCACACCGCTGGTCAACCGCAACGCTGCCTGGGTGAGCCACCCGTACGGGATTTCCCCCACGCCCGAGGAGGGCCAGCGGGCCAAGACCTGGGTGAAGGACTTCCGCGGGAGGATCGCGCCGTACGCCACCGGCGGGGTGTGGCTGAACTTCATCGGCAACGAGGGGCAGGACCGCATCCGTGCCGCGTTCGGCGACGCGAACTATGCGCGGCTGGCCAGGGTCAAAGGGGACTTCGATCCGCAGAACGTGTTCCGGGGCAACCAGAACATCCTGCCGGCGGATTCCTGAGTTCAGGCTCCGGGCGGCCTGTGCGTTCCGGAATAGACTCTTCCCATGGCGATTTACCTGGATCCGCCCCTGTGGCCTGCCCACGACACGCACTTTTCACACCTGGTCTCCGACACGTCGCTGGCGGAACTCCACGCCTTTGCGGCCGCGGCCGGCATCCCGGACCGGGCGTTCGACGGCGACCACTACGACGTCCCGGAGCGCCGGTTTGATGACCTCGTGGCCGCCGGCGCCATCCCGGTGGAAGCCCGGATATTGGTCCGTAAGCTCATCGCCAGCGGGCTGCGCATCCCTGCCCGGCAGCGCAGCAAATCCCTGAAAGTGCCGCTCCTGAACCGCTGGGAAAGCATCATGCCCGGCCACGACGCCCTCTTCCTGGACCTCCTGGACCGGTGGGGCGAGGAGCACCGGAAGTACCACGGCCGCACCCACCTCTTGGCCGTGCTCGAGGCCTTGGACATGCTCACTGATCCCGCCGAGCCGCCGCGGACCGTGCTGCTGGCGGCCTGGTTCCACGACGCCGTGTACCGCGGGGTCGCAGGCCAGGATGAGGAGCAGTCCGCCCAGCTCGCAGAGGACCGGCTGGCTGAGGCGGGGCTTCCGCCTGCCGAGGTCGAGGAGGTGGCGCGGCTGGTCATGCTGACGTCGGACCACCGCCCGGAACCAGGGGACGACGACGGCGCCCTCCTCTGCGACGCGGACCTCTCGGTCCTCGGCGGCGAACCTGGGCCCTACGCCAGGTACGTGGCTGCCGTCCGCGAAGACTACGCGCACATCGGGGACGCCGATTTCGCAGCCGGACGCGCCGCCGTCGTACGCCAATTACTGGAACTGGACCCGCTCTTCCACAGCGCGCGGGCCCGGGAGCTGTGGCTCGACGCTGCCCGCCGGAACCTGCAGGGCGAGCTCGCCTGACCCTTTACGGCCGCATCGGCCGATGCAAGACTGCACGGATGAACCTGCGCATCCAAGCTGTCAGCATCGATTCGACCGACCCCAAGGTGCCCGCCGATTTCTGGGAGAAAGCCTTGGGGTGGCGGCGGACGTACGAGGCGGCGGACGAGATTGTGCTGGAGCCGCCCGCTGGCAGCCCGGCCGACGGTGTCAGCCCGGACCTGCTGTTCCTGAAGGTTCCCGAGCGGAAAGAGCTCAAGAACAGGCTGCACCTGGATCTGCGGCCAGGCGATCAGGCCGCTGAAGTCCAGCGGCTGGAGGCCTTGGGTGCCACCCGGGCAGACGTTGGCCAGAGGCCCGAGGTGACCTGGGTGGTCATGGCTGATCCTGACGGCAACGAGTTCTGTGTGTTGCGTGCGCTGAAGTCCGAGGAGCTGGAAGCGCAGGGGCTGGTGCCCGGAGTGGAGGGGCCCGGCGCCTGACCGCCGCCGGCTGAATGGCTACCGGCGGTAGGCGGTGATGAACGGCGTGCTGGTGGGAACAATCTGCTTGCCCAGCGGCATCAGGCTCACCGGGATGAGCTTCAGGTTGGCGATGGCCAGCGGGATGCCGATGATGGTGACCGCCATGGCGAAGGCCGTGACCACGTGCCCGATCGCGATCCAGATGCCCGCCACCACCAGCCAGATCACGTTCCCCAGGAGCGAGAACACGCCGGTTCCGCCCGGCTTGTCCACCACCATCCGCCCGAAGGGCCACAACGTGTACGCCGCGATCCGGAACGAGGCGATGCCCCAGGGGATGGTCACGATCAGCAGGCAGCAGATGATGCCCGCAGCGAAGTAGCCCAGGGCAAGCCAGAATCCGCCGAAAACGAGCCAGATGATGTTGAGCAGTGTCTTCATCTGTCCATTGTGCCTTGCCGGGTCTGACAAAAACCTAGGGGTCTGCCCTGATTGGTCCCTGAAATACTGGCCGGGATCGCGTGGGAACCCTTGGATCAGCCCTTGGCGGCCTTGACGAACGCGCGGATCCTGTCCAGGTCCTTCACCCCGCGTGAGGCCTCGACGCCGGAGGAGACGTCCACGCCCCACGCGCCGGAGGCTGCGGCGGCGTCCGCCACTGTTTCCGGAGTCAGTCCACCGGCCAGCAGCCAGCTGCGGCCCTCAAGCGCTGCCACATCCAGCATGGAGGCGTAGTCCCAGGTTTCTCCGGATCCTGGCACTGCGGCATCAATCAACAGGAGCTCCTCGCCCCAGTCTTCGAACGCGTCCGCCGTGGCTGCCATGGTGACTGCCCTGACCAGCTTCATGCCGGCGTCGTGCACCGTGGCGACGTCTTCCGGGGTGAGGTCCCCGTGGAGCTGGATCCACTCGAGTCCGGCGGCGCGGGCGATGGCAAGGGCATCGGACACAGGTTCATGCCGGAATACCCCGATGGCGGCCACCCCGGCAGGCACGCCGGTAAGGAGCCCGGAAACCTGGGAGGGTGAGACCGCCCGCGGGCTGGCCGTCAGCACGAACCCGACGGCGTCCGCCCCGGCCTCGACGGCAACGCGGACCGATTCCGATGTACTCAGACCACATATTTTGACGAACATTCCCGGCTCCTTCAGGCTCTCTTCGCGATGTCCCCCGGGAGGAGACTAGCAGGGATCGGGGTCTGAGCGGACGGTGCCGTCATAACGGGCTGCCGCCGGCGGCCTGCCGAACGAACCGGCCCGACAAACTAGGCTGGACGAATGGAGATCATCCGCTTCGCAGAACTCAGGTCCGAACCGTGGCGCAACGGCGGCGGGGTGACCCGTGAACTGGCCAGCCATCCCAAGGCGGCCTCGGCGCAGGACGGCGCCTGGGACTGGCGGGTCAGCATCGCCGACGTCACCAAGGCCGGGCATTTCTCGGCGTTTCCGGGCATGGAGCGTGTGCTGACCGTGGTGGAGGGTGAACTGCTCCTGCTCACCGTGGACGGCGCCGAGCATCCGCTGGAAAAGTACCGTCCTTTCAGGTTCTCCGGTGACGCTGCAGCGCACGGCGCCCTGCCCACCGGCGACATCCGGGACCTCAACGTCATCACCCGGGCCGGCTCGTTCAAGGGCTTCACGTCCATCATTGAGCTGTCCAAGAAACGCGCGCACCCGGTTTTTGGGGGTCAGCTCGCGGTGCTTTTGCAGGGCCAGGCCACGGTCAGCCCCGGCGCTGCAAACGCTGCCGGGTCCGGCGCGGCTGCGAGCGCCGAGGACGGTGCCGAGGGCGAAGCTGCCGCGGCCCCCGCGGAACCCGAGGCACTCAACCGCTACGACGCCGTCGTCGGATCCGATACCCGCTCCCCAGAGGTCCTGGGCCGCGGCTTCCTGGCCGTGGTTTCGATCGACCGCGTGGAGGGCTGACGGGGCTGCAGGCTAGCCTCGCCTTCGTTACCTGAGCCTTTCCACACTGGTGCGTCTCTGGCCGCGCTCCTAGACTCGGGCTATGACTTCCACGCCCTTCAATGCGCTCCTGTCCACCCAGATCGGTAACGAGTTCGCGGCCTCGCAGCAGTACATCGCGGTGGCCACGTGGTTCGCCAACCAGGACCTTCCGCAACTGGCCCGCTACTTCTACCGGCAGTCGGTGGAGGAACGGAACCACGCCATGATGATGGTCCAGTACATGCTGGACCGAGACATCGTCTTCTCCATCCCGGGCGTCCCCGCCGTGCGGAACGACTTCGCCAACGTGACCGAGCCGCTGGCCCTGGCCCTGCAGCAGGAGAAGGAAGTGACCGCCAACATCGAGGCCCTCTTCCGCGCCGCCCGCGCCGAGGACGACGCCCTGGGTGAGCAGTTCATGCTCTGGTTCCTCAAGGAGCAGGTGGAGGAAGTCGCCTCCATGACCACCCTCCTGAACATCGCCGAACGCGCGGACAACCTCTTCGACATCGAGAACTTCATCGCCCGTGAAACCATCGGCGACGGCGGCCGCGACTCCTCCGCCCCCGAAGCTGCCGGCGGCGCGCTCTAGTCCCACCGGTGAGGCTGGCCACCAACCCGGCCACCCGCCGTCGGGGTTTGCTACGCTGGAAATAAGGCTCCGCAATCGGGCCTCCGGACGACGGTTCAGTACCCGGCACGCGACAAGACTGGCCAAAGGATCTGTCATGTCGTGGTTAGTCCTCATTCTTTCCGGGTCGTTGGAGGCCGTCTGGGCAGCCGCCCTGCACCGAACCTTCGAGTCATCAGGCCGCCGCCGCGTCGCACCCGCACTCCTTTTCCTGGTCTCCGTCCTTGCCAGCATGGCCGGCCTCGCCATCGCCATGCAGTCCATTCCCACCGGAACCGCCTACGCCGTCTGGGTGGGCGTGGGCGTGGTGCTGACCTCCGCGTACGCGATTCTCACCAAGGCTGAACGTCCGACGACGGCGCGCCTCCTGCTGCTCACGGGCATCGCTGCGTGCGTGGTTGGCCTGAAGGTGGTGGCGTGATGAACCCGCGTTCCGTTGCATGGCTGCTGCTCCTGGCCTCCGCCGTCCTCGAGGCGGTCTGGGCCACTGCTTTGGGCCTGTCCGACGGTTTCACCCGCCCGCTGCCCACCGCTGTCTTCGCCGTGACGTCCACGCTGAGCATGATCGGTCTGGGGCTCGCCATCCGAAGCATCCCGCTTGGCACCGCTTACGCCGTCTGGGTGGGGATCGGGGCTGCGTTGACGGTGGGCTGGGCAATGGCCACCGGCGTCGAACCCTTCAGCGTGCTGAAAGTCCTGTTCATCGCCGGGATTGTGGGCTGCGCGGCGGGCTTGAAGTCCCTGCCCGCTGAGGCCAGGGTCCGCGAGGACCAGCCGGTTTAGGCTTTTGCCATGGACTCCCCCGAAATCGCCGCGGCGATCGACGCGCTGAGGCACAGGCTCCACGACGGTGGGTTCGGCGGCGGCCGCCGGACCCTGCTGGGCATCACCGGGGCTCCCGGCTCCGGCAAATCCACGTTCGCCGCCCGGCTGCAGCTGGAATTCGGCCCTGGGGTTGCCGTCGTGGTGCCGATGGACGGCTTCCACCTCGGCAACGCCATCATCGACGGCACACCCCTGCGGCAACGCAAAGGGGCCATGGACACGTTCGACGTCGGCGGCTACCTGGCGCTGCTGCAACGGCTGGCGCGGCGTGATGAAGCCGTGGTCTACGCGCCGGAGTTCCGGCGCACCTTGGACGAACCGGTGGCCGCGTCCATCGCGATCCCAGCGTCCGTGCCGCTGGTCATCACCGAGGGGAACTACCTGCTGGCCGAGACGCTGGAGTGGAAGGACGTGCGGGCGCAGCTGGACGAGGTCTGGTTCATGGACACGCCTTCTGCCGTCCGGCTGGCCAGGCTGGTGGACCGGCACGTGGAGTTCGGCATGGAGCGGCCCGCCGCGGAAGCCTGGGCCTCGGGTCCGGATGAGAGGAACGCCCGGCTCATCGATGCCACGCGCCGGGCCGCGGACCGGATCATCCCCTGGGGCTAGGAATTCCGGAATACTGCAGCCGGCGGCGGGGTTCTTGGCTGTAAAACGCACCAGCATAACTCAAGAGTCCACAATGGAATGGAGAGCGTTCATGACTGCAACATCGGTTCACCTCGGCGACGGGCTCAACGTCAGCCCTCTCGGCTTCGGCGGAATGGCCCTCACCCCCGTCTACGGCGGAATTGACCAGGACGAGGCACTCAAAACCCTGCACCATGCCGTGGACGCCGGCGTCAGCTTCATTGACACCGCGGACATCTATGGCGGGGGCAGCAACGAGGAACTCATCGCGCAGTTATTCAGGGACCGCCGGAACGAAGTCCAGCTCGCCACCAAGTTCTCCCTGGTGGGCACGCCCACGGACGGCTACACGGACATCCGGGGCGACGCCGCCTACGTCCGGCAGGCCGTCGACGCCAGCCTGAAGCGGCTCGGCACGGACGTGATCGACCTCTACTACATGCACCGCCGTGACCTCCGCGTTCCGATAGTGGAAACCGTGGAGGCCATGGCGGGGCTGGTGCAGCAGGGCAAGGTCAAACACCTTGGCCTGTCTGAGGTGACCGCGCAGGAGCTGGCTGAAGCCCACTCGGTACATCCGATCGCCGCGGTCCAGAGCGAATGGTCCATCTGGAGCCGCGACGTGGAACGCAACGTTGTTCCGGCTGCCGCCGGCCTGGGCGTCGGCTTTGTGCCGTACTCGCCACTGGGCCGGGGATTCCTCACCGGCACCGTGGACGCATCGAGCCTGGGAGCCAGCGACTTCCGACGCCGGATCCCCCGTTTCGCCGAGGACGCCGCCGACGCCAACCAGGCGGTAGTGGCGGCCGTCCAGGCCGTGGCCACGGAACTGTCCGCAACCCCGGCCCAGGTGGCACTGGCCTGGCTGCTGGCGCAGGGAAAGCGGCTGGGCCTGCCCGTGGTCCCCATCCCCGGCACGCGCAAAACGCACCGGATCGACGAGAACCTGGGCGCCCTGTCCCTGGTCCTTAGCCCGGCACAACTGAACGCGCTGGACGAGGCTGCGGACGCCGTCGTCGGCTCCCGCTCTGCGGACCCCACCTGGGTGTCCCAGGGCCGCGAATAACCGGCGCCGTGAATAAACTGAGGCCCATGGACACGCTTATTCACGACCTACAGGACATCACCATCCGCCGGATTTCGGTCAGCGAGATGGACAACAACGTGTATCTGCTCACGGCTAAGGAGTCGGGCGCGCAACTGCTGATCGACGCCGCCGATGATCTCCCCGCCATCCAGGGGCTGCTGCAGGACGCGGCCGCGGATACCGCGGCAACGCCACAGCTTGCGCTGATCGCCACCACGCACCAGCACTGGGACCACGTCCGGGCACTGAAGGAACTGGTGGCAGCAACCGGCGCCCCGACCACTGCCGGAAAGGACGACGCCGGGGCGCTGCCTGTCTCCGTGGACCGGACCCTGGATCATGGGGATACCTGCGCCGTGGACGGCTTTGAGCTCACCGCAGTGCACCTGCGCGGACACACCCCGGGATCCATCGCGTTTGTCTATCGGGACCCCGCCGGGCCCACCCACATCTTCTCCGGGGACTCACTGTTCCCCGGCGGTGTGGGCAACACCCAGAAGGATCCTGGGCGGTTCAACCAGCTGCTCGACGACGTCAGCGAGCGGCTGTTCGATGCCTACCCGGATGACACCGTGGTCCACCCCGGCCACGGGAAGCCCACCACCCTCGGCGCTGAACGCCCGCACGTTGAAGAGTGGCGCGCCCGCGGCTGGTAGGACGGGTCAACAACCAATCGAGTGCTCCATAACTGCCGTTATGAACCTTCTAAACGGCGGTTACGGAGCACTCGATGGTGTTTAGGTGGGCCTAGCGGCTGCGGCGTTCGTTCGAAGCCGGAGCCGACGCGCGGCGGGGGCCGCTGCGTGCCGGACGGCCTTCACCGGAACGGCCGCCGCCGCCGTTGCCTGCGTACGAGCCACCGGAAGTACCACCGGTGTTGGAGGACCAAACAGCCTTGTTGCCGCCGCCGGCCGCGCCGGCACCTGCAGAGCGCTGGACGCCGCCGGTCCGGGCACCTGCAGCGGCGCCTGCACCGGCAGTGCGTGCGCCCGCTGCGCGCTGGCCGGTTGCCGGACGGCCGTTACGCTGTCCGCCGGACGACGCCGGGCGGCCGGAGGAAGCCGGACGTCCGGTTCCGCCGCGGGGAGCATCGCTGCGGGTGATTCGGGAATCCGTGCGGCCGTCAGAGCTGCGTCCGTCCGAACCGCGGCCGGCCGCGGCACGGCCACCTGCTGCGGGGACGTCGTTGCGGTGCGTTGAACCAGTGGTGCCGCGGGCGTTGCGGCGTGCAGCTGCTGCCGCGATGGCGCGGTCCTCGTTCTGCTCAGCTACGCGATCGAATGCTGCCCGTGCCTCGGTGCGGCCTTCGTAAGCCACGGCGCGGCGCTCTGCCCGGGGCAGGTCGGTGCGGGGAGCCTCAGCCGAGACACGTCCGCGGCCGCCACGTCCACCACGGCCACCGGCGGTGGGGCCGTCCTGGCTGCGGCGGGCGCGCTTGCGCTCGGCATTGGCACCCGTGGAGGTGCCGCCACCGGACTGCTTGGCCTTGGTGGCCAGCAGTGCCGCACGGGTGCGGGGATCAATCTTGTCGGCCATTTCGCCCACGAGTTCAGCAACCAGCGGCGAGTTGGCGGTGACGCGCTCGAAGTTGACCTCGACGCCGGCAGCCTTCATCAGCTTCTTGACGTCGGACTGCTGCTCCGGGAGGGTCAGCGTCACAACAGTGCCGTCCGAACCTGCCCGGGCGGTGCGGCCTGAGCGGTGCAGGTATGCCTTGTGCTCTGTGGGCGGATCAACGTGGATGACCAGTTCGACGTCGTCCACATGGACGCCGCGGGCGGCGACGTCGGTGGCCACCAGGACGCGCACGTCACCGGAGGAGAACTCGGCGAGGTTCCGGTCACGGGCGTTCTGCGAGAGGTTGCCGTGCAGGTCGACGGCGGGGATCCCGGCGTCGGTCAGGGTCTTGGCGAGCTTGCGGGCGTGGTGCTTGGTCCGCATGAAAAGTACGCGGCGGCCGGCACCCGAGGCGAGCTCGACGATCAGCTGCTTCTTGACGGTCTGGTCGTTGACCACCAGCACGTGGTGTTCCATGGTGGTCACCGCGGCCTGCGGGTCATCCACGGAGTGGGTCAGCGGGTTGGACAGGTAGCGCTGGACGATCTTGTCCACGCCGTTGTCCAGGGTGGCGGAGAAGAGCATGCGCTGGCCCTGGCTGGGGGTCATGTCCATCAGCTTCTTGACCACGGGCAGGAAGCCGAGGTCGGCCATGTGGTCGGCCTCGTCCAGGACGGTGACCTCAACGGCTTCGAGGGTCAGGATGCGCTGGCGGATCAGGTCCTCCAGGCGGCCCGGGCAGGCGATGACGATGTCGACGCCGGCGCGCAGGGCCTTTTCCTGGCGGGCCTGGGAGATGCCGCCGTAGACCACGGTGGTGTTCAGGCCCATGGCCTTGGCCATCGGCTCGATGGTGGCGTTGAGCTGGGTGGCCAGCTCGCGGGTCGGTGCGAGGACCAGGCCCATGGGGCGGCCGGGCTTGCGGAAGTGCTTGGCTTCCCGCTCAGCGAGTCGTGCTACAAGCGGGATGGCGAAAGCGATGGTCTTGCCGGAGCCGGTGCGGCCGCGGCCCAGGACGTCGCGTCCGGCCAGGGTGTCCGGGAGTGTCTTCACCTGGATGGGGAACGGCTCAAGAATTCCTTGTGCGGTGAGGGTCTCGGCAAGTTCTTTGGGCGTGCCGAGGGCAGCAAAAGTAGTCATAGATTCAAGGTCTTTCAGGCGGTATCCGTGCGGATATCGGCCCCCGATGCCGGTTGGCTCAAGGGTTTCGCCGAAGAAAATTCAGGTGATCAACCGGGCTGCTGCCCAATTCAGGGCGGCGGCCGGGACCAAATGGAACGCGTTCATCGACGCAGGATGTGCCTCTCACATGAAAAAACCCGCTTCCCAAAAATAGGGACCGGCGGGCATCACTGCACATCAAGTCCCCTAAGCATACCATCCCGCTGCCCCCAGCCCTGATTCGACCCCGCGGACAGGCAAGCGTGCGGACGGGACCGTTGCCTTCCAAGCCGGGCCGGGGCAGGCTTGAGGCATGACGCGACAGGGCGAGGGCCACCACCACGGAACGGACGACGGCGGCACGCGCCAGGAGGGTCGGCGGCAGCAAAGTGCGGCTGAAGCCTGGGACGAGAAATACGGCAGCAAGCCGCAGATCTGGAGCGGCAAACCGAACCCGCAGCTGGTCCGCGAGGGTGCCGGCCTGCGTCCGGGGAAAGCACTGGACCTGGGTTGCGGCGAAGGTGCGGACGCCATCTGGCTCGCGCAGCAGGGCTGGACCGTCACGGCCGTCGATATTTCCGCCGTCGCGCTGGAACGCGCCGCCAGGCACGAAAAAGATGCCTTGGACCGCGAAAGCGTGCACGCGGGACCTGACGCCATCGCCAGCCGCATCCACTGGGAACAGTGCGACCTGGACGAGTGGCAGCCCGCGGAGACCTACGATCTGGTGTCGTCCCAGTTCCTGCACGGACCCCAGCTGGTTTGGCAGGCTCCGCTGCGGACGGCGGCCGCCGCGGTCAAGCCGGGTGGAACACTGCTGATCGTGGGCCACCACCCGCACCGCCTGCCGCCGTGGGGAAACCACACCGCCCCGGAAATGTTCTATACCCCTGCCCAGCTCGTCCAGGAACTGGGCATCGAGTCCCCAGGCTGGCAGGTGGAGGTCAACACCACGCGGGATCGGGTCGCCAACGGGCCGGACGGGCAGGAAGCCGTCATCGCCGATACCGTGCTCCGGGCCACCCGGCTGGCCTGATTACTGAAGGGCCCGCGCCTTCCCGGCTCCCGCAACCCGCGGCGCCACGGCAACCGAGGCAACGGCCACCACCGCTGCCAGGGCGAAGACCCCCGCAAACGATTCCGCCGTCGTCGTAAACGCCGCAAAAACGATGCCCGTGGTGGCGAGGGCGAGCGCGCCGCCCAGCGAATCCGCGATGGACATCGCCGAACTGTTGAAGCCCTCGTTCTCCTTCGTGGACAGGGCCAGTGTCATCACACTCAGCCGGGGATAGAGCAGCCCCATCCCGCCGCCGGCGAAGGTCCAGCCGGCGATCGCGACGGCGGCAGGCCAGTGGAGAGCCGCGGTCGCCAGCGTGAGCACGATGGCCGCCAGCACCAGCGCGGAGCCGATGCGGACAGCAGCGCGGTGCTGCAGCCGTATGCCGAGCCGGCCCTGGATCGCGGCGGCACCGGCCCACGCCACGGCACCTGCGGTGAGGGCCAGCCCGGCGAACGTCGGCGCAAACGCGTACTGGTCGATCAGCAGGTAGGGCAGGTACACCTCCGCCCCGAAAAACGCCGCGGCGGCCAGGCCACGCGTGAGGATTACGCTCGGCAGGCCGCGTCGCGCGAGCAGTGTCCCGCGAGGCACGAGCGGGCGCACGGCAACGAGGGCTATGACGACGGCGGCCGCAGCCAGGAGTGCCGGCGCTGCAGGGAAGCCCGCAATGGTGACTTCCGCGGAAAGGTTGAGGCCCAGGACGGCGAGCGCGGCGAGCGCAGCCCAGGCGATCCGGCCCACCGCCCAGGGCGGCAGCGTTGCCTGCTCCGGCTGACGGTCCATGCCGCGGAGCACCGGAACAATCATCACCAGCGCGGGAACCACCAGTCCCACCACGCCGAGGAACACCCAGTGCCAGCTCAGGACCTCCGCCACGAGGCCTGCCGCGAAAGGCCCCACCAGTGAGGGAATGACCCACGCGGCGGAGAAGGCGGCGAAGATCCCCGGATGCAGGGCGGCAGGATAGACACGGGCCACCACGACGTAGAGGGCCACTGTCAGTGCCCCGCCGCCAAGCCCCTGCACCAGGCGGCCGGCGACCAGCACGGGCATGGACACGGCCGTGCCCGCGATGATCAGGCCGAGCACAAACAGTGCCACGGAGGCGTGGAGGGGCATGGTTGGGCCGCGGCGGTCCGACCAGTTGCCGGCCGCCACCATCCCGATCACTCCCGTAGCCATGGGCCCGGCGAAAGCCAGCGCATACAGGCTGGCCCCGTTCAGCTCGCGGCTGACCACGGGCATGATGGTGGTCACCGCCAGCGATTCGAACGCCGCCAGGAACACCAGGGAACACGCGCCGATGGTCACCCACAGGTACGGCGGCTGCAGGATCCCGGCGGTGGTCCCCGTTGAGGGGAGGGTGGATTCTCGCACGGCACCAGCCTGATCAGTAGTTGGACGCCACGGTATCAGGCAGGTGCAGGATCAGGCAGCGGCAGGGTCAGGCTGCGGCCACTACCGGACGGCCAGCGCCTCCTGCACGCTCTCCGCCACCGCCCTGGCGCCGGCCTGGCCCATGACGATCGTGTAATGGTTGACGTCGGGCACCTCCCGGACGCGGAGGGACGGCAGTTTCTCCGCCCACTCCTCAAGATAGCCGGGCGAGTACAGCGCGGACGGTTCGTTGAGCAGGCCGCGCGGCGCCCGAAGCACCTGGGTATCAACGGCCAGTTCATCCAGCGCCTTGAGCAGCGAGGCGCCCCGGTGCAGCTCGGCGGTGTCCTCGGCCATGGCCTGGTAGCGGGTGGCCGGCTTCAGTTCCGGCTCTTCCCCCGTCAGGTCGTAGTCCACATATTCCTCCACAAGCGGGCTCCAGTCCGCGCTGAACGCCGGGTGCTGCCGCCAGAAGGACCGGTAGACCTCGCGGCTGGGGAAAGTAGAGTTCAGGCGTTCCGCGGCCGGGCCCAGCACGGCGGCCACCACCTCCTCGTCCGAGAACCCGGCCGGAACCTGCAGCGGCAGCCCGCCGTCCACCAGCACCAGTGAACGCACCCGCTCGGGGAACAGGTTCGCCAGGACCAGTGCGGCAAAGGCACCCATGGAATGCCCGACGACGGTCACCGGTCCCGTGGTGAGGGCAGCCAGCACCGCGGCAAGATCGTTGGCGTGCGTGGGCATCCCGTAGGGCCCGGGCAGCGTGTTGCTGCGGCCGCGTCCGCGCAGGTCTGGCGCGATGATCCGGACGCCTGGGAGAGCCTCGGCCAGGTACGGCCACGCCTTATGAGACGCGGTCACGCCGTGGACGGCGAGGATGGTGGGGGCCCCGGGATCGTCCGGACCCCACAGGGCGGTGTGCAGGGTGCCGCCGCGGACCTCGACGTCGGTGGTCCGGTAGCCGGTGCTGCTGGCTGCTCGCGTCATGGGGCTTTCCCTTCCTGGGGCGGGGTGGGGGTGGTTGGGGCTGCGCCGGGGCCGGGCGCGAGGGCCCGTTCAATGAACTGCATCATTTCCTCGAACACGTCGTCCGGCACGTCGGGGCGCGCGCCCGGGACGGGGTCGGTACCTTCTTCGTCCCAGAGCACCCAGCGCATCCCGATGAGCTCGCCGATCCCCATCAGGGCCCAGGCCGCGACGGTGGGATCCATGTCCCGCACCTCGCCGCTGAGCTGGGCGGCTTTCAATCCCGCAATGTAGCCGTCCACAATCCGGGTGTAATGCAGCCGCAGAGCGCCGGGGGAAACGAATTCGGCCTGGCGGATGATCCGGTAGAGCGCCGGGTGCTGCGCCGTGAACCGGAAGAACGCCCGGAAACCTGCGCGTTCCGCCTCCAGGCGGGTGCCGCCGCCCCGGGCGGCGTCGGTCATGGCATGCCTGACCCGGCGGTTGAGGTCCTCCACCACCTCGTCAAAGATGGCCTGCTTGCCGTCGAAGTAGAGATAAAAAGTACCGAGTCCGACGCCGGCCGCTTCAGTGATCTTGACGATGGAGGCTTCGTGGTAGCCCACCGAGGCAAACACCGTTTCGGCCGCTTCGAGCAGTTTGGCCCGGGTGCGGGTGCCGCGTGCTGTGCGTGGCTGGGCGCTCATGGCCGGCCGCCTTCCGCGTGGGTCATCCGGACGGGGTCCCTGCCGGCGAGTTCCTGCCGCAGCCGGGCCCGCAACACCTTGTTCAATGCCGTGCGGGGCAGGGCCCCGACCATCGAGATGGTGGTGGGGACCTTGATGCCGGACAGTTGGGCGGCGCAGTGCTCCAGCAGTTCCTGCTCATCGGTGGCCATGCCTGCGCGCACCACTACAAAGGCCGCTCCGCTGTCGCCCCACCGCTCGTCCGGCACACCTACGACGGCGGCCTGCGCCACTGCGGGGTGGGCCAGCAGCACGGCCTCGACCTCGGCCGGGGCGACGTTTTCGCCGCCGGAGATGTAGATGTCCTTGAGCCGGTCCACCACCCGGATGTATCCGTCAGCGTCGCGTTCCACCAGGTCACCGGTGTGCAGCCAGCCGCCGGCGAGGACAGCCGCGGTGGCGGCGGGGTCGCGAAAATACCCGGCGAACACCCCGGGGCCGCCAACCAGGAGTTCACCGGTGGCGGCGCCGTCGTAAATTTCACCGGTGACAGGATCAGCAACGGCCACCGCGACGTGCGGATACGGCTTGCCGGAGTAGCCCACCATCCGCGCGGCGTCCTCGTTGGCCAGGCACAGCACGTTTGGCGACGCCTCGGTCAGGCCGTAGCCCTGGCTGAGGGCCACACCCCGGCGGTGCCAGATCCGCAGCAGCGGTGCCGGCATCGGCGCCCCGCCCACCACCGCATGGCGCAGGCTGCTGAGGTCGCTGTGCGCGAAGTCGGGGTGCTCGGCCAGCATCAGGTACTGGGTGGGAACTCCCATCAGCATGGTCACGCGGCGCTCGGCGATCAGCTGCAGGACCCGGCCCGGTTCGAAACCCCGTTCCAGGACCACCGTGGCACCGGCCCACCAGGCCAGCAGCGGCTGGATGTTCCACCCGCCCACATGGAACTGGGGCAGCACTGCCAGCACAACGTCGGTACTTGCCATGTCCAAGGTCCGGGAAAGCGAAAGGTTGGTCCAGAAGCAGTTCGCGTGGGTCAGGACGGCGGCCTTGCTGGCCCCTTCGGTACCCGAGGTGAAGATCATCAGGAGGGCGTCGTCGTCGCGCACTTCCTTCCTGAACACCGGCGCCGCGGCGGGGAGCGCGCGCGACGGAGCGGGCACGGACTTTTCGACGCCGCCGGGACCGGGCGCCGCGGTCCGCGGCGGTTGGGGCAACAGGGAGCACGCCGCGGCGGCCAGGGCGTCGAGGTCATCTTCGACGAGCAGCAGCTGCGGATCGGCCAGCCCCAGCTGCAAGGAGAGTTCACGGGGCGAGAGCCGCCACGAGAGCGGCACCAGCACCAGCCCGGCCTTGGCGCAGGCGAAGAACACCACCACGTGGTCCGAGCTGTTGCCCGTCAGGGTGGCGATCCTGTCGCCGGTGACGTAGCCGGCAACCTGCAGCGCCGCGGCGAGGTTGGCCGCCCGCCGTTCCAGCTCCGCGTAGCTCAGGGTGAGCCCGCGGTCGTCGATGGCAATCCGGTGCGGGGTGGCGAGGCTGCGGTCGGTGGTCCAGCGCCCGAGGGTGTGCAGTCCGTCCGCGTGGCCCGGCCCGGTTGTGCTGGTCATGCGGCCTCTTCCAGGATCTCGCGGGACTTCTGTACGCGGTCCGCGCCGCGCCGGCTGCGGCGCTGGGCCAGCCGCTGGGCGGTGCCCGTCAGGCCGCCCGGCAGGAAGAGCACCACCAGGATGAACAGGGTGCCGAGGATAAAGAGTGGTTCTGACAACGGTACGCGCAGGACGTCGGGCAGCGCATCGATGGCGTCCGAGTTCGCCAACGCGGTGAGCCGCTGGTCCAGGATCGTGTAGAAGACCCCGCCGATCACTGCGCCCCAGCGGGAGCCCACACCGCCCAGGACCACCATGACCAGCAGGGTGATGGTGAGGTCGGCGGACACGGCCCGGGGCACCGCGCCGCTCTGCAGCAGCAGGAACACCATGCCGATGATGCTGACCAGGACCGCGGAGACCACAAAGATCAGCAGCTTGACCAGGTAGGGCTGCAGGCCGAGCACGCGGACCCGGAGCTCATTCTCGCGGACGGCCGCAGCAACGTGGCCGGCGCGGGAGGACTGCACCCACGTGACAATGATGAAGACGGCCACGAGCACGGCCAGGGCCAGCCAGTAAAGGTTGCGGGTGTTCACCACGCCCACCAGGAAGTCGGGCAGGTTGTCCGTGCGCAGCGTGAGGCCTTCATCGCCGCCGGTGGCACCTTCCGGGTTGCGCCCCACGACTACGGAGCCGGCCTGGGCGAAGGCCAGGGTGACCATGGCGAAGGGGATCCCGCTGACCCGGAGGCTGATGCTGCCCACCACGTGCGCCAGCACAATGACCACCAGCAGGGTCAGACCCATGGCCGGAAGCAGCGGGATGTCCAGGTTCTGCAGGATGATCCCGAGCCCGTAGACCCCGGCACCGAAGTAGAGGGCATGCCCGAAGGAGAGCAGGCCGGCGACGCCGAGCAGCAGGTGGTACGTCAGGGCGGCGGCGGCCATCAGCATGCACATGGCCAGCAGCTGAAGCGAACCGGGCGTATACGTGGGTCCGGGCAGCACGCCGGGCAGCGACAGGTTGAGCAGCGGCAGCAGGATCAGCAGGACGATCCCCGCGATGCCGGCTGCGGCGCCCACCATCCTGCCGCGGGTCAGATGCAGCGGTGGGCGGCCGCCGTCGTTCACTGCACGACGGCGGGGCGACCCCGCGGGATCTGGGGTTTTGTCCGGCGTTTCCTGGGTGTCTGTGGCGTCGGTTTCGGTGGTCATGAGGTTCTCCCGAGCAGGCCGGAGGGACGGAACAACAGCACAAGCGCCAGGGCCAGCACCACAACGAAGTCGCCGGTGCCGCCGAGGTAGAAGTTGGCGAACTGCTGCAGGACCGCGACGGCGACGGCGGCGATGGCCGCGCCCGTCAGGGAGCCGAGTCCGCCGATGACGGTGACGATGAAGGCGAAAATGAGCAGCGAGCCGCCCAGCAGCGGGGACACGTAACCGAAGTAGTGCGAGGCCAGGACCCCGCCCAGGCCCGCCGCGGCGCCGCCGATGGTGAAGACCAGGGTGAAGGCTTTGCGGACATCGATGCCGAGCGCGGTCACCATGGACCGGTTCTCGACACCCGCCCGGATGATCATGCCGTAGCGGGTGTTTTTCAGGAAGAACACCAGGGCGAGCAGCACCAGCACGGCGGCGATGATGCAGATGAACCGGTCATTGGGGATGCGGGCACCCAGGATTTCGGTGGTCTCCTTGAACCAGGCCGGCCCTTGGATGAATACGGCGTCCGTGCCCCAGATGCCGTCGAACAGGGCCACCGCGGCGAGCGAGAGGCCCACCGTGATCAGCACCTGCTCAATATGGCGCCGATAGAGCCGGCGGATCAGGACGAACTCGGTGAACGCGGCGAACACGGCTCCGGCCACGGCACCCACCAGCAGGGACAGCAGGAACGTCCACCAGCTGTCCGCGCCGGTCCGGCGCGCTATTTCCCAGCCCGTGAAGGCGCCGAGGGTGAGGAACGCGCCGTGCGCAAAGTTCAGGACGCCCATCAGCCCGTAGATCAGGGACAGGCCGGCGGCCACCAGGAAGTAGAGGGCCCCGAGGCCGAGCCCGGTGAACAGCAGGAGGACAACGGTGCTCACAGGGCCGCGCCTTTCTCTTGGGAGGCCGCGGCGTGGCGTGCCTCAGCATGCGGGGAAGCCTCGTGGGATACCGCCTCGGTGGAGACCCCCAGCAGCCGTTGCGTCAGCCCGTCGTCGTCCAGGAACTCCAGTGCATTGCCGGTGTGGACCACCTTTCCGCCGGAGAGGACCACGGCGCCCGCGGCGAGCTGGCGGACCACCTGCAGGTTCTGCTCCACCAAGAGGATGGGAACGGTTTTGGCCGCTTCGGCGAGGGTCTCGGCAACTTCGGCAACGATCTTCGGGGCAAGGCCCTTGGTGGGTTCGTCGACGAGGAGGATCTTGTTGGTGTTCAGCAGCGCGCGGGCCAGCGACACCATCTGCTGCTGGCCGCCGGAGAGGGTGCCGGCCATCTGGCCGGAGCGGGCCAGCAGGTCGGGGAAGAGTTCCTCGACGAGCTGCCGCCGGGGCGCGGCGTCGCGTTCGGCCAGGCGGAGGTTTTCGGCGACGGTGAGTTTGGAGAACACTTCGCGGTCCTCCGGGACATAGCCGACGCCGCTCCGGATGATCTTGTAGGTTGGCTCTTTCTCGACCCGGACGCCGTCGAGTTCCACCAGGCCGCTCCGGTCGATCAGCCCGATGATGGCCTTGATGGTGCTGGTCTTTCCGACGCCGTTTCGGCCCAGCAGCGCGGTGATGCCCGTGGCCGGGACCGTGAAGGAGACGTCCTCCACCACCTGCTGGCCGGCGATGTGGGCGTTGAGCCCTTCGATCCTGAGGATGGGGCCGGCTTGTGCTGTGGCGGTCATACGGGTTCTCCAAGGTAGGCGCTCTGCACGGTGGGATCGGCCATGACGGCGTCGGGGCTGTCCAGGGCGAGCAGGCTGCCGTGGTGCATCACGGCCACCCGGTCCACCAGGCCCAGGACCACGTCCATGTGGTGCTCCACCATCATCACGGTGCAGCCGCGGTCGCGGTGCATGCCGCGGATGATCGCGGTGAGGGACGGGACGTCCCCGGACGCGACGCCCGCCATCGGCTCGTCCAGGAGGATGACGGCGGGATCGGTCGCCAGGAGCACGGCGATTTCCACCTTGCGTTTCTCGCCGTGCGATAGGTCCCCCGCCGCCGTCGCGAGCTGGCCGGTAAGCCCAACTTCACTGATGGTGCCGCGGGCTATCCGGGTGGCTTCATCCGTTGCGGACGGGAAGCGCAGGAGGTTGAGGCTGCCGCCGATCTTCGCCTGTGCGGCAAGCCGGACGTTTTCCAGGACGCTGAGGCGGGGGAACAGGTTGGACGTCTGGAAGGTCCGCCCCAGCCCTGCCTTTGCCCTGCGGTGGATGGGCGCTGCCGTGATCTCCCTGCCGTTCAGGCTGACGCTGCCCTCGGTGGGCCGCATCACCCCGGAAATCAGGTTGAACAGGGTGGTCTTGCCGGCCCCGTTGGGGCCGATGACGCCGATCATCTCGCCGGCGCCGACGGCGAAGCTGACATCCTGGAGGATGCGGGCGCCGCCGATCTGCAGACCGAGGCCGTCCACCGCGAGGGCAGGCAGGGCTGGGGTATTCATTCGCCGGCCCTTCTACTTCTTCTCGGGCGGTGCCACCTGGTCACCCGCGACCACCTTGACGAGTTCGGGCGCCCAGGCGCCGGCCTTCTGCACGAGCTTGACCTGGTACATGTCCTGGATCAGCGCGTGGTCAGAGGCCCGGACAGTCTCCTTGCCCTTGGGGCCGTCGAAGCTGAAGCCCTCCAGTGCCTTGACCATCGCGTCGGCGTCGGAGCCGCCTTCCTTGATGGCCTGGACGATCATCTGGCCGGCCACGAAGCCGTCCGGAGTGAACAGGTCAGCCTTCTGGCCGGCCTTTTCGACGGCGGCGATCATCTTCTTCTCCACCTCGGTACCGGAAGCGCCCGGGAAGTAGTGGTTCAGGAAGCTGATCTTGCCGGTGGCTTCCCCGTAGGCGCCGAAGGTGGACGCGTCGCCGAGGCCGGTGACCACCGGGGCTGCGTCGAAGGCACCCTGCTGGCTGAGGGTCTGCCACATGGTGCCGGAGGTTGCGCCTGCCCAGGCCACGAAGACCATGTCCGGCTTGGCGTCAACGAGCTGGCGGGCGAACGGGGTCAGTTCCTGTCCGTCCGGGACGAGGACCGATTCCACGGTGGCGCCCTTGGCGCCGAGGACGGCCTTGACGGCAGTCACGTTGCCCTGGCCAAACGCGTTGTCCTGTGCGAAGACCACCACCTTCTTGCCGTTGGTGTCGATGAAGGAGCCGGCGGTGGCCACGTCCTGCAGGCTCTGGCGGCCGGAGCGGAAGGTGTACTTGTTGATGCCCTGGATGGCGTCAGTGGCGGCGGGACCGGAGATGTAGACGACCTTGTTCTGGGCTGCCTGCTCGGCGAGCTTCAGCGCGATGCCGGAGACCACGGTGCCGCCGATGATCTTGTAGCCCTTGCCGATCAGGTCCTTGGCCGCCGTGACTGCCTTGTCCGGGTCGCCGCCGTCGTCAGCGTATGTCAGGTTGATCTTGGCGCCGTTGACCTCGCCGGTGCCGCCCGTGGCGTGGTCGATGCCGGCCTGGAGGCCCTCGTAGTACGTGGCACCGTAGGCGGCGAGCGGACCGGTCTTGGAGTAGATGATGCCAACGTCCACCGGCTCGGCGGACTTCGTGCTGCCGGACTCAGCCGGGGTAGCCGCTCCGGGGGTGGGCGCGCAGGCGCTGAGGGCAAGCCCCGTAGCCATCACGGCGGCGAGCAGGAACCTCTTTGTATCCTTCACGGGATGCCTTTCGTATTAAAACCGGGGGATCTGAGAGTGCGTGCGATGTGAATCACGAGCAAACCTGAAAGGTGATTCACGTTACGGCAAATCTAGGGTGCGGCTCAGTTCGTGTCAATGGATTTCCCCGCCGGATTGGCAACGTTCCGGCAACGAAACTTTGCGAGGCCGGGACCGCCCTAACCCGGGACGCTCTCTCACTTAATGCGGGTTATTCCATGACGCTCTCTCACTTTCTTCAAGAAAGTGAGAGAGCGTTGCCCGATAACCTGCATCAAGTGAGAGAGCGTCGAAGGTGGCGAGGGGTCGAAGGTGGCGAGGGGTTGCAGACCGGGGAAGGGTGCGCCGGGTCAGTCGCCGATGTACCGGTTCCGGCCGGCACGATAGCCAAACACTGCAGCCAGCGAGCCCACCACCAGGAACAGCAGCCCGGCGGCAGTGAAGGACCCGGTGGACTGGTGCAGCTGGCCCACCATCAGCGTGCCGGTGGAACCCAGTCCATAGCCCACGCCTTGCATCATCCCGGACAGGTGCGCGGCGGTGTGCCCGTCGCGGGTCCGCAGCATGATCATGGTCAGGGCCACCGCGGTGAGGCTTCCCTGCCCGAGGCCCAGCAGCCCGGCCCACACCCAGATGAGCTCCAAAGGCCCGAAGATGCTCAGCGCGAAGCCGCCTCCGGTCATGAGTGCCACCGCCACGCTGATGGCCCGCTGGTCCTTGAAACGTGCAGCCAGGGCGGGGGCGAACAGCGAGCCCAGCATCTGCAGCACGATCGACACGGAAACCATCAGCCCGGCAGTGCCGCCGTCAACCCCGCGTTCACGCAGGATCGGCGCCAACCAGGCGAACACGCTGAAGGACATCATCGCCTGCAGCACCATAAAGATGGTCACCTGCCACGCAACCGCGGAGCGCCACACGTTGACGCCGTCGGACACGGCCTGGTGCCGGACGGGGTGCTGCCGGAGCGCCACCGGAAGGAAGAGCAAAAGGACGACGGCGGCAGGCGCCGCCCAGAACCAGAGCCCCGCCGTCCACTCCCCCGTCGCCGTGAAGACCGGGTAGGTAAAGCCGGCGCCGAGGGCGGCCGAGGCGCAGATCGCCGTGGTGTACAGCCCGCCCATGAGCCCCAGCCGATGCGGGAAATCGCGTTTCACCAGCCCGGGGAGGAGCACGTTGCAGAGGGCGATGGCGGCACCGCAGGCGGCCGTCCCCACCAGCAGCGCGGGGAGGTGGCCGGCGCCCGGCGCCAGCCCTCCAATGTCCGCGGGCCGCAGCAGCAATCCGGCGGTGAGCACAGCCATGGCGCCAAGCAGCACCCGCTCAGCTCCGAACCTGCGGGCCAGGACAGGGGCCAGCGGCGCGAACAGGCCCAGGAGCGTGACGGGCACCGTGGTGAGCACAACCACCGCCCAGCCCGGGAGGCCGGCGTCGGACGTGATCTCCGGGAGCACCGCCGCGAAACTGGAGAAGACTGTACGGAGGTTCAGGCCGATGAGCACCAGGCAGAGGCCCAGGTACGCCAGGGCGCGGCGGCTGCGGGGTCCGTCCGGGAGCACTGTGGGGGACGCCGGGGGAACATCGTCGATCTCGGCGTCGACGAGCAGTCCGGGTACGTCAACGTTGTCAGCACGGGTCACGGCACCCATTGTGCCATTGCCCGTTAGTGCGCCCGGCGAGTGGTGGGCCCCGGAGAGTCGGCCGCACGCACGGGTATTCTTGAAGGGATGAGCGAATCCCCAGAATCTCCCCAGCCTCCGCATGTCCCGCGGCCGGTGACGCCCGGAACCCAGGCCTCTTTTGGCACCTACGGCGGCAGGCCCGTCAGCTTCGTGCGCCGCGGAACCCGCCTTCAGGGCCGGCGCCAGACGGCGTGGGAAGAGCACGCCGACCGCTGGGCTGTGGACGTGCCGCGGCACGTTGCGAACACGTCGGTCCATCCGGACTACACGTTCGACGCCGAGGCTGAGTTTGGCCGGAAGGCGCCGCTGGTGGTGGAGATCGGGTCGGGGCTGGGAGATGCCATTTGCCACGCCGCCGAGCAGAACCCGGGAACGGATTTCCTGGCGGTGGAGGTTTACACGCCGGGCCTGGCCAACACCATCATCAAGATCAACAGCCGCGGGCTAAGCAACGTCCGCGTGGTGGAAGCCAACGCGCCGGAGGTGCTGGCCACCATGCTGCCGGCAGGTTCGGTCAGCGAACTTTGGGTGTTCTTTCCCGACCCCTGGCACAAGTCACGGCACCACAAGCGGCGCCTCATCCAGCCGGAGTTCGCCGAGCTCGCCGCACGTGCGCTCGCAACGGGCGGGCTGTGGCGGATTGCCACCGACTGGTCCAACTACGCCGTCCACGTCCGTGACGTCCTGGCTGGCTCCCCGGACTTCGAAAACCTCCACACCGGCGAGCGCCACGGGCCGGAAAGCCCCCTCACCCAGGTGTGGCAGTCCGGCGTCGAATCCCTGGTGGGCGGCGCACCGGTCCGTGAGGGCAGGGCCCCTGTCAGCACCGAGCACACCGGCCCCAACGAGGGCGTGGATGAAACCGGGGGCTGGGCGCCGCGCTTCGAGGGCCGGATCCGGACCAGCTTCGAAGCCAAAGCCCATGAGGCCGGCCGGCTGATCTTCGACCTCTGCTACCGCCGGCGCTGAACCTCGAAATGTAAGTAGCAGTAAGTGTCGTTTTGAGCGCTCAAAACGACACTTACTGCTACTTAGTTGGGTCAGGTTAGAGGGGTCAGGCCACGCTGATGGACGAAACGATGTCCTTCAGCATGTACACCCGTGGTTCAGTCTCCGGGTTCACGGAGGGCCAGATCACCACAACGCCGATGAACCGGTTGTTCTCCCAGACGCCGACGGTGGCTGCCACCCTCGCCGCACCGGCCGGGTCCGAGTAGCCCACCAGGACGGCGTACGCCGACTTGCCCGGGAGGTTCAGCTCGCCTTCGGTCAGGAGGACACCGGCGCGTTCGCGGTAGAAATCCGACATGACATGGGCCCAGCCGTTGGCCCCGGGGGCGTCCGTGACGGAGGCATCGTCCTTGATGACGGTGACGAGGACGCCGCCGAGGAGGCCATACTGCTCGGTGTTGGGCCCGGCGGCGGAATCCTCGAGGACCTGCGTGTGCTCGGGAAAGTCTGCGGTAAACCCCAAGGGGGATTCGATGTGCACTGACATGGTTGCTCCTTAGCGGTAAGTCTTGGGATCAGGGACGGCCACGTCAGAGCCGCTCGAGCTTGGTGTCGTTCGCGACCTTATAGTACGTGGACACGTTGGTGGTCGCCTTGTTCTCAGTCTTGAGCTCCACTTCGCCCGCCTTGAAGTCCACGCCGGCCTCGTTGGACACCGTCACCACGTTGTTCACCTGAACGGTGGCCGAGCCTGCCTCGTACAGCCTGGCGGCATCCGCGGCTGCCGCACTGTCGTTGCCCAGCGCCACATTGCGCATGTAGCTGTCGATCACGGCCGCGTTGTCCGGCGTGTAGTCAACGTCGATCTTGACGGTGCTCTGCGTGCCGACGGTCACATTGGACTCGAGCTTGGCGCCCTGGAGGTCCGGACCGGCGCTGGCGCCCTGCGCTACGCTGCCCTCCATGGACACCGCGATCGACTTGATGCTGCTGTCCTGGTCCAGGCTTACTTCCAGGCCACCCTTGCCGGAGGCAGTGAACAGCTGGCCGTCCAGGTCCAGCTTGCCCTGCGCGGACACCTCGCCGCTGGCCGTTGCGGTACCGTCTGTCAGGTTCCGCTCGTAGGCGAGGTCCAGTTTCGCGGAGCCGGACGCCGGGCCGGCATCGCCCTTGGCTTCAACAGAGAACGTGCCCTTGACCTTGTCAACGGAACCGGTGCTGCCGTTGTCATCCGCCGCGTCCTCGATGGTGGCCGCGAGGTAGACCGGTGCGTTGCTGGCGACGTCCTTGACCTCCCCGATGCTGTCCGGCGGAAGCTCCCTGTACATCTGGTTCCGGGCAGCCATGGCCTCTTCAACACTGCCGAATGTGTACTCACGTGATCCCTCCCCATTGAGGGTGACGCCGGCTGTTCCGGTGTGGTCATTGACGCCCACCCCGATGTTTCCGTAGACCTTGAGCGTGGCTGAACCATCAGCGTTTTCGTTCACCACGGTGCCCACTTCCGCACCGGCGTGGAACCAGGCTATCCGGCCGTCGATGGCGGCCTTGCCGCTCTCGGTATAAACAGCGGTGTCTGAGAGGGCAAGCTTCTGGAGATGGTCGGCAGCCTGCTCCTGGGCGGATTCCGGGATGCCGCCATCCATCTTCATCAGCTCAGCGGCGAGGGGTCCGTGCTCGCCTTCGCCTTCGATCAGGTACTGCCGGTCCGGCTCGGACAGACCCGCCCACCATTTCGCCTGTTCCTCCGGGCTGCCCTTGAGTGCCTCGTTAAGGCCCTGTTCGAGCTCCTGGCGGTGTGCCTGTGCCTCGGCAGCCTTCTGCATCTGTTCTTCAAGCCATGTCTGGGCGCGGCCGCCCAAACCCTTGAGCTTGTCCAGGAAGTTTCCGCCGCCGCTCCCGCCGCCGGAGGAATCGGATGCCTTTTCCTGCTCGTTCGCTTGCTGCAGGAGCAGCTTGGAGTTGTGGCGGAGGCTTGACGCCACGCGCTCCAGCGTGGGGCGGTGGCTTCCGGCCCAGTCCTGCCGGAACCGCTCGCCGTCGAGGCCTTTCCAGGGCGCGGACTGGATCTGGCCCTGCAGAGAGCTGGCCCGGCTGCTCAGCAGTGTGGCCGCCTTGTCAACAGCCTTCGCCAGCTCACGCAACTGGCCGACGTCCGCGCCGTAAAAAGTCATGGTGTTCCCCCGGAGAGTGATACGAGTGGGTCTATCGCTGAACACATGGTCGCACGGCCGGCAGGGCTCCGCGATGGGGATCACTCCCCATCGGTGCGGCGGGAAGGCGGGACTGTCGGAGGCAGCCGGTGCGTGGCACGATGGGGATTGTGTGGGGGGCACACAATTTGCGCCTCACCGGCGCCGGCATAAGGAACCATCATTAAAAGAGAATTAAGGCAGGCCGCAGGCGCGGCGGAGGACGTCACCAACTCACACGCTTTGGAGTTGCTGGCACGGGCGGGGTTCGCGGCAAGCGGCATCCTGCACTTTCTGGTCGGGGCCATCGCCATCCGCCTCGCCATGGGCGGAACGGGGAATGCAGACTTCAGCGGAGCCGTGGCCGAACTCGCCAGCCGGCCAGCCGGCCCGTTCCTGCTCTGGGCAAGCTTCGCCGCTTGCGCCGCACTGGCGCTGTGGCAGGCCAGCGACGCCATCTTTGATTACAACCGGCTGCCTACCAAGGAAAAAGCCGGCAAAAAAGGAAAAGCAGCAGCCCAGGCACTGGTATACGCCGGATTGGCCCTGACGCTGTTCACTTTTGCCAGGGGCCAGGGGTCCCCGGACGCCAACAAGCAGTCCGCTACCGACCTCACTGTGACGGTCATGAAAGCCCCCGGCGGCGTGGCACTGCTGGTCCTGATCGGGCTCGGAATTGCGGTCACCGGGGTCATCTACGGCATCCGCGGGCCTAAGAAGTCATTCGAGAAACAACTCACTATGCCCGCCAGCCCAAAAGCCCGGACCGCCGTCACCGTCCTGGGCGTGACAGGCTACCTCGCCAAGGGCGCAGTGCTATTGCTGGCAGGTCTGTTGATCACCGTCGCCACATTGCGCGCCCACCCGGACGAGTCCACCGGCCTGGACGGCGGCCTCAGGGCCTTGCGCGATCAGCCGTTCGGGGTCTATCTCCTCGCTGCCGTGGGTGCCGGCCTGATCTGTTACGGCCTCTACATGGTGGTCCGTGCCCGGCTGGCCAAGATGACCAAATGAGCTGACGCTTTGGCCTGGACTGGTGCACTTAGGGAACGGTGATCACGGCGACCGTCTTCGCGTCGTCGTCCCGCAGTTCCACGGTGGCGATGCTGGCCAGCTGAACCGGGGTGGCGCCGGTGACTTTGATCCGGCCGCTCGGCGTGGCCGTCCAGGCACAGGCGCGGTCCTCCCCGCCGGCGCGGTCCCGCACCCACAGCGAGTAGGTACCGCTCAACGGCATGCTGCTGCCGTTGACCGCCAGTTCCGTGCCCCAGTTCTTCCGTGCCAGGTCCACGCTGAAGCGCAGGCCGCTGTCGGCCTGGACCGAATAGCTTGCGTCAGGCTGCGGCGGCCGGTTCACCAGCGGTGCTGCCACCACGCCCAACGCGAGGCACGCGGCGGCAACGGCGCCCACCAGCCCCGCCCACCGCCGTCGTGATTTACGACGACGGGTGGCCAGTTCAACAAGGACCGCCCGGGGCACGGAGGTGGCCGGCTCCGCGGTGGCGGCGATCCTGGAATTTCCGGTCAATGCCACCGCGTCCGGCACCGGAAGCGCGTCCAGGAGGGCCGGCATGCTCTCCAGTTCGGCGAGGTCAGCGCGGCAGCCGGCACAGTCCTGAAGGTGTTGCTCGAAGCGCTGCGAATCGGCGGAATCCAGTCCCCCGAGAACGTAGGCGCCCAGCAAGTGGTGCAGGTCCGCGGCGTTCATCGTTCCACCCCCATCTCATCCAGGATGGTCCGCAAGGCACGGACCGCGTAGTACGCCCGCGACTTCACCGTTCCGCTGGGAATGTTCAGTTGCACGGCGGCCTCATTGACGGTGAAGCGGCGGTAGTGGAGCGCCACCAGGACGTCCCGGTGTTCGCCGCTGAGGCGGAGCAGGGCCTCCTCCATGAGCACCCGGTTGAGCAGTTCATCCACCCTCTCAACGGCTGCGGCAGGGTCTGCGACGTCACGTTCCGTGACCTCGGCAGGCCGCCGCTGCGCCTTCCGATAGTTGTCGATCATGATGTTGCGCGCCGTCCGGAAAAGGTAGCTGCGCAGGCTGCCGGTGATGTCCGGGGCCTGCTGCCAGACGCGGAGCACCGTCTCTTGGATCACGTCCTCGGCAAGCTGCGGATCCCGTGAGGCGCTGAGCACAAAACGGCGCAGGGCGGGGCCGTGTTCACGGTAAATTGCGGCCACCACTTCCTCGTCCAGCGGCATGTGCGCCCCCTCCTGTCACTGGTGCCTCACGGCGGTTCCTGATCCCCCGGTTCCGGCCGAGAGCACCTGGTTTCGGCTGATACGACGTCCGCCGCGCGTAAACGGTTCACTCGCGGTTACATTGCCCCGTGGCCGGCGGAAAACAGGGGGACAGCTCCTTGAACCATTCTTCACCTTAGGGCGTCGTACCGGTTAGCGCCCGGCGATCCGACGCCGGGCCACCAGCCGAGGGAGCACCTCCATGAAAAAGCACCTGGGTACCAGTCTTGCGGCCATGGCCCTCATGGCCGCGCTGGCAGGCTGCGGCGGCAGCCCGGGAACCACCACCACAACGGCCGCCCCCAGCGCGTCCGCCACAACCCCCGCCGCCACGTCCGCGGCCCCGACCGCCACAACTGCAGCACCCGCCGTCGACCTCATGACCGGGTCCTCAAGCGCCGGCAGGATCGTGGTGGACGCAAAGGGCATGAGCCTCTACTTCTTCACCAAGGACACGAAGGACTCGGGCACCAGCGCCTGCACGGGAGGGTGCCTGACAGCGTGGCCGCCAGCCCTCACCACCGCCGCCACGCCGTCCGCTGAAGGGGTGACCGGGACTCTGGGCACCATCACGACGCCGGATGGGGCCAAGCAGCTGACCCTGAACGGACTTCCGCTGTACTACTACGCGAAAGACAAGAAGGCGGGCGACATCACCGGTCAGGGCGTTGGCGACGCCTGGTACCTGTCGGATCCGGCCGGCGGGATGATCAAGACGGCGGCGCCAGGCTACTGATGGTCAGGTATTACAGCAGCGCTGGTAACGCTGAGCGCCAGGGCAACATCGACGCCGGGCTGCTGCTGTTGCGGTAGCAGCAGCTACGGCTGGTCGCCCGGCAGAGGGACTGGAGGGGTGGACGGCAGGGGCAGCGCTGGGGGCTGTCCCTGGCCGTTCGGCAGCCGGGTCGGCACCTCAGGGAGGTCCGGCGTGAGGTTTTCCGGGACGGGGAGGTCCGGCTGCGTGACGGCCGGAGCGGGGGACGGTTTGCCGGGCGACTCAGCCGGGGCTCGGCTGGAGTTGGATCCCGGAGCCGCCGGAACCGGCTGCGTGACGGTCGGCGCGGTGGGCACAGTGGCCGGGGAGACCGGCTGGGCAGGCAACGGAACCGGCGTTTCCTGCCGGGCCGGAACTGACCCTCCGCCCACGGTGGCCACGAAGGAGCTGACGGCCTGGTTCATGTGGCCGATGGAATCCCGGAGGCCCTGGTCGGAGGCCACCGCGACGGCGCCGCCGGCCGCCAGCGAGACGGCCACTGACAGCGTGGTGAGGGTGATCCGGCGCTTGGCACGACGGCGGGCGGCGAGTTCGTCGGTTGCCGACGGAGCGGCCGACTCATGAGCGTCGTCCGGGGTAATCGGCGCAGCAGGCGCAGCAGGCGCATGAACCGGCTGGGTTTGAGTAATGGCATCCGGTCCAGAGGCCGGAGCAGGGACGGCTGCGAGGCGACGTGTGTGTGCCGGGACCATCAGGGCGGCCACGGCTGCGGAGGCCTCGGGTTGCCCGGCGGCCAGGCCGCGGAGGTCCTGCAGCGCGGAACGAAGCACGGCGTCGTCGTCGAACCCGGCGTCACGGAGCAGCCCGTCGACGGTTCCGTCGCTGCTTGTGCCTGCGATGTCACTCATGATCTGCCTGGTTTCTTCGGAGGGTCTGGTCCTTGAGGTTTTGCAGCGCCCGGCGTTGGAGCTGCTTGATGGCGCCCTGGGATTTGCCCATGATGCCGGCCACCTGTTCGATGGATAGGTCAGCCACCACCCTCAGGGCCAGGACTTCCCGGTGGTCGTCGGCCAGGCCTTCGAGCATGCCGGCCGCGCCGCCGGCGCGCCCGAGGGCATGGTCCTCTGCCGAGGCCGTGCTGCGCGCGTCCTGCAGGGGGTCGTACGGGGTGAAGGCCGGCCTGCGTTCCACGCGCCGGTAGTGGTCCACCATCCGGGCGTGGGCGATGGAAAAAACCAATGACTTGGCGCCCTGCAGCCCGCCGGTCAGCTCCCCGATTTTGGGGAAGAACGCCAGGAAGACGTCCTGCGTGACGGCCTCGGGATCGTCCACTCCCCGGGCCTTGAGGTAGCCCAGCACTGCGCCGGCAAAGGTGCGGTAGACAACGCCGAAGAGCACGGCCGGATCAGCGCCGGCAGTGTCTGCAAATATGTCGATGTCTTCTTCGGCCAAAGTGTCTGGCACCAGTGGCTCCTCCGTCCCGGGCGGCTGCTTCATCCCGGCGTTCTGGACTGCGGGCAACCCCTCATGGGCCGTTTTCCCGCAGTCCAGCGTAGCCGAGAGGGTCCTAGCGGCCCGAAACGGCGGGAACGTCTACGTCATCGCCGGCCACCGCGGGAATGGCGGGCACGGCGGGCACAGCAGGAACGGCGGGAACAACGGACTCGCCGTTGACGCCCGGAACTGCCGGAACCGCGGGAACTGCCGGCAGTTCGGGGCGCTCGGCCTGGACAGCGGCAGAGCCCTCGCCAGCAGCCTTGACTTCAGCGGCAGCCGTGCCCTGGGCGACGACGTCGGTGCAGAAGGCTTCGACGTTGCCTTCGCCCTTGGCAGCGATGACCAGCGAGGAGAAGCCTTCGGAGGACGCGTTGAGTCCGCCGTTCATGAAGGCGGTGCACAGGCCGATGGCTGCGGCGCCGGCGGCGTCAACGGCGGTGCCGGCAGCTGCGGAGACGTTGGCCTCGGCTGCAAGCTTGTCTTCGGACAGGGCGGCGCTACCTGCCACGGCCGCGTCGCCGGTTACTGCCGCGTCGCCCGACGCGTTGCCCGAAGCGTTCGCCAGGGCAGCTTCCGTAGCGTCGGCGGCCAGCTTCGGGGCCGGGGCGCCGAGCAGTTCGTGGGCGGTCTGCTGGGCGTCGGCCGGGAGGACGCCGGAAACAGCGGCCACTCCGGTTCCGCCGACGGCCAAGGTGCCTGCGGCGAGAACTCCGGCTGCGACTTTGCTGGTGGCGAGAACAGTGAACAACGACATACGACACTCCAAAAACTAGAGAACAATTGAGATCCGGTTCCGTGGGGAACCCATCACGGCCTACATCGCTGGCCGGACGCGGAAAGTTACGGCCGTTCGAAAATTTCTTTTCGGCCACCGTCCGTGAGCCGTCGGCCGCATTACCATCGAGGCATGCCCGACGCTCCGGAACTCCGGAAAACTGCCAAAACCTGGCAGCCCATGGGGGAATCTCAATGATGTTGTCAACGCCTGAGCTGCCGTAGACGCCGCGGTCGCGCAGCAGAGTCGCGGTGTGGGGCACATCGATCAGTGACCGGCGCAACCGGTCGACACGCCCCACCCGCGACGATGTCGCCCTCCTCGGCGTACTCAAGGAGCTTCTTCATGCCCGGCCGCGCTACCGCAGTCTTGCTTCCCGAGGTCACGTCGGCGAAGACGAAGCGTTTCGGACCCCGGCGGCGACCAGCGCGTCCTGTGTAATCAAGTTGTCTCACCGGGCCACCCTGACTCGAAGATTCCCGATGAGCCCAGTCAAGGAGTGCGGTGGTTGCCGGGGACGCAGGGCCGGCACCTAGCAGTGACCGCGGTGCTTGAACCATACTGGTGGCATGAGCGATCGCTCCGATTTCCTGGCCTGGGTGAGGACCGAGCTGCACGATGCGGAACTTGCTATCCACAACGGTGATGCCGCCCCGCGCAGGGCGCTCTGGTCCCGTAACGAACCCGTAAGTGTCCTGGGCGCATGGCGCAATGCTTTCGGACAGCAGGAACTGGACGACTTGTTCACCGGCCTTGCCAGGCAGTTCTCCGACTGCACCTCGTACAGCTTTGAGTTGCTCTCCTACGACCTCGTGGGTGACATGGCATATACAGCGGGACTGGAACATACCTCAGCCTCAGTCGACGGCGAACCTCGCAGCTACGTGCTCCGAGCAACGCAAATTTATCGACGCGAGCACGGTGCATGGAGGGTCGCCCACCGGCACGGCGACACAGTGACCGGCTGACGGCGGCAAGCAGCGAACTGGTCGAGTTGTCGAGGAGGCCGAGTTTTCGTGTGCACGGGGCTCCTTACGAGGCCCAGGACGGTGTCTTGAAAAGCCGTTGTTTTTCGAGACGCTCAGCCGGTGAAAAAAGCTTCGTTGTTCTATCAGTTGGTGTAGCGGGTGGCGAGCTGAAGGCTTTGGCCGTGGAACGCCGAGCGCTCGGCTTCAAGGACTGCCTCGAGGAGGCTGCTGTCTTCGACGCCGGGGGCGCTGACTACTTCTGCCGGCGAGATCGCCGGTAGAGTGCCGGGGCCGCCGGAACTTCCGGCGAACCCGGCCCAGCCGGCCCGGCCCGCGCTGAGGTGCCGCGTGCGTCAGGTGAGGCGCGCTACGCCTCGATCATCTCGTCGTCGTCCACTTCCTCGAACTCAACGGCGGCAACGATCTCCTGGGTCTCCGGGTTGATCATGAAGGCCTCGTCTTCTTCCTCCACCATGAGGAAGTCGCCGTGGTCCGTGCTGAAGTGCCAGGCCAGCGTCTTCTCGCCGTTGTGGACGTAGTTGGGGTCACCCATGGTGATCTTCTCGAGGGAGTACCCGGCGACGTCGCACAGTTCCCGGATGATGACTTCAAAATCCGGGGCGTTGTCCAGCGCTTCCTCGTCGGCGCGGGCCTGGCGCTCCTCGAGGTCGGGCAGGAGCGCAACCTGGCGCTCGATGTAGGCGCTGAGCTCCTCGTCGTCCAGCACCAGCAGGCTTTCCTGGCCCAGGAGCCAGGCGGCGTTGAGGGCGGTGATGTTCTCGGTTTCGAAGAGTTCCTCGAACTCGCCGTCGAGTTCTTCCATGGTGCGCACGGCGTCGTTGGACTCTTCCTCTGCGTCCAGGTCGCCGTCGAGGTAGCGCTCCTCGTCCGCCTCGGACAGGGCGTCAAACACCGATACGGTCCGGTTGAAGAGCTCCAGGTGCGCCGTGGCGCCCATGCTCGCCAGGCCCTCGCGGATCAGCGGGTCCACTTCGTCGCGGTCGGCGGTGAACACGTATTGGGCGAAGCCGCCCTCCAGGGACTGCGTGACATAGAAGTCCACGTAGTAGCTGCGGAGCGCCACAGGGGCGATCTCGCCGGCGTCGAGCAGGCTCCCGTACATGGCGTTCACCACGTGAACGTTGGCGTCGACAACTTCCTCGCTGCCGGCTTCGATGCTGGCTTTGGTCAGGACGACAGGGTTCTGGCTCGTGGTCATGGGGTTCCTCACTTGCTGCTGCTGAAAACCGGATGATGCTCAGGACACTTTTCACGCTACGTGGGACGGGACAGCGGTTGGTCGAGGCGGAAGTGAACGTCAGGCGAAGTTTCAGGCCCTCGCCGGGCGAACTAAGATGAATCAGATAACCACCGATCGGACACGGCCCCGCCGTGGCCAGCTGAAAGTAGCGCGCACCATGCCATCCCAACCGGACGAGAGTGCGGCACTGGCAATACAGACTCCCGCCATCAACGACCGTTCCCTCGCGGCCGGGCTGGCGTATGCCATGGGCAGCCGCGTTTCCGGCATATCGTTCGACGCCGCCACCGGGCTCATGCTGGGCAAGGTCCGCGGCGGTGCGGACGTGCCCTACTCCACCACGGCCAAGCTGGTCCGCAAATCGGGCGGCTGGAGCTGCACCGTGGGCGTCTGCAGTTGCCCCGTCCGTAAGGACTGCAAGCACGTGGCCGCACTGCTGTTCGCCGCCGAGGACAACCCCGCCACCCGCGTCCAGCTCCTGGCGCCGGCCGATGTCTCCCGGCTTTCCCGCCAGCCTGCCAGCCTGGACCTGGCCGACTGGGAACAGGCCCTCAGCCCGCTGATCTCGCAGCCAGGCATCACCCAGTCCAGCAACGGCATCCCGCTGGCCCTCCAGTTCGAGATCGAGGAACCGGCCCCGCACTTCTCCTACACAGGCCGCCGCGACCCGCTGCGCAGCGTGCGCCAGCTTAAGGCCCGGCCCGTGGTCATGGGCGCCAAGGGCAAATGGATCCGCGGCGACGTCTCCTGGAACACCCTGAGCTACCTGAACTTCCGGCGCGAATGCAACGAGACGCACATCGAGTGGATGCAGACGTTCCTCGCCGCGCACACCGCCGCCGCCAACCGGGTCCACAACTCCTCCGCGCTGTGGCTGGGCCTGAACACCTTCGCCGGCAAGAACATGTGGGGGCTGCTCGCCGACGCCAAAAAGATCGGCCTCGCCCTGGTCCACAGTCGCGGCACCGAGCCGGTGCGGCTCGCGGAGTCTCCCGCCGCCGTCGGGCTTAACCTGAGCCGCTACGGCTCGCCTGCACCTGCCGCGGAGGGTGCCACGGGCGTTACTGCAAAAACAGCCGACGACGGCGGGCTGGAGCTCGCGCCCACCATCACCGTGGAGGGTGAAGAGGTTGATCCGGCGTCGGTGGGCACCATCGGCCGCCCCGCGCACGGCATCTTCCTGACCACCGGCGGCGAGGCGCTGCCCGGGGTGGCGGCGGACAACGTGATCACGCTGGCCCCGCTCGAAAGTGGCCTGAGCGAGGAGCTGCTGACCTTCGTGACCGCCGGCAGCACCCTGCACATACCCGCGAAGGATGAAACCCGCTTCCTCACCGGCTTCTACCCGAAGCTCAAACAGTCCGCGCGGGTCACCGCGAAAGATGAGTCAGTAGAACTGCCCGCCCTGGCCGTCCCCACGCTCTCGCTGCTGGCCAACTACGGCGCCGACCACCGCGTGCGGCTGCACTGGGAATGGCATTACACGTCCGGGAACCTGGTCACCGCCCAGCCGCTCTGGCGGCACCCCGGCGACCACGGCTACCGTGACGACACCGCCGAGGCCCGCATCCTGGAGGGCATTGGCCAGCCGTGGGACGTTGTGCCGGCCTTGGGCGAATCAGCCACCGGCGGCTGGGGCACGCCGCGCCTGTCGGCTTCGGCGGAACTGAGCGGCCTGGACACCCTGGCGTTCACCGAGGAGGTCCTGCCCCTGCTGCGCCAGGCGCCGGATGTTTCCGTGGACACTGCCGGGGACATCGCGGACTACCGTGAGGCCGAGGAGGCGCCGGTGGTTTCCATCTCCACCAAGGCCACCGAGCAGCGCGACTGGTTCGACCTTGGCATCCAGATTTCACTCGAAGGCCAGCCGGTGTCCTTCGCCGCCGTGTTCTCCGCGCTGGCAGCCGGCCAGACCAAGATGCTCCTGCCCAGGGGCGCCTACTTCTCCCTGGACCTGCCGGAACTGCACCAGCTGCGGGCCCTGATCGAGGAAGCCCGCTCGCTCCAGGACAACAAAGACGCGCCGCTGCAGATCAGCCGTTTCCAGGCGGGACTCTGGGACGAACTGGCCCAGCTGGGCATCGTGGATGAGCAGGCTGCCGCGTGGCGCTCCGCGGTAGGCGGTTTGCTTGAGGGCGGGATCGAAGGGCTGCCGCTGCCTCCCTCCTTGAACGCCGAACTGCGGCCGTACCAGCTCGAAGGTTTCAACTGGCTGAGCTTCCTCTACAAGCACAGCCTGGGCGGAGTCCTCGCGGACGACATGGGCCTGGGCAAGACCGTGCAGGCCCTCGCGCTGATGTGCGCGGCGAAGGAGCAGGCAGCCGCTGCCGCTGACGGCGCCGAACTAACAGCGCACGACGGCGGGACTCCCTTTTTGGTGGTCGCCCCCACCAGCGTCGTGGGCAACTGGGCGGCGGAAGCCGCGCGCTTCGCTCCGGACCTGACGGTTCGGACCGTGAGCGAGACCTTCGCGAAGAACAGCCAGGACGCGGCAGTTGAACTGGGCGGCGCGGACATCGTTATTACGTCCTACGCCCTGTTCCGGATCGACTACGATTCCTACGCCTCCAAAACCTGGGCGGGCCTGGTGCTCGATGAAGCCCAGTTCGTGAAGAACCACCAGTCCAAGGCCTACCAGTGCGCCCGGAAGCTGCCTGCGGCGTTCAAGCTGGCCATCACGGGCACGCCGCTGGAGAACAACCTCATGGAGTTCTGGGCGCTGACGTCCATCGTGGCACCGGGACTGTTCTCAAGCCCCAAGCGGTTCGCCGAGTACTACCAAAAGCCGGTGGAAAAGAACGGCGACAAAGGGCAGCTGGACAAGCTCCGCCGTCGGGTCCGCCCGCTCATGATGCGCCGCACCAAGGACCAGGTCATCAAGGACCTGCCGCCCAAGCAGGAGCAGATCCTTGACGTGGTGCTGAACCCGCGCCACCAGAAGGTCTACCAGACGCACCTGCAGCGCGAACGGCAGAAAATCCTGGGCCTGATCGAGGACGTCAACAAAAACCGGTTCACCATTTTCCAGTCGCTCACCCTGCTGCGGCAGCTCAGCCTGGATGCTTCGCTGGTTGATCCGTCGCTGTCCGGGGTCCGCTCGTCGAAGCTGGACGTGCTGTTTGAGCAGCTGGAGGACCTGGTGGCCGAGGGCCACCGGGCGCTGATATTCAGCCAGTTCACCGGCTTCCTCGGTAAGGTCCGTGAGCGGCTTGTGGAGGAGAAGATCGAGTTCTGCTATCTCGACGGCGGCACCCGGAACCGTACCGACGTCGTCAATGAATTCAAGAACGGCAGCGCTCCGGTGTTCCTGATTTCGCTTAAGGCCGGCGGTTTCGGGCTGAACCTGACCGAGGCCGATTACGTCTTCCTGCTGGATCCCTGGTGGAACCCCGCGTCCGAGGCGCAGGCTGTGGACCGGACCCACCGGATCGGACAGGCCCGGAATGTGATGGTGTACCGGCTGGTGGCCAAGGACACCATCGAGGAAAAGGTCATGGCCCTGAAGGCGCGGAAGTCGCAGTTGTTTGCCGACGTCATGGAAGGCGATGCCCTCTCCGGCGGCGCGATCACGGCCGAGGACCTCGCGGGGCTGTTCAAGGACTAAGCGCAGCCAGTCAGAATCCCGGCGATCGCATCATGCTCGGCCTGGGTGGCCCACAGCTGATACTTGGCCTTGACGGCGGTCTGGCGGACAACATATTCGCAGCGGAACGCTTTGTTTGGCGGGAGCCAGGTGGCCGCATCCTTGTCGCCCTTGGCTCCATTGGTGGGGCCGTCTGCAGCCATGAGGTTCAGGGGATCGTTCGCCAACTGCTTGCGCTGATCGGCGCTGAGTTTCTGGGCACCCTTCTGCCAGGCGTCGCTGAGGGCGACAAGGTGATCTATCTGGACGGCGGTGCTGGTGCCGGTGCCGCGGACAAAGTTGATGCTGGTTCCGGTGTACTTATCGGCCAGCGTGCCGGTGGCCACCACGCAGTTCTGCGTGCCGGCTTTAAACGTCTCCCCTTCGAGGTCCCTGGCGAGAATGTCGTTTCGGGTGTCACAGCCGTTTCGGTCGACGTCGGCCCAGGCGGGGCCGAATTCCTCGCGGGTGTAGCCGGTCTTGGGTGCGCGTCCCTTCACCGGGATGGTTTCCAGCTGGGTGATAGCCGTAGCCACGTCGGCGGGGCTTACAGATGCGTCGGCAGCGTCGCCCGGCGGTGCCCCTCTGACCCCTTCGGCCATCTTGGTTGCGGCCTGCCCTGCGGCTTGGGCTGCGGCGTCACAACCGGCGAGGGCGCCTGCGAGAAGCAGACTTGTGAACAGGGTGAGAGCCTTGGTGGCGGCGGAACGGCTGATCTTCATGTCCTTCGAGAGTGGCGGAGGCAGGCGTGCGGCAGAGGTGAACAGGCTACTAGCGCCGGCCGTCCTGATCTGTCAGGTCTGTTGGTGGAGTCCGTCACGCCCGGATGCCTGGGGAGACACTTGGGAGTTGGAAAATGTCTGCCGTTCCGGAGAAAAGATTCTTAGATTCTTTTCCGGTGGTCACGCTGGCAGCCTTAAATGTCGTACCCCCTCGACATGATGGAGGTATGGAAAGCACAGCAGCGGACGGGCGGTCACCAGGGGCGGTGCCAGTCGACGCGGCGTCAGCGGATGCGGCGTTTGAGGCCGTCGTGGCTGGCGTTGCCGAACTGACCGAGCTCCGTCGTCGTCAGCGTGAGGACCCCGCCGGCCCGGATTCGCTGCGCCGGGGTGTGGACAACTCCCTGGACCGCCTGGCCGTAATCTCCCGGCTG
>NZ_JACXBW010000019.1 GCF_014712225.1 Pseudarthrobacter sulfonivorans
GAGAGTCATGGTTTTCTCCTTGTGTCTTGTTCAGGATGAGAGTCCTCGTGGCCTGGCGGCCGCAGCACCGAATACGAGTGAGGTGTGGTAATCCACTCATAAACAGGACAACCCGCCCTTTGACGCAACGGCAGGTTTGCTGCAGCTTTCCTGCAGGTGCCAAGCGCTGACCCGCCATCCCTCAATGGATGTTGCGGTCCCGGCTTCGGACCTACTGGAGTGATGTCGATCACGTGATTCCCATGCAGATCAACCTACGGCATCTAAAGCATTTTATCTAGAATGATTTAGAGGTTTTTTCGAGGAAACGGCGCTTCCGCATTAGCCGGTCGTGGGGGACGAGACATTGAGCGCATTTCGAATCCATCCGCAAGCAGTCCCTGCAGGCTAGTTGCCCGACCCCGATCATCCCGCGTGGGGTAGCAGATGACCAGCGTGCTTCACGCGGGGCTGACGAGCCATAACAAGGGATACCGCCGCCGAGGAGTCTTCTCGCGGGGGGCGCAGAACGCCGAATATGCGAATCTGTCGGTTGGAGGCTGAGCCTGTTCCGGGCGTCCTCGTGCGCAGGCTCTACCCTCCAGGGCAAGGTCCAAACCGAGTAAAAAATTCAATTTTGAATGTTTGTATAGGGGGTGCGCGGCTACTCGCCTGGAGAGCTTCCGCTGCGTTCCCATTCCTCGCGGCGGACAGCAACGTATGCAGCGGAGGAGACTATCGAGGCCCAAGCCCTATGCCAGTTGGTGAGCCGATCATTCTCGATAATCCATGTGCATGACTAGGACACCGTGATCGCCTGACTGCTTCTAACGAGGTCCTGCGTTGAGACTAGGTGCTGTAGATCAGGGAGAGTCCCATATGGGGGACATCCAAAGCCACTCGATGTTGGTTTGGCGCCCAGGCTTTTATCCGCTCACCCACCAAGTATGTCCCCGAGTTACCTAGAATGACGCGGTCATCAGCATTGATTAGGGCGGCGTCCATTGGGATGACGCGCAGATCGGGCATGATGAGCGGTTCCAAGTCCTTGATCCGAAGGTCACATCCAGATACGCCCAGAAACCGTCCATGGACGAAAAATGGGGCTGTGAACGACATAATGTATTCGTCGACGCCGAGATGGTCGACATACGGACCCCACAGTGTTAGCTCCCCTGTCGAGGCGGCTGCGGAAAAAAAGGGCAGCTTCTCATAGTCGTAATATCGATTACTGCCCGGAGTTCGGTCAGCGTCGAGCTTTTTCAATGCACCGGAGTCCCTTCGGAACCACCACTCGAAAACGCTTACGCCCTCCTCAACGGAGCCTGCATCGAAGAAGGTTCCAGCGCCAACAGCATAAGAATTTTTCTCCAAGAACTCCCATATGATTCCCTCCAGCCCAAGGAGTGCGGCCTTATCGATCTTGCTCTTGTCGGCAAGATTTTGCTCGAGCAGCGAGGCGACGTTTTCGGTTAGTTTCTTGGCCTCAGTGGAGATGCCGCTTATCCAGGCAGCAAGGGCTTGGGCAACATTTTCGACATCCTTGTCGGTCGTCATTGGCCATCCTGTGTTCGTCGGAACGAGTAAGTTTCGTGTTATTGGGTTGAACATTCAATGCTTAGCTTTACACGTCAGGTGCCCCGGCGAGGCAGATCACTGTCCACTCTGACTATTTGCGGTGTAACTCAGGGTGAGTTTCGTGTCGATAAGGCGGAAGATGTTCCGTTTGATGTGTGCGTGTACAAGCTTCTGAGCTGTCTCGGGTTGGTCCTGAGCGACTGCCTGGACCAGCTCCAAGTGTTCAGCGGCTGCTGCTTCAGGGTCAGGGGGCACGCCTAAAGGACTCCATAGGAGCTGAACTGTTTCTTCCTGGAGCCGCATTTCTGCAGCAGTAAGCCTCGGGGATTGCGCCGCTACTGCCAACTCGAAGTGGAAGCGCGCGTCGGCAGGTGCACGCTCTTCTGGAGTGCCGGCCAAAACCAATGCCTCTGCGAGATCATGAAGGCGGTCGAAGTCATGTGGTACGGCGCGCTCACATGCCAAGCGAACCGTTGCGGCGGCTATAGCAATATGTTCGTCCCCGATATCGCGTATTTCGGAGACGGACGTGGAGAGAAACCACTCCCGAATCACGTCGGTCTGGGGTGAAGGCTGCCTGACGACGAAGGTTCCTCCACTACGTCCCCTGCGAGTCTCCACGATTCCCTGCTCGCGCAGCCCGGCCAAGGCTTCCCGAAGGGTCAATAGGCCGACCCCAAACATATCCGAGAGAGCCGCCTCAGAGGGCAAGCGTTCACCGACTTTGAGGAGCCCGAGCGCGATCCCCTTGAGAATTCTTTCCGCAACCGCCTCGGCCCTCTCGGTTTCTGGTAACGACCGATAGATCTGCGATTGTACTGCTGTCGAGGCCAAAATCTGCTCCGGATCTGTGGCTGTGGGTCTACTAATAATAGACAAACGGGACGGTCGCTTAGGAAAGTCGTCTTCCTGAGGTCTTAGGAGTGACGCATCCGGAGCTGCTGGCTGTCCTGATTGAACCGCTGTCGCCCCAAGTCGCATGATTGATCTTTCTGAGAACCGTCCCAGGAGGGCTTGCCTGTCCTAGCTGAACTATGTCGAACTTCTTGTGGCAATCCGGCATCTCATAGCCCCTTCATAATTCCGCCTCATGCGGGCCTGCCGCGTGCCGTTTGTTGCTACTACTCCTTCGTATAGTTAAAACCGTCAATAAAAAGTGTATTACAACTCCATCTGGTCCACCATGATGGGTTCAATTGCACGTGTCGGTGCGGCCAGGAATTGCAGTGACGGGTCCAAGGGCTCGGCCGTGACAGCAGAAAGAGTCCGTCGCTTTGTTCGGGTTTCTGCTGTTGATGGAAGTTGCATGCGCGGTTACTGGAAGAGGGTGGCCACTGCAGTATGAGACAAGGAGCGCTAAGTGATTGAGCAGATACTCGGACTGACCGGGGAGGCTTGGAGCCTCACCGACCGGCAGCGTGTCGACGATTGGGCTTATCTGCGACGGGGGAGCCAGGTTGAAGTTTGGTCCGATGATTTGTTCCTTTACACGGGCTACGTGGATGACCACGACGACGGCCGGCTCTTATGGGTTATTGAAATCGGCATGGGCTGCCGTCGTCTTTTGGTTCGCGATGATGACCCCGTCACGCTTTATTTGATCTAAAGCCATCGAACTTGCAGGAGGAGGGTCAGCAAGTTCGGGAAAATTCCCAAGGAAGGTAGCTGTTCGTCATGCCTAGTAAGACCACGGAGCAGCTTGAAATTATCGTTACTCAACCCCATCAACTTCACGAGTTGCTGGACGAGGCAGAGGCATTGCTACGACATGTGCCTCAGCGAGCTGCAGGCATACTCGTCACCCGCCATGATCCCAACCGGTACACACTCATGCTGTGTGACAAGGTACCCTTCGGTGAAACTCGCGAGCAGGTTCTCGCCTGACGCTTTAGTTCGAGTGAAGCTATGAACGGCGTGTCCATGCACTTCGAAGAAACATCGGAATGCCGCAGGTCAGGTGGTCCAGTATCAGGGATTGCCGACGCCCCCTGAATATGGGTGGGGCGCCCTGACGGTGCATCGAGTGCGGCGGTTGGATCTCATTCGGCCCGGAGCAGCATGGGGAAGCAGGCAGTGAAAGCCACTCTAGGTTCTGGCAGGCCTGTGCCCACGAGGCCGTCCTAATCGGTTACGGTCTGCCTCCTCACTTGGGCTCCGACCGCCATGTCCTCGACGCTGGTTTAGAAGCCGGCAACGATGCTGGCGCATGCCCTCTTGAACATCAGCGCGTCGGTGTCGAAGGTCACAAGCCGGACTCCATCGTCAGCAAAGGAACGGACCCGAGGCGAAGGGGGTCATTGATCGTTGGCATCGCCAAGACGGGAGACCAGGCCCTAGCGGCGGCCGTGACGCGTTCGAACGCGGCACGGACGCGCGCGCGTCCGGCATTCCGCTGTAACTGGCGCCGAGGCTCTGGCCCATGTCGCCGCTGCCGACGCCGACGGCATCCAGCCCGAGTGTGGCGCAGATTTCCTCGACCTCCTCCAGAATGGCGGGGTTCTCGACGAGGGCCCCCAGGTTCCCGCGGGGGCGTAGCGTGCGCTGCAACGGCGTCGCGGCTCGACGACCAAAACGTGTATAGCTTGGGCGTTTGTGCGTGATCGCCCGTGGGCAGAACCTAATGGCCATTGACAGGAGTCCCGGCCCGGGAGATCGCCTGCAGGTGGGCGTAAGCCGGTCCTTGGTGTCCAAGTACGCCGATCAGGACAACTACTCGCCGGCACCCCCGGTGCCGTTGCCCGGCGCGGGGCTTCGGTGCTCACCGGGTTCGAGCACGTATCGAAGCGTGGTTGACCGATGACCAGCGCCGGAACCGCAAGCCACGGAATACGGCCAAACGTGTCTTTGGCCGACTCGTGGATGAGCACGGTTTTATCGTGACGTATTCCCCGGTGCAGCGGTTCGTGAAGAAATGGACGGCCCGGAACAGGATCGGGTTTCACCGAATTGGTGCGGCCCGCCGGGACCGCGCAGGTGGATTTCGGGGCCGCACCGAGGCATCTGGTCTTCGACAACGCCACCGGCATTGGGCGGCGGGTGGGCGCCAAGGCCGTGGGGTCAAAACTCTTGGGGGCGTTCAAACATGCCGACGCCACAGCCTTAGGACGAATTGCTCTGCTATGCCAAGGGCGGTATAACAAAACGAACGCATCCGCCTAGCCGCTGAACGCATAGCAATTAGAGCACTTTGGCAGGGGCACCCAGACAGGGTTCATTCATCCGGAGTCTTAACTCGCGGAACTGACACTCCCGCTATGACAAGCCGCGCAAACGAGGCCAGAGATACGGCTGCCCAGACTCCCTCAAGGAGAAGAAAGCCCCATTGTCTACCAAAGAATGCATCTACCGCAAGGATTCCGGATCCAAACAGGTTCAAAACGAGAAAGTTCTTTGATTTTGCTTCCATCCAGCCAAGTTGGCAGCAGATAAAACCTGCCAGAACTAGGAGGGATCCAGCAATTTGAACGGCGACACCCATTAGTCATCTCCTTTGAGCGTCGTCGTCAGTCCGGGTACGGCGCGTCTCGTCCGGGGAAACTCAATTGGAGTCCAGCAACGAACTCTAATCCAGGTACGCAAAAACGTCGAGCCCTGGGTGGTGCTGCGATTTTATTCGTCGACCGGCCGGTGGACCAGCAGTAGTTTGAGCGTGTAATTCTCTGCGCGACCGCTACGTCATCACCCTGCCAGGCGCACGACTTGACGGCCGGGTTGCGGCGGCGATGGCAGTGGCACTGGATGCTCTCCAATCCCGCTAGTTCTGCCAAGGGGTTAGGAAGACACCCCCGCCACCCTTCAAGCGGCGTCGGAACGCGGCCGGCTCTATTGCTGGACGTCGCCGTCGAGGTGGCGGAGGGTTCCAAGCCGTAGCTTGGCCAGTTCGATATCGGTGGACTTGACCGCCGCTTTGTGGGGCCCGCTCGGGGAGCGAGCAGCTGCAGCCTAGCCTGTCGTGGGAAGCGTCCGCCAACGAATGCCGTACACAGCCGGCGCCGGGATATCTCAGTCCACCGCCTTGTCCGCGTCGAGGATGCCCTCGCCGTACAGGCCGTTGTTATCGGTCGTCCCTTCGCAGGTCGCGTTCCAGTCCGGCGTCCGCCCCTCGGCGGTGTAGTCCTCCACACCGCCGACCGGGCAGGCGTGGTCGGCCGCCGTCCCCAACATCACGCGGGCCACGGTCTCCGGGTCGAGGGCGTATCCGCCATGATCGGTGGACTTGCCCCGCTCCTGGATGATCAGCGCCGCGACGCCGACGACGTGCGGCGACGCCATCGAGGTGCCCTGCAGGTACGTGTAGAAGCCGCACCTTCCGTGGTCGCAGTACTTGACCGAGAAGCCGTCGACCGGGTTGCCCTCAGGGTCGGCCAGACCCTGCTCGATCGCCGCCTGGAGCGGATACGACGAGAGGATGAGGTTCCCAGGGGTCTGAGACTGCGGCGTCCCGAAGTAGTCCCGGAACCAGCCACCCGGGGCGGCGATCTCGACGTCACCGAACCCGTAGTTGGAGTAGTCAGCCTTGGTCCCCGACGGACCGACCGACGACACGCTGATCACCTGCGGAGCCTCGCTGGGCAGGTTGAGGCAGGTGTTCTTCACGACCCGCGGCTGGGCGGTGTTCGGCGGGTAGTCCGGGCTGGTCGCGTCGCTGCGGGTCGGTGCGGCCAGGTCGGTGTGCTCGTTACCGGCGGCCGCGACCAGGGTCACGCCGCGGTCGGAAGCGTACTCCACCGCGCCCAGCACCAGTTCGCTGATGAGCCGCTGCTCGGTCAGCTGCGCGTCGCTCACGGTGCCGCTGACGTACTCGTCGGGCGACGTGCAGTTATAGAGCCACGGGTCGGTGTAGAAGCTCATGTTCACGACGTCGAGGCGGATGTCCCCCGAGTACACGAGCGCCTTGACCGTCTCGTACAGGAAGAAGTAGCCGGAGTCCTGTCCTGCGCGCACGTTCACCAGGGTCGCGTCGGGAGCCACCCCGCCGATGCCGAACTCGTTGTCGGCCGCGGCTACGATGCCGGCCACGTGCGTTCCGTGCCCGTCGTTGTCGACGTTCGCGGGGTCCTTGCAGTCCTTGTACTCGCAGGGTCCGTCGATGTCCGGGATGTCGGTGGTGAAGTTCCGCGACCGCTTCGCGTCGAAGTTGGGCGCGATGTCGGGGTGCCGGGCGTCGATCCCCGTGTCCATGATGCCCACGTCGACACCCTTGCCTGTCGCCTCCTCCCAGGCGCCGTCGGGCGTCGCGCCGATCATCTCCATGTCCCACTGAAGGTCGGACAGCGGCTCGGCGAGGGGCCCGGGCGTGGACGGGCTCCCGGCTTTCCCGGGGCGGCTCGCCTGCGCCCGTTCGGTAGCGTCGACCCGCTCACCGGCGTAGTGGTGCGGCATCCCCTGCCGGCTCACACCGACGGAGTGGTTCCGGGCGGCACCGCGGATGCCGGTACCGGCCCGAACCTTGTCCATGAATGCGCCGTCGGGGGCCGTGACCAGGGCGAGACCGATCTGGGAGGTAACGTCCTCCACTGTTCCGCCGGCGGCCTCGATCGCGGCGGTGGCGGCTTCGGGAGTGCCACTGAAGGAGACGACGAACTTGCCCCCGGCCGCCGTTGATCCGCCCTGTCTCGCGGCTTCGTCCGCGGCCCCGGTTGCTGCTGTCGGGGATGCGACCACGGCCGTGAAGGCGGTGGCGGCAGGCCCGGCCGGAAGGACTAGCGCCGCGGCAGCGAGACAGGCGACGAGCGGGAATTTTTTCTTCATCTGGGTACTCCGGTTGGCGCCCTTGACGGGCCGGATAAGGAGCCTCGCGAGAGGCAATAAATTCGGAAACGTCGGGCCAAGACTATGCCTGCGGAGCAACGATGTCGCCGTGAAGTGCCCCCTATTCCGCCCCCTATTTTTCCCCCCAACGCGAACCCCTTTGGCTAGGACCGAGCCATGAACCAGGCGGACCACGGCGATGCAAACCAGTACCGCGAAAGGACGGTGGTGCTGGCCATCCGGAAGGTTGCCGACGGCGGCGCCCTGCAGAGGGGGCCCCGCTGCTGCCGATGCCGCACCTGGGTGCTCGGCGCCTGGGGCTCGACCTGGACAACGCCACTCAGGCCAACGTCCAGGGCGTGCGTGTGCTGGCTGGCCGTGTGGAGGGCCCAAGGCCAGACGCTCTCTTGTCTTGGTCGCGTCCGCGCTGACCCGCAACGGGAAGCACATCCAATGTTCTTGAGCTTGTCTCGGGCGGCACGTTCGTTTCCCATCGGCGGCCGCCGTCGGCTTCTTATTGCTTTACCGTCTGGGACGGCCCGTGGCTTAGTGCTCGGCCAGGGCCGGCGATTGACGGGCGCCCCGCAATCTTGCGTTGGTAAATAAAATGCCGAACTGGGGCTGATATTACCGACCGTTCTAAAGTGTGGTCGAACCTATTCGAAAGGAGAGTTCCTCCTATTCGTTCGTACCTAGAGGATGAATATCACCCCGCGAGGTTCCATCTGACGCCTACGGTCGATGACCAAATCAACGGCGAAAAATCATGACCGGCGTCACGTCAGTGAAGGGAGCCAAACACCGCGGATGTAAGAGGCTGATGTGCTGTCCTTCCCAACGGGGACAACAGCCAAGTTCGGAACCCATGACTACGCAATGACGTTTTTCTCCGGCCACTGCTCCTTCGCATCCTAAAAGGCCGGACAGACTGAAAGGAAAGCTCATGATTCTTAAGGAAAATTCGTTCGAACGGCTCATTTTCAATTGCACTGGTTGTGACCATGCCTGGGTGGCCGACTATGACATCCAGCACGTCGAGGACGGTCACGGGCACGAGCGGGACTATTTCTTTCGCGCCCAGGTGCACTGCCCGGATCCCACCGGACTAGGGGAAACGACATGCCCGCGCTGCGGCCGTGCGTCCATCCTTGCCCGCCGCAGCGACCGACCAACCGATCGAGCGGTCACGAACAAGGCACCGGAGGGGCAGATCGAAATTCCCACCCCTGACCATGCCACTGCACAAGCCTCGGCACCGCTGCTCGCTGCCCTGCCATAGCCACCGCAAGCCATAGATCCAAAGGACCCCGCGGGGCCACAGCACACTATTTTCCCGCGGCCCACTGAGCGTAGGCGATAAGCCAGACTTCTGCTGTTCCGCAACGAGGCATTCCGCTAACTGGCATGGCAGTTAGCCAGCCTCCGGTCCTGAACCGGTGACATTCACCAGAACACCGTTTTCGGTCATGATGCGGCCAGTTGTAGTTCGTAGCCATCCTGAATGTGGAACAGGCGGCGGCCATCAACAGGGTCGTGGACCCAAATGATGTCGCCATCCGCTGTCCGGGCGTCTACTAGTCCGACATACTGTGGGCGCCCGCTGCCGACCAGCTGCACCTTGTCGCCAACCTGGACGTTATCCCAGCCGGACCCTCCCGCTCGATTCATCCCTGAAGTCACTATTCACTCCTCGTTGTTTGTTCAGCAGCAGCATCTAATGGACTGACTCGCACTCAGGCTGAAACTTGACTGTTTTGAGTTCGATAAGACGGCTCAAGGGGCGGACGGAACTCAGGCCGGCCCCGCGTGTCCGTAGGAGGGAGCCATTGTTGCCGCACGGACCAAACTGGTAGCGAGGCCCGCGACGACGGTCACCGGGCTGTCTGCTCCCAGGTCTCGCCAAACGGGACCATGTCGCTGAGTTCGAATGTGTATCGGGCAGGGTCATGCCGGGTGACCCTAATGCCGGCAGACCCACGGGCCATTGCTGCTTGCCGGAGCAAGGCCTCGGCCTCGTTGAGCAATTCGTAGAGTTCTTCCGGGCTGTCGATGAGGACTTCCAAAGACTCGATTGTCTGACTATTCATGCCAATACTTTCTTGTGACGTGGAACACCAGGTCGGAGCTACGCTGACATGAACAAACGGTCAAGATAACCGTCCTTCTGCAGTCTTAGCGAAGATCAGCGCCAAACGCGCCGCGGAGGGCTTGCCCCTGCGGCAACAGCCAGGTGATGGATAGCTGTTGCTGCAGGGGCAAGTAGCGGTTCCAGTGATCTGCTTCATGACCGCCTGATGGTGGCAGCCACGAACGGAGCAGCTTAGGACATGGAGCCGTGGGCGGTGAAGAAGCCCAGGCCGTAGTCGGGCGTCTCAAAGGTAATTTCTGCGCCCTTGGGGAAGAAGAGTACGTCGCGCTCCTTGGCGTGGGTCACTTCTCCTGTTGCCCGGTCGGTGAGGATGAATTCACCCTTCACGACGACCTTCATTTCGTCGCAGGTATACGTGTAGACCAGGGGCTCGGAGGCCTTGAGCTCGAAGAATCCGGAGCTCATGACCGAACCGGTGGGGTGGGTGAGGGAGTCGCCGATGGCGGCGTCGACGCCTGGGACGTTCATTGACGGCAGTCCGATGAAGCCGTTTTCCACCTTGTGGATGGATCCGGCCTTGGTGAACTTTCCGAGTGTTGTGGTTTCCATGATCTCTCCTGTGGATAGTGTTACGAATTTCTGACTTGTCTTTGTCAGAAGTCTTTATCTTTGCCAGAACCGTCCATCTTTGGATTGGTTCTTTGTTGATAGCTTTTACGCGTGATTAGAAGATCACGTAGAGCTTGCGCAGCGTCTCGTGAATCTCCCAGTTGCCGCTCCAGCCGCGAGGAATGAAAATCGTGTCGCCGGGACCAACGAACTCGGGCTCGCCGCCGTCGGGCGTGATGGTCATGGAGCCTGAGAGGACGTGCACAAATTCGTTCGTTTCGAGTACCCAGCGGGAGGGTCCTGCGGTGCATTCCCAGACGCCGGCTTCGGCCCTGTTCCCGTCTTTCCACAGGTAAATTCCCCGGGTGTCCATCGTCTGCGGTCCGATCGCTTCAGGGCAGGGGCCCCAATCGTCTAGATCCGTAGCATTCTTCGCGTCGCGGATGAGCGCGGCGGAGATTGAGGTTTTCTGTTGTGTCATTTGTTTTGCCTTTCAAAAAGTTATGGAGCTTCTACTACTGGTGACAGAGGTTTCCTTCATGGCGGCCGGATCGCGCTTAAGCGCGGGTGCTGAAGGGTTTTGGCGGTGCCCGGAGCGTCCTGTCATTTAGGGGTATGTCGGGGTCAGGCTTCGGAGTATCGGAAGGAGTGTGATTCCAGGCCTTCGGGATTGGGGCCGTAAATGGTGATCATCCGCGCGTAGACAGGTGCCCAGTACCGGCCCAGGCCGCCCGGGTTGACGCGTGCCGAGTCGCCCGGCCGCAGGATGACAGTCTTGCCCCGGCTCTCAATATGGAGTTCGCCCTCCAGTACGAATGCGGTTTCACTGTGCGGGTGGAAGTCCTCCCAGGCGCAGGAGCTAAGCGTCCATTCCGAGAGGATAAAGTCGTCCCAGCTGCCTACAGGGCCGGAATTGATAAACCGGCAGCGTAGTCGCCCATATTCCCCGCCCAAGGCCTCCAAGGGCTTTGCCGCCCAGAAGTCCACAGCATTCCCCGTCGTCACTGTCGGGGACTGAATGGTGTCTACATCATTCATGGCTTCAACCGTTTCAAGAGTCGGAAATCTTCTATTAGGACGTGCCCCGTGAATTTCGGTTACCCCGGTGATGGTGAGGTGGATCACGGTGCTGTGATAGACAGTACATGAACCGCTGTTCAAGTCAAGCGTTCATGTCAGATCCTTGAAGTGACTGCCTGGTTCGGAAAAATGGGTTCGAAATCTTCAGTTGGACCATTGACTTGAACATGCGTTCCTGTCAAAGTATGTGGACGACCAGCGTGACTGGCATCACACCAGGAGGGCTCAACGCGGAGCCCATCTGGCCCTTTGAAAATCAGGGGATGCATGGTTCGCGGCAATCTTCTCCGGGGGCCCTGACCGGGCTTCAGAGGTGATCGTCAGCGCAGTCCCTTCACCAGTGATGAACAGTTCTTCGATAAATCTTTCGCAGCATCCTACAAAATGCAGGAAAAGCGTCACGATATGCGCCCCAGTGGCATTTGCGGGGAATGTTTCCTGCCAGTAGTTCGTCGGGCACCCCTGCACGGGGACGTCTATCAGACCGATCAGTAAAAGACCTCGAACACCACCATGATGTGCTGCGTTCCGCGCGGCATGAACCAGGAATTGGAGTTGGACATTTGAGCATCATTAATATCGATAAAGACCCTGACACGGCGCCCGCCGATCTCACTGAGGAGCGCGCGCCCAAGGTCAACTGGCGGGTTTTCATCATCGCCTCAGTCATTATTATTGCTTTCTCTATCTGGGCGATGCTGGTGCCTGCCGGCGCCCAGTCCACCATGAAGACGGTGGTGGGTTGGATCGCGGAGAACCTCGGCTGGTTCTACGTGCTCACTGTCACTGTCGTGATCGGGTTTGTGCTGTGGGTGGCGTTTTCCAAGGTTGGCTCGGTCCGGATGGGCCCGGACCACTCTCGCCCGCAGTACAAGCTTTTCACCTGGGTGGCCTACCTGTTCGCCGCCGGTGTGGGAATCGACATGCTGTTCTACTCCGTGACCGAACCCATTACGCAGTACATGAAACCGCCGGAGGGCGCAGGCCAGACGGCCGAGGCGGCCCACGAAGCCGTGGTCTGGACCATGTTCCACTACGGCGTGGCGGGCTGGGCCATGTACGCCCTCCTTGGCATGGCCATGGGCTACTTCGCCTACCGGTGGGGCACTCCGCTGTCCATCCGGGCGGCCCTGTATCCACTGCTCGGCAAGCGCGTCAAGGGCGGGCTGGGCGACACGATCGACATCATCACCCTGGTGGGCACCGTCTTTGGTGTGGCCACGGCCATGGGGATCGGCGTGGTACTTCTGAACGTCGGCTTCTCCATCATGTTCGGTCTCGAAGAGGGTCTGGCGCTGCAGATCGCGCTGGTGATTGTCGCCGTCGTACTGACCATCGCCGCGTGCACCTCCGGCGTTGACAAAGCGATCCGCTGGGTCGCGGAGCTGAACATCTGGAGCGCCGCCGCCCTGCTGCTGTACATGCTGGTTACCGGCCAGACCTCATTCCTGCTCAATTCCCTGGTGGAGAACATCGGCCGCTTTGTCTTCACCCTGCCTGAACGCACCCTGCAGACGTTCGCGTACCAGGAAGGCGGTTCGGAATGGATGGGTGGCTGGACCCTGTTCTTCTGGGCATTCTGGCTGGCTTGGGGTCCCTTCGTGGGGCTGTTCCTGGCCCGCATCTCGCGTGGACGTACGCTGCGGGAGTTCGTCATCGCCGCCATCACCTTCCCGGTGCTGTGCGACTTCCTGGTGGTGAGTATCTTCGGTAACAGTGCCCTGCACGAGGTCCTAAACGGGAATGAGGAGTTCGCGCAACTGGCCATTACCAGCCCGCAAGAGGGCTGGTACGCGTTGCTTGGGATGTTCCCCGGAGCGCCCCTCCTGATCGGGCTGGGCACGTTGTCCGGCATGCTGTTCTACCTCACCAGCGCCAACTCCGGCGCCATGATGATGTCCAACTTCTCTTCCAACATCACCAATGCGACCCAGGACGGCGCCAAGTGGCTCCGGATCTTCTGGGCCCTGGTTACGGCCCTGCTGACCATCGCGATGCTGGTTGCCGGCGGCGTGACCACCATGGAGTACGCCACGCTGATCTTCGGTCTGCCGGTGACGATCATCGCCTGGCTGGTGATGGCCTCGTTCACCAAGGCGCTGCGGATGGAGAAGGCCGATCGTGAGGGCCGGGCGCTGCGGCGGCAGTCGATGACGGTGCACGGCGGTCATGGGGCGGACCGCACCTGGGGTCAGCGGCTGGCGCGGGTCCGCTCCTACCCGTCGAAGGACGAGGCGGAGCGGTTTATGGAGTTCACGGCGCAACCGGCGCTGTCCGAAGCCCTCGAGGAGTTCACGAAGCAGGGCCATGAGGCGACCCTGCAAACCCTCCCGAACGAACACACGGGTGTCCCCAGCCATGTGCTCGTGGTCACCATCCCGGACCAGCGCGACTTCCACTATCAGATCCAGGCTGTAGAGGCCTCCGTGCCGAAATTTGGCAGGCATAAGAGCCGTGAAGCCGATATCTACTACCGCGTGGAGGTCTTCTCGCAGACCGGTTCGGAGGGCTACGACCTGATGGGCGTGACACAGCAGCAGATCATGGAGGACATACTGGTCCGTTACGAAGCCCACCACGGCTTCCTCACCTACTCGAACGAGTATGACCAGCCCACCCTCATCACCCCGCCCGCACCGCCAGCCACGGGTACCCTCGCATAGGCGGAGCTTGCGGATGTGCTGGCAGCGGGAAATGACGACAGTACGGGTTGAGGCAGTGGCCGATTCGCGGCGGCGCAGGGCACGGATGGGGACGTTCGTGATGAAGCCATCCAGTTCCTCAATGGCCACACGCAACGGCAGGTCCCCTCGGTGACTCCAAATCACCATGAACATGGTGGGCAACTTCGTTGCCCACCATGTTCGCTCACCAACCGCATCATGCCCGCGCCGTTCGCGGCCCGCTCTTAGTGGCCAGCGGGCTGACATCGGCACTGCGTGTGGCCCACAAAATGAGTTCGATTTCAGCGAGTATGCTTGCGGGTTCTTCTTCCAGGGCGCGCCAGTAACCCTCAGCTACGTGTTCCACGGTCTTCCGACGTCCCAAGTGGACCGGTGCGTCGCTGGAAAAGCGGCTCAAGTTGTTAAACCAAGCCTCCGGGGCCGCATCCATGAGTTTTTCTTTATTGCTGAAGCAATAATTAGCCGTCGCTAAGGGGGCATTAGCCTTTTTGGCGACAGCCCGCATGGTCACAAACTGAACGCCCTCACGATGCATAATTTCGATCGTCGCTGCAATCAGCTGTTCTTTTTCGTTCTCACGCGGGTCACCGCATAGGTAACTCTCCAGTATCCAGTTGCTGTCAGCCGCCGGGCTTTTTAAGCCTATCGGGCGCCCGAAAAAGGTTCATCATCTTGGCGGTGAACCGTTGACTTGAACGCAGGTTCATGTCACAGTTTTGGCACACAGTGACCTGCGTCACGCTAATGCAGAATTCCTCACATTCCCCGAGGTATTCCAGAAGTAGATTCCCTATTAGAGAAATGGTGAAAAGAATGGCCATAACCACTCCTCAGCTCCCGACAGCGACGACGGACGAAGCGATAGATTTCTGGCCAGCGAAGTCCCTGGAAGCCATGCAGGAGAAATGGCAGGGACTGCGCTGCAGGTTCATAAATTCTCATCCTGACGGCCCATGGGACGACTTCATACTCTCCGAGTGGGAACTGGACGCGTGTGCCTGGGAGGACTTCCACCCCCATTCAGAGACCAATTTTGTACTGGAGGGCGAACTTCACATCCAGAGCGAGGGCGAGACTGTCATCCTGCGGCCGGGAGATTCGGCACGCGTAAATCCCGGACGACCCGGCCGATACTGGGCACCCGTTTACGCGCGGATGGTCACCATTTACGGCCCCAATCCCGAAGGCCTGGAGTCACACTCCTTCAAATACTCCGAGCTCTGAGCCTCGGCATCTACACCGCCACCCACCGGAGACACGGTCTTCATCCCGCGGTCCTCATCCCGCGGCGCTGGAGCGGCAACTCGGAACTCCCCGAGACGCTACGCAAGCCCTACGTGGTCTCCTGACAGGGAAAGACGGGTCCCACCGCGATGAGGAGCCTTTTCACCTGCCACCGGATATTGCGGTGGCCCGGAAAGCAACATCAGCTCTGACAAACCTTTCACAACCTATCCACAGGAGTAGCCATGGAAGCCCTTACCGGAATCCTCAGCAAAACCGGAGCTATTTACCAGGTACAAAACGGATATCTTGATCTGCCGCAGATGAACGAACCCGGCTCTGATGCCGCGATCGGCGACTCCCTCTCCAACCCCGAAGGGTCGGTCATGTGCGCCGGCTTCTTCGAGCTCAGGGCCTCCGAACCCCTGGTGTACACGTACACCTACGACGAAATGAAGGTCGTCGTGCAGGGTGAGTTCATACTCACCGACCAGACGACCGGGGACGTGACCCGGGCCAGGGAACGGGACGTGCTGTTTTTTCCCAAGGGAACCACCGTCAAATTTGAGACCCCTGACTATGCTCTGGGGTTCTTCACCGGGGACCGCACCTTCGCCCCCTAGGGCCAGCCCGACGTTCCACGTCCACGCCGCCGGCTAAGAAACGGGGTAAGGGGAGCTAGTGGCCGTCATGTCGCCGGACACCGCCTTGTGGTCCAGCACGGGGACGCCGCGAACGCATTTTCGTTCATCGTTTCAGGCATGCCCGTCCGGCTGCGCCGTCTCAGTCCTCCTATCCGAAGACGGAGCGGCCCGAAGACGGAGCGGTGGCTCCCTGACCTGAGTTGCGCGGCGCAGCCAACCCCCCGTCGCGCATCACCGCTACCGCATCCGTCAGCGGGACGAACTCCGTGTCGTGCGTGACCATCACGGTGGCCACCTGGAACTCGTCCGTGACCCGGCGGAGCAGCCCGACGATCGACGCGCTGCGCTCATGGTCCAGCGCCGCCGTCGGCTCATCCACCAGCAGGACCCTGGGGTCACCCATCAGCGCCCGCGCGATATTGACCCGCTGCCGCTGCCCGCCGGACAGCTGGTGCGGACGCTGATCCGCAGACGGCCCCAGCCCCACCATTCCCAGCAAGTCAAGCGCCCGCGAACGGGCGGCCTTCAGCGGCTTGCCGCGCAGGTGATGCCCGATCATCAACTGCTCGACGGCGGTGAGCGACGCCAGGAGGTTGGGCTGCTGGAAGATGATCCCCACCTTCTCCCGGCGCAGGGCGGTGAGTTCGGCATCCCTGAGGCCAGTGGTCGAAACACCGTCGATCACCACGCGCCCGCTGGTGGGGCGGACCAGGGTGGCGGCCACCGCGAGGAGGCTGGACTTGCCCGAACCGGAGGGACCCACCAGCGAGACCATCCGGCCGGCCGCCACCCCCAGGCTGACACTGTCCAAGGCCTTGATGGTTCCGCCTCCGTCCGGGTATTCGAGGATGACGTTGTCCAACAAAAGGGAGAGTGCAGGCCCGCCAGCCGAAGCAGCGACAGATGCAGCAGACAAAAGGGAAACAGACATAACGAAGAACCTTTCGGAAGGAGGGAGGGGATTTCAGTTGCCGCCGAGGGCGATCAGCGGATCGACGGTGGTGACCCGCCGGACGGCCAACGCGGCGCCGGCCAGGCCGAGGGCAACGATTCCCAGCACGGGCAACAGAGTGGTGGCCGGAGTGACGAGGAACGGCGCAGCCTGCGCTGCCGCGAATCCGCCCAGGACACCGGCCGCCCCGCCGAACCCCGCGCCGGCCAGCAGCACGAGCGCGGCCTGGGCAAGAGCGTCGCGCAGCACGTAACCGCCGGACGCCCCCATGGCCTTGAGCACGGCGATGTCCCGGGTCCGCTGGACGGTCCACACGGTCAGGAACGCCACGATCACCAGCGCCGAGATCCCGTACAGGAACGCCTGCATCAGCATCAGGGAGCCGTTCTCGCTCTTGAACGACCCGAGCGCCTGGAACGAGCCGGTGCGGCTGGCGCTCACGGTGCCCGCCATCGTATTGGCAGCCGCCTCGTCCACCACGGCCCCGTCCTGGTGGGTGACCGCGATAACCGTGGCCACCGGCGGATTCCCCGCAGCGCTGCCACCCGCAGGACTGCCGCCCGCAGGGCTGGCGCTAACCGGTGAAATGTGCGCCACCTCGGCCCAGGTCGGCAGCGCCGTCCACACCACTCCGGTGTGTGAATACCACTGGTCATCCACGATCGCGGTGACAGCCAGGCCGGTGCCACCCACCGTGGCGGTGTCGCCGACGTCGAGCGCCAGGTCCGCTGCAACGGTAGCGCCGATCACCACCGATCCCGCCCGGACCGGGGCCGGCGCCAACTCGCCGCCGGCCGCGACACCGAACACGGCCACATTGGTGGTGCCGCCGTCGCCGGCCTGAAGGCGCGACTGGCTGATGCCCAGGGCCTCGGCCCGGGCCACGCCCGGGACGTGCTGCCAGCTGTCCACCTGCGCGGCAGTCACCTCGCTCTCGGTAAAGGACGCCGTCGGCTCATTGCTCCCGGGTGCGCCGAACACGATGCTGTCCACCGGCCGGGAGCCGCCGCCGGCAGCTGCGCCGCCGGCAGCCGAGCCGGACCCGGACCCGCTCCCGCTCCCGGACCCGGCGCCCAGCTTCCCGATCGCAGAGGTGGACTGATCGCCCAAACCGGCGGTCAGCCCGGACAGCAGCACCAGCAGCAGCGTCACCAGGGCCACCACGCCGCCCATCAGGGCGAACCGGCCTTTGGCGAACCGGATGTCACGAATAGCGAGAAACACGTTGTACTTCCTTCAGTGAGGGGTGGATTTCGTTCTCAATCCACTCTCCCGCGCACCGGCGCAGCCCACATCGGGCACCTGGTTGATCCCGGACGGACGAAGAGTTGAGCCGCCGGTCAACCTTTTGATTGATCCGCCCGCTGACTCCGGCGCCTAAGCTGAGGGAATGCCTGCCGCGGACCCACAGACCACCCCGTCGGGGGCTGCCGTCCTGCGGTTCCTGCGGGTGACGCTGCATGTCGGGTTTGCCGTGCTGCTGCTCGTCGCCATCCTGCGGCTGCACCTCGCGGACGGACCGGCCGACGTCGGCACTCCCGCGGGAGCGCGGCGCTACCTTTGGTCCGCACTCGCCGTCGCCCTGGCCGGGACCTACCTGGCCGGCACCCTGCTGGAAAAGCGGTATGCCTCCGGCCGCTCGGCGTTCAATCCGCACCCCTACGCGCTGCTGTGGCTGGGCCTGGTCACCGCGCTGTGGGGCGTCCTCCTCGCCGGCAGCGCGGAGTTCTCCTGGGTCGCCTTCCCGCTGTTCTTCCTGCACCTGCATGTGCTGCCCCGCCGCGTCGCGCTCTTCACGATCGCCGTTATGACGGCGGCGGTGGTGGCGTCGCAGTGGATGGCCAGCGGGCTGCCGTCGCCCACTCTGCCGATGGTGCTGGGCCCGGTCCTGGGTGCCGGTTTCGCCGTCGTTACCGGGCTCGCCTACCGCGCGCTGTACCTCGAGGGGGAGGCGCAGCGGCTGGCCGCGGACGAGCTCCGGCGAACGCGCGCCGAGCTGGCCAGAACACAGCACGAGGCCGGGGTCGCCGCCGAGCGTGAGCGCCTCGCCCGCGAAATCCACGACACCCTCGCGCAGGGACTCTCCAGCATCGTCCTGGTGGCACGCGCCGCGGAAAAGTCCCTGGCCAGTGGCGATCTGGCCACCGCCGCCGAACGGTTCGCGCTGGTCCAGCAGACGGCCTCGGAAAACCTCGACGAGGCCCGCAGCTTTGTCCGCGGCCTCACGGCGCCGCGGCTCCAGGAGTCCTCTCTGCCGGAAAGCCTCAAAAGGCTCTGCGCCGAGACCGAAACCCTGGCCGCCGCCCGCGGCGACGCATTCCGCTGCCGGTTCGAGCTGGTGGGCGACCCCGCGGAACTGCCGCCGCAGTACAGCGTCACGCTGCTCCGCGCCGGCCAGGCCAGCCTCGCCAACGTGAGGCTGCACGCGAAGGCGCGCACCGCCGTCGTCACCCTGGCGTTCCTCGGCGACGAAGTCACCCTGGACGTGTACGACGACGGCGCGGGCTTCACGCCCGAGGCGTCGGGTCCAGGCGTGGCTGGCCGCGCGGACGGGAGCGGTTTCGGCCTGCGCTCGCTGGCCGCCCGGGTGGCGGACCTGAACGGTTCACTGGAGGTCGAATCGGCACCGGGGGAGGGGACCGTCGTCGCGGTCCGGCTGCCGCTCACAGGTGAAGCGCTCGCCGGAGGATCACCCGCCGAGCAGGCGCTCGCCGGGAATACGCTGCCTGGCGAGCTGCCCGGTTCCGCGGGTGAGCAGCGCTGATGGGAACCTTGCATATTCTGCTCGTGGACGACCATCCCGTGGTCCGTGCCGGCCTGCGGGCCATGCTCACCGGATTCGAGGACTTCAGCGTGGCCGCCGAAGCCGCCGACGGGGACGCCGCACTGCGTGAACTCACCCGGCTCCGGGCCCTGGGGGAGCGCGTGGATGTGGTGCTGATGGACCTGCAAATGGGCGCCGGAATGGACGGGGTCGCCGCCACGGCGGCAATCGGGAAACTGGATTCCGCGCCGCCGGTCCTGATCCTCACCACGTACGACACCGAGGCGGACATCCTGGCCGCGGTGGAGGCAGGCGCCAGCGGCTACATGCTCAAGGACGCCCCGCCGGAGCAGATCCGCCAGGCCGTGCTTTCCGCGGCGGCCGGCCAGACAGCTTTGGCGCCGAAGGTCGCGGCGCTGCTGATGTCGCGGATCAGCAGCCCGGAGACCGCACTGACGCCGCGCGAGGTTCAGCTGCTGGAACTGCTGGCCACGGGCCTGACAAACAGGGCCATCGCACGGCGGCTCTTCATTTCCGAGGCCACCGTCAAGACCCATCTGGTGCACATCTTCGGCAAGCTCGGCGTCGACAACCGCACGTCGGCCATCGCCCTGGCTACGCAGCGCCGGATCATCCGCGCGCCGGGGCAGTAGCGGGCTGAAGAGGTGCGCCGGCCTGACGAGGTGCGCCGGCCCGCCGGGCAGGATCAGGCGTCGTTGGCGTCCCGCAGTTCGGCCATGGCTTCCGCGACCAGCTGCGCCCGTTCCTTGCCCAGGATGTCAACGAAGTTGGAATGCACCAGTCCGGCAACGAAGCAGGCCAGTTCGTTGGCGGTTTCCGTGCCCTTGGGGCTGAGCTCGAGGTAGACCACCCGGCGGTCTTCGGCGCAGGGGCTGCGCTGGACCAGGGACCGTGTTGCCAGCCTGTCGGCGATCTTCGTGAACCCGCCGTTGCTGAACGCGACTTCCCGGGCCAGTTTCGCCATCGGCATCCGTGCCCCGGGTGTCCGGACCAGCCGCAGCAGTGTCTCGGCCTCGGCCGGTTCCAGGGAGAATGCAGAAGAGACTTCCGCATGGACCTTTTTGTTGGTGTTTTGGAAGCCCTCGATGACCAGCCCCCACTGCGAGATCACATCAAGGTCCCCGGTGGTCGGGGTGTGCTTCTGCGTGGCCGGCATGGAATCCCTTTCCACGCCCATAATACGCTCCACGTAAATGTCCTTCTCGTAAGTCTTTCGAGTGTCGGGACGGCCGATAGGGCCTCCCGTTTAACAACGAAAACCGGTGCTTCCGGCGGGCGTTTTGGCCCGCCGGAAGCACCGGCGCTCGGGTGTGCTGGGTTACGCGCTGACAGATGCCTCGGCCCGGACGGCTTCGAGGGCCTTGGTCCACGGGATGAGCTGGTCGAGGACCGGCGCGAGCGACTCGGCCTGCAGTTCGGTGGGCTTGAAGACGGAGAAGTTCTCGAAGTCGGTGAACAGGGAGAACATGCCGGTCTTCTGGACGTGGGCGATCTGCAGTTCGGACAGGATACCGCGCAGGTGCTCAACGGCGCGGACGCCGAACGCGGAGCCGTAGGAGACGATGCCGGCTGCCTTGTTTGCGAACTCGGCATTCAGGTAGGACAGGGCATTGGCCAGGGCCGGGGCCACGGAGTGGTTGTACTCGGGGGTGACGAAGACGTAGCCGTCGAACTCGGCGATCTTGGCTGCCCAGGCGATGGTGTGGGCGTTCTGGTAGTTCTGGTACGCGGCCGGGTAAGCCTCGTCCAGCAGGGGCAGGTTGTAGTCCGCGATGTCGACCAGCTCGAACTCCGCGTCCGTGCGCTGCTGTGCCTGCGCGAGAACCCACTCGGCCACGCCGGCGTTGTTGCGGCCGGGACGGGTGCTGCCGGTGACGATGGCGATCTTAGTCATGAACTACTCCTCTGATGGATCACTGAGCGGAAGGATTCTCCGCAACACTTCAATATTCAACAATATTCTAGAAAACTATTTCTGTAAATAGTATCGACTGGTGGCGCTGGTCACGGACGTGATCATTCGGTAGGTATCGCGAAATTCTGCCGATCGTCATGAGTCGGTATACCGTTTTGTGCAAGACGCGGCTGCCTGCCCCGTCACGAATGGAGGCGTCGTGGAAGTTAATCTGCAGGGCAACAAACGTTCCAGCGTTGAGCGCACCGTGGAGTGGGTGGACACCGATGCCTCGGGACACCAGCACAACTCCGCCATCATCCGATGGGTCGAGTCGGCAGAGGCCCAGTTGTTTCGCGGCCTCGGTCTGCCGGACTATTTTTCGGTGGCGCCACGCGTTCAGCAGGTCATCAACTATCGGGACAGGCTGTGGTTCGGGCAGCAGGTGACGGCCACAGTGGAGATCGGCAAAGTTGGCCGCACCTCCATGACCCTAAATTTTGAGGTGTACGGCCATCCGCACGAAGGGCATCCGGGCGGCATCGCAGCGCAGGGGACCGTGACAACGGTGCATTTGCCTGCCACCGCAGATGCCGCCCAGCCATGGCCGGAGCACATCCGGGTGGCCGCCAGCCCGGAGCTTCAGCTGAATTAGGCGGCCGCGGGGCAGCCCGGTGTTGCGCCGGGCACGAACCAGGGGACACGCGGAAAACGGCGGGCCGGAACAAGCTGTCCCGGCCCGCCGCCGTCGTTAACACCCTCGCGGCAGCGAAGGCGCCAACAATTCAATCGCTGAAGGCGAACTTCTTCTGGAGCGAACTGGCCGTGCGGTCCGGGTTGAGGAACATAACGCAGATGATGCCGACTACCACCAGGTAGACACCGATCAGGCCGAATGCACTGTTCATGCCGGCCGCCAGGCTGGCAGCCATTTCCGCAGTCTCGGCTACGCCTTTGGGGGCTGGCATATAGCCGGCCTTCTCCATCAGCATGCCCACCATTGCCGGAGCCACCACACCACCGATGGATGCCAAGCCCGTAAGCGTTGCCATAACGGCAGCCCGTTGCTTAGAGCTGATGCAAAAGGCCACTGCCGTGGGTGCCAGCGGAAAAATCATTGCCAGTCCGGCGCCCGCGGTCATAATGGCCACCGCCACGCCGCCCGTAACATGCGGCAGCACCAGGAAGCAGATACCGGAAATCAGCAGGGTTGCCCCGAACAGCGCACCCAGGGCCCAGCGGACCGTCACGCCACGGCGCATCAGGAATCGCGAGGAGTAGCCCAGGACAAGCAGTGCCAACGCACCGATGATCCAGGGAAAGGTCGAGACCAAGCCAATGGTTGCCGGCGGAAGGGACACTACGGCAGCCAGATACTTTGGCGACCATGTGGTCAGGAATCCCTGCGCCCAAAAGCAGCCGGCACCGGCCAGGACGGCCACGATGAACATCTTCGAGCCGAGGACGGCGCGGATCGGGACAAGCTTGAGGAGGTCGGCCCGCTCGGTAATGCTGGCAGCCTCAACCGCGGGGTGACTGCCATTTGCATCCGGTGCCGTCGTAACCGGCGCTGGCGAGTTCGTCGCGGCCGGCACTCCGGCTGCTTTCTTGGCCGTGTGGCTATGCGGTCCTTCGCGGCCCATGAGGAACCACAGCACCGACCAGAGAAGGCCCACAAGGCCCAGTAATCCGAACGCCCAGCGCCATCCGAGATCTGGATGGGCGATGACGGCGGCGAGTGCCGGCGCGGCGATGATAGGGCCGAGGGTTGAACCGACGGCTACCATCGAGCTGGGCAGACCGCGTTCCTTTGCCGCGAACCAGCCGTGGACGTGCTGGAGGGCGATCGGGGTAGCCGGCCCTTCTGCGGCGCCCAGCAGGATGCGGGTGATCAGCAGGACTGCTGCGCCGCCGCCGAACAGCATCGGGAACTGAAGTACCGCCCAGGAGATGCCCATGGCAAGGAGGATCCAGCGGGTGGGCACTTTCGCGGCCAGGAAGCCGACCACAACGGCGGTGATGGCGAAGAGGAAGAAGAATGCGCTGCCGATGAATCCGAACTCGCTGGCACTGAGCTGCAAATCCCGCATCGCCGAGTCGGCCACAAGCCCCAGCACGGCTTTGTCGGCAAAGTTGATGATCTGGAAGAGCACAAGGAGTCCCGTGACCAGCCAAGCCCTCCGGTTCATGCGGCCGTTGCTGACCGCTGCCCGCAAGGTATGGGGAGGCAGGATGCGTTCGGCGGTCATGCCACAACCTCCGCCGTCAGGCCTGCACGTTCAATGTTCAGGTCCGCAATGTCGGCGTCGCTGTCCGTGGCAGGAGGGACGGTGAAGACGTCGTTGTCTTCGGCGACTGTGACGGGCCCGGCAAAGTCCTTCCTGGCAAAAGCTTCCATTTTGGCGGTGTCGGCAGCCCCCGGGACGTTCGGGACGATGTGGTGCAGGATGAGCCGGCCCACACCGGCGGCGTGAGCCACCTTGCCGACTTCATCGAAAGGTGTGTGGGATTCCCGCAAGTGCACGGCGATTCCCTCGCGGGTTGCACTGTCCGGAAAAGTGTCCAGGATGGCCTCCAGATCAATGACCTCATGGAGAAGGATGTCTGCGCCGCGGGCCAGCCGGATGCAGTTCTCGGAGTATGCGGTGTCACCGGACACCACTACCGAGCCGTAGGCCGTATCAAAACGGAAACCGAAGGCCGGGAAACAGAGGCGATGGTCAACCAGGATGGCCGTCACGCGGACCAGCTCGTCCCGGTAAATTTCAAACGGCTCCATGACCGGATGCCGGGCCAGGACGGGGTCGGCCTGGGCTTCGGCGGGAATCTCGATGTCGTGGCCTATGACCCATTCCTTCGGATCCGACCGGCCTTCATCTGCCATCCGGATCACAACGTCGGATGCGAACACACTGTCCAGCAGGGAATCCACAATGTGCTCGGTGCCGGCCATGGACCTGCCGGCGGTCCGCGCGTCAACCACCCGTGCATGTTCGGCGTCGAGGGCGGGCGTTCGTGGCGGCTGCCCGGGGCCGTAGACGTGGATGGGACGGGAGAACGATTCGCCCGGCACCTGCCACCCGGTCAGCAGGTAGGAGCCGAGGTCGTAGATGTGGTCCGAATGATGATGGGTCAGGAAGATGCCCCGGAGTTCACCCCAGGATGCGTGCTTGCGGAAGTTCCTGATACTCCCCATGCCGGCATCGATAACATACGTGGCGCCGTCGACACGGATGGCGGTGCTGGTGCCCGCCCGGCTGCTGGACACGATCGGTCCGCCGCCTGTGCCCAAAGTATGGACCGAAAGGCCCTTCTGCGGTCTGTGGTTCATCAAACTACCTATCTGTAGTTGCGGAGATGCTTGCGTTGAGGCGCCTGGGTGGCTCGTTCTGGATAGCTCTGGAGCGCCGGCGGTGGGTGGCTCGGATGCTCACTTCAGGTTGTGGCGCAGTTCACAGAGTATGCAGTTAAATTGACGATCGCAATATCTGCTATACATTTTCTTTCCGATCTGGCAGGCTAGGCGCTGTTAGCAAACGCTCGCCACAAAGGAGACACCATGGAATCCCAGCTCGATCAGGAAATTGTTCTCGGCCGTCTGGAGAAGGGCATTACGCTCGCCAGCGAGGCCATGGGAAACAAGACCTGGAATGTCCTCGGCCATACATACCTGTCCAAGGTTGAGAGCGCCAGCAGCTTTGCCTGGCTCTCCCTCGACCCGACAGGCACCGGCGTCCCTCCCCATGTCCACCCCACGCAGGACGAGCACATCCACGTCCTGGACGGCGTCTACACGCTCTACCTCGACGGGGAATGGATGACCGCCGGGCCGGGGGACACGGTCCGCATGCCGATGGGTCTGCCGCACGCTTACTTCAATAAGGCCGACTCCGCCGCTAAGGCCCTCTTCTGGGTCAGCCCGTCAGGCCAGCTCGCCCAGCTCTTCGACCAGCTGCATAACCTTTCGGACCCGGACGAGGTAGTTCGTCGGTCGGCACTGCACGGCGTGGATTTCCTGCCGCAGGGTTCGGTTCCCGGCGCCTGATCAGCAGCGGCGCCGGACACGTAAGGAGGCCACTATGGCAGTGACATCTCTAAAGCCGCCCCTGGCAGCGGTGCAGCGGACGGCGTACGGGGACGCCGTACCCCAGTTTGTGGACTTTTATGAGCCTCCCGGGGCCGGGCGGCCTGCCGCCGTCGTTGTCCTGATTCACGGCGGGTACTGGCGGGACCGCATTGATCTGTCCATCATGGAGCCGCTCGCGGCGGACGCCCTCAGCCGCGGCATGGCCGTCGCGAACGTCGAGTACCGCAGGGTGGGCGGCGGCGGCGGCTGGCCCGTTACGGGTACGGATATCTCCGATGCGCTGACCCACGTCAGGGAACACTGGAAACGGTGGCGCGGCCTTATTCCGTTCATTTCCGTGGGGCACTCGGTCGGCGGTCAACTGGCACTCCTTAATGCCGCCGCAGTGGACGCCGTAGTTGCGCTCGCCCCGGTTACCGACGTTGCGAGAGTGGACGACGAAAGGCTGGGCGAGGATGCCGCGGTGGGCTTCATGGGGGCGCGCGCCGCGGACCTTCCGGCGGGATACGCGGCAGCGTCGCCGCTGAGGAACCTGCCCCTGGCCACCCCTGTCCTGGCCATCCACGGGGATATCGATGTCCGCGTTCCTGTGGCACATACCCGGGACTTTGTGATGGCGGTCCGCGCCGCCGGCGGCAAGATCGACTACCTGGAAGTGCCGGGCCTGGAACATGTGGCGGCCATAGACCCGTCGGTGCCGCATTGGACGGCGGCCACTGAATGGTTGCTGGAACAGGGCGTCCGCTGACTCAGACTAAAGGGAGACTCCGAAGGGCGGGAACCCGCGGGCTTATCACCAGGTCCGTCCGCCGGTTCCCGCCCCTATGATGAAAATGAGGCCACCTTCATCTGGTGGCCAGAAACGAGGCGTTACCCATGTTGGCCGTCCCCGCACCGCCGGTGCGTCACCAGCAACTTATCGTCACCATTTACGGGCTGTACGCCCGCGCCGCGGGTGATGCGTTGCCGGTTTCTGTGCTGATTTCCATGCTTGGTGCGTTTGGCTACGACGCCCCGGGGGTCCGCTCGTCGGTCTCCCGGCTGAAGGCAAAAGGCGTCCTCAAGAGCGTCACCGAAGACGGCGTTGCCAAGTACAAACTTTCCGACGCAGTCCTGGACGTCTTTCGGGAAGGCGATCGAAGAATCTTTGCCCCCGAGCGGGCCAAGCCATTCGAGGCCTGGATCCTTGCAGTCTTCTCTGTCCCGGAATCCATGCGGAACCGGCGTCACCAGCTGCGTTCAGAGCTTTCCAGCATGGGGTTCGGATTAGTTGCCTCGGGGGTGTGGATTGCCCCGGCCCAGATCCTCGACCAGACACGTGAACGCTTGACGTCCCGCGGACTTATCCAGTTCGTGGATTTTTTCGGTGGCGATTATCTTTTCGAGGGGCCCATGCGGCCGAAGATCGCGGAGTGGTGGGATCTGAAGTCCATCGACGCCCAGTTCGGGGAATTCCTGGACCTCTACCACGGGGCGGTAGAACTCTGGGCGGGGCTCGTGGGGGATGATCCTGACGTCGCCCTGGCCAACTCCAGCAGTGAATTGCGTCGCGATGCGTTCCGCTACTACGTTCCCATGCTTACCCTGTGGCGCCGCTTTCCCTACCGCGATCCGAACCTCCCGCTGGAGTATCTCCCCGAGGACTGGAAGGGGCCGGCGGTGCGCAAGATCTTCGAGTCGGTGCATCATATGACGGCGCCGCTGGCGGCAGCCCATGCCCACGAACTGATGCAGAATTCACCGACGCAGAACTCCCTGATGCAGAACGCCTAGAGCGGGCGTCAGGCAAGACGAAAAAACGGACGACGACGGCCACTTGCGTTCCGCTGGAACGCATGGCCGGCGTCGTCCGCCTTTTTTGTCCCCTCAGCGTTCCGGGATGACCGCGATGCCCTGGATTTCGATCAGGGCCTCCTTTTGCCACAACCGGGTGACGCCGATGCCCGCCAGGGCCGGATACTCCGACCCTGCCATTTCCCGCCACAGGCGGCCGATCTCGCGGCCGTTCGCCATGTAATCGTCGACGTCCGTGAGGTAGATCGTCACGCTGACGAGGTCTTCTGGCTGCCCGCCGGCTTCCCGCAGCGTGGCCAGCACGTTGGAAAACGCCTGGGCAAACTGTTCCACGATGCCCCCGGGAACGATGTTCATGTTTTTGTCCAGGGCCGTCTGCCCGCCCAGGAACACGGTATTGCCGGCGAGCATGCCATGGGCAAATCCGGATGGTTTGGGGAGCGACGCTGGATTGACGGTGATGTGGCTCATGCTGTTCCTCCTTGTGGTGGGTTACGGAAACTTCGGCAAACCTCTGTGCAGATCATTTCCGCCGTGCTACGTTGAGCATATGTGACGATCGTAAAAAAGTCGACATACCAGCTCCGCCCGGAACGGACGGCGCTGATCGGCTCCAGAACGTCTTCGATCCAGTCCCGCCCACCGCACCAGCAAGCACAGAGGAGCATCGCTCATGACTGACACCATCACCGAATACCGCACCGAGGGCGAGAATTCCCTTTACGCCGGCCCTGACGGCAAGGTAGTCCCCGTGGTCACCCGCGCCGGCGAAGAAGATACAAATACCGCTCAGTCAGGCGACTGCATCAGGGTCTCGGGCGTCAGCATCCAGCACACCCCGGCCACGAAAATCTGGTTCGGGCAGGTATCGAACGTCCCGGGCTACCGGTCCCTGCCACACCACCACGGGGAAGCGGAAACCGGCGGCTATGTCCTGCGGGGCCAGGGGCGGATTTACTACGGCGAAAACTACTCAGAGTTCCTGGACATGAAGGCCGGCGACTGGGTCTTCGTTCCGCCGTTTATGCCGCACGTCGAGGCCAACATGTCAGTCACCGAGGAGCTGGTGTGGCTCACCGCCCGCACCCCGGAAAACCTCGTGGTCAACCTTCCCGACGTGGCGGACGAAACCCTCGCCGATTACCGACGGGCGTAGCGCACATGACACCCACAAAAACGGTCACCCCAGCCATGACATCGGAGACCTTCCTCCGTGCAATCGACCTGACAGCTGTTCCCGCCGACGTCTTCGATGAAGCATATGAGGCCGACACCCAATATGTACCGTGGCCCAAGGCTTATGGCGGGGACATGGTGGCCCAGGCTGCTGCGGCGATGATGCGCTCCGTGGACGCTGACCGGCAACTGCACTCAATGCACAGCTATTTCATGCGGCCTGTCGACGTCGGCTCAACTGTCCGCTACGAAGTGGAGCGCCTGCGGGACGGCCGGGGATACTCAACCCGCACCGTCCGCGGCTTCCAAAACGGCAAGGCCGTCTACGCGGCCATGGGATCCTTCCAGGTTCCCGAGGACGGACCGGACTTCCAGCCCCAGGCACCGGCCGCCGTCGACCCTCAGTCATTGCGCAGCGCGGCGCAGGTCCTGGAGAGGACAGCTGGTCCGGCTGCAGAGTACTGGGCCGCCGGACGCAGCTTTGATATGCGGCATATTCCCGGACCGGTATACATCGCACTGGAGGGTGCTCCAGTGCCGCAGCAGGCTATCTGGATCAAGGCCTTCGACAGCCTGCCTGACGGACCGGACCCACGTGCAACAGCCGATCTGCACCGTACCGCCCTGGCCTATGTATGCGACTACACCATCCTCGAACCGCTCCTGAGGGTTCACGGCCTCCACTGGTCGAGCCCTGGCCTGGCAACAGCCAGCCTTGACCACTCCATGTGGTTCCACCGCGACGGCCGTGCCGATGAGTGGGTGCTCTACGCTCAGGACGCCGTCTCCGGCCAGAGCAACCGGGGGTTGGCCACGGGCCGCTTCTTCGACCGGCAGGGCCGGCTCCTGGCCACCGTGGCGCAAGAGGGCATGATCCGCGTCGCGTCCTGAACCTGAATACCCCCAAATACCACTGAAAGGAACGGCCACGCCCATGACAACATCAGCGCACGTGGACACGTTTACCCGTGATCATCTCCCGCCGGCCGACACGTGGCCAGCGCTCGAATACACGCTCCCGGAGCTCCACTACCCGGAGCAGCTCAACGCAGCCGCCGCACTCATTGACGACGCGGTGGCAGCCCACGGAGCCACTCGGCCGGCTTTGCTCACTCCCGACGGCGCGCCGTGGAGCTATGGCGACCTGTTACAGCGCTCCAACCAAGTGGCTCAGGTGCTCACAGAGGACTTCGGCGTGGTCCCGGGCAACCGTGTCATGTTGCGTGGCCCGAACAACCCCTGGCTCGTGGCGGCATGGCTTGGAGTACTCAAGGCCGGGGCCGTGGTTGTGACCACCATGCCGATGCTGCGCGCCAGCGAGATCGGCACGCTGATCGACCTCACGCTCCCAACGGTGGCCATTTCCGACCACCGTTATGTGGACGAAATGGCAACGGCCGCCGGAGACGGCCTGGCTGTCCTGTCCTACGGGTCGGCTGAAGCCGCGGACCTCATCGCCCGCTGTGCCGCCAAGAGCGGTGAGTTCACCACCGTCCAGACAGCAGCCGACGACGTCGCGCTGCTGGGCCCGACGTCGGGCACCACCGGTGTGCCCAAGGTGACCATGCATTTCCACCGGGACATTCTGGCGAATGCCGATACGTTTGCCCGCCACATCCTGCAGCCAACGGCCGATGACGTCTTTGCAGGCTCGCCTCCGCTGGCGTTCACTTTCGGGCTTGGCGGCCTGGTGGTCTTTCCGCTGCGGTTCGGAGCGTCGTCGCTGCTGACCGAACGGGCCGGCCCGGTGGAACTCGCCCAGGCCGCTGCCGCCGCCGGCGCCACCATCCTGTTCACCGCGCCCACCGCCTACCGCGCCATCCTCAAGGAAGGCCGAGGGGACCTGCTCCGCGGGCTAAGAGTAGCCGTCTCCGCGGGCGAACATCTGCCGAAAGAGACCTGGGAAGCCGTCCACCAGGCAACCGGCCTGCGGCTGGTGAACGGCATCGGTGCCACGGAATTGCTGCACGTCTTTATTTCGGCCGCCGGCGACGACATCAAACCAGGGACCACAGGCCGGGCGGTTCCGGGGTACCGGGCCACCATCCTCGACGACGAGGGCAATGAACTCGGACCCAACCAAGTCGGCCGCCTGGCCGTCGTCGGGCCGACCGGCTGCCGCTACCTTGACGACCCCCGGCAGGCGAACTATGTCTGCAACGGCTGGAATGTCACCGGAGACACCTTCAGCATGGATGAGGACGGCTACTTCACGTACCAGGCCCGCTCGGACAACATGATTGTCTCCTCCGGCTATAACATCGGCGCGCCGGAAGTGGAGTCCGCCATCGACCAGCACCCTGATGTGGCAGAAAACGCCGTCATCGGCCGCCCGGATCCCGAACGCGGCAGCGTCGTCTGCGCATTTGTGGTCCTGCGCGACGGTGTGGAAGGCACTTCAGCCAAACGCAAGGACATCCAGGACTTCGTCAAGCAGACCATAGCCCCCTATAAGTACCCGCGGGACGTCCGCTTCGTCGATGAACTGCCCCGCAACCCAAGCGGAAAGCTGCAGCACTTCAAACTGCGGGACCGTATAGCCAATACCGAACGGCTTGCCAGCGCCGGCCTGAACCAGGCCTGAAAAGGAGCACACCATGAAGATCGCAATCGTTGGAGGCGGCCCCGGTGGTCTGTACTTCGCAGCACTGATGAAGCAGCTTGACCGGTCCCACAGCATCACCCTCTGGGAACGCAACGCCGCGTCCGACACCTTCGGTTTCGGCGTCGTATTTTCCGATGAGACGCTCGGCGGCATCGGTAACGCCGATCCCGTTGTGGCCGACTACATGAGCCGGCGCTTCGCCCGCTGGTCCGATATCGACATCCACTTCGGTGGGGAAACAGTAACGGTGGGGGGCCAGGGCTTCGCGGCCATGAGCCGGAAGGAGCTGTTGGAACTGCTGCAGCGACGCTGCGCCGAGCTGGGGGTGGACCTGCGCTTCCAGACCGTTGCGCCGCCGGTGGAGGAACTCGAAGCCAACTACGACCTGGTGCTGGCCGCTGATGGCATCAACTCCCAAATCCGTGCCAAGTACGCGGACTCGTTCGGCCCGAGCCTGGATCCCAGGCCAAACAAGTTCATGTGGCTCGGCACCAACCAGGTCTTCGAAGCCTTCAAGTTTTTCGTGAAGGAAACCCAGTGGGGCACCATGCAGATCCACGGGTACCCCTACTCCGATGAAGGGTCCACGTTCATTGTTGAAATGCACGAGGACGTTTGGCGGGCCGCCGGCTTCGATGAAACTGCTGACAACGTCTTCCCGCCGGGAGTCTCAGACGAGAAGGCCATCACCAAGATCCGATCGATCTTCGCTGATGAACTCGACGGATACGAGGTCCTCTCCAACAACTCGAAATGGTTGAACTTCACCACTGTGCGGAACCAGAGCTGGCGCCATTCGAACGTGGTGCTGCTCGGCGACGCCGCGCACACAGCTCATTTCTCCATCGGGTCCGGCACCAAGCTGGCAATGGAAGACTCCTTGGCGCTGGCCGCATGCCTGCACGAACATCCGGATGTCGAAGCCGCCCTCGCCGCCTACGAGACCGAGCGGCGTCCTGTGGTGGCCTCCACCCAGCGTGCTGCCCAGGCGTCATTGGAATGGTTCGAGCGGATCGGCCAATACACGGCACAGAATCCCACCCAGTTCGCTTTCAACCTGCTGACCCGAAGCCGCCGCATCACCCAGGAAAACCTAAACCTGCGCGATCCCGAGTTCGCGGCGGCCGTCAACCGTGACTTCGCGGAGTCGCAAGGCTTGACGGACGACGCTCCGGCAATGTTCCAGCCTTACCGGATTGGTGGGCTGGAACTGAAGAACCGCGTTGTGGTTTCGCCCATGGACATGTATTCGGCAGTGGACGGTGTCCCGGGTGATTTCCACAAGGTTCACCTCGGCTCCAAGGCCCTCGGCGGGGCAGGCCTGGTGATGACGGAAATGGTCTGCGTCTCCGAGGCCGGCCGCATTACCCCGGGCTGCACCGGCCTGTACACGGACGGTCAGCAGGACAGCTGGAAGGAAATCGTGGACTTTGTCCACGCTACCTCCACAGCAAAGATCGGCGCACAGATTGGCCATGCCGGCCGAAAGGCTTCCACCCGCGTGATGTGGGAAGGAATCGATGAACCGCTCGAGGCCGGCAACTGGGACGCCGTCGGTCCGTCGGCGATCGCCTATGGCCCTGGCAGCCAGACCCCGCGGGAGCTGGACCGGGCCGGTATGGACTCCATCAAGGCGGAATTTGTCGCAGCCGCACGTCGCGCCGATCTGGCCGGGTTCGACCTTCTCGAGGTGCACGCCGCCCACGGTTACCTGCTCTCCTCGTTCCTTTCGCCCGTCTCCAACCGGCGGAGCGATGAGTACGGCGGCAGCCTGGCGAACCGCCTGCGGTTCCCGCTGGAGGTGTTCGACGCCGTCCGTGCCGCCTGGCCCGAATCCAAACCGGTCACCGTGCGTATCTCCGCGACGGACTGGATCGAAGGCGGCAACGACTCGGACGACTCGGTCGAGATCGCCCGCGCCTTCGTCGCCCACGGCGCAGCGGGCCTGGACATTTCGACCGGCCAGGTTGCCAAGGCTGAGAAGCCTGCCTACGGGCGCAGTTTCCAGACGCCGTTCGCTGACCGCATCCGCCAGGAGGTTGCCGCACCCGCAGGCGTGGCCGTGATCGCGGTGGGCGCGATCTCCAGCTACGACGACGTGAACTCCATCCTCCTGGCGGGCCGCGCGGACTTGGTGGCACTGGGCCGCACGCACCTCTACGACCCCCAGTGGACCCTGCACGCCGCCGCCGAACAGGACTACGCAGGTCCTGGCGCCCAGTGGGTCCCGCAGTTCCGGGCAGGACGCCGCAAGCCCCCGGGCTCGCGAACCGACGCCGTCCGCCCGCGCCTGTCACTCCTTCGGGAGCCTGACGCAGACGCCGGCAGCCCGCACCTGCGCTGGACGCCCCGAAAGGTGGCGGCTGCCTTGGCGGAATAGGCGCCAGACTCACTCCACTAGGCACCCGAAGATGCTGGCGGCCCACTCACGTGGTGCCGCCAGCATCTTTGCTTTCCGGGTCATTCACCGCTGCCGCAGCATCTGGCGGCGAAGTGCCTTTCCACCAGCGCAAAGGGGCGTCAAATATGTCCGACGGCGGTGCGATACTGAGGGTTGCATCACGACGACGCTGGGGGAACTTCGGAAATGGTCCTTGATACAGCAACGCTGAGGATCGCCTTCGGCGTGATGGCCCTGGTGCTGGGACTGCTGTTTTACTTTTCGTCCTACCGGACCACGCGCTCCCCGTACAGCGGCTGGTGGTGCCTCGCGCTGGTGTTCTTCCTCGGCGGCTCCGCCGCCTTCCTGCTTAACGGCACCGCCCACCAGTGGTGGGCCAACATCCTAGGCAACGTCCTGCTGGTCCATGGCGGTGTAGCCGTCTGGGCAGGTGCGCGCTCGCTTCGGGAGGTGCCGCCGAAACGCTGGGTATTCACAGGGGTGCCGGTGGTCACCCTGGTGGCTACCGCCGTCGACAATCCCGGCACCAACGTCTGGGCGGGCGGTGCAGTTTTCCTCGCCGCTATGTGCCTGACGCTGGGGCTGGCATCGCAGGAGCTCTGGCGGCTGGAGCCGGGCTATTCGCGTGTCCGCGTGCCGATGGCTGCCGCGGCCGCGGTGATGACCGTTTTCTATTTCGCCAGGCTGGTGTTCTTCCTGCTGGATGGCCAGAACGGTCCCATTTTTGTCACCTACTTCGGGTCCGCAGTGACCACCATGGTCACCATGGTGCTGCTGGTGGTGGTGTCCTTCAGCATGGCCGGTTTGAGCACGGAGCAGCAGACCCGCGCCCTGCGGATGGTGGCCACCCGCGATGACCTTACCGGGCTGCTCAACCGCAAAGCCTTCCTGGACCTCGCGGCCGGGCTGCTCAAGGACCGCGCCGTCACGCAGGGAACGGGTGCCCTGATCCTCGCGGACCTGGACAATTTCAAGGCCGTCAACGACACCCATGGCCATGCTGCCGGCGACGTCGCCCTGCAGGCCTTCGCCGCGGCCTGCCAGGATACCGTCCGGTCAACGGACCTCGTGGGCAGGTACGGCGGGGAAGAGTTCGTCCTCCTGATTCCGGGCGGGTCAGCCGTTCGCGCCGAGCACATGGCGGAGGAAATCAGCCGCCGCCTCGCCCAGGTCCCCACTGCCGACGGACTTGAGATGCCCACCGTCAGCTACGGCGTTGCACTGTACGACGCCGGGACCTCCGACGTGGAAGACCTCATCGCCGCCGCGGATGAGGCCCTCTATACGGCCAAGTCCCTGGGCCGGAACCGCACCGTCCACAGCGACCGCCGCCGCTGAGCCCTGTCCGCCGGCGAACCCAGGACCAGCCGTTCGGCGGGTTTGATGGAATCAGGGTTGCCGTTCTGGGAGCATGGCGGGGAGGCGCTTGCAGGTAGGGCCGCGAGGATAAGGACACATTGACGTGGGCGAACGCATTGGAATCATCGGTGGGGGCATTGTGGGCATCGCCCTGGCGCGTGCCCTCCTGCAGCGCGGACTCGGGGAGGTCACCGTCTTCGAGAAGGAGCACCGGCTGGCTGCGCACCAGACCGGCCACAACTCAGGTGTTGTGCACGCCGGCCTGTACTACGCGGCGGGATCCCTGAAGGCCCGGCTGTGCGTATCGGGCCGGGAAGCCCTCCGGGAGTACTGCCAGGACAAGAACCTGCCTTACCGGGAAGTGGGCAAGTTGGTAGTAGCCGTGGATGAATCGGAACTGCCGGCGCTGGCCGAAATCGAAAAGAAGTCCAGGGCAAACGGGGTGCCGGACCTGGCCCGCATCGACGATGCTGCACGGCTGCGGGACATCGAGCCACACGCGGCGGGGGTTGCGGCGGTCCACTCGCCGCACACCGCCGTCGTCGATTTTGCGGCGATCACCGAAGCGATGGCGCAGGACGTGAGGGCGGCCGGCGGTGCCATCCTGCTCGGGCAGGAGGTGGTGGGGATCGCAGTGGACGGCGGCAAGGTGCGTGTCCGGACCCCCGTGTCCGAGCAGGTTTTTGACCGGCTGATCGCCTGCGCCGGTCTGCAGTCCGACGTCGTTGCGCGCCTGCTGGGTGCCGACCCGTCACCGAAAATCCTGCCGTTCCGGGGCGAGTACTGGTCACTGAATCCGGAGCGGAACAGCCTGGTGAACGGGATGATCTATCCGGTCCCGGACCCGCGATTCCCGTTCCTCGGGGTGCACTTTACCCGCGGTGTCTACGACGACGTCCACGTGGGGCCGAACGCCGTTCCCGCGCTGGCACGCGAGGGCTACGGCTGGTTGTCGGTCTCGGCGAAGGACACCTGGGACTCACTGCGGTGGCCCGGGGCTGGCGCGTTGGCCAAGAAGCACTGGCGCATGGGCGTGGACGAAATCAGCGGCTCGCTGGTCAAGGCCATCTACTTCCGCAAAGCCCGGCGCTTCATCCCTGAGCTCGAGATGTCCGACCTGACGGCCAAGACGGCAACAGGTGTGCGGGCGCAGGCGTGGGGCCGGGACGGTTCGCTGCTGGACGACTTTGCGGTGGAACAGGTGGGCCCCGTGACGCTGCTGCGGAACGCGCCTTCGCCGGCGGCCACATCCTGCATGGCCATCGCCGACCACCTTGTGGAGAACTACCTGCAGGTACGGGCCTGAGCCCGCGTCAGTTCAGCTTCCCCGCCAGCCGTTCGCGCATCTGGATGCTGGCGGAGTTCAGTCCGATCAGTTCCACTTCGCGGCCGTGCCGGCGGTACTTTTCCGTGACGGCATCCAGCACCGCGATGGTTGATGCGTCCCAGAGGTGCGAGGCGTGCAGGTCCACCACCACCCGGGCGATGTCCGCCCCGGCGTCCAGGGCGTATTCGAACTGGGTGTAGAGGTCGTTAGAGGAGGCGAAGAACAGCTCGCCGTCCACGGTGTATGTGGCCACGTTTTCGCCGTTAAGTTCGACGACGGTCCGCTCCACCGTGGCGAAATGCGCGACCCGCCGGGCGAACAGGGCCATGGCTGCCAGCACCCCGGCGCCGACTCCGATAGCCAGGTTGTGGGTGGCTGAGACCACTGCGACGGTGATGAGCATAACGGCGGTCTCGGACCTGGGCATCCGGCGCAGGGTCCGCGGGGCGATGGAGTGCCAGTCGAAGGTGATGGCCGAAACGAAGATCATGACGGCCACGAGCGCGGCCATGGGGATCATGCCCACCACGTCGCCGAGCGTCACCACGAGGACCAGCAGGAAGACGCCGGCCAGGAACGTGGATACGCGGCTCCGTGCGCCGGAGCCCTTGACGTTGATCATGGTCTGGCCGATTACCGCGCAGCCGCCCATGCCGCCGAAGAAGCCCGTGACGATGTTGGCCACGCCCTGGCCCCAGGACTCGCGGGTCTTGTTGGAGCGGGTGTCCGTGATGTCGTCCACCAGCTTGGCGGTCATCAGCGATTCCAGCAGCCCCACCAGCGCCATCGAGAGCGAGAACGGGGCAATGACCTGGAACGTCTCCCACGTCAGGGGGACGTTGGGGATGAACAGGGACGGCAGGCTCTCCGGCAGCTGGCCCTTGTCCTGGACGGTGGGGACGTCCACGCCGGCGATGACGGCAAACAGGGTGAGCACCACGATGGCCACCAAAGGTGAGGGCACCGCCGTCGTCATCCTGGGCAGTCCCACCACGATGACCAAGCCGACCGCCACGAGCGGATAGACCATCCACGGGACGCCGATCAGTTCGGGGAGCTGGGCCATGAACACCAGGATGGCCAGCGCGTTCACGAAGCCGACCATCACCGAACGCGGGATGAAGCGCATCAGCCGGGTCACGCCCAGGACGGCCAGCAGGATCTGGAAGACGCCGGCCAGGATCACGGCCGCGATGAGGTGGTCCAGGCCATGGCTGCGCATCAGCGGTGCGATCACGAGGGCCACGGCACCGGTGGCGGCGGAGATCATGGCCGGCCGGCCGCCGACGAACGAGATGGTGACAGCCATGATGAAGGAGGCGAACAGGCCGATCCGCGGGTCGACGCCGGCGATCACCGAGAACGCGATCGCCTCCGGAATCAGCGCCAGCGCCACCACCAGGCCGGCGAGGGCCTCGGTCTTCAGCCGCCGCGGCGAACGTAATGTGGCGCGGACCGATTGGAGCTGCTGGGGCGTGCTGGTCCGGGCGTCAGGGACGCTTCGTACGGCCATGGCGGGGTCCAATCGTGCTGGTGAAGCGCACTTTGGCGGCTTCTGCCTTCGGGGAATGATGGGCCGCGCGCAGCTTCCTCAGGAAATGAGAGTGCGCGTCCGCCCCTACCAGTCTGGGGCACGCCGCATCCCAACTGCTAAAATGGCGTGGTTGTAGACCGGCCCATAGCTGGTCCGGCCAGCGCCGTAACGTAAGTAGGGGACCACACAGACATGACGGCAGGCGGTTCGCACCTGAGCACTTCGGAGACTTTCCCGGGCCCGTCGAAAAAGACGCCGGCCGGGACAGAGCTTTTGAAGTCCGCTGCGCCCGCCGCCGCGCCGCCGTCCAAGCGCCGCGCCTACATCGCCATCTGGCAGGGGTTCCTCGGCGCCCTGATGATGTTCGTGGGCTCCATCGGGACGGGCTGGATCGCCAACGGCTCACCCATGATCCGCCAGCCGGTGGTCATCGCGCTGCGAACCGAGGGCTGGGGCGTCACCCTTTCCACGGTCCTCCTCACGGTGGGAGCCATGCTGCTGATGCGCTCCTGGCTGCGGCTGGGCCAGCGCCTGGGGGACTGGGGCGAGCATTCCCTGCGGTCGGTGGTGATCGCCATCTCCGCGTGGTCCTTCCCCCTCCTGCTTGCCGTCCCGATTTTTTCCCGCGACGTTTATGCCTACACGGGGCAGGGACGGCTGGTCATGGAGGGGCAGAACCCATACGAGGTGGGCATCTCCACGCTCAGCAACTGGTTCTCCCTTGGTGCGGACCCCGCCTGGGCCGAAAACAGGACGCCTTACGGGCCGTACTTCCTGTGGCTGGCCCGCGGTGTGGTGGGGCTGACCGGGGCCCAGCCTGACGCTTCCGTCTTTCTGTTCCGGCTGCTCGCCGGCGTCGGGGTGGTCCTCTGCGTCATCTACGTCCCGAAGCTCGCCGAACTGCACGGCATCAACGGCGCCCGGGCACTGTGGATCGCGGTGGCCAACCCCCTCTTCCTGATCAGCTTCGTGGCCAGCGCGCACAACGACGCACTCATGGTGGGTCTCGCCGTCGCCGGTGTCTATTTCGCCGCGACGAAGCATTACCTCACCGGCATATTACTGGTCACGGCGTCCATCGGGATTAAACCGATCACCGTCCTGCTGCTCCCCTTCATCGGGGTCATGTGGGCCGGTCCTGCCGCGTCGTGGACGCGGAAGTTCCTGATGTGGGGCGCGACGGCGGGCATCAGCTTTGGCGTGCTGGTCCTCAGCGGCATCCCGTACAACCTTGGTCTGGGCTGGGTGTGGGCGATCATGGACCCGACGCCGGGGTACACGGGCTATTCGCCGTCGGGGTTCCTGGGGCAGCAGGTTGAGTTCCTCGGCAACGTGCTGGGGCTGCCCGGCGGCACGTTTGCGGACCTGTTGCGGACCGGGATGAAGTGGGCGGCGATCGGCCTGGTCCTGCTGCTGATGTTCCGCGGCGACTACTCGCGGGCGGTGCGCCGGCTAGCTTTGGCGTTCACCGCCGTCGTGATGCTTTCACCCATCATCCAGCCCTGGTACATCCTCTGGTTCCTGCCGTTCCTGGCGGTGACGGGCATCCGGAACGACTGGCAGATCCGGTGCCTGTACGTGGGCGTGACGTTCTTTGTGGTGTTCGGGGCGCAGGACCAGCTTTCGGTCTGGTCCTTTGTGGAGCTGCCGATTAGCGCGTCCTCGCTGGCGTTCGTGACGGCGCTGCTGTTCACGTTCTACCTGCTGGTCCTGGACATCCACACGCGGAAGCTGCTGATCGAGGGCAAGCCTCTGGACTGGGCCCGGCGGGCCTGGGGCTGGCTGCAGGAACAGCGGGCGGCGAGGAGCTGAGGCAGCGGGCGGAGCTCGATTCTTGGCACTCTTGGCCACCAGACGGAACGGCCACGCTGCTGCCCTTCGGGCACCAGTCAGTTTGTCCGGCGATGGCCCGTCAGGCCGTGTTCGTACGCGAAGATGACGGCGTGTACGCGGTCGCGCAGCCCGAGCTTCATCAGGATGCGTCCGACGTGGGTTTTCACCGTTGATTCCGCCACAAAGAGATCTTCCCCGATCTCGGTATTTGTGCGGCCGGCGGCGATGGCCAGGAGAATCTCCAGCTCCCTCGGTGTCAGGGCCGCTACTGCTTCGTCGCCTCCGGAGGGCGGACCGGAGGGGAGCCTTTGGCCGAAGAGATCCAGCATGCGGCGGCTGACCCTGGAGGAAATGGCGGCGTCTCCTGCGGCGACGGCTCTGATGGACGCGAGCAGCTCCGCGGGCCCGACATCCTTGAGCAGAAAGCCACTGGCGCCGGCCCGGAGTGCCGCGAACGCATACTCGTCCTGATCGAACGTGGTGAGGACGATGACCCGTGACTGCGGGCACTCGTCGACAATCAGCCGGGTCGCGGTTATGCCGTCCGTGTCCGGCATCCGCACATCCATCAAGACCACGTCCGGCGCCAGGCGGCGGCTCATGTCGACGCCGATCCTGCCGTCAGCGGCTTCGCCAACCACCTCGACCCCGTCCTGAGCGTCCAGCACCATGCGGAATCCCATTCGAACGAGTATCTGGTCATCAACCAGCAGCACCCGAACGGGCCGCGTGGACGGGGCGGCTAGCATGATGCTTCTTTAAGCGATGGGATGCGGGCGTCCACGCGCCACCCGCCGGAAGGGAGCGGGCCCGCGTTCACGGTGCCGCCGTAGAGTGCAACGCGCTCCCGCATTCCCTCGATGCCACGCCCGATGGTCTCGCCGGCCACGGCCGTCCGTACCCCGTCGTCGGTGATGGACACCGTGGTCGCCGCCGCGGCGAACGCGACGTCAACGGTGACCTCTGTTGCTCCCCTCGCGTACTTCAGTGCGTTGGTGAGCCCTTCCTGGACGACCCGGTAGCTAACCAGCTGGATCCCGGGGTCGGCGGGAGGGACCCCGGTCGAATGTAGGACCACCGGGAGGCCGGCTGAGCGGAAGAGTTCCATCAGTGCAGGCACGTCGCCCACGCCCGGGGAAGGCGCCACCGCACCGGGCCACTGCCCGCCGTCGCCATCGTGCAGGACGCCAAGCATCCGGCGCATATCCGTCACCGCTAAGCGCCCCGTCTCTGCGACCTGCCGCATGGCCTGGACGGCGCGGGCAGGATCAGTGGAGGCGATCTCCGCCGAACCGTGTGCCAACGAGATCATCACAGCCAATCCGTGCGACACGATGTCGTGCATTTCCCGCGCGATGGCGTTGCGCTCCGCGGCCGCCGCGATGCTGGCCAGATGCTCCCGTTCACGCATCAGCCGGTCGGCGAGGTCCCTGAGGGCGGCCACATAAGCGCGCCGCGTGCGCACGTTCAGGCCGGCCAGTACCGCTATTACCAACGCAGCCATCGCTTGGACGGACTGAGCGGGATCCATCGAGCGGGGCAGGAGAACCGCACCGAGAAGGAGGAAGGCGCAGGTCCCCAACAGGCCAAGTACGGCGCGCCGCGCCGGCCGGTAGACGGCGACGGCATACAGCGCCATGGCTGTCGATACGGCGGCGAAGCTCGCTGGGAGCGGGAACGTTATCAGCATGATGCCGGCGGTGGCGCCCAAGGCAACCATCGGAGCTCGACGTCGAAACAACAGCGCGGTGCCGGAAATCACCACGGCGAGCCCGGAGAGGACCAGGCCTTCCGGCTCCCCCTGGTGAAAAACGATGGCTGCCGCCATTGCAGGCACCGTGTATGAGGCGGCGACAAGGAGATCGGTCAAGCTCAGGCGGGAGCGCCCGTCCCGCTGTGGTGGCTCGGACGGCGAAGCCGGTAACGTCAAGGCCGGTCCCGGCAAAGCTGCCAGGCGTGCAGCGTCCCCCGTCTCGGTCATGCTCCGGACTCTACCGATCATGGAGTGCATCAGCGTCCTTACTTCGTCTGCTGCATGGATAGTGACAACGCGGGCGGTCCCTGAAGCGTTCGGCGGCGGATGGCGGTTCGAATCATAGCCGGGAGAGATGCGATGAAAATGGCGGCCAGCAGGCCGAGAACCAGAAGGACAGGGACCCGGGCAGAGGAGGCTCCGGTCGGAAGATTCAGATGCGCGGCGGGATAGTCGATCATCTTGGCGGCCGACAGGGCGGTGTCGCGGCCGGCCTGCCGCGCCAGATATTCGAGGGCGGCATCGAAGCCGGGCTTCGCGTCCGAACCGCCCAAGGCATCCACGGGCACACCGCGGGATGCGGCCCAGGCCCGTAGCTGCGGGTCAATATCCTGGTCCCTGGCCGCGCCGGGGGCGATGACCCGATCCACCGGAGGTGCCTCCAGTTCAGGGACGGTCAGGAGAACCATGCCGTGCTTGGTGGTGACTGTCTCCGCGGCGGCAACCGCCACCAACCGGGCGGCGAGGGACATGTTGTAGACCTCGAATGCGCTGGCGACATCGGTCTCGCCTACCCCGTTGACGAGCCCGAGCCCGATCGTCGGCCGAAGCCAGGGGACGAGGGCGTTGAGCCCGATGGGAAAGTCCGCAGCGGTGAAGGACTGGACCGGTATCGCCGGTGACGCCGCGGCGGACCAGTCCGGGTAGTTCATAAGGCGGCCGACACGTTCGGCTTCGTCAACGCCTGCCAGGTCCGCCATGACCTTCAGCGCACCCGGGATGCCGGACGATACTCCGGCGGTAGTGGTGATCATACCGTCCTCAACAAACCGCAAACCTCCCGTCCACTGGACCTCGGGGTGGCTCTGCTTGAGGGCACCGAGACGGGACCAGTGGCTTGTCGCTGCATGCCCGTTGAGGAGACCAGTCCCGGCCAGAACCATCGATCCGCTGCAGACGCCCAGTATGCGGGCGCCGCGACCGGATTGTTCCACGATCCAGTCGCGCATGGCGGCCTCCTCAGCGCCCTCCGGGGCTCCGACAGCCGGAACAACCACCACGTCCGGCCGTCGGGCGGTACCCGACCGAACGTCGTCGAACGTGTACGTGGGAACTATCGCCGGGCCTCCGTCAACGGGGGCAGGGCCCGTCAAGGCAGCGACGGTATAGACGGAAAATTGCGGGGAGCTGGCAAACACTTCGTAGGGGGCCAGGACATCGCTCCCCACGGTGCCTGAGGAACCCAGGACAACCGCTACAACTGTCGGGCCTGAGGAGGAAGGACGATTTGCCGGCCGGTCCTTGAAGTCCTGTGCTGATGGCCGGACGTGACTTTCCGCATCCGCCTTCCAAGCGCCGGCGAAAGCCAGCAGGGCCACCGTGAAGAGGAACAACCCGACCGAGAGAACGGGGTAAACGTAGCGTCTTGAGCGGGAAGCCATGGGTGAGTCTCGATTCCGTGTTGAGGAACGGGGTCGTCACCTTGTACGGCCCCGCCTTGCTCTTTCACGCTACGGATCGCCCGCCACATCTACATCGGCCCAAGGTACACACCCAAACAGGCGCGACCGGCACCTGGGTACTACGCGATCACACGCAGGAGCAGCACCACCAGGAGTTCGTTGCGGGCAGGGTGTAGCCATGACCGGGTGGTCGCAGCCCATTCGCCATATGCCGGCATGCACGGACGAATCTTGTATGGCGAAGGTAGAATTCGCTGGCATGAGGACGCTCGCCGACAACCTTGAAGCTGATGACGTGCATACCCGCATTGTGGTGGCAGCCTACGGATTATTCTCCCGCCGCGGGATCCGCGATGTCGGGGTCGACGAGCTGATCCGCGCGTCAGGCGTGGCCAAGGCCACGTTCTATCGGCACTTCCCCTCGAAGGACGATCTGGTGCTGGCCTTCCTGAAGCGGCGTGACGAGCTGTGGATGATGGGATCCGTCGTCCCGGAGGCCCGAAGCAGGGCGCAGAACCCCGAGGACCAGCTGCTGGCCATTTTCGACGTTTACGACCAGTGGTTCCAGGACGAGGATTTCGAAGCATGTTCCTTCGTGAAAGTGCTGCTGGAAATGGGGGCGGCCCACCCTCTGGGCAAGGCGAGCATGGAATACCTGGCCAGGATCCGCCAGCAGGTCCGGCTCCTGGCCGATGAGGCCGGCCTGGAGGACTCAGAGGCGTTCGCCCTCTCCTGGCACATCCTCATGAAGGGCTCAATTATCGCCGCGGCCGAAGGCGACAAGCTGTCCGCCCGCCGGGCCCGGCGGATGGCCGCCGGCCTGATCGCAGAACACCGGCCCCAAAGATCCCAGCCGGGATAGATCAGCCGCGCGGGCACGGCCGACCCCGGCCCCGGCCCGGAGGCAGGCCCCGAGGAAATCTCCTGCCGGCATGTCGGATGACCGCCGCAAAATTGCTTATTGTTTTGCCATTTCCAGTGACCCAATTCTGAAATATGGTGATAAGCACCACGCGATACCGAGTGGTGCTTAGGCCCGGGTCAGCCCTTGGCTAAGCGAAACGAAGGAGAATCTCATGTTGCTTTGGATAGCCATCATCATCGCAGTTCTCTGGCTTCTGGGCCTGCTCGGCAATATCGGCGGCGGGCTAATTCACATTCTTTTGGTTGTGGCGGTGGTCGTCTTGATCTTCCATTTCCTTCAAGGCAGGTCCCGCGTCTGACTACGGGACTGAATGCCGCCACTGCGCGCTCAGGCCGTCGGCGCTTCAGGCCGTCCGTGCCTCCGGCACCGCCGTCGACTTCCGTCCGAGCTCCGCGGTCCGCTTCACGGACCACCACAGCAGCACCACCAGGAGCACGTTGCGAGTAGTGAGGATGGCGGCCATCACCGGGTGGGCGTGGATGAGCGGGGTGTAGAACAGCGGGTAGATCACAAACGTGGTCATGGCGATGCCCATCAGCAGCGCGGCCGGGACCTTCCAGCGGTCCCAGTCGTGGGTCAGCCCCGCGATGATCACGGGCGCCAGCCAGATGATGAACTGCGGCGAGCCCACCTTGTTGAACACGATGAACGCCGTGGTCATCATGAGCGCGCCTTCGAGGAAGAGTTCCTCCCGCTCGGCGCCGCGCTTCAGCGCCCGCACCAGCAGGATCGCGGCCACCACGGCGGCGACGATGAGCAGCGGCTGCATCAGGAACGCGGCCACCGAAGCGCCGGGGCCGTAGACCTCGGTGGAGTTGATGGCCGTGTTGTCCGCCATTTTAGAGCCGGCGATCTTGAACACGCTCAGCCACACCCACGGCGTGGAGAACGTGGCTTCAAGCTGCATGCCCCGCTCGCCCTGGTTGGTGAGGAAGTCCATGATGTGCGGCAGGCCGCCGGAAAGGTACGTGCCCAGGCCTACGACGGCGGTGACCGCAACGCCGGAGGCCAGCACCTGGATCCGCTTCCGGCTGGCAATGACAATCGGCACGAGGACGGCCGCCGGCCACACCTTGATCCACGTGGCGACGCTCAGCAGCACACCCGCCACCACGGGGCGTTGGGCCGCGTAGAGCAGGGCGATCAGGACGATGGGGGCCGTGATGCCCTCCACCCGGGCGAAGCTGAGGTACCCCATAAAGACGGTGAAAAACAGCCACCACCAGGCCGGCGCAATGCCCCGCACCTTCCGCGGTCCGCGGGTCAGGTACACAAGGCCGACGGCGTTGAGGGCTGTGATGATCAGGAACCAGCAGAGCAGGTACAGGCTGGGTCCGGCGATGTTCGCGAGGAAGATCGGGATCTGCGCCAGCACCGGGTAAACCCAGGGGCTGATCTTCCCGTCGAGACTGTCCGGGTTGTACCCGTCCATGGCCCACTGCCGGTACTGCTCGGTGTCGCTGAAGGTGTTGCCGTTGAGGAAGAACGAGGCCATCCAGCCCAGGAAGTACAGGTGGATGACCGCGAAGCCCCACCAGACGCTGGACGGACGGGCGAACCAGTCCACTACGCGCGCGGGCAGGAGCTTGCTGCGGACACTGACCAGCCGGTCGAAGAACGTCGCGGAAATCTCAGGACTCCTTGAGCGCGGGGACGGAGGCGGGAGCCTTTTTGCCCAGCAGGTACAGGCGCCGGACGGACCACAGGAACAGCACCACCAGGAGCACATTGCGGATCGTCAGCACCCCGGCCATCAGCGGGTTGTTGTGGCTCAGGGCATCGTAGAACAGCGGGTAGATGAAGAACGTGGCCACGGCGATGGCGATCAGCATGGCCGCGGGGACCCGCCATTCACGCCAGCTGTGCGCCAGGCCCACTGCGACGGCGGGCGCCAGCCACACCATGAACTGGGGCGAGCCCACCTTGTTGAAGACCACAAAGGCGGTGGTGAGCGTAAGGGCTCCGGCGAGCAGCAGTTCGGTGCGGTCCACGCCGCCGCCATTGGCGTCGTGGTTGAGTTTGCCGTTGTGCAGGGCCCAGAAGGTCAGGCCGGCCACCAGCAGGGCCGCCAGGATCAGCAGCGGCTGCATCAGGACGGACATCACGGCGGTGCCGGGCCCGTCCACCTGCATCGAGTTGATGTCGGTGTTCATGTACATCCGGGAGTCGCCGATGTTCAGCACGGACAGCCACAGCCACGGGGTGGTGAACGTCGCCTCGAGCTGCATGCCCCGGTCGCCCTGCTGGGTCAGGAAGTTCAGCAGCTTGGGCACACTGCCCGCGACGGCGGCGAGGGCCACCACAACCGCGGACGTCGCCACACCGGCCAGCACCACCAGCAGACGGTTCTTGACCACGGCGAACAGGGCCAGCATCACGGCGGCCGGCCAGACCTTCACCCACGTGGCTGCGGCGAGGATGACCGAGGCGATGAACGGCCGGCCCACTCCGTAGGCCAAAGCGACCAGCACAATCGGAGCCGTGAGGCCGTCCACGCGGGCGAACCCCAGCCAGCCCATCAGCAGCGTGAAGATCAGCCACCACCAGCCCGCAGGGATCGCTTTCCGGTTGCGGCCACGGTCAGTCAGCTTGGCCAGGCCCCAGCCGTTGAGGAGGGTGGTCATCAGCACCCAAAGGAAGAAGAACGGTCCGGGTCCGGCCGCCCCTGCGATCGCCATGGGGATCAGCGCCAGGATGGGGTACACCCACGGGCTCGGCCCGCCGGTCAGGTTCGCCTCGTTGAAACCGGCCGCAGCCCAGTCACGGTAAATGAAGGTGTCACTGAACGCCTCGCCGCGGAGGGACAGCAGGGCGCCGAAGATCAGGAAGCCGAGGTGCACCAGGATGAAGCCGGTGAGCAGCCCGCGGGAAGTGTTCAGCCAGGACCGTACGGGTGCCGGCAGGATGACGTTGCGGATCCGGGTGAGCGAGGCGAAGAATGCGTCCGTGGAAATGGCGGAATCCTTGTCAGAGAGGGGCAAAACGGGTGCCGGATCGTGCCGCGGGGCGGGAACCGGAAGCATCGGGGGTCCGTTTATGACAGCCGCCCCTATGAGTCAAGGGTAGTTGACGGTCCGTGGTGGCCCGTAATCCTGCGGCCCCGCACGCGTCTCTTTTTGGAGCCTGAAAAGGTTATGTGGCCTTGGCGTGGCGGTAGCGCTCAATCTGTTTCAGCCGCCGCAGGAGGCTGTCGCGCCGCGGGTGCGGGACGGCGTCGGGCGCTTCCGCGGTGAGGTCAATATGTTTGGTGCCGTACTGCCAGAGCAGGAGGTCATCCAGCAGTCGGTCCGGGCCGGGGGAGTAGCGGTGGTCCAGGGCCTTGCGGACCTCGGTGATCCGCTGGGCACTGAGCAGGCCAGCCAGCTGGACGGTCTGGTTCAGGCCGTGGGCCGCCATCAGTTCCGCCGCCCAGCCCCAGTCGTCGTCAACCTTGCGGTCCACATGCGGCAGCAGCGTGCGCCAGACGTCGCGGATCCGGTTGGGGGTGAGCTGGGCGGCGCCCTCACCGTCCATGTCCCAGTAGCTGCGGACCTCTTCGTAGCGCTCGTGCAGGTCCGCGAACGCACTCTCCACGGTTTCCAGCATGGCAGCGGTGGCGGTGAACTGGCGGTCGAAATGCGGCGTCCAGGCGCGCGGATCCTCGGCCTTGAAGCGGATGTCGTGCTCAATCTCGCTCCAGGCGTGCGCGAAAACCGTGCGGATCTGGCACTCGAAAAAGTAGCTGCCGTTGGGCGGGACGTCCGGATTGAAGACCTGCTGGTACTCCTTGACGGCCTCGTTCTGGATGGTGCGCAGGATGAGGTGGCGGCTGGAGTAGCCGTACGTGCCGGACTCGATGGAGCCGATGTCCTTCTCCCGGTCACCGCGGCAATCAAAGACCTGGCGCTGGCGTTTGATGATGTTGGCCACCAGCGCGTTCTCGGCGGGCAGTTTGGTGATAACGCGGATGCCCACCATGTCATTGAGCGTCCGGAACGGATCCGGGAACTTCAGCACCGGAGGCCCGCCGGGCTCCAGCGGTTCCTCGATCCGGGAGATCTTTTCGCGGAACGATTCCACCGTTTTGGTGCGCCCTGTGACGAACAGCGGCGTGACCTCGGTGTCCTTCATCATGTCACGCAGGATAAGGAGGACATCACGAGTGACCAGCTTCAGGGCAGGGCGGACGCGCTCGTACATCTCCACGTTCTCCTGCACGGATTCGCGGAGGCTGACGTCCAGGCTGTCCCAGTTACTCGGCATGCACCCAGCTTACGGCGGGGGTGCGACACTCCCGTGAGGACGCTCTCTCACTTAACGCAGGAAAAGCGGCAACGCTCTACCACTTTCCTCAGGAGAGTGATAGAGCGTTGCCTGAAAAGCTGCATTAAGTGAGAGAGCGTCCTAGGGGCGGGGAGGGGTCGGGAGGCGTGGGGGCCGGGGCGGGCGTGGGGGCGGGGGGTGACGTTGAGTTGCGGACCACCAGTGAACTCTCCAACGTCAGCTGCGGCTGCTTCAGCTCGCGGCCTTCCATCAGCCGGCGCAGCTGCTCGCCGGCCTTCAGCCCCAGCGGAGTGGCGGGCAGGTGCACGCTGGTCAGGCTCGGATTGCTGGTGGCGGAGTACGGCAGATCATCAAAGCCCGCTATCGCCAGCTCGCCCGGGATCTGCACGCCGGCCACGCGTGCTTCCTGCAGCACGCCGTAGGCGTGCGTGTCGGTACCGCAGACGACGGCGGTGACGCCCTCGCGCTGCCACTCCGGCCAGGCGGCGGCGAAGGCAGCCGCCGCCGCACCGACGTCGATGGTGGTGCTGATGATGTGACCGGAGTCCACCGTGATCCCGCGGTGCGCGGCCTCCGCCAGGAAGGCTTCGCGGCGAAGGGCGAACGTCGCCGTCCCGGTGATGCTGTCCACATAGGCAATCTTTTGATGCCCTTCAGCTGCCAGATGCGCCGCCAGTTCCCGGGCTCCGTGGGCTACGTCCAGATTCACCGACGGCGCATAGGCCTCCATCCCGGGAGCGTCGAGCAGCACCAGTGGCCCGCCGACGGCAAGATCATCCAGGAACCCGGCGTTGGGGGCATCAACCAGTAGCCCTGCCGGTCGCAGCGCCATCAGTTTCCGCACGTCCGCCGCCTGCGGGAACTCCCCGGCATCGGTGACGGACAGCAGCAGCTGGTAGTCCGCCCCAAGCGACTCGCGGACACCGGCGATCACCTTGGCGAAGAACGGGTTGGAGATGTCCGGGGCAACCAGGATAACGATCGAGCTGACACCTTTGGCCAGGGAGCTGCCCACGCTGTCCACCACGTAGCCGAGCTCGGAAATCGCGTCCGTTACCCGGCGGATGTTCTCCTCCGACACCCGGCCGGCAGTCTTGCCGTTGGCCACCAGGGATACGGTCGCCGTCGAAACGCCGGCGCGGGAAGCGACCATGGCTGCCGTGATCCGTTGCGCACGCAGGGGCTGCTGCTGCTGTTCCACGGATTCCATCCTTTGATCGTAGTAGGCGGGGAGTGCGGTCAACGCACGTCCGCCTCCCGGCACCACCCCGGCCGGGGTCCGAAGGCATAGTGAAGGGCTGCTGTCCCGCATCCCCGCTGCTGCGAGCCTTTTCCGCTGCCCGCAGGATCAGCGCGGAAAGTTAAGCGCTTGACGTGCGGCAACGTTAAGCGCTTGACGCGGTGTGCCTGCGGGTGTCATGATCGCTTTGATTGCTTTCGCCCGCTGCCCCGGCAGGCCCCAATGACGTGGAGAATAAACGTGGAATCCCAACCGACGAACCCCGCCCCCAGGAAGATCATCCTCGACTGCGACCCCGGGCATGACGACGCCGTGGCCATGCTGCTCGCGCACGGCAACCCAGGCATCGAACTCCTGGCCGTCACCACGGTGGTGGGCAACCAGACCCTCGAAAAGGTCACCAAAAACGCCCTGTCCGTCGGGACGATCGCCGGCATCACCGGCGTTCCCTTCGCCGCCGGCTGCGCCCGCCCCCTGGTCCGCACCATCGAAACCGCGCCCACCATCCACGGCGAAACGGGCATGGACGGCCCCGCCCAGCCCGAGTCGGCCATCGAACTGGACCCGCGCCACGCCGTCGACCTCATCATCGACACCGTCATGGCCCACGAACCCGGCACCGTCACCCTCGTTCCCACCGGCGGCCTCACCAACATCGCGCTGGCAGCCCGCAAGGAGCCGCGCATTGTGGGGCGCGTGAAGGAAGTTGTCCTGATGGGCGGCGGCTACCACGTGGGCAACTGGAGCGCCGTGGCCGAATTCAACATCATCATCGACCCCGAAGCCGCGCACATTGTGTTCAACGAGAAGTGGCCCGTGGTGATGGTGGGCCTGGACCTCACGCACCAGGCACTCGCCACTCCCGAGGTGGTGGAGAACATCGCCGCAGTGGGCACCGGCCCGGCCAAGTTCGTGCTGGAACTGATGGAATTCTTCACCAAGACCTACAAGGACGCCCAGGGTTTCGACTACCCGCCCGTCCACGATCCCTGTGCCGTGGCCTACGTGATCGATCCCAGCATCGTCAGCACCCGCAAGGTTCCCGTGGACATCGAACTGCAGGGCAAACTGACGCTCGGGATGACTGTGGCCGACTTCCGTGCCCCCGCACCTGAAGACTGCAACACCTCCGTTGCCGTCGATCTGGACCACAAAAAGTTCTGGGACCTCGTCACCGACGCGCTGGTCCGGATCGGCGAGCCGACAACCGGCGAGCCGGAAACTGCAGAGGCCAAGTAAATGAGTGCCCTGACCAACAGCAAAACCGGCAACGTCACCGCCCTCATGGTGGCCCTGCTCGCCGCCTGCGTCGCCTTCCAGCTCAACGCCTCCATGCTCAGCCCCGCCCTGGTCACCATGGGCGAGGAGCTCAACACCGACCAGGCCACCATCGGCCTGTCCCAGACCTGGTTCTTCACCGCGGCCGCCCTGTTTTCCCTCTTCCTGCCCCGCCTGAGCGACATCATCGGCCGCAAGAAGATCCTGATCGGCATGATGGTGCTGATGGCCGTCGGTTCGGTCATCGCAGCCCTGGCCCCGGACGTCACCTGGCTCTTTGTGGGCCGCATCATCCAGGGCGTCAGCGGCCCCACTGTCCCGCTCTGCCTCATCATGCTCCGGTCCGCCGTCAGCAGCCCCAAAAAGTACGGCACGCTCATGGGCCTGATCACCGCGGTCAACGGCGGCGTGGCCGGCGTCGACTCCTTTGTGGGCGGCTACTTCGCCGAGCACTACGGCTTCCGCAGCATCTTCTGGCTGATGGTGGTCCTTGCCGTCGTCGCCACGGCCCTGATCGCGTTCCTCGCCGGCGAAAGCAAGCCGGCCGCCGGCACCACCATGGACTGGCTTGGCGTTTTCTTCATCGTGATCGCGGTCGGCGCCCTCCTCACCGCCCTCAATGAAGGCTCGAAGCTGGTGGGCGGGTTCGAGGCCGGCACGCTGATGCTGGCCATCGGCCTGGTGCTGGTTGCCGCCGCCGCGTTTTACGCCTTCTGGACTGTGGAAAAGCGCGCCAAGCAGCCGATGGTGGAGATCATCCACCTGCGCCAGCGCTCCACCTGGGCGCCGCTGCTGACCACCACGCTGACCATGACCGGCATCTTCGCGGTCATCAACGGCATTGTGCCGGCCTACGTCCAGGCCGCCGGACCCGGATTCGGCATCGGCCCCACCGAAATGGCGCTGATCATCCTCACCCCGTATGCCCTGCTCGGCTGGCTGGTGGGCCCCATCAGCGGCCGGCTCGCTCCCGTGCTCGGGTACACCAAGGTCCTCCGGATCGGCATGCTCGGCAGCATCGCCGCCCTGGCCATCATCGCGTTCTTCGGCCTCAGCAGCCTGCCCATGATGATCGCCGGCACGGTCTTGCTGGGCATCATGTACGCCGGTACGGTCAACATCATGCTGAATGGTCTCGGAGTTGTCCTTTCACCCGCCGGAAACCCGGGGTTCCTGCCCGGCATGAACGCGGGCGCCTTCAACCTGGGCGCCGGCCTCAGCTTCCTGGTGCTGCCCGCAGTACTGGTTGCCACGTCCGCCCTGGGCGATGCCAAGGCGTCCTACCTGACGGTAGTGCTCGTCGGCCTCATCATCACCGTGGCCGCCTTCGGGGCCTCACTCCTGATCCCCAAGCCCGTCGAGGCTGAGGTGACCGAATGACCGCCGCCGAAGCACGCACCGCTGGCGAGATCGTCGTCGTCGGCTCCCTGAACGCTGACCTCACCATCTACTGTGAGCGGCTGCCGCTGCCCGGTGAGACAGTGCACGGCAACGGTTTCGCGGTGAACCCGGGCGGCAAGAGCGCCAACCAGGCGGTGGCCGCCAGCCTGCTGGGAGCGGAGGTCCACCTTGTCGGCGCTGTGGGGGACGACTCGAACGGGGAGATGCTGATTACGTCGGCTTCGGGTGCGGGAGTTCACCTCGGACATGTCCGGACCGCCCCCGCGGAGACGGGCGTCGCCGTCATCGCCGTGGACGCCAACGGTGAGAACAACATCATCATCTCGGCGGGGGCCAACGGCACCCTCTCGCCCGCGGACGTCGCCGCGGCAGCGGACGTCATCAACGGCGCCGCGGTCGTCTGCCTCTGCCTCGAAGTCAGCATGGAAACGGTGCTGGCCGCCGCCCAGGCAGGGCACGACGCCGGCGCAACAGTGGTGCTGAACCTCTCGCCTTATACGGAAATCCCGCAGCGGTTGGCGGACCTGACGGACGTCCTGCTGGTCAACGCCCACGAGGCGGCGCAGTTCCTCGGGTCCGCTGAGATTCCCGGCAGCGACGGGGACGCCGGCGACTGGGAAGCGGTCCGCCTGAGCTTCGCTGAGCGGGGGCTCCAGCAGGTCCTCGTGACGCTCGGGGCCAACGGCTCCGTGGTGCTCGATTCACTCGCCGACCCCGGGCAGCAGCTTGTTCAGATCGCGCCGGTCAAGGTCAAGGCGGTGGACACCACCGGCGCCGGCGACGCCTTCACCGGGGCCGTGGCCGCGCGCCTGGCAGCCGGCGCATCACTGGCCCACGCCGCAGCCTTCGCCTCAATCGCTGCCGCGCTCGCCACCACCCGCAAGGGAACCCAGTTCGCCTACCCGGATGAGGACGACGTCAAACGCGTGCTCGCCTCGGGATCCGTCTGACGGTTACACGAAACACGCGAAACGCCGACGGCGACAGGTGACTGTCGCCGTCGGCGTTTCTTTGTGTGCGGGGTTGCGGTGGCCGGGCTTGAGGAGCCGCGGTTACGGGCCGCGGTTACCGGCCGTGCGTACCGGCCGGACTGTGCTGGTGAACGGCAGCCGGCGTGAACCTTGCTCCCGTGTCCGGGAAGGACGGGACCTCGATCCTGGCGTGGGTGTGGACTTCCTGGACCGTCCGGCGGGTGTGCTCGGCGATCTCCTCCATGGTGGTCACCCACATGCCGTCCATGGATTTCACCCGCTCGATCAGCTTCTCCAAGGCCACGGCCTTGGACGGCCGCCCCGAAATGAACGGGTGGTTGGTTAGGACAAAACAGCTGCCCTGGGCGTGGTGTGCCTCGGCCTCGAGAGTCCACATTTCCAGAACCTTGGCCGGGCTCTCGATCACACCGCTGCCGGTGACCCCGGGGTAGAACGCGTACTGTTCCCAGTCGTCCAGGGTCCAGTCGACCGGGATCTCCACGATGTCCCGGCTGTCGCCTTCCGCCACCGCAAAACGGTACGGTGCATCGCCGTCGAGCAGGCTCGAATCGTAGAGGAAGCCGCGGTCCGCCAGGAGCGCCGGCGAGTGCCAGTTGAGCTCCCACCACGGCGCCCGGTAGCCCACCGGCTCCACGCCGACCTTGGCGAGGGCCGCGAGCCCGCGGTCGATGTAGCGGGCCTCGGTCGCGGCGTCGATCCCCTGCATGGGTTCGTGCAGGTAGCCGTGGTGCGCCACCTCGTGCCCGGCATCGACGATGCGCCGCACGGTATCCGGGTAGCACTCGGCGGTAAAGCCCGGGACGAAGAAGGTGGCCCGGATGTCCTGCCGCTGGAGAATCTGCAGCAGCCGCGGCACCGCCACCTTGGGCCCGTACGACTGGTGCGTCATCAGGGACATCCGGCTGGTGCTTTTCGGATCGTGGGCGATGGTGCAGGATTCGGCGTCCACGTCGAAGGTGAAGGAGGCTGCTGCCTGCTTGCCCTCGGGCCAGGTGATCGGGTGGACGGAATCCGCGAATGCGTCAAAGGTCATGGTGTGTTTCGTTTCCTTGGAGGGTCCGTGTGGGCGTCAGGGCCGTTAGAGCGTCAGTGTTTCAGAGCCCTGCCGGGGCGCTGGGCTGGGTGGCGAACTTCAGGTCGGCGGTGGCCTGGGCAACCGTGGCGGACGGCAGGGCGGAGTCCAGGTGCCTGCGGTGGTATGCCGGGCCCAGGAGGGCGTAGGTGCCGGCGCTGGTCAGACCGCCCGCGAGCCAGGAAAGATCCCAGCCGCCCAAAGCAACCGCAATGGGGCCCTGCATGGCGGGAACCAGTCCGTACATGAACAGCCAAGTGGCGAAGATGCCCACCAGCAGAGAGACAATTCCGGCCCAGTTGACCACGGGGAGCCGTTTGGTGCCAATCGCGTCAAAGAGCCTTTCCGGGTTGCCCGGCCAGCGCTTCTCGAGCCAGAAGTAGTGGACCAGCATGACTCCACCCCACGCGGCTACCCAGGCGACAAGCCCGATCAGCCATGCGTCCAGGATCGCGGCGAAGTCTTCCTGGAAGATGAAGAAGACGACGGCGGCGAGCGAGAACACGCCGACGAACAGGTTGAGCTTGCGGCGGCTGATGGTGATGTCCAGCGCCTGCGTGGCCACCGAGAACGTGTAGATGTTCAGGATGTTCGTGGCGATGGGTCCGTGCAGCACCATCAGCAGTACGGGCAGCGCCATCACACCGAAGTTCTGCACGATGAGTTTGCCGGGGTCGATTTCACCGCTGTTGGTGGCGAGGCTGGCGCCGAGGATTCCGAGCCACACCACGGGGATGAACTGGCCCAGGACGGATGCCAGGTAGACCTTCTTCTTGGGGACTTCGGTGCTGACAAACCGGGAGTAGTCGGCGGCGTAGGTGAACCAGGTGATGCCCCAGCCGATGCCGATGGCGGTCATCACGGCACTCATGGCGGCGATGCGCTCTGAGCCCTCAAGGATATGGCCGGCCGGGCCGGCGTAGCCCCAGTCGATTTTCATGCCGAACCAGGCCACGGCGGACATTACGGCCAGGATGATGATGGTGGGCGGCACGGTCCACTTTTCGAAGGCCGCGATGGCCTTGTAGCCGAACCAGGCGATCGCAACCTGTGCGGCCATGATGGCGGTGGCCACACCGATCTTCCAGACATAGTTGTGGGCAGTGGGGTCAACCCAGCCCAGCGTGCCGAACAGGGCCATGACCAGGTCCAGGATGATCCAGGTGTTAACCGCGCACCAACCGATCACCAAGAGGGCCTGGATGGCTGCGGGGAGGTAGTTGCCGCGACGGCCGAACGCTGCGCGGGCCAGGACCATGCCGGTGGCGCCGGTCTTCTGGCCGAGTAGTACAAAGCAGCCGAACAGCAGCATGCCGATCAGGTTCCCCAAAACCAGAACGGTGACCGTGTCAGCGAAGCCGAGGCCGAGGTGGATGCCGAGTGCGCCGAGCACCCAGTTGATCGGTGCAAGGTTGGCGCCGGCCCAGATCCAGAACTGGCCGGAAACTTTGCGCGTGCGCTGGGACTCGGGAATGGGCTGGAGCCAGGCTTCGCAGTCTTCGGCCGGCATCATTGCCGACTCCTGCTGCGGAGTGGAGAGATTGTTGTGCATGGGGGGAGCCTCCATGAGTAAAAGGGATAGCTTCAGATTATGTGGCTCAGGCCACAAGCACCACATACAATGTGTCATGAACATCGCCCACCTACGCGACGGAGTGTCATGCCAATACGCTTACAGGATGTTTTGAAACATTCCAGCCTCACACCGGCCGATCCTGTGATCCGCGCTGCGGCGGCCGTTGCCGCCCAGACTCAGCTGCGCTGGATTCATTCCAGTGAGGTTTTGGACATCGCTCCGTTACTCGGCGGCGGTGAACTGTTGCTCACCGGCGGCCAGGCCCTGGTCGCGGCAACGGATAAGCGGCGGGTTGGCTACATCTGGGAGCTGGCGGAACGCCGAGTGGCCGCTTTGGCCATCGAGACGGGTACCGGCCTGCCGTCCATTCCGTCCGCCATGGTGGCAGCAGCTGAGGCCGCCGGGCTTCCGTTGATAGAGCTCCGCAAAGTGGTGCCGTTTGTTGGCGTTATGGAAGCCATCAACTCGCTGCTGGTGAGCGAGACAGCTGGGCACTTGCAGCAGGCCGACGGGGCAAGTCACGCGATGGCGGTGGAGCTGGCCCACGGCGGCAGCCTGGACCGGATCCTGGCCGTCCTCGCCGACGCTACCGGCACGGAAGTTGTCCTGACATCCAATGAAGGGGCGCCGCTGGCAAGTGCACTGCCGGCCGAACAAGCCGCGGAGGCCGAGCCTGCGCTGACCGCCAACGCAGAGCAGGACCGTGCCCGGACCATCTCCGTTGACGTTTCCGTTCGTGGCATCCCGTCGGCCCGGCTTACGCTCCGTGCCTTGGCGGGATCCGACGTGAACCTGGCGAGGATCGCGGGGAACCGCTCAGTGGACATTCTGGCGTTGGCTTTGCTTCAGCGCATGCCCCCGGGCCTGAAGGAGATGGCAGGCGCGGCTCTGATCCGCGCCGTCGATTCGGGAACCCAGAACTGGCGGCTCCAACAGCTGGCCCCGGCGGCAGGGATCCCGCTCTCAGCGCGGCTGGTGGCCATTGTGGTCCGGTCCCCGGGCTCGCGGCAGCTCCGCACCGCCGTCGAACAACTGCTGGACAGGGCTGGGCGGCACAGCGCGAGCTACGCGGACAATGCGGAGCTCCTGGCGCTCGCCGTCCTTCGCCCGGACACTACCCGGGAAGACAGGAAGGACATATTGGCCGGACTGCAGGCGCTTGAATTGCCGGAGGGGAGCGTCAGTGCAGTGGGTCCCGTGGCCGCCGGCATTGCCGCCGCTCCGTGGTCGCTGACCGAGGCCAGGCTAACGCTGGAACTTGCCTCCGGCGTCGGGGTTAACAGCAAGGGGACCATGCAGTCCGGGGGTGTCCTCGATGCTGAGGATTTCGCGGTGGAACGGCTCGCATCCCACTCCCTGGACGACGCCCGCCGCACGGACTTCGTCCGCCAGCAGCTGGGAGCCATCCTCGTGCACGATGAGCAGCGCCACTCCGCCCTCCTGGAGACCCTGCGGGTCTGGCTGGACTCAGGCTGCAATACCGCGCAGGCCGCGCGGGAGCTGCATCTGGAGCGTCAGTCGATGCACCAGCGTCTCCAGCGGATCTTCACACTTTGCGGCGGCGACCCCCGCGGAACGGGCCGGCTCGCGGCTCTGCACCTGGCCACCCGCCTCGCCGCGATGCAATCCACATTGCCAGGACGCTCTCTCACTTAATGTCGGTTTCCCGGCGATCCTCTCTCACTTAATGTGGGTTTTCGGGCATCCCTCTTTCACCTCCGGCGCCCCGACGACCGGCCTGTGGATAACTTCTGCAGCGTCCTGCCGTACCGGGGCACAATGCCAGCATGCGAAAGCAAGATTTTCTGCCCCCGCCTTTAGCCGAGGCACCCTTCACCGTCGGCGCAGCCGTGACCGCCGGCGTCTCCCTGAACCGGCTTCGGCGGAAGGACACGGTCAACGTGGGTCGCGGACTCTACCGCCCCGCGGACTGGGACTTTGATCTGGAAGGCGCGGCCAGGGCATTGTCGGCAGCGTCCCCCGGAGCCTGGATCTCGCACGTCACCGCGGCTCGGCTTCGATGCCAGCTGCTGCCTCCGTGGCTTGCGGATTCCACTGAGTTGCATCTCAGCAAGCCGCGTTCGCTGCCACCGGTCCGCCGGAAGGGTGTGTTTGGCCATACCGTGCTGACGCTGGAAGACGAGCTCGAACTGGTGGACGGCATCTTCATGAGCACACGGTCCCGGACATGGCTCGATTTGGCCCGAACCCTGCCGCTCAAAGACCTGGTCAGCATCGGTGACGAACTGATCCGCATCCCGCGGGTGCATTTCGAGGGAAGGACGCAGCCCTACGACACGTTGGCCGGGCTTCGCATCCTGGCGGGCCGCCACCCGAACCTCCAGGGTGTCGTCCGGGCACGCGAGGCTTTGGAGCTGATGCGGGTGGGTGCCGACTCCGGCCCCGAGTCGCTGCTCCGCCTCGCCATCGCGGATGCCGGGCTGCCCGAGCCCGGGCTCCAGGTGCGGTTGCGCGCCGGAGACGAGCGATCGCCGTCGGCCGATCTCGGCTACCGTCACCGCCGGATCGCCATTCAGTACGACGGCGGGCATCACCTTGGTGACGCGCAGATCTTCAGTGACAGGAGACGGGATAAGGCGTTCGAATCAGCTGGCTGGACGGTCCTGGTCTTCGGGAAAAGCGATTTCGCCGACGATTTCCAGCAAGCGATCGTGACGCTCAAAAAGGTGCTGCGCAACAGCTGGGTTGACCACCCCCAAGCGGCCGGTTTTGCCGGCGGCTGAGAGTTAAGTCCGCAACGCTCCCTCACCTGGGTGAGAGAGCGTTACGTAAAAACCGGCATTAAGCGATAGAGGATCGTCCGAAAACCGACGTTAAGTGAGAGAGCGTTTGGGTCAGCGGAGGACGACTGTCCTGTTGCCCTGCAGGATGACCCGGCCTTCGCAGTGCCAGCGGACCGCGTTGGACAGGGCCTTGCACTCGGTGTCCCGTCCGGCAGCCACAAGGTCTTCCGGGCCGTAGGTGTGGTCCACGTCCACGGTCTGCTGGGAGATGATCGGTCCCTCATCGAGCTCGGCGTTGACGTAGTGGGCGGTGGCGCCGACGGTCTTGACGCCGCGCGCGTACGCCTGGTGGTACGGCTTGGCGCCCTTGAAGCTGGGCAGGAACGAGTGGTGGATGTTGATGGCCCGGCCATCGAGCCGCCGGGTGAGTTCGTCGCTGAGGACCTGCATGTAGCGGGCCAGAATCACCAGCTCCACGTCGTACTCGTCCACGAGTTCCAGCAGCCGGGCTTCGGCCGCAGGCTTGGTTTCAGGAGTGACCGGCACGTGGAAGAACGGGATGCCGTGCCATTCCACCAGCGCCTGGTGGTCCGTGTGGTTGGAGACCACGGCAGCGATCTCCACCGGCAGTTCACCGGTCCGGGCCCGGAACAGCAGGTCGTTGAGGCAGTGCCCGAACTTGGACACCATGATCAGCACGCGCCGCTTGGCGCCGAGCGGCTCCAGCCGCCAGCGCATCCCGAACCGTTCGGCTACCGGGCCGAAACCGGCCCGCAGCGTGTCCGCGGTGGAGGCATCGCCGTCGGAGGCAAAATGGACGCGCATAAAGAAGTGCCGCTCGTTGCGCTCGCCGAACTGCTTGCTGTCCAGGATGTCGCAGCCGTGTTCGAGCAGGAACCCGGAGACGGCATGGACGATGCCGGGCGTCTCCGCGCAGTCGAGGGTCAGGACGTGTTCCACCGTGGTCGGAGCAGCGGAAGGGGAGGATTCAGTCTGAATGGCAGTCATGGCTCAGCACTCGATCACGTTGACGGCGAGACCCCCGCGGGAGGTCTCCTTGTACTTGGTTTTCATGTCCGCTCCTGTCTCACGCATGGTTTTGATGGCTTTGTCGAGGGATACTTTGTGGCTGCCGTCCCCGTGCAGGCACAGGCGGGCGGCGTTGATGGCTTTGACGCTGGCGATGGCGTTGCGTTCGATGCACGGGATCTGCACCAGTCCGCCGACGGGATCGCAGGTCAGGCCAAGGTTGTGTTCGATTCCGACTTCGGCGGCGTTTTCCACCTGCTCGGGAGTACCGCCAAGGACCTCGCACAGGCCGGCGGCCGCCATGGAGCAGGCCGAGCCCACCTCGCCCTGGCACCCCACTTCCGCACCGGAGATGGAGGCATTGATCTTAAACAGAATTCCGACGGCGGCCGCGGCCAGGAGGAACCGGACCACACCGTCGTCGTTCGCCCCGGGGACGAACTTGACGTAGTAGTGCAGGACGGCGGGGACGATTCCTGCCGCGCCGTTGGTGGGGGCGGTGACGATGCGCCCGCCCGCGGCGTTTTCCTCATTGACCGCGAGGGCGAAGAGGTTCACCCATTCCATGGCCCGCAGGGGATCGGTGACCCCCGTATCTGCGGTGAGGGTTTGGAATAACGACGGCGCCCGGCGCCTGACATTCAGCCCGCCGGGAAGGATCCCTTCCGCGGCGCAGCCGTTGTCCACACATTCGCGCATGACCGCCCAGAGTGCCAGCAGTTTTTCGCGGAGTTCGGCTTCGCTGCGCCATGTGAGTTCGTTGGCGAGCATGACGTCCGAGATGGACATGCCCTCGCGCTTGCAGATCGCCAGGAGTTCGTCGGCGGTGGTGAACGGGTACGGGAGGACAGTGGCGTCCGCCACAACCCGGTCGTCGGCGTCGGCGTCGCCGTCCACCACAAAGCCGCCGCCGATGGAGTAAAAGCTCCGTTCGCTCAGGACGGCCCCGGCGTGGTCGAGAGCGCGGAAGGTCATGCCGTTGGGGTGCGCCGGGAGGGACTTGCGCCGGTGCAGCACCACGTCCTCGTCCCAGTTGAAGTCCACCCGGTGGTCCCCGCCGAGCATGAGTTCCGCGTCCAGGGCTGCCGCAGCCACCTGGTCGTCCGCCGTGGCGGTGTCCACGGTTTCCGGGTCCAGTCCTTTGAAGCCCAGGACAACGGCCTTGTCCGAACCGTGGCCCCGGCCCGTGGCACCCAGCGAACCGAACAGCTCAGCCTGGACGCGTCGGGTGGCGCTCAGGTGGCCGTCGCCCTTAAGTCCGTCGGCGAACAGCTTCGCCGCCCGCATCGGGCCGACCGTGTGTGAGGACGACGGCCCGATGCCAACGGAGAACAGGTCCAGGACGCTGAGTGCCATTTAAGGGACCTCTGGCGAGGCGTACTCGCGCATGGCGTCGAGGAGCCAGCGGCCCAGGAAGTCCGCGAAGGAAGCGCGGGGGAAAAGCCGGAAGCTTTCCTCTCCGGTCTTCTGCAGGACCACCGGGATGTTGCCCACCTCGGTGTTCAGGGCGGTTCCCGGGGTGAAGCTGCGCGGGTGCAGATCCAGGGAGCAGCCCTTTTCCAGGACGGCCCGGGCGCGGGGGCCGGACAGTTCGAACGTGGTGCGGTTGGCGGACAGGTCCACCACCTGGCCGGGGGCGTCGCCGAGCGCTTCCGTGAGGGAACCGATGAGGTTTCCGCCCAGGGAGTCGTGGGCCTGTTCCGGGGCGACGACCAGGAACTCGGAGGGTCCCAGCCAGAGGACGCTGACGCCGTCCTTGCCGGTCACTTCTCCGCAGCGTGCGGGCAGCCCGCCGGCAGCGGCGGCGATCCGGCCGCCTTCCTCGGAGCGGGGGTCCACGCGGACGCCAGCCATGGTCTGGAACGGACCTTCGTTCAGGACCACGGTTCCCTGGACGGAACCGGCTTCCAGGGCCGCGGCCAGGTGGGAGGCGGGGCTGCGGCGGATGTCCCGGAGTCCATTGACGCCATTGAGTTCTGCGGTGTTAGCCATCTTTGCGGGCTCCTTCGGGGTCAAAAAGTACGGTTTCTGCGACAACAACGTCAACCAGCTGGTCGCCGGCGACGGCCACCAGGGATTCACCGATGCGGTTGCGGCCATTCTTGATCAGTGCCAGCCCGAATGAGCGGCCCAAGGCAGCGCTGTGGTAGCTGGAGGTCACAAAGCCCTCCATGGGAACGGGGCCGTAGGCGGGTGTCGCCGGGATGCCCTTTTCCACGAGCTGGGTGCCTTCCGGCAGCCGGATGGAGCCATCCACCGGCAGCACGCTGACCAGGTGCTTGCGGTCCTCCCGCTGGGCGTCCGCCCGGGCGTAGGAGCGCTTGCCGATGAATTCCTTGGCCTTGGAGACCACCCATTCCATCCCCGCGTCTTGCGGAGTGACGGTGCCGTCGGTGTCCTGCCCGACGATCGGGTAGCCCTTCTCGGCGCGGAGCACGTGCATGGTTTCGGTGCCGTAGGGGGTGATGTTGAATTCGGCTCCGGCAGCGGCCACGGCTTCCCAGGTGTTCAGCCCGTACCAGGACGGCACGTTGATCTCGTAGGCCAGCTCGCCGGAGAAGGAAATGCGGCAGACGCGTGCCTGCACGCCGGATGCGAGCGTGGTTTCGCGGAAGGTCATGAACGGGAAGGCTTCTGCTTCCAGCCCGCCGCCCGCGGCGAGTTCCGGTGCCAGTTTGGCGAGTACCGCCCGGGACTTAGGCCCGACGACGGCAATCGTGCTCCACTGTTCGGTCACCGAAGTGCAGTGCACGTCGAGTTCCGGCCATTCGGTCTGCAGCCATTCCTCGAGCCAGTCCAGCACCTTCGCGGCGCCGCCGGTGGTGGTGGTCATGAAGTACCGGTCGTCGTCCAGGCGCAGGGTCACGCCGTCGTCGAAGATCATGCCGTCGGCCATGCACATCACGCCGTAGCGGGCGGAACCCGGGGCGAGCTTCTTGAACGCGTTGGTGTAGATCCGGTTGAGGAACTCACCGGCGTCCTTGCCACGGATTTCGATCTTGCCCAGGGTGGTGGCGTCCATGAAGCCCACGGAGTCGCGGACGGCTGCGCATTCGCGGAGTACGGCAGCATCCATGTCTTCCCCGGCCTGCGGGTAGTACCATGGCCGCTTCCACTGCCCAACGTCTTCGAACAGGGCGCCCTTGGCGACGTGCCACGGGTTGATGGACGTGACGCGGGCGGGGTCGAACAGCTCGCCGCGCTGGCGTCCGGCGAGTGCCGCGAACGCCACCGGAGTGAACGGTGCCCGGTAGGTGGTGGTGCCGATGTCGCCGATGCCGCGGGATGCTTCGCCGGCGGTCCGGAGGGCGGCGGCGATGACGCCGATCGCGTTGACGCCGGAGGTTTTGCCCTGATCGTTGGCGGTGCTGATGGAGGTGTAGCGCTTGATGTGCTCCACGGACCGCATGCCGGCACCGGTGGAGCGCAGCACGTCAGCTACGGACTGGTCGCGCTGGAAGTCCACGAAGTGGTGGTGCCAGTCATCCGGCGTGCCGGCCTGGCCCGGAACCAGCCAGAGCTGGCGGGTCGGGGCGGATGCCTTCGGCTCGCCGAGCGGGGACGGCTGCGTGGTGGGCTGGAAGCCCGCCGCGGTGGCCGCGCTGGCGCCGGCGGAGATGCCTTCGGCCAGTACGTCCGCGAGCTCAAAGCTGCCGCGGCCGGAGCCGATGGTCTGCTGGTTGGGAACCACGGTGCTCGGCACAAAGGCGGCCAGCTCGTCGTCCCAGCGCAGTTTGCCCTGGCGCTGGGAGTGGAGGTGCACCAGCGGGCTCCAGCCACCGGAAACTGCCAGCAGATCGCAGGCGATCTCTTCGACGCCGGAGGTGAGTTCGCCGTCGTCGTTAATGCTGCGGACGGTGACGGCGTTCAGCCGGCCGTCTGCGTCGGCGCCGGTGTTTGCGACCGCACTGCCGATCAGCACCCGGGTGCCGGCTTCGACGGCGGCAGTTGCCACCGCGGTGAGCTGCGGACGGGCGTCCACAACGGCGGCAACCTTGACGCCTGCCGCGCGCAGGTCAGCGGCAAGGGCGTAGGCGCTGTCGTTGGTGGTGCTGATGACCACGCGCTGCCCGGCGGCTACGGCGTAGCGGTTCAGGTAGCTGCGGACGGCGGAGGCGAGCATGATGCCGGGGCGGTCGTTGTTCTCGAACACCAGCGGGCGTTCGTGGGCGCCGGGAGCCAGCACCACCTGCTTGGCACGCACGTGCCAGATGCGCTGCCGGGAGACGCCGGGGGCGGCCGGGCTGGACAGGTGGTCGGTGCGGTTCTGGACGGCGATGACGTAGTTGGCGTCGTAGGCGCCGAAGGCCGAAGTCCTGTTCAGGACGGTGGATTCTGCTCCGGAAACCAGTTCGGCTTCAACGTCGGCCACCCACTCCAGGGCCGGCTTGCCTTCGATGGTCTCGGCCAGTCCGGGGGCCGTGGAGCCGGCCAGCAGCGAGCCGCCCAGTTCGGGCTGGTCATCCATCAGGATGACGCGGGCGCCGGTGCGGACAGCCTCGCGGGCTGCGGCAAGGCCGGCGGGGCCGCCGCCGATCACCAGGACGTCGGTGTGGACGTACTTCTTGTCGTACTCGGCGCGGTCCTCCTCCGGGTCGAGCTTGCCCAGGCCGTTGAGCAGTTCTGCCTTCAGGCCGTCCACCAGGGTGACGGTGGTGGCGGGGAGCATGGACTCGGCAACGTCGCCGGGGAAGCGCGGGGAGATCTTGACCATCGCGTTGGATTCCTCGACGCCGGCGGACATGATGCCCCGGGCACGGTTCTCATAGAGCGAGTTACCGGCGGCGATGCGTCCGTTGGCAATCAGGGCCGAGGCGAGGGTGTCGCCCGGGTGGCCCGTGAATTCCTCGCCGTCAACGGTGAATCGCCAGGAGATGGTGCGGTCGATGCGTCCGCCGGCGGCGAGGCGGGCGTTCTGGGAAGTCACTTGGTTGCTCCTTCCGGGGCGGTGGTGCTGGCGGTGGTGCCGGTTGCGGAAATGCTTGGTGCCGACGTGCTGGTGCCCGAAATGCTGGGCGCCGCGGTGCCGGTGGTGGTGCTGTCAGCGGCGAGGCTGGCGGTTCCGGATTCCGGCGCAGCAGGTGCGGCGGCGGGCCGGGGCGTACCCATCGGGTAGACGGCCTGGATGTCGTAGGTGACAGTGTCGCGGAGCATGTTGAACCATTGGCGGCAGCCGGTGCTGTGCAGCCAGCGCTCGGCGAAGGCACCCTTGGTGTTGTCGCGGTAGAACAGGAACTCGGCCCATTCGCGGTCGTTCAGTTCGTTCGGGTTTTCGGGGTAGGCCACGTGGGCCTGGCCGCCGTAGTGGAATTCGGTCTCGTCGCGCGAGCCGCAGTTGGGGCAGGAGATGAGCAGCATGTGCGTCTTCTTTCTGGGGGAGGGCTGCTAGTGGGCGACGGCGGCTGCGCCGTGTTCGTCGATCAAGGCGCCGGTTTCGAAGCGTTCCAGCGCAAAGGGCTTGTTCAGCTGGTGCGGCGTGCCCGTGGCGATGTTGTGCGCGAACGTCATGCCCGCGGCCGGCGTGGCCTTGAAGCCGCCGGTGCCCCAGCCGCAGTTCACGAACATGTTCTCCACCGGGGTGTTGCCCACGATGGGCGAGGCGTCCAGGGTGGTGTCCACGATGCCGCCCCAGGTCCGGAGCACGTGTGCCCGGGCAAAGATGGGGAAGAGCTCGACGGCGGCCGCCATCTGGTGCTCGATCACGTGGAAGGAGCCGCGCTGGCCGTAGCCGTTGTAGGAGTCAACGCCGGCGCCCATGACCAGTTCGCCCTTGTGGGCCTGGGAGACGTAGACGTGCACGTGGTTGGACATAACCACCGTGGGGTGGACCGGTTCGTGCAGCTCGGAGACCAGGGCCTGGAGCGGGTGGGACTGGATGGGGAGCCGGAAACCGGCCATTTCCGCCAGGACCGAGCTGTGTCCGGCGGCCGCGAGGCCCACCTTTTCGGTGTTGATGGTGCCCTTGTTGGTCTTGACGCCCACCACACGGTTGCCGTCCTTGACGAAGCCGGTGACTTCGCAGTTCTGGATGATGTCCACGCCGAGTTCGTCGCATTTGCGGGCGAAGGCCCAGGCCACGTGGTCGTGCTTGGCGATGCCTGCACGCGGCTGGTAGGTGGCGCCCATGACGGGGTAGCGGATGTTGTCGCTGATGTTCAGGATGGGGCAGAGTTCCTTGACCTGCTTGGGGTCAAGCCACTCGGCGTCCACGCCGTTGAGCTGGTTCGCACCGACGCGCCGCATGCTTTCACGGACGTCACCGAGGGTGTGGGCGAGGTTCATGACGCCGCGCTGGCTGAACAGGAAGTCGTATTCGAGCTCCTCCGGCAGGATTTCCCAGAGCTTGAGGGCGTGCTCGTAGATGGCCGCGCTCTCATCCCAGAGGTAGTTGGAACGGATGATGGTGGTGTTCCGGGCCATGTTGCCGCCGGCCAGCCAGCCCTTTTCCAAGACGGCGATGTTGGTCATGCCGTGGTTCTTGGCCAGGAAGTAGGCGGTGGCGAGGCCGTGCCCGCCGCCGCCAACAATCACGGCGTCGTAGGAGGACTTGGGTTCCGGGTTGCGCCAGAGGAAGTCCGGGTGCTCGGGGAGCTGTTGCGTGCTCACTGGGCTGCTCCAATCAGGTCTGATTCGAAGGCGGCGACATCGGTGCCGCCGTTGAGGTGCGAGTAAAGGGGGAACTGCTCGGCCAAGGCCGTGACGCGGGCGCGGAGTTCGACGACGGTGGCTTCGTTGAGGGATGCGCCGGCTGAGGTGCCGTCCCCGCCGTCGTTATGTGAAGCAGCGGCGATGAGCGCCGTCGCGATGATGTCCGCAACTTCGGTGAATTCAGTGGCGCCGAACCCGCGGGTGGCGAGGGCGGGGGTGCCGATCCGGAGGCCGGAGGACACCATGGGCGGGCGGGGGTCGAACGGGACGGCGTTGCGGTTGACGGTGATGCCGATGCGGTGCAGGGCGTCTTCTGCCTGCTGTCCGTCCAGTTCGGAATTGCGAAGGTCAACCAGGACCAGGTGCACGTCGGTGCCGCCGTTGACCACGGAGATTCCCGCAGCGGCAACGTCGTCGCGGAGGAGCCGTTCGGCCAGGAGCTTTGATCCCTGCAGGACGCGTTCCTGGCGTTCCTTGAATTCGGGGCTGCCGGCGAGCTTGAAGGCCACGGCCTTGGCGGCGATGACGTGCTCCAGCGGCCCGCCCTGCTGACCGGGGAATACCGCGCTGTTGATCTTCTTGGCGTACTGCTCCTTGGCGAGGATGACGCCGCCGCGAGGGCCGCCGAGGGTCTTGTGGGTGGTGGTGGTGACGACGTCGGCGTACGGCACCGGGTTCGGGTGCAGTCCGGCGGCCACCAGGCCGGCGAAGTGCGCCATGTCCACCATGAGGTAGGCACCTACGAGGTCGGCGATGCGGCGGAACTCGGCGAAGTCCAGCTGGCGGGAGTAGGCAGACCAGCCGGCGACGATCAGCTTCGGGCGGTGTGCCAGGGCCAGCGCTTCAACCTCGGCCATGTCGATCCGGAGGTCGGACTCCCGCACGTTGTACGGGACCACGTTGTACAGCTTGCCGGAGAAGTTGATCTTCATGCCGTGGGTGAGGTGGCCGCCGTGGGCCAGGCTCAGGCCCATGATGGTGTCGCCCGGGTTCAGCAGGGCAAACATGGCGGCGGCGTTGGCCTGCGCGCCGGAGTGCGGCTGGACGTTCGCGAATTCCGCACCGAAGAGGGCTTTGACGCGGTCGATGGCCAGCTGCTCAATAACGTCAACGTGCTCACAGCCGCCGTAGTAGCGCTTGCCGGGGTAGCCCTCCGCGTACTTGTTCGTCAGCACTGAGCCCTGCGCCTCCATGACGGCGGACGGGGCGAAATTTTCCGAGGCGATCATCTCCAGCGTCGACTGCTGGCGGACCAGCTCGTTGTTAATGGCCTGCTGGACCTCGGGATCGACTGCGGAAAGTCGCTCGTTCAACTGCTCAACCACGGATGCTCCTTTGAAATACCACTGCTCTTATGACTGATATATCAGTGTGAGCTCAATGGTATGATTGGGATCACAGCAGAGTCAATAGCTGGACCGAAACCGGCGTAAAGCTAAGTTCGGGTTCAGCGGTACAGAAGAACGGAGCGGCGCCGTGAATGCAATTCTTGCCCTGCCCCAAGCGGAGGACGAGGTGCTGTCCCAGGCTGAGGCCGCGTATCGGCAGCTGCGGGACAAACTGATCATGCTTGAGATCCGCCCGGGGGAACCGATCAACGACGGTCAGTTGGCCGCCGAGCTCGGCTTCGGGCGGACACCTGTCCGCGAGGCGATCAAGCGGCTTGAGGTGGATCACCTGGTTATTTCATATCCGCGCCGCGGAACCTTTGCCACCAGCGTGGACTTCACGGAACTGGCGGATGTCTCAGAAGTCCGCGAGTTGCTGGAGCCGCTCGCTGCGCGCAGTGCTGCCACCCGGGCCAACGCGGCCATGCGCCGTGAACTGCTGAAAGTCGCTGACACCATCGCAGAGCTTGAGCCCCACCCGGCGGAGTCGCGCGACCTGATGCGGTATGACCTGACAGTGCACCGGCTGATCTACAAGGCGGCCGCCAACCCGCACCTCGAAGACACCCTGATCCGCTACGACAACCTTGCAACCCGTATCTGGTGCCTGGTTCTGGACAAGTTGCCGTCAGTCAGCGGCCACATCACCGAGCACGTGGACTTGCTCAGGGCTGTGGCCGAGGGTGATGCCGACAAGGCCGGCGAGCTTGCCCTGCACCACGTCACGAGCTTTGAGGAAACCATCCGCAAGGTGCTGTAACGGCAGGATCGTCGGCGCTGTAAATGGAGCCGCCAACCACGGCCACGTCAGCACCGCCCGCCGCACGGCCCGCTGCAGGTGGCGGACGCGCCGCCGTCGTACCTCATCGAATCCCTGCCGACTCGGCAGAACGCCTCCGGGTAGCCGCCGAACTGCTGGACCACCACCGTCGAAACACTGCTCGCGGCACTGAGGTCGCCGGCGCTGCCCGACGCTGCGGCCCGGACCGTAGCAACAGGCATCGCGGCAAACTCCAACGGCCTCCGCTGACTTTCCGCGCCCTGATTTCACCACGGGCAACCTACTTGAGAGTATGGACCATGGCTGCGAACAATGAACGTGAACCCGACGTCGATGCGGAGGCGGGCCAGCACGGCGGCGTCCAGTCCGTGGACCGGGCCCTCGCGGTCCTGGAAATCCTGGCGCGGGACGGCCACGCCGGCGTGAGCGACATCGCCGAGGAGATGGGAATCCACAAATCCACAGTCTCCCGGCTGCTGGGTTCGCTGGTGAGCCGGGAGATGGTCCACCAGAACAGCGATCGCGGAAAGTACCAGCTGGGCTTCGGCATCCTGCGGCTGGCCAGCTCCATTCCGGGCCGGCTGAGCCTGGTCCGGGAGGCTCGCCCCATATTGGAAAGCCTGGCCGACGAATTCAAAGAGACGGTGAATCTCGCTGTCCTGCGCTCGAATTTCGCGGTCAACGTGGATCAGGCGATGGGGCCATCCACCTTGGCCACCTATGACTGGGTGGGCAGCCTCACGCCGCTCCACGCCACCTCGAGCGGGAAGGTGCTGCTCGCAGCGCTGTCCGCGGATGAGCGGGATCGAATCCTCAAGGAGACGGGACTGCCCGCACGGACTCCGCGGACCATCACCAACCGGGGAAAGCTGGAGAACGAACTGATCAACATCGCCCGGACTGGCTACGGCGTCACGCTGGAGGAATTCGAGATCGGCATCAACTCCATGTCCGTGCCGGTGTACAACCACTTGGGGACAGTCATTGGCGCCATCAGCATCTCGGGCCCCGTCTTCCGCTTCGACCCCGAGAAGGAGCCTGGACTCATTGAGGGAATCAAGGACGCGGGCCTCCAGATCAGCGCCAAGATGGGCTACACCCGGCGCTGAGAATTTCTAGGAGCGCTAGGTGGAATTCCCTCTGACGGCCGGCTCACTGACAGCGGCCTCCTCGTGTGCGATCCACAAGGCGCGTCCGAGGATCGCAAGCGAGGCAAGGCTCCAGGCAACGCGTGGGTATTGACTCGAAATCACAGCGGCAGCAGCCTCGTGACGGACGGCAGTTCAGGCGACGGGTACCAAATCGTCGCGACGGCTCGCTTGGAAAGGCGATCGGATCCAAAGCCTGTACATGACCGGAACCAGCCCGCGCGATCCAGCAATCATGACGGAGAAAATCATGGCCAGCGCGAAAGACCAGATACCAATGAAGGCGATGATGCCGACGTGCAGCATCGCACAGGCAACGAATCCCGCTGTCTGCACAACGGGTCGCTTGCTAAGAATCGATCCTGCAGTCAGGCACTCCACAATCATCGTTCCCCAACTAAGTGATAAGGCAACGATGGGTATTGAGGTGAGCAAGAAAACAAAACCTTGAAGAAAGTTTGCAGTTCCAAAAAACTCACCACGAACGATGTAGTAGAGGGCGCTCCCCTCACTCCAATTCTCAACGCTCAGTTTAGCCAGCGCGCTGTGCAGATATATATATGCGACCTGGAACCTAAGAGCCCAGTGGGCGGCCCACGAAATCCCTTGCAAAGCTCCGAACCTGGCGCTGGACCATGAGTTGCTCTGGGACCAGTGCCAAATCCGGGCATCTGGCAGACAGACAAACACCAGGAAGAAGGTAGTGAACACCAATACTGTGTCGCCACCGTCAGGCAGAGCCACTGCATGTGCAAAGGAGTAGGAGAGCCAGAAGTGCAGAATTGAGGTAAACCGAGGCAGCCAGCCGGATATCACGGCGATCAGACCAAGGATCATCAAAATTTGTACAATATCATCCGGGAGTCCATCCGCCACACAGAACAATGAGACATTCTCCAGGAAACGATGGCACTGTCCGGTTGAAGGCTGCCCCAGAATCGGAACCGCATAGAGGTGCGCGGCGGGCGTAAATACGAGGGTCAGCACCTGTGAAAGCGCAAGGCCGCTCCTGGCCAAAGCAATTACGCGGGACTGGGGATTAAACGACCAAATATCTCTGTCGAGCCTGCATAATAGATTCACGATCGCGTGCATCTCGATTCTACAACTGCACCCTTGACCTCAAAACGGGCTTCGGATTCAAATTCCCGATAAGCCCAAGGAACAGCTTTCGTCTGAAAAATAACTATACGGCCGCAAACGGAGGCAACCGGCGACTCATTGTCCACGACCTGGAGCTTCAGTGACCGCACACTCTCAAGGCATTCACCCCGATCAGCATCCGGGCTGCACTCCGTCCATTCCTTGATGGTGTTACCGATAACGCCCATCTCCGGGCCCTGGGACCTTTGTTTGCGACTCAGCCCGAAATAGTTTCCCGGTCTCGTTTGTGGAGTAAGCATCAACGACTCGATTGATCCGTCGTCCCGGAGCTGATAGACGGCGAACTCCGGATCGTTGGGTGGCTTAGTGAAGAACGCCCACGCTTGCGGCGCCAGGGATACCAGCGTGCGACGAAGCGGCTCACCCTCCTTCACTGCCAGCACATTGCTGGGCATGGCAAGATCGTCAGCGCGAAGAACACGCCGAACAGTGCCAGAGAAATCATTCCCGCCAGCAACGAGGTTTTCGATCTGCGGGACCGGTCGTTCAGGGTCATGGTAGGTGGCGGCAGACAGAGTTCCAGGGCCAGAGAAACGAGTTCACCGTAGCGCTCGTGTGAGCTCTGCAATCGCGGTGTCTCGTCCGATTTCCTCGACGCCTGCCGTTGTCATGTAGTCCTTATTCGCCAAATAGCCAGGAACCACCAGCAGAACCAATACAGCGGCACCGGCGACAACCACGAACGTCGCAACCGCAACGTTTGCGTACAAGGCGCCATTCGCTACGACGAAGGCAGCCACTGCGGCACATGTCCAGGTCACACCGCACCCATAGGGCGTCACCTGCGGCTGTTCCTCCGGATTGGTTATCGCTTTGCGGTAGTTCAAGTAGTCGTAGAACTTTTCCGTGAAGGTGGCCAGAGCAGCCTCAACCGAGCGTGGCTTGCCGGAGCGGAGCTTCGGCAGCACCTCGGACTTGAAGCCGGGGTAGTATGCCAGGAAATCGGTGACGATCGGGTCGACCTCGGCAAGGCTCGGAACCGGACGATCTGCGGCAAACCCCAGCAGGCTGAGCAATCGCGGGTTACTTTCGGCCAGTGGGCCAATACCAGCCAGGAGAAGCCGCAGTGCATCTTCCGCACTATATTTTCCCTGGAAATCTGATTTCTTCGTTGTAACTATGGAGGAGACTGACGCTTGAGCAGATGAGATACCCACCGAACCAAGCAGTATGCATAGCAGCATTGCCAGACTGACGCGCAGAGTTCTTAAATATGAAGTTGAAAACAAAATATCCCCCAATATTTGTAAACGAAATTTAGTTGTAAAGCGAAGCCTGCTGTTGACTATGTATCGCCTGCAGCTATGCGACGAGCGAGAGAATCCGCTTTATAGTACATGTGCATGAGCATGGCCACCATGATGGCGGTGAACCCCATGCCGGAGAAGAAGATCCACGGAACGCTTGAATCATCTTTGGGTAGTACTGCGAATATAACCCACATAGTGGCAACAAAACCCAGGAGTAGCACAGGAATGGCTTTCAATGCACCAAGAGCTGAACTGTGTGCAGCGTTCCATGCACGCTCGGATGACAATGTGGCTTTCGAACGGATGCCAAACGTGTAATTTGGCTTTGATTCGCCTGATTTGACCTGCGACGCGAGCATTTGGAGTAGGCCGGCTACTACCAAGAACGCAATCGTGAACATAGTCGTGCTGAAAGCCGCCCCCAAAACGATCCTTTCACTGCTATGGACTCGGATGACCGAGGAATTCATGATTGGAATGCCACGCTAACACCGGCCACACACCTTCGCAAATCACACACCCTGGACCGCAAACGACCCTCAATTGCCTTCATGTCGCTTCAGCGGACCACGACATGCGGAATATGTGGGGCAAATGCCGAACTGTCAAAGCCTCGTTGGATCCGTGCGGTAACAGCTGTCAGTTCCCCAATCGCAACCTCGCAAAGCATCCCACCGAGGGGTTCATCGGTCTCTGTGAGGTTGTACGTTTTCAAATAGATTTAGGAGACACGCCTAGGCGGGGCGGCGGACAGGGCCGCGGGTAGACGGATAAGCGGCCATCAGCGCAGCCGAGACCACCCAGATCACGCCTATTCCAGTCACGGCAAGTCCTCCGCCGAGGCCCGTGGCCGACGCTGCCAGCGCCGCACCGGCCGCTGACGCGCTCGCCCGGAAGCCCGCCCCCACCGTGAAGATCTGGGACCGGAGGTGGGGCGGGCTCAGATGGCTGCGGAGGAAGAGCATGGCCGCGGCTGTGGGAGCAGTGAACACCCCGGACAGGCCGATCGCAATCACGGTCCAGACGGTGCCAAAGTCGAACGCGGCTCCGATGGTCAGCAGCCCGGTGGCGAGGAAACCCAGCATCATCACGGCGTGCGGGCGGGCGCGCGTGGGCCGGATGGTCTCGCACAGGGCACCTATCAGGCTTCCGACGGCGAACGCGGTCACCAGGAGCGCGCCCTCCCCGGGCGAGCCGATTCGCTCGATGGAAAGGGCAACGGCTGCTACGGCCAGTCCGCCCTGGCCAAGCTGGCTCAGGGTGGATGCGCCGGTCACCACCGCCAGGGGGCGGTGGCTCAGGATGCGGTGCAGCCCGGACCTGACCGTCTGCCACACTGAATGGCCCGTGGCGCCACGGGCTTTGAGCCGGGTGGCCGCCGCGCTGATGGCACCAGCGAGGGCAGCGGCGCACAGTACCCACAGCGCTGTTCCGCCCGGCAGGAACGTGGCAAGGACCGCGACGAGGGCAGGCCCGGCCACGGCGGAAATATTGTAGGACAGCGCGTCGTAGGCGAAGGCGCGCCGCTGGTCAGGGATCTCGTCCGCCACAAAGCTCGAGAGCCCGCCCATGTAGAAAGGCGAGAGCGCTCCGGCGACGGCCAGGAAGGCGAAGACCACGGGCAGCGGGATCTGCCCGATGAAGGACGCGCTGCGGCGGCGGTCAGGAAGCCTGAAGCTGCGATCAGGACGGCCGGCCGGCGGGAACGGTCCAGGGCCGCACCCACCATGGGGGCCGCAATGACGCTTGGTCCTAGGGAGACAGCCACCAGGGCGCCCCCGATGCCGATGTTGTTCAGTTCCTGCACTGTGAGGATGGGGATGGCGACGGAAGAGCCAGCCATCGCCAGGCGTGGCGGCACTGAGGCCGCAAGGTATCCAAGCGCGCTCATCCTCGGGTGGCATCGCCTTTCCGTTGTGTGGTCCGCAAACGATATTTGACACTAGCCCAGCCCGCGGCCTTAAAAGAATGAGCCCGCCGGTCAGGACGGGCTCATTGCCTTAGGTGTCGCGGGGGTTTCAGCGGGCGGGTGTTATGTCCCCAACCTTTTCCTGGACCCAGTCGTGGAACGCGCCGATGTGGTGTTCGCTTGGGACCAGCACGCCGCCCTTGGAGTAGACCCTGGAGCTCATGCCCGGCTGCGTGCGCTCGCAGGCATCGAAGTCCTGCTCGTTGACGCGGTGGAACAGCTCCACCGAAGCGCTGAGGTCCTTGCCGCTTTCCACCACGCTGGGCAGGTACAGCCAGTCGCATTCCACGACGGTGTGGTCTGCCGCGAGCGGGAACATGCGGTGGACGATCACATGGTCCGGCACCAGGTTCACGAACACGGTCGGCTTGATGGTGATGGCGTAGTAGCGCCGGTCCTGGTCGTCCGCGATTGTCGGAATCAGTTCGAACCCTTCGGAGCCGTCGATGGTGAAGCCCTTGACGTCCTCACCAAACTCGGCGCCGTGGCCCACGAAATACTGGGCGGCCAGGCCGTCCGCGAACTCCGGCAGGACCTCGGTCAGTTCGGGGTGGATGGTGGCGCAGTGGTAGCACTCCATGAAGTTTTCGATGATGAGCTTCCAGTTGGCCTTCACGTCGTAGCGGATGCGGCGGCCCAGGCTGAGGTTGGCAACGTCGTAGCCCTCGATCTTCTGGTGGTCGCCGAGGCGTTCTTCGACGGCGCCCATGACGTCCTCTTCGAACGACGGCGGCTCGTCGGCAAGGCAAACCCACACGTAGCCGAGGTACTCGCGGATGTGGACCTTGACCAGTCCGTACTCGTCGCGGTCGATGTCCGGCATCTTGGTCAGGTTGGGCGCAGCGATGAGCTTGCCCTCGAAGTCATAGGTCCAGGCGTGGTACGGGCACTGGAATGAGCGGGCAGCTTCACCCTGCTCCTCCATGCACAGCTTCACGCCGCGGTGCCGGCAGACGTTGTAAAAAGCGCGGATGGCGCCCTTGCGCGTGCGGCTGATCAGCACGCTTTCCCGACCGATCTGGACGGTCTTCCATGCGCCTGCCTTGTCCAGGTCCGCCGAGCGGATGGCACAGAACCACATCTGCTCGAAAATCCGCTCCTGCTCGGCGCGGAACACCGCCTCATCCACATACGTGTAACCGGGCAGCGTAGGGATCAGACTCGGGGCACTTACCTCAACAGACAATTTGTCCTCCTTATGAACAACGATCAACAAGGGCATAACTCAGGGCAGGGATTTCGGATTTGGAGCTAAAAATCAGGAATTTCAATGCACGACGGCGGCCCCCACCAGTGCGGACGCGTCTGCACAAGCAGCTGGCTGGCTCTCCGTTTGTGCCTGCGGAACGGCATGCGGCGCGGCGGGTGGTTGGGCAGTCGCCGCCGAGCCCGAAGCCGAGAGGCTGCGCCGCCATTTGGTGAACAGCCGGGGCTGGTTCATCCCCAGGACCGCCACCGGCTCATCACCGCGGTAGTACACGGCAAGGCAGCTGTGCGTGTGGGCCTCCCCCGCCTCGATCTCCAGCCTGTCGTAGCCGGCGGAGTGGCCGGCAAACTGCAGCTTGACGCCGTACTGATCGGACCAGAAATAGTGCGGCTTGGCCGGCTTTGGCACGGCTTCAGCGTCCAGCAGGGCCTCCACCGCAATGGCCGCCCGTTCCAGCGCGCCGGTCCAGTGTTCCATCCTGCGGTGCTTTCCGGCTGCGTGGTCGAACCATGAGGCGCAGTCACCCACGGCCACGACGCCAGGCACGCCCGTTCGTCCCATGGCGTCGCACACCACGCCACCGTTCAGTTCCAGTCCGGAGTCCGCCAGCCATCCGATGTTAGGCTCGGCGCCGATGCCGACCACCACCACGTCGGCGGACACGTAGCGTCCGCCGGCCAGACGGAGTCCGGTGACATTGCCCTCACAGCTGTAGAAGTCCTCGATCACGGCTGAGGAGATGAGCTCCACACCGTTGGCTGCGTGGAGTCCGGCCACCAGGCCGCCCATTTCGGTACCGAGCTGCGCGGCGAACGGAACCGGCTTGGTGTCGATCATGGTTACGTCCATTCCCCGCGATGAGGCAGCGGCGGCCACTTCCGCGCCGATGAAGCCGGCACCGATGACGGCCATCCTGCTGCCGGCCACCAGTTCCGGCGCGAGGCTCTGCGCGTCGGCGAGGGTGCGGAGGGTAAAGACATTGCTCAGTCCGGCCAGCGTGGGCAACTTCCGTGCCCGCGCTCCGGTTGCGATGACGATGCCGTCCGCCTGAATAGTGCGGCCGTCCTTCAGCAGGATGGTACGCGTGCCGGCATCCAACGACGCCGCTTCAGTTCCCAGCAGCCAGTCAGCGCCCAGCTCATCGGGGTCGGACTCCAGGGATAGGTCCTCTGCCGTCGCCCTGCCAAGGAGGAAGTCCTTGGACAGCGGCGGCCTGTCGTACGGCCGGTGCGGTTCGTCGCCAATGACGACAAGCCTGCCGGTAAAGCCTTGGGCACGGGCGGCCCGGGCGGCCGACAGGCCGGCCAGGGAAGCTCCCACAATCGCTAGCGTCTGCATTCAGCGTTCCTCTTTCAATTGCTTCTTACGCAACAACCATCGCTATATGCAACAGAGTGATGTACGCCACGGGCGCTGTCAAGGGTTGGCGCAACAAGGGGACGGCGCTCCGCAACAGAAAGGAAAACCCTTGACAAGCAATGTGAGCTGGCGCACTCTGTTGCATATTGCGATTGCTGTTGTTCATAACGGAACTGCGCCAGTCGCTGAGACACCCAAGAGGAACCCGAACGAAGAAGAGGACCACTCATGCATAAGGCATGCCCGCTCAGCGAACTGGCACCCGGGGAAGCACTGCGGCTGAATACCTCGCCGCCCATCGCCGTCTTCCACACAGAGGAAGGCGAGCTTTTCGCAATTGATGACACGTGCACCCACCAGGACGCGTCCCTGGCCGACGGCTGGGTGGAGGACTGCTGGGTGGAGTGCCCGCTGCACGCGTCCAGGTTCAACCTGCGCAGTGGAAGCGTCGACGCGCCGCCGGCCAAGCTGCCGGTCCGCTCCCACGAAGTAACGGTGATCGATGGCGACATCATGATCATCGAATCCAAGGACGTCCCCAACCTTCCCCCCGGACTGACAGTGGACGGCCACGTCTAATACCAGCCCATGAATCCGAACAAAGGACTTGCTCATGGCATTGAACAGTGAAACCCGGCCGGACAATGACGTCCTGGACGAATTAGATCCCCTCCCCGCCGCCTACGATTTGGAGACGGAGACGGAGGCGGAAGACACCGAACAGATCATGCAGGAACTCCGCCAGACCCGGTCAGAGCAGGCGGTGGCAAACCGCCGGAACCGTAAGCTCACCCTCGACAAGGCCACGTTCGGCATCACCGGTGCCGTCGCCCTGGCCTTCGTGGCCTGGGGCTTCCTCGGGCGCGACAGCCTGGCCACCACCTCGACCGTCGCCCTCGACTGGGTGATGGAGTACACCGGCTGGCTCTTTATGGTCCTGGCCTCGTTGTTTGTTGTCTTTGTCCTCTGGCTGGCACTCGGCAAGTGGGGCAATATCCCACTGGGCAAGGACGGCGAAAAGCCAGAGTTCAAAACGGTCTCCTGGATCTCCATGATGTTCGCGGCAGGCATGGGCATCGGCCTGATGTTCTACGGCGTCGCCGAGCCGCTCTACCACTACATCTCCCCGCCGCCCGGAACCGTGGACGGGAGCACTCCTGCCGCCATCCAGACCGCCATGGCAACCTCCATCTTTCACTGGACCCTCCACCCGTGGGCTATGTACGCCGTGGTTGGCATCGCCATGGCCTACGGCACCTACCGCCTGGGCCGCAGGCAACTGATCTCCGCAGCGTTTACGTCGCTGTTCGGTATCCGGACCGTGGAAGGGCCGGTGGGGAAGTTCATCAACATCCTCGCGATCTTTGCCACGCTCTTCGGCACGGCAGCCTCCCTCGGCCTCGGTGCGCTGCAGATCGGCAGCGGCCTGACGTCCAACGGCTGGATCGGCGAAATCGGCACGCCCGTCCTGGTGGCCATCGTTGCCATCCTGACGGCCTGCTTCGTGGCCTCGGCCGTGTCCGGCATCAGCCGCGGCATCCAGTGGCTGTCCAACATCAACATGGTCCTGGCCGTGGTCCTGGCACTCATCGTCTTCATCGCCGGACCCACGCTGTTCATCCTCAACCTCATCCCTGCCGCAGTGGGAGACTACGCCAGGGACCTTGCCGAAATGTCATCCCGCACCGAGGCAGTCGGCGATGAGGCCCTGCGCAAATGGATGTCCGGCTGGACCATCTTCTACTGGGCCTGGTGGGTCTCCTGGACGCCGTTTGTCGGCATGTTCATCGCCCGGATCAGCCGGGGCCGGACCATTCGCCAGTTCGTAACCGGCGTCCTGCTGGTCCCCAGCATCGTCAGCGTCATCTGGTTTGGAATCTTTGGCGGAACGGCCTTCCATGTGCAGCAGGAAGCGGACAAGGCGGGCAGTCCCGGCCTGGTGTCCATGACCAGCGGGTCACCGTCCATCGACTTCGACGGCGCACTGTTCGACCTGGTGAAGAACATGTCCATGCCTGCCTGGCTCACCGCGGCCGTCATCGTCCTGGCCATGGTCCTCGTGGCCATCTTCTTCATCACCGGGGCCGACTCTGCGTCGATCATCATGGCGTCACTGAGCTCCAACGGGTCCGCCGACCCGAAACGCGGCCTGGTCATCTTCTGGGGCCTCCTCACCGGCGCAGTAGCAGCCGTCATGATGCTGGCCGGCGGCGACGAGCCATCGGAGGCGCTTTCCGGCCTGCAGCGCATCACCATTGTGGCGGCGCTGCCGTTCGTGCTGGTCATGCTGCTGCTGTGCTTCGCACTGGTCAAGGACCTGCGCCGGGACCCGGTGTCGCTCCGGCGCCGCCTGGCCGACTCAGTGGTGGAGCGTGCCATCCGCACGGGCGTAGACCAGCACGGCGGAGTCCAGTTCGACCTCGTGACCAAACATGAATGCGGCGAACGCTGCCCGGACGGGGTCCGCTGCCCCGGCGATGCGCCCGGCAGTGATTCCACCGGCAGTGATTCCAACGGCAGCGATTCCCGCGACGCCCTCAAGCCCGCACCCACACTTAGGAGCAAACCGTGACCATCCTTCTTGAGAACCGTGTGCCGGGCAACGCCACCGCCGCGGCGGGCGCCGCGAAGGCAGCCGCCACCACCCGCCCCGCCCAACTCGTCCTCACCCTGTCCTGTCCCGAACAGCCCGGAATCGTCCGCGCGGTGACGGCCTTCCTGGCGGACCGCGGCTTCGACATCGTGGAGCACCAGCAGTTCGACGACCACGTCAGCGGCAACCTCTACCTGCGCACGGCGTTTACCGGCGGTGGTTTCGAGGGGTTCAGCCACACGGCGGAACAAGACAGCCACCTGCACGAGAACAACACGGCGAATCTCACCGCGGCCTTTGCACCCATCGCCGGGGAGTTCGGCATGGACTTCACCATCCACGACGGACGGCCGCAGCGGCTGCTGGTGATGGTCTCAAAGTTCGGGCACTGCCTCAACGACCTCATCTTCCGGTGGCAGGCCGGCAGCCTTGGTGCGGAGATCGCCGTCGTGGTTTCCAACCACGAGGACCTGCGCCCCATGGCGGAAGCCGCGGGGCTCCCCTTCATCCACGTCCCGGTGACGGCGGGCACCAAGCCGGAAGCCGAGGCCCGGCTGCTGGAACTGGTGACCGAGTACAACGCGGACCTGGTGGTCCTGGCCCGCTACATGCAGGTGCTGTCCAACGAACTCTGCGCCGGCCTCCGTGGCCGTGCCATCAACATCCACCACTCGTTCCTGCCCGGTTTCAAGGGCGCCAAGCCCTACCACCAGGCCTACGACCGCGGGGTGAAGCTCGTCGGAGCCACCGCGCACTACGTCACGGCGGACCTGGATGAGGGTCCCATCATCGAGCAGGAAGTGTTCCGCGTGGACCACAGCCTGGATGCCGATGCCCTGGTGACGGTGGGACGGGACGCCGAAACGCAGGCGCTGTCCCGGGCGGTCAAGTGGCATTGCCAGCACCGCGTCCTGCTCAACAACACCCGCACCGTCGTCTTCCGCTAACGCGAACGTCCGCCAAGCCAAACAGGAGAAACACACTTATGAGCGCATCACCACGCGTTGTCATCATCGGCGCCGGCATCGTTGGCACCAACCTCGCGGATGAACTTGCTACCCGCGGCTGGACCAACATCACGGTGGTCGAGCAGGGGCCGCTGGAACTGGCCGGCGGGTCCACCTCGCACGCGCCGGGCCTGGTGTTCCAGACCAACCCGTCCAAAACCATGACGGAGTTTGCCAGCTACACCGTGGACAAGCTGCTGTCCCTGAGCGACGACGGCACTTCCTGCTTCAACCAGGTGGGCGGGCTTGAACTGGCCACCACCGAGGCCCGGCTGGAGGACCTGAAGCGCAAGCTGGGCTACGCCACCTCCTGGGGCGTTGAAGGTCGGATCATCGACGCCGACGAGTGTGAGAAGCACTATCCGCTGCTCAACACCGGCGCCCTCGCAGACGGACGCCGCATCCTGGGCGGCCTCTACGTCCCCACGGACGGGCTGGCCTCGGCGGCCCGGGCGGTGCAGCTGCTGATCAGCAAGACCCGTGCGGCGGGCGTGACGTACCTGGGTTCCACGGCCGTGACCGGCATCGAGCAGTCGGGCGGCAAGGTGACCGGCGTCGAAACGGACGACGGCGTGATCCCCGCTGACATTGTGGTGTCCTGCGCCGGTTTCTGGGGCCGCGAACTCGGCAAGCTGGTGGGGCTGAAAGTGCCGCTGCTGCCGCTCGCGCACCAGTACGTCAAGACGACCCCGCTGGACGGCCTGCGCGGCGTCAACGAGCTGCCCAACGGGGCCAGCAAGCCCATCCTGCGCTATCAGGACCGCGACCTGTACTTCCGCGAGCACGGCAACCGGATCGGCATCGGCAGCTACGCCCACAAACCGATGCCCGTGGACATGGACACCCTGCCCCGCGTCAGCGCCAAGGACATGTCAGATCACCGTATGCCCTCCCGGCTGGACTTCACGCTGGAGGACTTCGCCCCGTCCTGGGAGGACTGCCAGGACCTGCTGCCAGCCCTGCACGCAACGCAGATCGATGACGGTTTCAACGGCATCTTCTCCTTCACCCCGGACGGCGGGCCGCTGATGGGGGAGTCGCCCGACGTCGAGGGCTTCTTCGTTGCCGAGGCAGTCTGGGTCACCCATTCGGCCGGTGTGGCCCGGGCGATGGCCGAGCTGCTCATCGAAGGCCAGTCCCGCACCGATCTGCACGGCTGCGAGCTGACGCGTTTCGAGGAGGTCCAGACCAGCGACCAGTACGTCAGTGAAACGTCCCAGCAGAACTTCGTGGAAATCTACGACATCCTGCACCCGCTCCAGCCCAAGGAATCCCCGCGCGACCTGCGGGTGAGCCCCTTCAATGTCCGGCAGAAGGAGCTCGGCGCGTTCTTCCTGGAGTCCGCCGGCTGGGAGCGGCCGCACTGGTTCGAGGCCAACCGCGGCCTGCTCGCGGAACTGCCGGCGGAATGGCAGACGCCTCCGCGGGATGAATGGTCGGCCATGTTCTCTTCCCCCATTTCCGCAGCCGAGGCGTGGAAGACGCGCACCGCCGTCGGACTCTATGACATGACGCCGCTGAAGCGGCTCTCCGTCGCCGGCCCCGGCGCCCAGGCGCTGCTGCAGCGGCTCAGCACGGGCAATATCGCCAAGAAGCCGGGTGCCGTGACGTACTGCCTGCTGCTGGCGGACGACGGCGGCATCCGCAGCGACGTGACGGTGGCGCGTTTGGCGGAGGAAGAGTTCCAGCTCGGCGTGAACAGCCATGTGGACTTCGACTACCTCCGCGTGGAGGCGCGTCAGCAGTCGGCCGCGGATCCCGCGCAGTGGGTGCACGTCACCGACATCACCGGCAGCACCTGCTGCATCGGACTGTGGGGACCGCTGGCCCGCGAAGTGATCGGCAAGGTCAGCGCTGACGACCTCAGCAACGACGGCCTGAAATACTTCCGGACCAAGGAAATCTCGGTGGGCGGCATCCCCGTGACGGCCATGCGACTCTCCTACGTGGGGGAGCTCGGCTGGGAGCTGTACACGACGGCCGAGTATGGGCTCAAGCTCTGGGACCTGCTGTTCGAGGCGGGGCGCGACCACGGCATCGTTGCGGCCGGGCGGGGCGCGTTCAACAGCATGCGGCTCGAGAAGGGTTACCGGCTGTGGGGCACGGACATGACCTCCGAGCACCACCCCTACGAGTCCGGCCTGGGCTTTTCGATCGCCAAGGACAAGACGGGGTTTGTGGGCTGTGAAGCCCTTGCGGCGCGCAAGGAACAGCCTGCCACGCGCGCGCTGCGTTGCCTGACGGTCGACGACGGAACGTCCCTCGTGCTGGGCAAGGAACCTGTGTACCTGGACGGTTCTGCGGTCGGTTACGTCACCAGCGCCGCCTACGGCTACTCGGTCCGCAAGCCGATCGCGTACGCCTGGCTGCCTTCATCTGTGTCGATTGGGGATTCCGTGGAGATCGAGTACTTCGGGAAGCGCATCGCCGCGACCGTCACCGCCGAACCGCTGTTCGATCCGGGCATGGAGCGGCTCCGCGGCTGACCTTTCCACCCCCGCGAGAGGGCACTTGACGGCAGTCCCGGCGTCGGACATTGCCGTCAAGTGTCATCTCGCGAGGTTCCGGCGCTGGTGGTTGAAGCCCCAGGACAAAATGTCAGACCCTCGTTGGATGATGGCTACATGAGCAACCCGGCAGTGGCGAAGGCGTATGCGGACATCGCCGCGGCCGTTGCTGTGCTCACCGGCGTGGTGAACGAATCCGGTTCCGATGGACTTTCTGCGGAGGGCGATCCGCTGCGGGTATTGTCCGAGGATTGCCTGGATATTCTGACCGGGGCCGCGGCAGCGGATGCGCAGATGGCTGGTTTGAAAGCACTAACAGCGGTGACATACGCGGACACTGCCCAGGCCGCAGCACCTCCGGAGGCTTCGGTCCAGGCCCAGGAGATGGCAGTCACGGCTGAGGTTGCGTGTGCCCTGACCATCGGTGACCGGGCGGCGGGTTCGTTCCTGGCGGTTTCCCACGCCCTGACCAATACCTTGCCGTTGACCCTGGCCGCCCTGCAGTCCGGAACCCTCTCCTGGCAGCACGCCCGGGTCATGGCGGACGAAGCCGCCACCCTTGACCGGGCCGGTGCCGCCGCACTGGAGGCCCACTTCCTGGACCCCGACGCGCCGGGATCGGCCAGTGGGTGTCCCGCCGGCGAAATGCCAGCATCCCGGTTCCGTCACCGGGCCCGCACCTGGCGCGAACGCCACCACGCGGAGAGCATCGAAAAGCGCCACGCGAAAGGTGTCCTGGACCGTCGGGTCGAGTACGTGCCGGACCAGGACGGGATGGCCTGGCTCACGGCCTACCTCCCCGGGGACCAAGCCGCTGCGATCTGGAACCGGACCACCGCCGTGGCCCGTGGTCTGCAAGGCCCCGACGAGCCCCGGACGCTCACCCAACTCCGGGCCGACGTCTTCGCCGCCGCCCTCCTTCGCGGCGGAGACCAGGACAGCAGCGGGAACCAGGGCAGCGGCGGAAACCAGGGCAGCGGCGGGAGCGCGGAAGGCAGCAATCCCGGGCAGGTTCCGCCGCCGCGGGCCGGGGTCCTGGTGACGGTCCCGGTGTTCTCCCTGCTCGGCGCCACCGAGGAGCCAGCGATGCTGGACGGCTACGGCCCCATCCCGGCGTCGATGGCCCGGGACCTCGTGGCGAACGGAGCCGACTCGTTCTACCGCGTCCTGGTCGATCCCCGGGACGGGGCCCCGCTGGAGATCGGGCGGTCCAGTTACCGGCTCAGCAAGGCCATGCGGCAGTGGCTGCGGCTGCGGGACGGCAAGTGTCCCTTCCCGGGCTGCAGCAACAACTCATTGGACAACGAGGCCGACCATATCCTCGCCTGGGCCAAGGGCGGCACCACCGGGGTCTCGAACCTGGGACAGCCATGCCCCAAACACCACCGCCTGAGACATACCAGCGCCTGGCGGCCCACCCCGGCCACCAAAAACGAACCACCCGGCTGGATCTCACCCTCGGGAAGGCGCTACAAGAGCGAACACCAGGACTGGGAACCACCCCACTGGCCCCACCAACCCAGACCGCAGGAAGGATCGAAGGAAGGATCACCGCGCGGCCACCCGGACAGTCACCCGGACGCGGCAAGAGACCCGGGCTTCATCCACACCGGACTATCCCTGGGCGAAGACGGCCTGGAACGGTTCCTCCACGCCCGGGCCTGACAAACCACGGTTCTTGCTCCGGCTCGCGGACCCTTGCAGGAAGCCTGCCGCTGATGCTTGGCTGTTGGGATGGCTGATGAAGATTTTTCCAAGAAAGTTCCTTCCGACGAGCACCTCCGGCAGGATGTGGCACCAGAGTCCCAAGGAGAACAGCAAGACGTCACGGACAGCGGTTTTACACCTGGCCAGACCAATGCCGGACAACAGGTGGGTGGGCTCGCCTCGGCAAGCGGCTACGGCGATGACCTGGACCCTGAAACGCAGCCTGACGGAAACAACCCCGTCTAGGAACGGGGCGCTAAGGGGCAGAACTGCCACGGCGGCATCCGGCAGGTGCCGGATGCCGCCGTCGTCGTTCCGCTTCGAATGGACCGTTCTGCCTCGAAGGGAGTTCTTCGAAGGACAGGGAACGGAACTAGCCGGCGGCGGCCGGCTCGAGGGCCCCGGCGGCCTCCTCCTCGGCTGTTTCCGCCGTGTGCGGCACGAAGCGGACGAACATGGCTTTGAAGCCCGGGGTGTTGGATTCCCGGGCCACGTTTTCCTTGTGGACCAGGGCGTTGGCTTCGGGGAAGTACGCGGCGGCGCAGCCCTTCGCCGTCGGGTAGGCCACGAGGCGGAACTTGTCCGCCTGCCGGTCTTGCCCGCGGAAGGTGCTGACCACGTCCACAAGGTCCCGGTCCTTGAAGCCCATCTCTGCGAGATCCTCGGGGTGCACCAGGATCACGCGGCGGCCCCCTGAGATCCCGCGGTAGCGGTCATCCAAGCCGTAGAACGTGGTGTTGTACTGGTCGTGGCTTCGGATGGTCTGAAGCACCAGGTGTCCGTCGGGCGGCGTCAGGTATTCCAGCGGGCTGACTGTGAAGCGGCCGCGGCCGATGTCGGTCTTGAATGAACGGGTGTCACGGGGCGGGTTGGGCAGCACAAAGCCGTTCTTGGTCCGGACCCGGGTGTTGAAGTCCTCGAAACCGGGCAGGACGCGCGAGATGTGGTCCCTGACCACGTCGTAGTCCTCGGCCATGGCCTTCCAGTCCACCTGACCGCCGTCCCCCAAAGTTGCCTCGGCCATCCGCGCCACGATCACCGGCTCCGCCAACAGGTGATCGGAGACCGGCTGCAGCCTGCCCTGGGTGGAGTGGACCACGGACATGGAGTCCTCGACCGAAAGGAACTGCGCACCCTTGGGGTGCTTGTCATCCTTGTCCGTCCGGCCCAGCGTTGGCAGGATCAGCGACGTGCGGCCGTGCACCACGTGGGACCGGTTGGGCTTGGTGGAGATATGCACCGTCAGGCCGATCCGCTGCATGCCGGCTTCCAGAGTCTCCGTGTCCGAGCAGGCGAGCGAGAAGTTGCCGCCCATGGACACAAAAACGTCCACCTCGTCACGTTCGAACGCTTCCATGGCTTCCACGGCGTCGTAGCCGTGATGGCGCGGCGAGGTAATCCCGAACTCGCTGTCGAGTGCTTCGAGGAGCCATTCCTTGGGTTTTTCCCAGATGCCCATGGTCCGGTCGCCCTGGACGTTCGAGTGCCCGCGGACCGGGCAGGCGCCGGCGCCTGGCTTGCCGAAGTTGCCCTGCAGGAGCAGGACGTTGACCATTTCCTTGATGGTGTCCACCGAGTGCGGCTGCTGCGTCACGCCCAGGGCCCAGCAGAAAATCGTGGCCTTGGACTTGATGAGCATTCCGGCCACCGTCTCGATCTGTTCGCGGGACAGGCCGGTGGCTTTCTCCGTCTCCGCCCAGTCCAGCTCCCCGCGGGCGTCGCGGTAGGCGTCGAACCCGTCGGTCTGGGCGTCAACAAAGGATCGGTCGACGACGGTGCCCGGGTTGCGTTCTTCCTCGGCCAGAAGCAGGTGGCCCAGGGCCTGGAACAGCGCCAGGTCCCCGCCGACCTTGATCTGGAGGTACTCGTCCGCGAGCGGCGTGCCGCCGCCCACCACACCCGAGACAGTCTGCGGGTCCTTGAAGTTGAACAGCCCCGCCTCCGGCAGCGGGTTGACCGCCACCACCTTGCCGCCCTTGTCCTTGCACTCCTTCAGGGCCGAGAGCATGCGGGGATGGTTGGTGCCGGGGTTCTGGCCGACGACAAAGATGAGCTCGGAGTCGTGGATGTCCTCCAGGGACACGGTTCCCTTGCCGATGCCGATGGTCGGGTTCAGCGCTGAGCCTGAGGACTCGTGGCACATGTTCGAGCAGTCGGGCAGGTTGTTGGTGCCCAGGGCCCGTGCGAACAGCTGGTACATAAAGGCCGTCTCGTTCGCGGTGCGCCCGGAGGTGTAGAAGACGCAGCGGTCCGGGGTGGAGGCGCGGATGTGTTCGCCAACGAGGGCGAAGGCATCAGCCCAGGAGATCGGGGAGTAGTGGGTCTCGCCGTCCCGGATCACCATCGGTTCACTCAGCCGGCCCTGGTTGCCCAGCCAGTATTCGGTCTTCGTTGAGAGTTCGGCGATGGAGTGCTTGGCCCAGAACTCCGCCCCGACCGTGCGGAGGGTGTTTTCCTCGGCCACTGCCTTGGCACCGTTCTCGCAGAACTCGGCCGCCTTGCGCTTCGTGGCCGACTCGGGCCAGGCGCAGCCCGGGCAGTCGAATCCGCCCTGCTGGTTCAGCCGCAGCAGAGACTGCGCCGTGCGGGTGACGCCGGCCTGGGCCACGGCGCGCTCCAGCGCGACCATCACAGCCTTCACCCCGGCTGCTTCCTTTTTCGGCTTGTGGACCTCGAGGTCGTTCTCGTTGATGTCTGCGACGGGGGCGGGCTGCTTACCGAACTTCATTGTTCCAACTTCCTTACGGGCTCACGCCGTTCTTGTTCAAAAAGCCCGACGAGGCGCGCCAGCTGTCCTGGCGCGCCTGGTCGGGATCCTGCCGTTGGGGGATCCTGTTCTACTGGGACACCTTAGCCAGCGTTTCCCGTTCGGCACTAATGGTGGTGTTCTCGCCGTGGCCGGTGCGGACCACGGTCTCGGGCGGGAGGGTGAGCAGCCGTTCCCGGATGGAGGCCAGGATCGTGGGGTAGTCGCTGTAGGAGCGTCCCGTCGCTCCCGGGCCGCCGTTGAAGAGTGTGTCGCCGGTGAAGACT
>NZ_JACXBW010000002.1 GCF_014712225.1 Pseudarthrobacter sulfonivorans
CCGCCGCGCGCCGCCCCCCCCCCCCCCCCCCCCCGGGGGGGGGGCCGCTTCTCTCACTGTGCCGTGGAGCTAGCTCTTGCGGGCGTAGCCTTCCCACTTGCTGGCCTGGTGCTCGCCGTCGACAAAGCGGATGGTGCCCGACTTGGAGCGCATCACGATGGACTGGGTCAGGACCTTGTCCTTGGAGTAGCGGACGCCCTTGAGGAGGTCGCCGTCGGTGATGCCCGTGGCCGCGAAGTAGCAGTTGTCGCTCGACACGAGGTCGTTGGTGGAGAGCACGCGGTCCAGGTCGTGGCCGGCGTCGAGGGCCTTCTGCTTCTCGTCGTCGCTGGTGGGCCACAGCCGGCCCTGAATGACGCCGCCGAGGGACTTGATGGCGCAGGCGGCAACGATGCCTTCCGGCGTGCCGCCGATGCCCATGAGGGCGTCAACGCCGGTGCCGGAACGGGCCGCAGCAATGGCGCCGGCGACATCGCCGTCCATGATGAATTTGGTGCGCGCACCGGCTTCGCGGATCTCTTCGACCAAGGGGCGGTGGCGGTCACGATCCAGGATCATGACGTTGAGCTGGTTGACCTTTACGCCCTTCGCCTTGGCGATCAAATGCAGGTTCTGCTTCACCGGGAGGCGCAAGTCGACCATGTCGGCAGCTTCCGGGCCCGTGACGAGCTTCTCCATGTAGAACACGGCGGAGGGATCGAACATGGAGCCGCGTTCGGCCACGGCGAGGACTGCGAGGGCATTGTTGATGCCCAACGCTGTGAGCCGGGTGCCGTCGATCGGGTCGACGGCAACGTCGCACTCAGGGCCGGTGCCGTCGCCAACGTGTTCCCCGTTGAACAGCATGGGGGCTTCGTCTTTTTCGCCTTCGCCGATGACCACAACGCCATTGAAGTGGACCGTCTGAAGGAAGGAGCGCATGGCATCGACAGCGGCGCCGTCAGCCTTGTTCTTGTCGCCGAAGCCCACCCAGTGGCCGCCGGCGATGGCCGCGGCTTCGGTGACGCGGACGAGCTCAAGGGCAAGGTTGCGGTCCGGCTCGTCGATACCCACAGCCAGTGAGGGGGAGATCGTGGAGTACTTCTGGGTCATGGACGCTGGTGACACGTGAACCTCTTCTTCGAGTGGCGATCATTGGACCCGCTCAGCCGGATTCAGCAGACGCGGTGATTCCTCTGTTACTGATCATAGTCGCGGTGCCACTCCGGAGTGGTGGGATGACGTGCGGACGCAACATGGCCCTCAGGGCCGGGTGCGGCCCCGAGTGTGAGTTGGGCCCCTGCATGGGCGACTATAGAGGGGTGAGCGAAATGCAGGAAAAGACAACCCCCGGGCCAGATCCCTCGGACACCGGACGCGCCGTACGGGACACATCAAAGGTTGACCAGCCGGCGGTTAAGCCCGTCATTCCGGCCGCAGCCGCCAAGCGCGCCAATGCGTCCGTGATCGGCATGATCGTTGCCCTGGTGGTCACCATTGCTGCCTTCCTGCCCGTCATCCTGATGAATCCCCTCCCCAAAAGCGACGGGTTTCGCCCGGACATCAACGTCAGCGCCGTGGCCGGGAACGCTGCGGATGTGGCGGGGTTCACACCCGCGGCCCCGGATACGGCTAACGCCTTCAGGCCAAACTACGCACGGTGGGAGTCAGGGAGCGGCAGCGGCGTTCCCACGTGGGAGGTGGGGTACATCACACCGAAGGATGCCTTCATCGGCCTGGTCCAAACCCGGCAGTCCAACCCCACCTGGCTGCTGCAGCAGACCAAAAGCGCCCCCGTCACCGGAACCCGCGACGCCGGCGGCCAGTCCTGGGAACTCCGGGATGCCGGCAAAGGTGAAAGGAGCATGATCCTGGATTACCGCGGCACCACCGTTGTCCTCACCGGCACGGCGCAACTGGACGAGTTCACTGTCCTGGCTGACGCCGTCGTGAAATCCATGGACAGCAATGCTGCCGTAATGGTTTCACCGTCAGCCAGCCCTGCGCCGTAAGGTAGGCCAGTGGCTACATACCTGACCCCCGCCCTCGCCTGGCGCCGGCTGCGCGAAGGCAACGAACGTTTTGTCAACGGCGAGTCTTCGCACCCGAACCAGGACGCGTCCCGCCGGTCGTCGCTGGTGGAGAACCAGCATCCGTTTGCCGTGATCTTCGGCTGCTCCGATTCACGGCTGGCGGCCGAGATCATTTTCGATCTCGGCCTGGGGGACGCCTTCGTGGTGCGAACGGCAGGACAGGTAATTGACGACGCCGTCCTGGGATCCTTGGAGTACAGCATCAGCGTGTTGGGGGTGCCCCTGATCGTGGTTCTCGGCCACGACAGCTGCGGCGCCGTGACCGCAACCAAATCGGCGGTGGACACCGGCGAGATGCCCGTCGGCTTCATGCGGGACCTCGTGGAGCGGATCACTCCCTCCGTGCTGACGTCCTTGCGGAACAACCAGCACGAAATCAATGAAATGGTGGTGGAGCACACCAAGCAGACTTCACAGCGGCTGGTGGACAGCTCCCGTGTGATCTCCGACGCAGTCGATGAGGGCCGCGCCGCCGTGATCGGTTTGAAGTACAGCCTCGTAGAGGGCCGGGCCAAGTTGGTTTCGGGCATCGGCGAGCTCTAGGCCAAGCCCCGGCGCCCGCCCGTAGCATGCGGTTCACGGTTTCGGCCCGGGGCGCACCTCGTCCTAAGCTAGCCCCATGACTTCCACTGAAGAATTCCGCATTGAACACGACACGATGGGCGAAGTCCGCGTCCCCGTGAACGCCCTGTACCGTGCCCAGACGCAGCGTGCAGTTGAGAACTTTCCCATCTCCGGCAAGACCCTGGAGCGGGCGCACATCGAGGCCCTCGCCCGGGTCAAGAAGGCAGCTGCCCAGGCCAACGCAGAACTTGGAGTGCTCGACGGCGAGCTGGCCAAGGCGATTGCCGAGGCCGCCGATGAGGTAGCCGCAGGCAAGTACGACGGCGACTTCCCGATTGACGTTTTCCAGACGGGCTCCGGCACGTCCTCGAACATGAACACCAACGAGGTCCTCGCCGAACTCGCCTCGCGCGCCCTCAAGGCTGCCGGCAGCGACAAGGTTGTCCACCCGAACGACCACGTCAACGCCTCCCAGTCCTCCAACGACGTTTTCCCCACGTCGGTCCACGTCGCCGCCACTTCGGCCCTGATCAACGACCTCATCCCGGCCCTTGGCTACCTGGCAGAGTCGCTGGAACGCAAAGCTGTTGAGTTCAAGGACGTCGTCAAGTCCGGCCGCACCCACCTGATGGACGCGACCCCCGTCACCCTTGGCCAGGAGTTTGGCGGCTACGCAGCGCAGGTCCGTTACGGCATCGAGCGCATCAACGCCTCCCTCCCCCGCGTTGCCGAAGTTCCGCTCGGCGGCACCGCCGTGGGCACCGGCATCAACACCCCGGCAGGCTTCCCGGAGCGCGTCATTGAGCTGCTCGCCACCGACACCGGCCTGCCGCTGACCGAGGCCCGCGACCACTTCGAGGCCCAGGCCAACCGCGACGGCCTCATCGAAGCCTCCAGCCAGCTCCGCAACATCGCGATCTCCTTCATGAAGATCAACAACGACCTCCGCTGGATGGGCTCCGGCCCCAACACCGGCCTCGGCGAAATCGCCATCCCGGACCTGCAGCCGGGATCCTCGATCATGCCGGGCAAAGTCAACCCCGTCATCTGCGAGGCGTCCATCATGGTCTGCGCCCAGGTCATCGGCAACGACACCGCAATCGCCTGGTCGGGCACCAACGGTGCCTTCGAGCTGAACGTCGGCATCCCCGTCATGGCGGCCAACCTGCTCGAGTCCATCCGCCTGCTGGCGAACACCAGCCGCGTGATGGCCGACAAGATGGTCGACGGCATCACGGCCAACGTGGAACGCGCCCGCTTCCTGGCGGAAGCCTCGCCGTCCATCGTCACGCCGCTAAACAAGCACATCGGCTACGAAAACGCCGCCAAGATCGCCAAGAAGGCCGTGGCAGAAGGTCTCACCATCCGCGAAACCGTGGTGGCCATGGGCTTCCTGGAGCGCGGCGAACTGACCGAAGAGCAGCTGGATACCGCACTGGACGTTATGTCCATGACGCGCCCGCCGCACAAGGCATAGGTCCCACCGCCTCCCTAATTCACGACGGCGGCCGTCCACCTTCCTAACGAAGGCGGGCGGCCGCTGGTGTTTAAGGCCACAGGGCAAAATCTTGCACTATTAAAATTTGAGTGCAAAACTTTACTTTGTGGATAATAGTGCAGAAATCGACGGCGGGCTTCGTGAGCGCAAGCGCGCCGCAACACGGGCGGCCATCACCGCCATCGCACGTTCCCTTACTGCCGGGCGCGGGCTGAACGGCTACACGGTGGAAGAGGTCTGTGAACGGGCCGAGATCTCCCGCCGGACCTTCTTCAACTACTTCCCCACCAAGGAAGACGCCATCATTGGCCACGCGGACGATGAGATCCCCCAGGATGTTGTGGAGGAGTTTGTCGCCGGCGGCTCGTCGTCGCCTCCCGGGGAGATCTCCCCCACCCTGTTTCGGGACCTGATCCGACTCTCGTTGAAGCTATCCGAGCACATGGCCGCTTCCGAGGAGGAGACACGCCAGCTGATCGGTGTCGTCAAAAAAGAACCCCAACTGGTCCTGCGGATCATCGGCGCGACAGAGCAGCGGGAAGCACAGTTCGCCCGCGACGTCGCGCGGCGGGAAGGTGTGGCCCCCGACCACCCCGTGGTGCAGATGGCTGTCGCCCTGCTGGGCACCATCGCCCGGAAGAGCAGCATGGCCTACTTCTCCGACGGCAACATCCGCTCCTACGCCGAGCTACTGATCGAAAACATCACCGCCGCCAGCCAACTCTTCTCCCAGCATTTTGAAAAACCAGAACCCATCGAAGGACGACCATGAGCACCACTGTCAGTTCCAAAGCCGCGGCGGGCCCGCTACTGCTGACCCAGAAGCGCATCTGGATCATCTTCTCGGCGCTCATTGCCGGGATGCTCCTGTCCAGCCTTGACCAGACCATCGTCTCCACGGCCATGCCCACCATCGTGGGAAAGCTCGGCGGCGTGGAACACCAGGCCTGGATCACTACTGCCTACCTGCTGGCTACGACCATCGTGATGCCCATCTATGGCAAATTCGGTGACGTCCTGGGCCGGCGGAACCTCTTCCTCGTTGCCATCGCCCTCTTCACGCTCGCATCGGTGGGGTGTGCCTTGGCCACCGATTTCTGGGGTTTTGTCATCTTCCGCGCCATCCAGGGGCTGGGCGGCGGCGGGCTGATGATCCTGTCGCAGGCCATCATCGCCGACATTGTTCCGGCCAAGGACCGCGGCAAGTACATGGGCCCGCTGGGAGCCATCTTCGGCCTCTCTGCCGTCGCCGGCCCGCTGCTTGGCGGCTTCTTTGTCGACCACCTGACCTGGGAGTGGGCCTTCTACATCAACATCCCCATCGGCATCGCTGCGTTCGCCATCGCCTGGTTTACGCTGACCCTGCCGAACAAGAAGGCCGCGAAACGGATCGATATCCTGGGCGTTGTTTTCCTGTCGGCCGCCACCACGTGCCTGATCTTCTTCACCGACTTCGGCGGCAAGAAGGACGAGGGCTGGGATTCACCCCTGACCTGGGCGTTCGGTGCCTGCCTGATCGTCACCGCCGCGGCATTCGTCATGGTGGAGCGCCGGGCCGAGGACCCCATCATCCCCCTGAGCCTCTTCAAGAACCGGATCTTCGTCAACGCCACGGCCATCGGCTTCACCCTGGGCCTGGGCATGTTCTCGGCGATCGCTTTCGTGCCCACCTTCCTGCAGATGTCTTCCGGCACGTCTGCGGCTGAGTCCGGCCTGTTGATGCTGCCCATGATGGTGGGCCTGATGGGTACATCGATCTACTCCGGAATCCGGATTTCCAAAACCGGCAAGTACAAGATGTTCCCCATCCTCGGCGCAGCCTTCACGATGGCCGCAATGCTGTGGATGACTACGCTGACGGCTGCCACCCCGATATGGGTCATCTGCGTCCAGCTGTTCATCTTTGGCGCAGGTCTGGGCCTGATCATGCAGGTTGTGGTCCTCGTGGTGCAAAATTCCGTCCCGGCGGATCAGATCGGGACAGCCACCAGCACCAACAACTACTTCCGCGAAGTCGGCGCCGCCATGGGCGTGGCAGTCTTTGGTGCCATTTTCACCAACAGGCTCTCCGAATCGCTCACCAACGCATTCACCGGCGCCGGAGCCTCGGCGGCGCAGGCCTCCCAGTCCACCAGCTCACTGGATCCGCAGGCTTTGAGCCAGCTCCCGGAACAGCTGAGGGACGCGATCGTCACCGCCTACGCGGAGTCCCTGGCACCGGTGTTCTGGTACCTCATCCCCTTCATCGCCGCGGCACTGTTGCTTGCCATCACGCTTAAGCAAATACCGTTGTCGGACACCGCCGGCATGGTGGCCCGTGGGGAGGCCGTGGGCGGCGAGGAGGCGGATCGGCTGGAAGCGGAGCGTGTGCGGGGGCTGCGCCAGGACGGGGCTGACATCACAGGAACTACAGGTGCCACGGAGGTCACAGCCCCGGACGGCGAGCCGGTGAGCCTTGAACAGGACGGCGAGCTGGTCTCCCAGTGACCTTGATCTCTCGACTGTCCTGATCTCTCAGCGGCCCGGATCTCTCAGCGGCCCGGATCTCTAAGCGGCCCGGAGGGAGCCTGACCGAAGGTGCATGTTTCATCAAAAGAAGCCTGCAGGGGCGCCGCAACATTGGGGGTTGCGGCGCCCTTGTTTTTCGGGAGATCGTGCTGTCCGTCCTGAAAGGCCGAATTCTTCCCAGGAAGGCCTGCGCGGGCGGCCCCCTGTGTTTCGGCAGGCTGATGTTGGTGTAACGACCGGGCCTCTATCAAACCGACTGGGCGCGACGGAACGGTCCGAACTATCCACGAAAGGCCGGTTACGGATCCGGAGCTGGGCGCGCATCGACGGTATTGGGTTGAGAGTCTCTGCCCACCCCGTCTGACTCATCGGGCGCGCCGGCATTCCACGCGTGTTGCCAGTCCGGCCAGTGGGGTGGTTCCCAGTCGGGTTGTTCGCTTTGGTAGCTGCGGCCGGCCGGTGAAATCCAGCCCGGTGGCTTGTCTTTGGTGGCGCCGGTGGGTTTCCAGGCTGTGGTGTGACGGAGACGGTGGTGGCGGCGGCATGGCTGCCCGAGGTTCGAAATCCCGGTGGTCCCGCCCTTGGCCCAGGCGAGGATATGGTCGGCTTCGTTGTCCAGGGACTGGTTGTTGCAGCCGGGGAACGGGCACTTGCCGTCCCTGAGTCTGAGCCATTGGCGTTGGGCTTTGGTGACCGGGTAGCTGGTCCGCCCGATTTCCAGCGGGGCCCCGTCGCGGGGGTCGATGAGGACGCGGTGGAAGGAATCCGCGCCGTCGGCGATCAGGTGCCTGGCCATCGACGGCGGGATCGGACCGTACCCGTCGAGCATCGCCGGCTCCTCGGTGGCACCGAGCAGGGCCATCACCGGGACCGTGATCAGGACTTGCGCCCGCGGTGACGGAATGTCGCTGCTGGGGCCACCGGGACCGGCACTGTCCACGGCAGGCATGGCTGCTGGGACAGTACCGGCCCCGTCAGAGATGTTCTTCCCGTCTCCGTTGCCCGGAATGGGATGGCTTCCGCCGAGGAGCCACCGGGCGACGTTGTCGGCCCGCAGCTGGGTGAGGGTACGGGGCTCGTCCGGGCCCTGCATGGCGCGGGCAGCCGCGGTGGCCCGTTCCCAGATCCCTGACCCGGTATCCGCCGGCAAATAGGTTGAGAACCAGGCCATGCCGTCCCGGTCAGGGGAAAACAGCACGCGCCGATCCAGGGCACTTTTTGCGTGGCGTTGTTCGATACTGACCGGGTGGTGCCGTTCCCGCCAGGTCCGGGCCCTGGCCCGGAACCGGCCGGCCACCATCTCACCCGCCGGACATCCTCGGACCCGGTTCAGATCCTTCGGGTCCAGGAAATGCGCCTCCAACGCCTGCGCACCCTCCGGGCCCAGGCCGTTGGCCTCGTCCACCATGATGCGGGCATGCTGCCACGAAATCGTCCCCGCCTCCAACGCCGAAAACGTCAACGGCAGAGCTGTGGTCAGCTCCCGCGCCTCGGCCACCAGGCCGGCGGCGGCCGGTTCACCGACCGTCAGCACACCCGCGACCTCTGCTACAAAGGCCATCTCCTGCGCCGCCTGCTCCTGCAAGGACATCCCCGGGGCCGCCATTGCCGCCGCAACCCCGGCGCACCGGGCAACCAGCCGGACCTTCCGCGCCGCCAATCGCGCTTCCTCACACCGGATCTCCGCCAAAGCGTCCAAACACCCGTCGTACTCGCGGCGCAGCAGGTCAGCGCCAGGACCCGGCGAGTCCAAAGACCCGGGGCCTTCTGAACGACTCAGGACCAGGACATCCGGCGCGACGGTGGAACCCGCAACGGTCGCAGTCCCAAGGACCTCCACCACTGCCACCGATTCCACCCCCGCACTGCTTTCCATACCCACAGCATCCCAGCACCCACCACCGTGAGGACCCAGGCAACGTGCCTATGTGGATAAGTAACCACCTGACGAGGTCCAGGGCGGAGGCGGCGGAACCGGTCAGGCCGGCAGCAGCATGGCGGCGGCCGTACCCGCGAGCATAAACGGACCGAAAGGGATGGCTGACTTCAGTGTGCCGCGCCGTGCTGCCAGTAGGGCCAGCGACCAGAGGCCGCCCAGCAGGAATGCCGCGAAGGTACCCGCAAATACGTGCGCCCAGCCAAGGTAACCCAGATACATCCCCAGGACGCCTGCGAGCTTAACGTCGCCAAAGCCCATGCCGGGTGGGTAAACCAGCCGCAGGACAAAGTAGAACAACCAGAGAACCGCTCCGCCGGCCAGGACCCGAAGGGCGGGTACGCCGAAAAGTTCAGCGCCGCCGTCGGGCGTTCCTTGCACGGCGCCTGCACCGGCAACAACGTGGACGATTGCCGCGGCAAGAAGCAGGACTCCCGCGACGGCGTAGGACGGGAAGACAATCCGGTTTGGCAGCAGATGGTGGCGGACATCAATTATGGTCAGCCGGGCCGCCATCACGAGGAAGTAGGCACACGCAGCAAGCACCAGCCAGAACGCCAGCGGGGTGGCGTCCCATAGTCCATCGAGTCGTCGGATCACCCCTCGGATGCTACTGGATTCCGGCGCGGCAGCGGAGGGCCCACGCGTAAACTGTGGATATGTCGACCTGGGACACGAGGCGCCGGCCCAACCCGGAAAGCAGTGCAGCGGCCACAGACCTGACCGCGACGTTCCGGAACCTGTGCCGTTCTTCCCCCTGGAAATGGCAGTCCCTCCGGTTTGAATACTGGGATGAGCCGTTTGCCGAGGCCCCCGATCCGGCGGCGCCGCTGGTCCGGGCCTGGCTTCGCCGCCCCGGAGCGCTCCGTCTGGAGACCGCTGACCGTCTCGTCCTCCACAGCACCACGGGGATCAATGATTCGAGGGACGGTTTGTACGTCAGCTCCACGCGGAAGTCCTGGCTGCTGCCGCCGCACCTCGTGGCGCCCGTATACGACGACGGCGGCCTGGTCAGGCGCCGGCCGGAGGCCGCTTACGGCGAACCGGGCTTCGGAAACGGCCGCTTCTCGGCCGCGCTGGATCCCGTGGAGCTCGCCGGCAACGCTCCGGCGCCGCTGGAGTTCCCGGGAACGAATCCGGTCGACGTGGACGGGGTGCGCCGCGTCGAGCACCACGGCCGGCCTGCATTGGAGGCGACAGTTTCGCCCACTGCCTCCTACCGCCCCACGGATCCCGGAGCACCGCTCTGCCTGTCCGGCAGCAACCGCGTGCGGATCGACCTTGAGACGGGCGTCTGTGTCGCCAGCCAGTCCCTGGAGGACGCGTCGCTGGATCATGGCCATTGGATCCGGATCATAGCGGTCGACGAGTACATGCTCGACGACCTCTTCCTCGCCCAGTCAATGAACCTCACGGACGTCCGCCGTCACATCAGTTGGGACATCCGGGCCTGAACCGAACGCTTAGCAGGCCGGATCTCCCGCCGTCGGTTAGGCTTCCCTGATGACCGCGCTGACCTCCATCTGGCCTCTCTTCGGCCTCACACTGACCACACCACGGCTGGTACTGCGCCCCATCACCGACGACGACATACCAGCGGCTGTCGCAGCGGCTGCGAGCGGCATCCACGATCCCGGCCGGAACCCGTTCAGCAACCCGTGGACGGAACTTCCCGCGGACTCGCTGGGCCCCAACATGGCCCAGTGGTACTGGCGCTGCCGCGGCCAGGCCGCCCCCGAAGACTGGACCCTGCTCCTCGGCATCTGGCACGACGACCAGTTCATCGGCTGCCAGGACATCGGCGCCAAAGACTTCGCCACCCTCAGGACCGTCAGCACCGGCTCATGGCTCAGGCAGTCCGTCCACGGCCAAGGCCTGGGCACGGAGATGCGCGCCGCCGTCGCACTTTACGCCTTCGACTGGCTCGGCGCGGAAGTCGCCGAATCGGAAGCCGCAACCTGGAACGCCGCCTCCCTGGGCGTCTCCCGCTCCCTCGGCTACGAACTCAACGGCACCACACGCATGTCGTGGGGCAACAAATCAGTGGACGTCCAAAAAGTGCGCCTCACCCCGGCCACGTTCAAGCGTCCCCAGTGGACACTCCAAGTAAAGGGCCACGAAGCCGCAGCCAAGTTCCTCGGGGCTTCGTAGGGTGGCCGTGGTTGGGTTCGTCCGGCCCGGGCCCTTCGCCGTCGCTTAGACACCTCCCGACGCGCCGCTACGGTCGCTGGGCGACCTGCGCAACGCTTTGGTCGGCGATGCGCTCCTACGCGAAGGACTCGGACCGGACGTGTGCCACGGCGCACCTTTCGAGACGCCGAAGCACAAGTCGGGTTGCGGTCCTTCTCGTAGGAGCGCATCGCGGCGCATCGGGACCCGGAGGTCGCCTAGCGACCGAAGGGGCCCCTTTGCGACGTGTCTAAGCGACGGAGAAGGGCCGTGGCCCGACGAACGGAACCACGGCCCCTCAACGAACGGAACGAAGGACTAGATCTCCGCCCCTTCGAGCAGTTCCGTGACCAGGGCTGCGATCGGTGAGCGCTCCGAACGGGTCAGGGTGATGTGGCCGAAGAGGGGGTGTCCTTTCAGGGTTTCGACGACGGCGGCGATGCCGTCGTGCCGGCCGACGCGGAGGTTGTCCCGCTGGGCGACGTCGTGGGTGAGGACGATCTTCGAGTTCTGGCCGATGCGGCTCATCACGGTGAGGAGGACGTTCTTCTCCAGTGACTGGGCCTCGTCGACGATCACGAAGGCGTCGTGCAGGGAGCGGCCGCGGATGTGGGTCAGCGGCATGACTTCGAGCATGCCGCGGTCCATCACCTCTTCCACGACCTCCTGGCTGACCAGGGCACCGAGAGTGTCGAACACGGCCTGCGCCCAGGGGTTCATCTTTTCCGACTCGGAGCCGGGCAGGTAACCGAGTTCCTGGCCGCCCACAGCATAGAGCGGCCGGAAGACGATCACCTTCCGGTGTTCGCGGCGTTCCAGCACCGCTTCGAGGCCCGCACAGAGGGCCAGGGCGGATTTCCCTGTGCCCGCCCGTCCGCCGATGGACACGATGCCGACGGCGGGATCCATCAGCATGTCGATGGCCAGGCGCTGCTCGGCCGAGCGTCCGTGCAGCCCGAAGACGTCGCGGTCACCCTTGACCAGCCTGACCTGCTTGTCGGCACCCACCCGGCCCAGGGCCGAACCCCGGTTGGAGAGGAGCACCAGGCCGGTGTTGACCGGCATTTCCGCGGCTGCGGGGATGAAGACCGGTTCGTGGCCGTAGAGGGTGTTGACTTCGTCCTCGCTGGCTTCCACTTCGGCAATGCCCGTCCAGCCGGAGTCCTGCACCAGTTCGTTGCGGTATTCGTCGGCCGTGAGCCCCATGGCGGAGGCTTTGACCCGCATGGGCAGGTCCTTCGACACAACGGTGACGTTCCGGCCTTCGTTGGCCAGGTTCTTGGCCACTGCCAGGATGCGGCTGTCGTTGTCGCCGCCGCGGAACCCGAGCGGAAGCACGTCAGCGGAGATGTGGTTCAGCTCGACCATCAGCGTGCCGCCGCTGTCGCCGATGGGAATGGGCTGGCTCAGGCCGCCGTGCTTCACGCGGAGGTCATCGAGCAGCCTGAGGGCCTTACGGGCAAAGTAGCCCAGCTCGGGGTCGTGCCGCTTCCCCTCAAGTTCGGTGATGACCACGATGGGGACAATGACCTCGTGCTCTGCGAAGCGCAGCAGTGCGCGTGGGTCCGAGAGCAGGACGGAGGTGTCAATGACGAAGCTGCTGATGGTGGCTTCCCTTCCGGAAACGGCAAAACCGGCCGCAGCTTTGTTGGCTGCACCGGTTTTTGAGGTAGCTCGCGTGGTGCGAGAGGTAGCTTTCTGTCCCGCGGAAACGACCTCGGGCAGTAGTTCAGAAGTAGCCACATCGACTCCAGCCCCGGGCACATGCCCGGAATTGTTATTGGTGAGGCGGTTCGGCCTGAAGGCCGGACTCGGCCTCCCATACAACCGGTGCGAAAATTCGCTCCATGTACTGGCCTCCCCGAACAGCCGGCGGTTTTGCCTGCTGATGGTTACAACGTAAATCCACCGCCAGTAATTTCCGGAACCATCCGATGGCGAGTCCTGTTACTGGCTTGTGAATTCCAGATGAACCGGCACGACGGCGGGGTACCCGCCCGGGTGCCGCCAGCAGGCTGCCCTGCTCAGGTGCCGAAGCGCCGCTGCCGGCCGGCGTAGTCGCGCAGCGCCCGCAGGAAATCGACCTTGCGGAACGCCGGCCACAGGGCCTCGCAGAAGTAGAACTCGCTGTAGGCGCTTTGCCACATGAGAAAGCCGGACAGCCGCTGCTCCCCGGAGGTCCTGATCACCAGGTCCGGGTCGGGCTGGCCGCGGGTGTACAGGAAGCGCGAAATGTCGTCCACGCTGAGGCTGTCCGCGAGCGCAGAGATGTCGGATCCCTTGGCGACGGCGTCGTGAAGCAGTTCCCGGACGGCGTCGACGATCTCCCGGCGTCCCCCGTAACCCACCGCGACGTTGACGTGGATCTTTTCCTGCACCGGCGTCCGGGCCGTCAGCTTGTTGAGCCGCTCGGCCAGGTAATCGGGAAGAAGTTCGGGGGCGCCCATGGCGTTCACGGAGATGTTGGCGTCCTCGTCGAGCCGGTCCAGGGTGTTGGCGATGATCCCCATCAGGAGATCCAGTTCCTCGCTGGAGCGGCTCATGTTGTCCGTGGAAAGCATGTACAGCGTGACCACTTTGACGCCGAGTTCCTGGCACCAGCCAAGGAATTCGTGGATTTTGTCGGCGCCGGCCTGGTGGCCTTGGCTGGTGGGTGCGTTGAACTGCTTGGCCCACCGGCGGTTGCCGTCCACCATCACGCCGATGTGTTTGGGGATGCGGCCGCCGGCCAGCTCCCGGAGCAGCCGCCTCTCGTAGAAGCCATAAAGGAACCCGCCCAATTCCACGAGGAGACTCACCTGACTTCCGTTACTGTTCGACGGCATTGCACATCCTAGGCTACCGTCCGCGGGCGGGGCGCTTGCGCCGTCGGGACCCCTCCGGGCGGTCAAATTCGGTTACCGGTGAGTAGCTTACGGCGCCGGAGGATATTCTGGAGGCATGAACAGCCAGACTCCCGACGCCCGCCGCGCACCCGGATCGGACGGCCATAGCCCGGTGGATGACGCCGCGGTCCGGCTGGCCGAACTCCTGATGATCAAGCCGAGGTGGCGTGGCTGGATCCACACCGTCGCGGCACCGCTGGCGCTGGTGGCAGGCATCATCCTGGTGGCCGTGGCCCCTACAACGGACCGTAAGATCACCTCGGCCATCTACGCCGCCACGGGCGTGCTGCTTTTCGGAGTCAGCGCCGTCTATCACCGCGGAAACTGGTCCCCCCGCGTCAAGATGGTCCTCAAACGGCTGGACCACACCAACATCATGCTGGTCATCGCGGGCAGCTACACGCCGCTTGCCTGGTCCTTGCTGGAGCAGCCCAAGGCTGTCCTGCTGCTCTGGGTCATCTGGTCCGGCGCAATTCTTGGCGTCCTGTTCCGCCTCCTGTGGACCGGCGCCCCGCGCTGGCTGTACGTGCCCATCTACATCGCCCTCGGCTGCGGATCGCTGTTTTATCTGCCGGAGTTCTTCGCCGCCAGCGTCCCGGCGGCCGTCCTGATCTGCGTGGGGGGCGTCCTGTACATCACCGGCGCCGTGTTCTATGCGCTCAAGAAGCCCAACTTCAGCTACCAGCATTTCGGCTTCCACGAGCTCTTTCACGCGCTGACGGTGTTCGCCTTCGGCGCGCATTTCGCGGCAATCCTCATCGCCGTCCTCAGCTGACGGGCCCCGCACCCAGCATCAGCTGGAGCCGCTCCCGAAGGCCCCCGGCCGTACCCACAGGGCGTTCACACACCATGTTCCGGCACAGATAGGCCAGCGGGGATCCTCCTGGCCCGGCTGGCCTGCCCGCCAGCAGCGGGACAGGCTCCCTTCCGGCAGGAACGGCCTCCCCTCCGGAAGCAGCGTCCGACGGCGGAACTTGCGCGCCGCCGTCGTCCTCCACCGCGATCACCAGCCCAGGACTGGCTGACTTGAGCAGCTCCCGGTGCAGTTCCGTCCTTTCACGACTGGGCGGCCCGACGACGGCTGCCTCCACGGGGCCTGCGAGGGCTGCCTGGGCGGTCGCCAGGAGCCAGCCGGCCACCCGCGGCGCCCGGCCTGCCAGCGGCGGCAGGAGCGCGAGGACCTGCGAGGCCAAGGCACGAGACTCCGCGGACCCGGACAGCGCTGCGTAGCTGAGCAGGACGCCGGCGAACGCCGCCGCGCCGCTTGGCGTGGCGTTATCGAACGGGTCCAGGCCCGCCTGGCCACCCTGCGCTGCCCGTACCTGGCCGTCTCCCCCGGCGGTGTCGACCAGGCGGCCGGCCACCACGAAGCGGCTGCCGGCCGTTTGCACCAGCTGCTCGGCAAAGCGGTACCAGCGCGTCCGGCCAGTGGCGGCATAGAGGGCAAACATCCCTTCTGCGCAAAAGGCGTAGTCCTCAAGCAGCCCATCCATCCCGCGGGCCGTACCGGCGTGCGAGACCCGGATCAGCGTGCGAGTATCCGGCTGCCAGTGGACGAGTTCAAGGTAGGCGGCGATGGACCCGGCAGCGCCGACAAAGTCCGCCCGCCCCAGCACCGCCCCGGCTTCGGCCAGCGCGGCGACTGCGAGCCCGTTCCAGCCGGCCACCACTTTGTCATCCCGGGCGGGCTGGGGCCGCAGGTTCCGGGCGGTCAGCAGGGCGGGACGGGCCCTGGCCCAAGACTCCGCCTCTGCACGGTCCAGGCGCCGTGCGGGGTGCAACGGCGAGCCGTACCGGGAGACGGTACCTTCGTGCCCGACGTTCATCAGGCGGGCAACAGCGGCCCCGTCGGCGTCACCAAGCACCTCCTGCAGGCCCGCAACCGTCCACAGGTAGGTGGCTCCTTCGTGATGTTCACCGTCCACCACGGAGTCGGCGTCGAGGGATGAAGCGAGTGCGAAGCCGGCGTCGCCTGCGCCGCCAACCGAGCCGAGTCCGAGGGACTCCAGCAGCCATTCTGCGGTACGTATGGCCACGTCCGCGGCTTCCTCGGCGGGGAGCACCCCGTTGCCGCCCAGGCGCACCCAGTGCACGTATTCGCGGAGCAGCTGGGCGTTGTCGTACAGCATCTTTTCAAAGTGCGGGACTGACCAGTCCCGGGTCACCGAGTACCGGGCAAAGCCACCGTCCAGCTGGTCGAACAACGCCGAGCGCGCCATGGCCGCCAACGTCCGGCCCGCCATGTCCCGTGCGGCGTCAGCGGTGTCCGAGGGTACCGCGGCGTGCCTGATGAGGAACTCCAGCACGGCCGACGGCGGGAATTTCGGGGCGGCGCCGAAGCCGCCGTCGGCCACGTCCTCGGAGCGGGCCAGGGATGCCACGGCGGCAGGAAGGAGCTCCGGGTCAAGCAGGGGCGGCGGTCCGGACACGGTCACGGCGGCCGAGAGTTGCGCGTCGCCCAGGCTTTGAGCCAGTGACGTTGCGTTCTGCTCCACCGCGTCGCGCCGTTCCTGCCACGCGTCCTGGACCGCTGCCAGGACCTGCCGGAAGGAGGGCCGCCCCGGCATCGGCCGCGGCGGGAAGTAGGTTCCGGCATGGAAGGCAAGGCCTTCCGGAGTGAGGAAGACGGACATCGGCCAGCCGCCCTCGCCGCTGATCGCCTGCGTGGCGGCCATGTACACGGCGTCCACGTCGGGACGCTCTTCCCGGTCCACCTTGATGGCTACGAAGTGCGTGTTCAGATAGTCGGCGGTTTCCCGGTCCTCAAACGACTCATGCGCCATGACGTGGCACCAGTGGCAGGCCGCATAGCCGATCGAGAGGAACACGGGCACATCCCGCGCTGCGGCGGCGGCGAAGGCAGCAGCACCGAACGGCTGCCAGTGGACCGGGTTGTCCGCGTGCTGGCGCAGATACGCGGAAGGTTCAGTGCCCAGGGCATTGGCGGCGGGCACGCTCCCCTCAGTGGGAAGGCCTTGGTTCTCGCTGTCCATCCGTGCCCCTTCGTTCACTGACTGCAGGGAATGTTGCCGGCAGTCCCAGTCTACGGAGGTAGTGCCGGGCAGGGTGGGGGCGCGGCTAGTCCTTCGGGCCGCGCTGGCTGGTGTCTGAGCCGTCCTGGCTCTGGATGTCGTCCTCCAACGGATGGCGGACATCGTCAGCTTCAATGTCTGCAGCCTCGGCCGCCGCCAGGCGTTCTTCTTCCACCTGGCCCCGGTATCGGACCCGCCGGATGCGGCGGACCATGTCCACAATCAGCAGCGTGGTGGCCAGGACAAAAAAGGCCGTCATGATGAAGCCCCACAGGCCCGGAGTGATCTGGTCCTCGGAGATGCCTTCCCGCAGGCTTGGCGTGGGAAGGGGCGTAGGCGTGGTGGACAACGCAAGGAGCAAGTGATGCACGGTTTAACCTTCTATGGAAACTGGTGGGCAGCCGGCGACGGTTTCCGCACCCGGGGCCGCTGGACCCGGATCATCCCACTGCTTTTCTACACGGCATAGAATAATCTGCCGCATCTATCTTAGCCCGGCGAACAGGTCCTTCTCCGGAAAGGTGGCCGGAACCCTGGACTCGATCAGCGAGTAGTCTTCCCATGGCCACACCCGGCGTTGCATCTCAGCGGACACAGCGAAGAAGAACCCCAGGGGATCCACCTGGGTGCTGTGCGCCCGGAGGGCGTCGTCGCGGGCCTCGAAGTAGTCGCCGCAATCAATCTGCGTGGTGGTGGGATGGGCGCCCGGCGGCGGGGTATGGCCCTCGGCGTCGGCTTCGAGCCAGGCGGCAAGGCGCTCAGCGTACGGGGAGCGCAGGCCCGCTTCCTCAAGGGCAAAGTGCAAAGCACGGAACCGTGCGGGGTTGAAGGCGCGGTCGTAGTAGAGCTTGCTGGGCTCCCAGGCGGCGCCTGTTCCCGGGTAACGGGCCGGGTCACCGGCAGCGGCAAAGGCTTCCACGGCTACCCGGTGGGCCATGATGTGGTCGGGGTGCGGGTATCCCCCGTTTTCGTCATAGCTCACGATGACGTGCGGCTTGAAGTCCCGGACCAGCCGCACCAGGGGCGCTGCGGCGCGCTCCAACGGCTGCAGCGCGAATGATCCGGCCGGCAAGGGCGGCAACGGGTCGCCCTCGGGCAACCCCGAATCCATGAACCCCAGCCACCGCTGCTTGATGCCCAGGATCCTGGCCGCCTCGTTCATCTCCAGCCGCCGCGCCCCGGCCATGTCCCGTTTGGGATGTGGCGCACCCTCCACGGCAGGATTCTGGATATCGCCCCGGGAACCGTCCGTGCAGGTGGCCACCATGACGTCCACGCCGGCGGCCGCGTACATGGCCATGGTGGCCGCGCCCTTGCTGGACTCATCGTCCGGGTGCGCATGAACGGCGAGCAGACGGAGCGGAGCCGGGCTTTGGGTGGACGCTGTCATCGAAGGACGGCTCCTTATTCTTCTGGGTCTGGATTCTTCTGGTGCTGGCATTTCGGCCACTTGGCTTAACAGTCTGCGGAACGTTGACGGCTGCGGCACTGAATCAGGCGCAGAGCCATGCACGGACCGGCTGCATGATCCTTGGACGGGCACGGTCCGGATCCGAACTAAACTGGACTGGTGACTACCCAGGATCAGCCCGCAGTGTCCCCGCCTGCAGACACTAGCCTAGCCAATCGTTATGGCGGCCAAAAGCGGACGCTTCCGCGCGGGGCCAAGCGCGGCATCGCGGTGGCAGCCCTTGCCGCCGGGGTGGCTTTCATGGCGTGGGTCTCCACGTCCAACGCAGTCTCTGCCGTGACCTTCAAGGACATCGGCTTCAGCACTGTTGACGCCACGCAGGCCGAGATCGACTTCCAGGTCACCAGGGAACCCGGCACGGCCGTTAAATGCGCTGTAAAGGCCCTGGATTCCAAGTTCGCCGTTGTGGGCTGGAAAGTGGTGGACATCCCGCTGGGAGAAGCGGACAAAACGGCCGACGGCGGCCGGACAACGGCGCAGCGCGTGGCGGTGCGGACGGAATCGCTTTCCGTTTCCGGAGTGGTGGACAACTGCTGGGTTCCGGGTAGCGGAAAGTAATATCATGTGATTTGCGCCGCTTCCCCGTTGGGATATCTCCACAGTTTTGACTACAATGAACCAATACCTTTACCCCGCTGAGCTGGTTACTGAGTTCCACAAGTGGCCACCGTGGCGGGGTCTTTTGCATGTATGACCATTAGGAGAAGTCCGTGTCTACCACCAACAGCGCGCCTGCAGCCTGGCTCACCCAGGAAGCTTTTGACCGCCTGAAGGCAGAGCTGGACCACCTTTCCGGCGCTGGCCGTGCGGAGATTGTCCAGAAGATTGAATCTGCCCGGCAGGAGGGCGACCTCAAGGAAAACGGCGGCTACCACGCAGCCAAAGAGGAACAGGGAAAGATTGAAGCCCGGATCCGGCAGCTGACGGCGCTTCTGCGCGACGCCCACGTTGGAGAAGCCCCGGCCGATGACGGCATTGTTGAGCCCGGCATGCTGGTTGTGGCCAAGATCGCTGGCGACGAGGAAACGTTCCTGCTGGGCTCCCGCGAGATCGCCGGTGACTCGGACCTGGACGTCTTCAGCGAGAAGTCACCGCTCGGCGCCGCAATAGTCGGCCACAAAGAGGGCGAGACGCTCAGCTATACCGCGCCGAACGGCAAGGACATCACGGTGGAGATCATCTCGGCCAAGCCGTACACAGGCTGAGGCTCTCTAGCCTCAACGTCAACGCCGGCCCCCGTCAGGGGGCCGGCGTTTTGGTGTGCCCGGGGCGCAGCAACAGGCCAGCGGCTACTCCACCGGCGGCCCCGCCGAGGTGTGCCTGCCAGGCGATGAAGCCGCCCATGATCGGTAGCACACCCAGCAGGATGCCTCCGTAGACCATAAAAAGGACCACGGCCAGGAGGATCTGCCGCCAACTGTGGTTGAAGAAACCACGCACCAGGAGGAAGGCGAACAATCCGAAGACCAGGCCGGAGGCGCCCACGGTGATGCCGCCGTCGCCAATCAGCCAGACGGTCAGCCCGGAACCCAGCCAGCTGAGCGCCAGCGCCGTCAGGAACACCCGCAAACCCGAAAGGAAAACCAGGAACCCGAAAATGACCAGCGGAAGGGCGTTGGACAGCAGATGGTTCATGTTGGCGTGAAGAAGCGGGAAGGTGAAGATGTCCAGGAGCCCGTCCAGAGACCTTGGCCTCAGCCCGAACGTCCGGTTCAGGGCGTGGAGGGTCAGCATGTTGACCACTTCAATGACGAAGAGCAGGACCACAAAGCCGCCCGAAACCAGCAGGCCGCCCTTGGCGCGCGAAGCCGTGGTTTCCCTGCTCCGTGGCCGTCCGTCCCCAATCGCATCCAGCATGGCTGCTCCTAATGCACGACAATCGGCTGAAAACCCTCGGCGCGGAGGGCGCCCAGGACCTGTTCGCAATGTTCGTGACCCTTGGTTTCGAGGTTGACGGTAATGGAGACGTCACCCATGCTGATTGACCCGCCAACGCGCGTGTGGTCCAGCCCGGTCACGTTGGCGTCGTTTTCGGCAATGATCCGGGCGATGGTTGCCAGCGAGCCCGGGCGGTCATCGAGCATCATCCGCACCGTCATGTAGCGGCCGGCGGCGGACAAACCGCGCTGGATGACCTTGAGCATCAGCATCGGGTCAATGTTGCCGCCGGACAGGATCACGGCGGTGGTGCCGGGGTTTTCAATCTTCCCGTCCATCAGCGCTGCAACCCCCACGGCACCGGCGGGTTCCACCACCAGCTTGGCCCGTTCCAGCAGGAAGATCAGCGCACGCGCCAGCGAATCCTCGCTGACGGTGACCACATCATCCACCAGCTCACGGATGATGCTGAACGGCAGCTGGCCGGGGCGGCCCACAGCGATGCCATCAGCCATGGTGGAAACTCGCTTCAGCGGAACCAGGGCGTCTGCGGCGAGCGACGGCGGATAAGCGGCTGCGTTTTCGGCCTGGACGCCGATGATGCGGATCTCACGCCCGAGCTCCCGCGCCTTTGCCTTCACGGCGACGGCAACGCCGGCCAGCAGCCCGCCGCCGCCTACGCCCATCAGGATGGTGTCCACGTTGGGGATCTGTTCCAGGATCTCCAGGCCCACGGTGCCCTGGCCGGACACTACGTCCACGTTGTCGAAGGGGTGCACAAAAACCATGCCGGATTCGTCGGCATATCGCTGCGCCTCGGCGAGGGCTTCGTCCACGTTGTGTCCGTGGAGTATCACCTCGGCTCCGTGGCTGCGGGTGGCGGCCAACTTGGGAAGCGCTACGCCCAGCGGCATGTAGATACGGGCCTTAATGCCGAGTGCTTTGGCGGCCACCGCCACGCCCTGGGCGTGATTTCCAGCCGACGCCGCCACAACACCGCGCTTTTTCTCGTCCGCGGACAGCCTTGCCATCCGCACGTAGGCGCCGCGGACCTTGAAGGATCCGGCCCGCTGCAGGTTTTCGCACTTGAAAAAAACCTCACCGCCCACCATGCTGCCGAGTGCCCGCGACGATTCCACCGGTGTCCGCGTAATAATCCCCTCGAGCAGCTTCTGCGCCTCCAGGACATCGTCCAGCGTGACGGGAAGGGTATCGAGGGTGTTCACGGACTGTTCTCCTTGGGTGGATTCGGCCCCGGTGGCCGGCCGACGGGTCAGGCCTCGCCCTCCGGGTGGGATGCGTCTGTGCTGGCTGCGGCATCCTTGCCACGGAGGGACCTGCCGCCCGGCAACCGGACTTCCCTGATGGTGTCATCAGTGTCCGGGCCAAGCGTCACTGGCCCTTCGGGGGTTACCAGCACTTGTTCATGTTCCCACGTTCTGGCAGCGATGTAGCGAATTGCGGAGTTTGCTACGGCGAGAATGGGCACCGAGAACAGCGCCCCGGGAATACCTGCCAGGTACGATCCTGCCGCCACGCTGAGGATGACCGCCACCGGATGCAGGGATACGGCCTTGCCCATCACCAGCGGTTGCAGGATATGGCTCTCCAACTGCTGGACCAAGAGCACGATGGCCAGCATGATGAGGGCGTTGATCGGCCCGTTGGCCACGAGCGCCAGGAGGACGGCGATGGCGCCCGTCACCAGTGCACCTACCACCGGAATGAACGAACCGATGAACACGAGCACGCTGAGCGGCAGGGCCAGCGGAACCCCGATGATCGCCGCTCCCACGCCGATACCCACCGCATCAACGAAAGCGACAAACATCTGGATCCGTGCGTAGCTGACCATGGACGCCCAGCCCTTGCGCCCGGCGCCGAACGCAGCGGCTCGCGCCTTCTTCGGCAGCAGCCGGACGATGAAGGCCCAGATCCTGTCGCCCTCAAGCAGGAAGAAGATCAGGATGAAAAGGGCCAGCACCAGGCCGGCTGCGAAGTGGCCTGCCGTACTGCCGAAGGACAGTGCCCCGCTGAGGATGCTGCTGCTGTTGTCCTGCAGGGCCGCGGTGCCTTCCTTGAGGTACTGGTCGATCTGGTCCGCCGTCAGGTGCAGCGGTCCGTCGGCCAGCCAGTCCTGGACCTGCTTCACGCCGGCCAGCGCCTGGGACCAGAGTTCGCCGAAGCCTGAGACCAGCTGGCGCCCGACGAGGGCGAGGGCGCCAGCGATCAGGCCGATGAATCCGAGTACTGTGACGGCTACCGCGGCGCCGTTTGGCAGCCGCCTGCTCCGCAACCAGCGCACCACCGGACTCAGCAGTCCGGCCAGGAGCGCTGCCACCATAACGGGAATGATCAGGAAGCTGATCCGGCTCAGCAGCCAGATCAGGGCGCCACCCACCACCAGGATGAGCCCGATCCGCCAGGCCCACGAGGCTGCGATGCGGACCCCGTACGGGATGTCCTGGTCCAGCTCACGGTCCGCCCGCACGCGGGACGGACGGGTCATTTCAGCAGGCCGGACCAGGTCCGGCGCCTGCCGGCCCGGAGTCGAAGCGGATGGGGCGGCGTCCTCGGCTGGCGTCATAGCCTAATACTTCCTCAGCTACGGCCGTTATGCGAAACGACTACCCGTGGTCACCCAACACGGCATCGATGCCCCACCTCATGGTGAAGGACTCTCCCGGCGGGAGCCAGCGCAGCCCGTCACCTGAATTGAAGGCGTTCGCGGGACCGGTCATGGGTTCGATGGCCACCGCCCTGGGCCGGCCTGGCAGTTGGGTTGTCACGAACACGTGGACATAACCGCAGGATTCGTCCTGCCACAACGTCACCCTGCGGCCGTCCGGCGCGGCGAGCGTGTGGCGGGCCGCGCCGCCGTCGAACGTGAGGTCGGTCAGTGCCACATCGATATCAAGGTCCCCGATGCGCTGGCCGCCGCGAAAGTCGCAGTCCCCGCTGACGGGCTCCGAGCTGCGCGGAATCAGCCGCTCGTCAGCCACCAGGCTGGTGTCAGCAGCCACAGTCAGGACCAGGTTGTCCACGTCCGCGTCACCGAGCCGCAGGTACGGGTGGGCTCCCAGCACGAACGGTGCAGGGGCGTTGGAGTCGTTGATCAGGGTCTGACGCACCTCCAGGCCCAGATCCTCCGCCAGAAGGTACTGCACCCGGTGGCGCACCAGGAACGGGTACCCGTGCTGGGGAAACACCGTCGCCTCAAGGGTCACCGAATACTGTGACTCGTCAACCAGGTTGTAGGCGGCGTTGCGGAGCAGCCCGTGACTGGCGTTGTTCCGCGAGACCTCGGTGATGTCGAGCTGCTGCTTCTTTCCATCGAGGTACCAGACCCCGTCCGCCACCCTGTTGGCCCAGGGGGCGAGCGTGATTCCGGCGGCGCCGGGAGAAATTTCGGCGTCACCGTACGTCTCTGTGAGCTGCACACCGGCCCGGCTGTAGAGCCGGAGGCCGGCCGCCAGTTCGGTGACCACGGCCAGGGCATCGGCCCGCCGGATCTCGTATTGACGTCCCGTGGCGTAAGACTGAAAACCGGAGGGGGCGCTGGCGTCCGGGGTTGTACTCGAAGTCATGAGCACCACCGTACAGGGGGCTGAGGGCTCCTGCCATCACCGCTTTGTTATATTTTGTTTGAAAATATTCCTTTTTGGGCGGATTGTTGGCATGATTGATCCAACGCCGCACTCTCTAAAGGACCTCAGCCATGACAGGAATCACCAGCACCGGGCTCGCCGATGGCCGGGAGCTCATCTATTTCGACGACGCCGGGTCCCGCCATGCCGCGTCCCGCGCCCAGGAGACAGCCCCCGACCAACGGGAGCTTCCCGGGCGCGCGGAGCCGGGAGAAATCCGCTTCGATGCGCTGACCAATGAATGGGTGGCCGTTGCCGCCCATCGGCAGACCCGAACACACCTGCCGCCCGCCGACCAGTGCCCCCTCTGCCCCACCACCGCGAACAATGCCTCGGAAATTCCCTCGCCCGACTACGACGTAGTGGTGTTCGAAAACCGTTTCCCCTCGCTGGGTCCTGCAGTTGGGCAGATCCCGCAGGCTCCGGCCTGGGGAACCACGGGCCCCGCCTACGGGCGCTGCGAAGTGGTGTCGTTCACCCCCGAACACACGGGATCATTCAGCGGGCTGAGCGAGGCCCGTGCCCGCACCGTGGTGGAAGCCTGGGCACACCGAACCGAGGCCCTCAGCAAGCTCCCGGGGGTCCGCCAGGTGTTTCCGTTCGAGAACCGGGGAGCGGATATCGGCGTCACCCTGCACCACCCGCACGGCCAGATCTACGCCTACCCGTACGTCACCCCCCGGGCGGGGACTCTCGGAGTTGCAGCGCGGAAATTCTATGATGGATCCGACGGCCGGCAGACCCTCACGGGGTCGCTGCTGCGGGCGGAACGCGACGACGGGAGCCGGATGGTGATGGAAGGCGAGAACTTCAGCGCCTACGTGCCCTTCGCTGCCCGCTGGCCGCTGGAAATCCACCTTGTCCCGCACCGCCAGGTACCTGATCTTGCCGCCCTGAGCGGGGAGGAAAAGGACGAACTGGCGCACGTTTACCTGGACCTCCTTAAAAGGCTTGACGCCTTCTACCCGACGCCGACGCCCTACATTTCGGCCTGGCACCAGGCCCCCCTGGACGACGTGCTGCGCCCGGCAGGCTACCTGCACCTGCAACTGACCTCCCCCCGCCGGGCAGCGGACAAGCTCAAGTACCTCGCCGGCTCCGAGGCCGCCATGGGCGCGTTCATCAACGACACCACACCGGAAAGCGTGGCGGAGCGGCTCCGTGCCGTCACTGTTCCGAAGTCTGCGGCACCCTCTTCCCCGCCGGCCGCCCAACCCGAAGGAGTACACGCGTGAGCGCAGCCCCTGACCCGCTGACCACACCGGCGCCGCCCGGCGCGGCGGAACTTGCCGCCCGCTTTGAGCGGGAGTTCGGCAGGCTTCCCGACGGCGTCTGGCAGGCACCGGGACGCGTTAACCTGATCGGCGAACACACCGACTACAACGAAGGCTTTGTGCTCCCGTTCGCCATCAACAAAACTGCCCGCGTCGCCGTCGCAGTCAGGCCGGACTCCATGGTCAGGCTCCTGTCCACCTACGGCGACCACGGCCTGGTGACCGCCGATCTGGCCGCCTTGGCGCCAGGCTCAGCGAAGGGCTGGACCAAGTATCCGCTTGGTGTCATCTGGGCCCTGCAGCAGCGCGACATCGCAGTCCCCGGCCTGGACCTGCTCCTCGATTCCGATGTGCCGCTGGGTGCCGGCCTGTCCTCCTCACACGCCATCGAGTGCGCCGTCATTACGGCCCTCAACGAACTGACGGGAGCCGGGCTGGGACCGGAGGACATGGTCCTCGCCACGCAGCGCGCCGAAAACGACTTCGTCGGTGCCCCGACAGGCATCATGGACCAGTCGGCGTCGCTTCGCGGTTCCAAAGGCCATGCCGTGTTTCTGGATTGCCGGGACCAGCGCGTCCAGCTGGTTCCCTTCGACGCCGAGTCCGCCGGGCTTGTCATGCTGGTGATTGACACCAAGGTGTCCCACTCCCATGCCGACGGCGGCTACGCCTCACGCCGGGCTTCCTGCGAACGGGGCGCCGCAGCGCTGGGCGTCAAGGCGCTCCGGGACGTTCAGGTGGACGACCTTGAAGAAGCCGCAAGACTGCTGGACGAGGTCACCTACCGGCGTGTGCGCCACGTGGTGACTGAGGACGAGCGCGTCCTGCAGACCGTGGAACTGCTCAGCAGCGAGGGCCCCGCCGCCATCGGGGAACTGCTGGACGCCAGCCACGTGTCCATGCGGGACGACTTCGAAATCTCCTGCCCGGAACTGGATCTTGCAGTGGACACCGCGCGCACCAACGGGGCCATTGGCGCACGGATGACCGGCGGCGGGTTCGGCGGGGCAGCCATCGCCCTCACACCGGTGGCGGCTGAGCAGCAGGTGCGCGCCGCCGTCGAACGCGCGTTCTCCGGGGCCGGCTACACGGCTCCGGAGATATTCACCGTGACCCCGGCCGCCGGCGCGAAGCGCATCTCGTAGCTCACGGGCACGGCTGACAGCAGCAACAAAAGAGGGCTCCCGCCCCGTGCGCGCTGCACGGGCGGGAGCCCTCCTGTTGTTGGATTCGTACGACGGCGGATGCCGCCTGGGTGCTAGTCGTCGCCCCGCAGGATGGCGAGCAGGCGGATGATCTCCACGTACAGCCACACCAGGGTGACCGTCAGGCCAAAGGCTGCGGTCCAGGAGAAGCGCTGCGGAGCGCCACTCTGCACGCCGGCCTCGATGCTCGTGAAGTCCATGATCAGGGAGAACGCCGCCAGCCCGATGGCGAGCAGGCCGATGAAGACACCCAGCGGGATGCCGAAGATTTCAACGCTGGTCCGCAGGCCGAAGGGTTCCTGCACCGCACCGGTCCACATCATCACCAGGTTGATCAGCGAGAACACGGCATAGCCGATGATCGCAATCATGAAGAAGCGCATGGCCTTCGGCGTAGCACGCACCTTGCCGCTCTTGAACAGGACCAGTGTCACCGCAAAGACCGACAGCGTGCCGATGACCGCCTGCAGGCCGACACCGGGATACATCTGGTCCAAAATGCGGGTCAGGCCGCCGAGGAACAGGCCTTCGAGCCCCGCGTAAGCAAGGATCAGCGCCGGCGACGGCTGCTTTTTGAACGTGTTGACCAGGGCCAGGACGAAGCCGCCCAGTGCACCGACAATCATCAGCATGCTCGCGAGGCCCATGCTGACGAACAGGGTCACAGCTGCGCCGGCAACGACTACTCCGAGGCAGGCAGCGGTCTTGACGATGACGTCGTCGTACGTCATCCGGCCGGTATCCGCAGGACCCGCGGCCGGCTGGTTGTACATCTGCTGCAGCTGCTCATTGGTCATCGGCTGCTGCTGGCCCCAACCGCCCTGCCCGTCCATGACCTGGCCGGGCGCGCGGCCATACGACTGCTGTCCGTATGGCTGCTGGCCGTACTGGGCCTGTCCGTAGGGCGCCTGCGGGACACGCGGTGCCTGCGTTGCTCCACGGAAATTCTTTCCGTTGAAGATCGGGTTTCCGCCAAGTGCCATTGCTGGTGTCCTCCAAGGTTTGGGTCAAGTTATAGGTTGAGGCGTGAACTATAAGCCACGCTACCAATATCTACGCCCTCACGCGCCAATAAGTTCCCCTATCGAAGGCCCCGAAACCCAACTGTGATGCTGGCCGGCGTTCTCAGCCCACTCCGAGGTAGGCCTCCTTGATGGCAGGATTCGCCAAGAGTTCCTTCCCGGTGCCGCTGTGGGTGATCTCCCCCGTCTCCAAAACAAACGCCCGGTGGGCGCCGGCAAGGGCCTGGTTGGCGTTCTGTTCGACCATCAGCACGGTGGTCCCCTGCTTGTTGATCTCCTTGATGATCTTGAAGATCTGGCGGATGAACTGCGGCGCCAGGCCCATGGACGGTTCGTCAAGGAGGAGCAGTTTCGGATCCGACATCAGGGCCCGGCCGATGGCCAGCATTTGCTGTTCGCCACCGGACATCGTGCCGCCGTACTGCTTGATCCTTTCCTTCAGCCGAGGGAACAGATCAAACACGCGTTCAAGGTCCTGCGGCACTCCGGCCCTGTTTTTCCTGCCGAAGGTACCCATGTCCAGGTTTTCCATGACCGTCATGCCAGGGAAGATCCCGCGGCCCTCGGGAGCCTGTGAGATGCCCCGGACTACCCGGATGTGGGCCTTCATTTTGGTGATGTCCTCCCCCGCGAAGGTGATCTTGCCGACCGAGGGGTTCAGGATGCCGGATATCGTCTTCATGGTTGTGGTCTTGCCGGCCCCATTGGCGCCGATGAGCGAAACAACCTCCCCTTCGTTCACACTGAAGGACATGTCCCGGATGGCCCGGATGCGTCCGTAGTGGACCGAAATTCCTTCCACCTCAAGCAACGTCATCTTCGGGCTCCCCCAGGTAGGCCGAAATAACCCGCGGGTCTTCTCGGATGGCTTTTGGCAGGCCGTCGGCGATCTTCTTGCCGAACTCCAGGACAACAATCCGGTCCGTCACCCCCATGACCAGCTTCATATCGTGCTCAATGAGCAAAACGGTATAGCCTTCATCGCGGATGGTGCGGATCAAGGCCATCAGGTCCTCTTTCTCAGCCGGGTTAAAACCAGCCGCAGGCTCATCCAGGCAGAGCACCTTCGGGTCCGTGGCCAACGCCCGTGCTATCTCCAAGCGGCGCTGATAGCCGTAGGGCAGATGGCGGGACAGGAAATGGGCGTGATCTGCAATGCCCACAAAGTCCAGCAGGGCCATCCCCCGCACAATGGCCGATTTCTCCTCACGGACGTGCGTGGGAAGCCTCAGCAACGCTCCGCCGACGCTGGTCCGGTGGCGGGCGTCCAGGCCCACCACAACATTTTCGAGGGCCGTCATCTCGCCAAAGAGCCGAATGTTCTGAAAAGTGCGGGACAGCCCCAGCCTGGTGATCTTGTGCTGTTTCAACCCATTAAGGACCTGGCCTTCGAGCACCACTTGGCCGCTGGTGGGCTTGTAAACCCCGGTCATGGCATTGAAGCAGGTGGTCTTCCCGGCGCCGTTAGGCCCGATCAGGCCAAGGATCTCGCCTCGCTTGATGTTGAAGCTGATATTGTCCAGCGCCACGAGGCCGCCGAATTTGATGGTGAGGTCCTTGACCTCAACAATGTTCTCACCGACCTTCGCCGCAATGTCGCGGTCCGGCGCAACCATTTCGGCCAGCTCCGGCTCCACTCCGGCCTCAGCCAGTGCATCGACGTCGGGTCCGGCTGGGGGAGGTACTGCCGGCTCCGCTGTGTCCTGTTCCCCGGCAGGCAACCTGTTGTCCTCGCTCATGCCTGGATTCCTTTCTCCCGGTCCCGGTCAGGCCGCAGCCCAGTGGGTGGCTTTCCGTTTGACGGCAGGCTGGCACCGTCCTTTTTCGCAACCCTTTGATAAGCCGTCCGCCCGTAGGCAAGCAGCCGCTGACGCGCCGGGAAGAGGCCCTGGGAGCGGAAAATCATGATCAGCACCAGGGCGATGCCAAAGATGAGGTACTTGTATTCGGCGATGGCCGTGAACCGCAGCGGAATGTAACTCACCAAGGCACCGCCGATGATGGCTCCGACCTTGTTGCCCGCCCCGCCGAGCACCACGGCCGCCAGGAACAGGATGGAGGTGGTGACATCGAACTTCTGGTTGTTCACGAAGCCGACCTGCCCCGCAAACAGGGCGCCTGAGAGGCCGCCAATGGCAGCCCCGATGGCGAACGCCCATACCTTGTACTTGAAGGTCGGCACGCCCATGATCTCAGCGGCGTCTTCGTCCTCACGGATGGCAATCCAGGCGCGGCCCACGCGGCTGCGTTCGAGGTTGCCCACCAGGAGCGTGATGATAATAATGATGGTCAGTGTGAGCCAGTACCAGGGAACGCCGTTGGAATTCGAGAAGATCGGGGTACCATCCGCTTCTGTTCCGGGCGGATGCCCCACATTCTGAAAACCCACCTGGCCTTTCATGGCCGGAATAATCGTGGCAAGAATCCGAACAATCTCCCCGAACCCGAGGGTGACGATGGCCAGATAATCTCCGCGGAGCCGGAGCGTTGGAACGCCCAGCACCACGCCAAAGAACATGGTCACAGCCATGGCAATCGGGATGGTCCACAAGTACGGGATGTGCAGGAAGGGCGAATCAGGGCTTGTCAGCATCGCCGCGCAATAGGAGCCGACGGCGAAGAAGGCCACGTACCCGAGGTCCAGCAGGCCCGCATAGCCCACCACCACGTTCAGTCCGACGGCGATCAGCGCGAAGCGCGCCATGTCGAAGCAGGCGAGGGCGAAATTGTTGCCCGGCTCGGTGGTAATGATCGGCGGATTGATCAGCGGCAGCATGTAGGCCAGGATCACGACAACAATCAGAAATGCCCATTGCTGTTGCCGCGGGAGTGCGTTCCATTTTTCACCCCAGGCACCAAAGATGCCGGGCCGGCCCCTCCTTTCGGGCGTTACGCTGCTTCCGGGTCCGGCTGCTACGGCTTCGCGGTCCGCGGCCGCCTGCGCCGCTGCCGCTTCCGGAAGCGGAGTGGGTCCATCTGTCATGCTCATGCTTTGCTCCTTCCCAGGGCACTGCCGAGAATTCCCTGCGGCCGCAGGAGGAGGACCAGCACCAGGACAACGAACGCAACCACGTCGGTCCACTGGGAGTTTCCGAGCAGGATCTGCCCATAGTTGCCGATGAGTCCCAGGAGCAGGCCGCCCAGGAGTGCGCCCCTGACGTTGCCGATACCGCCGAGCACCGCGGCAGCAAACGCCTTGATACCCAGCACAAAACCGCCGCTGTACTGGACGCCCGACGGAATCTTCATAACGTAGAAAAGTGCTGCAGCACCGGCAAGCAGACCGCCGATGACAAACGTGGTGATGATGATGCGTTCCTTATTGACACCCATCAGCGTGGCCGTGTCCGGGTCCTGGGCCACCGCGCGGATACCGCGCCCGGTGCGGGACTTCCGGATGAAGCGTTCTGTGCCCACCATCATAATGACGGCGGCGATGATGATAACCAGCTGCTGGGAATCCACGATTGTTCCGAAGACATCAAAGATTGGGGTGGGCCGGAACATGGTCAATGCCAGTTCCGGGCTGGGGCCGCGCCAAAGGTAGATCAGGTACTGGATGGTGAACGAGGCTCCGATGGCGGTGATAAGGAACACGAGGCGTGGCGCATTCCGCTTCCGAAGGGGCTTATAGGCCACGCGCTCAAGGACGAAAGCGGTCAGTGCGGAGGCAATCATCGCCACCACCAGCGCCAGCAGCAGGTTCAGGATGATGGCCCAGATGTCCAGCCGCGGGGCTGAAGGGCCAAAACCCAAGTTGCTCAGAGTGAAGAAGACTGCGTAACAGCCGACGATGAATACTTCTGAGTGGGCAAAGTTGATCAGGTTCAGCACACCGTAGACAAGGGTGTAGCCAAGGGCGACCAGCGCATAGATGGCACCGAAGGTCAGGCCGTCGAACGTTGCGCTCCAGAAATTTTCCATAAGGGATGGGACGTCGAAGGAAATCCAGTCATTTTCCATCGGCGGTAAATGGACGAGCAGTGGCAGCATGGGACTTCCTGTCAGGCGCTGGGTCAGGAAAGGGCTGTGAGGTCGGCAATCGCTGACCCCACAGCCCCCATTTCTTGCAGTGGACGATTACTCGCCGATCGGTCCGATCGGAACGATCTTGCCGTTCTCCACTTTGTATCCGTATACAGTCGGCGCCTGCAGTTCGCCCTTCGCATCCCACTTGAGATGCTTGCTCAGGCCATCTTTGTCGTATGCCTTGACCCAGGAGAGCAGGTCCGCGCGCGACTGCTTGCCCGCATCAATGCCGGACAGGAGCACGGTAGCGGCGTCGTAACCTTCGATGGAGTAGGTTCCGGGCTCAGTGCCCTTGGATACTTCCTTGTAGCCCGAAGCAAAATCCGGAATGAGCTCCCCCGGGATGCACGGGCAGGTGAAGTAGGCGTTATTGGACGCGTCACCGGCCTGCTTGATGAACTGATCGTCCTTGACGCCGTCAGGTGCGACGAACGTGCCGGTGAAGCCCTTGCCCGAAAGCTGCTGGTCGAAGGGGGCGCCCTCGGCGTAGTAGCCCGAGTAGAACACGGCGTCGGCCTTGGCGTTCATGATCTTGGAGATCACTGCCGAGAAGTCCTTCTGGCCGGTGGTGACCTTCTCCGTCCCGACCAGTGCGCTGCCGAGCCCGGCGGAGGTCGACGTGCCAAGGCCAATGCCGTAGTCGGAATCGTCCTGGACGAGGTAAACCTTTTTCGCGCCCAGCTTTCCGGTCAGGAACTTGGCTGCAGCCGGCCCCTGCACGGCATCGTTACCCAGGCCGCGGAAGAAGGTGGTCCAGCCATTCTCCGTCAGGCCGGGGTTGGTCGCGGAAGGCGTGATGTGAACCAGGCCTTTTTGTTCGAAAATGTTGCCAGTTGCCTTAGATTCACCCGAGAACGGGAGCCCGATGACGCCTACGATGTCCGCTTCACTGACGAGCTGGGTGACGGGCCCGGTGGCCTTGTTGGGGTCGCCTTCGGTGTCGAACTTCTTGAACTGGACCTGGCAGCCGGGATTCGCGGCATTGTGCTGATTGATTGCCAGCTGGATGCCATTGAAGATGTTGATGCCGAGCTGGGCGTTCGGTCCGGTCTGTGCGCCTGCGTACGCCAACGTCGTTGTTGCGGGGCAGGTAGCCTTGCCGTCGCCCTTCGGCAGGACAGCGCCTGAGGGTACATCCACCTTGGAGATTGACGGGATGTTCACCTTTCCGGAAGTTCCAGAGGTGTCCGTCGTGGTGGGGCCGGCCTGATTGGCACAGCCCGAGAGCGCCAGGGTAAGGGTGGCCGCCGCCGCCCATGCCGTGATGACTTTCTTTCGGTACATTTATTTACCTTCCGAGCCGGGATATCTCGACTGCTGCGGATGACCGAGGCAGCTTACGCGTACTTCCGAATTGTTTCCTGAGACTACTCCCTAAAATGTGTCGCGAGACACACTTGCCTTAGGGCGTGGCGAAAACTGGAGGCGAGCGTGGATCAGGGGCTCCTGATTTAGCTTCAAAATAATGCATATATGCTGAGGATATAAGTGACTGAGGTCACATCCTTATAACAGTTGTTGCATATATGGAATCAAGCCCGCACAGGGGGTCCTCGGGCGTCTGGACCGCGCGCGGGGGGTGGGTCAGTTGATGCTCCGGAGGTGGCGGAAGGCGCCGGGGCGCGCGCCACAAAGAAGGAAAGGTGTACCCCAGGTGGGACTCGAACCCACAACACGCGGATTTTAAGTCCGCTGCCTCTGCCAATTGGGCTACTGGGGCGCCCGGTCAATGGTATCCCGTGATCAGCCTGCCAGTGGTGCGGCATACCGGAAAGTGCCGTGCACGCCCCCGGGCCAGAGCGCCAGCGGAAGCAGCTGGAAATGGTCGCCCCAGGCCTCGTCAGGCGGCAGCACGCCGAAAGATGCCGCCGGAACAAACCCGAACCGGGGGTAGTATTCGGTGCTGCCCAGCAGGGCAATGCCGCCCTCCCCCGCTGCGTTGGCCCGGGCTATCGTGTCGTTCATCAGCGCGGTACCGATCCCGTGGCGTTGCAGCCTGGGCGTGACGCCGATCGGTCCCAGCCCCAGCAACCCGTATTCGCCCACCCAGCCCCGGGTGCTGATCACATGGCCAACCACTTCGCCGGCCAGCTCCGCCACCACGCTGAATTCCGGCAGGTATTGCTCGCATTCGAAGAGCTGGCGGAGAACCTCGACTTCAATCGGCGCGCCCTCCACGGCCAGACCGGTCACTGGCGAGATGGCGAACGCTTCGGCTGTCAGCGCGAGGATCGCCTCCCTGTCCGCCGGCGTCTCGTTCCGGAGCAGCAGTTCGGGCCGCGGCTGGTCCAGGCTGGCCGCTGACAGTTCATGCAGGACTTCGAGGGCGCGGGGCGCATCCGCTATCGGCACCAGCAGGTGATCATGGTGGAAGCCGGCCAGCACGTTGCAGCTGATCCTGGCATCCGTCAGGGCCTTCCCGACGGCGGCCGTCAGGCCAACAGCCTCCACTTCAGAATGCACCTGCAGGGTGATCCAGGCACCCACGAAGTCGTAGGGCAGCCCCAGGCTGTCCGCTGTCTCGCGCGGCAGGACCACGGTGAGGCCCTCGGCTTCCCGCACCGCAGCCTGGATCCCTGCGTCCAGTGGCCTGCCGTGCGGCCACAGGACGTAGACGTATTCACCGTCCCGAAGCACGGGATGCAGCGTTGCGAGCAGGGCCTGGAGGTTCGTTTCGCCAGTCATCCTGCCAGTCTAAAAGGAAGACGTGCCCTGCAAGGAAGACGTGCCGGGACACGCAAACGGCGGCCGTCCCCCAAAGGGACAGCCGCCGTCGGGCGTTATGGCAGCGCAGTGCGGTGCGGTCGGCGCTACTTGGCGTCGGCCGTGACCGACTGCTTGGGGTCCACGCTGGTGGCGGCAGCGGAGCCGGGCTTTGCGGCGGCGGCTGAGGCCTCGGGTGCCGCCGGAGCGGGGGCTGCGGCCGGCTTGGGCGCCGGGGTGGCAGCCGCAACGAACGCGCCGCGGGGGTTGTCCAGGTCGATCAGCTGCGTGGTATCGCGGCCCATGAAGAATGCCAGGATCCAGCCCATGATCACGCGGATCTTGCGCTCAACCGTGGGCATGGCCATGCCGTGGTAGCCGCGGTGTGCCAGCCAGGCCAGCGGGCCCTTGAGTCCGATGCGGCCGATGAGGTTGATGTTGGCAACGCCCTTCCACTCACCGAAGCCGGCCACGGCACCAAGGTTCTTGTGCTTGTAGTCCTTCAGCGGCTTGTCCCAGCGGGAAGCCCACAGGTTCTTGGCCAGGCGCTTGGCCTGGCGCAGCGCGTGCTGGGCGTTCGGGACGCAGGTGCCGTCCGGCAGGCCGCTGCCCGTCAGGTCAGGCACGGCGGCGATGTCGCCGGCAGCCCAGGCGTTCTCGATGATGCCTTCGTCACCGGCGATGCGGAGGTCCGGAAGCACGCGGACACGGCCGCGCGGCTCCAGCGGGAAGTCGGATGAGCGGATCATCGGGTTGGCCTGCACGCCGGCAGTCCAGACGAGGGTGTCGGCTTCGAATTCCTGGGCCAGGCTCTTGTCCGGGAGGTTGATCAGCTTCAGGGTGCCTTCGGCGCTGTCCAGCGAGGTGTTCAGCAGGACCTCGATGCCGCGGCTACGGAGGTGCTCCACAACCCATTCAGCCTGGGGTCCGGTGACTTCGGGCATGATGCGGCCCATGGCCTCAACCAGGACGAAGCGGACTTCCTCCTGCTTGATGCGCGGGTTGTTCCGGACTGCGGCGCGGGCCAGGTCTTCCATTTCGGTGATGCACTCGATGCCGGCAAAACCGCCACCGACCACAACGAAGGTCAGGGCCTTGGCGCGGGCTGCGGGGTCCGTGATGGTGGAGGCGGCTTCGATCCGTTCCAGCACCTTGTTCCGCAGGGCCACGGCCTCTTCGATGGTCTTCAGGCCGATGCCCTTGTCCGCAAGGCCCTTGATGGGGAACGTGCGAGTGATGGCGCCTGCGGCGACCACGATGTCAAAGTAGGGAACCTCAATGTGTCCGCCGCCATCCGCGGGTGCCACGACGGCGGTGCGGTTCGCATGGTCGATCGAGGTGACGCTGCCCTGGATAAGTTCGGTCTGCTTCAGGTGCTGGCGGTGGGACACCACTGCGTGGCGTGCCTCGATGTTGCCGCCGGCGACCTCGGGCAGGAAAGGCTGGTAGGTCATGTAGGGCAGTGGATCCACGAGGGTGACGATGCCACCGGCATTCGCGATCTTCTTCTGCAGTTTGAGTGCTACGTACAGGCCGACGTACCCGCCGCCGACGACGAGTACCCTGGGACGGTCCTGGAGCTCTGGGGTGGTTGCCATAAGTAAAGAATACAGTAGTTTGTGAAAATCTTCACTAACTGTGCTTGCCGCCGGAATCCGCGGTATCGAAGACGCCCGTATCCGGATCGTCGCGCGCCAGGCCCGGATCCCGCGCAGCCCTGCGCAACTGGAAACCGGCCACGGCGATGATCACCACAAACAGCAAGGCTGAACCGACGACGACGGCTGCCCCAATGGCGCTGTCACGCTGTGACGGCGCCTTCGCGGCGGGCACTGTCGGATCCGGCAGGGTGGGAACGGCGCTGGCCACGTCTGCGCTGGCGACCGGGGCGGGCGTGGCAAGGTTTCCGCGGCGGTGCACCCGGATCCAGTCAGAAATGGAACCCAGGGGGTTGGCCGCAGCTTCAGGCACCGGATCCTTCAAGGCCGCCTCTGCGTTGAGCACGCCAAAGCCGTACAGCGGGTCCTTCCCGGCAGGACCTGCGTCCTTGGCAGTGGTGACGATCCGGTTGATGACCTGCTTCGCGCTCATGTCCGGCCACTTGGACCTGATCAGGGCGGCCACGCCGGCCACGATCGGAGCCGCGCCTGACGTACCGGCCCATTCGGCGTATCCGCCGCCGGGCAGTCCGCCGACGAGGTTCTCCGCCGGTGCGGCCACTCCGATGCTGATCCCCTGCGAGGACGAATCGACGCTCGCAACCCCTTTGCGGTCCAGCCCGGCAACCGTCAGGACACCGGGAATGGTGGCGGGAGCACCCACCTGGAGGTTGCCGCCCACCCGGTTCCCGGCGGCGGCAACGATCACCACGTCTTTTTGCTCGGCATAGAGGAAGGCAGCGTCCCAGCTCTGGGGCCACTGCGGCGTGGTGCTGCCGAGGGAAATATTGATGACCCTGGCGCCGTTGTCCACGGCCCAGCGGACGGCCTCGGGGATCTGGTCCTGGTCGCTCTTGCCTGCGGGGTTCGCCGAGCCCAGCCAGGTGGAGACCGACAGGATCTCCGCTTCCGGCGCCACCCCCACGATGCCGTCCGGGCCGACCGGTGACGGGGCGGCACTGGCTGATGGTGACGCCGTGGCAGGCTGATGGCCGCGGCCGGCCAGCATCGTGGCCACCAGGGTGCCGTGTTCGGGTTTAATGCCGATGGTTTTTTGTCCGTTGGCGGTGCCTGCCCCCGAGGCGTCGTACCCTCCGGTGACGGCACCCTTCAGGTCAGGGTGGCCCGCGTCCACGCCGCTGTCGATCACCGCGACCTTTACACCCGCACCCTTGGAGACTTCCCAGGCCTTGGTGATCCCCGACTCGCCGAGCCAATGCTGTTTGTCCCGTACCTCATCCGCCTGCGCGGCGGGGGCCAGCGCCAGGCCTGCGGCAAGGCTGACGCCTGCGAGGGTCATCGCCAGGAGCGCTGCGGCGGTCCGGCGGAACCGGGCTGTTGCTCTGGTCATGTGTTCCCCTGCTTGGTGCGCTGATGCCCGGCGTCAGTTGAGGCTCAGGGCAATTCCATCAAGAATATCGTGTTCGCTGGCAGTGGCCGTGACGATCCGGCCCCCGCTGAGGTCATGGAGCCGCTCCAGGATCCGGCGCCACACCAGCCCGCCGGCGCCCATCACATCCACCCGGCCCGGGTGCATGTAGGGCAGTTCCGCACGTGAGGCCCGGGTCATCGCCAGGAGGTCGGCGGCGGCCGCGGTGATCGTGCTGAGGGGTAGTTCGGCTCCGTGGATCGCCGCCGGCGAATATTCCGGCAGCCGCAGGGCGTGCGCCGTGATGGTGGTGATCGAACCGGCAACGCCGACGACGGCGGTGGCGCGTTCCAGCGGAACGTCGAGGCCCGCGAGGGTGATGGCGGCGTCGACGTCGGCTTCCGCGGAGGCGATCTGCTCCGCTGTTGGCGGGTCGTCCCGCAGGTGCCGTTCGGTCAGCCGGACGCAGCCGATATCCACGGATTTGGCGGCCGTGACACCGTGGGCCGTGCCGAGGACGAATTCAGTGCTGCCGCCGCCAAGGTCAACCACCAGGACCTGGTCACCGTCGTGGATGGGCAGGACGCTGCTGGCGCCCGCGAAGGACAGGGCGGCCTCCTCGTCCCCGGAGATGACCTCGGGCTCAACACCGAGCAGGTCCCGGACTCCGTCCACAAAGACGTGGCGGTTCCGGGCGTCCCGGCTGGCTGACGTGGCCACAAACCGCACCGACTCCGCGCCGTGTTCGCGGATCAGGGCGGCGTAATCCGCGGTGGCTGCGAAGGTGCGCTCCAGTGCCTCAGGAGCAAGTTCGCCGGTGGCATCCACGCCCTGGCCGAGGCGGACCACACGCATTTCCCGCACCACGTCCGTGAGTTTGGCCGTCCCGTTAATGCGGTCCACGTCCGCGATCAGCAGGCGGATGGAGTTGGTGCCGCAGTCGATGGCAGCGACGCGGGTCACGGCGTGGCTTCCGGGGTGCCCGCGGTTTTCCGGACCGGGGCAGGCCGGCCAACGATCTCCGGCAGGCCCTGGGGTCCGTGGCGGCTCAGGTCCCGTGACGGGGCTTCCCCGTCAGTGTCCCAAGCGCCGCCGCAGTAGCAGCGGTCCGCGGTCCACCATTCGCGGATGCCGGCGATGCCTTCATCGCCCAGCGGGTTCACGCCGGGTCCGGCGGCCAGGGAATGCCCCACCAGCACGTGCAGGCATTTGACGCGGGTGGGCATGCCGCCGGCGGAGATGCCGTCAATTTCCGGGACGGCACCGATGCCCGCACGTTCGCCGATGCCGGCCCGGGCAGCGAGGTAGTCTTCGTGGGCGGCACGGTAGGCGGCCGCCAGGGGCTCGTCCGCGGTGAGCCGTTCGTTCATCTCGTTCATCAGGCCGGCAGCTTCGAGCCGGGAGACTGCCGAGGTGATGACCGGGTGCGTCAGGTAGAAGGTCGTGGGGAACGGTGTGCCGTTCCCCAGGCGGGGCGCCGTGGCAGCCACCAAGGGATTGCCGCACACGCAACGGGCCGGAATTTCGACGACGTCGCGCACCGGCCGTCCCAGTTGCCTGCTGAGTACTTCAAGATCATGTGCTGATGGCTGGCGGGATTTCTCCGGCTCAGATGCCGTGTGTGCTTCCACTGGCGCGGCCATCCTTCCTCTGGTGGTTCAGTCTGTGGCCGCGCGCCTGACGGACTCCCACAGGGAATCCACCCACGGCAGATCGGCGGGGTCTTGCGCTGCTGCGGCGTTCTGGCTACTGCTTGATCCTGCCGGCAAATCACTGCCGAAAACCCAGTAGCCGGTTTCGCCCGGCATAACCATGTTAATGCGGTCGCGGGCCTGCTGTTTCACGTAGTTGGGATCCTGCCAGCGCGAGATCTGCTGGCGCAGCCTGTCCCCCTCGGCCTGGCGGGCGGAGATATCGTCGCTCAGGGCAGCAAGTTCGGCACGTTTGTCGAAGAAAATCTTGACGGTGGGCGCGAGCATAATGGTGATGGCAATCATCACGACGGCGAGTGCCAGCATGCGTCCGGAGAAGGCCTTGGCCGGTACGGGCTGGGTTTCGTCCAGCCCTCCCTGCGGCCTTCCGCCCGCAGCGGCCCCGCCGCTCCCCCGCACTTTCGCGTTTGGGAAACCTTTCGTGGGAGTCCCCTTGGAGGAGGCGGGGGTCTTGGCAGGGGTTGCGGCTTTCCCGGCGGTGCCCTGCGGCTGGCTGGCCTTGCCCTGGGCGTTGCCATCTTTTGTGCCGCCAAACTGGGCGCGGATGACATCTGCGGTGTCGGCGGCTTCCTTCGCGTGGTCCGTTGCGGCCCGATGCGGGGAAGCGGCCTTGGGAACTTTGGGACGGCGGGTAGCCATGACACTCCTGAAACGTGCGGCCTGCCTCGGGCCGCAACTCTGCGCTGAAACAAAATGCCCTGCCGGTCCAGCAGCAGGCCGAAACAAAAACCGGTGGCTATGGTCTTTCAACCATAGCCACCGGTCAGTGGTTTACGCGGCTACTAGCCCTTGAAACGCGGGAACGCGCTGCGGCCGGCGTAGCGTGCGGCGTCGTCGAGTTCCTCTTCGATGCGCAGCAGCTGGTTGTACTTGGCAACGCGCTCGGAGCGGGCCGGGGCACCGGTCTTGATCTGTCCCGCGTTGGTGGCAACGGAGATGTCGGCAATGGTGGTGTCCTCGGTTTCGCCGGAGCGGTGCGAGGTGATGGTGGTGTAACCGGCGCGCTGGGCAAGGGAAACGGCGTCCAGCGTCTCCGTCAGCGAACCGATCTGGTTGACCTTCACCAGCAGCGAGTTGGCCGTCTTGGTGTCGATGCCGCGCTGCAGGATGGCGGGGTTGGTGACGAAGAGGTCATCGCCCACGAGCTGGACCTTGTCGCCGATGCTGTCGGTGAGGGTCTTCCAGCCGTCCCAGTCGTTTTCGTCCAGCGGGTCCTCGATGGACACCAGCGGGTAGTCGGCAACGAGCTCGGCGTAGTAGGCGCTCATCTCGGTGGCGGACAGGGCCTTGCCCTCGAACTGGTAGGCACCGTCCTTGAAGAACTCGGAGGAGGCGACGTCCAGGGCCAGGGCGATGTCCTTGCCCGGGGTGTAGCCGGCATTCTTGATGGCTTCCTGGATCAGGTCCAGCGCGGCGCGGTTGGACGGCAGGTTCGGCGCGAAGCCGCCCTCGTCACCCAGGCCGGTGGAAAGGCCCTTGGCCTGCAGGACGGACTTGAGGTTGTGGTACACCTCAACGCCCCAGCGCAGGCCCTCGGAGAAGGTCTCCGCACCGATCGGGACGATCATGAATTCCTGGATGTCGACGTCGGAGTCCGCGTGGGAGCCGCCGTTGAGGATGTTCATCAGCGGAACGGGGAGGACGTGCGCGTTCGGACCGCCGAGGTACTTGTACAGCGGCAGGTCGGCGGACGCGGCGGCTGCGTTGGCCACTGCCAGGGAAACGCCCAGGATGGCGTTGGCGCCGAGCTTGCCCTTGTTGGGTGTGCCGTCCAGGTCCAGCATGGCCTGGTCGATGCTGCGCTGGTCCGTGGCGTCGAAGCCGATCAGGGCCGGGGCGATCTGGTCGATGACAGCGTCAACGGCCTTCTGGACACCCTTGCCGAGGTAACGGCCCTTGTCGCCGTCGCGGAGTTCAACAGCTTCGTGCTCGCCGGTGGAGGCACCGGAGGGAACGGCTGCGCGGCCGATCTGGCCGTCGGAGAGCAGTACTTCTACTTCTACGGTCGGGTTGCCTCGGGAATCGAGGATCTCGCGGGCGTGGATGGCATCGATAAGCGCCATGGATGTGCTCCTTGGGGGCGATTTTTGGTGGATCGAACAGCTGAAAATTGGCGGAATCTTTGGGACGTCGTCGTCAGGGACTAGCGTAGTCGAGAGTGGCGGACGTTACGGAACGCTAACCGTCACCCGGACGTCATGATGGCGGCCCGGACCGCCGGCGGATGGCTCCCCGCAGGGCGCGCTCTGCGTCGAATCCTTGGGCACGCGCAGAACCGACGACGGCGAACAGCAGCTCACCGAGGTCTTCTTCTGTTTCGAACGCATCAGCTGTTTCGAGGGCCTCCAGTGATCGAGCCTGGGCCCACGACCGCAGGGTTCCCTGGCCGAGCTTGCGAGGGTAGGGGGCGGTTGGGGAGCGCTCGGCCCGGTCGAGGAATTTCTGTGCTTTGGCCAGGGCGGGCAGGGCGTCCGGGATCCCCTCTGAAGGTCCGCTGCGTTCGGGCCGCTCCGAACTCTTGACCGCGTCCCATTTCCGGACGATCTCGTCCATGGTGGCCGGGAAGCTGTCCTGGAGCGTGCCATCAGGCCGGAACACATGCGGATTGCGGCGTACCATCTTGGCACTCAGTCCGCGCGCGACGTCGTCGAACGTAAACGAGCCGCGCTCCTCGGCGAGCCGGGCGTGCAACACCACCTGGAGCAGCACGTCTCCCAGTTCGCCGCGGAGCTCGGCGTCATCGGCGCCGGTTTCGATGGTCTCGGCAACCTCGTAGGCTTCCTCCAGGAGGTACTCCACCAGCGAGGCATGGGTGAGCGCACCCATCCACGGGCAGTGCTCCCGCAGTTCGGCTATGACCGTGACCAGACGTTCGACGGGGAGCTGGTCAACAGGAACCTGGTCAGCCAAGGTTGGCGTAGGTGTCGTTGATGTACTCCACCAGCGCTTCCTTCTCCTCCAGCGGCAGGAAGGACGCCTCGGCGGCATTCAGGGTGAGCTCCAGCAGGTCGTCGAGGTCGTAGTCGAACGTTTCGACGAGGAGCTCGAATTCGTCAGTGAGCGTGACGCCGCTCATCAGCCGGTTGTCCGTGTTGATCGTGACGTTGAAGCCCAGCTGGTAGAGCATGTCCAGCGGGTGGCTCTCGATGCCTTCACCGAATCCGGCGATGGCACCGGTCTGGAGGTTTGATGAGGGGCAGATCTCCAGGGCGATGCCGCGGTCACGGACCCAGCTGGAGAGGTCACCCAGGGTGACCAGGCCGATGCTGTCCTCCCCGCCTTCGGCACCCTCGGCGTCCTCGTCGTCGTCGAATTCCACCAGGATGTCTTCGGCGATCCGGACACCGTGGCCCAGGCGCAGTGCCCGGCCGTCCACCAGGGCGGACTGGATGCTCTCGAGCCCGGCTGCCTCGCCGGCGTGCACGGTAGCAGGAAAGTTGTGCTGGGCCAGGTAGGTGAACGCGTCCTTGAACCGGGACGGCAGGAAGCCGTCCTCGGCGCCGGCGATGTCGAAGCCCACGGCGCCCTTGTTGCGGTGGCGGACGGCCAGTTCGGCGATCTCCTGGCCGCGGTCGGCATGGCGCATGGCCGTGATCAGCTGGCCCACCTGGATTTCACGGCCGCCTTCCGCGACGGCGTCGACGCCGGCCTCGAGGCCTTCCTGCACTGCTTCGACGGCCTCGTCAAGGGAGAGTCCTTGCTGGAGGTGCTGCTCCGGAGCCCAGCGCACCTCGCCGTACACCACGCCGTCGTCCGCGAGGTCCTCCACGAACTCCTTGGCGACCCGGAACAGGCCTTCCTTGGTCTGCATCACGGCAACGGTGTGGTCGAAGGTCTCCAAATAGCGGACCAGCGAGCCGGAGTCGGCCGATTCGCGGAACCATTGGCCCAGGGCCACGGGATCGGTGGAAGGGAGCGTGTGGCCAACGTCCTGGGCCAGTTCGATGATGGTGGCGGGCCGGAGACCACCGTCCAGGTGGTCGTGAAGCGAAACCTTGGGCAGGCTCTTCAGGTCGAAATCGATGGCAGGGGCGGTGTCAACAATGGGCTCAGTCACCTTCCAACCTTAGGGTCGGCAGGCAGCTTATGCCACCCGCTACTTTCCGGGCTCGGCCTCCGCCGGTGCGGGTGCCAGCAGCGTGGAAGCTCCCGTGCGCGGGGGCAGGGAACCTTCCGGGCCGCCGTCGAGCCATTCATCCACGGTTTCAGCGTCCTTGCGGGCCAGGTGCTTGTGCCACATCCGCAGGAGGTGGTCGATCAGGATGCCCAGCACGATGGCGAACACGACGGCGATGCCCGCGCTCAGCAGGGGGTTGTGGTGGAGCCAGGGGAAGGAACTGGCCAGCAGGCCAATGCCGATGGAGTACCCCACCCAGGTGAGGCAGGCGAAAGCGTCCAACAGGAAGAAGCGGCGGTGCCCAAAACCGGTGCTGCCGGCCACATAGTTGACTGCCACGCGGCCCCACGGGATGTAGCGGGCGGTGAAGATCAGCACGGCGCCGCGCTTGTCCAGCTCATACCGTGCCCAGCCGAAGGCTTTTTGAATCTTGGGCCGGCGCATCCATTTCCAGCGTTCGAGGCCGATCTTCCGGCCGAGCATGAAGGCCATATTGTCGCCGGCGATGGCGCCGACCAGTGCGGTTGCGCCCAGGATCCAGAGGTTGGGCTCACCGCTGTGCCGGGCAAACGCCGCAAGCGCCACAATGAGGGTTTCGCTGGGCACCACCATGGCGAAGCCGTCGACGAAGAAAAACACGAGCAGAACGGGGTAGATCCACCATTGGCCCGCTGCATGGAGCACGGCCTCATTAATAAACTCCACGCGGGTCTTGCTCCTAGACGAAAATGCTGCGGCCGGTAGTGACGTTAATCGCCCTTCAGTGTCCCATGGCCGGGACGCCGTCCGCTACGCCCGCGGACCCTTCATTCCTGCGCGCCGGGGTCCTTCAGCCGCTCCACCACGGGAACCTTGCCACGGATGCGGTTGATGACCAGGTCCACGACGATTCCCAGGCCAACGGCGCAGACAACGGCGATGACCGCGCCGAGGAAATGGTTGTTCTCGAACCACTGGCCAAAAAACAGTCCGATCCCGACCGAATATGCCGCCCAGAGGGTGGCGGAGAGGACTGTCAGGCCAACAAAACGGAGGTGCGGATAATGCGTCACGCCTGCCGTGAGATTCACTGCAACCCGGCCGATGGGGATAAACCGCGCCACGAGGATCAACGACGCCGGCCGCTTCCTGAGCTCCGTACCGGCCCACCGGAACGCGCTTTGCATCCGGGGCCCGCGCATCCAGTGCCAGCGCTGGGTGCCGACCCTGCGTCCGATGAGGTAGGCGATGTTGTCGCCCGAGAATGCGCCCAGGGCCGCCACGGCCACCAGCAGCCACGGATTGGGAACGTCCGCGGTGGCTGCCACGGCGGCCAGGCCCACCACCACGGATTCGCTGGGGATCGGCGGGAAAAAGCCGTCAATGAGGCAGCAGGCCAACACGAGGAGCAGCACCCACGGCTGCCCGGCGGCAGTGAGGATGAAGTCATTGATGGCCTGCATTCTCCCTATGCTATTCGGTCGATGATGAGCCGTTGTGCCGGGCGTGACCCTTCCGGTGCAATCGTGACCGCATGTTCCAGGGATTCCTTGGCGCGCGCGAACTTTTCCGGCGTATCGGTGAGCAGTGTCATCAGGGGTTCGCCGGCCCGGACCGCCGCGCCGGGCTTCGCATGCATGCGGATCCCGGCCCCTGCCTGCACTGCGTCCTCCTTGCGGGCACGGCCAGCCCCGAGGCGCCACGCGGCGACCCCGACGGCCAGGGCATCGAGTTCCACGAGGACTCCGTCGGCGGGCGCGTAGATGACTTCCGACTCCTTGGCCACCGGCAGCTTGGCCCGCGGATCGCCGCCCTGCGCCTCAATCATCCTGTTCCAGACATCCATGGCCCGGCCGTCCTTCAACGCGGCGCCGGGATCGGCATCGTGGACGCCTGCGCATGCCAGCATCTCTTCGGCAAGGCGAACCGTCAGCTCCACCACGTCCTCCGGCCCGCCGCCGGCCAGGACTTCCACCGATTCTTCGACCTCGATCGCGTTGCCCGCCGTCAAGCCGAGCGGCGTGCTCATGTTGGTCAGCAACGCCACGGTGTTAACGCCTGCGTCCTTACCCAGCGCCACCATGGTTTCCGCCAGCTCCCGCGCCCGGGCCTCGTCCTTCATGAACGCCCCGCTGCCCACTTTGACGTCGAGGACAAGTGAGCCCGTCCCTTCGGCAATTTTCTTGCTCATGATCGAGGAGGCGATGAGCGGGATGGCCTCCACGGTGCCCGTGACATCCCGCAGGGCGTAGAGCTTTTTGTCTGCCGGCGCCAGTCCGGCCCCGGCGGCGCAGATCACGGCACCGACGTCCTGGAGCTGCGCCATCATTTCGTCGTTGCTCAGGTCGGCCCGCCAGCCCGGGATCGATTCAAGCTTGTCCAGGGTGCCGCCCGTGTGGCCGAGCCCGCGGCCGGACAGCTGCGGCACGGCAACGCCGAACACGGCGACCAGTGGTGCCAGCGGGAGGGTGATCTTGTCCCCGACTCCCCCGGTGGAATGCTTGTCGCTGGTAGCCTTCGTGCCGCCGTCGGACCGCCGGAGTCCGCTGAAGTCCATCCGCTCCCCGGAGGCGATCATGGCGGCGGTCCAGCGGAAGATCTCTGCGCGGTCCATGCCGTTGAGCAGGATGGCCATGTTCAGCGCGGCCATCTGCTCATCCGCGATGGCCCCGCGGGTGTAGGCGTCGATGGTCCAGTCGATCTGCTCCGGGCTGAGGACTCCACGGTCCCGCTTGGTACGGATGATGTCGACGGCGTCGAACGCTTCAGTTGCCTGTGTCACCGGAGTCCTCCAGATGTTGGGGACCAAATGCGTCGGGCAGCACCTGGTCCATCGTCTTGATGCCTTGGGTGGTCATAAGCTCCATGGCCGGGGCACGGAACTCGTAGAGCAGTTGCCGGCAGCGGCCGCACGGCATCAGCACGTTGCCGGCAGCATCCACGCAGTAGAAGGCCCGCAGTTGCCCGCCCCCGGTCATCTGCAGGTTCCCCACCAGGGTGCATTCAGCGCAAAGTGTCAGCCCGTAACTGGCGTTCTCCACGTTGCAGCCGCTGACCAGCCGGCCATCGGCGGTGAGGGCCGCTGCCCCCACCGGGAACTTCGAATACGGGGCATAGGCTTTTTTCATGGCGCGCGTTGCCTCCGCCCTGAGCAGATCCCAGTCAATGATGCCCGCTTCCATCGCCGTCATCCCTTGACGTAAGGGATGCCGCTGGCCGCCGGCGGCCGTGACCGTCCGACGAGCCCCGCGACGGCGAGCACCGTCACGAGGTAGGGCAGCATGGCCATGAACTGGCTGGGCACCGGCGTTCCGATGATGGTCACAATGCTCTGCAGGTTGTCCGCGAAACCGAACAGCAGGGCAGCGAAGAACGCACCGATCGGATTCCACCGGCCGAAGATCAGCGCGGCCAGGGCGATGAAGCCTCGCCCGCCGGAGATCTCCTTGGTGAAGCTGTCGATGGCCACGAGTGTGAAGAAGGAACCGCCGATGCCTGCGATGGCACCTCCCAGGGTCACGTTCCAAAAGCGGGTGGCGTTGACCTTGATGCCCATGGTGTCGGCAGCCTGGGGATGTTCTCCAACGGCACGGACCCGGAGTCCCCACTTCGTCTTGAAAAGCCCCACCCACACCACAATGACGGCCACATACATGAGGTAACCCACCACCGACTGCTTGAACAGGATGGGCCCAATGATGGGGATGCCGGAAAGGACAGGAATCTCGACGATATCCAGGCCGGGGGGTGAGTTGAACCTGGCTTTGTTCTCCTGCATCACAGTGCTGAATAGGAAGCCGGTGACGCCGGAAACCAGGACATTGAGCACCACGCCCACGATGATCTGGTTGACGAGGTACTTGATGCTGAACACTGCCAGCACCATGGACACCGCCGCGCCGGCAACGGCGGCCGCCAGCAGGCCCACGAACGGGCTCTGCGTAATGCTGGCCACGATGGCTGCCGTGAAAGCGCCGCCCAGGAGCTGGCCCTCGATGGCGATGTTGACCACGCCAACGCGCTCACAGAGCACACCGGACAGCGAGCCGAAGACCAGCGGAACGGCCAGCGTCACGGAACCGGCGATGAGCCCGGCCAGCGAAATGCTGGGTGTCCTGGCCCCGCCCACAACCCAGATCAGGAAGGCTGCGACAAACAGCACGGTGAAGGTGATGGTCAGCCAGGCCGGGGCCGGCCGGTTTTGGGTCTTGAGGTAAACGGCGTAGGCCGCCAGCCCAAGCATCAGGACCGAGAGCACGATGCCGCCGGCCATGGCAGGGATCTCCAGCGCAGGGAGCTGGAAGAAATCGCCGCCGGTGGAGATTCCGAACTTCGCAGTCTGTCCGGATCCCATCAGCCCGAAGAAAACGAAGGCGACAATTCCCAGGGCGGAAAGCACGACGGGAGTTTTCCAGAGCACCGGTTTACCGGACGCCGCCTGGATTTTGCCGGTTTCGGGCGCAGTTCCGGGGCTGCCCCTTCCCGGCAAGGGCGATGTTGCTGTTGCGCTCATGCTGCGCCTCCGGTGGTTGCTGCCTGCTGGGATTTGCCGGCTGCGGCCGGCTTCTTGCGGCGGGGGTTGAGCCCGAAGATTGCCCGCACCAGCGGCGGCGCCGCGATGAAGAGGACGATCAGCGACTGAACCACCAGGACAATGTCGATGGGGGTGCCCGTCTGGATCTGCATCTGCACGGCGCCGGCGCGGAAGGCGCCGAACAGCAGGCCGGCGGCGAAGGTGCCCCACGGCGTCGAACGTCCCAGCAGTGCCACCGTGATGGCGTCAAAGCCATAGGTTGCCGCGACACCGTCGGTCAGGACCTTCTCCGTGCCTGCCACCTGGGCGACGCCGGACATGCCGGCCAGGGCGCCCGCAATGGCCATCACGAGGATGGTGGAGCGCGAGACGTTGATCCCGGCGGTCAGGGCGGCCTTGGGGTTGGCTCCCACGGCCCGGAATTCGAAGCCGACGGTGGACCGGTTCAGCAGCCACCACACCAGGACAGTGGCGGCGATGGCCAGGATGAAGCCCAGGTGCAGGCGGTACTGCGAGCCGAAAATCTGCGGGTAGACGGCCGTGGGATCCAGGATGGGCGAGATCGGGTTGGACTCGCCGGGTCGCTGGAACGCGGGCGTGTTCAGCAGGTACCGCAGGAAGTACAAGGCAATGTAGTTGAACATGATGGTCAGGATGACCTCATGGGCACCGGTCCGGGCTTTCAGCAGGCCCACCAGCCCGCCCCAAAGCGCACCGCCCACGATGCCGGCCACCAGGACCAGCAGAAGGTGCAGTCCCAGGGGCAGGTGCAGGGCGAAACCGACCCAGGCGGCGAGGATGCCGGCCATGATGATCTGGCCCTGGGCGCCAATGTTGAACAGGCCTGCCCGGAACGCCAGGGCAACGCCAAGACCCGCTGTGATGAGCGGCGTCGCGATGGTGAGGGTTTCCATCAGCGGCGCGAACTGCACGGCCAGGCCGGAACCGCGCGGGTTGAAGACTGAGCCCTGGAACAGCGCAATGTAGGAGCGGGTGGCGGCGTTCCACACCGCGGAAAGGAAGTCGGTGGGGCGGGCGAACAGGTACCCCGACGTGGTCGCCACGCGCTCGTCTGTGGCAGCAATCAGCAGGCCGCCGAGGATGAGCGCCAGCAACACCGCCAGGACGGAGACCACACCGCTGCCGGTGAAAATTTTCCGGAGCAGGGTGTCCGGGCCGCCGGGCAGTTTTCCGCTTTGGGCGGTGGCGGGCACTGCGGATGGGCTGATGGCGCCGCCGGCGGTATCCACCGCCGCTACGGCGGCAGTTTCTTCCGCCGCCACGCTCTTTTCGTGCGGTTTGGCGTGCTGGTCAACGTGTTTAGGGCGATCCTCGTCAGGCATGTTCGCCTCCTTCGGGGCTGGAGGTTGCGCGGCCTTCAGCGGCTGCGGCGTCAGTCTTGAAAGTCTGGTCCGGCTGAACAGCCTGGTCCGTGTTGGCAGCGTGCTCGGTCTTAGCAGCGCGGTCCGTCTTGACAGCGTGGTCGGAGGCGGCGTCCTCCTGCGGGATGCCGGCCATCATGAGGCCCAGGACGTCGCGGCCGGTTCCGGCGGGGACGATTCCCACGAGCTTTCCCTTGTAGAGCACGGCGATCCGGTCGGCGAGTTCCATGACCTCATCCAACTCGGTGGAGATGATCATCACCGGTGTGCCCTGGTCGCGTTCGGCGACGATCCGCTTGTGCAGGAACTCGATGGACCCGACGTCCACGCCCCGGGTGGGCTGTGAGGCGATGAAGAGGCGCAGCGGCCGGGACAGCTCCCGCGCCATGACCACCTTCTGCTGGTTGCCGCCGGACAGGGTACCGGCGGCCAGGAGGCCTGAAGGGGTTCGTACATCGAACTCATCGATCCGCGATTTTGCGTTCTCCAGGACCTTCGCCGGGCTCATGCTGATGCCCTTGGCGAACGGCGGCTGGTCGTAGCGGTCAAGCACCAGGTTCTCGGCGATCGAGAACGTGCCGATCAGGCCGTCAACGGACCTGTCTTCCGGCACGAAGCCGACGCCGGAGTTGAGGACATCCTTTACGCTGCGGCCGACAAGTTCCACGTCGTCCAAGAGAATGGAGCCGTGCACACGCTCCTGGAGTCCCAGGATGGCCTCGGTAAGTTCCGTCTGGCCGTTGCCCTGGACTCCCGCGACGGCCAGGATCTCCCCGCGGGCAATGTCAAAGCTGATGCCGTCAACGGTATGGTGCCCGTTCGGGGCGATGACGGTGAGGTCCTTGACCTTGAAGGTCTTCTCCAACGGCTTGGCGGGAGCCTTGTCCAGCGTCAGGTTGACGGCCCGGCCCACCATCATGGAGGCCAGCGCCGTGGTGGAGTCCCCCGGGTTGGCGGAGCCCACAACTTTGCCGCGCCGGATCACGGTGATGGTGTCGGAGACGGCCTTCACTTCGCGCAGCTTGTGCGAGATGAACACGATGGAGGTGCCGTTGGACTTGAGCTGGCGCATGATGTCCAGCAGTTCGTCGGTTTCCTGGGGCGTGAGCACGGCGGTGGGTTCATCCAGGATCAGGACCTTGGCGTCCCTGACCAGGGCCTTGATGATTTCCACGCGCTGCTGGACACCCACCGGGAGGTCCTCCACGAGCGCGTCCGGATCAACGTCGAACCCGTAGCGGTCCGAGATCTCCTTGATCTTGCGGCGGGTGTCTTCCAGGTTGAGGAAGCCGCCGGCCTTGGTGCTTTCGGCGCCCAGGGCGACATTTTCAGCGACGGTGAACACCGGCACCAGCATGAAGTGCTGGTGCACCATGCCGATGCCTGCGGCCATGGCGTCGCCCGGGCCGCGGAAGGAAACGGGTTTGTCGTTAACGAGGATTTCGCCCTCGGTGGGCTCGTACAGCCCGTACAGCACATTCATCAGGGTGGATTTGCCGGCCCCGTTCTCGCCCAGCAGACAGTGGATCTGTCCGGGTTCAACCACCACATCGATGTGATCGTTGGCGAGCAGGGAGCCGAAACGTTTGGTGATCCCTCTGAGTTCAAGTTTCAAAACTCTGACCAATCTCGAAGCGTCCGTGACCGTACCGGACGGGATATGGGGCTGCAGCACCAGCCTAGTGCCTGCAGTCCCTGGTGGGCTGTTGCGCTGGGGCAGGCATCCAACGAAAAGCGCCACCGCCCGGCCAGTCGATGACCATCCGGGGGTGGCGCTTAGCGGGGAAAGCTATACCTTGGGGCTAGCCGCAGACTCGACCTTCAGCTTGCCGTCCACGATGTCCTTCTTGATCTGGTCCAGCTCGGACTTCAGCTCGGCAGGAACCTGGGAATCGAAGCTGTGGAACGGGGCCAGCTGGACGCCGTCATTCGCCAGCGTGCCGACGTACGGGGTGTTGGTGAACTTGCCGTCCTTGTCTTCCTTCACCACGGTTTCCACTGCCTCGCCCATTTGCTTCATGACCGAGGACAGCATGATGTCCTTGTAGTCGGGAGCCGTGAGGAAGCCGTCGGAGTCGACCCAGATGAGCTTGACGTCCTTGCCGGCAGCCTTCGCTTCATTCAGCGCTGCGCCTGCACCCTTGCCCACCGGGCCGGCAACGGGCATCACGATGTCCGCGCCCTGGTCCAGGAAGTTCTGGGTGAGCTGCTTGCCGACGTCCTGCTTTTCGAAGTCGCCGGTAAAGCTGCCGTCCTGGGCAGCCTTGTCCCAGCCCAGGACCTTGACGTTCTTGCCCTTTTTCTCGTTGTAGTACTTCACACCGTCTGCGTAGCCGTCCATGAAGATGGTGACGGTGGGGATCTTGATGCCGCCGAAAGTGGCCACGGTACCTGTCTTGGTGGATCCGGCGGCCAGGTATCCAGCGAGGAACGCTGCCTGGGCGGTGTCGTAAATGATCGGCTTGACGTTGGCGATCGGTGTGGGGTAGCCAACGTCAATGATCGCAAAGTGGCTGTTCGGGTTGGCAGTGGCCTGGGCCTTGGTGACGTCACCGAGGAGGTAGCCCACTGTGATGGTGAGGTCGCAGCCCGCGGTGACCATGGCACGCAAATTCGGCTCGAAGTCGTTGTTGGTCTTCGACTCCACCTGGTTGACCTTGATGCCCAGGTCCTTTTCGGTCTTCTTCAGCCCTTCGTAGGAGGACTGGTTGAACGACTGGTCATCGAATCCGCCGGAGTCGGACACAATGCAGCCGCTGTAATCGCTTGCCGTGTTTGTGGCGGTGCTTCCGCTGTCAGGTGCGGCGCCGCAGCCGGTCAGCAGGAGTGCCGTAGCACCGGCTGAGGCCACGCCGACCATCGAGCCGCGCTTGAACTTAGTGCGCAGTGTGTTCTTCAAATTTCCTCCAGGGAGAGAGTGGCGCTACGACTCGAATTCAATGAGTGTCCGTTTCTACACTGAAATTCTGTTATCACTGACGGCTTCGCAGCACTGCGCCGGAGCGCACTGATAGAAGCAACATTAGTGGTCTGAAGCACATCGGCTACCACATCACGGGTTGGATCCTGAAGATTGTTGAGAAGTTGTTACCAACGGGTAGGACACCCCTGGCGCCGGTTAGAGGCGCACGAGCATCTTGCCCGTGTTGGCACCCTCAAGCAGATCCATGAACGCCTGCGGGGCGTTCTCCAACCCATCCACCACGGTCTCGTCGTACCGGACTGAACCGTCCGCAAGCCACGCTGACATCTTCTCGAAGAATTCCGCCCTGTGCTGGCGCTGTCCGCCCACCAGGAAGCCGCGGAGGGTGAGCTGCTTGCCGATGGCGAGCATCAGGTTCCGCGGAGCCGGCGTGGCTTCGGTGGAGTTGTACTGCGCGATGGCCCCGCACATTGCCACATGTCCGCCCACGTTGAGCTCGGCCAGCGCCGCTTCGAGGTGCTCGCCGCCAACGTTGTCGAAGTACACGTCAATCCCCTTGCCGCCGGTCGCTGCCTTGAGCTGGTCACGGACCGGCGCGTCCCGGTAATTAAAGGCGGCATCAAAGCCCAACTCGAGGAGCCGCGCCACTTTTTCGGGCGTTCCGGCGCTGCCGATCACGCGTGAAGCGCCCATGGCTTTGGCGATCTGGCCCACCAGGGAACCTACGGCCCCGGCGGCGCCTGAAACGAACACCGCATCGCCGGGCTTGAATTCGGCAACCTTGAGCAGTCCTGCGTAGGCCGTCAGGCCGGTCATGCCCAGCGCGCCAAGGAAGGCCGACGCCGGGGCCAGGTCCGTGCGGGCAACCGACGTTGCGTCGGCGTCCAGAACGGCGTATTCGCGCCAACCCAACTGGTGGACGACGACGTCCCCCACCTTCCGTGCGTCGGACCTGGACGCGATGACCTCACCCACCGCGCCGCCGTCGAGCGCTGCATCCAGCGCGAACGGCGCTGAGTACGATTTGGCGTCATTCATGCGGCCGCGCATGTAGGGGTCCACCGAGATGTAGAGGTTGCGGACCAGGACCTGGCCGTCCCCGAGTTCGGGCAACGGTGACTCAGCGAGGCGGAAGTTCTCCGGGACCGGGCGTCCTGCCGGACGCGAGGCGAGGCGGATTTCGCGGGTGGACGTTGGTAGTGCTGTAGCTGTGCTCATGCGGCGAACTCCAGGATCTTGATGTCGACGGTCATGTTTCCGCGGGTGGCGTTGGAGTAGGGGCAGATTTGGTGCGCCTTGGCCACGAGGGCTTCCGCCGTCGCCAGGTCCATGGCGGGAACGGCGATCTCCAGTTCCGCCGCAAGGCCGTAACCCACGCCGTCGTCCAATGCGCCGAAGTGGATCTTGGCCGCCACCGCTGAGTCCGTCAGGTCGGCACGCTCCTTGCGCCCCACGAGGCGGAGCGCCGAGTGGAAGCAGGCCGCGTAGCCGGCAGCGAAGAGCTGCTCCGGGTTGGTGCCTTTGCCGTCACCGCCCAGCTCCGGCGGACTGGCCAGGCTGACATCCAGTTTCCCGTCGTTGGTGCGGGCGTTGCCATCGCGGCCTTCGCCCGACGCCAGGGCCTCGGCAGTGTAGAGGGTTTTCATAGGGTCCGTTCTGTTGAAGTGGTTAACGGAAATCTTTGGGTGGTCAGCGCGATAGTGCGCTCAGTGGGAGCTGTGAAGTGCCTCGGTAAGCCGCTCGAGCGTGCTGCGGAGCTGTTCCAGCTCCCCGTCCGACAGCCCTGCGGCCTCCGCCAGCCGCTGGGGAATCGCGTTCGCCTTGCTGCTGAGTTCGCGGCCGGCCGGCGTCAGGTGGACCGCTACGCGGCGCTCGTCCTCCCCGGACCGGCGGCGCTCCACCAGCCCCATCGCTTCGAGGCGTTTGAGCAGCGGCGACAACGTGCCGGAGTCAAGGCCCAGTTCGCCACCGAGTTCCTTGACGCCCTTCGGTTCCGATTCCCAGAGGACCAGCATGACCAGATATTGCGGATAGGTCAGGCCGAGGTCCTCAAGCACGGGGCGGTAGACCGCTGTGGCAGCACGGGAGGCGGAGTAGAGGGCGAAACAGACCTGGCGGTCGAGGCGGGGGGCATCTTTCACCCTTGTAACCCTAGGGCACAATTCAATTGTGCACAACTTATCTCGAATTGCGGACTCTTCTTTAACTGCGAAACGGACACCTGACGCCCCTTCCGGGGGTATCAAGCGTCCGTTCGCTGCGGCGGGCCGAGAGTGTTGGCTAGAGGTCGCGGATGGTCCGGAGGGCGGCGGCCGTGAGCACCTGGATGCCCAGGCCCAGGGCGCGTTCGTCCAGGATGTAGTCCCCCCGGTGCAGGTCGTACTCCTCACCGCCGGGCGTCTTGGTGCCCAGGCGCACCATGGCGCCGGGCAGTTCGGCAAGGAACCAGGCGAAATCCTCGCCGCCCATGGACTGCGGCGTCAGCGTCACTGCGCTCTCCCCGAGTTCGGCTCGGGCCGCCGCCTCAATCAGGGCTGTTTCGTGCTCGGTGTTTACTACGGGCGGCACTCCCCGGGTGTGCTCCAGGTGCACGTCCACGCCATAGGGTGCGGCCACCTGCTGAACCACTTCGTCAAGGAGTTCGCCGGCACCGTGCCAGGCATCCCGGTCGAGGCAGCGCATGGTGCCTGCCATGTAACCCGTTCCGGGAATGGCGTTCGGTGCGGATCCGGCATTGATCTGGCCCCACACCACGGAGACGCCGCTGCGGACATCCACCCGGCGGGACAGCACCGCGGGGACGTTGACAGCGATCTGGGCCAGGGCGAACACCAGGTCCTCGGTGAGGTGCGGCCGGGAAGTGTGGCCGCCGCGGCCGCTCAGTTCGATCTTGATGGTGTCTGACGCGGACGTAATGGCGCCGATCCGCGTACCGATGCGGCCGACGTCGATCCTCGGGTCGCAGTGCAGGGCAAAGATGCGCGGCACACCCTCCAGGACGCCCTGCTCGATGCAGGACAGCGCGCCGCCGGGCATGGTCTCCTCGGCCGGCTGGAAGATGATGCGGACCGTGCCGGCCAGCGGTGACTCTTCGTGCATCTTCTGCAGGACCAGGGCGACGCCGAGCATGGTGGCGGTGTGGACGTCGTGGCCGCAGGCATGCGTGACGCCGTGGTTCTTCGAGGCGAACGGCAACCCTGTTTCCTCGATGATCGGCAGGGCATCAATGTCGCCGCGGAGTGCCGTGGCAATCGGTCCTTCACCGATGTCCACGGTGAGTCCGGTGCCCTCAAGCCGCCGCGGCGCGAGGCCCGCGGCTTCGAGACGCTCCACCAGCTTGTCCGTGGTGCGGAATTCCTTGAAGGAAAGCTCCGGGTGCGCATGAAGATCCCTGCGGAAATCGATCAGTTCCGGCAGGAGTGGCTCCAGCCACGGCCGCACTAATGTGGTGGGCTCGGCTTCAGTAGTGTAATTACGCACTCATTTACTCTAGCGAGCGACCCGGGAATAGCGTCATCAGCGTTGCAGAGTTACAGAACGTCGGTGTCGCCACTGGCCTTGAGGGCGTCAACGGCGCCCTTGACCCGCTGGGCGTGTTCCTTGGTGGTTACCAGCAGGGCATCCCCCGTGTCCACAATGACCACGTCCTTAATACCGATCAGGGCGATAACGCGCTTCGTGTCGGAAACCACCACGCCGCTGGCGTTCTCAGTGAAGACGCGCGCCCCCTCGCCGATGACCGTAACGTCGTCCACTTCCCGCGCACTGTTGAGCCGGCCCACCGAAGCGAAATCCCCGACGTCGTCCCAGCCGAAAGTGCCCGGCACCACGGCGACGTCGCCGGCGGCCGCGGCCGGTTCCGCCACTGCGTAGTCGATGGCAATCTTGGGCAGTGTGGGCCATATGCGGGCCGTCACGGCATCACGTTCAGGAGTGTCCCAGGCCTGGGCGATCTCCAGCAGGCCCTTGAACAGTTCAGGCTGGTTGGCTTCAAGGTGCTTGAGCATCAGGGCCACCGGAGCCACGAACATGCCGGCGTTCCAGACGTACTCGCCGCTGTCCACGTACTGCTGGGCCACTTCCTCGTCCGGCTTCTCCACGAACTCCACTACGGCCTGGGCGCTTGGCGCGCCGTCGATGTGGAGTTCCCGCCCGGCCCGGATGTAGCCGAAGCCGGTGGACGGGTGGGTGGGCTTGATGCCTATGGTCACGATCTTGCCGGCGGCTGCCGTATAAATGGCTTCGCGGACCGCTGCCTGGAAGAGGTGGTCCGGGCTGATCACCTGGTCCGCGGCGAACGAGCCCATGATGGTTTCCGGGTCGCGCTCGTGCAGGATGGCGGCCGCCAGGCCGATCGCGGCGCCGGAATCCTTGGGCTCGCTTTCGAGGACCAGGTCCGAGTCCTGCACTTCAGGCAGCTGGCGGCACACGGCGGCCCGGTGCGCAGTGCCGGTGACCACCAGGACGCGCCGGCCCGCGAGCGGCTCCAGGCGGTCGTAGGTGGCACGCAGCAAGGTACTGCCGGACCCCGTGAGGTCGTGAAGGAATTTGGGAGCTGCTGCACGTGACAGGGGCCAGAGGCGGGTCCCCACTCCGCCTGCCGGAATCACCGCGATAAAACGGTCAAGGGGTGAAGCCGGGCTTGTCACTTGGTCTGTACTCATCAGGCCCCACTTTAGCCGATCGGCCCCCGGGTCCCCGCTGTGGCGGCGTCATAAGGCCTTCTCCCGGCCGCCGCGTGTGGCCTTTGTCTCAATTAAAACCAAAACCCCGGCATTGCGGGGTCACCAAGTGGTTCCTAAATTGAATAAGCTGTTAGCGAAGCCTACATTTAGGCTCTGAGCTACGAGTGCTCTCGCAGCAGGCGTTCCCCCCGCGTGGATCTCATGCCAGCGCCGCTGTGTTGCAGGGAGGTTTATCAGTGCCGACGAAACCAGCTGGCACCTTGTACCGCGGCCGTGAAGGCATGTGGTCCTGGGTAGGACACCGTATTACCGGTGTAGTGATCTTTTTCTTCTTGTTGGTCCATGTGCTGGACACCTCATTGGTGCGTGTGTCCCCTGAGGCCTACACCGCAGTCATCGGTGCATACAAGAACCCCCTCATGGCCCTGGGTGAAACGGGCCTGGTTGCCGCCATTGTTTTCCACGCCTTCAACGGCCTGCGGATCATCGCGGTCGACTTCTGGAAGAAGGGCGCCAAGTACCAGCGCCAGATGCTGTGGACCGTCCTGGCCCTGTGGGTAGTTGTGATGGTCGGCTTCTCCATTCGCCACCTTTCCCTCGCTCTTGGAGGTCACTAAGCCATGACTGCAACCATTGACAGCCCACGCAGCGGGAAGATCTCGCCGCAGTACCGCCGCACCGGCGGTTCCAAGGGCAACTTCGAAATGCTGGCGTGGCTGTTCATGCGCCTCTCCGGCATTGTGCTGGTGGTGCTGATCTTCGGCCACCTCTTCGTGAACCTCCTGGTGGGCGAAGGCATCCACGCCATCGACTTCGGTTTCGTCGCCGGCAAGTGGGCTGACCCGTTCTGGCAGATCTGGGACCTCGCCATGCTGTGGCTGGCCATGCTGCACGGCACGAACGGCGTCCGCACCATCATCAACGATTACGCCGAGAAGGATTCCACCCGCCTCGCGCTCAAGATCGTCCTGTACGCGGCCACCACCGTGATCATCGTCCTGGGCACCCTGGTGATTTTCACCTTCAACCCGTGCCCCGTCGTCGACGGTGTTCCCCTGCCCGGCGGCTTCTGCCCCGCGTAGCCACAACCCGGCCGTCGCCCACGGGCCATGGCCTGAGTTTTGCGGTGCAGGTAACGCCTGCCCGTTGTTTTATTGCGAATTTTGAGAGAAAGAGCGCCCAAGTATGCAGGTCCATAAGTACGACGTCGTCATCGTCGGTGCCGGTGGCGCTGGCATGCGCGCCGCGATCGAGTCCGGTCAGCGCGCGCGCACAGCAGTACTGACCAAGCTCTACCCCACCCGCTCGCACACCGGTGCGGCGCAGGGTGGCATGTGTGCGGCCCTTGCCAACGTCGAGGAAGACAATTGGGAATGGCACACGTTCGACACCGTCAAGGGCGGCGACTACCTGGTTGACCAGGACGCTGCGGAGGTCATGGCGAAGGAAGCCATCGACGCCGTGCTGGACCTTGAGAAGATGGGCCTGCCGTTCAACCGCACGCCTGAAGGCCGCATTGACCAGCGCCGTTTCGGCGGCCACACCCGCGATCACGGCAAGGCTCCGGTCCGCCGCGCCTGCTACGCCGCCGACCGTACCGGCCACATGATCCTGCAGACGCTGTACCAAAACTGCGTCAAGCACAATGTGGAGTTCTACAACGAGTACTACGTCCTGGACCTGCTGACGGTCGAGGAAGACGCTGTCCGCGAAGACGGCACGCCGTACAAGCAGAAGCGCGTTGCCGGCGTCGTGTCCTATGACCTCGCCTCCGGTGAACTGCACGTCTTCCAGGCCAAGTCCGTGGTGTTCGCGTCCGGCGGCGCGGGCAAGGTCTTCAAGACCACTTCCAACGCCCACACCCTCACCGGTGACGGCATGGGAATCGCCTTCCGCCGCGGAATCCCGCTGGAGGACATGGAATTTTTCCAGTTCCACCCGACAGGCCTTGCCGGCCTGGGCATCCTGCTGTCCGAAGCAGCCCGCGGTGAGGGCGCCATCCTGCGCAACTCCGAGGGTGAGCGCTTCATGGAGCGCTACGCCCCCACCATTAAGGACCTCGCACCGCGTGACATCGTGGCCCGTTCCATGGCCAACGAAGTCCGCGAAGGCCGCGGTTGTGGCCCGAACAAGGACTATGTCCTCCTGGACCTGACCCACCTGGAGCCGGCGCACATCGACGCCAAGCTGCCGGACATCACCGAGTTCGCCCGCACCTACCTTGGTGTGGAGCCGTACACGGAGCCGGTGCCCGTGTTCCCGACGGCGCACTACGCCATGGGCGGCATTCCCACCAACATCAGCGCCGAGGTCCTGCAGGACAACGACACCGTGATTCCTGGCCTTTACGCCGCCGGTGAAGTGGCCTGCGTTTCCGTCCACGGCTCCAACCGACTGGGCACCAACTCCCTGCTGGACATCAACGTGTTCGGCAAGCGCGCCGGCATTGCAGCGGCCGAGTACTCCAAGACCGCCGACTTCGTGGAACTCCCCGAAGACCCGGAGGCATACACCATCGATCTGCTGAACATTGCCCGCAACGGCACCGGCGACGAAAAGGTGGCCCTGATCCGCAAGGACCTGCAGGACACCATGGACGCCAACATGCAGGTGTTCCGCACCGCGGACACGCTGAACCAGGTCCTGCGCGACATCGAGTCCTTCGAAGCGCGCTACAAGAACATCAGTGTCCAGGACAAGGGCAAGCGCTTCAACCTGGACCTGCTTGAGGCCGTTGAGCTCGGCTTCCTGCTGGAGCTGGCGAAGGTCATGACGGTAGCGGCACTGCACCGTGAGGAATCCCGCGGCGGACACTTCCGCGAGGACTTCCCGGACCGGAACGACGAGAAATTCATGAAGCACTCCATGGCGTACAAGGACGACCACGCACCGGCGGACGGTTCCGCTGAGTCGATCGCGGGCATCCGACTTGCCACCAAACCGGTGGTCTTTACGCGCTACGAGCCGATGGTGAGGAAGTACTAAGATGAGCGCTGAACTCGCTGAGCCAGCATCCAAGATCGAACTGCCCGCCGGCGTCGGCGGGGGCGGGGACATCCCTTCCTTCGACGTCACGCTGCGTGTGCGCCGCTACAACCCCGAGGTGTCCGAGGACGCCACCTGGGATGACTTCAAGGTGACCATGTACGGCACCGACCGCGTGCTGGATGCCCTGCACAAGGTCAAATGGGAAATCGACGGCAGCGTCTCCTTCCGACGTTCCTGCGCCCACGGCGTCTGCGGTTCCGATGCCATGCGCATCAACGGCCGCAACCGCCTCGCCTGCAAGACCCTCCTGAAGGACCTGGACACGTCCAAGCCCATCACCGTTGAGCCCATCAAGGGCCTGCCGGTGGAAAAGGACCTGATCGTGGACATGGAACCGTTCTTCCAGTCCTTCCGCGAAGTCATGCCGTTCCTGATCAACAAGGGCCACGAGCCCACCAAGGAACGCCTGCAGTCCGCCGAGGACCGTGAGCGGTTCGACGACACCACCAAGTGCATCCTGTGCGCCGCGTGCACGTCGTCCTGCCCCGTGTTCTGGACTGACGGCCAGTACTTCGGCCCCGCCGCGATCGTCAACGCACACCGCTTCATCTTCGATTCCCGCGATGATGCCGGCGACATGCGCCTGGAGATCCTCAACGACAAGGAAGGCGTGTGGCGCTGCCGCACCACCTTCAACTGCTCCGAAGCGTGCCCCCGCGGCATCCAGGTGACCCAGGCCATCGCCGAGGTCAAGCAGGCAATCCTCTCCCGCAAGATCTAATTTCAGTTTTTTGCGTACGACGGCGTCCCTCACCTTTATGGTGATAGGCGCCGTCGTTGTTTAACCCCCTGACGGCACCCACGAAAGCAGCACGCGATGTCCCGTTCCGAAAAAGTCAGCTTCGAAGGCTCCACCGGCGAAATCCTGTCCGGCATCATCGACGTGCCGGAGGGACCGGTGCGGGGCTGGGGTTTGTTCTCGCACGGCTTCACGCTGGGCAAGGACAGCCCCTCGGCCTCGCGGATGTGCAAGGCCCTGGCTGACACCGGGATAGGCATGCTGCGCTTCGACAACCTGGGGCTGGGCGAATCCGCAGGCCACTGGTCCGAGGGCTCCTTCAGCCACAAGGTGGCGGACACGGTCAAGGCAGCAGAGTTCATGCGCGCCCAGGGCAAGGCCATTTCCCTGCTGGTGGGCCACTCCTTTGGCGGGGCGGCCGTGCTGTCCGCCGCCAGGCAGATACCCGAGCTCGACGCCGTCGCTACCGTGGGTGCGCCGTTCTCGCCCAAGCACGTGGCGCACGTGTTCGACGCTGCCCTCGACAAGATCCTCAGCGAAGGCAGCGCGGAGGTGGACCTCGGCGGGAAGCGGGTGGAAATCCGCAAGCATTTTGTGGAGGACCTTGAGAACGCGGACCTCACGGACTGCATCCGCCAGCTGCACAAGCCGCTGATGGTGCTGCACTCCCCCACGGACAACACGGTGGGCATCGAAAACGCCAGCACCATCTTCCAAACCGCACGCCACCCGCGGAATTTCATCTCGCTCGAAGGCAGCGACCACCTCCTGACCGGCAAAGGCCAGGCGGCCCGCGCCGCCCGGATTATTTCTGCCTGGGCCGACCAGTACCTCGACGCCGGGCACTAGTCCGAAGACCGCCATCGTGCTCCACGGGAGTCTTGCCGGGCTGGATGTGGCGGGCGCCCCACAGCCCCTTCTCGTGGCCGGCAGGCGCGCTCTTGAGGTCCTCATCGCGGATTGCTGACCAGGCTGCCGATACCAGGTAGACCTGGCTGACCAGGTTGAACCAGATCAGCAGCCCGATGATGATGGCGAACGGTGCCAGGATGGGGTTACGGCCGGCGCCGGCGAGCAGTTCGGTGCTGAACACCTGCAGGATGGTGGTGCCCACCGCCGCCAGGACGGTCCCCTCAAGCAGGGCCCGCCGGGACAGCTTGAGCCCGCCCGCGAGCCGGAACATCACGACGGCGGTCACCCAGCTCAGGACCAGCGGCACACCAATCTTGATCAGCGTGGTCAGCGGACCGGCGACGGCAGGGTCCAGCCGCAGGAAGTCACTGACCCAGCCAGCTGCCGTGCCGAACACCAGGGACGCTCCGGCACTGATGACCAGGGCCACTCCCAGGAGCAGCAGGGTGCCGGCGTCCCGCAGCTTCATCAGGATGATGTTCATTTTCAGCGGCGGCAGTTCCACCACGCCGCGAAGCCCGTCGCGGAGCCCGGCGATCCACCCCAGGGACGTGATGATAGTAACCACAGCCGCAATCACGGCTGTCCACCCCAGGCCGTCCGGGTTCAGCAGGTCCTTGGGATCAACCAGGCCCGCCCCGCCGTTGACTTTCAGCAGGCCGGGCGCGCTTTGTGCCACGCTGCTGATGATGGTGTCCAGCAGGGCAGGCTGGCCGCGCAGCACCAGGCCGGCGATGGAGAACCCGGTGGCCAGCAGGCCGGTGATGGAGAAGAACATGTTGAAGCCGATGCCGGCGCTCATCAGGGGGCCGTGCTGGAGCGTGTAGTGCTGAAACGCGCGCATCGGCCGGAAGGCATTGAGCCGGGCGAGCAGCCACTGGACCATGGCCAGGAGGCTGGCCAGCGGGCCGCCGTCGGATCTTCTGGCTTTGCCCCAATCGATCCTCTTTTGGATGACGGCCAGCTTCAGGCGGGCCTGTTCAGTGGGAAGCGGTGGCTCCGTTTGCGTCGGCGTCCGTTTTGGTGCCGCGGGTCCCGCCGTCGTCGTCAGTTTCGGTCCCAAAGTCCAACTCTTCCCGTAGCTGCCAGATGCCGTCAGCATCGTGCTCGTAGAGTCCCATGCTAACCACAGGGAAGGTGGCCTTGTAGCTTTCGAGCACCGTTTCGGCCTCATCGAGGCTCTCCGGGGCAACATCGTGGGCGATGGTGACATGGGGGTGGTAGGAGAACGGCAGTTCCCGTTGGAGTGGACCGGTTTGGAGTTTCTCGTGCAGGTCCACGCAGGCGTCGAAGCCCTCTTCAACCTTGATGTAGACCACCGGGGAGACTGGCCGGAAGGTCCCCGTGCCGGAGATGGTCACCATGAACGGGGCCTGGTTGCGCGCCACCTCGTGGACGTGGGCGCGGGTGGCTTCCCAGTCGTCGGTGGGGGTGGTGGTGACCAGCGTGATGTGGGCAGGGACCACCCCGGCCATCGGATCACCGAACGAAGCCCGCCACCGCTGCAGTTCCGCCGCGATGGCAGGCGGGAACCCCAGAATGACACCGACGCTCATTCCTTCGCTGACAGTCCTCGCGGCCCGCATCGCTCTAACGGACTCCGGCAAGGCGCAGCGAGGGCAGGAAACCCATCCGCTCGTAGACCTGGCTGAGCGTCACCGAGGCGATCTCGCGGGCACGTTCTGCGCCCCGGGCCAGCAGCCGGTCCAGCTCGGCCGGATCCGCCATCAGCTCGTTGGTGCGGTTCCGCAACGGCGTGATGAAGTCCACCATCACCTCGGCGAGGTCCACCTTCAGGTGGCCATACATCTTGCCCTGGTATTCGGCCTCGAGCTCCGCCACCGACTTGCCGGTCAGGGAGGAGTAGATGGTCAGCAGGTTGGAGACGCCCGGCTTCTGTTCGAGATCAAAGCGGATCTCCGTCCCGGTATCCGTCACCGCCGACTTGATGCGCTTGGCAGCGATCTTGGGGTCCTCCAGGAGCTGGATGGAGCCGTTGGGCGATTCCCCCGTTTTCGACATCTTGGCGGTGGGGTTCTGCAGGTCGTAGATCTTCGCGCTTTCCTTGAGGATGGTGGCCTCGGGCACGGTGAAGGTCTCGCCGAAGCGGGTGTTGAACCGCTGGGCCAGGTTCCGGGTCAGCTCCAGGTGCTGGCGCTGGTCCTCACCCACCGGCACCAGGTCGGTCTGGTACAACAGGATATCGGCGGCCATCAGGGTGGGGTACGCGAACAGTCCCAGTGTGGCGGCGTCGGCGCCGGCCTTCTGGGTCTTGTCCTTGAACTGGGTCATGCGGGAGGCTTCGCCGAACCCCGTGATGCAGTTCAGCGCCCACGCCAGCTGCGCATGCTCCGGGACGTGGGACTGGACGAAGAAAATGCTTTTGTCCGGGTCAATGCCCGCGGCGATGTACTGCGCCGCCACCACACGGGTGCGGTTGCTCAGTTCCGCCGGGTCGAAGTCCACGGTGATGGCGTGGAGGTCGGGGATGAAGAAGACGGCGTCGTAGGCGGACTGCATGTCCACCCAGTTGCGGACCGCGCCGATGTAGTTGCCCAGGTGCAGGGAGTCCGCTGTGGGCTTGGCGCCGGACAGGATGCGCTTGCGGCCGTGTGAGGGTGAGCTGGTCATTCGTTCGAACCTTAAGATTTAGAGCCGGTAGTCCACTACCAGCGGGGCATGGTCAGAGAAGCGCGTGTCCCACGAGGGCGCCCGGTCCACAACTGCCGAGAACGCGGCAGCGGCGAGGTCCGGGGTGGCCAGGTGGTAATCAATGCGCCAGCCGGTGTCGTTGTCGAACGCCTGGCCACGCTGTGACCACCAGGTGTAGGGGCCGTCCACGTCGCCTGCCAGGCCCCGGTGGACATCCTTCCAACCGATGTCCTCGCCGAAGAAGCGGTCAAAATAGGCGCGTTCGTCCGGCAGGAAGCCTGCCTTCTTGACGTTGCCCTTCCAGTTCCTGATGTCCCGTTCGGTGTGGCCAACGTTGAGGTCGCCAACCACCAGGGCGTGATCGCTGTGCTTGGTGAGCTCCGGCAGGCGGGTGCTCATGACATCCAGGAACCGGTACTTGTCCACCTGCTTGGGGGTTCCGACTTCGCCGGAGTGCACGTAGGCGCTGGCAACGGTCAGCTGGACGGGTTCTCCGCTGGCGTCCGTCAGCCGGAAATCGGCTTCCACCCAGCGGCCGGCGGTGGCGAAATAGTCATCGCCGATGCCGTTGCGGGTGTACAGGGGTTCTTCGCGGGACGCAATGGCGACGCCGGCGCGGCCTTTGGCTTCCGCCTCGGCGTGCAGGATGTGCCAGCCGTCGCCGAGCAACTGGCGGACAATCGCGTCAGGTGCCCGGACCTCCTGGAGGCAGAGAATGTCCACGTCGCGAGGCTCCAGCCAGGCCGCCATGCCGTTCTTATAGGCAGCCCGGAGGCCGTTGACGTTGACTGATGCGATGCGAAGGTGATCCTTCTTCAATGCCGAACTCACCCGCACCACTCTAGTCGATGATGGTTCCGCTGACCGGGTCCCCGGTGCTCCCGGCGGAGCGGATCATGTCCCGGGCGTTCGTTGCGGTGATTTCGATGGTCTCCAGCGCCCGGCGGATCGTGTCCTGGTCCGCGGCCTCCCCCTTGGCCCGTTCCTGCTCCACCACCCGGATCTGCACCTGCACGATCTTGAAGGAGTGGTCCAGCTTGAGGTCCCGGACCTCGTCCGCCCCGGTCCGCTCGGACACCACCCGGGTGCCGCCGTGGTCAGCAGAGGCCGACGACGGTGCGCGGCCGGCGGCGCTGTTAAAGGCGTTCTGGGCTTCCGTCAGTTTGGCGCCAGCCTTTTTGGCGGCCTTCTGGATGCTGAACACCACAAAGGCTGCCAGCGCGAGCCAGAAGCCGGCGATGACCGCCACAACCCAGCCCACGACGTCGTTCTGGTTGGCGGCGAAAATCACGGCAACCAGGAAGGCGATGATAAAAACCATCATCCCCGGGCCGCTGATCCGGAGCATGGAGAAGCCGCCCTTGGACCGGCCGGACGGAGAGTGAGGGTTACCCAGAGATCGCATGGGTCCATTGTCTCAAACGCCGCGGCACCCTTTGCGCACCTTCCACCCCCGGCGAACACCTCCCCTCCCCCAACTAAGTAGCAGCAGATGTCGTTTTGGGCGCTCAAAACGACATCTACTGCTACCCAGTTGGGCAGGGGCTACTTCAGGAACAGCTTCCGCAGCCGCACGGTGGTGAGCAGCATGCCCAGTGCGATCATCAGCAGGTAGTAGCCGACATGGATCGCGGTGGCCGGGGTAAACACGCCCACGCTGATCTGGCGCAGCAGCTCCACGCCGTGCCAGAGCGGCATGGCCTGGATGAGCCACTGGATGTACTGCGGGTAGACGCTGAGCGGGTAGAAGGTGGCGCTGAAGAGGAACATCGGCAGCATGATGAAGTTGATCCAGTCCATCTGCTGGAAGGTCTTCAGGAAGCTGGTGATGCCCATCCCCAGGCTGGCGAATCCGAAGGCGATGAGTAAGGATGCCGGAATCATCAGGATGGCCCAGGGCGTGGTGATCAAACCCATCAGCCCCATCACCGCGGTGAACCCGGCGGCATACATCAGGCCGCGCAGGAGCGCCAGGAAGATCTCGCCAAGTGCCACGTCGAGCGGGCCCAGGGACGTGTACAGCATGCCCTGGTAGAGCTTGGCGAAATTCATCTTGAAGAACACGTTCCAGGTGGAGTCGTACACCGCACCGTTCATGGCCGAGACGGCCAGCAGCGCCGGCGCGATGTAGGCGGCGTAGCTGATTTCCGTTCCGTCGGGCCCCTGTACGGCGCCCACAATGGCGCCCAGGCCCACGCCCATGGAGATCAGGAACAGCACAGGCTCAAAGAAGCCGGACAGCATGACCAGCCAGTTGGTGCTCCTGGTGGCCATCAGCCCGCGCGAGATCACGGCTTGGGCGTTGCGGGAATACAGCGGCCCGAACCTCCTGTTCCGCGCCTCCTCCGTGACGCTGTGGCCGGTGACGGTGCTCATTGGCCCAGCCTCCGGATGAACTGGCGCTTCGTGAGGACCCAGCCGAGTACCGTGAGGGCCACGAGCACCACAATGTGCACCAGGGTGAGGACCGGCGGTTCCTGGTAGCCGTAGCTGAAGACCCGGCCCAGTTCGGTGCCGTGCCAGATGGGTGAGATCCAGCCGATCCAGCGGACGGCCAGGGGCAGCGTGTCCAGCGGGAAGAACGTTCCGGAGAAGAGGAAGAGCGGCATCACGATGAAGCGCATCACCAGCGCGAACTGGCCCTTCTCATCCTTGATCGACGCCGAGTAGGCCATCAGCGGCAGGCCGAAGGCCAGCCCGGCGAGAGTGGCCACCGCGATGCCCACCCAGCCCCAGCCGGACGGCGAGGCGCCGAACCATGCCACGGCCGCGAAGTAGACGGCGGACTGCAGCAGCAGGCGGAGCGTCACAGCGATGATCTGCCCGGCGGCAATCTGTTGCGGGGTGAGCGGGGACGCGTGCGGCCCGTAATAGGTCCGGCGCCATTTGAACCCGTCCATCACGGGGAAGGTGAACTCGTTGGCAGCGGACATGACCGCGGCTGAAACCAGCAACGCCGGCGCAATGAAGGCCAGATAGCTGACCCCGCCGAAGGCTCCCGCATCCTCCGCGTCCACCAGCGCGGCCAGCCCCACACCCATGGCAAAGAGGTAGGCCACGGGTTGACCCACGCTGTACATGAGGATTGACCAGCCGTAGCCCTTCATGACGCGGAGGACCTGTTCGGCGTAGTAGAACGCACCCCAGCGGCGCGCCCTCGCCGCGGAGACCTCCGGTGCGTGAGCCCGCTCAGTCAACCAGGCTCCGGCCGGTAAGGCGCAGGAACACGTCCTCCAAAGACGACCGGCGCACCAAGGATGTCACCGGCCGGAGGCCACGGGAGGAAACCTGCTCAAGGGCGGCCTCGCCGTCGTGCGCGTAAATCAGCACCCGGTCCGGGAGTGCCTCGAGGCGTTCGCCGATCCCCTGGAGCTCCGGGCCGATGATGGCGTTTCGTTCGGAGCCGAACCGCAGCTCGAGCACTTCCCTGGTGGAGTGCTCGCGGATGAGCTGGGCGGGTGATCCCTCGGCCATGATCCTGCCCTTGTCCACCACGATCAGCCGATCGCACAGCTGCTCGGCTTCATCCATGTAGTGCGTGGTCAGGATCAGCGTGACGCCCTGCTCCTTGAGGCGGAACAGGCGGTCCCACAGGGTGTGCCGGGCCTGCGGGTCCAACCCGGTGGTGGGTTCGTCCAGCAGCAGGATGCGCGGTTCGTTGATGAGCGACCGCGCAATGGTCAGGCGCCGTTTCATGCCGCCGGACAGCGCGTCCACCTTGGACTTGGCCTTGTCCGTGAGCTGGGCGAACTCCAGCAGCTCGTCGGCCTTCGGCCGGAGATAGCTCATGGGCAGGCCGAAGTAACGGCCATAGACCAGCAGGTTGTCGCGGACCCTGAGCTCCTCGTCCAGGTTGTCCTGCTGCGGCACCACGCCCAGGAGCGCGCGGACTTCCGGCCCATGGCTGTCCGGGTCCAAACCCATGATGCTGAGTTTCCCGGACGTGCGCTGCGTGACCGCGCCGATCATCTTCATGGTGGTGGATTTGCCGGCCCCGTTCGGGCCGAGCAGGCCGAAGGACTCCCCTGCCGGCACGCTGAACGAAATCCCGTCGACGGCGGCGACGTCGCCGTAGGTCTTGCGCAGGTCCTCCGCGGCGATGACCGTTGCCTGCCGGGCGGGGAGGCCGTCGGAAGGTGTGGAGGACACGATGGCTTTGTTGCGCACCCTCCGCAGACTAGTCCGTCGTCGGATTCTGCGCCATCATTCCCGGCCGCACGCCCCGAAGCCGTGTGGTTCCGCGGCCCAGGGGTTTTTCCAGCCGAATGGTGGCGAAGAATCCGTCGGGCTGCTTGTCACCGCTGCTTGTCACCGCTGACTGTCACCGCTGCGCAGGACCTCAAGGCGCTGGCGGAACTCGGTTTCGTCGATCTCGCCGCGCGCGTACCGCTCCCGCACCACGCTTTCGGCTCCCTGGGTGGCAGTCCATTGGTGGTTCCGCCGCCAGGTCCGGCGGGCCACAAATATGAGCAGTCCGATGACCAGGAGCCAGAACAGCGGGAACAGCAGGAACCACGGCGAAAAACCGCCGTGCCACGGGCCATACACCACGGTGTCCGCCGGGACCTGTACGGCCGCGGTGGCCATCACACTGGTAAAGGAAGTCAACATCTCGATACTCCAGACTCTTCGTCGGAGCCGTCCTTCGGCTCCTTATCGAGTCTCGCTTCGCCGCCCCCGGAATGCGTCCGACGGCGGGAGTCACCTGGGTTGGGTTCCGTACTCCCCCGGGAGACCGGCGGATGCGCCGGAGGCGGCTTTCAGCCCGCCCAGCCCGGCCGCACCAGGCCGGACTCGTACGCCAGCACCACCAGCTGCACGCGGTCCCTGACCATCAGTTTGGTCATGATCCGCGATACGTGGGTTTTGGCGGTCAGCGGCGTGATGAAAAGGCGGTCCGCTATTTCGGCGTTGTTCAGGCCCTCGCCCACCAGTTGCAGCACTTCCCGTTCCCGCCCGGTGATGCCGTCCAGCACGGCGGGCCGCTCGGCCGCCCGTGAATGAACTGCCAGCTGGGCCATGATCCGCCGGGTGACGGACGGGGACAGGAGGGCGTCGCCGTCGTGCACCACACGGACGGCGCGCAGCAACTCGGCCGGCTCGGTGTCCTTGACCAGGAACCCGGCGGCGCCCGCCCGGACGGCCTCGGCAATGTATTCATCGAGCTCAAAAGTGGTGAGGATGACCACCCGCGTCCCCGCCAGCGAGGGATTGGCCAGGATCTGCCGTGTTGCCGCGAGGCCGTCGCCACCGGGCATGCGGATGTCCATCAGGACCACGTCCGGCCGGTGCTGCCCGGCGAGGCGAACGGCATCCTGGCCAGTGCCGCATTCGGCCACGACCTCCATGTCCGGTTCGGCGTCCAGCAGGGCCCGGAAGCCGGCGCGGATGAGTGTCTGGTCGTCGGCCAGCAGGACGTTGATCATACCGGTCCGCCGTTACCCCCGGCAGGGAGCGGGAAAACCGCGCGGACCCGCCAGCCCGCCCCGGCCGCACGCCCCGCTTCCAGCCTGCCCAGTTCCAGCCTGCCGCCCAACGCCGCCGCCCTCTCCCGCATCCCCGTGATGCCGTTGCCTTCCGGCACTCCGGCTGCGCCCGCACCGTCGTCGTCGATTGTCACTGACAGTTCCCCCTCCCCTAAGCGGATCACGACGGCGGCTGTCACCGCCCCGGAATGCCTCACCACATTCGTCAGCGCCTCCTGCACAATCCTGTACGCGGCCTCCTGGAGCTGGGGCGGCGCTTCCTCCGCGGCGGGGTCTATATCCAGGCGGACGTCCGGCCCTGCCCGGCGGGCGTTATCGGCCAGGGCCGGCATGCGGGAAATGGTGGGCCGCTGGGTAGGGCTGAGTGGAACATCCTCCCGGAGGACGCCGAGCAGCTGGCGGACCTCCGCCAGCGACTCCTTGCTCGCGGCTTTGATGGTTTCCAGGGCAGGCCGGAACTGCCCTGGGTCCTTCTCCCCCAGGTGCAGCGCGACAGAAGCCCGGACGTTGATCAGGGACAGCGAATGCGCCACCACGTCATGGATATCCCGGGCAAGGCCCAGCCGGTATTCGTCACGGGCAGCCTGTTCGGCGGCCTCACGCTGGCGGTGCCGTTCGGCCACCCGCTCACTTCGCAGACGGATGCCCTCACCGAACAGGACCAGGATGGCGAGCCAGGCGGCACCGGCGAAGGCCCGCAGCAGGCTGGCTTCATCGCCACTCAGGACCGCACCCAGCGTCACGGCACCAGCGCCCAGGCCAACAACTGTCCAGGCGAGTATCCGCTGTCCCGCCGATGCAGTGAGGACCAGGGCGACGGCGAAGGACAGGACCACCGGGCCCCACGCGTAGCCAAGGGCCAGGTACACCGCGGCGGCCGCCAGCGCGACCGGAAGCATTACCAGCGGCGCACGCCGGCGGAGGGTCAGGGAGGCCGGTCCCAGCAGCAGCAAGGCGAAGGCGAGGAGATCCAGGGGCCGGTGGTCCGGCTGACGGGCCGACGCAAAGACGGTGCCCACCACCTGGATCATGGCCACCAACACCACAATGACGGCGGTGGGTGGCCCCCGGAAACGGCGCTGCATGCTCCGAGCTTATGCCCCCGGCTGAGGAACGTCGTCTGCCTGACGACGTAGGGCGCCTACTCCTGGTGGAGTAGGCGCCCTACGGTGTACGCAACGGAGATCAGGCGATGCCCGGGCCGTCTTTCTGGGCCAATTGGCGTTCCGCGGCCTCGACCACGTTGGTCATCAGCAGCGCCACAGTCATGGGACCGACGCCGCCCGGGTTCGGCGAAATCCAGCCGGCCACCTCGGCGGCAGCAGGTTCGATGTCGCCGTGGACCTTGCTCTTGCCCGTCTCAGAATCGGTTTCACGCGTGACACCAACGTCGAGCAGGGCAGCACCCGGCTTGACGTCCGCGGCCTTGACGATGTGCTTGACACCCGCGGCGCCCACAATGACGTCCGCCTGCCGCAGCAGCTCGGAAAGGTTCTTGGTACCCGTGTGCGTCAGCGTTACGGTGGCGTTCACGGACCGGCGGGTGAGCAGCAGGCCGATGGTCCGGCCGACCGTGACACCGCGCCCGACCACCACGACGTGCTTGCCGGCGAGGCTGTAGCCATTGCGTTCCAGGAGCTCGATGACGCCGCGGGGCGTGCACGGCAACGGCGAGGTGATCTCGCCGCTGACGTTGAGAACCAGCCGGCCAAGGTTGGTCGGGTGCAGGCCGTCGGCATCCTTGGCGGGGTCAATCCGCTCCAGGATGGCGTCCGTATCCAGATGCTTGGGCAGCGGCAGCTGCACAATGTATCCGTGGCAGGCAGGGTCCGCATTGAGTTCGTCAATGAGCGCCTCAACCTGGGCCTGGGTGGCATCCGCGGGCAGCTCACGCTGGATCGAGTTCATCCCGATCGCCACGGATTGCTTGTGCTTCATGGACACGTACAGCTGGGAAGCCGGGTCCGCGCCCACAAGCACGGTAGCTATGCCGGGAGTAACGCCACGGGCATTCAGTACGGCGACACGCTCGGCGAGCTCGGACTTGATGGCGGCGGCGGCCGCCTTGCCGTCAAGGATCTTGGCGGTCTCAGTCGCTTTTGCAGTCACGGATCACCACTGCTCGTGCTGCGGGTACAGCGGGAAGTCGGCGGCGAGCTTGTCCACGCGGGACTGCAGGGCCTCTACGTCCGTGGCGGAACCGGCCTTCAGGGCGGTGGCGATGATCTCGGCCACCTCGGTGAATTCCGCTGCGCCGAAGCCGCGGGTGGCCAGGGCGGGGGTGCCGATGCGCAGGCCGGAGGTGACCATCGGCGGACGCGGGTCGAACGGAACGGCGTTGCGGTTGACCGTGATGCCCACGGAGTGCAGGAGGTCTTCTGCCTGCTGGCCGTCGAGCTGCGAGTTGCGCAGGTCAACCAGGACCAGGTGGACGTCGGTTCCGCCGGTGAGGACCGAGACGCCGGCTTCGGCGACGTCGGCCTGGTTGAGCCGGTCCGCGATGATCTTGGCGCCTTCGAGGACGCGCTCCTGGCGTTCCCTGAACTCCTCGGTGCCCGCAATCTTGAACGCCACGGCCTTGGCTGCGATGACGTGCATCAGCGGGCCGCCCTGCTGGCCCGGGAAGACGTTGGAGTTGATCTTCTTGGCCCACTCCTGCTTCGCCAGGATCACACCGGAGCGCGGACCGGCGAGGGTCTTGTGCACGGTGGAGGTGACGACGTCGGAGTGCGGCACCGGGCTCGGGTGCAGGCCTGCTGCGACCAGGCCGGCGAAGTGCGCCATATCGGTCCAGAGCAGCGCACCCACCTCGTCGGCGATGGAGCGGAAGGCTGCGAAGTCCAGGTGGCGGGGGTACGCTGACCAGCCGGCGATGATGACCTGCGGCTTCTCGGCGATGGCCTGCTCGCGCAGCTTGTCCATGTCCACGCGGAAGTTGTCTTCCTCCACCTGGTAGGCAGCCACGTTGTACAGCTTGCCGGAGAAGTTCAGCTTCATGCCGTGGGTCAGGTGGCCGCCGTGGGCCAGGGACAGGCCCAGGATCTTGTCGCCCGGGGTGATCATGGCGGACAGTGCTGCGGCGTTGGCCTGCGCACCGGAGTGCGGCTGGACGTTGGCGTATTCGGCACCGAACAGTGCCTTGACGCGGTCGATGGCCAACTGCTCGGCGATGTCCACATATTCGCAGCCACCGTAGTAGCGGCGGCCCGGGTAACCCTCGGCGTACTTGTTGGTCAGGACCGAGCCCTGGGCTTCCATCACGGCGCGCGGCGCGAAGTTTTCGGAGGCGATCATTTCCAGGGTGCCGCGCTGGCGGCCAAGTTCCTGGTCGAGGACTGCAGCGATTTCGGGATCCAGCTCGGCCAGCGACTGGTTGCTGACGGCGGCTGTTGTGGTGGCGGTAGTAGTCACGAAAACTCCTGGCTAGGGATACGGGCACTGCTAAGGTCAGGCTACCGGCTGGCGCGCACAACCGCCCCTAAATGACAGGGCGTGAAAGTGCGGGAAAGTGGCTGTTTCCCTCAGGGTTGCAGCACTTGTCCGGCAAGACATGACCCTCGGCCCAGGCGTACGATCCGTGGTCTTCGTGATTGCCGCTCCCTGGTGGTTAAGCCACCCAACGCCAGTTGCGACCTGCCAAGACTACCAAAACCTTCGGTGGCGCGCGGGTAGGCTGGTAAGCGTGAGTGATGAGCAGCTGAACCAGTCGTATGTTGTAACCCTGTCCTGCCCGGACCGCCCCGGAATCGTCCACGCCGTGGCCGGCGCCCTGCTGGTAGCCGGCTGTAATATTTTGGACTCACAGCAGTACGGCAGCCCCGCCACCGGCAACTTCTTTATGCGCGTGGAAGCCACGACGACGGCCTCCCGGGCCGAGCTCAAGGCCGCCCTTGAACCGGTGGTGGCGGCCTTCGGCATGCAGTGGAGCCTGAACGCCGTCGGCCAGAAAGTGCGGACCCTGCTGATGGCCAGCACCTCGGCGCACTGCCTCAACGACATCCTCTTCCAGCAGCGCTCCGGCACCCTGCCGATCGAAATCCCCGCCATCGTCTCGAACCACCGGGACCTCGCCGGCCTTGCCGAGTTCTACCGCATTCCGTTCCACTACATCCCGGTCACGCCGCAGACCAAGGCGGAAGCCGAGGACAAACTTCGTGCCCTCATGGCCGAACACGACATCGAACTCACCGTGCTGGCCCGCTACATGCAGATCATTTCCGATGACCTCTGCGCGGAGCTGACCGGCAAGGCCATCAACATTCACCACTCGTTCCTGCCCTCCTTCAAGGGCGCCAAGCCGTACCACCAGGCCCATGCGCGCGGGGTGAAGCTGATAGGCGCCACCGCCCATTACGTCACGGCCGCCCTGGACGAGGGCCCCATCATTGAGCAGGAAGTCATCCGGGTGGACCACGCCCGGACCCCGGAACAGTTTGTGCAAATGGGCCGGGACGTCGAGGGCCGGACACTGACCCAGGCAGTCCAGTGGCACGCCGAGCACCGGGTGCTGCTGGATGGCAACCGGACCGTGGTCTTCAACTAGCAGCCACCTCCTGACCCGGTGCGGCGCAACGACATGGAGCATCCGGCGGCACCCGGGCGGGACGCGGAGCGCGGCCGGTTCATCAGCCTCCTCAAGGCGGAAGGCCGGCACAACGTCCTGGAAGTCGACGCCGGCCAGGGCCTTGACGGTGTGCAGTTTGTCCGCGCCGGCATCCATTACACGGGAGTGGACCCCTCCGAAGAGAACGTCCATCTGGCCCGCGCCAGGGACCTGGACGTCACCGTGGCAGATGCGCGGGACCTGCCCTTCGCGGACGGAACGTTCTCTTCCGCCTGGACCACAAGCACGCTGCTGCACAGTCCCGGTACCGACATCGACGCCGTCCTGCGCGAACTGGTTCGCGTGACGGCACCCGGGGCGCCCATCGCCGTCGTACTTTCGTCAGGTGGGGATGACGACCCTGCCCGGACGCCGCACCACCACTTCCTGCTTCTCCGCACCCCCTCCTCCCCAACGTAGCTCGATGTCCTAGGCTTGGCCGTATGGCTCCTCTTCACACTTTCGCCGGCCATGCTCCGGCCGTCCACGAAACCGCGTTCATCGCCCCCACCGCGTCCATCATCGGCAACGCCTCCCTCGCCCAGGACTCCAGCGCCTTCTACGGGGTATCCGTCCGGGCCGACACGGCGGCGATCATGGTGGGCCGGGGCAGCAACCTGCAGGACAACGTGGTGCTGCATGCTGACCCGGGATTCCCCTGCACCATCGGCGCCGGGGTCAGCGTGGGGCACGCGGCGGTGGTGCATGGCTGCACCGTGGAGGATGACTGCCTGATCGGCATGGGCGCCACGGTACTGAACGGCGCGATCATCGGCACCGGCTCGCTGGTGGCGGCCGGCGCCGTGGTTCTGGAGGGGACTGTTGTGCCGCCCCGCTCGCTGGTGGCAGGTGTCCCGGCCAAGGTGCGGCGCGAACTCACCGACGAGGAGTTCGAGGGCGTGAAACAGAACGCCGCGCGCTACGTGGAACTGGCCCGCGCTCACCGGGACCTGCATGGCTAGGTTACTCCTACTTGCGTTAACTTCTTGACCGCAACTGCCAGAGTAGGGCAATCTTCTTTCTATGTCCCCCACACCGCGCTCGACGAAGAGCAGGCCAAAAAATCCGGGGTCCCAGTCCGCCCTCAGGCAGCTGAACCAGCAGCGGATCATCGAGACCCTGATGAGCGGCCCGTCAACCCAGGCCGAGCTAGCCCGGCAGACCGGGCTGTCCACCGCCACGGTCTCCAACATCGTCAAAATCATGCAGGACGCAGGTCTGGCGTCCACCGAGCCGACCACCAGCTCCGGCCGCCGGGCGCTCAACGTCCGGCTCAACAGCAACGGCGCCGTGGCGGTGGGGATCGACTTCGGGCGGCGACATCTCCGGGTAGTCCTTGCATCGCTGAGCTACCACGTCATCGCGGAAGAATCAGTACTGCTTCCCCTCGGCCACCAATCTGATGAAGGCATCCGGGCTGCTGTCCTGCTGCTGGACAAACTCCTGGCGGAAAGCGGCGTGGACCGCACCGCCGTGGTGGGTGCCGGCGTCGGGATCCCTGGCCCCATCGACCGCCGGACGGGCACCGTGGCCCAGGGTGCCATCCTCCCGGAATGGGTGGGCATCAACATCCTCCAGCACCTGGAGGAAACTCTTGAGATGCCCGTATTCGTTGACAACGACGCCAATCTGGGCGCCTGGTCCGAGGTGACGTGGGGACCCCATACGGGGATCAGCAACCTAATGTTCCTCAAGATCGGATCGGGCATCGGCGCGGGCCTGATCCTCAACGGGGCCCCCTATTACGGCACGGTGGGAATCACCGGCGAAATAGGCCACGCCACCATCCACGAGCACGGCCTCGTCTGCCGGTGCGGTAACCGCGGCTGCCTGGAGACCATCGCCTCCACCACCACAATGATCGAACTGCTGGGCCGTGGGGAGGACCCGCCCCTGAGCCCTGCGGACATCGTGCGGAAGGCCCTTGCACGGGACTCCGCCACACTGCGCGTGGTGGACGACGCCGGCCTGGCCGTGGGGCGCGCCCTGGGCAACGTGGCCAACCTGATCAACCCGGAAGTGATCGTGGTGGGTGGCCCACTCGCGGGGCTTGGCGAGTTGCTGCTTGATCCGATCAGGCGGGGCCTGATCCGGCACGCCGTGCCCGTGGTCGGTGAGACCACCACCTTGACAATGTCCTCACTGGGGGACCGTGCGGAAGCCCTGGGTGCCGCCGCACTGGTGTTCCAACACGCGGGGATCCGCCGCAGCTAGACCAATCTGTTATCCATCCAATTGCGTTAAAGACTTGACGACAACCGCCGTGATCAAGTTTACTTTTTCATCAGACGCCCCTGCGTTTTGCCGGGCGGACAAAGAAGTCATGCATTGGAGGCGTAAGGGCAAATGACGTCCCACACCACGCAAACTGACCCGCCGGTTATTCTGGAGATGCGTTCCATCACCAAGGAATTTCCCGGCGTCAAAGCACTGTCCGAAGTAAGCCTCCTGGTCAAGGCCGGTGAGATCCACGCCATCTGCGGCGAAAACGGTGCCGGCAAGTCCACACTGATGAAGGTGCTCTCCGGGGTCTACCCCTATGGCACCTACGACGGCGACATCATCTATCAGAATGAGGTCCAGCAGTTTAAGGACATCCGGGCCAGCGAGGCCGCCGGAATCGTGATCATCCACCAGGAGCTGGCACTGATCCCGGAGCTGTCCATCATGGAGAACATCTTCCTGGGCAACGAACCCACCAAACGCGGCGTCATCAACTGGGGCGAGGCGCGCCTGAGGTCCACCGAGCTGCTGGCGAGGGTGGGTCTCCGCGAGGATCCGGACACCCCCATCAAGGAAATCGGCGTCGGCAAGCAGCAGCTCGTGGAAATCGCCAAAGCGCTGAACAAGTCCGTGAAGTTGCTCATCTTGGACGAGCCCACTGCCGCCCTGAACGAATCCGACTCGCAGCACCTGCTGGATTTGATGCTCGGCCTGAAAGGCAAGGGCATCACCTCGATCATCATTTCCCACAAACTCAATGAGATCGAACAGATCGCGGACGAGATCACCATCATCCGCGATGGAAAATCCGTTGAAACGCTCAACATCGTCAAGGACGGTGTGGACGAGGACCGGATCATTAAGGGGATGGTCGGCCGCTCGCTCGAGTCGCGCTTCCCCGAGCACGTCCCAGAGATCGGCGACGTGCTTTTCGAAGTCCGAAACTGGACAGTCGGGCACCCCCAGGTCGCAGACCGGCTGGTCTGCAAGAACTCGAACTTCACGGTCCGGCGTGGTGAGATTGTCGGTTTCGCCGGGCTGATGGGCGCAGGCCGGACGGAACTGGCCCGCTCACTGTTTGGGCGCTCCTACGGGAACTTCATTTCCGGCCAGGTCTTCAAGAACGGCAAGGAAATCCACATCCGGAACGTTCCCCAAGCCATCAAAGCCGGACTGGCCTACGTCACCGAAGACCGCAAGAGCCTGGGCTTGAACCTCCTGGACGACATCAAGACCACCACAGTCTCGGCCAATCTTAAGGCCATCACCAAGGGCCTCGTGGTGGACAAACGCAAGGAATTCACGGTGGCCGAGGGGTACCGCAAGAGCCTGCGCACCAAGGCACCCACGGTCAACGAAGGCGTGGCCAAGCTCTCCGGCGGAAACCAGCAGAAAGTAGTGCTGGCCAAATGGATGTTTACGGATCCTGACCTGCTGATCCTGGACGAACCCACTCGTGGAATTGACGTCGGCGCCAAGTACGAGATCTACGGCATCATCCAGCAGCTGGCCCAGCAAGGAAAGGGAGTCATCGTGATCTCCTCCGAGCTGCCCGAGCTGCTCGGGCTTTCGGACCGGATCTACACCATCTTCGAAGGTGCCATAACTGGCGTGCTGGACAAAGAACACGCAAGCCAGGAAAGCCTGATGCGCCTGATGACTTCAGCCAACCGCAACGGCACCCCTGCCGCCCCCACTGCACAAACCGCATAAGCCCGAGGACGGAACACTATGAATGCACTCAAAAGGATTTTCGGCGGTGACACCCGCCAGTTCGGCATGATCATTGCCCTCGTGGCACTTGTGCTGTTCTTCCAGCTATTTACGGGCGGCAAGGTCCTGACGCCGACCAACATGATCAACCTGTTCAACGGCAACTCCTACATCCTGGTCCTGGCCATTGGCATGGTGCTGGTCATTATCGCCGGCCACATCGACCTTTCCGTGGGCTCCGTCGCGGCGGCGGTGGGCATCGTGGTGGCAATCGCCATGCGGGACTGGGGAATCCCTTGGTACCTGGGCATCGTCCTAGGCTTGGTATTGGGCGCCGTGATCGGAGCCTGGCAAGGCTTCTGGGTTGCCTACGTAGGAATTCCCGCCTTCATCGTCACCCTGGCCGGCATGCTGCTGTTCCGTGGGGCCAACCAGTTTGTGGGCAAGTCCCTCACCGTTCCCGTGCCGGAGGAATTCCGTGCCATGGGTGCAGGCTTCCTGCCGGAAATTGGCGATTTCGCCCGCTACAACGCCCCCACGGTCATTCTCGGCTTCCTGTTGATCGCGTTCGTGGTCTTCTCTGAGTTCCGCAACCGCCGCATCGAGGCGCGCACAGGTGCGACGCCGGATCCGATCTGGGTGCCAATCACCCGGCTCGTACTGCTGGCAGGCGCCGTCCTCTATGTCACGTGGCTCTTCTCGACCGGCCGCTACGGAACCTCGTTCCCTGTCTCCGGCCTGATCCTGGTGGGGCTGGTGGCGATCTACGTCTTCATTACCACCAAAACCGTCCTTGGCCGCCACGTCTATGCCGTGGGTGGCAATCGCCATGCCGCAGAACTCTCTGGCGTGCAATCCAAGAAGGTCAACTTCCTGGTCATGATGAACATGTCCATCCTCGCGGCACTGGCCGGCATGATGTTCGTTGCCCGGTCCACCAGTTCCGGCCCGGCCGACGGTGTTGGCTGGGAGCTTGACGCCATTGCTGCCGTCTTCATTGGTGGCGCCGCCGTCAGCGGCGGCGTCGGCACCGTCATCGGCTCCATTGTGGGTGGCCTCGTGATGGCCGTCCTGAACAACGGTCTCCAGCTGCTCAGTGTCGGAGCTGACATGCAGTCGATCATCAAGGGCCTGGTCCTCCTGATCGCGGTCGCCATCGACGTCTACAACAAGAGCCAGGGACGCCGGTCCCTCATCGGGATGATGATGAACGGACTCCGTACCAACCAGCCGCCCACCACGGACAAGGAAATCTCCAAAACCTCCGAGATCATCACGCCGGCAGAACCTGCCGAAACCTCCAAATAGACCGCGACGGCGGCCGGCTCCCCCGGCCGCCTAGGACCCAGAAAGAGAAAATCACATGCGAAAAATCGCAAAGACCCTGACCGTCCTCGCGGCCGTCGCAACACTCTCCCTGACAGGGTGCGGCAGGTCCGACGTCGACGCTGAAGCGGCCAAGGCGGGCACGGCCCTGTCTGGCTTCCCACAGGACTCCGTGATCGGCGTTGCCCTCCCCAAGAAAACCAGCGAAAACTGGACGCTAGCAGAGAAACTGTTCAACGATGGCCTCACCGCCTCGGGATTCAAGGCAAACGTGCAGTTCGCCAACAACGGTGTTTCAGAGCAGCAGAACCAGATCTCCACGATGATCACCTCCGGTGCCAAGGTGATTGTGGTGGGCGCGGTGGACGGTGCCCAGCTGGGCACGCAGCTCCAGCAGGCCAAGGACGCCGGTGCGGTCATCATCGCGTACGACCGCATGTTGACCAATACCAAGGCCATTGACTATTACGTCGCCTACGACAACTTCAAGGTTGGCGAGCTGCAAGGCCAGGCATTGCTGGAAGGAATGCAGGCGAAGAAGGCAGGTCCGTACAACGTGGAACTCTTCGCAGGTTCGCCGGACGATGCCAACTCGAAGGTGTTCTTTGACGGCGCCATGAGCGTCCTGCAGCCGAAGATCGACGACGGCACGCTGAAGGTTGTTTCAGGCCAGGCTGACTTCCAGAGGGCGGTAACGCAGGACTGGAAGCCGGAAAACGCCCAGCGCCGCATGGATGCCCTGCTCTCCGGCAGCTACGCGTCCTCTGAACTGGACGGCGTCCTGTCCCCGAACGACACGCTGGCGCGGGCCGTCATCACCTCCATCAAGAGTGCCGGCAAGTCCGTCCCTGTTGTAACCGGGCAGGACTCCGAGGTGGAATCCGTGAAGTCCATCATGGCCGGTGAGCAGTACTCCACCATCAACAAGGACACCCGCAAGATCGTTGAGCACACCATCACCATGGTTAAGGACCTCCAGCAGGGCCTTGCTCTGGAAATCAACGACAACCGCAACTACAAGAACGAGTTCAAGCGGGTTCCGGCGTACCTGTTGCCGCCGGCCATCGTCACCGCGGCCAATGTGAAGACGGCCTACGTGGACGATCCGGTCCTCGGCCCGATCACCAAGTAGGCCCGTTCACCAAGTAGGACCGTTCACCAAGTAACCTGCACCAAGTAACCTGCACCACCGGGCCCCGGCCCGCCGGCAACGGCGGACCGGGGCCTTTTGCTGTCCCCTCCAGACGCTCTCTCACTTAATGCACGTTTTCCGGCAACGCTCTCTCACTTAATGCGGGAAATTTTCGAACGCTCTCGCACTCGTGGATTCACAGCCCACGCATAGGAACGCCACCGCAGGTGCACAGCAGCGCTCAGCAGTGTGGGAGCAGAGGCCCGCACCAGGCAGGCCATGTCCCGAGGAGTACAGTGAGCGTCCTTGCCCGGAGTGTTGGCAACGCCTTTAGAAACAAAGTCCGAACAGCTGCGGTGGTAGCGGTCCTGGCCGTTGCCATCGGACTTGCGCTGTCCATGCTGGTGGCCAATCAGGCCGTCGGCGCGAAAGTCCAGGAGCTGAATGCCTCCGTGGGAACCGTCCTGACCGTCAACCCCGCTGGCGGCCAGGGCTTCGAAGGCGGCGGCGAACCGCTGACGGCCGGGCAGGCCGCAACCGCAGCCGCCGTCCCCAACGTGAGCTCCGTCGTCGGGACCAGCTCCCTGCGGCTGCGGAACGGCACCGAGGCGGCGGCGCAGGCAGCCGCGCAGGCGGCAACCGGCACGCAGACCGGCCCCGGCGGCGGGCAGGGAGGCGCGGGCGGCCCCGGCGGCGCATCCGCGGCCACCCTGACCACCAGCCTCACCGCCGCCATTGATGCCGGCACGCTGGGCGGCCGGAACCAGGCCGCCAACGGCACCACGGGGTCCACCGGCACCACCGCGGCGCAGCCGGCCCGCTCGCTTCCCATCACCGCCACCGGCACCGGCGGCGAAGTGGACAGCACCGGCAAGGCCCTGACCATCACCGAGGGCACCGGCCTGGGCGACTACACGGCTGAATCCGCCAACGCCCTCCTGGGCACCACCCTGGCCGAGAAGAACAGCCTCACCGTCGGGTCCACTTTCACCATCAATAACCAGACGTTTACCGTGGCTGGCCTGTTCGACGCCGGAACCACGTTTGGCAACAACGCCCTCTACGTCACCCTGCCCACGGCCCAGACCCTCGCGGAACTCCCCGGCGAACTGTCCTCCATGATCGTCACGGTCAACAGCCTGGACAACGTCGAATCCGCCAAAACCGCGCTCCAGTCGGCACTTGGCACGGACACCGCCGACGTCACCCAGGGCCAGAACCTCGAATCCGCCGTCAGCTCCCTCGGCAGTGTCAAGAACATCTCATTCATCGCCTTCGTCGCGGCCCTCGGCACCGCCGGACTGATCATCCTGCTGATCATGGTGATGCTGGTCCGCGAGCGCCGGCGCGAAATCGGCGTCCTGAAGGCGATCGGCGCACCCAACCGCACCATCGGCCTGCAGTTTGTGCTGGAAGCGCTGGTACTCGTGGCCATGGGCAGCGTGGTGGGTGCCGCCGTCGCGTCCTTTGCCAGCGGTGGCATCGCTTCCGCGCTGATCAGCACCAACACGAGTACGACGACGGCGACCACCGTCGGTCGCGCGGCTGGCGGTCCGGGCGGAGCCGGCTTCCCCGCCGGCGGAGCGGGAATGCCTGGCGGCGGCGGGTTCCCCGGCGGGAATCCGCTGGGCGGGGCGTCACAGTTGCTGACCTCGGTCACGGCGAGCGTCTCCCCCGGCGTCATCGCCGCCGGCATCGCCGCGGTGTTCGGTGTGGCCATCATCGGCGCGCTGGTCCCGGCGCTGCTCACCGCGCGCATCCGTCCCATCGAAGTCCTGCGAGGAGAATAACCATGATTGAAGTCAAGAACCTGGTCCGCACTTTCAACTCCGGCGACCGCACCATCAAACCCGTCAACGACGTCAGTTTTGTCCTTGAGCAGGGCACCCTGGCGTCCATTGTGGGCAAGAGCGGCAGCGGCAAAAGCACCCTGTTGTCCCTCCTCGGTGCGCTGGACAAACCCACCAGCGGAGACGTCGTCGTAAACGGCGTAAGCCTGGCCCGAATGCCGGACGGCAAGCTGACCGAGTACCGGCGCCGGGACATTGGTTTTGTGTTCCAGCAGTTCAACCTCATCCCGAACCTCTCCGCGGTGGACAACGTGATGCTCCCCATGGAGTTCGCCGGCGTCCGCAAGGCCGAGCGGCTGCAGCGGGCAAAGGATCTGCTGGAGCAGGTCCAGCTGGACCCGGAGAAGCAGGCGCGGCGCATCAACCGGCTCTCCGGCGGCGAGCAGCAGCGCGTGGCGATTGCCCGTGCGCTGGCCAACGAACCGAAGCTGATCCTCGCGGACGAGCCCACCGGCAACCTCGATGAGCAGACGGGTGACCACATCATCGCGCTGCTCAGCGCGCTCAGCCGTGACCACAACACCACCATCCTGGTGGTGACGCACGACAGGGCACTGGCCAACAAGACGGACCGTCGCTTCAGGCTCCAGCAAGGCAGGCTCACGGAAGAACCGGTCCGGGCCATGGTCTGACGTATGGGCTGTTCGGGGTGAGAGGATGGGCACCATGAGCGCGCCAATTGCCACGCCGTGGTTGTCCAGCCAGCCTGACCAGGACCCCCGGTCCGCCACCGGAAAGCCGTTGCGCTGGGGCGTCATCGCCACCGGCGGTATTGCCCGTTCGGTGTCGCGGGACCTGGCGCTGCTGGCGGACGCCGAGCTCTACGCCGTCAGTTCCCGCGGCCGGGACACGGCGGAGAGCTTCGCCGCCGCTTACGATTTCGCCCGGGCCTACTGGGACGACGGCGGCGTCTCCGGCTACCATCATTTGCTGGCCGACGATACGGTGGACGTCGTCTACGTCGCCACGCCGCACGCACAGCACCACCAGATCGTGCTTGCGGCGCTGAATGCCGGCAAGCACGTCCTGTGCGAAAAGGCCTTCACCATCAACGCACGTGAGGCCAGCGAGCTTGTGGCCGTGGCGCGTGAGCGGAAGCTCTTCCTGATGGAGGCCATCTGGAGCCGGTTCCTGCCGGGGATGCAGCGGGTCTTCGAGATCGCCGCATCCGGCGAACTGGGTGATGTTCACTGGGTGACTGCCGACCTGGGCTTCCCCGCCCCGTACTCCCCGACCTCACGGCTGTGGGCGCGGCAGGACGGCGGCGGTGCCCTCCTGGACATCTCGGTGTACCCGTTGCTGTGGGCCGTGGGGACGCTGGGGTTCCCCCAAACGGTCAGTGCCACAGGGTTCATTAACGACGACGGCGTGGACGCCCAGAATGCGTTGACGCTCGGCTACAACCACGGTGCCCAGGCCCAGCTGACGTCCTCGCTCCTGGCGTTTGGCCCCCGGACTGCCACAGTGGCGGGAGGCCTGGGCTACCTGCAGAGCGTGGGCTCCATCAACAATCCGCGGGAACTGGTGATCGGCGTCGGCCTTGGCGAGCTGCGCACGGAACCGTTCGACGTCGTGGGCCTCGGCTACACCTACGAGCTCCGCGAGGTGACGCGCTGCATCCAGCACGGCCTCACTGAAAGTCCGGTCATGCCGTTGGAGGATTCGCTCAAGACCATGCGTCTCTTTGACGGGGTCCGCGGGCAGCTGGGGGTCAGCTACCCGAACGATGCCCACTAACCGAGGGTCAGCTGGCAACACGGCAGATTAGTAAGTTTGCTTTATTTATTTTCCGGTTTCCCTAGACTCGCTGCAAGGTGCGGTCTTAGGCTGTAGCCATCGTTCGGTCTCAACGGTATGTACTGGGGGTGGTACGCGTGGCAAAGGTTCGTTCGCCATGGCGTCTGCTCCGGCCGCTTTTCCTCGCAGGAGCGGTCACCGCCACCTGGCTGACACTTTCTTCGTCCGCGGCAATGGCGGACACTTCCACGGAATCCGGCTCCGTGCTGGGCGGGGTCACGTCCTCCGTCTCATCGCTGACGGCCCCGCTGACCGGTGTCACTCCCCCCGTCGACGCCAAGTCCCCCGTTGCCTTTGCTGCTCCCGCCGCGCCGGCGGCCACGCCCACCGGACTCCTGCAGCCGTTGGCTGGCAGCCTGGCAAACACCACTGATCAGGTCGCGGCAGCCGTCCCCGTTGTGGGAAGCATTGTTCCTTCAGGAACAGTCTCCACTGTGGCCGTTCCCCTTGCCGCCGCTGCCGATGGCGCCGTGACCGGCCTTGTCGACGTGGCCGTGCCTCCGCTCGTCGAAGCCGTTCCCGTTCTTGAACCCGTTGTGCAGCCTGTTGCCGACCTCGTAACGGGCGCAACTCCCCTGCCTGCTGTGCTGCCCGGTGTTCCGGATGCTTCAGGCGATCTGCCCGAGGCGTTGGCGTTGGACACGGCAGCGCCAACTACGGGCTCTGCTGTGACGCGCTCTGCTGTATCGGCGCACGCCGTTCCGGACCATGCCGCAACTGCCGTCGATGCGGTCATAGGTTCTTCACGAGCATCGCTGGCCCATACAGGTTCCCCCGCCGCAGGAACACCCGGCGCATCTCTTCATCAAGCTGCCACGCATGCACCGGTGACTGAGGACCCGTCGCCCTCGAGGGTTCCGGCACCGGCAGCTCCTGGTTCGGGCGCGGGAGGCGGCGCATCGCCGTCCGGCCCGTCAGGCGCTGCCGCCTGGCTCAATGACTTTGAACTTAACCTGCCGTTCTCGGGCACCCACCCGATCACTGGAACATCCGAGCATGCCCCCGCACCGGTGTCATTCGACCCCGGTTCCTCTCCTGACTAGTTGAGCCCCTCTGCCTTCTTCATGGCAGAACACGGCCATCGGGTTGCTGCAATGCCGCCCACATCAACTTTTCAGGAGACAACCATCATGCATTCCAACCTTCGCAGAGGGCTGCTTGGCACCCTCTTTGCCGGCGGGCTCTTAGCCTTCGGCGCCACCGCAGCCAGCGCAGCGGACACAACCAGCGGACAGGACCTTACGGCCTCCGCACTGGTCTCAGCGGCGACATCCGCAAACACGACGACGTTGGGCCTGCTGGGTGGCTCAACGCAGTCGGACACCACGGATGTCGCCGCTGCGCTCGACGTCAACCTGAACCTCGGGGACGGCCTCCTCGGTGGCACCAACGGCACCACCACTGACAACGGCGGCACCACCGCCGATGTCGCAGCCGCAGCCGACGTCAGCATTGGCGGCACCGACGGCACCACTGACGGCGGCACCACCGCCGACGTCGCGGCCGCAGTCGACGTCAACCTCGGCGGCACCAACGGCCTCCTCGGCAACAGTGATACCGCTGCCGACGTCGCAGCCGCAGTCGACGTCAACCTCGGCGGCACCAACGGCCTCCTCGGCAACAGTGATACCGCTGCCGACGTCACGGCCGCAGTCGACGTCAACCTCGGCGGCACCAACGGCCTCGCCAGCGGCACCAGCAGCACCACCGACGGCGGCACCACCGCCGTCGTCGCGGCCGCAGTCGACGTCAACCTCGGCGGCACCAACGGCACAACCGACGGTGGAACCACCACCGACGGCGGCACCACCGCCGACGTCGCGGCCGCAGTCGACGTCAACCTCGGCGGCCCCAACAGCACCACCGACGGCGGCACCACCGCGGACGTCGCGGCCGCAGTCGACGTCAACCTCGGCGGCACCAACGGCCTCCTCGGCAACACCAACAGCACCACCGACGGCGGAACCACCACCGACGTCGCGGCCGCAGTCGACGTCAACCTCGGCGGCACCAACGGCCTCCTCGGCAACACCGATGGCGGCTTGGATGCCGCAGTCGATCTCGGTCTGGGCCTGGACGCCTCCGGGCCTTTGAATGACTCTGGCGTGGGTGTCGGTGGTTCGGTAATCATCGGCGGATCCACGGATGGCGCCGAGACTCCGGGCACGACGGATCCGGGCACCACAGACCCGGGCACCACGGATCCCGGCACAGGCACGACGGGTGGCACGGACACCCCGGCTGACGGAACGGATACCCCGGGCAACGGAACGAACACAGCTGACACTTCAGGGTCGGCAACAACGGGCATCACCGTAGCTCCTGCCGGAACCATCACCGGTGTCGCAACAACGGGAGAAGCAGCAGCCGCAGGTGCTGCGGCAGCAAGCTCACCCACGCAGGGTGGCAGCGAAACGCTGGCCAAGACAGGTCTTGACGCCTCACTGATCCCGGTCGCGCTGATCCTCCTGGTGGCCGGCGTGCTGCTGCTGCTCAGGCGCCGCCGGACCTCCTAAGGTCCTTCCCCCAGAGGAACCTGGGACACACGAACCGATCCCTTCGCCGAATGACCGTTCGCGCTACACGTGAGCGGCCCTGAAAGGAGGTGGGCCACCGCAGAGCCCCATTACCAGCACTCATCCTTGTTACCGAGGGTCCGGCTGGGAAGTCCCTACAACTTCCCAACCGGGCCGTCGGTGTGCGCCGCGAGCAATGCACAGTAGCCTTAGCTTCACGGTTCGCCGGTATAATTTGTCGTACAACAGTGCCGCAGCGCACACCGGGAGGAACGGGTCATGGGGGCGGAATCGCCTAGCTCCATCAAGGATGAAGTGGTCGGCGGACGGTACCGTTTGGGTGAGGTGATTGGCCGCGGCGGCATGTCCACCGTCTACTGTGCCCATGACGAAAACCTAGGCCGGGACGTGGCCCTGAAGCTTTTTGCTCCGCAAGCCCCCGATGCAGACGAGCTGAAACGCCAGGAAGCGGAAGTCCAACTTCTCGCCACGCTCAACCATCCAAGCCTGGTCACCCTGTTCGACGCCGGAATCGACACCCGGCTGCCGGACGAACCGAGGCCGTTCCTGACCATGGAACTGGTGGACGGGCAGGACCTTCGCAGCCGCATCAGGCATAGCCCCGTCCCCCTCGATGAGCTCGCCGTGATCGGGGCCGGCATTGCCGACGCACTGGCCTACGTTCACGGCTTGGGCATCATCCACCGCGACATCAAGCCCGGCAACATCCTGTTGGTACAGATCCGACCGGGCGAACCCCTGCGGCCCAAGCTGACAGACTTCGGCATAGCCAGGATCGAGGACTCAACACGACTCACCGCCACCGGAACCATGGTGGGCACCGCGGCGTACCTCAGCCCGGAGCAGGCCCTGGGCTCGCCGCTGACTCCCGCCACGGACATCTACTCCTTCGGGCTCGTCCTGCTGGAGTGCATCAAGCAAACAGTGGAGTTCCCGGGCAACGCTGTCGAGTCTGCCGTGGCAAGGCTGCACCGAGCGCCCGAAATACCGGACGATCTCCCTTCCGAATGGGCTGACCTGATCCGCTCCATGACGGCAATCGAACCCCTGGAGCGTCCTGCCGCTGCCGACGTCGAAACTGTGCTCCGCCAGGCATTGGTCTCGCCGGCATCCACTCCCGGGGAACTCGCGCCGGAGACCACCCGCGTGCTCCCGGCCATGCCTTTCAGGCCGCCCTCCATCGCCGTCACCGCCGAATCTGAGCTGCCCCGCGTGCACAGCCGGGGAAGGCGTTTCTGGCTCGCCGTTATTGTGGGGCTTCTCGCCGTCGTGGCTGCCGCGACGGCACTGACCGTCAGCCTCGCCGCACAGCAAACGCCCGACGTCGTCCCCTACCGCACAGTCACCGGCAGCTTGGGCGACCATCTCCAGGAACTGCAGAAAAGCGTGGAACCATGACAGTAGAGCGGAACCCCGGCCGGGGCCGCGGCGCCTTCCGCTGCATGTCAGCGGCAGCGGCGGCCCTCATGCTGTCGGGCTCCCTGGCAGCATGCGGCCCTGCGGACTCGGGCCTGAAACAGGACACCGCGGCGCAACTCCAGCAGCGCGTCCTCACCGTCAGCCAGGCGGCCGCGGGCAATGACCCCACCGGCGCCCTGACCGCTTTGGCAGCCCTCGAGGCGGACCTGGCAGCAGCGACCAGCAACGGGAAGGTGTCCGACGACCGCCGGCGGTCGATAGTAACCGCGGTTGCGGCCGTCCGCGCAGACCTGAATGAAGCCGTGGCAACGGCCGCAGCCGCCGCGAAAAGTGCCGAAGATGCCGCCGCGGCGCAACGGCAGGCCGAAGCGGATGCCGCCGCTGCAGAGGCCAACAGCGTCGCCCCGGCCCCCGTGGCACCTGCCCCGGCGCCCGCCGACAACAAAGACAACAAAGGCAACAACGGAAAGGGCAAGGGCAAGGACGGCTAGGGTCACCATGCTTGATCCTGCACCCGCATCCTGGACCCGCCAACAACAAAGCGCGGCGCCCCGGTTTCCCGGGGCGCCGCGCTTGTGTTCCGCGCCTCTGGGGCGCGGTGCCTCTTAGTTCAGGGTCGCGATGACCTTGTTCAGCGTGGCCGAGGGGCGCATGACTGCCGAGGCCTTGGCCTCGTCCGGACGGTAGTAACCGCCGATGTCCACCGGTGAACCCTGGACCGCGGCGAGTTCGCCAACGATGGTCTCCTCGTTGGACACCAGCTCGCCGGCCACAGCGGAGAACGATGCTGCAAGCTCAGCGTCCTCGGTCTGCTGTGCCAGTTCCTCGGCCCAGTAGCGGGCCAGGAAGTAGTGGCTGCCGCGGTTGTCCAGCTCGCCTGCGCGGCGGCTAGGGGACTTGTTTTCCAGCAGGAAGGTTCCCGTTGCCTTGTCCAGGGTGTCAGCCAGCACTTGGGCGCGGGCGTTGTCCGTGGTGGTGGCCAGGTGCTCGAAGCTCACTGCGAGGGCGAGGAACTCGCCCAGGCTGTCCCAGCGGAGGTGGTTTTCCTTGAGCAGCTGCTGGACGTGCTTGGGGGCGGATCCGCCGGCGCCGGTCTCGAAGAGTCCGCCGCCGTTCATCAGGGGAACAACGGAGAGCATCTTGGCACTGGTGCCCAGTTCCAGGATGGGGAACAGGTCCGTCAGGTAGTCACGGAGCACGTTGCCGGACACGGAGATGGTGTCCTCACCCTTGCGGATGCGCTCCAGGGTGAAGGCCGTTGCCTTCTCCGGGGACATGATCTCGATCTGCAGGCCCTCGGTGTCGTGGTCCTTGAGGTACTCGTTGACCTTGGCGATGAGGTTGGCGTCGTGGGCGCGGGTCTCGTCAAGCCAGAACACGGCGGGGGTCTTGGAGGCACGCGCGCGGGTCACGGCCAGCTTGACCCAGTCGCGGATGGGAGCGTCCTTGGTCTGGCAGGCCCGCCAGATGTCACCGGGGGCAACGTCGTGTTCGATCAGCACCTTGCCGGAACCGTCTACGATCTGCACCGTGCCGGCTTCCTGGATTTCGAACGTCTTGTCGTGGCTGCCGTATTCCTCGGCCGCCTGGGCCATCAGGCCAACGTTGGGAACTGTGCCCATGGTGGTGGGATCGAAGGCTCCGTTGGCGCGGCAGTCGTCCACCACAACCTGGTAGATGCCGGCGTAGGAGCTGTCCGGGAGCACTGCCAGCGTGTCGGCTTCCTTGCCGTCCGGACCCCACATGTGGCCGGAGGAGCGGATCATGGCCGGCATGGAGGCGTCCACGATGATATCGGACGGCACGTTGAGGCTGGTGATGCCCTTGTCAGAGTCCACCATGGCCAGGGCGGGACCTTCTTCGAGGCCCTTCTTGATGAGGTTCTGCACGCCGTCGCGCACGTCCTCGGGAAGGTCCTCCAAACTGCTGAGGATGGCGGCCAGGCCGTTATTGGGGCTGATGCCCGCGGCGGCGAGCTGCTTGCCGTAGGTCTCGAAAAGCTCGGAGAAGTAGGCCTTCACCACGTGGCCGAAGATGATGGGGTCCGAGACCTTCATCATGGTGGCCTTCAGGTGTGCGGAGAAGAGGACGCCTTCTTCCTTGGCGCGTGCAACCTGGGCCGTCAGGAACTCGTCAAGGGCAGCCGCGCGCATGACGGTGCCGTCGATGACCTCGCCGGCCAGGACCGGGAAGGCCTTCTTCAGGACCTTCACGGAACCGTCTTCGCGGACCAGCTGGATGGCGATGGTGCCCTCGGACTCGATGACAACGGACTTCTCGTTGGAGCGGAAGTCGTCCTTGCCCATGGTGGCCACGTTGGTTTTGGAGTCCGCGGACCAGGCGCCCATGGAGTGCGGGTTCTGGCGGGCGTAGTTCTTCACGGACAGCGGCGCACGGCGGTCCGAGTTGCCTTCACGCAGGACCGGGTTCACTGCGGAGCCCTTGATCTTGTCGTAGCGGGAGCGGACGGCGGTCTCTTCGTCGGAGGAGGGGTTGTCCGGGTAATCCGGCAGGTTGTAGCCCTGGCCCTGAAGCTCGGCAATGGCGGCCTTCAGCTGCGGGATGGATGCGCTGATGTTCGGCAGCTTGATGATGTTGGCTTCCGGCGTCTTCGCCAGTTCACCGAGTTCGGCAAGGGCGTCACCGGTCTGCTGCTCCGGGGTGAGGTAGTCACCGAAGACGGAGATGATGCGGCCTGCGAGCGAAATGTCACGGGTCTCCACCTCCACACCTGCAGTCGAAGCGAACGCCTCGATGATCGGCAAGAACGAATAAGTAGCCAGCATCGGCGCTTCGTCGGTGTGGGTATAGATAATCTTGGACATGCGCGGGCGTCTCCCTAGAGGTCGGCTGTGGAAATTTGGTCTATTTCACCACGCCTAACTTACCCGAGGACACGGCTTTGAGCCCTACCCGGGACGGCCGAAGGCCCCGTATTACCGCAGGTTTGGGGAGTACCGGACAGGGCACGACGGCGGCAGGCACCTCGGTGGGGCCCGTCGCCGTCGTGCATTACTTCCGGCAGCAGCCGCCGAAGGTGACTGTTAGTCAGCGCCGCTTGTGGGGAATGTCACTCGGCCAGAGCGGCACGTATTTGGGGTCCTGGCGGCGCAGCTCTTCGGTGGCGGTGAACGTATGGACCGGGTCGACGTCCCGCAGCTGGAGAGCCGCGGTGAAGGCCTCCATATCGGGAACAGCGGCCACTGCTCGCTGTTCGGCAGCAAGCTGCCTGCCGTTGGCTGCGGTTTTTTTGGCGGACTTCCAGAAAGCAAGCACGATGGGGCCCCAACTTCGCTCGGAGTCCGGAGCCCAGATCGGACAAGTCATTGATAAGAGAAAAGTACCCGCTGACCTCAGCTTTTACCAGAGTGACGCGCCACTCGAGACGGTACTACTATTTACAAAAGTCGTGTTGCATCGGTAGGTTCTACTGGTCACGGGCGGGCTCTCCGAGGCCGCCCTCTACCCGTTCAGACAGGACAATCATGACGCGTACCAGGTCCCTGGCGGCCAGTCTCCTTAGCCTTTCGGCGGCTGCCGCGTTGGCGCTGGTTGGCGCCGGTACCGCGACTGCTGCTCCGGCGGCGTCGGAAGATAATTCATCCCCCGTGGTTGCCAGCGCCAGGGTGGACAGCACAGGTGCAGCGGAATACTGGACGGCGGACCGCATGCGCGCCGCGCTTCCCGGCGATGCCCTGGCGGGCGCCACGCCCGAACGCCTTACTACTGCCAGTGACACCGTGGAGAAGGGGAACAACACCAAGGTCAAGCCCAGCAAGGCAAAAAAAGCCAACAGCAGCGGCCCTAAGTTAGCCCGTGAGGCGGACACGGTGGACCACATCGGCAAGGTCTTCTTCACGATGGGCGGGTTCAACTATGTGTGTTCCGGCAACGCGGTCACCTCTGTGAATGAAAGCACCGTGGCCACAGCAGGCCACTGCGTCAACGAAGGTCCGGGCGCGTACGCCACCAACTTCATCTTTGTTCCCGGCTATGACAATGGCGACGAACCCAACGGCAAGTGGACGGCCAAGGCCCTGCACACCACCCCGCAGTGGAAGGACCGGGGAGACATCGCCTTTGACACCGGCTTTGCGGTCATGAACCTTAATGCGGCGGGCGAGACCCTCACCGACGTGGTTGGGGGCTCCGGCGTTGAATTCGGTGCCGCCCGCGGCGTGCAGTACACCGCTTATGGCTACCCTGCCTCCTTGCCCTATAACGGCGAACAGCTGTGGAGTTGCAAGGGCAAGGCATCGAATGACAACACACACCCTGAGTTCAATACTCAGGGAATCCCGTGCACCATGAACGGCGGCTCCTCGGGCGGCCCGTGGCTCCTCGGCAACGGCCTGCAGAACTCGATCAACAGCTATGGCTACACCGGCTCCAACGTGATGTACGGCCCATACTGGGGCGCTGACATCCAGAACACTTACAACATTGCCCAGGCAGCCTAAAAAGTCGCCTGCCCCGGCGCCCCGCCCTGGCAAGGAGCCGGCCAAAGGTTCCGCCAGCCACAGCGAATCGGACCAGACGCAGGAGGAGATCCTCGCGTACTGGACCCCGCAGCGGATGGCGGAGGCAAAGCCCCGGGAGATCCGGCTTCCGGAACCCGCTTCAAGTCCGAAGGACGACAACGACCCGGCACCGAATAATTCCTGAATACCCGATAACGAACGACGGCGCCTCTCCCCTCTGCGGGGACAGGCGCCGTCGGGCGTTCCAAGACTCATCGACTGATCCCCACCGGCCCCCTCGCCTCGCAAGCTCGGCCAGGGAACCCTGCCGGAGTGGGCCCTGCGCCGTTTTCAGTCATGAAAAGGGCCCTGCTGGAGCAATCGATGAAAGGGTCAGTGGAAGAAGTGGCGGGCACCCGTGAAGTACATGGTGATGCCGGCCGCGTTGGCTGCGGCGATGACTTCCTCGTCCCGGACGGAGCCGCCCGGCTGGACCACGGCGCGCACGCCGGCGTCGATCAGGATCTGCAGGCCGTCGGCGAACGGGAAGAACGCGTCTGAAGAAGCCACGGCGCCGCGTGCACGCTGGGGTGCGCCGCTCACGCCTGATTCTGTTGTTCCGACGTTGGACGCACCGCCGGCGCCGTCGACGTCGGACTCCACCGTGACGCCGAGGGTGTTGGCCCGCTCCACGGCGAGGCGGCAGGAGTCCAGGCGGTTGACCTGGCCCATGCCGATGCCCACGGCAGCGCCGTTGTCGGCGAGCAGGATGGCGTTGGACTTGGCGGCGCGGCAGGCGGTCCAGGCGAAGGAGAGGTCCGCGAGGGTCTTTTCGTCCGCGGCCTCACCGGCGGCGAGGGTCCAGTTGGCGGGGTTGTCGCCGTCGGCGTCCACCTTGTCGGTCGCCTGGACCAGCATGCCGCCGGAGACCTGGCGGAACTCCGTGGGGTACCGGCCGTAGCCCTCGGGGAGGGCCAGCAGGCGGATGTTTTTCTTCTTGGAGAGGATTTCCACGGCTTCGGGTTCGAAGGCCGGGGCGATGACCACCTCGGTGAAGATGCCGGCGACGGTGCGGGCCATGCCGGCCGTCACGGTGCTGTTGGCAGCGATGACGCCACCGAATGCGGAGACCGGATCGCAGGCATGGGCTTTGGCGTGGGCGTCGGCGATCGGGTCTTCAGCATCGGCCGACCCCACGGCCACACCGCACGGGTTGGCGTGCTTGATGATGGCGACGGCGGGCTCGGCGAAGTCGAACGCGGCGCGCAGGGCGGCGTCGGCGTCGACGAAGTTGTTGTAGCTCATGGCCTTGCCGTGCAGCTGGTCGGCCTGGGCGATGCCGGCGGGAGCGGCCTTGTCCACGTAGAGTGCGGCCTGCTGGTGCGGGTTTTCGCCGTAGCGGAGGACCTCGGAGCGTTCCAGGGACAGCCCGGCGTAGGCGGGCCAGTCGATGATGCCGTCGCCGTCCTCATCCTTGAACTGGCTGGCCGTCCACGTGGCAACCGCGTTGTCGTACGCGGCGGTGTGTGCGAACGCCTTGGCGGCCAGCCGGCGTCGGGTCTTCAGGTCAAAGCCGCCTTCAGCCGCGGCGGTGACCACCTGGCCGTAGAAGCCGGGGTCCACCACAATGGCGACGGCGGCGTGGTTCTTCGCTGCCGAACGCACCATGGCGGGGCCGCCGATGTCGATCTGCTCCACCACGTCATCCTGCGCGGCGCCGGACTTGACCGTCTCCACGAACGGGTAGAGGTTCACCACCACGAGGTCGAAGGTCTCGATCTCCATGCCGGCGAGGGTTTCCATGTGTGCCGGGACGCGGCGGTCCGCCAGGATGCCGCCGTGGACGCGGGGGTGCAGGGTCTTGACGCGGCCGTCGAGCATCTCCGGGGAGCCGGTGACTTCCTCGACTCCCTGGACGGGGATGCCGGCCGCGGCGATCTTCTTGGCTGTTGAGCCGGTGGAGACAATCTTCACGCCTGCTGCGTGCAGCCCTTTGGCGAGCTCCTCCAGACCGGTCTTGTCGTAGACCGAGATCAGGGCCCGGCGGATGGGAACACGGTCGATGGATACACGTTCAGGCTGCGTGAAGCTCACAAAAAGTCTCCGTCTTATGTCGCGGACCAGTGCCGCGGGTGGGCCGCGGGTGGTGGGGATAGGGTCAGTTTATCGTGTTGTACCTTGCCTCCGTTTGCGCGGCGGCTTCTTCCGGCCGCAGACGCACGAATCGGTTCAAAGCGGGCCGCCCGCAACTTCGCATGCCTCTAAGATTTAGGCAGGAGGCTGCGATGAATATCTACACCACTGTGCCCAGCGGCGAACAGGTGGTCCAGGAACTGCCGTGGCGGTGGAAGGTCCAGGGCCGGATCTTCGTGATCGGCGGCCTCGGCTTTATGTTTGACGCGTGGGACGTGACGCTCAACGGCATCCTCATCCCGTTACTCTCCACCCACTGGGCCCTGTCGGCCGGTGAAGTCGCCTGGGTTGGTGCGGCCAACCTGATCGGCATGGCGCTGGGCGCTTTTGTGTGGGGAACCATTGCGGACACCATCGGGCGGAAAAAGGCGTTTACGGCCACGCTGCTGATCTTCTCGCTGTTCACCGTGCTGGGCGCCTTCTCCCCCGACTTCGTCTGGTTCTGCGTGTTCCGGTTTATGGCCGGCTTTGGTTTGGGCGGCTGCATTCCCGTGGACTATGCGCTGGTCGGCGAGTTCACTCCCCGGAAGCAGCGCGGCAAGGTCCTCACCGCGATGGACGGCTGGTGGCCGGTGGGCGCTGCCCTGGCCGGCTTTGTATCCGCTGCCTTGGTGGGCATTTTCGGGGACTGGCGGCTGACCATGCTGGTGATGGTGCTGCCGGCGCTCCTGGTGTTCTGGATCCGGCGCAGCGTTCCGGAGTCTCCGCTGTTCCTGATCCGGAAGGGCCGCCGGGAGGAAGCCGCCAAGGTCATTGACGACCTCGTGGCAGCCACCGGCGCCGAACCCCGCGCGTACAGCCTGCCCGACGCGCAGGATGTTCCGCGGCTGTCCGCCGGCAGCGCGTGGCATCAGCTGCGGCTGGTGTGGCAGTTCAACTGGAGGATCACGACGACCGCGTGGGCCCTGTTCTTCAGCATCCTGCTGGTCTACTACCTGTCCCTGACGTGGATGCCGAGGATCCTGATCGGTGCCGGGTTCGCCGAGTACAAGGCCTTTGTGACCACGGCGTCCATGTCGGCTGTGGGCCTGTTGGGCGTAGTGGTGGCGGCCCTGTTGGTGGAGCGTGTCGGCCGCAAGTGGATCCTGGCCATCACGGGCCCGCTCGCCGCCCTGACCCTGGTGATCGTGGCGTTTGTGGTGGATATCCCGTCGGCTGCGATCTTCTGGCTGCTCGTGTTCGGCTTTGTGGTCCAGGTGGCCATCCCGGTGCTCTACGCCTATGTGTCCGAGCTGTACCCCACGGAATTGCGCGGCACGGGCTTCGGCTGGGCATCCACGTTCTCCCGGCTGGGCGCAGGCTTCGGGCCGCTCATCTTCGCGAACTACTTCTGGCCGGAGCTGGGCCTGGCCACATCCTTCGCCCTGGCCGGCGGCCTGGTCCTGGTGGCAGTGCTCTGGATGGCGTTCTTCTCCCCCGAAACGAAGCTGCGCCGCCTCGACTAAGTGGCCCGCCCCACTCCCCAGCTCCCCCACCCAACTAAGTAGCAGCAGATGCCGTTTTGAGGGCTCAGAACGGCATCTGCTGCTACTTACTTGGGCAGCCAGCCGCGGCTGAGCAGCGCTGAGCGGACCTTGGCGACGGCGGCCCGCGCTTCGTTCTGCATGTGGCGTTTGGAGATCCTGACCAGCAGCCAGCCAGCTCGCGCGAAGTCCTCTTCACGGGCTATGTCCTTGACGATCTGTGCCACGTCCGAATGGCCCTCGCCCTCATACTCAACCCCAACCTTTTGTTCCGGATAGGCAAGATCCGGTTGACGTACGACGCCGGCGCCCAGTTCCGTGCGCACATTCAGTTGCGGTTCCGGCAGCCCTGCATACTCCAGTGCCAGCCGCAGTTTCGTTTCCGGGGCGGAGTCGGATCCGATCCGCGCCTGTTCAAGGGCAAGCCGGGCTTTCCGGATTCCAGGAGTTCCCTTATGTCGGTCAAGCATGCCGGCAAGGTCGTCCGGAGTTGCATACGGTTCAGACCGCCCCTCGAACTCCGGCCTAGGAATCCGCAGCAGGTGGTCGGCCACCACAGTCAGCTCGTCGATGCTCATCCTCCGGGAACAGTCCAGCCAGGTGCGGGTCCGCGAAGTGATCAGCAGGCCATTTACGCTGACAATCTCGTCGCCAAAGAACTGCCCTCGATGCCCCCGCACTCCCGCCCGACGCGGCATTGCCATGGTATCGGGCCGGGAAATGTGAGTGATGGAAGCATCTGTGCCCGGGAGGAAGCCCGGGAACGACCATAACTTGAAGGCCGTCGCATGGGACGCGGCCGAGAATTCCGTGACCAGGGTCAGCGGCCGGACCACGGCCGGTTGTCCGCTGGACGTCTCGCCCAGCAGCTGCCTGATCCCCCTGCTCGGAGTAATCAACGAAGGGTGACGCAGCCGCCGAACTGTTGCACCGGCGTCGGCCGCTTCTTGGAAGGTAAACGCTGCGGAAGGCAGCCGTTCCGGCAGTGGCTGCGGAGTCTTCATGGGCATATCGTGGCAAATTTTGCGCCGCGCCGTGAAAGTTATCCACAGGTGCGCCCCACCGGCCCAACCAGGTAGCAGCAGATGCCGTTTTGAAGGCTCAAAACGGCATCTGCTGCTACTTACTTGGGTGGGTACTCACTTGGGTGGGGTGGCGGCGAGGGCTGCCAGGGTCTGGACGAGGAGGCGGCGCTCGACCACCTTGATGCGCTCGTGCAGGGTTTCTTCGCTGTCGGCCGGCTCAATGGTGACGGCTTCCTGGGCAATGATGGGGCCCGTGTCCACGCCGGCGTCGGCCCAGTGCACCGTACAGCCGGTGACCTTCACGCCGTAGGCCATGGCATCGCGGACGCCGTGAGCACCGGGGAACGCGGGCAGCAGGGCGGGGTGGGTGTTGAGGTACTTGCCGTCGAAGGCATCGATGAAGTCCGGGCTCACAATCCGCATGAACCCGGAGGAGACCACCACGTCCGGGGCGTAGGAAGCCACTTTCGCCGTCAGCGCGGCATCCCATTCGTCGCGCGTGGGGAATGAGTTGAAGTTGACCACGAAGGTGTCCAGCCCGGCTTCGGAGGAGCGCTCGACGCCGTAGGTCCCCTCGCGGTCGGCACCCACCGCCGCGATCTCCACGTCCAGCTCCCCTGACTTAACGGCGTCGATGACGGCCTGGAGGTTGGAGCCGGTACCGGAAACGAGGACTACGATGCGCATGGGTCTAGCTTATGGGTAGGCTCGCGTAGGCTGGAATCCATGACTACTCCCCCGGAACCAGCTGGCCAGCAGCGGACAAAACCGCAGCTCAGCGAGGCCGCAAAGACCTCACTCAGCAAGACCCGCAACCTGTTCCGGATCTTCATCCTCACCGTTCTCGGCGCCTATTTCGTCTACCAGCTGGACGTCAGCTACCTCTGGCTCACCGGCATCCTGACCGCCGCGAGCTTTGTCCTGGGAATCATGCTGCTGGTCCGGTCGGCGAAGCTGAAGGAGTCCAAGCTGGTCCTTGTCGGCACCATCGCGGGCCTGGTGGTTTCCCTCATCATGCTGCTGGTCATCCTGGCTTCGGCGGTGTTCTTCAGCCAGGTCCAGGAATTCCAGGCCTGCCAGCGGCAGGCCCTGACGGACCGGGCGCTGTCCAGCTGCCGCGTCCAGTTGGAGCAGTCACTGCCCAGCCTGCGCTAGGGGCTTGAACCCGCGCGGGTACTCCGCTACCGGTACCAGCCCACCGCACGGTCGTAACGGCACTCAAGCGATCCAGTGCCGGGTTCGACGCCGCCGCCGGCAGGGAAGTAGATGGCACCGAAGTCGGCCCCCTCAGCCTCGATCCGCCCCTTCGCCCAGATCTGAGCCTGCTCAAGATCCTTTTCCGGGATGGCCTCCCGGGTGCTGTGGTCCGCGCTGAGGTGGATGTCCAACTGGTACTCCCCCGGCTGGGAAGTTCCGGCATGGCTTTCGGGGTCACCCTCATCGCGTCTGCTGATCAGGACCTGCGCAGAAGCGTGAAGACTGGACGGCTTGCTGGCAGGGGTGCCCTGCTGCTGCTGTTTGATCCGCAGACCCGACGCTACGCTCTCGACGGTATCGTCGTCGGTGACAGCGTAGGCGGATCCACTGACGTCGGCTTCTGAACCCCCGACGCTGATCAAGTGCTGGCCGAACTGCTCTGAGCTGGATTGGCTGGAGCTGGATTGGCTGGAGCTGGATTGGTTGGAGCTGGATTGGCTGGAGCTCATGCACCCTCCCTGAGGGTATTCGCGGCGGTTGCCGACCTCTGCAACACTAGCCCCAAAACACCCGGCGTAACCGGTTGGCCCTGGATAACTTTCGCCGCCGAAACGCGAGTCTCCAGGCGGTGACCGCCTGCCAACCCTGCGGATCACGCGCCAGCTAGGCGACCAGTTCCGTGTCCTCTTCCACCTGCTGCTGGCGTTCCAGCCACGGCCCCGCCGCGTAACCGATCACGACGCCGATCCCCACTTCCGCGGCCAGCCAGAGTCCCAGCCACAAGGGGTCGGGTCCGATGTCGGTGAGGCGTCCCAGCCCGGCAGAGCCGCGGGTCAGCCAGGCCAGTCCGGCCGCGAGCAGCCCCGATACGGCACCGATCAGGACCCCGAGCGCCAGCGTGGATGCGGTGGCGGTGAACCAGCGGGCGTGCACTTTGATGGACAGCCATTCATCGAAGTGGTTCTCGCCTTCGCGCAGGAACCACCAGCCAGCGAGCACACCGGCCAGGACCGGAACCACCAGCGCAACAAATCCGTAGTCGAGCGGGCCCGACGGGATCGCGGCGAAGACCGGGATGGCGGGCAGGGGTCCGGTGGCGGTGCCCAGCGGCCCCACCTGGGAGCCGATGCCCATGGCGAAACCGGATCCGGAGACCCACGCCAGCGCAAAAACCGCGAGGTTGGGCAGGTAGCCGAGCTGCGCGACGGTGAGCGCCGCACCCCCTACGGCGCCGGCGTCGACCGCTTCATACACTGCCAGCACCAGGTTCCAGTGGACGAAGACGTCCACGGCCAGGAGCGCACAGGCTAGCGCCAGTGCGGACATCAGGGCCAGGACGCCGGCCTTCGCGGCGGACCCGAGGTAGGATCCGGCCCAGCGCGAATGCTGGCTGGTGCGCGAAATCCAGTCCACGGCGTCCACGCCGATCAGGCGGCTCCACGAACCGGCCTCGCGGCGCGCCCCGATGGCCATGCCCAGCGCGAACGGGATCAGGGGGATCACCATGGCGTGCCAGATGTTAATGACGACGTCGGGCGTGCGGCACACAAAACCGGTGGCCGCGCCGAAGGCCGAATAGACCAGCCAGGAACCGAGCAGTGCCTGCCACAGCTGGTCCGTATAGGAGGCCCGGGCCAGCCGCCGCCCCGCACGCCAGGCGAGCAGGAACGGGATCAGGGTGAGCCCCAGCGGAATGAGGGTGAGTACGCCTGAGCTCGCGCTGCTGGCCGCACCGGTTCCCACCTCGGCCAGTTCCAGCGGAACGCCGTGGACCAGGAGCCAGGCCTGGCCGGCGAGCCGGGCCAGAGCGTCGAAAGCGGTGTTCTGGAAGCCGCCCGTCGCCCAGACGGCGACGATCGGAACGAGCACCAGAAGCGCCGAGATGATGGCCGCCTGCGCCGTTTCGAGGGCGCCCTGCAGCCATAAGGGCATGGGAAGGCCACGGTCTCCGGTCTGATCAGCGCGCAGTTTCATCGTGTCCCATGGTGTCACGGCCGGACCCGCCAGCCGCTCTGCGACAGGCTCATTCGGCGAGGAGACGCGCCTGACCAGAGTTCACAGCCCGTGGCGGCGGGTGTCCCATGGGTGCCCTTCCGGCGCTTTTTCCACAGCTCCGCCGTAAAATTGGATTGTCCGCAATCAGTGGTTGGAGGCAGAAAAATGACTACCGCATCCCCACATGCACACGGCATTCATTTCGGGCGCGCAGACGTCCAGAATGCGGGCATGGGTGTAGGTATCCTCATGTTGGCGGTGGGTGTCCTGGGCTTTATCCCCGGCATCACCACCCGGTACAGCGAATTGATGTTCCTTGGGCCTGATTCCCACGCCATGTTCCTCGGTGTGTTCCAGGTGTCCATGCTGCTCAATATTGTGCAGCTGGCCATCGGCGCCACAGGCTGGGCGATGTCCCGGACCGAACACGGTGCGCGTAATTTCCTTATGGGCGCCGGTGCGCTGTACATCATCCTCAGCATTTTCGGTCTCAGTGTCGGTGTCGGGTCGGCGGCCAATTTCCTGTCGCTGAACATGACGGACAACTGGACCCACCTGGTGCTGGGCGTAGCGATGATCGCCTGCGGCTGGCTGCTGTCCCGCAACAGGACCGGGGACAGGGCATAGCCCGGAAAGACAAGCCGGGACACAGGAGCCGCGCATGAGGAATGATCCGTAAATTCTGAATATTCGTCCTACTCGCCGGTGCAGTTGGCGCGGTTCCGCGAACGCTGCACCGGCTTCTTTGTGCCCGGAAATCCATCCCCAGGCCGCCCAGGCCGCCGGAACGGCACAGGCTCGCGGGGGCGCCGGGCGAGCCAGCAGCGTTCGGGCGTCCCCGCGACATTCCGGCGATCCCGCCGCCCATGACTCCCACAGCCACCGACGTCGGCCCTGCAGTCCTCGAGGTCCCGGACTACGAGGCCGGGCTCGCCGCCATCCCCTTTTGCTTGTCCGGGCCTTCCTGCTGCTGCCCGGGCCGCCCCGCTGGAACAATGGGCCCATGAGCGCCGTCATCCTGGGCTGGGACCCTGCCCGCTGGAACCATTGGAACTACCCCGCTGTTGTTCAACAGGTCGGCGTTTCAGGGCTCCACCTGGAGCCCTGGAGCATGACCCGGGATCTTGCCGCCGGCACTGATGTGTGGTTGCTTCTGCTGGGGGTGCACGGTCCGGGCCTTCTCGGCCATGGCGTCGTCCTTTCGGACCGGCAAGAGTCCGCAGCCCACCGGGACGCCACGAAGATCACTGTGCAGGTGGCGTTCGATGCGCTCCTGCCCCTGGGCGACCAGGTACCTGCCGGCCTTCTCACCGAGGCGGTGCCTGGCTTGGCGTGGCACCACGCCGGCACCGAAAGCGTGGAGCTGGGGCCTGGCGATGAGCTCAACATCCGGGACCTCTGGGCCCGCCTCGGGCCGGGCCAGGAGGCCGATCCGACCCAACCAGCACCCGGCACCTACCCGGGGAGCGCCGTCGCCCGCGTTGCCGTCAACCGGTACGAACGGGACCCCGAAGCGCGGCGGGCCTGCATCGCGCACCGCGGCATCAACTGCGCGGTCTGCGGGTTCTCCTTCGAAGTGGCTTACGGCGAAATCGGCGCGGACTTCATCCACGTCCACCACACGGTACCCGCGTCGCAGCTCGGCACCAACTACCAGCTGGACCCACTCACCGATCTGGTCCCGCTCTGCGCCAATTGCCACGCCATGGCCCACTACGGGGTGAGCACCGCGAGGACTGAGGTGGAACTCCGGCGGGCCATCGCCAGCGCAGGACACCTGACCGGAGCAGTGGTGACCCCCACGGAACTTGAGGCACAGCGCGTGGCCCGGGAACTGCTGGGCCCTGGCCAACCGGATTAGCAGGCTAAAGCGAGCGACGCCGGGAACCCCCAAGGCTTCATGCGCCGTACTTGCGCAGCCCACCGCGGTTGCCCGTGTCCCCTGGATCCGAGTCGCCGCGGGCTTCGGAGTAGGTCCGGGCGCCCCTCTCGTAGTGGGTGTACAGGCGGTCCTCCTCCTCGGGTTCGAGGTGTCCGTCCGTATCCACCCGCGGAGCATCCTTGACTTGGTCCTTGGTGTACGGAACCACAAGGTCGCCGCCGTCGATCCTGGCTCCTTCAACCGGGACAAAGGACTGCGAGGTGCCGAACAGCCCCGTTGTGACCGTGACCCAGGTGGGCTCACCCGTGTCGTCATCGGCGTAGAGCTGGCCGATCGACCCAATCTTCCCGCCGTCGGACCCGACAATGTTGCCGCCCTTCCGGAGCAGCTCTTCAATGTTTTCCCTCGTAAGCATGACGTCTCCTTTGATGTGTTGGGATGTGTGCTTGCGGTGGCCGGACGTGCGGGAAGGCTCCTTGCCGCCGGCTGCGGCCTGGCCCCGACTGCTTGAGGCTCAGGTGCTGCCGCCCCCTTACCGTAGGCAGGCCTGCCAGTTAAAAGAAAGGGTGCTTACTAAATTTCTCACCTTGCATCCTCCCCCTGTTCACCCAACCTTTCCCTCCGCTCAACCCGCGTGACCCCGCATCGTCAAGCGGCGGGCGCACCGTGGAGGGGTGAGGATCGCAATTGTTGCCGAATCATTCCTGCCATTGATGAACGGGGTGACCCACTCCATCCTGCGGGTGCTTGAGCACCTGGAGGGCCAGGGCCACGACGTCCTGGTCATCGCCCCGTCAACCCACGCGGTCGCCGATGCCATGGCCGAGTTCGTGGGGCCGGCCGAGGTGGTTCACGGCGCGAAGGTGCACCGCGTTCCCGCGGTTCCGTTGGCGGGTTACACGAACGTCAGGGTGGCGATGGGCGGTGTGTATCGGGTCAAGCGAATCCTTGCCGACTACGCTCCGGACGTCGTCCACCTCGCCTCGCCGTTTATCCTCGGCTGGCGGGCAGTGCAGGCAGCGCATCAGCTGCGGATCCCCACCGTAGCCATCTACCAGACCGAGGTGCCCAGCTACGCCGCCCGGTATGGCGTGCCGTTCCTGGAGAACTGGGCGTGGAACCGGGTGGAGAACATCCACCTGCTGGCCACCCGGACCCTGGTGCCCTCCACGTTCGCGCTGAACCAGTTGCGCGGCCGCGGAATCCCGCGGGTGGGCATGTGGCGGCGAGGGGTGGATACCGCCCGGTTCTCGCCGGAAAAGCGCGACGCCGGGTGGCGGGCTGTTGTGGCGCCCGGCGGTGAGTGGATCATCGGCTACGTCGGCCGGCTGGCCGTCGAAAAGCAGGTGGAGGACCTCGCCGCGCTCGCAGGCGTCCCCAACTCCAAGGTGGTGATAGTGGGCGACGGCCCGCAGCGGGCGGCCCTGCAGGGAGCACTGCCGGACGCCCATTTCACGGGGTTCCTCGGCGGCGAGGAGCTGGCGAAGGCGGTAGCGTCCTTCGATCTCTTTGTCCATCCCGGCGAGTTTGAGACGTTCTGCCAGACCATCCAGGAGGCCATGGCCTCGGGCGTTCCCGTGGTTGCCACCGGCCGCGGCGGGCCCCTGGACCTGGTGGAGAACTCCCGCACCGGCTGGCTGTACCAGCCCGGGGACCTGGCAGGTTTCCGCGCCCGCGTGATGGACCTGATGGGCGACGACGCCAAGCGCCGCGCGTTCGCCGAAGCGGCCCATGCCTCGGTCCAGGACCGGACCTGGCCCGCGCTGTGCGCCCAGCTTGAGGAGCAGTACGGCGAAGTTGTTTCAAGCCATCCGGTCATCCGGCCGGCCGCGTACAAACGAGGAGTGTCCCTGTGAAAATATCCGTGATCGGCTGCGGCTACCTTGGCGCCGTGCACGCTGCCACGCTCGCGTCCATGGGCCATACCGTGGTGGGCATCGATGTGGACGCCGCCAAAGTGGACCAGCTGGGCCGCGGCGCGGCGCCCTTCTTCGAGCCGGGCCTGGACGAACTCCTCCGCGACGGACAAACCACCGGCCGCCTGACCTTCTCCACGGACTTCGCCGCCGCCGCGGGTGCCCAGGTCCACTTCCTGTGCGTCGGGACGCCGCAGTCCAAGACGTCCGACGGCGCCGACCTCACCTTCCTGGTGGCCGCCACCGAGGCGCTGCTCCCGCACCTGGCGAGGGGCGCCGTCGTCGTCGGCAAATCCACGGTGCCCGTGGGCACGGTGGACATGCTCGGCGGAGTCCTGGCGGGACGGCCGGACGTGCAGCTGGGCTGGAACCCGGAGTTCCTGCGCCAGGGCACGGCGGTGAAGGACACGCTGGTGCCGGACCGGCTGGTGTACGGCGTCGAGGGCGGGCGGGCCGCCGCCTTCAACCCCGGCACGGGTGCGCCGGGCGGGGTGACGGCTGCCCTGGATGCCGTCTACGAGCCCCTGCTGAACGCCGGCATTCCCCGCCTGGTGTGCAACTTCGCCACGGCGGAGCTGATCAAGTCGGCAGCCAACGCGTACCTGGCCACCAAGGTCAGCTTCATCAACGCCATCGCCGAACTCTGCGACGCGTCCGGGGCGGACGTGGCCGAACTCAGCGAGGCGATGGGCATGGACCCGCGGATCGGGAACCGCTACATGCATGCCGGGCTGGGCTTCGGCGGCGGGTGCCTGCCCAAGGACATCCGCAGCCTCCGCAGCCAGGCGGCCGCGCTGGGTGTGGGCCCGGTGGATGACTGGATGGGCGTGGTGGACGCGATCAACGTCCGCCAGCGCACCCGGACCGTGTCCCTGGCCGCAGAACTGTGCGGCGGAGCGGTTTCCGGCCGGGCGATCACCATTCTCGGGGCCGCCTTCAAGCCGGAGACCGATGACATCCGTGACTCCCCCGCGTTGGACGTCGCCGCCCGGCTGGCAGCAGCGGGCGCGCACGTGACGGTGACCGATCCGAAAGCCGTGAACCACGCCTGGCTGCGCTACCCCCAGCTACGGTTCGAGGCCTCCACGCCGCGGGCTTTGGACGGCGCCGAACTGGTGCTGCTGCTCACCGAGTGGGACGAATACCGGCGGCTGTGCCCTGCCGCTGCGGGCGGACTCGTCCGACGCCGGGTGGTCCTGGATGCGCGGAACGTGCTGGATGCTGTGGCCTGGCAGGCCGAGGGCTGGGTGGTCCGCGGGCTGGGCACCTCCGCGCCGGCAGCGCCGGCCACGCTGCCGGTCTGACTGCCGGCCACGCTGCCGGCATGGCTGCCGGGCTGACTGCAGGCAGGGCTGGCGGGCTGACTGCCAGGCTGACCAAAATGCGTCAGTCTTCGCCCCCCTGCCTGCGCCGCGGGCGAGGAAAAGCGCGGAATCCCGGGACCGCGTTTTCCGTAACCGGCGCGAAAGTCACGCATTTTCGTTCAGATATGACGGCCCGCACTTTATGATGTGCACGGGGGTGGTTGGGCATGGGGAGATCCCGGCGGCAAAACAACGAATTCGCGGCACCGGCCTTCGACGTGTTCCTTGAGGCCAGCCCGGACGCGCTCCTGGCCTTGGATGAGGACGGCGCCATCCTGATCGCGAACGCGTCGGCCAGCCGGCTTTTCGGCTATTCCCGTGATGAGCTGATCGGCAGCAACCACTGGATGCTCCTGTCGGAGGGGTTCCGCAACGAGACAGATCTGCTCCATGCGCGTCTGGTGGCTCAGCCCGACGAACCGCAGCCGCCGCGCGAGGTGTATGGCCGGCACCGGGACGGCACCGAGTTCGCTGCCGAAATTGCCGGTTCCCTGCTCGACGACGTCGGCTCGCCAGTCCTGCTGCTCTCGGTCCGAAGCACCGCGCACCGGACAGGCCCGGACGCTGACCTCAATGAAGCGATGTCGCTTCTGGCCGCCACGCTGGAATCGACGGCGGACGGAATTCTGGTCATCAGCTCGGAAGGCAAGATCGCCGGCCTGAACGAGCAGTTCCTCACGATGTGGAGCATACCGCCGGAGCTGATGAAGGCCGCGTCCGACGAACCCGCCATGAGGGTGATCCTTGGCCAGGTGAAGGACCCCGAGTCCTTTCTGGCCCGCGTGATGGACCTGACCAAGGACGCCGACGCGGAAAGCCACGACACCATCGATTTCCTGGATGGCCGGACGTTTGAGCGGTATTCGCGTCCGCAGAAAGTGGGCGACCGGATAGTGGGCCGGGTCTGGAGTTTCCGCGATGTCACCCCGCGCCGGATGGCCCAGGAGCAGGCCGAGCAGGCACTGGCTGACCTGGCGGCGCAGGCCGAGCAGCTGCGGGCCATGGCGTTCAAGGACCCGTTGACCGGCCTGGCGAACCGGGCGGTGTTCAACGCTGAACTCGTCCGTGCCCTGAAGGAACCGCGGCTCAAATCCGTGGACGTCCTCCTGCTGGATCTGGACGACTTCAAGGAGGTCAACGACATTCTCGGCCACCAGGCCGGTGATGACATGCTGGTGGAAGTTTCACGCCGGCTCCGCGGCTGCCTCCCCAACGCAGATGTGGTGGCCAGGCTGGGCGGTGATGAGTTTGTGGTGCTGCTGACGGCGTGCCCGGATGTGGAAGCCATCGCCGAGTGCATTGTCCGTTGCCTGCACGTGCCGTTCTCCATCGAGGGCACCGTGCTGCGCCCCAGCCTGAGCATGGGACTGGCCTCCATCGGAAAGGATGCCCGGGGCGCTTCCGAACTGCTGCGCGAGGCGGATGTCGCCATGTATGCGGCCAAGGCTGCGGGAAAGAACCGTTTCCTGCGGTTCCACCCTGACATGATGACGGCCCTGGTCCGGCGGACCGATCTGGAGGCGGGCCTCCAGCTGGCAATTGCCCGCGGTGAGATCTCCGTGGACTTCCAACCCATCGTCTCGCCGCGGATGGGCCGGGTGGTCGAGTTTGAAGCACTGGCGCGGTGGAACCGCGAGAACCACCGTGTCCCGCCGGCCGTGTTCATTCCGCTGGCCGAGCGCAGCGGCCTCATCAACGAAATCGGCACCGAAGTGATGGCGCAAAGCCTGCAGCATCTGGCCTCCTGGCTGAGTGAGGATCCGTCGCGGTCACTGTCCATGAACGTCTCCGGAGTCCAGCTGCAGGAACTCGACTTCGCGGAGAATGTCCTGCGGCTTGCGGAAACCAGCGGCGTGGGCGCCTACCAGCTGGTGATGGAGGTCACCGAGAGCGTCTTCTTCGACGCCGACTGCAACGTGATCAAACAGCTGAGCCGGCTGCGGGCGGCCGGGGCACGGGTGGCGCTGGACGATTTTGGTACCGGTTACTCCTCGCTGGGGCGGCTCCAGGACCTGCCGGTGGACATCGTCAAGATCGACAAAACCTTTGTGTCCATGGTGCGCACCGGTGCCGAGCGCCTTCCCATCCTGAGCTCCATGATCAACATGGCGCACAGCCTGGGGTTGACCGTCACGGCTGAAGGCATCGAAACCGAGGAGCAGGCGAACTACCTCATCGCCCTCGAGTGCGACTCGCTGCAGGGCTACCTGTTCTCGCACCCGGAACCTGCCGACCGGTTCGAGCATGCGCTGAAGAACGCAGGAGAGTCGCTCGACGTACTGGCAAGCCGCTCCGGGCCCAGCTAAGCAATCACTGGCCACGTGGGAATCCGGGCGGGGACAATGACCTTATGGAGGTTGTTGTCATTGAAACCCGGCCGCTCGGCGACCGCAGCTACGTGGTCCACGACGGCGGTGTGGCCCTGGTCATCGATCCGCAGCGGGACACGGACCGGGTGGAGGCCGCGGCGGCCCAAGCGCACGTCCGGATCACCCATGTTGCCGAGACGCACCTGCACAACGACTACCTCAGCGGCGGTCTCATCCTGGCCCGCGCCCATGGCGCCGTGTATCTCGTGAACGGGGCGGACGCCGTCGGGTTCGAGCGCACGCCCATAGCCGACGGCGGCACGGTCCGGGTGGGCCGGCTCACCGTGAAGGCGATAGCCACGCCGGGCCACACCCACCACCACCTCAGCTACGTGGTGACTGACGGGCAGGACCAGGCGGTGTTTTCCGGCGGCAGCCTTCTGTATGGGTCGGTGGGCAGGACGGACCTGGTTTCCCCGGCGGACACCGTCCCGCTCACCCACGCACAGTATTCCTCGGTGCGCCGGCTCACCGCCGAGGCCCGGCCGGAGGCCGCCCTCTACCCTACCCACGGGTTCGGCTCCTTCTGTTCGTCCGGGCCGGCGTCGAGCGCGCACGCGTCCACTATCGGCGAGCAGCAGCAGAGCAACCATGCCTTCACGGACCCGGATGAGGACCACTTTGTGCAGGAGCTCATCAGCAACCTGAGCGCCTACCCTTCGTACTACGCACACATGGCCCCGGCCAACATGACGGGGCCGGGGCCGGCTGACCTCGCCGTGCCCGAATCCGTTGATCCGGACGAACTCAGCCGCCGGCTCGCGGCCGGCGAGTGGGTGGTGGACCTGCGCCGGCGGGTGGCGTTCGCGGCCAGCCACCTGAAGGGATCCGTGAGTTTCGAGTACGGCCGCGGGTCCAGCTTCACCGCCTACCTCGGGTGGGTCCTCCCCTGGAACCGGCAGCTCACCCTGCTCGGAGCGGAAGGCGACGTTGAGAATGCCATCCGCGACCTGTCCCGCATCGGCATCGACTCCCCCGACGCCGCGCTCGGAACCGACCCGTCGGCACTCGCGCCGGGCACCGCCGTCGTGCATTATCCGCGGGTGGACTGGCACGGGCTGAGGCAGGGCAGTCTCAGGGATGTGGTGCTGGACGTGCGCCGGACGGACGAGTACGACGCCGGCCATCTCGCCGGGGCGGTGAACATTCCGCTGCATGAGCTGCTGCTGAGGATGCCTGAGATCCCGGCCGGAAAAGTGTGGGTGCACTGCGCCTCGGGATACCGGTCCGGGGTGGCGGCCAGCCTGCTTCAGCGCGCAGGCCGCGACGTTGTTCATGTTGACGCGAAGTACCCTCCGTCCTGAGGTGTGAGCGATACCATAGGTAAGCGTCTTCGCCCAGGTCTCGGGCGGGCCCAAGTCTCAGAATTTCAGGGTTTGCGGCGCACCGATGGGGAGGACACCGCGTGTCTCAGAATGGTCTCCTGGAGCAACGTCCCGCCAGGGTGAGAGGCACAGCCAAACGGGGTTGGCTGATGGTGCTTGCTGCCGTGGCACTGGGGTTGTTCGGATTGTTCCTTGCTGCCAACAGCGGCACTCCGGCGGCCATGGTGGCGGGTGACTTCTCCATTCTTGCGGCCGCCGCGCTGGCAGGCCACAGCTGCGCCCGGGCCGCCCGCCGCGGCGGGGTGAACGCGCGGGCCTGGACGCTGATGTCGTTCGCCGCGTATGTCTGGGGCGCGGGCATGGCCGTGTGGACATACTTCGGGCTCGCGAACAACCATGCGTACCCCTTCCCGTCCCTCGCGGATGCGGGTTTCGTGGGCTATTCGGTGCCCGCCGCCATCGCGCTTTTCAGCTTTAGGCGCCCGGGCGGCACCACCCGGGTGGGACTGCTCCGGTCAGCACTGGATGCCGCAGTGATTGCCGGCTCGGTCCTGGCGGTCAGCTGGTACGTGGCGCTGGGCCCGGCCATCAGCTCCGCGGGCGACCTCCTGACCCGGCTCACCACCATGGCCTACCCGGTGGTGGACGTGATCATCACGTCCCTGGTGCTGGTCCTGGGGATGCGCCGGCAGCCCGGCGAACGGCTGCCGTGGCTGTGCTTCGGCGGCGGCCTGCTGGTCCTCACCATCACGGACAGCACCTACGTGCGGCTGACGCACGACGGCGTCACCGGAGTCACCGGTTCGCCGCTCGCCCTGGGCTGGATCATCGCCTTCCTCCTGATTGCGCTGGCACCACTGCTCCCCTATGCAGAGAACCCGAGACCGGACCGCAGGGCGTTTGCGCTCGCCCTGGAACTGCTCCCCTATGCGCCCATCCTGGCTGCCGTGGTGGTTGTTGCCGCCCCGCACGTGCACGAGATGAGTCTTTTCCTGCTGGTGGTGGCCAGGCTCACCGTGGCGCTCATCCTGGTCCGCCAGGTGCTCATCATCATTGAGAACCTCACCCTGACCACCGGCCTGGAACAGGAAGTGGCGGCCCGCACCGCGGAACTCGAGGGGCTGGGCGCCATCGTCAATTCCTCCAAGGACGCCATCCTCGGCACCACTCCTGAAGGCATCATCACCAGCTGGAATCCAGGAGCCGAACAGCAGTACGGCTACACGGCCGCGGAAGCCGTGGGCCGCGATGTGCGCTTCCTCCTGCCGCCGGGCAGCACCGAAGGCGACGAAGTGTTCGAGCAGCTGCGCCACGGCGGCGAGGCCCTGAGCTTCGAAACCGAACACCTGCGCCGGGACGGTGTGGTCATTCCCGTGTCCGTGACCATCTCCCCCATCCGTGAAGGCGGGAATATCCGCGGGATCGCCGCCATTGCCCGGGACATCACCCTGCGCCGGGCCCAGGAACAGGAGCTGCAGGCGGCCCGGGAAGCCGCGCTGGAGTCCAGCCGGCTGAAGTCCGAGTTCCTGGCCACCATGAGCCACGAGATCCGCACGCCCATGAACGGTGTGGTGGGGCTGACCGCGCTGCTCCTGGAAACTGAACTGGACCAGACGCAGCAGCAGTACGCGCAGGGCGTCAAGGGTGCCGGCGAAGCGCTGCTGTCCCTGATCAACGACATCCTGGACTTCTCCAAGCTCGAAGCGGGCAAGGTGGACCTTGATGTCCGGCCCTTCGACCCACGCGGCCTCGTGGAGGAAGTGGCGGGCCTGCTGACCGAACCGGCGCAGGCCAAGAACCTTGAACTCATCGCCTACTGCGAGCCCGATGTTCCCGCCAGGCTGCTGGGTGACTCCGGCCGGATCCGCCAGGTCCTGCTGAACCTGGCCTCGAACGCGGTGAAGTTCACGGCGTCCGGCGAGGTGTCCATCCGGGTGACCACCGCGCCGGGTGCTGCCGTGGGCAGTACCGCGACGGTCTCCTTTGAAGTCCGGGACACCGGGATCGGCATTGATCCGTCCCATCATGCGCGGCTGTTCGAATCGTTCTCGCAGGCGGACGCCTCCACCACCCGGCGCTACGGCGGGACGGGACTGGGCCTGGCCATCTGCCTGCGCCTTACCGAGGCCATGGACGGCGAGATCGGGCTCCACAGCGTCCCCGATGAGGGCAGCACCTTCTGGTTCAGGATCCCGCTGCCGGTAGCACCGCCGACCACCGATCCGGTGCCTGCACCGGGGTTCCTCGCGGGCTTGAAGGTGCTGGTGGTGGACGACAACGCCACCAACCGCCTGGTCCTCGAGTCCCAGCTGCGGGGCTGGAAGCTGCGGCCGGAGGCGGTTCCCGATGCCGACGCCGCCCTGATCCTGGCCCGGGAAGCAACCGCGGCCGGGGAACCGTTCGACCTCGCCGTGCTGGACCTGTGCATGCCGGATGTTGACGGGCTGGACCTTGCCCGCGCCATCAAAGCCGACGCCGGGCTGGCGGAGATCGAGCTGATCATGCTCACCTCCACCATGCAGGTCAACGCCGCGGAGATTGCCGACGCCGGGGTCCGGGAGTGGCTGATGAAACCGGTCCGCAGCTCCGAGTTCTACAACCGCCTGATCCGGCTGATGTCCACCCGTGAACACGCGACGCCGTCCGCTCCCTCGGAGTCGTCCAGTGCGGGGCCGGCCGTGGTGGGGACGGCCGTGGTGCGGCCCGCCGCGAACCCGGGGCCAGCCGTGGTGGGGCCGGCCGCGAACCCGGGGCCGGCCCGCGGCCGCATCCTGGTGGTGGAGGACAACGAGGTCAACCAGCTGGTGGCCCGCGCCACGGTGACCAAGTTCGGCTTTGACGTCGACGTGGTGGCCAACGGTGCGGAGGCCGTGGACGCCACGCGCGCAACCCCCTACGCCGCCGTCCTGATGGACTGCCACATGCCGGTGATGGACGGGTTCGAGGCCACCCGCGCCATCCGGAGCAGGGACGGACAACACCGCCACCTGCCCATCATCGCCATGACCGCCGGCGCCCTGGACGGGGACCGGGAACGCTGCCTCGCCGCCGGCATGGACGACTACCTGTCCAAGCCGGTGGACGCCGCGGAGCTTGATGCCGCACTCACCCGCTGGGTTCCCGAGCAGGCGGCCCAACTGCTCGCCGTGACTGGTTCGGCACCGGGTTCCGCCACGGGTAACGCCCCCGCCGGGGTCCCGGATGCCGTCACGGAAGTCCGGCAGCCGTCGGTGGATCCGGACCGGCTGGCCATCCTGCGCAGCCTCGGCCCTGAGGACGGGCTGGGCCTGCTGCCCGCGGCCACGGCGGCCTTCCGGAAGGACGTTCCGGCACGGCTCGCGGCCCTGCACGAAGCGGTGACCAACGGCGGCGGCCCGGCCCTCGCGCGGGCCGCCCACGCGCTGAGGGGCGCGGCGGCGAACATCGGAGCCACCGCCGTCGCAACTCTGTGCGGCGAACTGGAGGACATGGGACGCAGCGGAAAGCACGACGGCGGCCCGCACCTCGTGAGCCGGCTCAAGGCTGAGCTGGTGCTCGCGGATGTGGAACTGGACGCAGCACTGGAGGTGACCGGGTGAAAGTCCTGGTGGCAGATGACGATCCGGGCTCACTCATGGTGGCCAGGGCCGCCGTCGAACGTTCCGGGCATGACTGCCTGACGGCGGCGGACGGCGACGAGGCGTGGGCGCTGTACCTCGAGCACCAGCCGGACGTGGTGGTCACGGACTGGATGATGCCGGGGATGGACGGGCTGGCGCTGTGCCGGGCCATCCGGGCGCGCGAGGCGGACCTGTACACGTACATCGTGATGCTGACGTCGCAGGGGTCACGGGACGACGTGCTCGCGGGACTCGAGGCCGGCGCAGACGACTACGTCACCAAGCCCCTGGATCCGTTTGTCCTGCACGCGCGGCTGCTCGTGGCCCTCCGGATCACCACGCTGCACGCTGATCTGGCGCACTACCGGAAAGTGCTGTCGCAGCAGGCGCGGACCGATCCGCTGACCGGCCTGAACAACCGGCTCAAGCTGTCGGAGGACCTGGAGCAGCTGCATGGCCGGAGCCATCGGTACACGGAAGGGTACTGCGTGGCCATGTGCGATGTGGACAACTTCAAGAGCTACAACGACATCTACGGGCACCAGGCTGGCGATCTTGCGCTGCGGACGGTGGCTGCGGCATTGGTGGGTGCCGCCCGGAAGACCGATGGTGTGTACCGGTACGGCGGCGAGGAGTTCCTGCTGGTGCTGCCCAACCAGTCGCAGGTCGGCGCCAAGGCGTCCATGGAACGGGCCCTTGATGCGGTGCGGGAGCTGAACATTCCGCATTCCGGGGATCCCACGGGACGGCTGACGCTGAGCGCCGGGATTTCCGCGTTCACCGCTGAGCACAGGGCCGACGCCGATACTCTCCTGGGCGAGGCGGACGCCGCACTCTACGCGGCCAAGGCGGCCGGGCGGAACCGGGTGGAGCTGGCGCTGTAGGCGGGGGCGCTAAGTGGCCGGGGTGCGGCCGCCGGGGACGGCCCTCTGGCCGCTACGCGGCGGTCTTGCGCTGATTGGTCTGCTTTTTGGCGGGCTGGTGCGTGGCCGGGCGGTACTGAACCTGCTGCGTCGTTGGGGTGGACTGTCCGGGGGCTTCCGGAGCGGACTGCCCTGGAGTCTCAGGGGCGGCCTTCTCGGGTGCTTCGGGGGTGGCCTGCGGGTCCTGCGCCAGTTCGGTTTCGGCGACCTCGTCTGGCGACCCTTCCTGGTCCGCCAGTTCGGTTTCGGCGACCTCGTCCGGCGACAGTTCGTCGTTGGCCCATTCATAGTCGGCCAATTCGTCCTGCGCGTACTGGCGGTTGCGGCGCCAGCGTCGGACCAGGTCTGCGGCGGCGATGATGCCTGCCAGCGGGGTCAGGACTGCCGCGCCGTAGACAAACAGCATCCAGGTCAGGGTGGCCATGGGCGGCTGATTGTTGTGCAGGAGGGAGAGGCCGCCAAACATGGCGATGGTCCAGAACAGCACCACGACCGTCAGCACAGCCGCCGCCGGAAAATACTGGTTGCTCACGATTTTTTTCAGGGTTTCCACGCACTTCCTCCTGCCTGGCCGGGGCGCAGCGCAAGGCCGCATAGAGACAAGTATGAGCCTGCAGGGCCGTGGATTCGCGCAACACGCAGGCAGTGGTGACGAACATAACTTGACCAGCCGCCCTTTGACGCCCTTCCCCATTGGCGGGCTGCAGAATACCGTGGACTTGTCCGGCGCGTCCGCCGGCCTGCACTGCAGCCAGAACCCTTGGAGGTCCTCATGCGTAAAGTCACGTCCGGCCTGTTCCACTCCGTTGACGGTGTGGTGTCAGATCCGAATCTCTGGCAGTTCGACAGCTTCGATGACGATCTGGGCAAGGGCCTCACCGGTGTAATGGAGCGGGTGGATACCGTCGTGTTGGGACGGGTGAGCTACCAGGAGTGGGCAGGTTACTGGCCCACCGCGTCCGCCGATCAGGATTTCGCCGGCTTCATCAACTCCGTGGACAAGTTTGTGGCCTCCCGGACGCTCAAGGAACCGCTGGAGTGGCAGAACTCGCACGTGATCGAGGGTCCGCTGGAGGAATTCGTGACCGGCCTGAAAGAGAGCGACGGCGGCGAGATCGCCGTCATGGGCAGCATCTCGGTGGTGCGCCAACTGCTGTTCGCCGGACTGCTGGACGAGCTGACCCTCATGACCCACCCGGTGGTGGCAGGCAGCGGCCGTCGCCTGTTCGAAGCCGGCGACCCCACCACCCGGCTCAGCCTGACGGACCAGTACCGCACCGCCAAGGGCAACGTGGTCAGCACCTACAGCCTGCTCGGCGAATAGGGCGCCGGCCTGGCGATCAGCCCCCGTTCCGCTCCAGCATCCGGCCGATAATCCGGGCGCCCTCGGGGAAGGCGCCCGGATTCGTGCCCGAGTAGTTGAGCCGGATGAACGGGCCAGCCGGCTCGGCGGGGAACCATTCCCGCCCCGCGGCAATGATCACCCCGGCGGTCTCGCAGTCGCGGGCCAGCCTGTCCAGGTCCGTCCCGTCCGGCAGCCGAGCCCAGAGGTTCAGCCCTCCCTTGGGAATCTGTTCGAGGTGGGCCTGCGGAACGTGTTCGCGCAGGCTGGTGACCAGGAGATCGCGGCGGGACTGGAGCTGGTGGCGGAGGCCGCGAAGGTGCGTCTGCCACGCGGGCTGCGTCACGACGTCGAGCGCTGCCGCCTGGAGCAGCCCGCTGACGTACATCGACTCCGCCGCCCGGTCCGCCAGGATGCGCTCCCGGGCGGGTCCGCGCGCGATCACCGCTGCGATCCGGATGGAGGGCGAGACGCTCTTGGTCAGCGAGCGCAGGTAGACCACATGGCCGGAGTCGTCCCGGGAGGCCAGGGGCATCGGGTTGGAGGTAATGCCGAAGTCGTGGGCCCAGTCGTCCTCCACAAGGAAAGCGCCCTTAGCGCGCACCACGTCCAGGACCTCCTCGGCGCGTTCCGCCGACCATTGGGCGCCGGTGGGGTTCGCGTAGTTGGGCTGCGCGTAGAAGAGCCGGGCGCCGGTTTCGTCGAACGCCCGGGCCAGTTCCACCGGGTCGGGACCTTCGGGACCGCTGGGCACCGGGACAACCTGCACACCCGCCTGCGCCGCGGCCAGGATGGCGCCCCAGTAAGTGGGCGATTCCATCAGGAGCGGCCGCCCGCTGCCGGCGAGCGCGGTGAAGATGGAGCTGAGGCCGCTTTGGCTGCCGGGAAGTACGACGACGTCGCTCGGGTTCGGCGGTGCGGTCCCCGCCGGCGCGGAGGCACCGAGTTCGTGGGCGAACCAGGACTGCAGTTCCGGCAGGCCCGCGGCCGCCGCGCGGAACAGGGCGGCGTCGCCGCGGGCGGCGCGCGTGAGGGCGGCGCGCACCAGCCGCTCGGGCAGGAGTTCGCGGGCCGGGTAACCGGAATGGAAGGCGATGGCGTCATTCGGCACGTCGCGCATGGTGCCGGAAGCGGACGGAAGGGGTGCCTGCGGTGACCGCAGGGCGGAAGTCTGCCAGCCGTAGTCGGACGGGCGGGCAGACCGGACAGCCCCCACGAACGTCCCGACGCCGGGCCGGCTTTCAATGAGGCCCTGCGCTGTGAGGGTCTGCAGGGCCTTTTGCACCGTGACGGGACTGGCCTGGTATTCGGCCACGAGCGACCGTGTGGACGGCAGCTTGGCACCGGGCGCCGCGGCTGCGATCAACTTTTTCAGATGCACCACGATCCGCGAGCTGCTATCGTTGTTCATGAGAGATAACAGTAGCGCTACTATCCTTTTTCGGCCAGTGGTATCGTCCCGTTCCGCTGCAGGCCTGTGGTGGGGCCTCGTCGGAGTAGCGGCCTTTTCATTCACCGTGCCGTTCACCAAGATCGCGGTGGCTGGACTCTCGCCTTTGTTCATCGGGTCCGGCCGGGCGGTGGTGGCCGCCATCCTCGCTGCCGCGGCCTTGGCACTCACCCGGCAGCGACTCCCCCGTGGTTCGCAGTGGGGCCGGCTGGCACTCGTGGCGGGCGGCGTCGTCGTCGGCTTTCCCCTCCTCACCTCCTTCGCGCTCACCGCCACCCCGGCCAGCCACGGCGCGGTGGTGATCGCGCTGCTCCCGGCCGCGACCGCGACGGCGGCAGTCCTCCGCGGGCGCGAACGTCCCCCGACGGCGTTCTGGCTCATCACCGGCGTGGGAGCGCTGGCAGCCATCGGCTTCGCATCCATGCAATCCGGCGGTTTCGGGCAGCTGCACCGGGCGGACGTGCTGCTCCTCGGCGCGGTTGTGGCCGCGGCCATCGGCTACGCGGAAGGCGGACTGCTGGCCCGCGAGCTCGGCGCCTGGCAGACCGTGTCCTGGGCCCTGGTCCTGGCCTCGCCGCTGATGGTGTTCCTCGCCGCGGTTTCCGTGGCGCAGCAGCCGCCGTCGGCCAGCCCGGCCCAGTGGGCGGCGTTCGCCTACCTCGGTGTGATCAGCATGTTCCTGGGCTTCTTCGCCTGGTACCGCGGCCTGGCCATCGGACCCATGGCGCAGGTCAGCCAGATCCAGCTCGTCCAGCCGGTGCTGAGCATCTGCTGGGCGGGCCTCCTGCTCGGCGAGGCCCTGACCTGGACCACCATCGTCGGCGGCGTCGCCGTGATCCTGTGTGCCGGCGCCGCCGTCCGGGTCAGGCTCAGGCCGGCGGCGGCTCAACCTGCCGAAGTAACCGCCACCCCATCGCTCCAGACTGTAAAGGACTAGCACCATGTACGTTCCAGCCCATTTCGAAGCCGGCCCGGACGCCGTCCAGGGCCTCCTCACCCGGCCGGGTGCAGCCAATCTGGTCACCATGACCTCGAAGGGCCTGCTGGCCACGCTGCTGCCGTTCGTCTTCACCCCGTCGGTGGGCGAACACGGCGCCCTGCAGACGCACGTCGCCCGGAACAACCAGCAGTGGTCTGAACCGGCAATCGGGGAAGCGCTCATGATCATCCAGGGTGCGGACGCTTATGTCTCGCCGTCCTGGTACGCGTCGAAGGCCGAGCACGGGCGGGTAGTGCCCACGTGGAACTACTCGACGGCCCATGTCTACGGAAAGCTCGTGGTCCACGACGATCCGGAATGGCTCGGTGGCCAAGTCAGGCGGCTGTCCGGCATCAACGAGGCCGGCTTCGACCACCCCTGGAGCGTGGACGATGCACCGGAGCGCTACATCTCAGGGCAGCTGCGGGCCATCGTGGGGCTTGAACTGGTCATCACGCGGATCGAGGCCAAGGCCAAGCTCAGCCAGAACCGCCCCGACGCCGACATCGACGGTGTCGTAGCCGGGCTCCGTGCGCAGGGTCAGTCGGAGAGCGCGGCCGACGTCAGCCAAGCCCGGCCTGCCAAGGCTTAGGTCCCGGCCCACCTAATACACCGCGCCCAACTAGGTAGCAGCAGATGTCGTTATGAGCCCTCAAAACGACATCTGCTGCTACCTAGTTGGGATCCTGAACCGGCACCGGCAGAACTCAGCGTGCGACGAGCGCCTCGCTGGCCTCCCACAAACCCTGCGCCAGTTCCGCGTCGTAGGCCTGGGCGTTGGCTTTGGCGAGGGCGCGTTTGGCGTAGTAGGCGCCGGAGACCCAGTCGGTGCCGGCGGTGCCGTTGATGAGCCAGAGGAGGGTGTCGGCGCCCTGGTCCGGGGTGAGCATGAAGCGGTTGAGCAGCGTCTTGTAGGCATGCCGCCACGGGGTGGTGGAGTCCGCCGCGAAGTTGGTGCGGACCACGCCTGGGTGGAACGCCGCCGTCGTAATTCCCTGCTCGCCGAAGCGGCGGTGCAGCTCGCTGGTGAAGAGGATGTTGGCCAGTTTCGCCGTGCCGTAGGCGCGGTTGGTGGAGTAGCTGTGCTCGGCGTTGAGGTCGAAGAGGTCGATTTTGCCGAAGTTGTTGGCGCCGCTTGAGGTGTTGATGACCTTGGCCTTGCTGGCGATGAGGACGTCCATGAGCTCGGTGGTGAGCAGGAACGGCGCCAGGTGGTTGATTTGGAACGTGGATTCGTTGCCGTCCACGGTGAGCTGGTGTTTGCCCCTGATGCCGCCGGCGTTGTTGGCCAGGACGTCGATCCGTTCATAGTCGTCCCGCAGCTGCGCGGCGAGCGTGCGGACCTGGTCCAGTTCGGCGAAGTCGCTCACGAAGTAGTCGGCGTCGAGCTCCTTGGCGAGTGCGCGCGTCTTCTCCGCGGAACGCCCGACGACGACCACCCGGTCCCCTGCCGCGGCCAGTGTCCGTGCGGCTGCCGCGCCGATGCCGTCGCTGGCGCCGGTGATCACAATGGTGCGAGGAGTCAAGGGGTGTCCTTTGGTTGGGGGTGGTGCGCTCGGGTGGAACACGCTGCCTCTGGCACAACGACGGCGGAGCGGCCAGTGTTCCCCGGCGGCCCCGCACTGGGCCGAGCCGCCCGGGCAATCCGACCCTGTACCCGCCGCCCCCGCGGGCATATTCTGCAGTCAGATCCTCAGGAAACTCTGTCATAGGAAGTGGACACCCGTGGAAATGCCTAAGGCCTCAGATGAGGACAAGGAGCGGTTCCGTACCGTGGTGCCGGACCACCCGGACGTGACCATCAAGCCGATGTTCGGCAACCTCGGCGCCTTCGTCAACGGCAACATGTTCGCCGGCTTGTTCGGCCCCACCATCGGCGTCAAGCTCGCCGACGCGGACAAGCAGGAACTTGAGGGCACCGAACGGACCGTCCCGTTCGGCCCGCCGGAGCGGCCGATGGGCGGCTACACGGGACTTCCGGAAATGTGGAACGCCGAAGGTGACGGCGACGACGCCCGGGCACGGGCCTGGACGGAGAAGGCGTACGCCCACGTGTCGGCGCTCCCGCCGAAGGCACCCAAAGCTGCAGCGTCGAAGGCCGCGGCACCCAAGGCCACCAGGAAGTAGCATGTCCCCCGGCAGAGGCACATCCGGCGAGGTGGACACGCTGGTGATCGGCGCCGGCCAGGCCGGCCTGGTCATGAGTTACTGGCTCACACACCACGGCGCGGAGCATGTGCTGCTGGAGCGGCGAAGCACGCTGGGCGGCGCCTGGCTGGATCGGTGGGATTCGTTTTACCTGAACACGCCCAACTTCGCCCTCAGCCTTCCCGGCTCGCCCTACGAAGGGCACGACCCGGACGGTTTCATCTCCCGGGACGCCGCCGTCGAATTCTTCCGGAACTATGCGGGACGGGTTGCCGCACCCGTCCAGCTGGAAACAGAAGTCACACGGGTCGCCCGGGACGGGGACCGCCTTACCGTGGAGTCAAATCAGGGCACATGGTCTGCCCGGCACGTGGTGCTGGCAAACGGCGCCTTCCAGGAACCCCGCGTCCCTGCCGCTGCCCGGACGATCCCGCAGCATGTCCTTCAGTTGCACAGCCACGACTACCGCAATCCGCAGCAACTGCCCGCCGGCGCCGTCCTGGTGGTGGGGACGGGCCAGTCGGGCGGGCAGATCACCGAGGACCTGCTGGCCGCCGGCCGAGAGGTGCATTTGTCCGTTGCGATGTGCCCGGAAGCGCCGCGGCGGTACCGTGGCCAGGATGTGTTCCACTGGATCCTGCAGGTCAACCTGCACGGCCCGGAGCATGGCATCAACGGCCTCATGGTGGACCACCTCCCCTCGCCCGCCGCACGCTTCGCGTGCAACCCGCTGCTCTCGGGGAACGACGGCGGCCACGGCATCCACCTGCGGGATCTGGGACGCCGGGGCGTCCGGCTGCACGGTCACCTGGAGGCAGCCGACGACGGCGATCTCGTCTTCACCGATGACCTCCCCCAGCGGCTGGCGATGGTGGAGGCCGGATTCGGGCAGCGGCTCAAGCTCATGGCGGACGCCTACATCGCGGCAGCCGGCATCAACGCGCCAGAGCCCGAAGCTCCGCCGCCGGACGCCTGGCTGCCCAGTACGTCAGGCTCCCGCCTCAGCCTGGAGGCCGAGAACGTTACGTCGGTCATCTGGGCCACCGGGTACAGGCTGGACAACAGCATTCTGGACATGCCCGTGCTGGATGAGTGGAATTATCCGCGCCACACCCGCGGCGTCACCGAGGTGCCGGGGCTATACGCCGTCGGGCTACCCTGGCTCACCCGGCATTTTTCGGCAGCCCTTCCGGGGGTGGGCCCGGACGCCGAGTTCATTGCGGAGCATATCGCCGACGGCCGGGCTCAGGGCTGAGGTCGGCCCGCTGTCCCGGCGCTACCCCGCTAACCGGCTATACCGGCGAGCCCGAAGATCGCGGCCGCGATGGCGAAGCCCATAACGCCGATGAGCGTCTCCATGACGGTCCAGGTCTTCAGCGTGGTCTTGACGTCCATGCCGAAGAACCGGCCGACCATCCAGAAGCCGGCGTCGTTCACGTGCGATACCACCACGGAGCCGGCGGCCGCCGCGATGACCATGGCGGCCACCTGCATGCCGGTCAGCCCCGCGGCCGCCACGGCCGGGGCGATCAGGCCGGCGGTGGTGGTCAGGGCCACGGTGGCAGAGCCCTGGGCGATACGCAGGATGGACGAAATCAGGAAGGCTGCCAGGATGAGCGGGATGCCCATGTTGCCCAGCACGTCCGCCAGCGCGGCGCCGATGCCCGAGGCGCGGAGCACGCCGCCGAACATGCCGCCCGCACCGGTGATGAGGATAACGGAACAAACCGGGCCCAGCGAAGATTCGAGCAGGTTTTCCAGGACGCCGTTGTGGATTCCGCGCCGGGCGCCGAGGACATACATCGCCACAAAAACAGTGATGAGCAGAGCCACCGGAGTTTCACCGAGGGTGCGCAGCACCTGGAACCACTGCTCGTTCTTGACGGCGTCGGACAGCACTCCGGCAGACGCCAGCGTGTTCAGGCCCGTGTTGATGAAGATCAGTGCCAGCGGCAGGAGCAGCAGCCCGATGATGGTGCGGAACCGCGGCGGGTGGGACTCGGCTTCGGCGGTGGCGTGCCCCAGCAGTTCCGGAACCGGGAGTTCGAGCTTCTTGCCGGTCCACAGGCCGAACAGGTAAGCGGTGATGTACCACGTAGGAATGGCCGTCAGCAGGCCGGCAATCATGACCAGGCCGATGTTCGCGTCGAAGAACGCGGCGGCGGAGACCGGTCCCGGGTGCGGCGGCAGGTAGATGTGCATCACGGAGAACGCGCCCGCAGCCGGCAGGCCATAGCGGAGGACTCCCCCGCCCAGGCGGTGGGCGACCGCGAAGACCACGGGGAGCATGACCACCAGGCCGGCGTCGAAGAAGATGGGGAAGCCGAAAATCAGCGAGGCCAGGCCAAGCGCGAACGGTGCACGCTTCTCCCCGAAGACGCCGATCATGTAATCCGCCAGGACCTTCGCGCCGCCGCTGGTTTCCACAATGCGGCCCAGCATGGCGCCCAGGCCGACGAGCAGGGCCACGGTTCCGAGGGTGTCGCCGAATCCGTGGACCAGCACCGGCACCACCTTGCTGGCGGGAATTCCGGTGGCAAAGGCCGTCGCGAGGCTGACCACGATTAGCGCAAGGAGCGCATGCATGCGCAGCCTGATGATCAGGATCAGCAGGACGGCGATTGCCGCGGCTGCGATGAGCAGCAGGGGTCCTGCGCCCATCGTCTGGGTCCATCCGTCGATGGTCATGGTTCTCCTTTGAAACAAAAACTTAGGGATTACGGAAAGCGGGGGGCTCAGCGAGCCGGTCCAGCGGGCCGGTTCAGCGAGCCGGGTCACTGTGCCGGCTCAGCGAGCCGGTTCGGCTTGAACTTTGAGTGCGGCAATCACGGCGGCCACGATCTTCTCAGGCGGCAGCGAGATGTCCAGGCGGAGGCTGCCGGCCGCGAGTTCGCCGTCGGTCAGTGGTTCCAGGGTGGCCAGCTGGCTGGGCAGGAGGGTGGGCGGCATAAAGTGGCCTTCGCGGCCCTGCATGCGCTGGCTGATCAGGTCCGCCCCGCCGTCGAGGTGGATGAACAGCACCCGGCCGTCCGCTTCGGAAAGGAGCTGACGGTAGCTCTGCTTGAGCGCGGAGCAGGTGAGCACGGTGCTCTTGCCGGCGGCGGCCTTGGCTGTCATCCAGCCCTGGATCTCCTGCAGCCAGGGCCAGCGGTCCCCGTCCTGCAGGGGAATGCCCCGGGACATCTTGCTGATGTTGGACTGCGGGTGGAACTCGTCGGCCTCGGCACAGGCCCAGCCGAGCTGCTGCGAAAGGGCCGCTGCGATGGTGGACTTGCCGGAACCGGCTACGCCCATCACCACCAGGTGCGTGGGTGGATGCTGCATGTTCTACCTCCGAAGAAGACGCCATTGGCTAAGTGAAGAAACCTCGTGGGCAGCTCACTAAGGAACTGCGCCGGGAGATAAGGTATCACCATTTCAAGCCACAGATACTATCTTTGAGTGTCACAAGTCATACCTTTGGCTGGGTTTGGGTATCCTGTAAGTGCGCTCCGGCGCAGGAGAGGCAGGAACAATGTCGACGGCGACAGTACAGGGCGCGGATACCGCGGACGACGGCGGGGCCTCCCCCGCGATGCATGAACGCGTTCTCGAGGCGGTCGGCGTCGCCATCGCGTCCGGGAAGCTTCCCCCGGGAAGCAGGCTCACGCTGGAGGGCCTCCAGCACGACTACCGGATTTCCCGCACGGTGGCACGGGACACCATGAAAGTCCTCGAGTCCATGAACCTGGTGTATTCGCGGCGGCGGGTGGGCATCGTGGTGCAGGAGCCCAACCTGTGGAACGTCTTTGATCCCAAGCTGGTGCGCTGGCGCCTCGCCTCAGATCGGCGCGAACTCCAGTACAGCAGCCTCACGGAGCTGCGCATCGCCGTCGAACCCATAGCGGCGGCCGGTGCTGCCCGCAGGGCGAGCGCCGCAGAACGCGCCAAGCTGGTCGGCCTCGCAGCCGAGCTGCGGGGGCTGGGCGAGGCCGGCGACCTCGAGGCGTTCCTGGCGGTTGACATTGAGTTCCACCGCCTGCTGCTCCACAGCTGCGGCAACGAAATGTTCAGCACACTGGAAAGCATGGTGGCCGAGGTGCTGACCAGCCGGACCCAGCAGGGGCTGATGCCGTTCAAGCCGCGGAACGAAGCCCTGCAGGCGCACGAGGATGTTGCCGCGGCCGTGGCCCGCGGTGACGCTGTGATGGCGGAGACCGCCGTCCACCGCATCCTGAACGAAGTCCGGACCGCGATGGGCCTGTCCTAGCCGTCCCTCTGGCTGAGCCTGTCCGGTCCGCTGGTTGAGCTCGTCGGAACCTCCCTCTTCCCGCACCCCTGTTTCCTGAGTAGCCTGCAATTAGGGGCTCATGTAACGGGCCCACCAGTGCCGGGCAGAAGTATCTGGAAGGTGAAAGATGGCCATCACCGGACAATCAAGAATAGGGACCGCAGCCCCTGAGGTAGTACCTCGGCGCAAAGGCAACATGGTGGTCAGATGGATCACCTCCACCGACCACAAGATCATCGGGTACATGTACCTGATCGCGTCGTTTGTGTTCTTCTGCCTGGGCGGCGTGATGGCGCTGCTGATCCGTGCCGAGCTGTTCGAGCCCGGCATGCAGATCCTGCAGACCAAGGAGCAGTACAACCAGCTGTTCACGATGCACGGCACCGTGATGCTGCTGATGTTCGCCACCCCGCTGTTCGCGGGCTTCACCAACGTGATCATGCCGCTGCAGATCGGCGCGCCTGACGTCGCGTTCCCGCGGCTGAACGCGCTGGCGTTCTGGTTCTTCCTCTTCGGCTCCACCATCGCCGTGTCCGGGTTCATCACCCCCCAGGGCGCGGCGGCGTTTGGTTGGACAGCGTACGCACCATTGAACAACACCACCTTCACCCCCGGAATCGGCGGGGACCTGTGGGTCTTCGGCCTGGCGCTGTCCGGTTTCGGCACCATCCTGGGTGCGGTCAACTTCATCACGACCATCATCTGCATGCGTGCGCCGGGCATGACCATGTGGCGCATGCCGATCTTCACCTGGAACGCTTTTATCACTTCCGTGCTGGTCATCATGGCGTTTCCGCCGCTGGCTGCGGCCCTGTTTGGCGTCGGCGCGGACCGCCGCTTCGGGGCCCACATCTATGACCCGGAAAACGGCGGCGCCATTCTCTTTCAGCACCTGTTCTGGTTCTTTGGCCACCCCGAGGTCTACATCATTGCGCTGCCGTTCTTCGGCATCGTGTCGGAGATCTTCCCGGTCTTCAGCCGCAAGCCGATCTTCGGCTACAAGGGCCTGGTCTACGCCACCATCGCCATCGCCGCCCTGTCCGTGACCGTGTGGGCGCACCACATGTACGTCACCGGTTCGGTGCTGCTGCCGTTCTTCGCCTTCATGACCATGCTCATCGCGGTGCCCACCGGCGTGAAGTTCTTCAACTGGATCGGCACCATGTGGCGGGGGTCCCTGACGTTCGAAACCCCGATGCTGTGGAGCATCGGCTTCCTCATCACGTTCCTCTTCGGTGGGCTGACTGGCATCATACTGGCCTCGCCGCCGCTGGACTTCCACGTCTCGGATTCCTATTTCGTGGTGGCTCACTTCCACTACGTGGTCTTCGGCACCGTGGTGTTCGCGATGTTCGCCGGCTTCTACTTCTGGTGGCCGAAGTGGACGGGCAAGATGCTCAACGAGCGCCTCGGCAAGATCCACTTCTGGATGCTGTTCCTGGGCTTCCACGGAACGTTCCTCATCCAGCACTGGCTGGGCGTCGTGGGCATGCCCCGGCGGTACGCCGACTACCTGGTGGAGGACAACTTCATGTGGATGAACCAGTTCTCGACTATTTCCTCGTACCTGCTCGGTGCTTCACTGATCCCGTTCTTCTGGAACGTCTACATCACCTGGCGCAGCCATGAAAAGGTTGAGGTGGATGACCCGTGGGGCTTCGGCGCCTCGCTGGAGTGGGCCACCTCGTGCCCGCCGCCGCGGCACAACTTCACCTCGCTGCCCCGGATCCGTTCGGAACGTCCGGCCTTGGACCTGCACCACCCGGAGCTCCGCGTCCGCGAGCACGAAACCACCCACAGTCCCGCAGCCGCCGCCCTGGGCGCGGCCGATATCGGCGACAAGGACGTCCGCAGTCCAAACCCGGATGAGTGAGCAGGGTCGCGGAGACGCACAAACACAGGTGGGTTAACGAAAGCAGGGCCGGTCAGAATGACCGGCCCTGCTTTGAAATATGAAACCCTAAGGCCCCAGAATCTCTAAGGAATTAGAGGGACTGGATGTTTACGGCCTGGGGACCCTTGGGGCCCTGCTCGGTTTCGAAGGAGACCTTCTGGTTCTCTTCGAGTGAGCGGAAGCCGGAGGAAGCGATCGCAGAGTAGTGTGCGAAAACGTCCTGTGAGGAGTCATCGGGGGAAATGAAGCCGAAGCCCTTTTCAGCGTTAAACCATTTGACGGTACCAGTAGCCATTATTTTTGTCCTTCGTGAAGGTGGAGGAAAAGTCCCGACTTTCGGGTCCTCCGGTGTGGGGTGTTCAAAACCGCTACTTCAGAAGAACGCGGACTTTCGACCGCGCGTACTGCCTGAACTACCAACTGCATAAACACAACAACAGGATCAACAGTACAGGAGTTTTCGGGCGTTATTTACCAACAGCAACCAACAGCCGCCCGGGGGGCCCGCAGCTGAGGCTGGCGTCGCCCGGGGGGCCCGCAGCTGAGGCTGGCGTCGCCCGGATAAATCGGCGGTTGAGGCGGCCGGCACCGAGGCGTAGCGTTCTTTCATGGGACCGATTCGGGCCATTCTTCTGCCGGGGGCCGGCCTCCCCGCTTCTGCCGCGTACGGCGAACTCATCACAGCCCTCGGGGCAGAGGTCCAGGCGGTCGCCAAGGATCTCGAGCTCTACGCGGAGGACGGGTTGCCAGCGGACTGGAGCCTGGACACAGAGATCGACGGCGTGCTCCGCGAAGCCGATGCCCGGGGGTGGGAGCGGTTTCACTTGGCAGGCTATTCAGCTGGTGGCGCGGCGGCGCTGGCCTTCGCGGCAAAACACCCCGACAGGCTGCTCAGCCTGGCTCTGCTGGAGCCCGCCTGGGCCGGCAAGTGGGACTGGAGCCCTGCATACGCGGAGGTCCGGAAGAAGTACGAGCAGCTGGAACAACTCCCCCAGGAGCAGTTCCTGCCCGCCTTCGCGAGGCTGGGAGTCAGGCCCGACGTCGTGATTCCGCCGCCGCCGGATCCCCTGCCTTCGTGGATGGTCAACCGGCCGGCTGGCATCAAGGCGTTCCTGCGGACCTTCGAGACCTATGACCTGGAGAGAGGGCTCTTGGCTGCTTTCAGCCGGCCTGTCTTCTTCGCCCTCGGCGGCCACAGCAATCCCGACGACTTCGGCGACATCGCCACCAGGCTCTCGCGCGTGTTCTTCCCGGACTTCCACCTCGAAGTGTTCCCGAGATGCCACCATTTTGACCCGCCGCACCGGATCGAACCGGAACGGTTGGCGGGGATGCTTAGGCGGCACTGGGGTCAGGCCGAGAGCTCCGGAAGTTGAGTCTGCCGCAAGCCAGCAATCATTGCTACGATTGCTACGGAGGCAGTCATGACAACCATTCCACACCGGGAGCTGCGCAATCAGAGCAGCAAGATTCTGGAGCGCGTCAAAAAGGGCGAGACCATCGACGTGACAAACAACGGCGAAGTCGCTGCCACGCTCATCCCACCCTCGGCGTCTCCTTTCGAACGGCTTTTGCTGGCTGGCCAGGTCCGGCCAGCCGTCACCGGGCCCATCGATTTCCTGTCTCTGCCGCGCATCAGGTCCGAAGCGAGCACCGCGGAAATCCTGGCTGACCTGCGCGGAGACCGGTGATCATCTACCTGGACACGTCGGCAGTCCTCAAACTCGTAGTGGAGGAAAAGGAATCCGTCAGCGCAGCTGAGTACCTCTCAGCCGCCACCGCTCAAGGCCATCATTTGGTGGCTTCGATGCTGCTGTATACGGAGCTTCACTGTGCTGCTCACCGACGGGGGTTTCCCGGAGAGCTCGTGAACTCGGTCCTGGCAGGCATCAATCTCCTTGATGTTGTCCGCTCAGACCTGATGTATGCAGCGGCGCTGCCCGGCAGACTACGCAGCGCCGATGCCATTCACCTGGCCGCCGCCATCCGTCTGCAGTCCGACCTCATAGTGGCTTACGACGCAGAACTCCTGGCTGCCGCAGTCGACTCTGGCCTCAACGTCGCGTCCCCCAACGGCTGAGTCTTCCGGCCCCGGAATTTGTCGTTGGTCCCGTGTAGCTTAGGAACAACCGCACCCGCCCCGAGGACGCCACCGCCATGGACTTCTACGCCATCAACGCACTGCGTGAGAACCACGCAGGCTGGTCCCTTCTCCGCGCTCAGAACGCACCTCTGGCCGTAAGTTTCTTCGTCAGGGCCTTCACCGGCCCCAATCAGCGGGACATCGGTCGGCAGGAGCTCATCGACCACCTTGATGACGTGCTCTTCGGCCTCCGTGAAGTCTTCGGCGAGGACAGGTTCCCGCGTCCGGCCGGCGAGTACCTCGACGAGTGGGCCGCCCCGGAACGGGCCTGGCTGCGGAAGTATTACGTGCCAGGCCAGGACGAGCCCCGCTACGACCTCACGGCTGCCGCCGAGGACGTGGTCCGCTGGGTGGAGAGTCTGAGCGGGCGGGACTTTGTGGCCACACAGTCCCGCCTGACCAGTATTTTCGCCGTCCTGAAGGCCTTGGTCCAGCAGTCAGAAACCGATCCGGAAATCAGGCTGGCCGAGCTCCAGCGCCAGAGGGCCGGGATCGACGCCGAGATGCAGCGCATCCGCGACGGCAACATCAAAGTGATGACTGCCCCGGAAGCCTTGGACCACTTCCAGCAGCTGACCACTCTGGCCAAGGACCTGCTCTCTGATTTCCGGGAGGTGGAGCAGAACTTCCGGAAACTGGACCGGCAGGTCCGTGAGCAGATCGCCACCTGGGACGGGACGCAGGGTGAGCTCCTGGCGAGCATCTTCGCCAATCAGCAGGACATCAGCGGTTCCCTCCAGGGGCGCACCTTCCAGGGATTCTGGGATTACCTGATGTCCCCGCAGCTAAGCACCGAGCTCCGGGACCTGCTCCAGCGGGCCACCCGGATCGAGGCCCTTGCCAAGCTCGACAACCTGCACGCCGTAACCAACCTGCACCAGGACTGGCTGCCCGCCGTCGAGCAAACCCAGGCCACTGTCCGCCAGCTCTCGCAGCAGATGCGCCGGCTCCTGGATGACAAGGTTTTCCTTGAGAACAAGCGCATCATGCAGCTCATCAGGAGCATCGAATCCGGCGCGCTCGGCACTCGGGAGGCGCCGCCGTCGGGCGTCTTCATGGAGATCGCGGCACAGACCGTCGACGTGGCGCTCCCCTTCGAACGGCCGCTGTACGAACCGAGCCGGCGGATCATGGTGGACGATGTGGTGGTGGCGGCAAACGATGCCGACGTGGACGCGGGCGCCCTGTTCAGCCAGTTCCACGTGGACGCGGAACGGCTGAAATCCCACATCGACGACGTCCTGGCCGGCGCCGAGCAGGCAACCTTGGGCGAGGTGGCGGCAGCCCACCCCATCACCCAGGGACTGGCCGAGATCGTGGCCTATTATCAGCTCGCCACTGAATCGGACTGGGCCTCCATCAGCCCGGACGAGTCACAGCAATTGTCCTGGCAGCTCCCGGACAGCGGCATCCGGGAAGCCACCGTCGAACAAATCATCTTCGTGAGGCCCGCATGACCCCCACCGATGCACCCGAAACACACACTCCCGAGGAACTTCCGGGCGTTGTGACCAGGCTGTTTAAAGGAGTGGTGTACGCCGAGTCGGACGAAAAAGCCTGGCAGTCGCTGCTGGGTCTGGCCTCGCATGTCCGCGACTACGTGGCTGTTCTGGGCCTTGACCTGATCCTGGACGAATCCGAGGGTTACGCCTTCCTGAAATCGCGCGAGGATCCCGACGGCACGCTGCCGCGGCTGATCCCACGCCGCCCGTTGACGTTCAACGTCAGCCTCCTCCTGGCGCTGCTGCGCGGCAGGATGCTGGAGTTCGACACCAACAGCAGCGAACTGCGGCTCATCATGACGGAGCAGGACATCGCGGACATGGTCTCTGTCTTCCTGCCGGAGTCCACCAACCAGGCGCGGATCCTTGATCAGCTCGGCACGAACATCAAGAAAGTGGTGGAGCTGGGCTTTCTTCGGAAACTGCGCGGCCAGGTGGGGACCTACGAAGTGGCGCGCATTCTGAAGGCCTACGTGGACGCCCAGTGGCTGGAGGAATTTGAGGCGCGGCTGGCCGATTACCGTGCCTCGCTCGCCGGCACCGGCAGCACAGATAAGGACCGCGCATGAGCACCGAGACCACCGCTGACCAGCAGGAGATGCTGTTCAGCCTGGATGAAAAAGCAGACGACGCCGGCACTCCCCCGGGCTTCCGGCTGCATCGTCTGGAACTGCTCAATTGGGGCACGTTCCACCAGGAAGTGCGCACGTTCCGGCTGGACGGTTCCAACAGTCTGCTGACCGGTGATATCGGTTCCGGAAAGTCCACGGTGGTGGATGCCATCACGACGCTCCTCTTGCCGGCCAACAGGATCGAATACAACAAGGCCGCAGGCGCGCAAAAGAAGGAACGCACCCTGATGTCTTATGTGCGGGGCTTCCACAAGAGCACCCGCAGCGCCGGCGGCGAATATTCCAAACCCGTGGCGCTGCGCGGCACGGGCAAGCTCACGGTGGTCCTGGGTGTCTTCCACAACGCAGTCCTGGGCAAGTCGGTCACGCTGGCCATCACCCTCTGGGCCATGCAGGAAGCTGGCCAGCCCAACCGCTTCTACTCGCTGATGGAAGGCGAGCAGTCCGTCGCCGGAGACTTCGCCAACTTCGGCCAGGATCCGGCGAAGCTGAAGAAGCAACTCAAGGCCGCCGGCGCGTCCGTCCATGAAACCTTCGAGCCCTACGCGGCGGCGTTTAAGCGGCAGTTCGGCATCAGCGGCAATCAGGCCATGGAGCTCTTCCACCGCACGGTGTCCATGAAGCAGGTGGAGAACATCACCAGCTTTGTGCGCACCAACATGCTTGAGGAGGACGACGTCGAAGCCCGGATCGGCAACCTCATCCACCACTTTGACGACCTGAAAAAAGCCCACGACGCCGTCCTTCGCGCCAAGGACCAGATCGCCCTGCTCACACCTATCACAGAGGGCGCTGCCCAGCACGCCGCCCTGAGCCGGGATGATGAGCTGGCCCGCCAGCAGCGCGACCAGCTCCACCCGTGGTTCACGGACCAGAAGCTGCAGCTGAGCCTCGAGCACCAGACGGAACTGCAGAAGACGGGACTGCGGCTGCAGGAGGACAGCGAAAAGCTGGCCACCGAAATCACCCAGCTCCGGCTCGACCTGGCCGCCGTCAAGGAAGACATTCGCACCAACGGCGGCGGCCGGCTGGCCGCCATCGAGGCAGAGGCCGCACGGCTGGGCGAGGAGTCCCGGGCACAACGGGTGCGCTTCGAAAAGTATGCCGAAGCTGCCGCGGACCTTGGCCTTCCGGCCCCCGCAGACCGCGTCCAGTTCGATGCCAATCGGGCCCGGCTGGCCGACGTCGAAAAGGAACTCGTCGCAAGCGCCAACGAGGTCCAGGACAGCCGCACCGAACTGACCATGACGCGCACGGTGCTCACCGGCCGCGCCGGGGACATCGCGGCCGAGCTAACCAGCCTTCAGGCACGCCCCAACCTGCTGCCGCGCCCCCAGGTGGAGCTCCGCCGTCGGCTCTGCGACGCCACCGGCATCTCCGAGTCTGAGCTGCCGTACGCCGGGGAGCTGCTGCGCGTCCGCGACGGCGAAGCAACGTGGGAAGGCGCCGCCGAGCGCACACTGCGCGGCTTCGCGTTGTCCCTCCTGGTGCCGTCGGAACACTACGCAGCGGTCAGCGGCTGGGTGGACGGCAACAATCTGCGAGGACGGCTGGTGTACCTGAAGATCGGCGAATCGTACGCCCCCAAGTCGGCCGACGCGGGCACCCTGGCGGCAAAGATCGCCATCAAGCAGGGCACGCCGTTCCGCAATTTCCTGCTGGATGAGCTCAACAGCCGCTTCGACTATTTTTGCTGTGACAGCCTCGACGATTTCCGGCGCCGTTCCAAGGCCCTCACCGCCAACGGCCAGCTCAAGGGCGGCCGCGGCCGGCATGAGAAGGATGATCGGCAGGAAATTTCTGACCGGCGGAACTATGTCCTGGGGTGGGACAACATGGACAAGATCAGCCGCTTCCGGGCCGAACAGGACGAGGTCCAGGGCCAGCTCAGCGTGGTGGCCGGCCAGTTGAAGCGTGTCACCGAATCCCTGGGCGCCATCGGCCGGCAAAACCAGCAACTCGGCACCATTGGGGCGGTATCCGACTTCGGTGAACTCAGTTGGCAGCTCACCGCACGGCGCATCGAGGAGCTTAAGGCTGAGAAGGCCCAGTTGGAGTCCACCAGCGACGTGCTGCGGCAGCTGACGGCGAAGGAAACCGAGCTCACCGGAAAGCTGGAGCGCCTGCAGACGCGGGCTGATGACGTCCAGCGCCGGATCGGCTCCAACGACGGCGCCTCGAAGGACATCGCCGAGGCGATCGAGGACTGCCGCGCCGTTCTGATGGAGACCCCGTTGACGGACGACGGCGGCGTGCTGAGCGCCGTCGCCAAGCTCGCCGCCGCGGAACTCGGCGGCAGGCCGCTCACCTACAAGAACACCGGCACCATCGAGAGTGCAGTCAGGTCAGGGCTGACCGACACCATCGACGCGCTGTCCAAGCAGATAGCCCGGGCCGCCGAGAAGACCGTCCGGCTGATGGCAGAATTCCGGAACAAATACCCGAACGAGACCACGGAGATCGACGCCGCCCTTGAGGCCGCCCCGGACTTCGGCAATCTGCTGGAGCAACTGGTCGGCAACGATCTTCCGCGATTCGAGGCCCACTTCAAGGACTCGCTGAACCAGAACACCATCCATGAAGTGGTGGCGTTCAATGCGTTCCTGGACAGCCGGCGGCAGGACATCGTCAACCGGATCGGCGAAATAAACCTGTCGCTTGCCGGGATTGAATACAACGCCGGCCGGCACATCCAGCTGGAGCACCAGAACAGCGGCGACCTGGACGTGCGCCAGTTCGGCATGGACCTCCGCGCATGTTCGGAAGGCAGCATCGGTGACGATGACCAGTACTCCGAACAGAAGTACCTGCAGGTGGCGCGCCTGATCGAGCGGTTCCGGGGCCGGGACGGCTACACCACGCTCGACGAACGCTGGACCGCAAAAGTCACTGATGTCCGGAACTGGTTCACGTTTTCCGCCTCGGAGAAATGGACCGAAACCGGCGAGGAATTTGAACACTTCACTGACTCGGGCGGCAAGTCAGGCGGGCAGAAGGAGAAGCTTGCCTACACCATTCTCGCCGCCGCACTGGCGTTCCAGTTCGGACTGGCATCCGGCAAAGGTGGCAAAGGTACAGGCAAGAACGCCGGCAGCGGGCGCAGCTTCCGGTTTGTGGTGATCGATGAGGCGTTCGGCCGCGGCTCGGACGAGTCCGCCCGGTACGGCCTGGAGCTGTTCCAGCGGATGAAGCTGCAGTTGCTGATCGTGACGCCCCTGCAGAAGATCCACGTCATCGAGCCCTTCGTCTCCCACGTGGGCTTCGTCGCCAACACCAACGGCGACGATTCCCAACTGCGCAACATGACCATCCAGGAGTACCGCGACGAGCGGGACCGGCGTGCCTGAACCGCGTGCGGCTGCCAGTGCGCGGGCAGGCCAGGCCCAAGGCTGGACCACGCTGGCTGATCTGCGAGCGCAGTCGCTGAAGGCCTGGGGCAGCGGATCGCTGCTGCGCGAGGTGCTGGACCCCGGCGGACTGTATCCCCGCCGTCGTCCTTTAAGGCGTCCGACGGCGGCGGCGCTCCTCCGGGAATTCGCTGAGGCCCGCGCGTGGGCAGCCGAGCTGTTGGGCGCCGCCGGTCCGTTCAGTATGGAAACCTCGGAGGTGGGGCGCACCACGGTGGGGGCGAACCAGCTGCCGGCAGCGGCCGTGTTTGCCTCCGTAGAAGATGAGATCGCTTTTGTGGGCAAGGCAAAGGACGCCGCCCGGTTTGTGGAGCTTGCGAACGGACTCTGCGGCTTGGATGCTGCCTTCCGGGAGTGGGCGCTGCGGCGGCCGCTGAAGCTGCTGGAGCTGGGCACGGACGCGCTGACCGCCGGCAGGGTGGCACTGTGGCTGCAGGCCAATCCCGAGCCCCGTATCTATCTCCGGCAGTTGAGCCTTCCGGGCGTGCACACCAAGTTCGTCGAGAGCCACCGGGCTGTGATCAGCGAGCTCGCCGCCGAGCTGCGGTCCCGGCCCGACGCGGACGAAGCCGCTGAACCCCTGGCCGAATTCCCCTCGGAACCCGCAGAACCCGGTTCGATGCTGGGGCTGACGCCCGCCCGGACGCCGGCGGCGCGTTTCGCCGCGCGGCACGCCTTCCTGCACCCGCCTGAACTGGTGCGGTTCCGCCTGCTGGATCCGGAGATTCCGCTGCTCGGCCAGGCGCGTGATCTCACCGTCACCGCAGCCGCGTTCAGCACACTGAGCCTGCCCATCACAACAGTGCTCATCACCGAAAACCTGGTCAACTTCCTGGCCCTCCCCGACCGCCCGGACACGCTGGCCATATACGGCGCCGGCTACGGGTTCTCGTCGCTGCGGGACGCCGGCTGGCTGCGGGACTGCGAGGTCCTGTATTGGGGAGACCTGGACACTCACGGGTTCCGGATCCTGGACCAGCTGCGCGCAGTGCACCCGCACGTGGTGAGCGTGTTGATGGACGAGGCCACCCTGCTGGCCCACCGCGAGGCCTGGGTCACGGAGCCTTCGCCGTCGAAGGCCTCGCTCAGCCGGCTGACGGCAGAGGAGTCAGCACTTTATGAAGGACTCCGCACCGACGCCTTCGGGACGGCTGTCAGGCTGGAGCAGGAGCTGATCAGCTGGGACTGGGCGTTGGAACGGCTCAGTTTCGGGGACACGGAATCGGCGCGGTGACACTCATTGCCTGGTGTCACCGCGCCGATTCCGGTTCTGCATTTAGACGGTGGCGACTTCGAAAGATTCGTCGCCAGCAAGGGATGCGCCCTTGGAACGGTTTACCATCAGCGCCAAAAGGTCAAAGACCAAGGTGGCCGCCGCCAGGGTGGTGATGTCTGCGTGGTCATACGCGGGGGCAACTTCGACGACGTCCGCGCCGACGATGTTGAGGCCGTTGAGGCCGCGCAGGAGAGCCAGCAGTTCGCGGGAATGCAGTCCACCCATTTCGGGTGTACCAGTTCCTGGAGCATACGAGGGATCGAGAACGTCGATGTCGATGGAGACGTAGACCGGGGTGTCGCCGATGCGGTCCTTAACCCTCTGGATAGCGGCCGGGACGCCGATGACGTCCAAGTCGGAGCAACGGATGATCTGGAATCCGAACTCGTGGTCGCGCAGGAAGTCGTTTCGGTCATACACCGGCCCGCGGATACCCACATGCATGGACTTATCTTCGATGAGCAGCCCCTCTTCGAAGGCCCGGCGGAAGATGGTTCCGTGCGTAATTGGCTGGTCGAAGTACGTGTCCCAAGTGTCCAGGTGGGCGTCGAAGTGGAGGAGGGCAACGGGACCGTGCACCTGATTCAATGCACGCAGCATGGGCAGGGCGATGGTGTGATCCCCGCCAATGGCAATCAGCCGCTTGTCCTCACTGATGAGGGGCCGTGCCTGCTCCTCGATTTCGCGGACTGCCCGGGTGATGTCATAGGGCGTGCAGGCAATATCGCCGGCGTCCACAACCTGGGCTTCATACACCGGCTCGACGTCGAGTTCAGGGTGGTAGCCGGGGCGCAGCAGTCGGGATGCTTCACGGACAGCGGCGGGCCCGAAGCGGGCGCCCGGGCGGAAGGAGGTGCCGCCGTCGAACGGCACTCCAACGATTGCAATGTCATAGTCGGGAACGCGGTCTATCTGCGGGAGCCGGGCGAAGGTTCCAAGCCCGGCGTACCGGGGTACCTGAGTTGCGTCGACGGGTCCGATTGGCTTGTGGGTGGTCATACCAGTGTTCCTTCGTTGATGGCTGCCGGGTTCGCCGGCTTCTTGTCTGTGGTGAGTTCCGAGAGAGACTTGTTGGCTGTTTCCGGGGCGAGCAGGAACGTTGCGACCAGCCCGACCAGGGAAATGATGGCGCCGATCAACAGTGAGCCGGCGGCTCCGAAGCTGAGGATGGCGACCGGCATCAGGTAGGTGCTGGCCGCAGAGCCGACGCGGCTGATGGCCGTACCGAATCCCACTGCCGTGGCCCGGACCTCCGTGGGGAAGAGCTCGTTCGGGTAGACAACTTCAAGGAAGCTGGAGGCACCGGAAGCGAGCGCAAAGACGGCCAGGGCGATGAAGAGCGGCCCAGCGGGCACGTTGGGAATAAAGGCGGGGATGGCGAGGGCCACCACAATGATCCCGAAGCTCCACAGAAGCAGCTTCCGGCGGCCAATTCTTTCAACAAGCCAAAGACCGGGAATGCCGCCTACGACGAACAGCATGGAGATCAGGAAGGAACCGCCGTAGAGATTGGCGTCGCCGGTCATGCCCATGGCCGCCAGCAGGTCGGGCGCGAAGGTGTAAACCGCGAAGAGTGGGATGACCTGGGCAGTCCAGAAGATGGAGACAAAGAGTGTGCGCTTCCATGCCTGGCCTGTGAAGATGTCTGTGAATTTGCCCTGCTTGGCAGGACCTTCACTGTCAGAGGCGATGTCTGCCAGACCGTACTGCTGCCCGTAGACCTTCTTGATGATGGTTTCGGCCTCGTCCCGGCGTCCGCGGGAGAGAAGCCAGCGCGGAGACTCGGGTGTGCCCAGCCTGCACAGCAGGGTGACTATGGCGAAGATCGCCGGGCTGGCCACCATGAACCGCCACACGTCCGGCCCCATGTCGCGGAGCAGGAATCCGACAGCGTAAGCGGCTGCGGCGCCTACCGCCCAGACCACGAAGGTGGCGCCCAAGAGACGTCCGCGGTGCTTCTTGGGCAGGAACTCGGCCAGCAGCGAGGTCGCGATCGGATAGTCCGCGCCGATGGCCATTCCCAGGAGGAATCTGCAGAGAACAACCTGCCAGACTTCGGTGGCGAAGGCGTTGAGAACGGAGAAGAGGGCGAGGGCGATGAGGTCGGCGATGTACATCTTGTGCCGGCCGATTTTGTCAGTAAGCCACCCGAAGATGGCCCCGCCGAAGAAGATGCCGACAAGACTGGCCGCACCGATCAGGCCGATTTCCGTTGTGCTCAGCTGCAGCCCGGGGCTCATCGTGATCAGGGCGATCCCGATGATGGACAGCGCGTAGCCGTCGATGAACGGGCCACCTGAAGCAAAAAAGGTCAGCTTTTTATGGAAAGTTGTAAGTGGGGCGTCATCAATGAGGTTGCTCGTTGCGCTCATCCGAAACCCTCTCTCGTGAATGCTCTTAGGCGAGCCGGGAAGTAAGTGACTCAATCATGGGTGACGGGCATCACTGGGGTACATTCGTCAATCGACCACAAATGACGAAATGCCCTATACATTTGTATAAAAACCAGAAATGCCTTCACTGCCCCTCCTTGAACGAAAGAGCCTCCGTACGTGATTACTGTTGCCGAGCTGATCGCTGAACCACAGCTGGGCTTGAGCCTGATCGCGGGTTCCGAAGGCCGCGGGAACGGCATCACGTGGGCGCACACGTCGGATCTTCCGCGGCTTTGGGAGTGGGTCACCGGGGGCGAGCTGATGATGACCAATGGCCTTTCCATTCCACCGGACGCCGCCGGGCAAGTGGAACTCGCGGAATCGTTGGTCAGGGCAGGGGCGTCCGCATTGGCCATCGGCGAGAAAATGCACGCGCCGCAGCTTCTGCCCGAGTTCCTGCGTGCTTGCGATGCCCTCCCCCTGCCAGTGATCAACGTGCCCTATCCCCTGCCGTTCATAGCGATCGCCAAGTCGGTCGCCGAGTCGTCCCTCCTGGAGGAGTCCCGGAGACTACGGCAGACGGCCCGGATATATGACCTTCTCCGGTTTGTCGGGACGGGGAACCAGTGGCAGAACCTTCTCAACGGGATAGCAGCTGAGCTGAAGTCCCGGCTGTTTGTGGTGGACCGGCGATGCCTGCACCCGTGGCGCCCGGACAGCGAGGACTTACCGGCATTCCTGGCCGACGCGCTGGGGCAGCTGAGCGGTCAAGCATCAGTGGCAACCAAGAATTTCCAGTGGCACAGGCTGGCTGGCCAACATGTACTCCTCATGGAAATTCCAACGCACGCCAATGCACTGTTGGTGGTCCTGCCTGAGTTCGAACCGCACCCGGATGCTGTGGTTCTGCTCCACGTGGCGACCGTTTTGGGCCTGGAACTGTCGCGTACCGTCCTGGGTCTGGAAAACCGGCTTCGCCGGGGCGCCGAGTTCCTGCTTCAGGCCTTTGATGGCCGGTACGGCATCAAGGACATGGAAAGCCGCCTATCTGAATTCGGTATTACCGCACAGGAGTTTCGAGTCGTCTCTGTGTCCGGCGGCAAGGAACTGACATTGGCGGAACTGCACGTCAACCTGTGGCGGCACGGCTTCCACACCGCGTGCCTGCAGAGCTCCAACCGGCTCCACTTCCTGGTGACCAAAGAATGCTCCGATGAGCTGCTGCTGCACGTCCTTCCACCCAACGTCAAAATTGGGATAAGCACCCCCACGACGGCCGCCGGCATCGAAGGCGGGCTTCAGGAGTCCCTGTGGGCGCTGGGAACCGCTGGCGCCACCACCACGCATCTGGTTCGCTACTCCGAAGGCCCCTCGTGGCTGGGCCTGACGAGCCACGAAGAAGGACAGGCGCTCGTCCAGCGCCTGCTGGGGCCGGTATTCGATTATGAACGGGGCCGTCAACCTGACCTCGTCCACACACTGAAAACTTATCTGGACATGCAACGCTCCTGGCAAAAGACGGCGGCAGCCCTGTTCACCCACCGGCAGACCGTCATTTACCGGATCAGGAAGATAGGCGAGTTGACAGGCCTGGACATGACCCAAACATCAGCACTGGCGCAGCTGTGGTTCGCCCTGCAGATCCACGAGACGATGGAGATGCGCGAGTCCCGCCCGCGAGACATCTCTCCCCGCGACCATAAAGGACAGCAGCCCTAAGGTTGGGGACATGACCACGGCTGGCTCCGTTCCGGATACGTTCGGCTCCCGAGTCGCGGAGTCGGTGCAGACCCTCACGCCGGGGTATTTCGCCCTCCCCATGGCCGCCGGGATCATCTCGGTGGGGCTTGAGCTCGAAGGCTTCCACGCATTTTCTGCCGCGCTCCTGGTGATCTGCGCGGTCTCCTACGCGATGATCCTCGTCCTGAGCCTCGTGCGTCTGGCCAGGTTCCCCGCCGACATGCGGCGGGACTTCCTGGACCCTGCCCGCGCGTTCGGCTTCTTCACCTTCATCGCCGGCACGAATGTACTGGGTGTGCGGCTGGGCATGGCAGGGTGGCAGGGTACGACGGCGGCACTGCTCGCTGTTGCCGTGCTCGCCTGGGTGGTGCTCGGCTACGTCGTGCCGTGGACCGCTGTGCTCGGCCGGGACGAGCGGCCGGTGGTCAAGGACGCCAACGGCACCTGGTTCATGTGGTGCGTGGCGAGCGAATCCGTGTCAGTGGCGGCCGCATCCGTTGAACCCCTGGCCGGGCCGGAATGGCGCCCGGCTTTGGCACTCGTGGCAGTGGTGGCCTGGTCCCTGGGGCTCATCCTGTACGCCGCCGTGGGGATCTTCGTCTCGCTGCGGCTCCTGTCCCACCCCATCCACCCCGAGGACCTCAAGCCGCAGTACTTCGTGGCCATGGGAGCCATGGCCATCAGCGTCCTCGCCGGTGCACGCATCGTCGAGATGGCCGGCGCGCCGATGGTGGACGCGACGCGGGGCCTCGTGGCCGGCTCGTCGGTGGTGTTCTGGTCCTTCGCCTCGTGGCTCTTCCCGGTGCTCCTCGCGGGCGGCTGGTGGAGGCACGTGGTCCACCGCGTACCGCTGTCCTACGAGCCGGGCCTCTGGAGCGTCATCTTCCCGCTGGGCATGTACGCCGTGGCGGGCATCTACCTGGGCCGCGCTGCGCATCTGCCCATCGTGGCCGTGATCGGACAGGGCGAACTGTGGCTGGCCGTTGCCGCATTCCTGGCCACTTTTGCCGGCATGCTCTGGCACCTCTGGACCACCCTCGCGCGGTCACGGCAAGGCTGAAGAGTTCCTACTCTTGCCCGGCACCATCCAGGGCCGGCGAGTAGGCAGTGAAGCCGGCCCGGAGCCGTACTGATTTTGTGCCGATCATGGCGATGTCCTCCCACAGCACCAGGAATGAGCCGCGGTGCCGCCACCGCAGCATCCGCGGCAATGGCCAGGGCTGGTCGAGCCCGGTCCGCTCATAGCCCAGGAATGAGGACGCGCTGTGCGGGCTGACCACCAGCCCCAGCAGGCGGGCGTCGGCGAGCAGTTGCCGCGGAGGCCCGTCCACCACAAACCGCGCGTCGGCCACGCGCCCCAGGCGGGTGCCGCCGTCGTCGTAAACGTGAACGCCCAGGAGGTCACCGAGGATCATGGCGGCCTCCCGGGATGCGCGCAATGATCTTGTCCCGGATCCAGCGCTCCACCCAGCCGGCGTCGAGGTTTTCGCCGCTGACTCCAAGGCGGATGACGATTCCGACGTCGGCCACGTCCTCCCACGGGATGCGGATCAGCCGTGTCGACGGCGGCCTGCCGCCGAAGATGCGGGTGCCCAGCACCGGACCTGTCAGCAGCGCCGTCAGGACCGGGGCCGGGGCACCCGGCGGGATGTTGGTGTCAAGCTCGGGGCCGTTGAGCTCGAGGTCGTCCACGGTGGTGACCGGGACGCCGTCGTGATCCAGCACCTGCCGGTCCATCAGGTGGAGCTGCGCGTCCAGAGTGCGGCCCGCCGTCGGGGGCACCGGCGCCAGCGGTCGGTCAGTCTTCACGATCCGGCTCCTGTCACGATCATCAGCGGTATGGCGGCCAGGGAGGCCACCAGGATGATGACCAGGTAGATCATGGCCATCACGTTCACGGGCCGGCCGTTGACGTGTTCGCCCATGTATTGCGGATCGTTGGCCACGATCAGGATGGGCAGGTAGGTCAGCGGCAGCGCGATGGCGGAGAACACCACGGAGTACTCGGTCACGAGCACGGGATCCACCCCGGTGGCCAGGACCGCCAGGCCCACCAGCAGGCAGATGATCATGGCCAGGTGGAAGCGGGCGGCCTGGGCCGGGCTGCGGAATTTACCCCAGGACCAGCCGAAGAACTGCGCCAGCGTGTAGCCGCTGGAGAGGGTGGTCTCCAGCGCGGCGCCAAACGTGGCGGCCATGACGCCCACCAGCACAAACGCCAGGCCCAGCTTCCCTGCCCCCTCCGCCACCGGGAGAATCACCTGGGACAGGGACGTCACCGCGATGCCCGCCGGCAGAAGGACGACGGCGGCGCACCCGGCGATCGCCACGGACAGCAGGCCGCCCAGCGGGAAGCCCACCAGGACGTTGATGCGGGACTGAACCAGGTCTTTGACCTTCCACCCTTCCTCCACAGCCCCGGAAGAAAAGAAGAACACCTCGTACGGGGTCATGGCGGCGCCGAACAGGGCGATGGCGTAGTACCAGTAGGTCGGCGCGGTTTCCTCCGCCGGGACCGCGGGCGCCAATGCCTGCCCGGCCAGGGATCCCCAGTCGGGTTTGAGCAGAAAGAGCGCCACGGCGAACACGATCAGGGTCAGCCCCAGCAGGCCGGTGACGTTTTCCATGATGGAGAATTTCACCCGCCAGATCACCAGCCACACGGCGAGCGCAGCCACCGGAATCCAGAGCAGGTAGTGGACGCTGCTGGCCAGCTGGAGCGCCAGTGCCACACCACCGATTTCAGCGGTCACGGTCATCAGGTTGATCAGGAAAGAGGCGGACAGGTTGGCCAGCCCGGCACGCGGCCCCAGCCGTTCACGGATCACCTCGAACGTCGCGCGGCCGGACGCTGCCGCCACCCGGCCGGACATGTTGGCGAACAGGCAGATCCCCACCACGCCGACGACCACCACCCAGACAAGCGACATGCCGAAGCGGGAACCGACGACGGCGTTGGTCACCAGATCGCCAATGTCCACGAACCCGCCGATCGCGGTCAGTACACCCAGTGCCACCCCCAGGAGGCGCTTCACTTCCCGCCGTCCTTCGCGCTCAGTTCGGCGAGGCGGTCCGCGGCTGTTGCCAGTGCCTGGCTGCCGTCGGCGATGGCGGGGGTGCCGTCGGCGCTGGCCACCGCGTTCCGGGCCGTAGTGAGGCCTGCGGCGCAGCCGTCCAGGACGTCGAGCGCTTCAGCGACGGCGTCGCGGCCTTCCGGCGTGGCGGGTGACAGTTTCGCCACGGTGTCCCGGCTGGTCTGGAGTTCTTTCAGGGCGTCGTCGAGCGTGGTGGCAGTGGCTGCCTGGGTGAGCTTGCCGTCAGTGATCTGGGTGAGCGCCAGCCGCGCGGTGGCGATGGCGGACGAGCTGTCCTCCACAGCCGTGGTGACGGAATCTTGGACGCCGCCGCTGCATCCTGCGAGGACGCAGGAGGTCAGGAGGGCGAGCGCCGCACGGCAGGCGGCGATCAGCGGTTTTCCGGCGGTGACACGGTCCGTGGCTGGCCACTTCCGCACCTTTGCCTCCAGCCTCCGGGCAGGCCCGGCCCGGTCCGGATCGCCGGGTGTGCCGGCAGACCGACATTTAGTTGCCTAAGGTTAGGTATAGCACTTCCCCGGCACCGGCGGCAGGGGTTAAATGTCAGCCGGCTTCCATCTGGAACTGTTCCCGAAGCGGAACAGGCGAACACCGCATTTCAACGGCAACGCGGGGCAGTCAAGGCCCCAATGCCGGGAATTATTGGGCGATACAGGTGTTCGTCGACGGGCGCCCGACCGACGAGGTGCTCAGCCCCAAGTAGCGCACGCCGCCGGCCGATCACCCAAGACCAACGTGTCCGAACGGTCCACCTGCCAACGCAACCGACGTGGGACGCGGGGTCACACAAATGGCCCGGGCCGCAGCTTCCGCTGCCGCCCGGGCCGTTGCTGTTCCAATCCCGTGGCGGGGGGTCGTCGGAGACCGGCTCGTCCGATCCCGGTGCTGGCGGGCGTACGTAGCGCCAGTACGGCAGGCCAGGAGTGGACGCGCGGTCCGAATCCCGGGTCTCAGCGTTTGGCGTAGTCGGCGAACCCCTGCCAATCGATTACCACGCAGGGCTCATCTCCGACTACCCAGGCGTCGTGTCCCGGGGCCATGGTGGCGAAGTCGCCGGGCCCGTATTCCATCTCTTCGCCGTCGTCCATGACCACCTTCATCCGGCCGGACACGAAGTACCCCATGTGGGATGCCTGGCAGCTCTCCGTTTTGGCGATCGGCTTGACGTGTTCGGACCAACGCCATCCGGGCAGGAACGTGGCGCGGCCAACGGCGCCCTTTTCCATGTTGACGAGTTGCAGCTGGCCGGTGTCACCTTCGAAGGGTCGGGTCTCCTCGGGCGAATCCAGGCTCATGCGAACTAGATTTGGCATTTCATCTCCTACGCTCGGTGTTTTGCTGAACTCCGGCGAGGCCTCGATGCCCACGGCGGGGAAGGAGATGGAACCCCGCCAGTGAGGCCATTCTCCGCCTGCACATGGACCCCCGCAAGGGCAGTTTTGGAGGACGTCCGCCTGGAAGACAGGCCTGGTTTTGCCTCGTGCTGTTGCACCCAGCGGTCCCCACCCCCGATTCCGGGCGGGTGCCGTGTAACTTAGGCATTACATCTCCCCTGTCCGAGGACGCCCATGACTAACGCCCCCACCACGCCGCGCTCGTACAGCCTCCAGCGCGAATGATCCCGGGCTTTCACGCTGATGCTGCTGACCCTGCTGGTCGGCGCCGTGGTCACCATCGTCGGTGTCCGGTTTGTGGTGAACGAGTTGGAAGGCGCTGCCCGCCACCTGAAGGTCGAGTACGGCAGCGTTGACGAACTGACCGGTGCCCTCGAGGCCCACGAGCAGCTGGGACACCAACTGCTCGAGGCACACGCCGTGGACAGGCGGGCCCTTGTCGGCGCGCAGGAAGCCGTTGAAGAACTGTTCAAAGCAGCCGCCGCCGCCGATGGTGGAAATGCCGACCGGAGCACCGCGCTGGACCAGGCACGCCACGACTGGCAAGCAAGCCTCGAGCGGAGCGGTCTCTGGAGCGGGCAGGCGCCGGACCCGACGGGGAGCCACTCCGCTGACGCAACGGCTTTTATTGAAGGCAGCTCGAGCGTACGGCAGCAGTTGGCGGCCATCCAGGTGTCCTCCGTGGACGCGCTCGGGCGCGGCCTGGTGGACACGAGCTTCTTCGAGGACCTCCTGTTCGTGGCCAGGTGGGCGCTCCTGTTCGCGGCGGTGGGCGGCACACTGTATCTCCGCCGTCGGATGGTCAAGGACCTCATCCGCCCGCTCAACAGCCTCCGCCGCGGAGTCCAAAACCTCGAGGCCGGGGACTACAGCCACCGCCTGGACGTGGCCCGTCGCGACGAGCTCGGCGAGGTGGCTGTCGCGTTTAACGGGATGGCCGCCGCGCTTCAGGACAGCCACGAGATCCTGACCTACCGGGCCACCCATGATGACCTCACCGGACTGGCCAACCGCGCGGCTCTCGCCGAGCGGCTGGCGGCGTCGTTCAATCAGGGCGAGGGCACTCGGATCCGGAATGAGGGCCTGCTGTTCATCGACATCGATGATTTCAAGGACGTCAACGATTCGCTGGGCCATGAGGGCGGCGACGCGCTGCTGGTCCAGCTGGCGGAGCGGATCCGCGCAAGCGTCCGCAGCCAGGACCTGGTGGCCCGGCTGGGAGGCGACGAGTTCGCCGTCGTCGTCATGAATAACGACGACGGCACTCCCGCCACGGCGCCCGTCGCCGAACGAATCCACGAGGCGCTGAGCGAGCCGTTCGTGATCGGCGGGCAGCCGCTGCGCGTCTCGCTGAGCATCGGCGCCGCGCATCGGACGCCGGACACCGCGGACGTCCGGGAACTGCTGCGGCAGGCGGACTCGGCGATGTACCGGGCGAAGCACGGCGGCAAGGCCAGGTACGAGGCCTTCGATGCCCACGGGTTGAGCTAGCCAAACCCCGGGTCCCGCCGGACGGCCTCCGTCCGCCGAAGTTCCGGTGTCCCCAAGGACGGCGGCCTGGGATGGCCTCCTTGAAGGTTCCAGATTCAAACAGCGGCGGGCGCCAGGACGACGTCGAAGCGGGAGCGGGCCCAGGCCTGGTTGCCCAGCTCGCGTCCGTCCGGGGTTGGTGTGCGGGCGGGCTGCGGTTCGAAGCGTTTGATGAGGGAGTCTTTGACGCCGAAGACGGAGTCGCCGATCCCGATCTGCGGGTCGCCTTCGACGAAGATGTGCGTCACGAGGGTCCGCAAGTTCTCGGCGGTGACCATGAAGTGCAGGTGTGAAGCGCGGACCGGTGACCGGCTGACGGATTCGAGCATCTTGCCGACGGGCCCGTCATGCGGGATGGGGTACGGGGTGGGGGTGAGTCCCCAGAACGCGTACTTACCGTTGGCGTCGGCGAACAGGTGGGCCCGGCCGGCGACGCGGTTGTCCGTGTATTGGACGTCGTAGAACCCTTCCTCGTCGGCTTCCCAGACTTCGATCCGGGCGCCGGGGACGGGGTTCCCGTCGGTGTCGGTGATGGTGCCTTCAACCCAGCAGGGCTGGCCGTGGGCACCGCCGGCGATGTCTCCGCCGATAGGGATTTCGGGGGCGTCGGCGATGAAGAAGGGCCCGAAGACGGTAGCCTCGGTGGCGCCTTTAAAGGCCTGGTTGTTGATGGCGATGGTCTGCATGGACGCGCCCAGGACGTCGGAGAGGAGCACGAATTCCTGGCGTTTGTCGTCGGTGATATGGCCGGCGGCGGTGAGGAACTCGATCGCCGCGTTCCATTCGTCCTCGGTGAGGCGGACCTCGCGGAGGAAGTTGTGCAGGTGCCTGGTCAGGGACTGCATGAGTTGCTTCAGGCGCGGGTCTTCGGTCTTGTCGAAGGACGCGACGACGGTGTCCACGAGTTCCTGTTCGACGGCGGCCTGTTCGGGGCTGATGGTGACCCCGGCGGCCGCGGGATGGGTGGTTTCGGACATGCTGTACTCCTCGAATCTGTGGGTGGTGGGGGTCCTGGGAGGCGCCGGGTCAGCGACTGAGCAGTACCGCGGGGTCTTCGCCGGTGAGGGCTGCCTGGAGGAGGCGGGTGAGGTTTTGGGTGGTGGCCGGGTATGGGTTGGATGCCGGCACGGCGGGGAGGATGATTTCGACCGCCTTCGCGATCCCGTCGGCGGTGAAGCCGTAGTCGGCCAGGGCTTTGGGTGCGTCGAGGCGTTTGCGCAGGTCCTGCAGGCCGGTGAGGGCGTCCGCGGTGCCGAAGGCTGCGGCGATCCGGGCTGCGGCTTCGGGCGCGGCGGGGGCGTTGAAGGCCAGGACGTACGGGAGGACGGTGGCGTGGGTCTGGGCGTGCGGGAGGTTGAAGGTCCCGCCGAGGACGTGGCAGATCTTGTGGTGGATCCCGGACCCGGCGGAGGCGAACGCGACCGCGGACAGGTACGCGCCGTAGAGGGCCTGCTCGCGTCCGTCGGTCCCGGAGGGGTCGGCGGTGATCAGGGGAAGGCCCTGGCTGAGGGCGCGGATGCCTTCGGCGCCGAGGGCTTGATTGATCGGGTCAACCCGGGGGCCCCACATCGAGTCGATGCAGTGGGCCATGCCGTTCAGGCCGGACGCGACGGACATCTCCACGGGCAGGGAGAGTGTGAGGGCGGCGTCGTAGATGACGGTGACGGGCAGGACGGCGTCGTCCACGCCGGTGGTCTTCCGGGATGCCTCGGTCAGGCCCCACACGTTGGTCGCCTCGGATCCGGCGTAGGTGGTGGGCACGGCGATGATGGGCAGGCGTGAGGTCATCCCGACCGCCTTGGCCAGGCCCGTCGTCGAGCCCCCGCCGACACAGACCAGCAGGTCGATGCCGGACTCAGCGGCTGCGGCGCGGGCCTTGTCGGCCACCTCGATCGGCACGTGCATGACGACGTCGTGGTGCCACAAAGCCACGTCAATGTCCGCCGCGACGGCGCGGGCCATCTCGGTCTCGAAGTCAGACGCGATCACCATCACACGCTGGGCACCCAGCCGGGCGACTTCCGCGGCGAGGTTGGCGGCGGCCGCGCCGGTGCCGAAGAGGACGCGCTGGCCGAGGGTTATGTGGTCAAAAGTCAGGCTCATTGCAGGGGGTTCCTTTACTTCGTTGTAGCTAGGAGGAGGGGCAGTTCAAACGTGCCCAGGTGGAGGCCATCAATCAGTGCATCCAGGGAATCCCGCAGGCCTGCGGGGTCGGCGGCCGTTGCCGCCACGTAGAAGTCCGGACGCACGACGACGAAATTGATGCCGAGGTCATCGAACCATTTGGTGTAGGTCCCTTCCGCGTCGATGACGTCGCAGTCGGTTCCCGGGGCGCCGATGCGGACGCAGTGACCACCCAGGGACTCCAGCTGTTCGCGCTGGCGCTCGGTGAGCATTTCCGCCGGGGAGATCCCGCGGCCCAGCACGGTCCAGCCCCGGCCGACGACGTCGTCGAACCGTCCTCGTGCGCCGTTGGCTTCCACGATGCCCTGGACGGAGAGCTCACCGGCGTGGGCGTCGCCCGCACGCCAGAGGCCGGGGCCCAAAGAGGCGATGTCGGTGTCCACCGGAACACCGTCGGAGGCAGCGTGTTCGGCGATCATGCGGCGGTCGCGTTCGGCTGCTTCCTGGGGATCGGCAATGCAGATGACCTTGCCCAGTTCGAGGGAGAAGTCGATGTAGTGCCGGACGTGGCCTTTGCGCTCCTCACCGTAGGAATCCAGCAGCGCGTCGCTGGCCCTGTCGGAGAGGATGAGGTCCAGCCGCCAGGCAAGCGCGACCGAGTCGCGCAGGCCCGCGCACATGCCCTCGCCGGCGAAGGGCGGCATGAGGTGGGCGGCGTCACCGGCGATCAGCCCGCGCCCGGAGCGCCAGTTTTCGGCCCAGCGGGCCTGGAACGTGTACACCGCGGAGCGTTCCAGCTCGGCATCGTCCGGAGTGACTCCCCACGGCTCCAGCAGCCGCCACGCGGATTCAGGTGAGCTAAGCTCCTCCGGGGATTCGCCCGGAAGGACCATGAATTCCCAGCGACGGCGGCCGGGACCGCCGGGCACGATCGTGGTCGGGCGGGCGGGGTCGCACAGCTGCCACGCCGAGGGTGAGAAGTGCATGGGCTTCTTGGGGATCATGTCCAGGATCAGCCAGTCGAAGGAGAAGCCGTGGTCATCGAAGTCCAGTCCAAGGGACTTGCGGACGAAGCTGTTGGCACCGTCGGCGCCCACCACGTACCGGGCGCTGATCTGTTCGGCCACGACGTTCCCCTCGGGGGTCCGGGCAGTTCCGCTGAGGAGGATGCCATCCTCCTTCTCCTCCAGCCCGGTGGCTTCCCAACCGCGGCGCAGCTCGACGGTGGGCAGCGCTGCCGCGATCTCGCGCAGGCGCTTTTCGAGGTCGGGCTGGGAGAACCAGTACCGGGTGCGCCAGCCGGACGCTGCCATGCTCGCCCAGTCGACTTCGAGAAGGGTCTGGCCGGCCGCGTTTTTCCAGAAGTAGATGTCATCGTGGACGCCGATCGCCGGATCGTTCTCTGAATCAATGCCCAGACTGGAAAGGATGCGCGCGATCTCATGGTCGAAGGTCACTGCCCTGGGCTGGGCATAAAATTCCGGCCACTTCTCCACGATGGTGACGCGATACCCCTTCTGCCCGAGGAGCAGAGCCAGGAGGGTGCCCACCGGGCCACCGCCCACGATGGCGACGTCGGCGTCGAACTCTTCGTTGCTGGATGTCCTGCGGATGTCTTCGGCATGCGGTGCCGGTGGTGTGCTCAACGCTGTCATGGTGTCTTCCTCGGTGAAGTGACCTGGGTCATAACGGATTAGATTGATAGTGACAGAGTTCTCAAAAATGAGCAAGTCCTCAGTTATTAGTTTTCGGCGGTTGGCTTGTGCATTGCCCGAGCGCCTGACGTACGGTTTTGAAATGGCCTCCATGGATTCACTCCCCTCCACCACCGCCCCCGGCGGGCGCCAGCAGCGACGACGCGAGCAGACGCGCGCCCGGCTGATCGCGGCGGCGCGGTCACTGATGGCCGAACGGGGCGTCGACGCGGTGGGGCTGACGGAAATTACCGATGCCGCCGATTTGGGCGCGGGTACGTTTTACAACTACTTCCAGTCCCGCGACGACATTGTGGAGGCGGTCGCCGAGGCGTCGGTGGAGTCCTTTGGGGCGTCGCTGGATGCGCTGACGGCCAACATGGAGGACGACGCCGAGGTCTTTGCCGCCTCGCTGCGGCACCTTGTCCGGAAAGCCGTCACCGATCCCCTGTGGGGCTGGTTCGTGGTCCGGCTGGGGGTGGCCCACCCTCAGCTCATTGCGATCCTGGGGCCGCGCGCCGCGCGCGACCTCCGCAAAGGCGTCGACTCGGGACGTTTCACCATTCCGGATATTGACGTCGCGACGTCGTGCACGTTCGGCGCACTCCTGGCTACGCTGCACCTGGTCCTGTCCACCAAGCCGGAGGCGCACGCTGACGAACTGTTTGCGCAGACCATGCTGTGCATGGTGGGTGTGCCGGCGTCCGAGGCCCACAAGGTGGCAACCCGCGCACTGCCTCCGCTGCCGGAGGGCTGATGGCCGGGCGAAAGCCAGGCTGAAGTTCAGGCACTAAACACAGAACCCCGCGAAACACAGAACCCCGCGCCGGACGGCGCGGGGTTCTCTGTTCCCCCGGAAAATTGCCTCTTGCTTAATGTTGAGACTCACCTCACACTTGAGGTTCAAGTCACTTTTGATGCTTGATTCATCCACTCCCCCCGGCGAAGGCCTCCGCACCGTTGCGGATCCCGCCGGCGAGTCAACAAAGGAAGACCCCATGAACCCCACTTTCACGCAGGAGACGTCTCAGCGCCGAGGCTCCCTCCGGCCGCTGCTGTCCAACAACGCGGTTATTGCACTGTGCATGGTGGTGACCCTGATGGAGGGTTACAACCTGATCGTTTTTGGTTCCGTGGTTCCACTCCTGCTGCAGGACCAGTCCCTCACGCTGGACGAGGCCACGGCCGGCCTGATTGGCGGAATCGTCTACGCCGGCGCACTGATCGGCGTCCTCGGCGGCACCGCACTGGCCGACCGGATTGGCCGGCCGCGGGTGATGGCGCTTGCCGCCGCGGTCTTCGCGCTGGGCTCGGCATTCGCCGCCGTGGCGCCGACGCCCGAGTTCCTTGGGGCCGCCCGCATGCTGACTGGCGTGGGGGTCGGCGCGGCATTGACCACCGCCATGACGCTGGCCAGAAACCATGCACCGGAAGGACGCGGCAGCCTGGTCATCACCATTGCGATGGCGGGAGTACCGATGGGCGGGACCATCGCCGCTCTGGTGGGCATCTTCCTGATGCCGCTGTGGGGCTGGCGCTCAATGTTCTGGCTCGGCACTGCCATGACGGCCGTGATCCTCGTCATCCTGCTGTCCTGCCGCATCACCGAGCCGGCCGACGTGCGTGAGGCGGGCCTGACCCCGGTGCAAAAGTTCGTAGGCCTGTTCACCGGCCGCGGCTACATTTTCGTCGGCCTGGTCGCCCTGGCCGCCATCACCAACATGACCACCTGGCTGGGCCTGAACGTCTGGCTGGCCGAATCGATGAAAAGCCTGGGTTTCAGCCTCACCGAGGCGCTGATCTTCGCCTTCGCCCTGACCGGGGCCTCGGTCATCGGGTCGTGGTTCACGGCCAACGCGGCGGACAAGCACGGCTCCGCCAAAGTGGGAATCGTGTGTACGGCACTCACCCTCGCAGGGCTCCTGGGACTGCTGCTGGGCCCGGTCTCGCTGGTCTTCTCGCTGGTCTGCGTCGCGCTGATGGGAATCGGCGGACACTCGGCGCAGAACCTCATCAACGCCACGGCCACCGGCGCCGTCGCTCCACATTCCCGGGGCACCATTCTGGGACTCACCAACACCATGGCGTTCATCGGATCGTTCATGGGACCGTTCTTCGGCGGCCTGGCGTTCGCATCCGACGGCGCTCCCGGCCTCTTCACGCTCTACGCCGGTTCGGCGGTCCTGTGCGTCGTGATCAGCGTGGGCCTCTACTACGCGCACCGCCGGTCGGCGCATCAGCCCATTACAGGGGCCGTCCCTGTCCTCGTGGAAAGCTGACAACGCCCCGACCTCGCAGGAGTGGCCGGGAGGTCGTCCACATGGACACCTCCCGGCCACCGTCAGGATAGGAGCCGTTCGCGCCCTGAGCTCCGGTAGTCAGCGAAAACCCCAAATCAACAGTTCGTGTCACGCAGTTAACCGCCCATTCACATCCCCCTAAGAACCTGTCCAACCGGCCACCCTACGGTCGGATCCATGGATAACATTTCACGCAGATCCCTTCTTTCCGCCGGCCTCGGGGCCGGGCTCGTCGCAGCCCTGCCGGGTGCCGCGTTCGCCACGTCGACCGCCGACGACGCCGGCCTCCGCACCGATCCGTTCATGCTCGGTATCGCCTCCGGCGAGCCGTGGCCGGACGGCTTCGTGATCTGGACCCGCCTGGCCGTTGACCCCGTGGCCGATGACGGCCTGGGCGGCATGCCCGCCCGCAACGTCGCAGTGCGCTGGGAAGTGGCCGAGGACGCGAGCATGCGCAAAGTAGTAGCCCGCGGCGTCGAGCATGCACGGATCGAAACCGCCCACTCGGTGCACGTGGAGCTGAAGGGACTGCGGCCGGGGCGCGAGTACTTCTACCGGTTCCGCACCGGCAGGCACATCAGCCCGGTGGGCCGCACCCTGACCAGTCCGGCACCCCACGAGACGCCGGCGGCGCTGGCCATGGCGTTCGCCAGCTGCGCGCAGTACGAGCACGGCTACTTCACCGCCTACTCACGGCTGGCGCAGGACCACCCGGACCTGGTGCTGCACCTGGGCGACTACCTGTACGAATACAAGAAGGACAGCTACGTCATCGGTGGGGGCAACCCGCGCGACCACGCCGGTCCGGAGACCGTCAGCCTGGCCGGTTACCGCCAGCGGCACGCACAGTACAAGGCCGACGCCGATCTGCAGGCCGCGCACGCGATCGCGCCCTGGCTGGTGGTCTGGGATGACCACGAAGTGGACAACAACTGGGCGGACGAGGTCCCGGAAAACCAGGACGCCGGGCAGCTGAACGACACCACCGAGCACTTCCGGCAGCGCCGGTCCGCCGCGTTCCAGGCGTACTACGAGAACATGCCGCTGCGGGCCTCGTCCGTGCCGGCCGGGTTTGATATGAAGATCTACCGCACCATCCAGTGGGGCCAGCTCGCCAACTTCCACATGATGGACACCCGGCAGTACCGCGATGACCAGCTCGCCGGCGACGGCTGGAAGAAGAACGTGGCCGAACGCCTGGCCGAGGACCGCACCATCACCGGCGCCGAGCAGGAGAAGTGGCTGCTGGACGGGTTCAAGAACTCCACGCAGCGCTGGGACATCCTGGGCCAGCAGGTTTTTTACACCGAGCGGGACCGCAACGCCGCGCCCGGGATCGACGACGTGTCCATGGACGGGTGGGACGGCTACGCCGCCTCCCGCCGCCGCATCACCCAGGGCTGGGTGGACGCGAACGTCCGCAACGCCGTCGTACTCACCGGCGACGTGCACCGCAACTGGGCCAACGACGTCAAGGTCGACTACAAGGACCCCGCCTCCCCCGTGGTCGGCTCCGAACTCGTGTGCACGTCCATCACCTCCACCGGCAACGGCAACGGCTCAACGGCCGACCCCGTGATGGCCTGGAACCCGCACCTGAAGTTCTACAACGACAACCGCGGCTACGTGAACACGCGCATTACGAAGGACGCGATGACTGCCGACTTCCGGACGCTGGACTACGTCACGACACCGGGTGCTCCCGTTTCGACGAAGGCCTCCTTCTCGATCCAGGACGGAGTGCCGGGACTGCAGGCACGGTAGCCGAAGAACCCCTGCGCCAAGGGGGCGGACGACGGCGGGCGCGCACCCGCCGTCGTCCGTTGCGCGTAGCGGCGGGAGCGATCAACTGGCCTTGCTGGCTTCGTCTCCGGGCTGCGGGAGCTTCCCATCGCGGTAGGCAACCGTGCTGCGCTTGAAGATCCCGGCGACGAGCGAGAGGTCCACGCCGGTCACGCCGGGGTGCGCCGCGATTCCGTCCATCATCCCGCGCAGCTCGGCGAGGCTGCGGGTCGCGGTCTGGACGAGGATGCGGCCCGAGACGTTGGCAGCCCAGCGTGTCCCCGGAAGGTCCGCGATGTACCGTCCGGCGGCCTCCAGTGCGCGGGCCTCGGCGCGTACGGTCAGCAGGCCCTCGACGGGATACCCGAGCGAAGCCGGGTCGAGGACCGCGCGCACGTACACGGCACCGTCGGCGATGAGTGCCTCGAGCCGCCGGCTCGCGGTCGCCTTGGACACGCCCAGGCCGGCGGCCAGCTCCTCGATGGTAATCCGGCCATTGGTGCGCAGGAGTTCGGCGAAGACACGGTTCGGCTCGTCGAGGCGCGACTTCCCCAATTCCGCGTACCGGGTGGCGAAATGCGGGAGCTCGGAGGGGCTGAGCGCCTCGTACTGCTCCGCGGTGAGGACGTCCGGCCGCCAGCCGGAGACCGTGCGGTAGTACTCGAAGATCGGCTCGAGCGAGAGGTCCCGCACGCCCTCGAGCGCGGCGAGTTCGCCGTACAGGAACGGGCCCACGGCTTCCTGTTCGAGGAACAGCTCCACGATGCACTCGCTCGCCCCGGACAGCGCGCTGATCCAGTGCGTGTCGGGCCGCTCGGCGAGCCAGGTCCCGATCGTCGAAACGGCGGACGGCACGGCGGTGACGCGGAGCATGTAGAGGTCCACGGGCGCAAGCGCCGCGGGGCTCGGGAACGACTGCACGCGCACTTCCCCGGACGCGAGGAGCCTGTTGCCACGGCGGGCCACGGTGCGCTCCTGCTGCCCCAGCACCTCGGCAATAAGCCGCCACGGCGCCCTGCCATTGCGGATGAGGGCTGCCGCGATCTGGCGGTCGAGGTCGTCGAGCATGCGCTTTATCCTTCCATCCCCGGTGGCCTCGCCCCCGGGCAGCCTCCCAGTCTAAGGCGAACGCACGACGGCGGGTGGGAGCCCGCCGTCGTACGTTGACTATTTGCCCAGGTACTCGAGCAGCACCGCGAGCGCGGCGCCGGTGCCGTTGACCACGGCGAGCTCGGCGTCGGGAGCGAAATGCGGTGAGTGGTTGCCGGCGGGCGCGGCGCCGTCGGCAAACGCCGCGGCGGGGAACGCGCCGAAGGCCCAGAAGACCACGGGAACGCCGATCGCGTCGCCGAGCCAGCCGGCGTCCTCCGAGCCCATGCCGAGCGGCGCCTCGACGACGGCGTCGGTGCCGAAACCGGCCATCAGCGCGGCGTTGGCGCGCGCGGTGTGCCCGGCGTCGTTGAAGAGGCGCGGGAACCGGTTGATCTCCACGATCGCGGGCTCGTCGATGCCGGAAGCGGCGGCCTCGGCGGCGACAATGCGGCGGATCGAGCCCAGGACGTGCGTGCGGACATCCTCATCGGGCGTGCGGACGTTGACGGAGAACTCCGCGGTCTCCGGGATGATGTTCTCCTTCAGGCCGGCGTGGAACGTGCCGACCGTCACCACGGCGGGGGTGATCGGCGCGAGTTCGCGCGAGACGATCGTCTGGAGGCGCAGGACCATCGAGGCCGCGGCGACGATCGGGTCGAGGGACTTCTCCGGCTGGGACCCGTGGGCCTGGCGGCCGCGGACCGTGATCCGCCACGAGTCGGCGAGGCTCGCCATGTTCCCGGCGCGCAGCCAGAACTTTCCGGCCTCGACGGGCATGACGTGCTGGGCGAGTACCACCTCGGGGCGCGGCGCGCGGTCCCACAGGCCGTCGTCGACCATTGCCTTGGCGCCCCACGCCGTCTCCTCGCCGGGCTGGAAGAGAAGCACAACGGTCCCGCGCCACGTGTCCCGGTTCGCCGTGAGGTATGCGGCCGCGGCGAGGGCGGCCGTGATGTGGGTGTCGTGGCCGCAGCCGTGCATCGTGGGCGCCTCGTTGCCGTCGGGCAGCGTGCCGGTGGCGGTGCTCGCGTAGTCGAGGCCGGTGTCCTCTGCGATGGGCAGGCCGTCCGTGTCCGCGCGGAAGCCGACCACGGGGCCCTCACCGTTGGTCAGGAGACCGACAACGCCGGTCCCGCCCGAGCGGAAGTGCTCAATGCCCAGCTCGCTCAGCCTGGCCTCGATCGCTTCGGCGGTCCCGTGCTCGGCCGAGGACAGCTCCGGGGCTCGGTGGTAGCCCTTGTACATCTCGACGTGCTCGGCGACGAAGCCCGTGGGGACCTCGATGCCTTTGGCGAGGGTGACGGTGGTGGCAGTGTCAGTCATGGTTGCCTTTCGTGTCAGTCGGGTTCGGGTTCGGTTCGCGGGGGCTCAGTGTCCGATGGACGACGGCGCGCCCGCCGCGGACGCGTCGGTGCGCTTCCGCGCGTACCACGCGACGATGATCACGGTGACGACCGAGATTGCGGTCGCGTAGTTGGTGAGTGCCGGCGCGACCCGGATCACGCCAAAGACCACGATGGCCGAAATCACCGCGGCGATGATGGTGGTCCGCACGTTCTTCATCGCCACGACGGCCTGGACCGTCACGGCACCAAAGACGGCCGAGAGGATGTAGAGGCGGGCCACCGCGATGAGCCCCGCCGGCAGGAGGCCCAGAAGCCACGTGCCGAGGAAGCCCACGAGGATGATGAGGGTGATGATGTGGACCAACGCCGCACCGATGATCGCGGCGCCCGCGATGAGTTCGGCCCGGCGCGTGCCCGGCTTCTCCCCGAGATCGGTCTGGGCGATGAGCGCGGACGGGAGCAGCTTGTTGGCGATGTTGCCGATCATGAACGCCTGGTACATCGCGGAGCGTCCGAGGATCGGGTAGTACGAGATCGGTTCGACAACGGCGATGATGCCGAACGTCGCGAAGACGATGCCGAACGAGGTCCACACCTCCTGGCCCGTGATGCCGAGGCCCGTGCCGAATGCGGTGAAGAGCGCGGCGGCGAGGGAGACGAGGAAGCCGAGTCCGAGGGTAATGGGGCCCCAGATGGACGTGGTGCGCTCGAACTGGGCGAGCCCGTCGAGGGATGCGGTCTTAGAGGACATGCGATTCTCCTGGGCTACTTGGCTGTGACAAGGAAGGCGGCGGCGAGGGCCACGAAGATCGCGATGCCGAGGCCCCACTCCCGCAGCCAGGGCTTGTCGAAGAACTTCGCGGCGGCGATGCACAGGCCCATCACTACCGCCGAGACGAGCAGCGTGAGGACATGGACCCCGGACTTGGTGGTCTCAGTGAGCGCGAGTGTGAAGAACGCGGCGAGGATCGCCGCCGTCGGGACCACGGTCATGACTGCCGGGTTGACCTTGCGCAGCGTCTTGTCGCCCTTGGCCAGGATGGGGGTGAGGATGAGCGCCGTGAGCATCCACACGAGGCCGCCGAGGGTCATCGCGGCGAAGCCGATGGCGAAGACCTTCTGGGTGTAGGTGGGGCCGCCGAGCTGCGCGCCCTGCGACTGGGCTGCCAGACCCGCCGCGGCGACGTCGAACGCCGCGGAGCCGACGAGGCCGATGCGGGTCAGGACGGCCGGCGTGCTGAAGAGCGGCAGGAGCGAGATCGCGACGAGGGCGACGGCGAGCGAGGGGCCGATCGCCGCGATGCCGCCGCGGCGGACCGAGCCCAGGACCTGCTGGTCCGTGAGGTTGACCGAGCCGGCGGCCTTGCGGATGGCCCGCAGGTAGATGACGGACTGGAGCACGATGACCGCGAAGACGGCCGCCGCGCAGATCCAGAGGACGGGGTGGAAAGACACTGGGCTGATGTCGGTCGAACCCGGGTCGACGGCGAAGCGGTGCATCCGCACTCCTTTGGGGCTTCATCTCATGGTTCAGGTGTGATGCCGATCTAACCTTGCTGTGATCTGCATCATTGCTGATTTCCTCCATGGAACGGCATGAGGTGTCCAAAAGTCAAGTATTTTTCTGTTCTTTTGTCGATAAAGACGAAGGGGTGGCTATCTTTCGGCCGGCCGTTCCGTCTTCTGCGCGGGACGTGGGCTGGCTCCGCCCGAATTACCCGCTGCCCGGCCGACGGGCCAAACGCGCTTCATCAACCGATTTACTTTACGCTTCAATGGACAGGGTGTAGCATCCGTTCTACGGGCAAAGATGCCCTGACGCTATTGGGGGAAGCGATCATGTCATTCCAACGCTTTCAGCGTGCCGCTTGCCGCTCCTGCGGACGGCGCTCCAGGCCCGGTTGCCCTCATTCGGCGTCCATCACCGCACCCACCACGAACGCTTCGCATCGCTCGCTGGTCAGGTGTCCCCTGAAAGGACTCTCATGAGCCAAAACCCCTATGTCGCTCCCCATCCTCCAGCCCCCGGCTACGGGCAAGCGAAGCAGGGCAACAAGTCGTTCGTCGTGACATGGCTGTTGTCCCTCCTCCTCGGCGTCTTAGGCGTGGACCGGTTCTACCTGGGCAAAGTCGGAACGGGCATTCTCAAGCTCGTCACCCTGGGTGGCATCGGCATCTGGGCCCTCATCGACCTGATCCTCGTGCTGACCAACAAAACCCGCGATAAACAGGGACTGCCGCTGGAGGGCTACGACAGGCATAAGAAAGTGGCCCTGATCGTTACAGGCGTGGTCATTCTTCTGAGCATCGTCGTCAACTCAGCCCGTGCCGGTTCAGCTCCCTCGGTTGCGCCCGCTCCTTCCACTCCAAAGGCCTCCGCGACGACTCCGAGCGCCACTCCTTCGGCAACACCCACAAAGGATCCTGCCGTTGCAGCGGCTGAGGCAAAAGCCAAAGCTGACGCCGATGCCAAAACCAAGGCAGACGCCGATGCTGCCGCCAAAGCCAAGGCCGAAGCGGACGCAGCTGCCAAGGCGAAGGCTGATGCAGATGCGGCTGCGAAGGCTGCGGCAGACGCCGCGGCAAAGGCTGCTGCTGAGGCCGACGCCGCCGCCAAGAGGGGGACGGTCAGCCAGCAGAATGCCCTGCGGAAAGCTGGTGACTACCTTAAATACACCGCCTTCTCACGCCCCGGGCTGATCGGACAGCTGGAGTACGAGAAGTATTCAACCGGTGATGCCACCTGGGCGGTGGACCGCGTAGCCGTCGATTGGAACGAGCAGGCAGCCAAGAAGGCCCAGTCGTATCTCGAGTACAGTTCCTTCTCCCGTTCCGGGCTGGTCGACCAGCTGCTCTTCGAGGGTTATACCCCGGAGCAGGCCGAGTACGGAGTGAGCAAGACGGGTCTCTAGCGGTCGGGTTCGCTCCCATGGGTTGGCAGCGCCGAGCCTCGGCGCCGCCATCCTATCCAGCAATATTCCGCATATTCACACAGTTGAAGGAAATCCCTTGGAAGCAGCAGCCGTAACCACCTGGATGTTCGTAGCCGAATGTCCCATTCCCAGCGATGTCGCCGAGCTGATGGTCCCCGGCGAGCAGCCGGTGGCCGCTTACAAAACCTTTCGCGATAGCGCCATCTTCACGACCAAACGGTTGATTGTGCGTGATGCCCAGGGAATGACCGGCAAGAAGGTGGAGATCTACTCCCTGCCATACTCCGCCATCAACATGTGGTCCTCGGAGAATGCCGGGACGTTCGACCTTGACGCCGAATTGGAGCTGTGGACACGGGCCGGCCACATCAAGATCAAGGTGGGCAAAAAGACGGACATTCGGCGCCTGGACATGCTGATTGCCCATTCGGTACTGGGCACTCTCCACTGATCGGAATAGGGCAATGCTTGAACTGAAGCGCATCTACTGGACGAGGCAGGCAATCAAATCAGCCTACTTGGCCGCGACAGTCTGGCTCCTCGCGTCAGCCATTATGGCGCTGATGCCGGACAAGGGCGCCGCCGTCGAAGGTCAGGGCATTTCCGTGGTCACCGCGACATTGTGGGGAATGTTCGATCGGGTCCTGGGTGCCGTTGCCGTGCCGGGCGTGTTCGTGGCGGTCCTAGCGATCGTGGCGGTGGTTCTCCGTACCCGGGACCTTCGACGCCGCGACCCGGTCCGCCGTTTCACCCGCCAGCAGCGCCGCGAGGGCATGAACCGCGCCGGCGGGCAGTGTGAAATGGAAGCAGGTTTCCGCGGGCGGTGTTCCCGCCCCGCCGAGCACGGGGATCATTTCTATCCATGGTCCAAGGGCGGGTCCACCAGCCTGCAGAACTTCGTCGCCGCCTGCGCCCGGTGTAATCGGGCGAAGGGCGCCCGGCTTCCTTCGCCCGGCCAGCAAGCGCGGATAGAACGACGACGGCGGAACTACGTCGCGCCCGACGGTTCGGTTAGCGTCGGCGAACGGCAGCCGCTGCGCTGACCGCCCCGCTGCCACCGCGCCGCACGCTTGAACTCTTCCGTGCGGGCGTCCTGCACCCACATCTGAAACTGCCGAAGGCCACGCTCGCGCATTGCGATCCTGTGCCGTGCAACGCGACCCCTAACACCCATAGTCAAGTGTTACAGGCAACGGCGGAGGTCGCACCGAAGTGTCGTCGGGCATCCCTCGAGTGAGAAAGCGTTCCCCGAAAAGCCGCATTAAGTGAGAGAGCGTCCGGGGAAAACCCGCATTAAGTGAGAGAGTGTTCTCCGGGGTTCGACGGGCTCAACCATTGGCACCGGACCGTTAGAGGGAGGCGCCGCCGCAGATGACGTAGTTCTGGCCCGTGATGGACTTGCCGTGCGGGCCCAGGAGGAAGGCGGCCAGGGCGGCGACGTCGTCGGGATCCACCAGGGCGCCCAGGGCCGGCATGCGCACCGGAGTGGCCGCACGGCCGGGGTCGTTCAGCATGGGGGTGTCGGTCGGGCCCGGGGAGAGCACGTTGACCGTGATCCCCCGCGGCGCGAGCTCCTGCGCCCAGGTCCGGCCCAGCCCCATCAGCGCAGCCTTGGTGGCGGCGTACTGGCTCTTGCCCGGCGACCCCGTGGAGGTGCGGCTGCCCAGCAGGACGATCCTGCCGCCGTCGGGCATGGCCGGCAGCAAAGCATTGGCCAGCACGGACGCCGCCGCCACGTGGACGGCGAACATTCCGGCCAAAGCGGACGGGTCCAGCTCCCCCAGCGGTGCCGTCCGCTGGAATCCGGCGGCGTGCACCAGCGCATGGGCCGGCTGCAAGCCCGCCACAGCAGAGGCCAGAGACTCGGGCTCGGAGAGGTCAGCCTGGAGCCACTCGAACTTCCCGTCGAGCGACGTTGCGCTCCGGCTCAGGCCGGTCACGGCCCACCCGTCGGCCAGCAGCCGGCGGGTTATGGCCAGGCCGATCCCCGAACTGCACCCTGTCACGACTGCATGCTGCTCAGTCATTGATCGAGCCGTCCTCCAGTCCGCCCGGCGTCTGCGTGCCCTCGTACGCCCACTGCGGGTCCACCCGGACGAACTTGATGGCCTGCCGGAAGTACGTGTACGCGATGTTCAGGGCGCCGTCCGGGCCCTGGTGGATGGACGGGTAGGAGTATTCGCGGTTGAGCCCGTCGCGGGAGTTGTTGGACAGGCAGTACCCGTCCCCCACGTCCAGGTTCCGGCGGATTGGCCAGGTGCGGCCCGAGTCCTCGGAGATCGCCAGGGTCATCGGAGACCGCGGCGTGCCCCAGAAGGCGCCGCGGGCGCCGCCCTCGCCCAAAGAAGCAGCGCCCGGCACGGGCTCGGCCACCTGCCCCTGTTCCTCGGCCAGGCCGTCGTCGTCGATCTCGTCGTACAGCGACAGCCGCCGCTCAGTGGAAGCCTCGGCCCGGCTGTGGTTGTAGACGAGGGCCAGGCGGCCGTCGGCGAGCGCAACAAACTGGATGGAGGAGTTGTTGTTGGGCAGCTCGGTGGGGACCGGCTCGCTCCAGGTGGTGCCGTCGTCCGTGGACCGGGATTCGTAGATCGAGTCGGCCCAGCGGCTGCGGAACAGGGCCAGCAGGGAGCCGTCGGCCACGGGCTGGATGTTCATGTGGACGCAGCCCAGGCTGCCGGGCAGGACGGTTTCGGTCCAGGTGGCGCCGGCGTCGTCCGAAATCATCACGGCGCTGTCGTCGCTGTTGCCCACCCATTTCTCCCCCGGCGTGGTGATGCAGCGGAAGATCGGCACGATCAGGCGGCCGGACGGCAGCACCACCGGCAGCTGGCGGACGAACACGCCGCCCGTTTCGTTCGCGGCGAAGAGTGTTTCCACCTCGCCCCAGGTGCGGCCGCTGTCGATGGAAATACGACGGCGGACCTCGGCGGTGTCCTGGTTGCCCGCCTTCTGCGCGGTGTAGAGCAGCCAGAGCGAAGTGTCCGGCGCGGTGAACAGGATGGGGTTCTGCTCGGAGCGGGTGGAGTCGTCGGAGAGCTGCGCCGGCTCGGACCACTGGCTGCTGCCGGGCTCCAGGGTGGAGAACCAGATGGAGATGTCCGGCACGCCTTCCTGGGTGCCGCCGAACCACACGCAGCCCAGCCGGCCGTCCGGCAGGGTGAGCAGGTTGGCGGCGTGGCTCTGCACGGTGGGCGCCGGGAGGTAGGCGAAGTCCGCGCCGTCCGCCCGCTTCACGGTCCCGTCCGGGGTGATGGTGCTGTACGCGTCGGTGGTGGTGTTCTGCACGTAAATCAGTCCTTGGTGGTAGCGGCGCTGGTGGCGGCCTCGAGGTGGGACTTGGCGATCTGTTCCAGGTGGGTGAGGTCGGAGGCCACCGTGGTGAAGGTGTAGCCCTGCTTCAGCCGTTGCGCGGCCACCGTCCCCGCGGGGGTGTGGATGCCGGCGGCGATGCCCGCGGAGGCCGCGGCTTCGGCGACGGTCTCCAGGGCTGCATTGAATTCGGTTTCGACGGCGAGATCCCCGGGGTACGCCGCGCCCACGGCGATGGCGAGGTCAGACGGCCCCACGTAGATGCCGTCCAGGCCCGGAGTGCCGCAGATTTCCTTCACGTTGGCCAGCCCCTCCGGCGTCTCGATCATGGCGAACACCAGCGTGGTGGCGTTGGCGTCGGCGGGCTTGGGCCCGATCCGCAGGGCGGAGCGCATCGGTCCGTAGGAGCGGCCGCCCAGCGGCGGGTACTTCGCGGCGGCAACCGCGGCGGCGGCGTCCTCGGCGTTGTTGACGAGCGGGACGATGACGCCCACGGCGCCGGCGTCGAGCGCCTTGCCGATCGCGGTGAAGTCGTTGGCCTCCACCCGCACCATGCCGACGGCGGTGTGCCCGGCGTCGATCGCCATCAGCCCGTTGAGGACCCCCGAGTAGCCGAGCAGGCCGTGCTGCGCGTCGAGGGCCACGTAGTCGTAGCCGAGCCGGCCGATGCGTTCGGTGGCCACGGGCGCGTCCAGCACCGCCCAGTAGCCCACCGCCTGCTCACGGGCACGGATCTTGCGGGCGAATTCGAGGGCCAGTTCGGAGGTCATGAGAGTCCTTCAGTGTCGGTTCAGGAAAGAAGTTGGTTCAGTCGGGAAAGAAGTGGGTCAGCGGTTGTAGGCGGGCATCGGTCCGCGCAGCGAGGTGCCGACGGCGTCGCAGACTTCCACGACGTCGGCCGGCAGCGGGCCGTTGGCCACGGCGGCGATGTTGGCCCGGAGCTGTTCCACCTTGGACCCGCCCAGCAGCATGGAGCCCACGCCGTCACGGTAGGCCAGCCAGCGCAGGGACAGCTCGGCCAGTGTGATATCCGCGTCGGAAGCGATGCGGGAAAGCTCCCCGATCGCGTCGAACAGTTGCTTGTCCCAGTAGCGCTGGGTGTACATGGCGGCCAGTTTGGAGTCGCCGTAGCGGCCTTCGGTGGGCTTGGCATCGAAGCTGTGCTTGCCGGTAAGCAGGCCGCCGCCCAGCGGGTTGTAGACCATGGTGTGCACGTGGTGGGTGGCCGCGAATTCGAGGTATTCCTCCTCCAGCCGGCGTGCCACCAGGTTGTAGAGCTGCTGCGCGACGACGGGCTGCGGCGCGCCCACTTCACGCGCCGTGTGGATCACGTCGGCGATCTGCCAGGCGGCGAAGTTGGACACGCCCAGCGCGCCGATCTTCCCTTCGGCCGCCAGCTCGGCCACGGTCGAAAGCGTCGAAGCCAAAGGCGTGGCCCGGTCTGGCTGGTGCAGGTAGAACAGGTCGATGCTGTCCACGCCCAGCCGGCGCAGGCTCCCCTCCACGCTGGCACGCAGCCCCGCGGGCGACAGGGGCGAATGGGAGCCGTGGTCCGCGTGCGGCATGCCGGCCTTGGAAGCCAGGATGACGCCGTCGCGCTTTCCCTTCAGAAGCCGGGCGAGCATCTCCTCGGTGGTTCCCCCGACGTAGGCGTTGGCGGTGTCGATGGTGGTGATGCCGGCCTCGAGCGCTGCCTCCACCATCCGTCCCGCGGTGGCCTCGTCGACGGTGTCGCCGAACGTCATGGTTCCCAGGACCAGCCGGGAGATGGGGAGTTTCAGGCCGTCCACCTGGGCGCCTTCGGGCTGCTTGCTCATGCGTTGATTCCTCGTGGTTGCGTCATTGTCAGGACGTAAAGGCTCAGGCCTGGTTGGAGAGCGCCAGGGACCGGACCAGATGCCGCGGTTTCAGGCCAACCATGGTGGCGGGGTCCAGCGCGGCGCGGCGGAGCTTGCGGGTGTAGTCCTCCTTGGGGGCGGTCAGGACGGACGCGGTGGTGCCGTGTTCCACCAGCTTGCCCTTCTGCATCACCATGACGCTATCGCTGATTTCCTGCACCACGCCAAGGTTGTGCGAGATGAACACGTAGGTGATGCCGGTTTCGTCCTGGATGGATTTGAGCAGCCGCAGCACCTGCGCCTGGACGGACACGTCCAGGGCGCTGGTGGCCTCGTCGCAGACCAGGAGTTCGGGCTTGGAGGCGAGCGCCCGGGCGATCCCGATCCGCTGGCGCTGGCCGCCGGAGAACTCGGCCGGGTGCCTGTCCAGGGACCTGACGGGCAGGCCCACCTGGTCGATCAGCTTGGCGGCGGCCTTGTGCCGTTCGGCCTTGGACCGGACGCCCTGCAGCTTCAGCGGCTCGGCCACGATCTCCTGGGCGGTCATGTGCGGGTCCAGCGAGCCGTACGGGTCCTGGAACACCATCTGGAACCTGGAGCGCATGGGCCGCAGCTTGGCCTCGCTCATGGACGCGATGTCCGTCCCGTCCAGGTCGATCCGCCCGCTGGTGGGGGTGACCAGCCGCATCAGCGCTTTGGCGATGGTGGACTTGCCGCAGCCGGATTCACCCACGACGGCGATCGTCTTGCCTTTGTCCACGGAGAACGAGACGTCGTCGACGGCCCGGAAGGTCCCGCCGGGGACGTGGTAGTCCACCACCAGGTTTTCGACGGCGAGGAACGGCTTAGTCATGGCTTGCTCCGGTCTGGGTCAGGGCTGGGTCAGTGGTGGAGGCGGTGCCGCCAGTGGAGCCGGCGCCTCCAGTGGAGGCGGTGCCGCCGGCGGCCGGGGTGCCGGCGGCGTGGGCAGCGCGGCGGCCCGGGGTAGCAGCGGGGGTTTCATCCCACGGCCCCAGCACCGGCACCGCGGCCAGCAGGGCCCGGGTGTATTCGGTGGCGGGGTGGTCCACGATCTGCTGGACCTCGCCGGACTCCACAAACGAGCCGTCCTTCATCACGTGGATGCGGTCCGAGATCAGCCGGGCCACGCCGAGGTCGTGCGTGATCATCAGGATGCCGATGCCGCGCTGTTCCTGCAGTTCCAGCAGCAGGTCCAGGATGCCGCCCTGCACGGTGACGTCCAGGGCCGACGTCGGCTCGTCCGCCACGAGCAGCTGCGGCTCGCTGGCCAGGGCAATGGCGATCAGCACACGCTGCAGCATGCCGCCGGAGAGCTGGTGCGGGTACTTCTTGAGCTGCTTCTCCGGGGTGGGGATGTGCACCTGCTCCAGCAGCCGGACTGCCCGGGCCTGCAGCGCGCCCTTGTCCTTGGCGGAGGCGGCACCGGCGATCCGGATGGCCTCGAAGAGCTGGTTCCCGATCGAGTGGACCGGGCTCAGCGCCGTCATGGGGTCCTGCGGGATCAGGGCGAGGGTCTTGCCGCGCACCTTGTTGATGGCCTTGGGATCGGCGCTGATGTCGACGCCGTCAATCAGCACGGTGCCGGAAAGCACCGCCAGATCTTCCGGCAGCAGGCGCAGGATGCCCATCGCCGTCGTCGATTTGCCGGAACCGGACTCACCGATGATGGTGACCGTCTCGCCCCGGTGGATGCTGAAGCTGACGGAATCCACGGCGCGGATGATGCCGGCGTCGGTGATCAGTTCCACCTGGAAGTCGCGGACCTCCAGGAGGGGCTGCTCGCTGAACGCAGGGGTAGCGGGTTGTGCAGTCATGTCAGGCACCCTTCTTCTTGCGGCGGGGACGGTCGCGCAGGCCGTCGCCCAGCAGGTTCACGCCCACCACCATGAGCACGATCACCAGGCCGGGCAGGGTGACCATCCACCAGGAGGTGGTGATGTAGTCCTGGCCGTCGGAGATGATCCGGCCCCAGGTGGCGAAGGGGCGCTGCGGGCCGGCGCCGAGGAAGCTGAGCGCGGACTCGAGCAGCACGGCCTGGGCCAGCAGGAGCAGGACCACCAGGGTGGCCTGCTTGATGACGTTGGGGATGATGTGCTGGATGAGGATCTGGATCCGGTGCAGGCCCAGGATCCTAGCCGCGGAGACGTACGGCTTTTCGCGTTCCACCAGCACCATGGAGCGGGTGAGGCGGGCGACTTCGGGCCATTGGGCGATGGCGATCACGAAGGTGATCACCGGGATGGAGGGGCCGAACAGCGCCACCACGAGCAGCAGCATCATGAGCAGCGGCAGCGACATCTGGGCCTCGAGGACGCGGGAGACGATGGTGTCCACCCAGCCGCCGAAGTAGCCGGCGGCCGAGCCGAGGATGATGCCGATGGCGCCGGAGACCAGCACGGCCAGCAGGCCGATGGTCAGCGAGACCTGGCCGCCATGCAGCACGCGGGAGAGGAGGTCGCGGCCCAGCTGGTCGGTGCCGAACAGGTGCCCGTCGGTGAACGGCGGCAGGCGCCGGGCGGAGAGGTCCTGGAAGTTGGCGTCCGGCAGCGGGAGCACGTTGGCCAGGATGATGGGGATGATCACCAGCAGGGTGCAGACGGCGCCCACGATGAGCTTGGTCTTCGCGGCCTTACGACGGCGGGTGGCGCCTGCTGCGGCGATGTCCGCCTTGGTGACGGCGCTGGGGCTCGGCTGCCGGGCCGGCTGCGCTGCGGGGGTTCCGGCGGTTGCCGTATCGAGGCTCATGCTGTTGCCGCCTTTCCAAGACGAACGCGGGGATCAAGAAGCGGGTAGGCGAGGTCGATGAGTAGCTGCACACCCACGGCCAGGAGTGCGGTGAGGAGGACCGTGGCCTGGATGAGGGGGTAGTCGCGGGTCTCCAGGGCCCGCACGATCAGGGAGCCGACGCCGGGCCAGGCGAACACCACCTCGACGACGACCACGCCGTTGAGCATGGCGGCGAACCGGGTGCCCAGGGCGGTGAAGACCGGGATGGCCGAGTTGCCCATGGCGTAGCGCCACGTGAGCACGGAGTTCCGGACACCGCGGGAGCGGGCCACCGTGAGGTATGGGGCGGCGAAGTTGGCGGTCATTTCGCGCCGGACCATCCGGGAGATCAGGGCGATCTGCAGGATGGCGATGGTGATGGTCGGCAGGACCAGCCCGCCCCAGGTGGCGAACCCGGAGGCCGGGAAGACAGGAATCAGCACGGCGAAGCCGGTGAGGAGCATGATGCCGGTCCAGAAGTCGGGCATGGACTGACCGGCGATGGTGAGCACGTTGACGCCGAATTCGCGGCCGGTGTCCGGGCGGCGGGACATCCACACGCCCAGCGGGATGGCCACCACGGCGGTCAGGAGGATGGACGCCGTCGCCAGGGTCAGCGTGTACGGCATCCGCTCGGCCACCACCTGCATGGCGGGGGCCTGGAAGGAGTAGGACGTGCCCAGGTTGCCGGTCAGCAGCTGCTGCAGGAAGATCCAGTACTGCTCCAGCAGGGACTTGTTCAGGCCGAACTGTTCGCGGACGTTGTCCAGCTGCTCGGTGGTGGCCAGCGGTCCGGCGTAGGACACGGCCGGATCGCCCGGGGCCATGCGGATCAGGATGAACACGGTGGACACCGTCAGGAACACGGTCAGCAGGCCCTGTCCCAGGCGCTTCAGGATGTAGTTCGTCATGGCTTAGGCCTCCAGCCGTGCATCAACGAGCGGGTAGGAGTTGGTGGGAGCCAGGCTGATGCCGGACACCCGCTGGCGGTGGGCGAGGACGGACTTGGGCACAAACGCCCAGGCGCAGGGCCAGGTGTCCCAGATGGCCTGCTGTGCCACGGCGAGCAGTTCCTGCCGGCGCGTGGCGTCCACCTCGGAGGAGGCAGCCTGGATCTTGGCCTGCACCTCCGGGAAGACGTAGCCCTGGTAGGTGTCGCGGGTGGCTTCCTTTTCGGGGGTGCCCGCGTACATGCCCTGCATCATGGTGATGGCCAGGCCGGTGGGGCTGCTGAAGCCGTTGCCCAGCAGGTCCCAGTCGCCCTGCTTGCCCTGGCGCCAGGCCAGGATGTTGCCGCCGGGTTCGAACTGCTGCAGCTCGGTCTTTACGCCGATGGCGCCGAACATCTCCACCAGGGCCTCCATCACGGAGGTGTCGGAGGCGAACTCGCCGGTTTCCCAGATGATCTTCAGGGTGAGGTCCTTGACGCCGAGCTCGGCGAGCCGGGCCTTGGCCTTCGCCGGATCGTAGGTGTAGGTGCCGGTCTTGTGGTACCCGGTGAGGCTGCCCGGCGTGACGCCCTCGGCCGCGCTGACGGAGTCCACCAGCACGTCCTTCACCAGCGCGTTGCCGTCGATCGCCCAGCTGAGGGCTTCGCGGACGCGGACGTCGGCGAGCGGGTGGCCGGCGGGCTTGCGGAAGTTGTAGAAGATCTGGTTCAGGCGGAGGCTGGATGCCTCTTCGAGCTCGACGCCGGGGAGTCCGGCGAGCTGTTCGCGCGAATCGGGCGTGATGGAGTCGATGATGTCCACCTCGCCGCTGCGCAGCGCGATGACGCGGCTGGATTCCTCGGGGAGGAACCGGACTTCCACGTTCTCCACCTCGGGCGTGGGGCCCCAGTAGTTCTCGTTGCGGGCCAGGCTGTAGGTGCCGGCGCCGCGGTTGAACTTGGTGACGACGTACGGGCCGGTGCCCACGCCTTCCTGCAGTTCCTCCGGCTTGTTCTGCGCGGCCGGGGTAATCAGGATCATGCTCATGAGCGAGTCCAGGATGGGGACGGGCTTCTTGGACACCATCTTGAAGGTGCGCTCGTCCACCGGCACCACCTCGGGGAACTCGGGGAAGAAGCCTGCCACGAAGGAGCCCTGCACCTGCTTGTACATCTTCAGCGCCGTGGCCACGTCCTCGATCCTGACGGGGCTGCCGTCCGAGTAGCGGATGCCTTCGCGGAGCGTGACGGTCCACTCGGTGGGGCCGGTCATCTCGAAGCGTTCGGCCAGGACCAGGACGGGCTTGGTTTCGGGGCCGATGGCGGTGAGGCCCTGGCGGACCGAGCGCTGCACGGTGACGGCGGCGTCGAACTGGTTGAGCTTGTTGTCCAGGCTGACCAGGGACCGGTTGAGGGCCAGGGTCAGGGTGCTGGGTCCCGGCAGGCCGGTGGGGCCGGCACAGCCTGCGAGGCTGCCGGTGCCCAGGAGAAACCCGGCGGCGGCGCCAAACTGCAGCAGGCTGCGGCGGGAAATCTCACGTCCTTGAGGAAGAACGGTCATCGTTGACCTCTCGGTTGATCGGGGTCGGCGGCCGGCCGGTTGGCTGCGCCGAATGTTGTGTCCATCACTTTGCCACTCCTGCGCAAATTGCGCAACCCCTCTAGCGTGATTCGCGCAACCGTGTCATGATGTTGGAAAGCATCCCGCTGTCCGGCGGGGTCCCAGCCAACAATGACGCGAGAGGAGCAATGTGGCTTCCGTATTTGTGCAGGCCGACGATTTCTCCGGCGCCGCCGAGGTTGGCTACTGCTTTGTGCAGCACGGGCTGTCCACGCACGTACTGCTTGGAACGCACGTTCTTCCGGGACCGGCCGTTCTTCCGGGAACGCACGACGGCGGCGCCTCCTTTGCCGGGCACGTCACCGACGTGGTGGTGGCCGATACGCATTCGCGCGGGCTTGCCGAGTCGGCCGCGGAAGCGCTGGCCACAGAAGCTTTCTCCGGTGCCGCGGCGTCGGGTGCACAGGTCCTCTTCAAGAAGATCGACTCGCTCTGGCGCGGGAACGTCCGCGCGGAAGTTGCCGCGCTGACTGGCCTGGGATTCCATGCCGTTGTTGCCGGGGCACTCCCCCAGCTGCAGCGCACGGTCCAGAATGGCAGGCCGTTCGCTGCCGGAGTTGCCCTGGCGGAGACCGAGCTGTGGCAGGCCGAACTGTCGGCCCCGCCGGCAGATATTCCTTCCCTGCTTTGCCCTGAGGATGGGGCCTCGGTGCAGACCTTGAGCCTGGCCGACGTCCGGTCCGGCTCGCTGCCCATGACGCTGGCAGGGTTCCTGGAATCCGACCAGCCCACCCTGGTGGTGGCCGACGGCGAAACGGTCCAGGACCTGGAGTCCGTGGTCGACGCCCTGCTGGAGCTGAACTTCGAAATCGGAGGTCGCCGCATTGTGCTGGTCGGCACCGGCGGAACCGCGGACGTCCTCGCGCAGCGCCTCGCCGCACAAGTTGCGCGAAGTGCGCAAGTTGGTGTTAGAGCTCAAGCAAGCACCGCGGAACCGCAGGGAGCCGCCAAGCCGGTGCTCGCCGTCGTCGGCTCCGCCTCCGGCACGGCGCAGGCGCAATTGGCCCAGCTGGAAACGCAGGGCTTCACCGTCATCAGGCTGCACCCGCAGTACGCCGGCGCAACCGGAGCCTACGGGCCGCAGCTCGAGGAAACGAAGCAGGCGCTGAGGGCGGGCACCAACGTGGCCGTCACCCTGGCCGCAGGCAAAGTGGACCCCGCAAGAGCAGCGAGCATCGTCCAGGCCCTGTCCACCTTCGCCGCCGAGGCAGCAAAGGCAACAACAACTGACCTGATCCTCACCGGCGGCGAGACGGCCCGGGAAGTCCTGGACGCCGTCGGCCGCCACAGCCTGGTGCCGCTCGCGGCCGTGCAGCACGGGGCGGTGCTCAGCCGCGCCAATGACGGGACGCTGGTGGGCACCAAGCCCGGCAGCTTCGGCGACGACCTGGCCCTCCTGCAGCTTTACGACGCAATCCGGGAGCGCCGCGGCCAGTCCGCGCAGGCTCCCGCCACCACCCTCCCCAGCAAGACTTCCGAACGATCTGGAGCAGACATGACCACCGAAGCAGCAAGCACAGCCGACCAGAAGAGCCTCCCCTACGTGGCCGTGACCATGGGCGACGGCGCCGGGGTGGGGCCGGAGGTGGTGGTGGCCGCCGTGCTGGATCCGCAGAGCAACGCCGAGTGCCGGCCCGTGGTGATCGGCGACGCGCTGCGCCTGCGCCAGGCCGCGGACATCCTGGGCATCGAGGCGGACATCCAGAGCATTGAGAACGTGGAGGACGCGGTGTTCACGCCGGGGCGGGTGAACGTGATCGACCTGGCGCTGCTGCCGGAGGACTTGGTCTGGGGCCAGCTCTCCCCCGTGGCCGGGCACGCCGCGTACGAATACATCCGGGTGGCCAGCGAGCTGGCGATGGCCGGGAAGGTGCAGGCCATCTGCACGGCGCCGCTGAACAAGGAGGCACTGCACTCGGCCGGGCACATTTTCCCCGGGCACACCGAACTGCTGGCGCACCTGACGGGCACGGAGGAAGTGTCCATGATGCTCTCCACGCCCAAGATCCGGGTGATCCACGTGACCACGCACATCGGGCTGATGGACGCCATCCGCAAGATCAACCCGGACCTGGTGGAGCGCACCATCCGCCGCGGCCACGAGGCCCTGGTCCGGGCCGGCATCCCGAACCCGAAGATCGGCGTCTGCGCCATCAACCCGCACGCCGGCGAGAACGGCCTGTTCGGCCAGGGCGAGGAAGCGGAAAAGATCGAACCCGGTGTGAAGGCTGCACAGGCGGACGGCATCGACGTGACCGGCCCGCTGCCGGCGGACACCCTGTTCTTCCTGGCCGGCCGCGGGGATTACGACCTGGTGGTGGCCATGTACCACGACCAGGGGCACGGCCCGGTGAAGGTGCTAGGCATCGAGGCCGGCGTGAACATCACGGTGGGCCTGCCGGTGATCCGCACATCCGTGGACCACGGCACCGCCTTCGACATCGCGGGCAAGGCAATCGCCGATTCGCGGTCCATGGTGGAGGCGCTGCACCAGGCGGCGGAGATGGCCACCCGGCCCGCCGTGGCCGTGTAGCGGCACTGTTTTACCGGGGGCCGGAACTAGCATGGTAACCACGCCCACGCGAAGGAGACCGGGAATGCTGAGCGCAAACGCGCGGCGCGAGGAGATCTACCACCTTGCCGTGACCACCGGCCTGGCCTCCGTGGAGGAACTGTCCGCCCGGTTCGAGGTGACGGCCTCCACCATCCGCCGCGACCTGGCGCTGCTGAACGGGCAGGGCCGGCTGGCCCGCACCTACGGCGGCGCCATGGCCCTGGGCGCGCACCCGGAGGCCTCGCTGCGGCAGCGCACCGGCGAGGCGTTTGAGCAGAAGCATGCGATCGCCCGCTGGGCGGCGTCCGTGATCGTGCCCGGGGAGAACATCCTGCTCGACGCCGGCTCCACCGTCGGTGCCTTGGCCCACGAGCTGCGCGGGTTCGATCGGTTGTCGGTGACCACGCCGGGCATCAACACCATGCAGGAACTGGCCGAGTCCGAGGGCATCGAGGTGGACTGCCTGGGCGGCCGGCTGCGGAGCGTTTCGCAGAGTTTTGTGGGGCCGCTGGCCGAGGCGGCGCTGGAGCGGATGAGCTTTGACCGGGTGTTCCTGGGCGCCGACGCCGTCACCGCCGAGGACGGCATCTGCGAGGCCGACCACGCCCAGACCCGGCTCAAGGAGCTGATGGCCCGGCGCGGGACGGCTGTTTATGTCCTGGCTGACTCGTCGAAGCTCGGGCTGCGGCCTTTTCATGCCTGGGCCCGTTTGGCTTTGCCGTGGACCTTGGTGACGGACGACGGCGCCGATCCCGAGCAGGTGCAGAAGTTCAGGGATGCGGGGGTTGAGGTTGAGGTGGCTGCGGTTTCGTCCGTCGGCTGAGTCCGGCCTGGACAAAGGCGGACACTCCCGCCGAAATAATCACTGAAAACGCACGGCTAACGCGGCCCGCCTCCCGGGCTTTCCAAGGCGGTTTTGAGGGCAACCAAAATCTTCAACACGAACGGTTGACTTGAACATGCGTCCATGTAATTCTTGTCACAGCAAGTGATCCACCTCACGATGAAGCGAAGTGGCTGTACCCATCGGAGCGTGTGTCTTGACGATGATTTCCGGACTCAGAGGAAACGGTGTAGCCATGGGTGCAGTCATAGAGCAGACCCCGGCAGTGACGACGGGCAACGCAATCGATTTTTGTGCGGCGCAGCCCCTGAAGGCCCTGGGCGGCGAATGGGGGCGGCTGCAGTGCCGGTTCATCAATGCCCATCCGGTGGGCGCCTGGGATGACTTTATCCTCTCGGAATGGACGCTGGATTCCCGTGCCTGGGAGGACTTCCACCCGCACAGCGAGACCGCGTTCGTGCTGGAAGGCGAGCTCCACATTGAGAGCCAGGGCAAGACGGTCATCCTGCGGCCGGGCGACTCGGCCCGGGTCAATCCCGGCGGGGTGGGCCGGTACTGGGCACCCGTCTACGCCCGGATGGTCACCATCTACGGACCCAACCCCGAAGGCCTGGAATCCCACTCCTTCCGCTACTCCGAACTCTGAGCACTTAGCTCCGAGCACTGAGCACTGAGCTCTGGGCTCTGAACTCTGGGCTCTGGGCTCTGGGCTCTGGGCTCTGGGCTCTGGGCTCTGGGCTCTGGGCTCCACCAAACCCCGCACAGACCTGCCGGTCCAAACGGCAACCCCTCACGAAAGGCACCACCATGACCGCAACAGCTTCCATCACCGCCAGCCTCATCCGCGACGCGGCCAACATCACGGACCTCGATGACTGGGGCCCCTGCCCCGAAGCCACCGGACCGCAGATGGACACCCGCGGCAACTACCTCTGGAAAGAGGACAACGGAACCGAATCCGGCATCTGGGAATGCACCGCAGGACCTTCCCGCTGGGTTCTGGAAACCAACGAGTTCGTCCACGTGCTCTCAGGCTCCATGACCATCACTGCCGATGGCGGCGAGCCCCAGTTCATCGGCCCCGGCGACACCATCTTTATCCCCCGCGGCTGGAGCGGCAACTGGGAAATCCACGAGACCCTGCGCAAGCTCTACGTCATCTTCTAAGCCACCCGTCAGACCATCACCACATCACCCTCACCCAAAGGAGAAACCATGGAAGCCCTCACAGTAGGAACACTCAGCAAGGCCGGCGCGATCTACAAAGTAGAAAACGGCTACCTCGGACTGCCGTCCATGAACGTCCCCGGCTGCGACGCCGCAATCGCCGACTCCCTCACCCACCCCGAGGGTTCCGTCATGAGCTCCGGGTTCTTCGAGCTCAAAGCCTCCGAACCCTTGGTCTACACCTACAGCTGCGATGAAATGAAAGTCGTGGTCAAGGGCGAGTTCATCCTCACCGACCGTAAAACCGGCGAAGTGACCCGCGCCAAGGAACGCGACGTGCTGTTCTTCCCCAAGGGATCAGAAATCACCTTCGAAACCCCCGACTACGGCCTGGGCTTCTTCACCGCCCACGGCTCCATGTCCTAGGCAAGCCCACAGCAGCCTTGGTTCGTAGCCGCCGCACCAAGGCGGCGGCTACCAACCAAGGGCAACCACGGCAACCAGGGCAGCCGTGGGAAAAAGTCCCCGAGCGCCTAAACGCCGGCTTTGGCCAGGAGGGCATCAACCATCATGAAGAACTGCGTGCTGTAGTCCGCAGCGTTCGGGTCGGTCATGTACTGGAGGGCGGCGCCGTCGTAAATCATCAGGAAGGCCCTCACCAGTCTCGGGAAGCTAATGAGGCACTGCTCCCCGTTGCCCTGGGCGGCGGAGGAAAAAATGCGGCCCAGCTCCACTTCGTAGGCGGGGTAGATCTTCCCGGCCAGCGGGCTGGCGGCGGCGTTGCGTGTGGCCCAGAGGATGAGTTCGATCTCGGCAAGAATGCTGGCCGGTTCCTCCTCCAGTGCGCGCCAGTACCCTTCGGCAAGCTGCTCCACGGCCTTGCGCAGACCCAGGTGAACCGGGACGTCACTGGAGAAGCGGCTCAGGTTCTTCAGCCAGGCCTCGGCGGCCTTGTCCATGAGTTCGTCTTTATCACTAAAGCAATAGTGGGCCGTGGCCAATGGAGCGCGGGCTTCCTTGGCAATGGCCCGCATGGTCACCGATTGAATGCCCTCTCGGCGCATTAGTTCAACGGTGGCAGCAATCAGCTGTTCTTTTCTTTCCCCGGAGGATATCCGCATAACCACTCCCCCTTTCAACGGTTACCGGCGGACCGCCCCAATGGTCCAACGGGTTGTTGGACCATTGGGGCGGCTCGCATCGGGACGGCCGGCGGCCGTTTTGGTTTGCAGTTAGACCGCGGCTGCGGTCTCGGTGAGGATGTCGGGCGTAGTGTCGAGGTCCTGGGAGGGGCCGTTAAGGTACCGCTCCATGGAGTCGTCCATGGCGTTGATCCACCGCGTATGGTGCTTGGTGGCCATGGTGCCGGTGACTACTGAGCGGTGCAGCATGTCGCGGTAGCCCAGGATGTCATCGTGCTTGTGGCGCATCCAGTCCTTGAACAGCTGGCAGACTGCGTCCAGGTCGAAGGGCGGGTAGTCAGTGGAGTCAATGAGTTCCCGCAGGTAGTCGGTCTGGAAGTCCGCTTCGGCGTCGTGGTCAGGCAGCGCGGCCTGGCGTTCGAGCCACAGCTGGATGTCCGCCTCGCGTTCGGCGAGGGACGGGAGCGTGATCTTGCCGGTCATGACGTCGCGGGCGAACCAGGCCTGGGCGTCGAACATGTTGAAGGTGTAGTACTGGTCCTGCGCGCCAAGATAGAAGAGGTTGGTGTTCTGCTGCCAAACCACGCCCTTGTAGAGGTTGCCCGGGTAGAGGACGTTCGGGGATTTCAGGGACAGTTCGCTGGGCAGGTACGGGTACTTGTGCTGGTATCCGGTGCAGAGCACGACGGCGTCAAAGTCGTCATGGGTGCCGTCACTGAAGTAGGCGGTGCTGCCTTCGAAGCGGGTCACCAGCGGGCGTTCGGTGGTGTTTTCCGGCCAGTGGTAGGCCATGGGGGTGCTGCGGAAGCTGAGGGTGATGGATGCCGCGCCCATCTTGTGGGACTGCATGCCGATGTCCTCGGCGGAGTAGCTGCTGCCGATCATGAGCAGCTTCTTGCCGTAGAAGCGCTCGGCCCCGCGGAAATCGTGGGCGTGCATCACTTCGCCGGGGAAGGTTTTGATGCCCTTGAATTCCGGCACGGCAGGGACGTGGAAGTGGCCGGTGGCCACCACCAGTTTGTCGAACACGTGGGTTTCCGTCAGGCCCGTCTTGAGGTCCTCCACCGTCACCGTGAATTCCTGGGTGTCCTGGTTGTAGCTGGTGTGGCGGGCAACGGTGTTGAACCTGACGTACTGGCGGACGTCGGACTTTTCCACGCGGCCCTTGATGTAGTCGAAGAGGACTTCCCGGGGCGGGAAGGAGGAAATCGGGCGGCCGAAGTGCTCATCGAAGGAGTAGTCGGAGAATTCCAGGCACTCCTTGGGCCCGTTGGACCATAGGTGGCGATACATGCTGGAGTGGACCGGCTCACCGTATCCGTCCAGCCCGATCCGCCAGCTGTTGTTCCACTGGCCGCCCCAGTCGTCCTGCTTTTCAAAGCACAGGATCTCGGGGATTTCCGCGCCTTTCTGGCGTGCCGATTCAAAAGCCCGCAGTTGTGCCAGGCCGCTGGGTCCCGCACCGATGATTCCGACTCGTAAAGTCATGCTGCTCTCCTTTTCAAAAATTATGGTTCACCTTGAAAGGCGTAGTGGTTGGGGTTGCGCCGCTGGGTGCTTAGGGTGCGAAGGTGCGGTCGCCGGCGAAGAAGCCCAGGCCGTATTCGGGGGTCTCGAATTTGACGGTGGTGCCCTTCGGGAAGAACAGCACATCGCGTTCCTTGGCGTGTGTTACTTCGCCCGTGGTCTGGTCCGTGAGGATGAATTCACCGGCGATGACCACTTTCATTTCGTCGTACGTGTAGGTGTAAACCAGCGGCTCGGAGGCCTTCAGTTCGAAAAAGCCGGAGCACATGACGGAACCGGCGGGGTTGTGGAGGGAGTCGCCGATTGCGGCTGCCGTGCCGGGCTCGTTCATCGACGGCAGTCCGATGTAGCCGTTTTCCACCTTGTGGATGGAGCCGGCTTTGGTGAGTGTTCCTACGAGGGTGGTTTCCATGGTTTCTCCTTGAATTGGGCACGGATTTTGAAAGGGTAAAAATCTCTTGGGGACTGTTCATGAAGGCATGTACAGGCAGGGGTAATTGCCCTTTTGGCGCGGTAGGGAATGCATTGAAGGGTGGCCTCTGCAACCGGGTTATGGGTCGGGGAGGGATTGCGGTAGAACCGATATTCGTGATTTACAACGGACCAGCTGAGCTCCTCTTTGAGCTCTGCGGTGTGAAGTGAATCACGTTTGCCTGTTCACCGACTTTTACATGAACGGCCGTGCAAGTCAATCGTTCAGAACAATATTTTTGGGATTACTTTTGAGACCGGACGCTCAGGCCCGGAAGGTAAGGGACCTTCTAGATTCCTTGTCATAGACCCTTGACTGGGACGGCCGTCAATGTCAAAGTTTTCAAATCCGTGATTCACATCACGTCGATGTAAGTGATTCTGATTCACCGACATGTTCCGCAAGCAGCTTTTCGACTGAAGAACGGTGAAAGACAATGTCCACAGCCATCCAGGCCCCGTCACTGACGACGGGGGCAGCTCTCGACTTCTGGTCAGCGAAGTCCATGACGGTCATGAAGGACGAATGGCCGCGCCTCCGCTGCCGTTTTATCAACGCAAATCCCGTAGGCCCATGGGAGGATTTCCGGCTCTCCGAATGGGAATTGGAGGCCTGCGGCTGGGAAGATTTCCACCCTCACAGCGAGACGAACTTCGTGGTGGAAGGCGAGCTTTACATCGAGTCCGAGGGCAAGACCGTCACCCTCAGGCCAGGTGACTCCGCACGCGTCAACCCCGGACAACTGGGCCGGTACTGGGCCCCCGTCTATGCCCGGATGGTCACCGTCTACGGCCCCAACCCGGAGGGCGCGGAGTCGCATTCCTTCCGGTACTACGAACTCTAGGTCTCACGCCCCCCTCCCCCGCGTTCGCTGCGAGGCAAGGCGAGTCGTAGAAGATTCGCCGGCATCCCCAGGATTTATCGCCGGCTCAAGCACGCCATCAGAGCTTCCGCATTTCGGCACATCGCGTTCATTCCGGGCGCCAGGCACGATCCCATTCGCCCCTCCATGCTCCGGAATTCCGGTCCAGGCTGAGATCACTGCCCAGATATAAACGCGCCTCAATTCCTATTTTCGGGCAGTAATTCAATGCAATTGCAGACCGCAGTTGCAGGTTTGGCTGAGCCGAAAAACTCTGCTTATACCAACGTTTGACCTGCCCCTCCGCACGCACGGATTGGACGAATTTCGTGTCCGCAGGAGTTTTTCCAAACGTCATAGATATTCAAACTGAGTTATTCAAATTAAATGACCTGACGACACTGAAGTCGTCTAAGGAGAGTGTTATGAGTAAAAATCTTTCGGAGGGTGTTGGCCACCTGGAAAGGTCGATCAACTGGAAACAGGGCTTGGCCATCGCACTGGGCGTCCCCCTGTTGATTCTGCCGTCCCTGGGCTATCTGCCCATGTACATGGCTGCCGCCGCAATCCTGATCTGGGGGCTGTCGGTGATTCAGGGGTTCATCCAGAACGCTGCCTACGCTGAACTGGCCACCACCTTTCCCAAGGCCTCCGGCCTGCCGGGCTTCGCCCAGCATGTGTTCCGCACGGAGAACTACAAAGGGAAGTATGACAAGGGCAAGCTGATCGGCGGCTTCTCCGCCTGGAGCTACTGGTTTGCCTGGAACCCGGTCCTGGCGATCTTCGCCATCCTGGTGGGCGGCTACCTGCATGGATTGTTCCCCGCCCTTGCCGAGACCTTCACCGAGTATCAGCTCTCACTGATTTCGGGCCTGGTGATCTTCGCGGGACTCTTCCTGGTCAACTGGTTCGGCCTGAAGGACGGCGCCATCCTGGGCTACATCCTGGCGGCGGTTTCGCTGATCCCGCTGGTCATCCTGACGGTGGCGCCGTTTGCCACCGGACATGTGGACTTCGCCAACATCACCGGCAACTGGTGGCCCGCCGACTGGACCTGGGACATGCACCACGTCCTGATTCTCTTCGGCATCTTTGCCATTGCGCAGTGGAGCGCCTGCGGCTGGGAAACCGCCGCCATCTACGCCCCCGAATACAAGAACCCGTCCAAGGATGTCCCGAAGGCACTGTTTGCCTGCGGCGCCATCTGCTTCCTCTCGTACGTGCTGGTGCAGGCCGCGGTGATCGGCGTGCTCGGTGTTGACGGTGTGATGGCAGAGCCCGTCTCGCCCCTGATTCCTGTGGCGCAGGCTGTCTTTGGCCAGGCCGGCTCCGTGATCACCATCATCATGCTGATCGCGGCCATGATCCTGATCATCCAGACGGCTTACCTGGGTTCATCCCGCGCCATGCACTCCATGACCACCGAAGGCAACCTGCCCAGGGTCTTCGGCAAAACGAACCGCCACGGGACTCCCTTTGTTGCACTGCTGGTCACCGCGGCGTTCAACATGGCACTGATTTCCATGGGGTCCCTCTCGGCAATTCTCGCGGCCGCCGCCATTGGCTACACCTGCGCCAACGGCATCAGCTTGTTCGCCTACGTCAAAGCCAAGAAGCACCCCGCCTTCGCCACCCTGGAACGGCCCTTCAAGGCCCCCAAGGGCTGGAAGCATGTGGCCCTGACGTTCGGCCTGTTCAATCTTCCGCTGTGCCTGATCGGCGTGGTCTACCTGAACAGCCAGGAAATCGGCTGGACCTCAACCTGGCTCGGCTTCCTCGTCCTCTCGCTCTACATCCCAATTTGGTTCTATTCGCAGCGCGAATCGAACCGTTCGGACACCGAAGTTGTCACTTCCGACTCTTGGGACGACGACCTGGATAACGATCCCCGGGACCTGGAAAGGGTTCCATCACCCAGCTGATCCCGGCTGCACAGGAGGAGCGCCGCCGTCGTAATTAATTACGACGGCGGCGCTCCCGTGCCGGGGCACGTCACCTGTGGCGGCGGGTGAGCAGAGCGGGTATGGGGGCTTCAGCAGCTGAGTCCTTGCCATTGCCGGATCCTGCCAACTATCCGCGCGCCGTCGTGCGCCCATGCTCTTCCTCGAAGAACCGCAGTGCCCTGGCTGCAGTCTGCCCGGGGCGGTGGTCCACGAAGTGCCCCGCACCGGGCAGGGTCTCCGTGGTGATGTTGCGGCCGCGGCCGGGGTGGTGCCCCATCCCCTGCAGCGTTCCGGACGGGTCCGCCGCCCCGACAATCACCAGAGTCCGGACGGAGAAATTCCGTTTGGCGTAGGCGCCGGTGATGATGGCCATAAACGCCGGAACGAGCATTGTGCGGTAGAGGGCCGGCGCCGGCGCTGCCCTTTCAGGCGGTGCCATCGCCGCACGGTAGAACCGATGTCCGCCTCGGTCACCCCGCCGGGTGGGTCGAAAGCCATAAAAAGGTGACGCATCAGCTTCCGGCTCTTGATGAGGCGGGCACCGATACCCGGTGCCGCCAGCCCGAAGACATGCCACAGCTTGGGGAACACCCGCAGCAGCTGGGTGTTTGGCTTGATGTGCACGTCCGGGGCGCCGGTGACAACCAGCGCCTCAACCAGATCGGGCCGTTCCATGGCCAGCAACTGGGCCACCACGGCGCCCCAGTCGTGTGTGAGGAAGCGCGCCCGCGGGATGTTCTATTCGACCATGAGCTGGACAATGTCCTCCACCAGGGTGTGGGCGTCGAAGCCACGCTTTGGTGCAGCGGTCCAGCCGAAGCCGCGCTGGTCCACGGCGATCACCCGGTAGTGCTTGGCCAGGCTGGGGATGGCGCGTGCCATTCCCACCAGTTCTGCGGAAATCCGTGGAGCAGGATCAGCGGCTCCCCGCGCCGGCCTCCGCAATGTGCATCCGCAACCCGCGGACATCGATCCACCGCTGGGTCACACACCCTCAAGGTGTGGCATGGCGGTTCCGTCGACAACGCTGTCTGTCTCGTCCCTGGGTTGGAACGGACGAAGCTTCAGCAATCGCCGCCACTCTGTGGGATCAGATCTCGCAGCCGGGCCAAACAGTTCTGCTTCACTTGATACAAGCGACCAGTGACAAGACTGAGCATTTCCGTCCAGAGGAGATCGCCGAGGCCATCTCGCACCCGAAAGGCACGTCGGGCGTGGCAGGCATACTCGGCGGGATGGGCAAGGCCATCCGTCGCGCAGGCCTTCCGATGTACACCACGCCAAGGGGTAATTCCTGGCACTACATCTGGGACTGGGACGGCGAGCGCTACTCCATGACCCCGGAGGTCGCCCGGCTCTTGCGCGCGGCCTCACGCCACTGACGGCAAGTCTCCCCGCACCTGGACCACGACGGCGGCACCCGGCCGAGGTGCCGCCGTCGCGGTCTTTGAGCGCGCGCCGCTAGGCAGCGGTGTATCCGCCGTCCACGTTGACGATGGATCCTGTCATGGCCGACGACCCGTCCCCCGCGAGGAACAGGAAAACATCGGCGATCTCCTCCGGCCGGAGCAACCGGCCGATGGGCTGCCTGGAGACCATGTGGGAGCGCGTCTCCTCCGGCAACTGCTCCAGCCTGCGGCCGTTCACTGCTTGGGCCTGCTTTGGCGCACCCCTGGACCTGGTGACGGACGACGGCGCAGACCCCGAGCAGGTGCAGAAGTTTAGGGATGCCGGGGTTGAGGTTGAGGTGGCTGCGACAGCGCCTTGACCTACCCTGCTGGCGAGTCCGTTTTCGACGGTTAGGGGCTTGGTACGCGCGTAACCCTAATCTCCGAATGTGGGTAGGGGCTACTCGTGTTGGCACGGCAGCCGCCGCATAAGCTCCAAGTCCTTGCAGTCAGGGACTTGTCCCGTTCCGGGGGAATTTCAGTCAGAAGCTACAACGGAGAGTACTTCAATGAAAAAATGGCCCACTCGCATCACTATGCCCGTTACCGTCGCAGCCGCAGCCGCATTCGCATTCGCCGGAGTGGCCGGCCCTGCCGCCGCCGCACCACCTGTTCCAAATCCCACAGGATCTTTCCTACTTCAGGATGCCTTCGGAAACGACTGTCCGGGCTTCGACGTGACCGCCACACTGACTGGAAAATTTAAGGAAATCCCCCTAAGCGGCAATCGGAAAATTCAAATCGCTCCCGCCACCACGATTACCCTGTCAGCCAACGGCAAGACCTTGAAGTACGTGATTACGGGGGCTACCCATATACAGCTTCTGCCCAACGGCACGGAAGAAGTGAAGTCGACGGGGAGGAACCTGCTAATTGTTCCCGACGTTCCGGGTCAACATGTAGAGGGGCTCTTCCTCACGACCGGCAACGTCAACTACGCCCGGACTACCACTGGAGGGGAAATAAGAACGTTCTCTGGCACAGGTCAAGTGGTGGACGTCTGCGCGTTACTCAAGTAGGGCTCCAACAGTCCGACAAGGCGCTTCCGGCAATACCCGGAAGCGCCTTGTCGCCGTTAAGGCCATGTTGGCCTTAGTCTCCGTGGCCCAACCACAGACTGTCCTCTTGGACCCGCGGTCTGGCATCTTATGCCCGCAGCCCTGAATTCCTGGCGTCTTCCTTCTGCACTAGGGAAACTTCGCTGTCCACACACATTCCGGTACCGCCCTGAAGACTTGGGTCGGCAGCACCCGTAACGGAGTTCCCTTGGTCTCGTCCATATGGACCGAGGACAGTCCGCCAGGCAGGAGCAGTTCAACGCCCTGAGCCAACACAGGTTGTAACCGTGAGCGGCGTTCTCATTCCGGCCGGGAATAGGAAGACCCCGATGCGGTCCTCTCCAGCAGCCCGAAGTCGACAAGGTAGCGGCGCAGCAGCACCACGTCGTCCGTGTAGCTCAGCAGCCGCTCGTTGACCTGCCTCTCGGTGAGGTCCTCCCCCGGCTGGATGGCTTGGTCCACGATCCAGGCCAGGAGCTCGCGCCGGTCCGCCGCACTGGCCGGGTACCTGTCGATCCGGCCCAGGCGCAGGAACCGGTCCACCCCGGTTTTCGGCTGGCGCTTTGGCTGCTGGGACAGGAGAGAGCGGAAGATCGTCTCCGAGGCCTGATAAGCGTTGCTTCCCGCCTTCTCCACCAGCCCGGCCTCCAACAGGATGGTGATTGCCCCGTGACGGCGCTGCTCCTTCGCATCGGACAGGACTCCCGCACCGAGCACAATCTGCGCGTAAGCGGTCCGCGCATCCCGGTTGGCGAGCGCTGCCATCACCCTGCGCCAGTGCGGTCCACTTTGGGCGGCCGGTCCGTTCACTTGCTTCCACCCCTAACTGCTGTTCGGAGCCGCCCCGTCAGCGGGACGGGACGACCGCTGCCACCGCCTCGACGGCGGACCGGGGGCTCGTCACGACGTGGATCGTGAGCCCGGCCAGCAGGGCGGCAGCGGGCTCCATGCTCGCCTGGGCGAGGACGACGACGTCGCAGCGGCTTGAGAGCGCGAGGGCCGCCTCCGCGATGCGGGAGCGGTAGTCCGCCGCATCTCCGCTGAGGAAGGCGTCCCATGCGCCGTCCACGACGCTCACCTCAACGGAAACGTCAGCTCCCGCGTCCGCAGCCTCCTCGGCAAGGACGCGTGCGGTCGGCTCGACGGTGCTGGCGAGCGCCGCGAGGACACCGATCCGCGGGCCGAGGGTGACGGCCCGGCGAAGCATCGGCCGGTCGATCCGGATCACCTTGAGACCCTCTCCTGACAGTTGTTCCGCGATCTCGCCGAGCGTTGAGCAGGTGCAGAGGATGACCTCGCATCCGGCTTCCCGGAGTTCCGAAAGGTGGCCGGCGACGACGGCGCGGACGCGCTCCCCTGTTCCGTCCTGTCTGGCAAGCTCCAGAGCTTCGGGATCCACCCGGTGGACCGTGCGGGCAGAGGACATGAGCTCCCGGGACAGGGCCTCGAACGTAGCCACGTGGACCTGTGCCGTGTGGAAGAAGCCGACCGTGCCGGGAACATCGGGACGGAGTTCGATCATGGGGCCTGACTGTAACAGAGTAGGCCGGCGAAGGCACCGACTTTGACCCGCGGCCGGTACTTCCGCCGTACGTGGAACTACTTGACCGCGTTGAACGCGTTGACGCGGCCATAGGCCCAGTAGGTCCCCTGGCCGGTCTTCTTCTCGGAGGTCGTTTCGACCTTAGCGCGCACTGAAGTGGCTGTGGCACCGGGAGTGGAACTCCAGACCAGCGCGGCCGTGGCAGCGACGATGGCCGAGGACATCGAGGTGCCGTTGCCGACGTCGTATCCCTGGGACCGGTTGTTCGGTTTCTCAAGGGCGAACGGGTGGTTCGGGAACGTGGAGTACACGTTCACTCCGGGCGCTGCGACGTCAACCCAGCTGGCTCCGTAGGTTGAGAATGCTGCTTTGGCGTCTTTGTTGTCTGTCGCGCCGACGGCAATGACTTTGGCATACGCGCCCGGGTAGATCTTGGCCTGGTTACCGCCGTTGCCTGCGGCGGCCACGAGGACCACCCCGTTACTCCATGCATTGTTGACGGCAGTTTCGAGGGTACGTGATGCCGGCACGCCGATGCTCATGTTGATCACCTTGGCCCCGTTGCTGACGGCCCAGTTGATGCCGTTCGCAACGCTCGAGGACGATCCGACTCCGCTGTCGTTGAGGACTTTGCCTGCCAGGATGGTGCAGCCCGGGCACACACCCGCCACGCCCTCCGTATTGTGGGTGGCGGCGATGATGCCTGCCACGTGGGTACCGTGGCCGTAAATGTCTTCATTGGTTGTCGCGCCGCTGAAATTGGCGCGGGCAACAACCTTCGGGTTGATGTCGGGGTTGTCGCTTGCGACACCTGAATCGAGAACAGCAACTTTGATGCCGCTGCCGGTGGTGACGCCCCAGGCCTCGACGGCGTCCACGTCAGCGTCCGGGGTGCCGGCGGCTATCTGTACATCGCCACGCGTGTTGGTAAACGGCTGGCCATCGTTCTGCAGGGAGTACTGGCGGCCGAAGTACGGGTCGGCTGTGGCGGAGGTAGCCGCCTGGTCCGGCTCGGCGTATTCAACCGCAGGGTTGCGGCTCAACGCCTCGATGAGCTGCAGCTCCTTGCCGGCTGGCACCGTGATGAGGTGCGCGCCGGTGTCCCCAACGTCCGTGCCCGCGCCGAGGCCATGCCGGCGCAGCACGCCGGCCGCAGCGCCGCCGTCCCGGAACTTGACCAGGATCTGCCCCGCCACCCGGGATGGATCGGTGGCCGCGTTGCTCACACCCGCCGAGTTGACGCCGCCGAACGCCAACAATGCCGCTGCGAAACCGGCCATCACGATTCGTTTCATGGAGGTCATCCTGCTCCAACGTGCACCAGCTGGAAAGTGCTGCCAGCTGGTTCGCCCTACCTAATCACGTTGGTGCCGGGTTGCAGGCACCAGGGATAACCACGAGCGCGGGGGTCGGTCAGGCGAGGGAAAGGAAGAGCTTTTCGAGTTCTTTTTTGTCCATCGTTGCGTCCTTCTGGACGATGCACTGCTCCAAGCCTGTGGCGATGATGGCGAATCCGGCTCGGTCCAGTGCTTTGGACACGGCCGCGAGCTGGGTGACCACGTCCTTGCAGTCCCTGCCTTCTTCCAGCATTCGGGTGACAGCGGCGAGCTGGCCCTGGGCACGCTTGAGCCGGTTGATCACGGGCGTGAGTTCTGCAGGATTGAGTTCCAAGGGTTTCTCCAACTGTCGGCGGCTTCCGCCCATCATATACCCCCTAGGGTGTTTTGCGTACCCCCGGGGGTATCTGTAATACTCGGTGGGGTATCCACCCCCGTCCCTTCGAGAGGCCAGCAATGACTCCCCTTTCCACAGCCACAGCCACCACCGCCCTCGCTCCCGAGACCCTTCACGACTGGATGGCCGAGCACCAGGACCTCATGGTCATCGATGTGCGCTCCGCCGCCGAGTTCGGGGCCATGCATATCCGGGGCTCCTACAACGTGCCGCTGCCGCTGCTGTCCGAGCACACCGATGAACTCGCTGCCCGTCTTGGCTCCCGCGTGGTCCTGGTCTGCCAGTCCGGCGCCCGCGCCGAGCAGGCACGCCAGCGCCTGGGCACATCCGGGATCGACGTCGGCTACGTCCTGACCGGCGGGGTGCCCGGGTTCGCGGCTGCCGGCGGCGACGTCGTCCGGGGCAAGCCCCGCTGGGACCTGGAGCGCCAGGTCCGCCTCGCCGCAGGCTCCCTGGTGGTCCTGGGCCTGGCCGGCGGCAAGTTCGTCTCCCCGAAGATCCGCATGCTCGCCGGCGCCATCGGCACCGGACTCACCTTCTCCGCAGCCACCAATACCTGCGCCATGGGCCAGGCCCTCTCCGCAATGCCCTGGAACAAGGCCGCCAAGGAACCCACGCGCGAAAGCGCCATCCTTAGCCTTCCGGTCTCGGACGCCAGGGATGAGGTCAGGGTCTCATGACCGCCGCCCTGCTCCTGGTCCTCGCCCTGTCGGTGGTCATCGGGCTCTCGCTCGGCGTCCTGGGCGGCGGCGGATCCATCCTGACCGTCCCCATCCTGGTCTACGTGGCCGGCTTCGAGGCCAAGGAAGCCATCGCCGCCTCGCTCTTCGTCGTCGGCGTCACCTCCGCGGTCAGCGTGCTCAGCCATGCCCGCGGCGGCAGGGTGATGTGGCGGACCGGCCTGATCTTCGGCGCGGCCGGCATGGCAGGCGCGTTCGTGGGCGGACTCCTGGGCGGGCACATCCCGGGCCAGATCCTGCTGATCGCCTTCGCGGTCATGATGGTGGCCACCTCCGTGGCCATGCTCCGCGGCCGCAAGAGGAAGAACGACGACGACGCCAGCCCCGTCATGCGCGAGCTTCCCCTGGGCAGGGTGCTGCTGGACGGCGCCGTCGTCGGGCTTGTCACCGGACTGGTTGGCGCGGGCGGCGGCTTCCTCGTGGTCCCGGCCCTGGCGCTCCTGGGCGGCCTGCCGATGTCCGTCGCGGTGGGCACCTCCCTGGTGGTCATCGCCATGAAGTCTTTCGCAGGGCTGGCCGGATACCTCACCACCGTCCAGCTCGACTGGGGCCTCACCCTCGGCGTGACGTCCGCAGCCATCGCGGGCTCACTCATCGGCGCCAAACTCGCCGGCCGCATCCCGGAAGCCGCCCTGCGCAAGGCCTTCGGCTGGTTCGTCCTGGGCATGGGGACCTTCGTCCTCATCCAGCAGGCCCCGGCAGAGCTGCGGTGGTTCATCGCCGCCAGCGTCGCAGCCCTCACGGCGGCCACGGCCGGAGTCTGCTGGTTCTTCATCAGCTCCTGCCCGCTGCGCACCCGGAGCAGCAACCGGAGCAGCGTCCCCTCACCCGCCTGAGCCGCCCGCCCGCACGCAATACAAAACTTATTCCCCCGCCTTACCGAAGGAGAGCACCATGCTTATTGAGCGCATTTACGATGAAGACCTTGCCCAGGCCAGCTACCTGATCGGCTGCCAGGCCAGGGGGGAAGCCATCGTGGTGGACGGCCGCCGCGACATTGCGGTCTACCAGGAGCTGGCCAGGCAGAACGGCATGAGGATCGTGGCTGTCACCGAAACCCACATCCATGCCGACTACCTCTCCGGCACCCGCGAACTGGCGGCCGCCACCGGGTCCACGATCTACGTCTCCGGCGAGGGCGGCCCGGACTGGCAGTACGAATTCGACGGCGAAAGGCTCTATGACGGCAGCACCATCACCCTGGGCAACATCACCATCACGGCGGTGCACACGCCCGGCCACACCCCGGAGCACCTGTCCTTCCTGGTGACCGACGGCGCGTTCAGCGACCAGCCCGGCTACCTGCTTTCCGGTGACTTCGTCTTCTCCGGCGACCTGGGCCGCCCGGACCTGCTGGACGAGGCAGCAGGCGGCGTCGACACCCGCTTTGAAGGCGCCAAGCAGCTCTTCGCCAGCCTGCGGGACAAGTTCCTGACGCTGCCGGATTACGTCCAGGTGCATCCGGGGCACGGCGCCGGCAGCGCCTGCGGCAAGGCCCTCGGGGCGATCCCGTCCTCCACGGTCGGCTACGAACGCCGCTACGCCTGGTGGGGACCCTACCTCGCCGCCAATGACGAGCAGGGCTTCGTCGCTGAACTCCTCGAGGGCCAGCCCGACGCCCATGCCTACTTCGGCCGGATGAAGCGCGAAAACCGCCAGGGCCCGGCCGTCATGGGCCGCCGTGCGCCCCTGGCGGAACTGGACACCGCGGACGTCGCCCATGATCTGGCGGCGGATAAGGTCACTTTCATCGACACCCGCTCCAACAGTGAAGTCCACCGGGGCACGGTAGCCCGGTCCCTGAACATCCCGGCCGGCAAGTCTGTGGCCAGCTACGGCGCCTGGGTGGTCAACCCGGAAACGGACAACAACCCGCTGGTGCTGCTGACCCGGGACCAGGAGCAGGCCCAGGACATGCGGGACCACCTGGTGCGTGTGGGCATCGATAACGTTGCCGGGTACCTCACCAGCATCGACGGGCTGCCGGCCACCACGCCGAAGCTGATCCGGCCGGAGGAGCTCGAGGGCTTCGACGCGGCCATGGTGCTGGATGTCCGCAACAGGACCGAGCACGCCGCCGGGCACATCCCGGGTTCGCACCAGCTCAGCGGCGGCCGGCTCATGTGGCACCTGGACGAACTTCCCGCCGGCGGCACCATCGTGACCTACTGCCAGTCCGGTGTCCGGAACTCCGTGGCGGCCAGCGCGCTGCGCCGCGCCGGGTACAGCGTCGTCGAACTCGACGGCAGCTACGCCGCCTGGACCGCCTCGCGGAGTGCGAGAGCGTCCGTGGAAAACGCACATTAAGTGAGAGAGCGTTTGGAAGGTGGACGACGGCGGACTGCCGGGGTTGGGTGCGTACCCAACCCCGGCAGTCCTAACCGCCTCACGGTTCAGCGTCAGCGGGTGTGGTGCGTCGGCTGCAGTTCGTAGACCGGCGTCTCCAGGCCCTCCATCCGGGCCTTGAGCTGCAGGGCCAGGTAGGACGAGTAGTGCCGGCTCTGGTGCAGGTTGCCGCCGTGGATCCAGAGGTTGGGCACGTTGGTGGGCTTCCACATGTTGCGCAGCTCCCCTTCCCAGGGGCCCGGGTCCTTCGGGGTGTCTGAGCCGTAGCCCCAGCACTTGCCCACGCGATCAGCCACTTCGGGAGAGACCAGGTCCGCCAGCCAGCCGTTCATGGAGCCGTAGCCGGTGGCGTACACGACCAGGTCAGCCTCCAGCTCGGTTCCGTCACCAAGGACCACGGCGTTTCCGGTGATCTTGGAGACCTCCCCCGAGCGGAGCTGCACCCGGCCGTCGATGATCAGCTGGGAGGCGCCGACGTCGATGTAGTAGCCGGAGCCGCGCCGCAGGTACTTCACGAACAATCCGGAGCCGTCCACGCCGAAGTCCAGGTCGAACCCCGCAGCTTCCAGCTGGGAGTAGAACTCGGCATCCCGCTCGGCCATCGCCTGGTACACCGGCACCTGCGCCTCGGGCAGGATCCGCATGGGCAGGGACGCGAACAGCAGGTCGGCCTTCTCGGTGGTGACGCCGTTGGCCAACGCCTTCTCCGAGTACAGGTCCCCCAGCGCCAGGTCCATCAGGGACTCGCTCCGGGCGATGTGGGTGGAGGATCGCTGCACCATGGTGACCTCGGCGCCGTGCTCCCACAGGTCCGCGCAGATATCGTGCGCGGAGTTGTTGGAGCCGATCACCACGGCCTTCTTCCCGGTCCAGTCCCCGCCGCCCGGGTGCTGCGAGGAATGGCGCTGCTCCCCCAGGAAGGAGCCCGCGCCGTCGAACGCGGGAATGTTCGGGTAGCCGGAGACGCCCAGGGCGAACACGAGCTGCTTGGGCCGCAGGGTCACGGGTGACCCGTCGCGGACTACACGGACCACCCATTCCTGGGTGCCGTCGTCGTACTCGGCGTCCACGCACTCGGTGCCGCCCCAGTAGTTCAGCTCCATGATCCGGGTGTAGTGCTCCAGCCAGTCGCCGATCTTGTCCTTGGCGGCGAAGACGGGCCAGTCGTCGGGGAACTTCAGGTAGGGCATGTGGTCGTACCAGACGGGGTCGTGCAGGTGCAGGGACTTGTAGCGGTTCCGCCAGGAGTCGCCCGGCTTCTGGTTCTTCTCGATGACGAGGGTGGGGACGCCCAGGCGCCGCAGCCGGGCCGCGAGGCCGATGCCGCCCTGCCCGCCGCCGATGATCACCGTGTAGGGCTGCTCCTCGTAGCCGAGCCGCGCCTCGCGTTCCTCCTTCTGTTCCAGCCAGGAGCGGCGGCCCTTGATGATCTGGTGCGCCACGCTCTTCTCGCGGCGGGTCCCCTTCTTCTCCTCGAAGCCCTTCAGCTCCTGCATGGTGGTGAGCAGGGTCCAGCATTTGCCGTTCCGCAGCCGGAGGTGGCCGTAGCCGCGGGCGGCGGCGGTTTCGAAGGTGATCCAGGCTTCTGTGGTGCCGGCGTCGCCGGTGGCGTCCTCGGCGAGCGTCCAGTTGGCGGGCTGCACGTGGTCCAGCGTGGCCTCGAGCATCTGCCGGATGTCCGCCTTGCCTTCGAGCGTTTTCAGGTTCCAGGTGAAGGCCACGAAGTCGCGCCAGTAACTGTCGTCCTCGAAAAGCCCGACGGCGGCGTCCACGTCGCGCCGCTGCAGCGCGGTATCCAATTCGGTCAGCCAGGCCTGCGCGGCTGCGGTGGGTGTTTCGGTCATGTCCACTCCTTTGTGTCTGATGGTCCGTGTGTCTTGTGGTCCCGGCGGCCCCGTCCCGCCGGAATCCCCTGCGCTAAGCCGGTACGGGCGTGAGCTGCATCACCATTGCAACGCAGTGGGGGTTTCAACCGCGTTACACGGCACTGCCGGCAAGGGCGCCGCCGGTGAGGAGGACACTGTTTTGGACTACGGCCTGAGGTTTTCGGACCCGGCAAAGTATTCGCGTGCCCTGCGCCGCGCCCACGAACTGGTCATCTCCGGTGTCCCGCGCCCGGAGATCCCCAACGACCTGGCGGATTTGTGGCGCCGTTCCATGGCCCTGGGCATCAGCCCGGACCAGCACAGCCCGCGGCACCTGCACGAGGCGTCCGACGTCCTGGAGCTCCGCCGGGAGCACCGGCTGCAGCAAGTCATGCCCGCGCTGAACGACCTGCTGGCCGACGATTCCAGTTCCGGCCGGCACCTGCTGGTGCTCACCGACGCCCGCGGCGAGATCCTCTGGCGGGTGGGCAGCCCGGACGTGCTGCGCCGGGCTGACCGGCTGGAGTTCTCCGAAGGGGCCGACTGGTCCGAGGCCGGCATCGGCACCAACGCCATCAGCGAGGCGCTGCTTACAGGTCGGCCGGTGCAGCTGTTCTCCGCCGAGCACCTGGTCCGCACCCACCACGAGTGGGCCTGCACGGCGGCGCCCATCACGGACCCTTTGACCGGTAAGTTGCTGGGCGTGCTGGATGTCTCGGGGCCGCTGGACACCCTCAGCGCGGACACCCTTCGCATGGTGCGGTGCGCGGTCCGCGTGGCGGAAACTCTTCTGGGACCGCCCGACGGCGGGACCTCCTTGGGCGCCTCTTCTCCGGTTCGTGCCTCGCGGGTGCCCGTTCAGCGGCCTTCTGTTGGTGTGGAGTCGCTGGAGCTGCTCGGCGACAAACCTGCCGCGGTGTTTGCTGACGGCAGCCGGGTGTCGCTGACGCTGCGCCGGGCAGAGATCCTGGCGCTGCTCGATTCCCGCGCCCAGGGGTGGAGCGCCGAGGAACTGGCGTATGAGCTTTATGGCGATGCGGGCACTTCGCAGGCCATCCGGACGGAGATGTTCCGGATCCGGTCGATGCTGGGCGGTGCGGTGGAGTCGAACCCCTACCGGCTTGCTGCCGGGCTGGCCGGGCGCTCCGATTCGGGACGGGTGCTGCGGCTGCTGAGAGAGGGGCGGGTGGCCGAGGCGCTGGATGTGTACACCGCTCCCCTGCTAATTAGGTCCGGTGTTCTCGCCGTGCAGTTGCTGCGGGACCCGCTTGATTTGGCTGTCGGTGCGTCCGTGCGGTCGAGTAGGGATGCCGGGCTGATGGTGCGGTGGTTGTCCACGGATATGGGTTCCGGGGATGTTGAGGCGGTGGAAACACTCGGCCGGCTAGTGGGTCGCGGGGACGCGCGCTACCTGTCGTTCCTGGCTTCCTGCGGTGACTGAGCTCGCGTCAGCGCGCCAAGCCGAGAAAGACGGCAAGTGACTGCTCCATAGAAACCATGGTTTCTGAATCGATCCGGCCGACCCGCCGCCCAAGATTGGCGCGGCGCACCGTAGTGAGCTTGTCCACCATGATCTGGCTGACTCGTTCCAACCCCTCAATGACTGGGATCCACTACCAGTCGGAGCAGTGGAGCGTCCGTCAGGGACGAGGTCAGCGGGAGGACCGTCACCGACTCTGACTCGGTAAACAGGTCATCTTGGATGATGAGTGCCGGCCGTGGTTTCTCGGCGTAAGTTCCGCCGGATACCGTCCACAACTCGCCACGGTTCGCTCCGGCCAGTCTTCCGATATCTGTTCGATGAAGTCCTGATCGTCGCCAGCACGGTCGGCAGCGGCCACGGCCTGCGCCTGACGCTGCGCCTCACGCTTGAACTCTTCAGTGCGGGCATCAGGAACCCACATCTGCATCTGCCGGAACCCCCGCTGGCGCATAGCAATGCGGTGGCGGGCGACACTGTCCCTAACACTCATAAGTCAACGTTGCATGTAACGACTGACACTGTCATGGGTGCACCCGTGACGAGGGGCCCTTCTACCGGTCCCATACGCCCTGACAAGAAATCAGGGCGCGGGAGGTTTGGCCGAAAGGTGCTAGACGCGAGAGAGCGTCCAGCTTTACGACGCAATCCGGGAGCGCCGCGGCCAGTCCGCGCAGGCTCCCGCCACCACCCTTCCCAGCAAGACTTCCGAACGATCTGGAGCAGACATGACCACCGAAGCAGCAAGCACAACCGACCAGAAGAGCCTCCCCTACGTGGCCGTCACCATGGGCGACGGCGCCGGGGTGGGGCCGGAGGTGGTGGTGGCCGCCGTGCTGGATCCGCAGAGCAACGCCGAGTGCCGGCCCGTGGTGATCGGGGACGCGCTGCGCCTGCGCCAGGCCGCGGACATCTTAGGTCTAGAGGCGGACATCCAGAGTATTGAGAACGTCGAGGATGCGGTGTTCACGCCGGGCCGGGTGAACGTGATCGACCTGGCGCTGCTGCCGGAGGACCTGGCGTGGGGGCAGCTCTCCCCCGTGGCCGGGCACGCCGCGTACGAGTACATCCGGGTGGCCAGCGAGCTGGCGATGGCCGGGAAGGTGCAGGCCATCTGCACCGCGCCGCTGAACAAGGAGGCGCTGCACTCGGCCGGGCACATCTTCCCCGGGCACACCGAGCTGCTGGCGCACCTGACGGGCACGGAGGAAGTGTCCATGATGCTGTCCACGCCCAAGATCCGGGTGATCCACGTGACCACGCACATCGGGCTGATGGACGCCATCCGCAAGATCAACCCGGACCTGGTGGAGCGCACCATCCGCCGCGGCCACGAGGCGCTGGTCCGGGCGGGCATCCCGAACCCGAAGATCGGCGTCTGCGCCATCAACCCGCACGCCGGCGAGAACGGCCTGTTCGGCCAGGGTGAGGAAGCCGAGAAGATCGAACCCGGCGTGAAGGCGACGAAGGCTGCCGGGATCAACGTTACGGGCCCACTGCCCGCGGACACGCTGTTTTTCCTGGCCGGCCGCGGCGATTACGACCTGGTGGTGGCCATGTACCACGACCAGGGGCACGGCCCGGTGAAGGTGCTGGGCATCGAGGCCGGCGTGAACATCACGGTGGGCCTGCCGGTGATCCGCACATCCGTGGACCACGGCACCGCCTTCGATATTGCCGGCAAGGCGATCGCGGATTCGCGGTCAATGGTGGAGGCGCTGCACCAGGCAGCGGAGATGGCCACGCTCTCTCGATGATCATCGACTAACTTCAACTTATTTTTCCGAATCCTCGTCGCGCAGCAGTCAGAACCGGACGTCCGCGCGTATAGTTCGTTTATCGCTCATGGAACGGTCGAGATTCCCTACCAATTGATTGTCGATTGCCTACAGGATGTTTTCATGGAAGCCACGGACGACCCTCAACCACCGGCAGGTCCCACCCCGCCGATAAGTTCCCTCGGAATCAAAGTCGGCGGAGTCGTTATTAGTGCACTGGCTTTTAATTGGCTTTCCGACCTTTGGTCTCCTACCGCCCCTGTTGTCATCCTGCTTGCGGTGGTCAGTTTGGGGCTCTTGGCCCTAAGTGATTTGAGTAAATTCGAGAACTCGCCCATTCTAAAAAGAATTGGGGCACTTAAACGTGATGGCTATATCGAGCTCACGCTGGCAGCATTAGTGCTGGGCTTTGTCATCGCTCTTATCATGCTCATACCCCTGTTTCCGACGACGCGGCATATGATTGTTTTGCCTGGTGACTTAGGAGACGGGTTTGGCAATTGGTCGGTTTTTTGGAACTACGAGGTCGGGGCCCTGGCAACTGTCGTTCTGATGGTCGCGGTAGCAGCCTACAGAGCCCCAAGCGTCAGCAGGCAGACCGTCTTTCTAACGTCGGCTGTTTACGGCACTACAGTAGCCTTCACTTACTTCCGTCCGGAAAATGACTTCATAGCTACTTTATTCGGCAGTTTATTGGTTGCAGGTATTGCCACAATACTTTTGGTTGCGCTGCCAACAATGTTCCATGTCCTAAAGTCCTTCTGGGCCCTTGATGCACACGGGCGCAATAAAAACCGGAAGGAAAAGGTGACCATTCCTGTTTATCGTGTTGATCGAAATCAGAATCCTTCGGGTGGCGGGAAAGCTTCAGAGGATTAGGGTCGGCAGCCGCACGGGCCGCCCGAAACAGGGAATGTCGTGGAGCCGGACCTGGCGGCGTCCGTGGCCGACCGCAACGACACCGCAGCCAGGGCAACCAGCAAGATCATCAGCGGTCTCGACGTGCAGAACCAGGCCTGACGCGGTTGTCGTGACGGCACTGACGTGGACACCCTCCACACCGAACAGCGCATCGGCGCGCGTGCACCACTGGCCATGGGAACAAGACATAGAGTTAGTCATGGCAGGGTCTCTTTTTGGTTTTGGTTGCTTGGTCGCTACCAATTCAAAGAGGCCCTGACCTCTTTCCCGCCGCACCACGCCGCACCGAAAACCCAGCCCGGCGGCGGTATCCTCAGACCGGCCTGACCACGCTCATCTTCGAAGGGCCCCTTTTGTCCGGCGACGGTCACCGATGATTCTCCCTAGCCCAGGAGTCCCTATTCAAGTTGCAGTTGGGGCTGGCGTGCAGCACTGGCTTGACTCTCCTCAGCGTCCAGGGCGCTTTCTGCAGGATCTTCGATCAGGTCCGGTTCCAGGCCATTCTCGGACAGGTACTTCATCGCCCTTTCAATGGTCTCGAGCTTCTTCTTCAGCTCTTTCAGGCCTTGGGCTGAATCGTCGGAGAACTCATCCAGCCGTTCGTATTCCCGGCGGAACGCAATCTCGTTCCCAGACAGGATGCTCCACAATGAGTAGTCGGGTTCAAGGTTCTGCCGCTGGCGCAGGATGGCGGCGGTCAAGCGGCGCTGTATCACTGCTTCGACGGTTTCGGCTGTAGTGCCCGGGCTCGCGAGGCTGAACGCGATGCCTCCGCCACCGGCCCCAACAAGCGTCCCGGCCGTCAACAATCCACCGATCATCCCGCCGGGGCCAAATCCGGCCAGGGCACTTGTGATGACTGCCGCGCCCGCCACCCCTGGCGCGGCAGCCAGGGCGAGACCGCCGGTGGCCACCACCAGGGCGACCGCGCCGGCGCCCAGCGTCCCCCATTTCTTCCAGTTGATCACCAGCGCTCCACTAAGGACGTCCTGGGCTCTTTTTGCTGCTTCAAAGACGTGGGTGCCATATTGGCTCCCTAGTCCCATCTCCGCGGTGAGTTCCTGCATGGCGCCGAGCCACTTATCGCGTTCAACGCTAATTTCAAATGGCCTGATCACATTTTCGGATGCAAGAACGGTGAGCAGGGTTACCGCGTCTTCTTTGGTCAGGTGGCGGCTCGGCAGCGGCTCGGGCACGAGGGCCTCTGGGTCCGATGGGTCGAAGGCCAACCTGGCAACCTGCGACGGCAGCGGCCTTCCAGCCTCCCTATTCCGCTGGCGGATCTCATTGATAGCACTGGCTTGCACCTGCCGCAAGGCTCCAGCAAACCGGGCTGCCTGCTCGCCTTCCAGCCGTGACTTCAGTAGATGGGCGTATCGCAATGCCACTAAGGCCGTGAGTTCGGATGCGTCCAATTGGATGTCCAGACCGTGATCCGCGCTGACGATCTCGGTCGACTTCGATCCGAAAAGCGCGAACCCTACGGCTTCGGCGACCGCGTCGTGGGAGAGGTATGACTCGGCGTCGTGTACGTGGTGGTTGAACCCGCTCACGATGCGGAAGTCCAGCATCCAGTTGTACATCGACGACAGGCCTCTGTGGGCAGCGACTGGATCGAGCACGTTCCAGAAGTTGGCCCACCAGGCTAAGTTGGCAGGAGGCTCCTGCATGCTCTCGCGCAGTTTTTCGACGTCGAACCGGCCGCTGGCGAGTGGGCTGCCGATGGTGACCATGCCAACTACTTCGAGCCCTGTTGGCAACCGCTGGAGGAGGTCCACAGCGATCAAGGACCCCAGGCTGTGGCCGATAATCACGATCTGACCGGATGGGGGCAGTTTCTTCAGAATTAGATGGAGAACCTGTGCCCGGACATCCGCGTCGCCGAGGTACTTGCGTACTTGCCCGAAGCCCGGGAGGCTGGCCGAGCCGTTGACGACGAATTCGGCGCCGCCCCAGCCATTCCCTCGGTTGTGTCTTCCCAGGCGGAATTCGAGCGCGGCGGTGCGTCGCTCAAAATCCCGGCGGTTCCGTCGAACGCTATCCCTAGCGGGCTGTTTGACGGTAGTTCGAGGGAGCGGCAAGGATTCGTCGCTGCCCCTCAGTGCATGAGCGTACTTTGGTGCGATCACGCGCGCTCGGTCAATTTCTGGGTATCCAAGGCGGGACAATGCGGCGGTGAGTCCGGTCAACCAAGCGCCGTTCCTGTTTCCGTCGCCGACGCCGTGCAGAAAGAGCAGGAAGGGTTCTTGGGACATTGGAGCTCCGATCAAAATTGAGATTGAGTTTGGTAAATCTGTCGCAGCATCTGGGAGGCCGCGTGGTGCGCATCCGTTTGCGGGACGGCATGCGCACCTGCATTCTGAAATTAATTGGCACCGGGCATCGAGGGTAGTACCCCGTAGTCCGAGGGAGTTGGCCCTGACATCTTGCAATGAAACAGCGAGTCCAGTCTGGCTATGTGGCTAGCCGCACCATGTCGCCGCGCAGTTCAAGATGGCCGGTGTCCACTCCATGCTGCAGCCCCTCATTCAGGCGGGCCGTGATGCCAGCAGTCCGGCGCTTCCCGCCGAACGTCTGAATCGTTTCCCGATGCAGCTCACTCACTCCGATGCCGCCTGTCGCACTCACAATATCCACCATCGCATTCCGCAGTTCCACAACGCTGATGTGCTCGGGCTTACGAACGATCTCCGCGTCATTAGACCGGAAGATGCTCCAAGTGCGCCTATCCACCGCGGCATCCCAAACAAATCCATCGTCATCAAAAACGTGGGTCGACGGTTCGACCAGACGAAGCACGGAGTCCGCACGGGGACCGTTGACCTTATTGAGTCCGAATGCAGCACAGACCAGTCTTGCCAATCGGTCCTGATGTACTGGCCCCTCAGCCGCGACAACAACCCCAATGGCATCTCGGACGGCAGCAATCGAACGTCGTGAGTGCAGGCTGTCAAGAACGTCCGTGGTTCCGAACGCCTGCACGGTCCACGGCTGGTAGGTAGCCACTTCGGAGGCAACAGGCACCGACGAGGACAGCCCAGCTGGCTTCCGAATCTCCTCAAACAGCGGCAGCGTTCCGATCGGGTCAGTGACAATTCCAGCGGGCTCCTCAACAGCCTCACCGCCATCAACTCCGGGAAGGTCAACCTCGCGCGGAGCCGGCTCAGCGACAGCCTCTTCCGAAACGTCGCCAGCAGCTTCCCGCAAGGACAGTTCCAGCCGATCGAGTACCGCCTCACTGTCCGCAAGCCATGCCGGCAACCACACCCGCTCCACTGAAGGCCACCGCATCATCCGCGTCAGGACATCCCGGGGCAGCCCGTCCCGGTCACCCGCGGTCCGGCGTGCAGCCCAGGCCGGACCGTCCAGCAGGATGGCCATCAGCTGGCGGGACGGGTCTTCCGCCAGCGCAACACTCAAATCCACCTTGAAATCGGACAATCCCACATCCGAAACAACCACGAACCCGCGGTCCCGCAACGCGTCGGCTATCTCTTCCCGGTGCAGGTCAATGCTGGCGGCGCGGCGCCCATCATAAGGCAAAGCAGCGGTCCCCTGCTCGGCCAGATCAAGGTAGGACCGCAGGTGCTTGATGCCGACGGAGCTGGTTTCCTCGGAGCGCAGGTCGGCCGGGTTGAAGCTGGAGAAAACAATAACTTGCCGGCGTGCACGGGTGACGGCAACGTTGAGGCGGCGTTCACCGCCAGATCGGTTTAGGGGACCAAAGTTCAGCGGCAGGTATCCCTTGTCATTCTTGCTGAACCCCGTCGAGAACAGGATGACGTCCCGCTCATCACCCTGGACGTTCTCGAGGTTCTTGACGAACAGCCCTTCTGCATCGTCGTCAAGAGCAGCGACGATACGCGGATCCTCGGTGTCACGCAGCAGACCTTCGATCAGTGCGCGTTGCTGCAGGTTGAAGGTCACCACTCCTACGGAGGGAGTCCCCGCCGGATCAGCACTGAATCTTTTGCGGATCTCGGCCACCACCGCCGCGGCCTCCACAGGATTGGTACGGAGGACTTTGGATGGTCCCGAGCGGTGGAACTGGCCGTCAACCCGGACAAAGTTCACCCCGTGCCCGCGGACACCCGCATTCGCGGCGCCGTGGGACGGACCCGGGAACGAGGAAAGCTTGCTGTCGTAGTACTGCTGGTTACTGAATGCAATCAGCGATTCGTCCTGGCTCCGGTAGTGCCAGGACAGCCACTGCCGCGGCACCCGCGCTTCCACGCATTCGGAAAGGATCGACTCCATATCCTCCACCACGGAGATCTCGGCGTCGCCGTCGCCGCCAGCGTCGGAGGAAATCTCCGCGAACGACGTCGGCGGCATCTGTTTGCTGTCACCCACCACCACCACTGAGGCACCACGTCCCATCGCACCCACCGCGTCGGCCACCCGGATCTGTGAGGCTTCGTCGAACACCACGATGTCGAACAGGCCGGCCTTGGCAGGGAAGAACCGGGCCACCGAATCCGGGCTGACCAGGGTGCAGGGCATGATCCCCGTGATGAGGTCTGAGTAGTGTTCCATCAGTTTGCGGACGGACATGCCACCCCGCTGCCTGGTCAGTTGCCGTTGCAGCTCGCCCATACGCCCGGAGGTCGACGACGACGAGACCGTCCGGGAACGTAGGACCCCGGCGGCCAGGTTGGTTTTGAGCAGCTCGCGTACCGTTTCCGCTCGGCTGGTGAACCTCTCGATGGTGCGCTCGTGCACGCTGGTGTCAAAGTCGCTCAACCCGGTAGCGATGCGCCGCTCGGACAGCGACCCTTCAGCCAAGCCTCGTTCAAAAGCGGCTGCGGCGTCATCGGCCTCCAGCTCACCGTCGAGGATGGCAATACGCGCGTCCACCAGCCCCGCAGCACGCAGCGGCTCGACATGGCGGACCAGCTCGAGCCACTGCCTCAGCGGCACCGACCCCGCCGTATCCAGCCGCCGCGGCACGGACGTTTCCCACCAGCGGGCCAGGAAGGCCCGCTCACCGGTCCACCTACGCAGGTCAGCGGTACCCACACCCTGGATCTGCAGGAATTCTTCCCAAGCCTGGGAAAGCTCCCGCAGCCAGCCGACAACGTTCTGGTGGACGTCCGGGGCGTCCTTCAGGAACGTGCGGAGCTCGCTCTGAAAGCTCACGACGGCGGGCTCCGGAGACGGCTGCACCGCTTGCGCGGCCCAGCGCAGCCAGGAAATGCGGTGTCGCAGGTCAGCTTGGGCATCGGGCGTCAGCGGGTTCCAGTGCTGGTCCGCAGGAAGCCCGGGCAACGAGCCCCGCGTTGCCCGCAGGCCGGAGACCTCGTGCTGGACAGCTACCAGCTTCTCCAGCAGCGGCACCAGCTCCTTGTGGCGGACTTCAGCTCCGGAAACAAGCACGGGGGACAGTTCGGCGACCACTGCCAGCAACCGCTTCTTGCGTCCCCAGAATCCGGAGGCCGCGGCCTGCTGCGCGCGGCCGAGAATTTCTGGCAGAGGAAGATCCATAGCCCCGGGCGCCACCTGCTCAAGGCCCGGATGCTGGACGGACGCAAAGGCCGTCACCAGCTTCTCCAACTGTTCAGCGTTTACCGACCAGTCGCCGGAGCGGACCACATCCAGGGTCCCCAAGGGAACGTTCCGGTCCTGCAGCAGCGCCGCGAGAGTTTCGAGGTCGGCCGGCGTCTGCGCTGCGTCCAGAACCGACGGAAGTCCGGGGGTTGGCCGCAAGGCGTTCAGCGCCTCGTTGAGGCGACGTCCCAGAGCCAGCAGCTGCTGCTCCTGCTGCTCATCGCCGGCAACGGTGGCAAACCGCCATGGGTGGTCAGGCCCAGGACGGACGGGGTCGGTGAACTCCGGAAGTTCCCGGAACACCTGCCGGATCGAGTTCAGGGTGGAGTCATATAAGGACGCTGTCAGCTCCGGGCTGAGCGGAACCGTCGCCTGATCAGGTTCATAGGTCAGAGCCTTGGTGCGCGCACTGTAGAGGGAAAGCTGCGCGCCGTTCTCTTCATGGACGTTGTTGGCATAGCGGACCAGCCCACGCCGGGCTGAGGCAAGATCGGTGGAGGCAGTCTCAAGCTGCTGCTTATTCGCAGACAGGCTCAGCTCCAGGGCGTGTTTGATCTGCGCCCTGACCACCGCCGGCTTGCTGCCCTTGTCATGCAGGTCAAGGGAGAACGGGCCCATCCCGACGTCGTCGAGCCGCCTCTGGACAACATCGAGTGCCGCCCGCTTCTCCGCGACGAACAGAACCCGTTTGCCGTCAGCAATGGCGCGGGTCAGGAGGTTGGTGATGGTCTGTGACTTTCCGGTGCCCGGAGGGCCTTCCAGGACAAACGTTTGGCCGGCCACTGCAGACGCGACTGCCTCCAACTGCGACGAGTCCGCTGGTATTGGACACTGCGCCGCAAGGGCGTCCAGGTCGACGTCGGGCATGACGGGAATGCTGTCTGAATAGAGTTCCGTGGGGGTGCTGATCAGGTGGTTGAGCAGGCTGTTGGCCGTGAATTCCTTCCAGCTCTCGTCAAGGTCCTTCCACAGCCGGAACTTGGCGAACTGCAACATGGACAGGTCCACGGTGTTTTCCACTCGGAAGGCAAGGCCCTTGGCCGATACGGCGGCCCGGACTGCGGCGAACGCAGCGTCCAGATCGATTCCGGATCCGTCTTCCTCCGGCTCGGCCAGGCCCGGAATCCGCAGGTCGTGGGACTGCGCCAGCTTCTCAAGGAGGCAATAGTTTGGCGTCGACTGGCCAGTTTCATCGAGTGCGACCCGATACAAACCGTTCTTCCCTGCGGAAGTCAGCTTGACGGGGACCAGAACCAGCGGGGACCGGAGAGCCCGGCCATCCAGCTCCCACATCAGGCTACCGAGGGCCAGGTAGAGGTTGTTGGCTCCAGTTTCCTCCAGCTGGGTCTTTGCCTTGTAGGCGAGCCCGCGCATCTTGGCGTTGTAGCCGTCTTCGCTGACCTCGGCAAACACGGACTTTTTGGAGCTAAGCAGGTCCGCAAGTTCGTCCTGGGGAAGGTCCTTGCCGAAGCGGACGCCGCGCTCCTGGTGGATGGCGCTGATCTGGTTGGACGGAAGCAGGCTGACGGCCGTGCCCTTGCTGATGAGGTCCTCGAACGCGCCCATCCATGCCGTAGGCACTGCCAGAGGGAACCTGGCCGTATCAGTGAAGTTGATGAGTCTGTTCCGCAGGCTCAGGTCCAACAGGGCGTTCTTCCACTGGACCACCCGGGGTGGAACATCGGTTGTGGTCCTGGCCGTTCCTCCTCTTGGGGCTGCCTTCTTCGGCAGCTCCGGCGCAGTCTTGGTTTCCGGGACGTAGTTGACCACCGAGTAGGTTCCGGCCTCGGACGCCGTCCGGGCCGGCAGCGGGTAGATGCCATCGAGGCGGGCGCGCCTGATGTCAGTCACGGCGTTGATCTCGTCATTGCCGCTTTCCACATAACGGTTCAGCGGGCTGCTGCGGAGTGCGGCCGCCGAGATCGGCTGACTGCCGGTGAGGAGTGTGGTTTCCACGAGGCCGATGAAGCCCCGCTGTACAAGGCTGACCAACTCGGGCACGTCGTCGGACGCGGCAGTGCTGAGACTGCCTTCTTCCCGCCAGTAGCCGAGGAAGGCGTGGCCATCCACCAGCCAGAGCAGAGGCCTGATGCCGCAGAATTCCAAAGCGGCGGCCAGGACCAGCGTGGTGTCGAGGCACGTGCCAAGACGGTCCTCAAGGACCTGCGCCGGCGTACGGACCTGCTGGCCTTCCAGACCCCAGCTGGCGGGTGGCATGCTGTAGCGGATGTCGCGGGCGCTCATTGCCTGGGCGATGGCGAACACGATCTGGTCAACCCGGTCCCCGTCTTCCAGGTACCCGTCGAAGCTGCCGCTGCCCGTTGTTTGCATGAGGATGTCGGCGGCCTCCGACATAAGCTTGGCAATGCTGGGGTGGTGCGGTTGCACGTACGCGGCCAGGAACTCGTAGGACACGAGTCCACGTCCGGCGATCCACAACTGGGCGGGCAGGAGCGTCAGGTCCGTCTCTGCGCGGCCCAGCTCCGTCACGTGTGCATCGGCGCCCGCCGATTGCACGGTCACCAGGACCTTTCCCATCTGCCGGTCAGCCAGTTCATACATGGTGGCAGCCTGAACTGGGACGTTGAGGTCATCCAGCGTGATGGTCTGCCCCGCGGCCAGGTCCACATACTGCTGGAAGTCGCCGGAGATCCGGCCCGACTGCGCGGAGGCCTCCACATGGACAACGGCACCACGGATTTCCGCCCCACCGTTGGTGATCTTGACCTGCCTGACGAAGCGGAAGCCGTTATGCGCCATCGCGTAGCTCAGTGCATCTGCAGTGGTCACCTCGACCACAACGTGAGGAGCGGATGCCGCCGGTTCACGGATGGCGGGTTCACCCGAAAAACTAGCCTCCGGGAGGTCGGACGGCCCGACGGCGGCCGGCAGAGCCTGCTGGTCTTCTTCCGGTTGTTCCCGGTTCGGAGAAGACCGGTTCTGGTACTCGGTGAGAAGCGCAGTCAACTCGTTGTGTGTGTCGGTCAGGCCGATAATCTTGGCCAGCCGCCCTGCAGTGTCCAGGGTACGAAACGTATCGGAGTCGTCGAAGGACTCGTTGTGTGCCCAAAGGTTGCGTGCCTGGCGCAGCTCGGAGGTGTGGCTGCGCGCATCATGCGGGAGGTTAAAGGGGTAGCCAAGTGACCCCATGGATTCCGTCATAATCCGCAGCTGCAGGCTGAGATCCGTGGGGGCGTAGGTCTGCGCAGTGCGTCCGGCGTTCTCGTCCTTGTGCCGAATGATCTTGGTCCAGGCCACGCCGGGGGCTACACCAGCGAGCACCCCTGTGATGTAAGGCTCAAGGCCAACCGCCAAGGCGTCAAGGGCCCGGCCCACATACTCGCGGTTGGACAGACTCATTAGATTCCCCCATCTACGGCACCGGCATCAGCACCGTCATTCAATCAATGCAACCAATCATGGCATCCGGCGCTGACAATACTGCGTGTTTGCTGGTTCTGGCGCCGCTCAATGATCGGGAAACCTGTAAGTTACGGCCCCGACCAATTGAACCCCGTCGTTTGAGGCCCTTTCGGCCCTTCCGAGGCCGCGGACAAGGAGAAAGAGCGGTGTGGCCGAGGCGGCGAGCTTGGACCGCGGGCGCTTCCGTTCCGCAGGGCCGGTGGGGCTGCGATTAAGCGGACTTCCGGCTTACCGTGCGATCCGCCCTTCAAGTTCTTCGTCGATCCTACGATTGCGTGCGGAGATGAAAGCGTTGCTAAGCCGTAGATACTCGAGGTATTCGTCACTGTCCTTCGGAACGGCCGGTGTGCTGAAGTCGGCGAACGGGTGGAAGAACCGGATGGTCTCGCCGTCATCCTCCACGAGGTCTTCCAACAAAAAGAATTTGACGTACCCGGCGAAATCCCCGAACAGGGCGAAGAATTCCGCATACCTGAGCAGTACTTCTGCGAGGGGGCTCGGCTCACGAAGATAGTGGCGGCGGATGCACTCCAAGGTCAGGTCGAAGCGATCGGCGATCCTGGGGTGGAGTCCGCGTGCACCATTGATCGTCGGTTTCCTGCCGATCCTGTTGCCTGGAAACACAAGAGCGCTTCCGGGGGTGTAGCCAAGGTACTCGGGTAAGTCGTCTTCCGGTATGTCACGGATGACGTTCCAAGCCTTCTTTCGCAGCCTGGTGGTGATGGCGTCGCTGGCGAGGAAGAAAACACCGGACGAGGAGCGGTGCACGAGGTACGCGCGGGGTTCCATTGCCAGGTCGAAGTGCGGGCCGGTGGGCAACTCCTTGCTCCACAGCAGCTGGTGGTACTTCCGCAGGGTGGGGCTGAAGGAGTCAGGGTCCTTGCCGGCCGGAGTGTCGGAGTGGAAATCGAAGGTCATCAGTGTCCCTCGTGCTCGACGCGTGTTTTTAGCGGTTGTGACATGTGCAAGTTCAGGCCGACGAGTGTGTCCATTGTTGAGACCCCCAAATTGTCGTTGAAGCGTAAGTTGCATGAATCCTTTCACGTGATCCCACGCGCGAAGACGGTCTTGATCCAATGCTGCGTCAAAGCTGAGATGAAGTCGCCGCGCTGCCGGCCAGGACGCCGCCGGTGGGGAGGACACTGTTTTGGACTACGGCCTGAGGTTTTCGAACCCGGCGAAGTACTCGTGCCCTGCGCCGCGCCCACGAACTGGTCATCTCCGGTATCCCGCGCCCGGAGATCCCCAACAGCCTGGCGGATTCGTGGCGCCGCTCTATGGCCCTGGGCATCAGCCCGGACCAGCACAGCCCGCGGCACCTGCTGGTGCTCACCGACGCCCGCTGCGAGATCCTGTGGCGGGTGGGCAGCTCGGACGTACTGCGCCGGGCTGACCGGCTGGAGTCCTCCGAAGGGGCCGACTGGTCCGAGGCCGGCATCGGCACCAACGCCATCAGCGAAGCATTGGTCACCGGCCGGCGCGTCCAGCTGTTCTCCGCCGAGCACCTGGTCCGCACCCACCACGAGTGGGCCTGCACTGCGGCGCCTATCACGGACCCTTCGACGGGTAAGTTGCTGGGTGTGCTCGACGTCTCCGGACCGCTGGACACCCTCAGCGCGGACTCGCTGAGGATGGTGCGGTACGCGGTCCGGGTGGCGGAAGCTCTTTTGGGAACGCCCGACGGCGGGACGTCCTTGGGTGCCTCCTCCACCGTTCGTGCGTCCCGGCAGGCCGTCCGCCAGCCCGGCGGTGCGGTTTCGTCGCTGGAGCTGCTAGGAGACAGGCCGGCGGCGGTGTTCCGGGACGGGGAGCAGGGTCCCGCTGACGCTGCGCCGGGCGGAGATCCTGGCGCTGCTGGATTCCCGGTCACAGGGGTGGAGCGCCGAGGAACTGGCCTACGAGCTCTACGGTGATGCAGGCACCCCGCAGGCCATCCGCACCGAGATGTTCCGGGTCCGCTCGATGCTGGGCGATGCCGTGGAGTCGAACCCGTACCGGTTCGTATCGGGTCTGGCGGGACGTTCCGATTCGGGCCGAGTACTGCGGCTGCTGCACGAAGGACGGATGGCCGAGGCGCGGGAGGCTTATCGGGCTCCCCTGCTGAGCCGGTCAGGCGCCTTGGCCGTGCAGCTGCTCCGGGATTAGCTGGGCCTGGCCCTCGGATCGGCGGTACGGTCCAGCGGTGACGCCGGGCTCCTGGTCCGCTGGCTGAGCAATGATCTGGGCTCCACCGATTTTGAGGCAGTGGAAGCACTGGGACGCCTGGTGGGTCGCAGGGATGCACGGTACGTGTCGTTCCGGGCGTCACTAATCGGCGTTTAAGCCTCTCTCCCCCGGTCGTTGCGGCTGTCGAAACCCCAGACTCCGACGACCGACGACGTCTCCAGGGACGGCTGGGACGGCTACGCCCTCCGCCGCCGCATCACCCAGGGCTGGGTGGACGCGGACGTGGGCAACGCCGTGGTCCTCACCGACGACGTGCACCGCAACTGGGCCAAAGACTCAAGGTCGATTACAAGGACCCGGCGTCCCCCGTGGTTGGCTCGGAACTGGTGTGCACCTCCATCACGTCAACCAGCAACGGCAGCGGCTCCGCCACCGACCCGACCATGGCCTGGAACCCGCCCCTGAAGTTCTACAATGACAACCGCGGCTACGTGAACACCCGCATCACGAAGGATGCGGTGACCGCCGACTTCCGCGTCCTGGACTACGTCAGGAAGCCGGGATCGCCCGTCAGCACGAAGGCCTCCTTCGCGATCCAGGACGGGGTTTCGGGGCTGCAGCAGGCCTAACGTTCCGCAAGGACCCTGATTGACAACGATGGGGCAGTCAGCATTTTCTGCTGGCCGCCCCGCCGCTGTTATCCGAACGCATCGAGTCGCGACTCAAGTTCAGCTATGACCTGGTGATCACAGTCCCGCGTCTAGAAGCTGCCGCACAATCTCAGTTCCGATCGCGATGCGGTCAACCGTGTCAATTCCGTCCATCTGCTTGATCTCGATGATGCCGCCCTGGGACACACCAAGCTCGCGCCGGATCGAATAGTACAACTCCGCGAAATCGTTCAGCGCCGGTCCTGACAGTTCGAACCCTGTCGGGACCGAGCGAATCCCGACGCCGCTGCGTGTGAGCCGTAACCGTCGGGGAATCGTCTCGTGTCCGGTGAACCAAGGGTCTTCGACGTTGAGTGGGTTACCGAGATTACGCCAAATGGCCAGGAGGTAGGGGTCCCGGTACCTGCTGTTGAGCGTGCTCGTACCACCGCGGAGCATGCATAGCGAGTAGCCGAGCGCTCCGCTTTCTGAGTAGTAGATTCCCGAGCCGCCCTCACGCATGGCCGAATATTTCACCATGTAGTAGCGCCAGTCGAAGTCGAGCTCCGATTCACGCTGGGCGAGCCATTCGGATTGCACTGCCACTAGGGCTGGCTTCAAATCGTCGCCGTCATCGATGGAATCGAGGAGCCTGGCAAGAGCGGAGCGCGTTGAAGACAGCGCCTCACGGTCTGCGCCGGTAAGCAGTTCGCGCCAAGCATTTTCGAAACGCTTAGAGCCTGTTCCGAATTGAAACTTCCTGTTGTTCGTTGTCCGTTGATACTCGCCAGCTGCCAGAAGCGCGCCAGTGGCCTCGAACCAGGACTCGGGCTCCGATGCTAGGCGATGGAACGCGTCGGACCGAGCATTGAACTTTTCCGGATCAAGCAAGAACGCACCGATCGACCCACGCAGAAGGTGATGATCTTCCAAGCGATGAAGTGCCTCAGTGAGCTCTGGGTGGACGGCCAGGAAGTCGCGCTTCAGCAGTTCATCCTCGACCTGCGCTTTGTTGAAGCTGTCAATTTCGCCGAGGGCGTCGCCGAGCACAACCCGTTCGACGTCCCGGAGCAACCTAGGCATACGGTCGACACGGAGCTCATTCGGGGAAGCCTCTATGAGATTACGCAGGGAGCGGATCCGGGCCGGAATAGCGTCTGTGTCGTTAATGAGATGGTGGAGTACGGCAAAGAGCAGAAGGCCCTGCCCGAACGTAAAGACCCTTGTTCTGCCGCTTGTATCTCCGAAGGTGCGGCAGCAGGCATCGAACAGGTTGATGCGCTGATCTCGGAAGAAGAGCGTAACGCGATCGGCCTCAGCCCCGTCCTGCCGCTCGGTGGTACCCCGGAAGAGCCCGCTGAATACTCCGGCAACGTCGCGGCCGCCCCAGACGTCGAACGCCTTGAACAGGAAGTCCAATGACTCTGCCCGCTTGGGATTTACGGCACCGAACACCCGCTCAGTGCGGTGGCTAAGACGTTCGGGACGCTCACTGACCTCCACGCCAGGATCAAGCCACTCGCACAACTCGGTGATGTAGCCGATGTAGCGCATGAATTCGTCGTCGACGAGGTCGTCGTCGACGACGAATCCCCAGAGTAGGTCTGACCATGTGCCGTCAACCTTTAGCGCAAACTCCTTGGCGCGGTCGGTGGACTCAATAGTTTCCTCAAAGTGGGCCTTGAAGTTCTCGAAGTCAGTCAGAGGCTTCCCGCGGGAGTTCATCTTGATGTAGAGGTCCGCGGTCGAGCCCATGTTAGGCGGTGCGAGCAAAAGGAAGGAAACCGCAGGCTCGATCGGGTCAACGAGCCGGTCCCAGGCCATCTTGGAGTCCACCGTCCGAAACTTCAGGTGGATTGCGTCGAGCATGACGAGCATGGACTGGATGGTCGGATCGTGCCGCCAGACGAAGAGGTACCACGGTTGGTCAATGACCCATGCTGACGGCTGCTCCACCGTGTCTGGCAGCGTGGTCATCACAAGCCGTTCGCAGAATAACCGGGCACTGGGCCGGGTGGCGTACGAGAACTTCGCCCACGCCTCGGTGGAACGAAGCTCCCCCGCTCGCGACGCGAGATACCAGTGCAGCAGAAACAACGTGGTGAGCCGCTGCTGACCGTCGAGAGGCTCCAACACACCTGACTTCACTTCGCCATAGACGAAGTCGAGGTCCACCGGAGCCGGTTTCTCCCCGGCGACGGCTGAGTGCAGAACGTCGATGAACTTCTTTCGGATCTCGTCGACCGCGGCACTTTCGCGGCCTTGCGCATAGTCCCGCTGAATCATCGGGATCTCGATCGCTTGAATCTCTTCCGTTTCGTTGGGCAGGAAGAGGCCGGTGAACGTCGTGGACCTGCTTTGGGCACTCATGCTTCGCTCACTTCTTCCGTCAGATACGCGCCGATTTCACCGCGGAATGCTTCAAGGTAGGCACGACGATCCGAAGCGCCCCAAAAGTGGACCTGCTGTGCACCCTCGTCTGTGTAGTACTTGAGGAACACATTTCGTGTGCATACGGGGATATATGAACCCACGCGGTCTCTTCGAAGTATTTCAAGCCGCTTTACTTCGAAGACCGAGTTACTCAGGGCGCTGTTATCTCGGCTGTCGAGAAGAGCAAGGTTGTCAATGACGTGCACATCGCCCTCAGCGGCCTCATCGCCGGAGGAAAAAATCTCATTGACATCACGCTCCAGCGTCCGAAACATTTCCCGGCTAATCGACGGGATCGCGTGATCGATCCGACGGATGAGGTCGCGACGACGGTCCTCATCGAGCGGCAAACTGACTAACGCGTCACGATGCAATCTGAGCCAGCTCGTCCATTGCTCGCCCGTATTCAGGGCTTCGGCATTCTGGGCGTGGATGTGCTCCAGAGACCATGTGCCGGCCGCGTGCGCACTGAATGAATAGCGCTCCGAGGAATGCTTCATCTTGCGAATTGTTTCGACGTTCATCAAAAGCAGTGCCTGCGACGCCTTTTCCCGTCCCCCCGCGCTCTCGTAGGAGAGCCCGGAAAGTGCTGTATCCGTCAGGGCCAATTTGGTCTTGATCCTGTCGTCGAGCGTGGCTTCGAAGCTGCTCCTGGACTTGCCCCCTGCGGCACCAACGAGTTCGTCAAACGGCGTCCCTGTTGCGACTAAATACCCGACCTTATGGAACACGTTTCGGTCCTCGAACCAGCCGAGGATCAGCGAGTGGAGGTCAATGACTCTGTTCCAGAAAGCCTTGTAGTCTGCATGGATCTCGGCTCGCAGGGCCCCAAACGTGTGGAAGGGCAGACGCTCGCGTCCCCTCGGCCCGCCTGCAAGGGTATCGAGCAGCAGACTTATGTGCGTGGCCTGACTGTTCGCATGACCCGTAACGAACGCCCAGACCTCGGGCGTGCGGAGATCGCGCTCGAATGTGTCCCACTGCGCGGCGATCTCCAGCGACTGATCGGGCTGGCCCGGCGACCCCTTGGCCCGGGTCAGCAGGAGCGCCTTGACCAGTTCAGCATCTGTCAGGGGGATGCGTCCGACATTCAACCTCGTGAACAACTCAGTCGAATTCGTTGCTTCGGGCGCCTCGTACCAGATCACTTTTACGCGACGCGACAGATCGGTGTAGAAATCGATCGCCGCCTGAATCTCGCCGGACCCCAGCGCCTCGAACCACGATCTGATCGTAGAAGCAGCCTTGTGGATGTGAAAGAAGTCGATGTTCTGCTTGCTTCCGGCCTCATCCGGGACCTGCAGGTAATCCTGGCTTCCGACTCGCGTCTCGTACTCAAGCTCGAACCTTGCCCTCGCCGACGGCAAGGACCCACGAATGTCCTGCAGAATCAGGAACAACGTGGTAAGACGCTGTTGGCCGTCTACGAGTTCCCAACGACCGTCGGCCATTCGTTTCACAACGATCGGCTGGAGGTAGTAGGACGACTGCCCCCGGCTCCCGGCAACATCGTCGAGGAGCTGGGTGACCTCGTCTACGCCCCACCGGTACCCGCGCTGGTAGGCCCGGATGAAGAACCTTCCTTCAATATCGCCGACGAACCGTTCTTCGAGCAAACCTGTTGTCTTCCCCATGAACGCAACTGTACTCACCGCCTCCGACATTGAATGCAAATTCCAATAGTGTTTCGGCCGGACTCGGTTTTGGAATTCCGGCGGCGCCGCGCCGCCGCGTTCCAGGCATACTACGAGAGATGCCGCTGAGGGCCTCGTCCGAGCCTGCCGGGCCCGACATGAAGACCTTGAAACGAAAGGCACCCAGAGCAGCGGTGGCTCGGTCATCGTCACGCGCAACGAGCTTGATCATGCCCGACAGCATCCGGGGCTGTGCGTGATAGGAGTATGGTCCGGAATTCGTCTCATCGACGGGATTCGTGGATCCAGAGGGAACGGGCTTCAGAGTTCTTGCCTTAGATCCCGACGACCGGCACCTTCGTCCGCGTGACTTCGATTGGGTGCTTCCCGGCTACCCGCCTTTGACGGCGAGGCGGTCCCCAAGCAGGCTGTGCCGTACTCCCCCCTGAGGTTTTCGGACCCGGCGAAGTACTCGCGAGCTCTGCGCCGCGCCCACGAACTGGTCATCTCCGGCGTCCCCCGCCGGAGATCCCAACAACCTGGCGGATTCGTGGCGCCGCTCCATGGCCCTGGGCATCAGCCCGGACCAACACAGTCCCCGCCACCTGCACGAGGCCGCCGACGTCATGGAGCTGCGGCGGGAGCACCGGCTGCAGCAGGTCATGCCCGCGCTGCACGACCTACTGGCCGACGATTCCAGTTCCGGCTGGCACCTGCTGGTGCTCACCGACGCCCGCGGCGAGATCCTGTGGCGGGTGGGCAGCCCGGACGTGCTGCGGCGCGCGGATCGGCTGGAGTTCTCCGAAGGGGCCGACTGGCCAGAGGCCGGAATCGGCACCAACGCCATCAGCGAAGCGCTGGTCACCGGCCGGCTGCTCGGCGTGCTGGACGTCTCCGGTCCGCTGGACACCATCAGCGCGGACACGCTGCGGATGGTGCGGTGCGCAGTCCGGGTGGCGGAAACGCTGCTGGGAATGAACGACGGCGGCGCCACTTCGGGTGCCTCGGCTCCCGTTCGCGGGTCACGGCGGGCGGTCCGCCGGCCTTCTGTTGGTGTGGTGTCGCTGGAGCTGCTCGGGACAGGCCTGCCGCGGTGTTTGCTGATGGGAGCCGGGTGCCGCTGACGCTGCGTCGGGCCGAGATCCTCGCCCTGCTGGATTCACGCGCCCAGGGCTGGAGCGCTGAGGAACTGGCGTAAGAGCTATACGGCGACGCGGGTACGCCGCAGGCCCTCCGCACGGAGATGTTCGGGTCCGGTCCATGCTGGGCGATGCCGTGGAGTCGAACCCATACCGGTTCGTCGCGGGCCTTTCGGGCTGCTCGGATTCGGGACAGGTGCTGGGGCTGCTGTGCCAGGGGAAGGTGGCCGAGGCGCTGGAGGCCTACGCAGTTCCCCTGCTGAGCAGGTCGGGTGCCTTGGCCGTCCAGTTGCTCCGGGATCAGCTCGACCTGGCCCTCGGATCTGCAGTGCGGTCGAGCGGCGACGCCGGGCTCCTGGTCCGCTGGCTTTCGACGGATATGGGCTCCGCGGATGCTGAAGCAGTCGAGGCGCTGGGCCGCCTCGTGGGACGCGGGGACGCGGGGACGCGCGGTATCTGCCGTTCCGGGCGGGCATGAGCGACACGGGAAGGGACTTGCTGGGTTAGCCCGGCGTCCGGTCAGGGGTCAAGCCGCCTGCGCAGGAGGCAGAACTCGTTGCCTTCAGGGTCGGCCAGGACGTGCCACTGCTCGCTGCCTGTCTGCCCGACGTCGGCCGGGCGGGCCCCAAGGGCAAGCAAGCGTTCCAGCTCCGCGTCCTGGTCCCGGTCCACCGGGTTGACGTCGATGTGCAGCGGCAGGCGTCCGGTCCGCGGGTTGCTGCTCGGGCTCAGGATGATGGTCGGCCTCAGGCCGCCGAACCCGGCGTCCGGCGGCCCGATCTCGATGGCACCGTCCTCGCGGCCCAGCTCGACATATCCGAGGACCCCGCTCCAGAACCCTGCGAGGAGTTCCGGATCCGAGCAGTTGAGGACCAGTTCGCTGATACGGGAGACCATGAACGCCAGTGTACTGCGGGGCCTACTCGGCGATGTCCTCGGCCCAGAGGTCCGGGTTGTCGGACTGGAACGTGCGCATCATGTCGACGGAACGCTGATCATCCAGGACCACCACCTCAACCCCGCGGGTCCGCAGGAACTCCAACTCGCCGTCGAAGGTGCGGGCTTCCCCCACCACCACGCGGGGAATCTTGAACTGGACAATGGTTCCGGCGCACATGGCACACGGGGCGAGGGTGGTGTAGAGCGTGGTGTCCCGGTAACTCTTCTGCCGGCCGGCGGCGCGGAGAGCCGACATCTCTCCGTGCGCAATCGGATCGGCGTTCTGGACCCGCTCGTTGTGCCCGCTGGCAATGACCACGCAGTCCCGGACGAGCGCTGCTCCGATGGGGATGCCGCCCTCCGCCAGGCTCTTCCGGGCGGCCTGATAGGCGGCTTCGAACGCCGGGTGGGCGGTGCGGTCCAGTTCCGGCGCGGCGGATGCGTGCAGCTCGTGGGTCATGGCGCCATTCTCGCACGGACTGCTTCCAGGACGTTGTCGATCGCCACCCCCGAAGGATGAACGGTCGACGGCGGCACTTGCCTCCCGCCGCTGCCTTCCGTCCGTGCCGGGGAACGGCGGATCGGTCCCAAGCCGGTGGTTTTGCCGCTCCCTAACTGGTCCCTACTGAACGTCTTTTGCTGGCCCTTTCAGTCGTACCAAACGGTCGATACGATGAGTCATGACCAGCCAGGACCCATTGGAATTCCTCCGTCAGACACACCAACGCCGCAGCAAGCAGCTACTCGAGCTTGTCGCAGAACGCAGCGACCAACAACTTGAGCTTGCGGCGGAGGTGCTCGATTCTTTTAATGCGATGCATGAGGCAGAGCAGGTCCTCTACCATGCCAGAAGGCGCTACATCGAGTCTTTCAAAAGGGCCACTGGCGGCCAATGGAAGGCGCAGGAACTTCGGGACGCAGGATTTCCGACTCCGAAGGTTTCTGTCCTCAAACGGAGGATGGATTACCGTTACCTCATGACGCCGCCAGCCGACCCCGCCCCTCATGGCGCAAATATGGAGACGCCGACGAACTGACCAGCTAAGGCTCCGAGCCAAGCCCATATGGGCGCACCAGCACCTTCACTGCCGTGTCTTGGCGGTTGATTAGGGTGTCGAAGCCCTGCTCCACTAGGTTCTCCTGTGGGCCGCTCCGGATGATGAACGGATTAAGGGCCACATGGCTCTACCGCACCCTTGTGATCACGGCGTGGTCCCGGATGTAAGCGATGGTGCCGCGCAGGTCGATCTCATTGAGCACCAGCTTCTGCATATCCAGGGTGGCGGGCAGGGCCGGCTGGCCCTCACCTATGCCGGCGCGATGGCGCTGGGCGCGCACCCGGAAGCGTCGCTGCGGCAGCGCACCGGCGAGGCGATTGAGCAGAAGCATGCGATCGCCCGCTGGGCGGCGTCGGTGATCGTGCCCGGGGAGAGCATCCTGTTCGACCAACGCCAGCAGCGAGGCGCTGGTCCCCGGCCGGCCCTGTGCAGCTGTTCTCCGCCGAGCACCTGGTCCGCACCCACCACGAGTGGGCCTGCACGGCGGCGCCCACCGCGGACCCGGCCACGGGCCGGCTGCTGGGCTTGCTCGACGTCTCCGGACCGCTGGACACCCTCAGCGCGGACACGCTGCGGATGGTGCGGTGCGCCGTCCGGGTCGCGGAGGCCCTTTCGGGAACGCCCGACGGCGGGACGTCCTTGAGTGCCTCTTCCCCTGCTCGTGCCTCCCGGCCATCAGTCCGCCGGCCGGTTGCTGCAGGTGGAATCGCTGGAGCTCCTTGGGGACAAGCCGGCCGTAGTGTTCCGGGACGGCAGCCGGGTGCCGCTGACACTGCGCCGGGCGGAAATCCTTGCACTGCTGGACTCACGCGCCCAGGGCTGGAGCGCCGACGAACTGGCGTACGAGCTCTACGGTGATGCGGGCAAGCCGCAGGCCATCCGAACCGAGATGTTCCGGGTCCGCTCCATGCTCGGAGACGCCGTGGAGTCGAACCCTTACCAGTTGGCTGAGGACCTGACCGGATGCTCCGACTCGGCGCGGGTGCTGCGGCTGCTGCGCAAGGCGCAGGTCACCGACGCGCTGGAGGCGTACCGCGCTCCCCTGCTCAGCCGCCCGGGCGCCTTGGCCGTCCAGCTGCTCCGGGACCAGCTGGACCTGGCCGTCGGATCGGCCGTCGCTGCTAGCGGTGACGCCGGGCTCATTATCCGGTGGCTGTCCACGGATGTGGGGTCTGCGGATTTTGAGGCAGTCGAGGCGCTGGGACGGCTGGTGGGACGCGGGGATGCCCGGTATCAGTCGTTCCGGCGGGCATGAGCGACACCGGAGGGGACTTGTTGGTTTAGCCCCTGCGTCCGGTCAGGGGTCAAGCCGCTTGCGCAGGAGGCAGAACTCGTTGCCTTCAGGGTCCGCCAGGACGTGCCACTGCTCGCTGCCTGCCTGCCCGACGTCGGCCGGGCGGGCCCCAAGGGCAAGCAAGCGTTCCAGCTCCGCGTCCTGGTCCCGGTCTACCGGGTTGACGTCGATGTGCAGAGGGAGGCGTCCGGTCTGCGGGTTGCTGCTCGGGCTCAGGATGATGGTCGGCTGCAGGCCGCCGAACCCGGCGTCCGGCGGCCCGATCTCGATGGCACCATCCTCCCGGCCGAGCTCGACATAGCCGAGGACCCCACTCCAGAACCCTGCGAGGAGTTCCGGATCGGAGCAGTTGAGGACCAGTTCGCTGATACGGGAGACCATGAACGCCAGTGTACGACCAGGCCCTACTCGGCGATGTCCTCTGCCCAGAGATCGGGGTTGTCGGACTGGAAGGTGCGCATCATGTCGACGGAACGCTGATCATCCAGGACCACCACCTCAACCCCGCGTGTCCGCAGGAGCTCCAGCTCGCCGTCGAAGGTGCGCGCTTCACCCACCACCACGCGCGGAATCTTGAACTGGACGATGGTTCCGGCGCACATGGCACACGGGGCGAGGGTGGTGTAGAGCGTGGTGTCCCGGTAACTCTTCTGCCGGCCGGCGGCCCGGAGCGCCGACATTTCCCCGTGGGCAATCGGATCGGCGTTCTGGACCCGTTCGTTGTGCCCGCTGGCAATGACCACGCCGTCCCGGGCGAGCGCCGCCCCGATGGGGATCCCGCCCTCGGCCAGGCTCTTCCGGGCGGCCTGATAGGCGGCTTCGAATGCCGGGTGGGCGGTGCGGTCCAGTTCCGGCGCGGCGGATGCGTGCTGCTCGTGGGTCATGGCGCCATTGTCCCACGGACTACTCCCCGGACCGTGTCGATCCGCAGCGCCGAAGGAGGGAAGGACGACGACGGTACTTGCCTCCCGCCGCCGCCTCCCGTACGTGCTGGGGAAGGGACGCTGCTCCCCGTATTTTGAGGGGCCCGGGTCCTATATGCCGCACGGGGTCGAACCCGAACATCCTCGTACCGGTTACGCCAGTCCGGTAAGGCCTTTTGGTATCACCTAGCCCCCTTCGGAACGGCTTCGAACATCCACGCTAACCCGTTGAGGCCAATGAGATGGGAGAGAGGCATGGAATAACGGCCCAGTAACGCCCACCGCCCTAAAGTTCGATTGGAACTCGTAAATGCATATATGCAAATTCGGGCGACCTTGCACTGCAACAAAAAAATTTTCTTCGGTGAGTTTTAGTGCACGGGAAAGCGAACGCGGGAACCGTGAATAACTTGGAGGTCATAGGGCCGTGCTGCAGAGCGACCAAACCCCAATGACCATCACCCAGACGTCAACTAAAGACGTTGCACTAAGGAATCTTATGGTTTTCCGCGAATCGTCCGAGTTCTGTCGATCGCCCCCGCGGCCGCAGAGACGCCAGCGCGTGCGGCCTCCTCCTCAGAGGAATACGTGATTTTCGGGTCTTCGACAAGAGGAGCCCTGCGCTGGGTGTCGGCTGTCTCCGCCGAGTACGACCATTCCCCCGCGGACGTCTGCCTAGTCGTCACGACGAATCGCCGCCCCATATACCTTTCTTCGTGTTCCATGTCGCAATCCTACGACTGGCCATTTCGAACGTGCTTAATCTCGTCAACTGTGAGGAACAAAAATGCCTGACCCGAAAGGAATCCCGTCTCTATCCAATTATCTCGATTCGCTCCAGGCCGCGAAGCACCGCGACTTCTCGCGGATGCCCGAGAGCCGAGTCGCCCACGAGGATGCGTTCGCTGAGATGAAGGCGCATGTCGTCGGGCTCTACGAGAACGTCGATGCGCAGCACAGCTTCGTGGACGAGTCCGGAGCGATCTACGACTGCGTTCCCGTGGAGCAGCAGCCCGCGCTGAGGGGTTCGTCCGAGGGCGTGCCCAAGCCCCCGGATCTGCCGCCGCTCGAGAGCGGCCCCAGAGCGGAGACGGCGGAAGGGGCCGACGAGCGTGTCGACTCCCCTGTGGCCTCACCGCTGGATGCGGCCCGGAAGGATTGGCACGGGAATGTCATGCACTGTCCTGAGGGCACCGTCCCCATTCAGCGCGTCACACTCGAAACACTGACCCGGTTCGAGACGTTGCAGGATTTTTTCGCAAAGGGTCCTCGGGGAGCGGGCCGCCGCCCTCCGCGGGCAGCTGAACCCGCAACCGTTCCGGTGACGCACCGTTGGGCCCATGCCTATCAGAACGTGAACAACGGCGGCGGCCACAGTTATCTGAATATGTGGCAACCGGCCATTGGTGCCAATCAGGTGTTCTCGCTCTCCCAGCACTGGTATGTCGCGGGCAGCGGCGCCAATCTTCAGACGATCGAGTGCGGCTGGCAGGTCTATCCCCAGATGTACGGCGACTCCCGGCCGCATCTGTTCACCTACTGGACGGCCGATAATTACGGGTCTACTGGTTGCTACAACCTGAGCTGCACTGCGTTCGTCCAGACGTCTTCGTCGTTCGCCCCCGCGATGGCCGTCGCTCCCATCAGCATCAAAGGCGGTTCCCAGTACAGCATGGAGCTGGCCTACTGGCACACCGGGGGACGGTGGTGGCTTTATTACAACGGCACGCAAGGGGCCAACGCCATCGGCTACTACCCGGACACCCTCTACCAGGGCGGCGCCCTGACGAATAACGCCACCGAGATCGATTACGGGGGCGAGACCACCGGGACGACAAGTTTCCCGACGATGGGAAGCGGCGACTTCGCCAACCAGAGGTTTCAGCACGCGGCCTACCAGCGGGGCATTGGCTACTGGCCGCCGCAGGGCGGCGCGATGCTGAACGCCAACCTGACTCCCTCGCAGGGCTGGCCTGCCTGCTATACGGCCGACGTTGTGATGTACGGCGCCCCGTGGAACGAGACGATCTGGTTCGGCGGCCCGGGCGGCAACTGCTGACGGCGGGCAGGGCTCTCGACCGGCCGCCATCGAGCCGAAGAAATAAACGAACGAGCAGGCGGCGGGCCGCCCAACTGAGAGAACGTCCGGTAAAAAGGCGCATTAAGTGAAAGAGCGTTGGAGAGGCGGCGGCGGCCTGCCGTGGTTGAGCCTGTCGGGTTTCGACCGGCTCAACCACCGGCAGTCCGGGTGTTAGCGGGTGTGGTGACTGGCCTGTAGCTCGTACACCGGCGTCTCCCAGCGCACCGGCGAAGCGTTCGAGCAGAAGCACGCCATTGCCCGCCGGGGTCAGTGATTGTGCCCGGGGATAATATCCTGCTCGACGCCGACTCCGCCGCCGGTGCCTGGCGCATGAACTGCGTGGCCAGCGGGCCAAAGTGAGAGAGCGTCCGAAGAAAACGTGCATTAAGTGAGAGAGCGTTGAAGGTAAGGGTGGTTGAGCCTGTCGAAACCGGGTTTCGACAGGCTCAACCACCGGGGCCGATGTCAGCGCACGTGATGCGTGGGCTGCAGTTCGTAGACCGGCGTCTCCAGGCCCTCCATCCGGGCCTTGAGCTGCAGGGCCAGGTACGACGAGTAGTGCCGGCTCTGGTGCAGGTTGCCGCCGTGGATCCAGAGGTTGGGGACGTTGGTGGGCTTCCACATGTTGCGCAGCTCCCCTTCCCAGCGGCCCGGGTCCTTCGGGGTGTCCGAGCCGTAGCCCCAGCACTTCCCCACACGGTCAGCCACCTCGGGTGAGACCAGGTCCGCCAGCCAGCCGTTCATGGAGCCGTAGCCGGTGGCGTAGACGATCAGGTCGGCCTCGAGCTCGGTCCCATCGCCAAGGACCACGGCGTTGCCGGTGATCTTGGAAACCTCCCCCGAGCGGAGCTCCACCCTGCCGTCGATGATCAGCTGGGAGGCACCGACGTCGATGTAGTAGCCGGAGCCGCGCCTCAGGTACTTCACGAACAGCCCGGATCCGTCCACGCCGAAGTCCAGGTCGAATCCGGCGGCCTCCAGCTGGGAGTAGAACTCGGCATCGCGCTCAGCCATCGCCTGGTACACCGGCACCTGCGCCTCGGGCAGGATCCGCAGCGGCAGCGAGGCGAACAGCAGGTCGGCCTTCTCGGTGGTCACGCCGGCCACCAAAGCCTTCTCGGAGTACAGGTCGCCCAGCGCCAGGTCCATCAGCGATTCGCTGCGGGCAATGTGGGTGGAGGACCGCTGCACCATGGTGACGTCGGCGCCGTGCTCCCACAGGTCCGCGCAGATATCGTGCGCTGAGTTGTTGGAGCCGATCACCACGGCCTTCTTGCCGCTCCAGTCCCCACCGCCCGGGTGCTCCGACGAATGGCGCTGCTCCCCCAGGAAGGACCCCGCGCCGTCGAACGCTGGAATGTTCGGGTATCCGGAGACGCCGAGGGCGAACACCAGCTGCTTGGGCCGCAGGGTCACCGGCGACCCGTCGCGGACCACACTGACCACCCATTCCTGGGCGCCGTCGTCGAACTCGGCGCCCACGCACTCGGTGCCGCCCCAGTAGTTCAGCTCCATGATCCGGGTGTAGTGCTCCAGCCAGTCGCCGATCTTGTCCTTGGCGGCGAAGACGGGCCAGTCGTCGGGGAACTTCAGGTAGGGCATGTGGTCGTACCAGACGGGGTCGTGCAGGTGCAGGGACTTGTAGCGGTTCCGCCAGGAGTCGCCCGGCTTCTCATTCTTCTCGATGACGAGGGTGGGGACGCCCAGACGCCGCAGCCGGGCCGCGAGGCCGATGCCGCCCTGCCCGCCGCCGATGATGACCGTGTAGGGCTGTTCCTCGTAGCCGAGCCGCGCCTCGCGCTCCTCCTTCTGTTCCAGCCAGGAGCGCCGGCCCTTGATGATTTCGTGCGCCACGCTCTTCTCGCGGCGGGTCCCCTTCTTCTCCTCGAAGCCCTTCAGCTCCTGCATGGTGGTGAGCAGCGTCCAGCATTTGCCGTTCCGCAGCCGGAGGTGGCCGTAGCCGCGGGCGGCAGCCGTTTCGAAGGTGATCCAGGCTTCCGTGCTGCCGTCAGCGCCGGTGGCGTCCTCGGCGAGCGTCCAGTTCGCGGGCCGCACGTGGTCCAGTGTGGCCTCGAGCATCTGCCGGATGTCCGCCTTGCCTTCGAGCGTTTTCAGGTTCCAGGTGAACGCCACGAAATCGCGCCAGTAGCTGTCCTCCTCGAAAAGTTCGACGACGGCGTCCACGTCGCGCCGCTGCAGAGCGGTATCCAGGTCCGTCAGCCAGGCCTGCGCGGCTGCGGTGGGTGTGTCTGTCCTGTCCACTCCTTTGTGTCGTATGGTCCGTGTCTCTGGTGGTCCGGCGGCCCCGTCCCGCCGGAATCCCCTGCGCTAAGCTGGTACGGGCGTGAGCTGCATCACTATTGCATCGCAGTGGGGGTTTCAACCGCGTTACACGGGCACTGCCGGCAAGGACGCCGCTGGTGAGGAGGACACCGTTTTGGACTACGGCCTGAGGTTTTCGGACCCGGCGAAGTACTCGCGTGCCCTGCGCCGCGCCCACGAACTGGTCATCTCCGGTGTCCCGCGCCCGGAGATCCCCAACGACCTGGCGGATTTGTGGCGCCGTTCCATGGCCCTGGGCATCAGCCCGGACCAGCACAGCCCACGGCACCTGCACGACGCCGCCGACGTCCTGGAGTTGCGGCGGGAGCACCGGCTGCAGCAGGTCATGCCGGCGCTTCAGGACCTGCTGGCCGACGACTCCAGTTCCGGCCGGCACCTGCTGGTGCTCACCGACGCCAGTGGCGAGGTCCTGTGGCGGGTCGGCAGCCCGGACGTGCTGCGGCGGGCCGACCGGCTGGAGTTCTCCGAAGGGGCCGACTGGTCCGAGGCCGGGATAGGCACCAACGCCATCAGCGAGGTGCTGGTCAGGGGCCGGCCGGTGCAGCTGTTCTCCGCCGAGCATCTGGTCCGCACCCACCACGAGTGGGCCTGCACGGCGGCGCCCATCACGGATCCTTTGACGGGTGAGTTGCTGGGTGTGCTGGACGTCTCGGGACCGCTGGACACCATCAGCGCCGACACACTGCGGATGGTGCGGTGCGCGGTCAGGGTGGCCGAGGCTCTTTTGGGAACGCCCGACGGCGGGAGGATACCGGGTGCCTCATCTCCCGTTCGGGCATCCCGGCAGCCCGTTCGCCGGCCGGTTGCGGCCGTTGAGTCGCTGCAGCTCCTTGGGGATAGGCCTTCCGCGGTGTTCCGGGGCGGGAGCCGGGTGCCGCTGACGCTGCGCCGGGCGGAGATCCTGGCACTGCTGGATTCACGTTCGCAGGGGTGGTCCGCCGAGGAGCTGGCCTTCGAGCTCTACGGCGACACGGGGACGACGGCTGCCATCCGCACCGAGATGTTCCGGATCCGGTCGATGCTGGGCGATGCCGTGGAGTCGAACCCCTACCGGTTCGTCGCAGGCCTGGCGGGCTGTTCGGATTCGGGGCGTGTGCTGCGGCTGCTGCACGAAGGACAGGTGGCTGATGCGCTGGAGGTTTACCGGGCTCCGCTGCTCAGCCGGTCCGGGGCCCTGGCCGTGCAGCTGCTCCGGGACCAGCTGGACCTGGCCCTCGGATCGGCCGTGCGGTCCAGCCGCGACGCCGGGCTCCTCATCCGCTGGCTGTCCACGGATATGGGCTCCGTGGATTCTGAGGCAGTTGAGGCATTAAAACGACTTGTGGGTCGCGCGGACGCGCGCTATCTGTCGTTCCGGGCTTCCGCCGGAGGTTGAGCCTGGCGCTGGTGCGTTGAGCCTGTCGAAACCCTAGGCGTGGGAGATTGACGACGTCTCCATGTGCGGCTGGGACGACTACCCGCTTCACACCGCCGGATCACGCCCGGCAGCGGCGTCATTGGCCCTCACCTCGGCTGACGGATGCAATCAAGCATGAACGTCCGGATCGAGACCCGCTTGTTGAGGCTGTGGGATGGTGCCGGTGGGTCAGCCGGGAACTAGAGCAAGTAAGACGGATGAAACGATAGCTGGAACGGCGGCATCGTTGGAGCCCAAACGAGATCTAGCTTCCCGCTCTCGTCAGTAGATGCGCATCCGCCCAGTCCCGTTCCGTCACTGGGCTGGCTCTCCACCGGTAATAGCCTTGCTTGCTGAATTTCAACACCCTGCAGGTCACCGCCACGGGAACACCGTCGGCGGCAAGATCTGTGACCAGCGGGTATGTCATTTTGGGTTGATGTCCCTTGCCAGATAGGCAGCAGCCCGGCGCAGAATTTCATTCTCTTGCTCCAACAGGCGGTTGCGCTTCTTCAGCTCCCGCATTTCGGCCGACTCCGCCGCTGCCGGACGGGCCCCCGAATCCTTACGTTCGGCGATGGCAATCCAGCGCTTCAGCGTCGTGACTGAAAGCCCGAAATCCTTTGCAATCTGAGCCAGCGGCGCCTCGCTCTTTCGGGCCACATCTATAACATCCTGGCGGAACTCCGCCCCATAAGCCGTCGGCATGGTCAACATCCTTCCACGAGCACAAGCTCGCTAGGTCAAGGAGTCAACAAAACCGGGGGGAGTCCCCCTCTAAGCTGGTGAACGCCACGAATCGAGGACCGTACTCACCAAGGACGCTGATAAGTCCGGGGACGTCGTACTTCGCATGAAGTCCCTGATCATTTGACTGGCTCATTCCCCGCACCAGATCAGTCACTCCCAGCCCACGCCAAATAAGTTCCCGGTCCCGCTTGGGAGTGAGCAATTCACTGGTGAGGCCACTCTGGTAGAGCAGATTCCAGAAGTCATTGCCCGGACCAGCGTAGTAGTGACCTCGACTCTCAGAATCTTCCGATGCTGCCGTTCCGCAGAGCACCACTGCCAGGCCAGGGGCAAGGATAGATGGAAGTCCACCCCCGCGCCTAGTCTCACTAGTATTCGGCACGTTGTTACGCGCGTCTTCGCGCTGGTCAGCGCACCACATATGAAAAGACCTTTTCGCGCTGCCGCGGTTTGTCGTCTTCGTACCAGCGGATTCGAAGTTGATAGCGGCCCATCTTGGCCAATGCGACGGCGTCGCTAGCTGGTTTCCCAATGTTAACTGGCGAAGCGACTACCGAGTTGAAAGGCATCTCGTCTATGAGGTTGATGTAGGTGTACAGGTTCTCTTTAGGAAGGTCGAGCTTTCCCTTTGGGGATGCCAGCTGTCGCCACTTGCCTGAAGGGCCTTGAACCGAGCACTCCACGCCTTGGACGGAAGCATTGCTGCCACGTACGGCCCATCGGAGGCTAACAACAGGGATCCGCGTATTCCCGATCTTTTCGGTTCCCCGTTTCCAAGTCGGAGGAGTCCAATGCGTGACACTACGTCGCCGCAGCAGCGGAGGTACGCCTAAGGCTGCGGTAATAGCGATGCCGGCAAGTGCCAGCAAGATACCGAGAGTAGTGGGGTCCATGGAACGGAGCCTAGCGCACGACAGCACCCCAGACGGGAGCATGTTAATCCCCACGCCCCGCAGATGCGCAGCAAAGGCTAATAGGCTTCCCGCACACAGATGGACGACGGGACCCAACTGACCGGCTGCACACAATCGCCAGGTCACCACCGATTCTGATCTCACCACCGGGCCCGGCGAATGTGCACAGCCTCCATTCGTTTGTCCCTCACTCCGAGGCTGCTCTTTCCCAGATAGAAACGACTTCGTCTCGGTACGCCTTGCCTTTGGTCACGAAGCGCCCACTTTGCGCCAGTTTGGCGGCGTAGGTGCGAAGCTGAGTAACCTCATCCCATTTGAAACCAGCCGCGAATGCGCCGGCCTCAAGCGTAGGTTCGTTCACGACATAGCCAGCTTCAAGGAGCTTCCGCAGTGCGTCGATGGCGAAATCCTTGCCGTAGCCGTGACTGATACCGTCCGATGAGTTCCAGGAGTTAGCGACGGATTTGAGCGCCTGCTGTACTACGGGATTAAGCGGAGCCGCTACCTCACTGGGGCAGAATCGAAGGCTGTCCTCCGCTGATAGCCAGCCTTCGAACGTTCGGTCCGCATTCCAGAGGATGACTAGTACGCGGTCAGCGTCCTGATAGATAACGCCATCGGCAATCTCCTGCATCTGGGACGGCTCCGGATGGACCAGGAACTTTTTGGGCTGTTCAGTCTCTGTGAAGCGAATGAGCTGGTGCAACTCGCGGGTTGCCTCAGCGTCTCCTTCACCTGTCTCCCGGTCGGGGAGAACTAGCTGAACCTCGCCGCCTCTGCCGAGGAAATCTGCAAAAAGTTTTGCTGAAGCGTCCTGGCCAATAGTCTTTGCTCAGTCAGTTCTGGTGATGTGTGCCCACCGTGTCATGAGAATAGCGTCGCATGCACCACAGACAAATAGCGGTCCAACGTGTGCTCACGAAACGCCGGCATCGGCGATTCGGCTACTGTGGGTGCAGCGAGATGTCGACGATGTGAAGGGTGGCAGCAGTGACGACTGGGGCGAGTGAAATCAGGGTTGACGCGTGGCAGGTTTCCGCATTTGAGCAGGCGCGGTCGTCAGGGACTCTAATCGTCTCACCTGAGTACCAGCGGCGCCCAGTATGGGCACCCAAGGACCAGATGCTGCTAATCGACTCGATCGCTCGGGGTGTCCCCATCGGTGCGATCACGCTGTACGTCGACTCCTCGCAGGGATACGACGTCTACGAAGTCATTGATGGAAAGCAGAGGCTGACTTCGCTCCTGAACTTCCTCGGTGACAAGCTCACGATCAAAACTTCGTACATCGAAAAGGCTGGTCTCGACGACGACGAATTCGACGTTGCGAACGATGAGGTTACGGTTAACTACCACGATCGGCTGTACTCCGACTTGGGGATCCAGTACAAAATGAGGCTGGGGCAGTACCAGATCCCGATTTTCCTTGTGCGGGGCGATCGATCGGCCGCTATTAGATCCTTTGCCCGCATGAACCGAAGCACTTACGCTTTGAAGCCCCAAGAGATCCGAAATGCCTTCTTCACGGGCACCGCTTTCCTCCAAACGGTCATCGACTACATCAACGACCTTGATTTAGCCGCCTTCGGTGAGAGCGGCACGTCGGCGTCTTCGCTTCTCGTCAAGATGGGCGGGATCTCGGCCGGATCGTGGGACCGCATGCAGGACCTACAGCTGATCTCTGAACTGCTGGTCCTGGTGCTCCACGACGTGCAGCACCGACGCGACTCGCTCGACGAGTTCTACGGCCTATACCGGGATCCGAAGGGTGACGCTGCGAAGAAGCTGGCCGAAGGGACCAAGCGGCTCCGCGCAATCCTCCTGCAGATCTGGCAACTGGCCCAAGAGACCAGTCTGCAGGCATACCACTTTCCTTCGTCCTGCGAGCACGACCTCTACGGGTTGGTGGGCGCACTACACGTGCGTGGGCCCCTGAGTAAGCCACAGATGGACAGACTGGGCAAGGAGTTGATTGACGTGGTGTCGGCATTTCGCTCCGAGACCGAAAAGTACGTGGATAAGGTCCGCAAGGGCGAGACTCCTTCGCCTGGGGAATTCGAACCCCTCGTGGAGCAGTACGGTCGTGGGTTCCTGGGCGGGCAGACCAACTCGAAGGCCCGCCGTCAGGAGCGCATAGATGTCTGGGTCGAAGTTATCAACGGCATGGTATCGACGCTCGACGGCAAGTCCGCCTTCACCGAAACACAACGCCGCCTAATCTGGGCGCATTCGGCCGACAAGATTTGTGCTAGGTGCGGCGAGGTTGTCGAATGGGACGAATTCCACGCCGGGCATAAATTGGCCTGGTCGCTGGGCGGGCGGACCGTGGTCGAGAACGGCCAAGCCGAACACGCGGCGTGCAACGTGTCTGCTGGTGCCACCGGCGCGTGACCTTCGGGGCTCGTGAGGCCGTGGGAGGTGCTCCACTCTATAGGGGGCTACGGGCATCAGGACCTTGCGGGGCCCTCCGATTTTTGTGGGCTCGAGGCCGGCCCAAGGTCAGGGTTCGGCGTGAAGCGCTTCTTGGAGGAGCGCGGATGTCGGTGGCGAAGTGGTCTGGGTCGGCCCGGGTCGTGGGGTCGGACAACGGATGTTCTGTTTCAGGATGGTTTGGGCGGAGGCTTGGAACTGGGTCAGGTCTACGAGGTCACGTCCCGAAGAGGGGTGCGCAGTGCACCCACTATCACTATGTGGTGCAACTTTTGATGAATCCGAGCGATCACATGCCCAAGGCCACGACAGAGACTCCTTCCACCGCTGAAGATCTTTGCGAATAATGCAGTAGCCGCTCCCTGCTACACGGACCCGCGCTTCGGCTGTACCTACCGCCTTAGCAGTATCAGAGCTGCCCTCTCCGCCGCGTCGCCCCTTACGGCCGTCCCGTCGCACCCTCAGACGTCGAATAGTGCACTTCCTGATATGCGCACCTACCAGTAGAGCTGCTGGGCCCCTACTCTGCCTGGCTGGAGGTGTACAGCATCGACGAGGCTTTCCTCGGCGTCAAAGGCACGTCGGCCGAACTCCTCGCGCTGGGCCGGGCGATGAAGAGCGGTCCGGCGGAACGTCGGAGTCCCGGTCTGCGTGGGGATCGCCGCCACGAAGACTCTGGCGAAACTGGCGAACAAGTGGGCGAAGAACAACCCCGGCTTCGGCGGGGTCTGCCACTGGGACTCCGTCCCCGCCACCGACCGGGAATCCCTGATGGGCCTCGGCCCGCCACTTGCATTCCGACATGTGAGATTGGTTGCAGCGGTCTCGGGCTCCCAACTGCCCAGCTGGACTCGTCAAGTTCACTGCCTCGTAGCTGCCGAAGTTGTCGCACCTACATGCCCATGTCGGGGTCTGTCTGCGCTGCCTTCTTACGCCTATACCACTGAACCCCCTTGTAGGCGCCATAGCTGGCGCCTACGATTACCACGATGCCGGCAATGACGAGCCACACCTTTTGCGGATCGATCTCGTGCTCGACCATGGCCGCTTCCTTGCTCTTCTGGAATGCTTGGAAGTGCGCCTCCGCCTGGGCCTGCGCGACCTTCCTTGCGGCGCTCAGCGCTTCCTTGCGCACCAAGATGTCCTCGCGCACCTCCGCGAGCCTTTCAGGCGCGGAGTCGAGAACTTCGGTGATGTTGGGAGCAAAGTGCGTCGTCTCCCAGAACCGGTGCGTGAATCCGCCGTATCCATTGTCGTGGACCTGTTGAACCCCGAACTCCTTGCCCTTTGGCGTAAGGCCGTACGCACCTGGTTCGCCGTAGAGGAACCCCTGGTTCTTCAGCAGACAATTGACTTCCACGGCGGTCGCACCGATTTGCTTGCCGATGCCTCGTGCGGATAATCCATGAGCATGGTTGTCCATGAGCTTGGTTCCTTCCTGATCTAGAATGCGTATATACGAGTACACATCTATGTATGAGTTGAACCTATACAAGTATCAGTAAGGTGTCAAAGCTATGGGCAATCGATCCGCAGGCGAAGTCCTTGCCGAGGCGCGCAAGAGCCTTGGCTGGAGTCAAGCAAAGCTCGCCGAAACTCTTGGCTTCAGCACCGTCCTGATTTCGAAGATCGAAAGCGGCGCGCGCGCCCCGTCTGAAGCGTTCATCCAGGCTCTGTCGTCTCATCTGCCCGAGAAGGCGAGGGCCGTCCAGGAAGCTGCAAGCTCCGAGGCGCATTCGGACAAGCGCAAAAGCGCGAGCCTGAAGGTCGTAGACGCGATGAAGCTTGCGAAGAAGAACGGCGAACGAGCCAACCGACTCAAGGCGCGGGCAGAGAACGATAAACACGTGGCCGATGAGATCGCGCAACTTCTCGTCGAGAATGTCAAAGAGTTTGACCGCGAAGTGGTCGATCCATTCTCTCGACTTCTGACACGCGTTGCCGACCTGCCGGAAGATGTGATCGTGCACGCGGACGTTCAGCCCTCGCACGCGAACCGGGAGTTCTCTGACGCACTCAACGACGCGCAGTTGAAGACCAGCAAGAGCATCTTCGCACTGCTGGGCGCCGGCGTTCTCGGGAGTGGCGCCGGTGCAGCGGTTGGAGCCGGAGCTGCAACTGCCACGTACATGACGGTCGCGAGCATCGCTACCGCGTCCACGGGTGCGGCGATCTCAAGCTTGTCTGGTGCTGCCGCCACATCGGCGACTCTCGCCGCAATCGGGGGAGGCAGCTTGGCCGCGGGCGGCTTGGGGATCGCGGGTGGAACCGCGCTGCTCACCGGGCTTGTGGCGTTGCCGGTGATCGCGGCGGTTGCGGGTGCTGTATTGGCGAGTGGCGGACGCATCCTGGAGAAGCAGAAGTTGGTCGAGCAGAAGATCCAACAAGCGGAGACTGACTTTAAGGCGAATGAGGTCATCGTGCGCAGGTTCGTGACTCGCGCGAGGAGGATCAACGAGATCTTGACGGTGGCACTACTCGCTGCGAGCAACCACCGACGCACCATAGAGCGCGCGTTGCCTGATCAAGGCGATGTTTCATGGTCTGAACTTGATCCTTCAAAGCAGGCTTCAGTGCGGCGCGTGGCGGAAATCGTCTTGGCGTGCCTGACGGTGCTCGCGCTGCCAATCGGCATGAACCTGAAGCAGGGCGCACCGAAAGATGCCATTTACGCCGAGATCGTCGATGAGAACTCCGTTCCTCAAATCGCGCCCGAACTGGAAGCGGGCCGCGAGCTTGAACACGAGTTCATCGACTTCGCAATTGAACAGTCCTTCAGCCAAGTCGCCCGATAAAACATTCGCTTGAGCACCGCCCGCTGAGCGTTCCGGCTGAGGGCGGCCGACTCCTTTCTCCTAGCCCGACTCGGTGTCTCGAAACCTCTGCGCCTCGAAACCCTTGGGGTTACGAGACCGGGCGTAGGAGGCTCAAGTTGGATAGCGTCTTTGAACGATATATCGGGCCGGGGTCCTTCGGCGCAGCAGAATGACAAGCCCACGTGGCCCCGAGTTCACTCCCCTGGTCTGGTTACGCGAGGCGACATAAGTCTTGAAGCAATGCCCGGCGCTAACTGAAAAAGTAAGATATTTGACGCCAAGGATTTGCTAGGTGTCGCAGACAGGACGTTACTTCCCAGAACCGGTCGGCATGGATACCAACGCAGCGACACCCTTGTCTAGACTCCCGTGTGCAATTATGGCCCCTAGTGCGCCGATCGGTGGGGGACGCCACCATTGGGGCTCCGGAAAGTTCAGCAACGCAAAGCGGTTCCTGTGTTCTTCGTAGTGCGACTGCCCCATGCATTCACTCCTCCTGCCGTGGAAAGGGTCCGCTCGCTCGCCCCGTCCCACAATAGAGCACGGGGAAACTCATGCTGCTTTGAGCGGAGCAGGTGCCTCCCTCTCAGCCATCGGAGGTGACCGACGCCGCCTTGGACGTTGATCTCGGACGACACCACGGAGCGGTTCCGACAGCGCCGGTCCCGCCGCGTTCCAGGCGTACTACGAGAACATGCCGCTGCGGGCCTGGTCCGCGCCGGCCAGGTTCGACATGAAGATCTACCGCACCATCCAGTGGGGCCAGCTGGCCAACTTCCACATGATGGACACCCGGCAGTACCGCGACGACCAGCTTGCCGGCAACGGCTGGAAGAAAATCGTGGCCGAAGGCCGAAGACCGCACCATCACCGGCGCCGAGCAGGAGAAGTGGCTGCTGGACGGCTTCCGCAACTCCACCAGCGTTGGGACATCCTGGGACAGCAGGTCTTCTTCCCCGAAAGGTCAGGAACCGGGCACCCGAGATCGACGAACTTTAACGCTGACAGTCCGGTGCCGTTCACTATTGGCTATCGACCGGGCGAACCTAAAATAGGAATATGGCTGACTTCATGAGCCCTGAGCGACGAAGCGCCCACATGGCAAAAATACGCTCCAAAGACACAAAACCAGAGCTGATGCTGCGGCGAATGCTACATCGCGCCGGGCTTCGGTACCGCCTCCACGATCGCCGATTGCCCGGAAAACCGGACTTAGTATTCGCCGGGCGCAGGAAGGTCATCTTTGTCAACGGGTGCTTTTGGCATGGCCATGATTGTCCAGTGGGGTCACGCTTACCGAAAAGCAACACGGAGTTCTGGGCAGACAAGCGACGGCGGAATCAGGAACGGGACGGCAGACAGCGCATCCAGTTAGTGGATCAGGGGTGGCGCTATCTCGACGTCTGGGAATGCGAAATCCTAACCGACGCTGACCTCCTCCGCGACGTCAGGCTCTTTTTAGGTCATTGAAGTACGAGCGGGCCGATTTTCGACCGGCCTAGCCACCGAGGATTTTGTGATTCAACTTCCGGCATGCAGGTTTCGAAAGCTATAAGCCGCGACGCTCCGTTCTGGATCGCGAGGGCGGGCGACGGCTGGCGGCTGGCGCACCCAGTCTCGTGACGTAGTTCAGTATCTGAAAGTCGGCGGTGAATGCATCCTTGCGGTGAATCAGTCGCGCACAACGATCACGTCCCCGGCCACGCTTCAGGTCAACGCTTGATCCGGTCATGCTTGAACGCGGGACTGATGACCTATAACGACAACCACGGATACCTGAACACGAAGGTCATCAGCGACGCACCCGGCGGTAGCTTCCGCGCTCTGGCCTACGCCACGGCGCCTGAATGCCCCGTCACCTAGGCACCCCCTTCGCAGTCAAGGACAAGGTTCCGGGCTGATCGATGGCTGGGGTAGAGCACCTTAGAACTTCGCCACCTCTATCGGAGTCTCAGGGAGCGGAGTCACGCCGCGGCCGAGGGCGGTGGGCTCGGCGCATCACTTTGGCTCCACTTTCTGTGGGCGGTAGCAACTTTGCAAGGGCAGGCAACCATTACTCGCGATGTCTTCAGCCGCCACCCTCTCCGGCCATCAGCTGATGGCATTGCAGGCGTCAGGGGGGAGGATGCCCTGTCCCACAGGACCGTTGCAGTCGTCTCTGTCGACGGACGGGACAACTACGCCGCCTTTAAAAGCGCCGTGCACACCGCCGCCCAAGGGGGTCAGCGGCCAAATTGTCATACCCGACCCCAATAATCAACAGTGTGAGGCGGCTACCGAGTCTTCAAAGACCAAAACCGGACTTCGTGGAGGATGGAGGCTAGTGACCTGAACGCGAATCTTTGGACATGTGTAAAATTCTCTTCTCGGGACCCGAGACCCTCTTTGGAGCCATCGGAAAAAGCCCGCGGGGCATTCCAGCGCTCTGGCGTACGCATCGTTGCGGCGAGATCGGCACGGTTGCCCCTTGATTCATGCGGCATGATTAGGTACCTGACTTTTCGCGTGACGACGCTGCCCAGACATCGGGGCTCGGGCCTGAAACAGGCCGCCTGGACATCAGAGTGATGTCCGTCCACAATGGAGGAATGATGAAGTACGTTGACCTGTTTTCCGGCTGTGGGGGTTTATCTCTTGGAATCGAGCGGGCCGGAGGTGAGCTCCTTCTGGCAGTGGAAAAATCCGATATGGCAGCGCGAACTTTTTACCATAACTTCCGTGAGCCTATGTCCGACATCCGGCGTTGGGAAGCCTATGTAGACCAACCACTCGAGCTGCAGGCCAAGCGCGGGGTGGCCGTTTCCGAGCTGAATGGCATATTGGAGAACGAAGGCCTTATGGAGTTCTTCGCCGCAGAAGAATTGGATCTGGTCGTTGGAGGACCTCCCTGCCAAGGCTTCTCGCTGGCAGGGCGCCGAAACCCAGAGGACATACGCAACAAACTCCCCTGGGAATACCTTTCGTTCGTTGAACGGACCCGACCCAAGGCCGTCGTTATCGAAAACGTCGTTGGCATGAGCCACCGTTTCTCGAGCGATGAAGACTCGGCGTTCAGTCAGCTTCAGCAGGCATTGAGAGAGACCACACCCGGTTACGAGGTTCAGGGCGTGGCGGTTAACGCCGTCCATTATGGGGCACCCCAGAATCGCCCACGATTGATGATTATTGGACTACGCCAGGATGTGGCTGACAGGATGTCGATACGGTCGACCGGATCACTCTGGCGATCTTCTTTCCTGTGTTCGCCTGAGGCAGCAACCAAGCCTCCGCTTGCACCGGCGCCCATTGTCGATAAATCGAATGCGCCGACCATTGCGGACGCCATCGCCGACCTGCAATCGGTCCTGCCTCAAGTGAACACCGAAAGGTCACGCATCTTCAGGGAACAGGTTCGGGCTAAGACGCTGTGGGGACTGCCCCCGGCTCCTCCCAGCCAGGACCATCCGGGCAACCAAAGCCCGCGAAAACATGCGGTACGCACGCAAGATCGATTCCGCCTATACCAGTGGATGCGCGACAACTCTGTACCTCCCCGGATACTGTCAGACATCGCACGCGGCCTTTCAACCGATGAAGTCATAAAAATAGTCCGAGGTAAGAACTACCCTGCGGTAGCACCGGACGGAACGGTAATAGCCAGAGACGAGGCCGGAATGTCACGAGAATTATCGCGTCTGTCCACGAAAAAACACTCCCAAAAAGCGCTTCATTGGGATGCTCAGGCTCCCACAGTCGTCACATTGCCGGACGACTACGTTCACCCGAGCGTCCCGAGAATCTTTACCGTCCGCGAGCTGGCACGGTTTCAGGGCTTCCCCGATGACTTCGAGTTTCAGGGTAAAGAAACGACTGGTTCCACCCGCAGGAGGTTCGAAGTACCGCAGTACTCACAAGTCGGAAATGCTGTCTCCCCGTTTTTGTCCCATGCCGTGGGTAAAATGATCGCGGGAATACTGGGAGCGGATGGGCGAAACTAGCAATTGGGGAATATGCAAGCGATGGAGCTCTATTCACAGCAGGAAATTCTCAACATGGGCTTACTGGAAAGAGCGGGAGTAGAGTTCGGCACCTTTCGACCGTCTCGGACGGGTTTGGAAAAGTTCATCTTGGACGCAACAATTCCGTTCCGGCTCTTCCTTCAGGAGGCCGGCGCCCATCAATTCGACCTCCAGCGACCTGGCAGCGAGAACAAGCAGAAGATTCCAGCCGTCCTAATCGACTGGACAGGCCATGCCGTGGAATCCACTGCATCCTTGTACCGTCCCCACACGAAACGAGGGGATCCACGCATGTGGTTCGGGGCCCTGCCAACGATTGCCGAACCGGGTGACCTCATCGTTTGCCTCTGGCATGCAGGGAAACTCTGGATTACCAACGGCTCGCGCGCGGATGCCAGGCTGATGCTGGCTCGCGCCGGAATCCCAGACGTCAAGGCGGAGGCACCCGAATCCGACCCCAGCGTTCTGGAGGATCTCCTCTCGCGGTTGCGGACAATCTCCGCAAAGGGATTTATTCCAGCGCCAGTCAACGGGCCAACAGCTGTCGGCAGACTCCTCGAGTCGGAGCTCGGCATCAAAATGAATTCATCAAAAGAAGCGGACTTTCGCGGCATAGAGCTAAAGTCCGCGAGGTCCGGTGGTCGAAGGGCAACGATGTTCGCCCAGATCCCGGACTGGAATCATAGCCTTTACTCCGGATCAGGGGAGCTACTCGATGCCTTCGGATACGACACGCCGGACGGTCGTGCTCTCTCGTGCACGGTAAGCGCCCGGAAAGCCAACCCGCAGGGCTTATACCTCCAGATAGACCGTGATGCGGATCTCCTTCGCGTCCGGGAGAACGAACTCGACCCCCACGAGGTGGTCCTGTGGAGGTTGGAAACGCTAAGGAACCGCATCGCCCATAAGCATGCCGAAACATTATGGATTGAGGCCGCCGTGCGCCAAGTGCAGGACAAAGAATACTTGTTTTTCCGGGCCGCTCGCCACACGCGAAACCCACATCCAGATGCGCTGACCCCCCTCCTGCGGAAGGGGGCCATAACCATGGATCTACTCATCCGAGAAGATGGCGACCACGGCTATCTGTTCAAGGTTGCACTTGGCGAGTTGGAGTCCCTGTTCGGCTACTCCAAACGCTACCTCCTGTCATGACACCGTCCTGGGCAGTTACGGCTGTGCAGAGACCTCGATTTTTTCCTTCCAGTGCCTGATCCCAACAGTCAGCGGAAGGTCCAGTTGCCTGACCTGAAAATGACGGGTAAGGATGCACCTGCTTGATTCGGTGACAGCAGTGATCGCACCGTCGTAGTACGGCGGTGGGCGTGGGTGATACCGTCTAGGTTCTCGGGGCGGTGGGTATGAGTTGAACGTCGTAGCCAAGTTGGTCGAGTTAGCTGACGGCGTGGCGCTCGGTTGTCCTGCGGTGGGTTCGCTGCACGTGGTCGGAAACTACGTCTTCGAGCACTGTGCCTGTACTGAGCATGTTCCAGATGGGGACGATCACGGAATGCTCGATTGCCAACAATGCCCTCATCGGCCCTCTGTGTGATGTCAGCCGCTTGTAAATTGATTACCACAACGTGCCGTTGGTTCTGACTGCTGCCATGGCGGCTATGCCAACTGCGCCTTTCAGGTGGGTGTTTCCAGGGCGTACCTGGCTGGATTTGAATTGCCGGCGGATTCATTGTGTCTGGGGCAAACTCCTGCCCACGATGCAAGGTGAGCAGCGGTCGGGAACTGGGCCATGTCGGCCCCGGTTCATCAATTGTCGTGAGCAGGTCGATACACCAGGCCAGAGGGGCCATCACGGAATCTGGCGTAGTCGCGGTGCCAACCGGTCAGCTCAACCAGCTCGTTCAGGATCCGGGTCTTCTCTGCACTATCCGCGCCCTTGTAAGCGAGGGCTTTCTTCTTTGTCACAGCCTGCCGCTGAATCATCGTGAGCTTCATAAAAACGAGCATGGCCCGCATCCGCTTCCACCATGTAGAGCCACGCCGCTACGCGGAGGTTTTCAAATGAGGCATCGTATCCGGCTACGCGGAGGTTTTCTATGAGTCAACGCCGAAGGTTGACGCGAGGAAATTCCACTGATAGGTTCCTAGATTACATGAATGGTACTTCGCGGAATGCGGGGATCGACCAGGTCAGTACTCGAAAGCGCACCCACTGATTTATTTGGGTGGCTCGTTGAGGTGACCGAACGCCGACCGCGACGTACTTCTTCCCATGTGCTCCATGACACTTATATGGGTGTCCGAGCCAATATGGGTTACTCGCCTCGGCGGGCTACCCAGAACCCGGAAACCAAAGGGTTTTCGGCGGGATCACAAATCCCGAGCTAGCCCAGAGAGGCTTTTTTCATGTCTGAGAAGAACCGCGCCGCGACAGTCGCACACCACCTCCAGCAGAGCAAGGAAGACACGCAGTTCGCGACGCCCTACCAGCTGGTGAGTTCCACCCTGCGGGCCCAGAACTCCAAAGCCCGGGCCACCGCCGTGGACCTCCTCATGAGCGAGTTTGGCCTCCAGACGTTCGATGCCGAAACGGTCGCCCGTTCGGTGGCGGACCTCAGCCAGCTCAAGGATGCTGCCCGGAACCCACAGAGTCGCCGCTACGGCCAGTTTGAAATTACCTTTATCGAAGTCGACGTGGTCACGTGGAGGATCCTTCCCTCGATCGAGAACATTCGGTTTGAAGGTGACCGCGCTTGGAAGGCCGGCAAGGCCCTCCGATACGTGACCCCTATGTCTGGCCAGCCTGTCCTCGGCCTCAAATCCGGGGACCCTGACTTCGTCGTTCGTTCTCTGCGCGACCAGACCAGGACGATCTGGGAAAAGAACCCCCACTCGCGGTCGATTCCCATGCGCGGAATCGAAACCCCGGGACTTCTCTCAATAACGAGGCTTGCCCTGGGGGACAACGACAAGATCGGTATCCTTGACGCAACCGACGGATTCAGCAGGACCGTAGGCGCACAACGCGGATCGGGGATCGACGTCGACGAGGTCCTATTCGATCTTCAGCGCGACGCCACCGAGAACAAGTTGCGGCTCGAGCTCATTGAGCTTAGGGACTCGGGCGAAGCCGACGTGGACAGCGAGGCCGGCGAGGTCGCGGCGGCGCGCCTCCGGTCAAGTGTCATGCCTCGGGCCCAGATCATTGTCGGATACCGCAAGATTGGTATCGGGCACGATGTCCAGCCGCCCTTCGACGAAGTCCGCCGGTCCCTCGTAGGCCACATCCACCTCGAGCCCCCCTTGACGTTTCTGGATACAACGACAAACGCGTTGAAATCCCGAATCGCCCTCGAAGCCGTGCACACCGAGAACATGCTGCCCGCCGTATCGGGCATTGGTGCGGACAAGCTGCTCAACATCCTTCGGGGTGAAGCCGAAACTGACGTCGCGGACGGACTCCTGCCCAATTCCCTCGGCGGCCTCCACCCTGACGAGATCCTCCTTCTGGCCACCGAAGCGCTTGTCGCGCCCGCGGACCCTAAGCGAGTCAGGGCCGTCAACGCAGCTATCCTTTCCCTTACCGGTAAGAAACCTCTCAAATCGGAACGAGCGGCCCTCGCGGCGGATACCGCAATGCGGGTGAGTCGGCTTTCTCTGAGTCTGGAGCTGGACACTGCCTTTAAAGGGCGTCGGTCGACCATCCAGAGGGTTCTGGCCGCTTCCACGCTCAAGACAGCACGCCTTACCCGCCGTCCGGTCTTGGAAATTCGGGATGAAGCCATCCGAAAATTGAGGGCGCAGAGTGCCAACCTCGAGGATGTCAGCACGGAGGTGTCGCCCGATGCGGCCGAGCTTGGCGTACTAGGATTGTATTGTCTGGTTGAGGGCGTCATGAGCCTCAAGGACGGCCAGGGACAGCCCCTGCTGATCAGGTCGAACTCACGGATCAACGGCGAGTACATGCCTGAACCACAGCAGATCATCGAAAAGATGGTCTCCACGGAACCGGGGTTGCAGCAGCTCGCCCAGGCGATCCTCGACGCCCGGGGCAATCGTGCCCCGCGCCGTCTTCTGGACGGCGAAATCGCCGGAACCAAGGCCGGCGAAGACTGGAAACTGCTGGAGACGGATGACCTGTACCGGTACAAGCTCACCAATTGGTCGGGGAAGATCGATCCCTCGTCAGATCCGTACGTGGCCAGGGACATCTACCGGCGACAGCTTGTCGAAGGGGTTGCCGCGCTGAGGAACATCGCAGACAACCTGAAGCGAATTGAGTCCCCCAACAGCCGTACACTCATCGACGTAGAGGGCCTTGCCCTGGACTCGGAATGGAAGGTCCTGGACGACCTCGCTTACGAGTTGCGCACTTGGAGCCGCACCGCCGCGCAGGCCGGACCAATCGTCCAACCAGCCGCCGAACCCGGTGAAGACGGGCCTGAACACGAGGACGACAGTTTCTCTGACGAGGACGATCTCCTCGACGAGGATGCCCTGTTCCGTTCCTAGCCAATCTCGAGTGGGTTCCCTGGTTCCGCGATCTGGGAACCCACTCTTTCCTCCTCGAGACACAAACGCCAAATCCGAACATGACATGAGCGAAGACAGCGAAGGCGTCTTGTTCCGGTCCCAAAAAAGCGTGTCCCATTCCGTGCAGATCCCTGACGGCCGGCACTGACGGCCGCGGTGTCTCCCCTGAGCGACCGGAGTCTGGCCATCGCCCCCTTCACCTCGTATCGAACAAGGCCACCGCACAAGAATCCTCAAGTTCTTCACCAGCGAGGAACAGGCCAAAAAGCGCCTCGAGCTCTGATCCCACTCACGCGGGCACGCCACCTCTTCAAGGATCCCGCCCTCGTCGCCAAGCGCCCGTTCTTCCCCAGTCTGCTCACCTCGCTGAACGAAGCCCAGCCGCGTCGAAGTCCTGATTTCCAGCTGTCCGCTGGCCAACCTCCGGCGCGGGGACAGCCGTGCGAAGGGAGCGTCCGGCCAGACCGGACGCGGCCTTCGTGGTTGTGAATCGGCAAACAGGTTCAAAGCACCCGATTCAGTCGATGAACACCGGCTCCTTGGCACCATCCGAAGACTCGATAACGGGCGCAACCTTCCCCGAACGGTGGTGAATCCAGTTCGCCACCGCCAGAAGCGCCACGAGTCCGAAGGTGCTCAGGAGCTGGGGACGGGAATCCTCGCCGATGAAGCCCACCGTGAAGATCGCCGCGAGGATGACAAGACCAAACACCGTTAGCCACGGGAAGCCGGGCATCCGCAGGGGTAGCTCCGTCCCGTCGCGGTCGGCGAGGAGGCGCAGCGCGAGCTGGGCGAGGAGTGCGGACGTCCATACCAACAGGCACGTCGAACCCACGATGTTGAGCAGGACGGGAAGGACCTTCTCGGGGAAGGCCAACTCCAGCACCACCGTGACAACGCCGAAGGCGACGCTGGCCAGGACCGCGACCACCGGAACCCGGGCCTTGGACACGGAAGCGAGCAGGCGCGGCGCTTCACCGCGCTCCGCCAAGGAGAACGCCATCCGCGAGGCGCCGTACAGGTTGGCGTTGAGGGCGGAGAGCAGTGCTGCGACGGCTACCAGGGTGATGGCGGTGGCTGCGCCGGGCATGCCGGCGGCGTCCAGCACCGCGGCGAACGGGCTCTTCAGTCCCGCCGAACCCACGGGAACCACGGCGGCGATCACGAAGATAGCGCCGATGTAGAAGACCAGGATGCGCCACAGCACGGTCCGGACTGCCTTCTTCACGCTGCGGGCCGGCTCTGCGGTCTCGGCTGCCGCCACGGAGACGATCTCGGTGCCGCCGAACGCGAACGCCACCACGAAGAGAGCCGTGGCAATGCCGGCGAAACCGCTGGGTGCGAAGCCGGCGCCGGTGAAGTTGGACAGGCCCGGCGACTGCACGCCCGGCAGCCAGCCGAACAGCAGGGCGGCACCCACCAGCAGGAAACCGACGATTGCGGCCACCTTGAGCAGCGCGAACCAGAACTCGAACTCGCCGAAGTTCTTCACACTGGTGAGGTTCACGGCGGTGAGCACCACGATGAACACAAAGGCCATCAGCCACACCGGCAGGGCCGGGAGGATGGTGGCCAGCAGGCCTGCCGCACCGAGGGCTTCGGCCGCGATGACCACCACGAGCTGCAGCCACCAGAGCCAGCCCACGGTGGCACCGGCCACCGGCCCGTAGGCCTTGGCGGTATAAACGGAGAAGGCGCCGCTGTCCGGATTGGCGGCGGCCATCTCGCCGAGGGCCCACATCACCAGGATGATGAGGGTGCCGGCCACGAGGTAGGAGATCAGCACCGCCGGGCCCGCGGCCTGGATGCCGGCGCCGGAGCCGATGAAGAGGCCCGCGCCGATGGCGCTTCCGAGCCCCATCATGGTGAGCTGGCGGGGTTTGAGTGCGGCGCCAAGTGGGCGGGCAGACGTCTTTGTCTGTTGTTCCATGAGGATTCCTCTGGTTGTAGGTGGAACGGATTGGGGTTGAGGGTCAGTCGGTTGTCAGGCTGCGTGGGCTTCCAAAACCCTGAGCACGCGGTCGTTGGAGGCGGGGCCGGCAACGGTTATCCGCACGCCGTCGCCCGGGTAAGCCCGGACCATGATGCCCGCGTGGTCAAAGGCATCCACCAGACTCGCCATGAGCTGGTCGTCGGCACGGATCCACAGGAAGTTGCCCTGACTCACCTGCAGTTTCCAGCCCTGGGCTTCCAGCTGCGCGGCCATCCGGGCACGCTCACGTTTGACGGCGGCGACGCGGGCTTCCATCTCCGCCCCGGCGTCCAGCGATGCGACGGCCGCCTTTTGGGCCAGCGCGCTCACGGAGAAGGGAAGGGCTGTCCGGCGCAATCCCTCAGCAATGTCCGGCGCCGCCACGGCGTATCCCACGCGCAGGCCGGCGAGCCCGTAGGCCTTCGAGAAGGTGCGCAGGATGCAGACGTTCGGGTACTGACGGTAGAGCGCCAGGGAATCGGGGCCGCTGCCCGCTTCAGCGTATTCCACGTAGGCCTCGTCGATCACCACGAGGATGTCGGAACGGACCGCACGCAGGAAGGCCTCGATGCGCTCATGGCTGATCGGCACGCCGGTGGGATTGTTGGGGGTGCAGAGCAGGATCACCTTCGTGCGGGCAGTGACGGCCGCGGCCATGGCCTCGAGGTCGTGGCCCTCAGCGTCGTCCAGCGGGATGCGGACCGGCCGGGCCCCTGCCAGCTCAACCAGGATGGGATAGGCCTCGAAGGAGCGCCACGCGAAGATCACCTCATCCCCGGCGTCGCACAGGCCGGTGATGATCTGCTGGAGGACGCCGACGCTGCCGGGTCCCAACGCCACCTCTCCGGCCGTGACGCCGAGGTGGCGGGCAAGCCGTTCACGGAGTTCGACGGCGGCACTGTCGGGGTAACGGTTCATGGAACCGGCCGCCGCGGCCACCGCAGCCGCAGCAGCGGGCAGGGGCTCGTAGTGGCTTTCGTTGCTGGCCAGGGCTGCGATGTCCAGGCCGGCGCTGCGCCGGCCCGGGACGTAGGGCGGAAGTCCGGCCACCGCGCCACGAAGGGTGGGAAGCGCAGCGTCCGGTGCGGTCAGGATCTGATCACGGGTCATGAGCAACGATCATGATTGTGACCCGGCCCACAATGCAAGATACCCTCAACCCATTGGGACTTCTGCTCAACCTCTACTGTCTATGGTGAAAATATGACCATCCCGAACCCCCGCACCCTGGATTCCCTCGACGGCAGGATCATTCTCGCCCTCGACAAGGATCCCGAAGCCAGCGCCCTGGCACTCTCCCGGACACTCGGCGTCGCACGGAACACGGTCCACGCCCGGCTGGCACGGCTCGAGCGCAGCGGCGCCCTCCGCTCCTTCAGCCGGAGGCTGGATCCTGCCGCGCTGGGCTATGACCTGATGGCCTTCCTCTCCCTGTCCATCAGCCAGACCCGGACAGGTGCGGTGGAAGACGGTCTCGCCGCGATTCCGGAGGTCATCGAGGTGCACGCCACCACCGGGGACGCGGACCTCATGGCCAAGGTGGTGGCTCGCAGCACGGCCGACCTCTACCGCATCACCAACGAGATCCTGGAAATCGAGGGAATCCAGCGGACCAGCACGGCCATTTCCGTGCTGGAACTCATGCCACCCCGCTACGACGGCCTCCTGGCCCGGCTCTCTGCCCAGGAATCCCGCTCCTCCAGCTAAGCACAGGTGACGCGCGCCACAGGTGGTCATATTTTCACTGATACCTGCATCCTCCTGCCAAATATCCCAATCAAACTCTCGCCTCTTGCTTATCTGTGAACCAGCCCACAAGATTCCTGCATGACTACTCTTACCGTCTCCGGCCGCGTGGCGCAGGTTCTCAGCAGCTACCTCAGCGATGTCTTCGGCGTCATGGGCAACGGGAACGTCTACTTCCTGGACGCCGCGGAGAAGCTGGGCCTCCGCTTCTCCGCCGTCCGCCACGAAGGTGCTGCCATCGCCGCGGCCGACGCCTACTACCGGACGTCGGGACGCCTCGCCGCGGGCACCACCACCTACGGCCCCGGCTACACCAATGCACTCACCGCCCTCGCCGAGGCGGTCCAGGCGCAGATTCCCGTCGTGCTGGTCACCGGGGACGCCCCGAGCAGCGGCGCCCGGCCCCAGGACGTGGACCAGACGGCCATCGCCGCGGGCCTCGGCGCGGCCACCTTCACCGTCACCCGCGACGCCGCGGGCTCCGTCACCCGGCAGGCGGTGGAGTACGCGCTCACTAAGCGCACCGCCGTCGTGCTTGCCATCCCCTACGACCTCGCGGCACTCGAGGCAGACGATGAAGAACTTCCGTCGCCGCTGGCACCTCAGGTAACGGACGACGTCGACGCCGGCCTTGGGCAGGTAGCCCGCCTGCTCGCCGGGGCGAAGCGGCCGCTGATCCTCGCCGGCCGCGGAGCGCACCTCGCCGGAGCCGGCCCGGAGCTCCGCGAGCTCGCCGACCGCCTCGGCGCACTGACCGCCGGAACCGCCCTGGCGCTCAACCTCCTCAAAGGCGAGGGGTACCTGGGCGTCGCGGGCGGTTTCGGCACCGACACCGCGGCCGGGCTCATGGGCGAGGCCGACGTGGTCCTCGTGGCCGGGGCGAGCCTGAGCCCCTTCACCATGCGGTTCGGGCACCTGCTCGGCCCGGACACCACCGTCATCCAGATCGATACCGCCCTGCAGCCGACCAACCCCCGGGTGGACACCTTCCTCAGCGCGGACGTGAAGTCCGCTGCGGGACAGATCCTGAGGATGCTGGACGGCGGACCGTCGGGCAACGCCTGGCGCGCGGAAGCCCGCAAACGCCTGGCCGAAGGACCGGCCCACCACCCAGGGTCCCACGAGACCCCGGACGGCCGGCTGGACCCGCGCGCCCTGGCCACAGCCCTGGACGCCGTGCTGCCGGAGCGCCGCACGGTGGTCCAGGACGGCGGGCACTTCCTCGGCTGGGCCCCGATGTACTGGCGGATCCCGCGGCCCCAGGACCTGGTGATGGTGGGGACGGCGTTCCAGAGCATCGGGCTGGGCCTCGCCAGCGCCGTCGGGGCAGCCCGTGCGGTGGAGGACGGCCGCACCCTGGTGCTGGCCTCGGGCGACGGCGGTTTCCTGATGGGCCTGTCCGACCTGGAATCGCTCATTGGCACGGCGAGGAGCGCCGTCGTCGTGATCTACAACGACGCCGCCTACGGAGCCGAAATCCACCAGTACGGCTCCCAGGGCCTGACCGAAAAGCCCATGCTGATCCCCGAGGTGGACTTCAGCGGCGTCGCCCGGGCATTGGGGGCTGAGTCCGCGATCATCCGTTCGCTGGCGGACCTTGCTGCGCTCACGGCGTGGATCGACGCAGGCGGCAAGGGAACGTTCGTGGCCGACTGCCGGATCACGTCGAGCGTGCGGGCCCCGTGGCTGAGCGAGTGGATGGAGGCCAAGCAGGCCAAACAACCAGCCTGACCACAGGTCCGACTGGTACCATATCCAGTACAACAAGGAGGAAGACATGGCAATCACTACCAGCGAGGCACGGCGGGATCTCTTCGGCCTCATCGAACGCGTCAACCTCGATCACACCGAAATCGAGATCACGTCTAAGCGCGGATCCGCAGTCCTCATGTCCAAGGAAGAGTACGACGCCCTGGTGGAGACCTCCCATCTGCTGCGGTCGCCCAAGAACGCCCAGCGATTGCTGTCATCCCTTGCTGCCGTCCGGGATGGCCAAGTCACCGAGCACGAGCTTACCGATCCGTGACCGCCGGCCGCAGGCTGGCATGGACCGCCGAAGGGTGGGAGGACTACCTCTACTGGCAGACCCAGGACCGCAAGACACTCAAGCGGATCAACACCCTCATCGAAGACACACTGCGCGATGATCCCTTCGACGGCATCGGAAAGCCGGAGGCCCTGAAGCACGCGCTGGCCGGAGCATGGTCCAGGCGCATCGGCCAGGAACACAGACTCGTCTACCTGGCGGATGACCCGTACGTGACCATCCTGCAGGCCCGCTACCACTACTAACGGCTGGTCCCCGAAGCGCCAGCGATGTGGGACCTCGCCTGGTCTTGATGGTGCGGGACGGCGAATGGATGCAGGCCAACCAGGCGGTGAAGGCTGCTGTGACGGGCTAGGATCCCGGAAGCAGTTGGCCCTGTCGCTTTGCACGTCGGTTCGGGCACAATGGCGGAGGCGGATCCCACCGCAAGCCCGGGAGAAAAACAATGGCTGGAAAACCTGCAGCAATCGTCTTTGACGTAAACGAGACGTTGTCCGACATGTCCCCGCTCGCGGGCCGGTTTGCCGAGGTGGGTGCTCCTCCCCTCCTGGCAAAGGTGTGGTTCGCGAGCCTGCTGCGCGACGGCTTCGCCCTCACTGCCGCCGGAGACAAACAGGCTTTTGCGCATATCGGGGCTGAGGTTCTGCGCGGGCTTCTTCCTGCACGTGATCTCAGCATGGAGGTGGAGGAAGCCGTGGAACACATCATGGCCGGCCTGGCCGGGCTGAAACTGCACCCGGACGTCCCCGGCGGCGTACGGGCGCTGAAGAACGCCGGCTACCGGCTGGCCACATTGACCAACGGCTCCACCGAAACCGCGGAGACGCTCTTCACGGACGGCGGGATCATGGACCACTTTGATGTGCTGCTATCCGTGGAGGACGCACCTGCCTGGAAACCAGCCCCGGCCTCCTACCACTACGCAAGCGGCGTCCTGGGAGTTCCGGCCGAACAGCTGCTGCTGGTGGCGGTACACCCTTGGGACATTCACGGTGCTGCACGGGCAGGCTTGCGTACCGCCTGGCTCAACCGCAGGGGAGGACTGTTCCCCGCGTATTTTTCGAAGCCTGATTACACCGCCGCCAGTCTCGAAGACCTGTCCGGCGTCCTGGCAGTTGGATAAGCAACAGCCTCAGCAGATTGCTGCCGCACCAATGCCTTCCGATGGCACGAAAAAGGAGGCCGACGGCGACACCAAGTGTCCGCCGTCGGCCTCCTTTAATGCCCTCGCGGTACTTTCCCCCGCAGGGCGCCGGACCCTAGGCCGCCGTTGGAAGCGTTACGTAGCTGCCCTCGATGACGCTGGCGGCAACAACAGGAGTGCCGCCTGCTGTGACATAGCTGCCACGCGTGGCTGCTCGCAGGTTTCGGGCGCCCGCGACCGTGACATAGCTGCCCTCGACGCCGACGGGCACGGTGCCGGCGGGGAAAGTCACGTAGCTGCCGCCGCGCACCGCCGCGTCAGCGTCAGTGGTATTACGGGCGGTTTCGGCGGTAGTTGGGCGATCGGTCAGCAAAGTCATGGTTCTCCTTGGAGTGTCAGGATGAGGGCCGTACGGTTTCTTGTGCCGCTCAAGCAGGAGGGCGGATGCGTTGTGTCGCGTGCCCCGCTGGCCCGGGTATGTTCACCGGTGCGGTACTCAAGGGCTACGGCGGCCTGTAACTAACTTTACAGGCTTATCCTGAGCTACTCAAAATAACGTGGGAAGGCTCACTTCTAGGTGGGATCCTCCAGTTCCCAGTCCTTGACATCCGCCAGAGGGGCGAAGACGGCAGGGTCGAGGTCCCCGAACTCCAGGTTGTTGCGGACAAGGTGCGGCCAGTTCCGGTTGGCCAGGGCGGCTTTGCCGAGCGCAATGACGTCCGCTGAGCCCTCTGCCAGCATGGACACGGCAGTGTCCGGATCGTCGAGCTTGCCGTTCGCGATCACGGGCACGCCCGAATACTGCCTGGCCAGCGCAGCGAGGGTTTCCTCTGCATCCGCGAACGCCGGCTCGGTGGCGCGGTATTCGGTGGTGTGGACAAAATCGATTCCCGTAGCGCCCAGCGTCGCGAAGATGACCTCGGCTTCTTCCACTCCTCCGCTCCACTTGTGGTCAGTGTCGCTGACCTTGGACTGGGAGATGCGGATCCCCACCGTCATGCCCGGCCCAACGGCGTCCCGGACGTCGCGGCAGATCTCAGCGGCGAAGCGCACCCTGTTTTTCGGTGAGCCGCCGTAGTGGTCGTCGCGCTGGTTCAGGTAGTCCGTGAGGAACTGGTCCAGCAGGTACCCGTTGGCACCGTGGATCTCCACGCCGTCGAAACCGGCCTGCTGTGCGTGCAGCGCGGCCGTGACGAAGCCATCCCGGACCTCTTTCATCTGGGCCGTGGAGATCTCCGAAGGAACGGGATACGGACCTTCCCCGCGGTAGAACCCCAGCTGCTCCCCCCTGGGCGCCACCGCCGATGGTCCCACTGAGGAGTCCACAAACCGGTTTCCCTGGCTCTGCGCGCCCGCATGCATCAGCTGGGCGAAGATCTTCGAGTCCGCCGCGTGGACGCCGTCGACGACTTTCGCCCAGGACCGGGCCTGCTCCTCGGTCGCGATGCCCGGCTGGTGGTGGTAGCCCTGGCTGTGGGCAGTGTCCGGATAGATGCCTTCCGTGATCAGCAATCCGAAGCCTCCACGCGCGAACGTCCGGTAGTAGGAAGCCATTCTTTCCGTGGCATGCCCGTCCTCGGTTGCACTGATCCTTGTCATGGGAGCCAGCGCAACCCGGTTGTCCAGCTCGGTGGAACCGATCCGGATGGGTGACCAGAGCGGGGTGTAATCAGTCATGAACATCTCCTTGTGAGTTATTGGGTGCAGCCGGGTCCGGCCACACTCCGTCCGGCAGCATCCCAGCCGCCCGCGCGGGCAGGCCCGCATTGGCTGGATCAGCGGCGTACGCCTGCCGGCGGCTGCGCAGGCGGTCGAGGACCGGCGCGTCAGTGAAGCAGCCGAGTACGGCGGACCACAGTTCTTCAAGGGTCTGGCACTGCATGGAGGCCCCGGAGGGACCTGTCATCATCCAGCCGTCCTTGAGTGCAGTCACCTTGGGGGCTCCCGGGATGCCCGTGCAGACCGCGTTAATCGTGGCGGCCACGATCAGGTGTTGCCGCATGGTCCGCACCGGTCCCAGGGCAGGGTCGGCAACGGTAATCCTGCCGCAGGCACCGCACATGTCGTTCCCTTTCCTTACGGCATGACATCGCCGGAATTGGGCCCCAGCGTCTGTCCCACAAACAGGTTTCCGCCCGGGTCGCTGGCCAGCAGCACGGCGGCAGGTGCCACTTCCGCCGGCGTCCCGAAGCGCCCCAGCGGCAGCTCGGCGCGTTTCGCGGCCTTCCAGGTTTCCGAGATGCCCTCCACCAGGGGCGTCTCAATGGGACCCGGGGCGATGCAGTTGACCAGGACATTGTCCGCCGCCGTTTCCAGGGCAAGTGCCTTGGAAAGCCCAACCACGCCGGCCTTGGCAGCACTGTAATGCGTCAGCCCCACGCCGCCCTTGATGGCCAGCTGGGAGGCGATGTTGATGATGCGGCCCCACTTCCGCTGCCGCATCTCCCCCACCACCTCCCGGCAGCACAGGAACACACCGGTCAGGTCCACCGTGAGGGTCTCGTTCCACATGGCCAGGGACATGTCCTCCAGCGGGGACTCCGTCAGCAGGCCCGCGCTGTTGACCAGGACGTCGATGGCGCCCAGCCTGTCCCGGGCCTCGGCGAAGGCGGCCCGCACGCTGGCTTCATCCGCAACGTCCACGCGGATGGTGGCGTCCCCTGCGGCCCGGTCCAGCACGGCCACCCGGTCCCCGTTGGCCAGGAAGGCCTCGGCGATGGCCTTGCCAATCCCACTGGAACCACCGGTGACGACCACCCCGCGGCCGTTCCCGGCCGGAGGGTTCCCGGCCGGAGCGTTCCCGGAGGCCTGGTCAGCCACATGAGTTGATGTGTTCATGGTGTCCTTTCCTTCTCGAGCGCGACGTCAGGCGCGCATCTTCACGGTGAGGCCGCCGTCAACCACCAGCGCCTGCCCCGTGATGTAGCGGGAGTCATCGGAGGTGAGGAACCCGATCACGCTGGCCACCTCGTCCGGTGTTCCCACCCGGCCCCAGGGAATATCCTTCCCGGCCCGCTGCAGCCCCTCCGGCCCCAGGGAATTCACCGGGTCCAGGGACTGCGGGGTCTCGATCAAGCCCGGAATCACCGCGTTGGCGCGGATCTGCCGCGGGCCGAGTTCCACGGCCACGCTGCGGACCAGGCCCAGGACGCCGGCCTTGGCGGCGGCATAGTGGGCGTGTTCCTCCCAGCCGTATACCCCGCCGGCGATGGACGAGACCGCAACCAATGCGCCGCCGTCGGTCATTCTCGCCGCGCCGGCACGCAGCGTGCGCAGCACGCCGGTGAGGTCCACGTTGAGCATGTCGTGCCAGCGCTCGTCCGTCATCTCCCCCAGCGGGGAGTTCCGGAGGATCCCGGCGTTGGCGATGGCGTAGTTCAGCCTGCCGTACTCGTCCACGGCACGTTGGGCGAGGGCGTCCACGGAAGCGGTGGTCCGGACGTCCACTTCGTGGATCACCCCCTCGCCGTTGGCTTCCTTGACCAAGCGGAGGGTTTCCTCCGGGTCGTGCGGGTCACCGGGAAACGTGCCGATCACCGACACCACTCCCCGCCGGGCGTAATGAACGGCGAGGGCGCGTCCGATGCCGCTGGCCGCGCCGGTGATGATGGCAACTTTGTTATGGGACGTCATGGGGGTGGTCCTCCAGGAGAGCTTCGACAGGCGGCTTGGCGGCGATCATCACGAGTCCGGACACCAGGGTGCCGAGGGCACCCACCCACAGGGCAGCGCTGCCGGTGCCGCTCCCAGCCGCGATGGCCGTGAAGATGGCGCCGCCGAGGATGGTCCCGGGCTGGCTCATGGCACCGATGAAGGCGGTTCCGGTAGCGCGGCAGCTCACCGGGTAGCACTCTGCCATGAAGTACTGGATCGCTGCGTACGGGCCCACCAGGAAGAACAGCCCGGCGCCGTAGGTGAGGATGATCATGAACGGGTCGGTGGCGATAGGGCTGAGCATGATCGCGAAGGAAATGCCGGAGAGGATCCAGCCGCCAATGATGGTGCGTTTGCGGCCGATCTTGTCACCGAGCCAGCCGTGGAAGACGTAGCCGAAGTACGCCAGCAGGTTGATGATGATCAGCATCCAGAAGGCATCGGAGAGTTCCACGCCCTTGGCGTTCTTGAGCACCGAGCTGCCCAGGACGCTGAAGATGGTGATGCCGAAGAAGTTCACGATCCACGCAAAAGAGAACACGATGGTGTTCCGGCGCAGATGCGGCTCCCAGATCCGCTTGAGCGGAGCTGCCGAGGAATGCTCGACGCCGTACGCGTGGGCCAGCGAATGTGCGTCCTCTGTTTTCCCGCCCTTTTCAAGCTCAGTCAGCTTGTGGTGCAGTTCGAACTGGGGTGTTTCCTTGAGCTTCCTGGCGATCACCCACACGATGACGGCGGCTGGAACGGTGGCCATCAGGTACAGGGCGCGCCAGCCCAGGGAGGGCAGGAAGGCCAGGGCCAGTGCGCTGGCCAGCAGGAACCCCAGCGGCCAGCCGCCCTGGATGAAGGAGTAGTGGAAGCCGGGGCGCTTGCGCTTGTCCGCCACTTCCGTGACCTGGTAGACCTCGTTCATGTAGGTGGCGTTCACGGCTTGTTCGGAGAAGCCGAGCCCGCCGAAGGAGCGGATCACCACCAGCACCGCGTTGCTGAAGAATGGGATACCCGTGGGAATCAGCGCGGTCAGGCCGGAGACGACGGCGGTTCCCCCGATGGTGGTCATCATCCCCTTGCGGCGCCCCAGCCGGTCGATGACAGGCCCGATGCCGAAACACACGATGGCGGTGCCGACGGCGATCCAGGTGTTGATGGCGTAGGCCTCGGGGGCTGTCCAGCCGAACTCCTCCTGCATGGCCGGCAGCAGGGTGCCGAACAGCCCGTAGTCGAAGACGGCCACGGTCCAGGCCAGCAGGGCAAGGACGGTGGCGGTGGTGGTGTGGCGCTTGGAAAAGACCGGGAAGCGGCGCTTCTCATCCGGGCGGGGCTGCGACAGGTCGACAGCCGGTTCTTGGATTGTCATGACTTGTTGTCCTTACGGGGGCTGCGGGAAAGGAAGGAGTCGGCGATCTGGTCGAAGGTCAGCCAGCTGACACCCTCATGGGAGTTGATGTGTTCGATCAGGCGCTCGAGCATGAGCAGCACCTGGGGTCGGCCGGAGACGTCCGGGTGGATGGTCATGGTGAAAACGGCCTGGTCCATTTCGCGGTAGACCCAGTCGAACTGGTCGCGCCACATCTGTTCGACGTCGCGGGGATTGACGAACCCGTGCGAGTTCGGCGCTGCCTTGATGAACATCATGGGAGGCAGGTCATCGAGGTACCAGTTGGCCGGGATTTCCACCAGGTCGGTTTCCTGCCCGCGCACCAGCGGTTCCATCCATGTTTCGGCGTCCTTCGTGTAGTCGATCTTTTTCCACGAGTCCCCGACGCGGACGTAGTACGGCTCGAAGTCGCGGTGCATCAGGGAGTGGTCGTACTTGATGCCCCGTTCAAGGAGGATTTCGTTGGTGACGGGCGAGAACTCCCACCACGGGGCCACGTAGCCGGTGGGCCGGCGCCCGGAAACCTTCTCGATCAGTTCGATCGAGCGGTCCAGGATGGCCGTCTCCTGTTCTCGGGTCATGGCGATCGGGTTTTCGTGTGAGTACCCGTGGACGCCGATCTCGTGTCCGGCATCCACAATCATCTGCGTCAGTTCGGGGAAGGTCTCGATCGAGTGGCCCGGTACGAACCAGGTTGCCGGGAGGTTGTATTTCTGGAACAGCCGGATCAGCCGGGGTCCCCCGACTTCGCCGCTGAACAGGCCCCGGGAGATGTCACACGGGGAGTCCTCGCCTCCATAGGAGCCGAGCATGCCCGCCACTGCGTCAACGTCCACGCCGAAGGCGACTTGAATGTCCTTTGCCATTAGATTTTCCTTTCAGTTCGTATCAACCGGGGTGTTCTTGGGTGTCAGGTGGAAGGTTCAGGAGGCCTCCCACGTTGGGCGAAGATCTCGGCGATCCGCTCCCGGTCGAGGTTGAGCCTGAGCAGGAGGCTGAGCAGAATCAGCGACTGTGATGGCCGCAGGTGACCCGATCCGATGGCCCCGGCCGCGCGGAGGTCCTCACCGCCACCGCCGGCCCCATAGATCGGGACCACGGGTCCGGCGTCCACGCGGGTGCTGGTGACCACCACGACGCCGGCTGCCACCGCGGCGGAGACCTCGGAGCAGAGGCTGGCGTTGGCGTTGCCGCTTCCGGTACCTTGCAGGACGATGCCCGCCGCTCCCGCTTCAAGGGCGGCGTGCATCAGGGTGGAGTCGGCGCCGGGATAGGCGGCAACGAGATCCACCCGCAGGGAGCCGCTGCCGGGCCGGGGCAAGGGCAGGGCGTCAAGCCTGCTGCCACTGCCCGCCATTGCAACTTCTCCTTGGGCTGATACTTGGCCAAGTACCCCGAAATCGGGGTTAGCAAAGGCATTGAGCCGAACAGTTTCGCTTTTCCGGACGCCGGCGGCAGGGAAGATGGTGCCCGCGAAGTGCACCATGACGCCTCTTCCTCTGCCTTCCTTCGATCCCGCTACGGCGATGGCGCGGGCCAGGTTGTCCGGCCCGTCGGGATCTTCGGAGTCGGCGGCGCGTTGCGAGCCGGTGAAAACAACCGGCCGCTGGTCGCTGTGGGTCAGGTCGGCGAGGTAGGCGGTCTCCTCCATGGTGTCCGTCCCGTGGGTCACCACCACGCCCAGGACGGTGGGGTCCTTGAGTACTTCCTTGATGGTGGTGCAGATCCTGAGCATGTCCTCGAAGGTCAGGAGGTAGGACCCCTTCTGGAACACGTCCAGCACCCGGACGGGATGGGAGACGCGCGAACCGAGGGCTTTGAACACCTGCTCGCCGGTATCGGAGGCAACTGCGCCACCGGCGACGGAAGAACGCGACGAAATGGTGCCTCCCGTGGCCAGCAGCACGATGTGGGAGTCGGTGACGGTCATTTCAGCTCCGGGGGTTCGCTCTGCGGTCCCAAACCCAATCGATTGGGTAAGGTGCCGCGGAAGGGGCGTCACATAGGAAAAAAGGGGTCCGGCGCCAGTGGTTGCTGGTGCCGGGAGGGGTTTCGGGCTCATCTACCCAAACGTTTGGGTAACGTTGAAGAATGACTATAGGATGTGAAGCGGGTCACGTCAAGGGTCGCCCGTATGGCCCTGAAGCAGAGTTGGGCGGCGGACCTGGGCTACAGTGACCCCGGTGGGCAGGAGATGGACATGAAAGAAAAGGCCGACGGCGGCCGAACGGTCACGCTGAAGGATTTGGCCCGGGAGCTGGGCGTCCATCCGTCGACCGTCTCCAGGGTCCTGCATTCCGGCTCTGACGTGGCCAAGGGAGCCGCCTCGGCTGCCACCGCCGAGCGCGTCCGTGAACTGGCCAGCAAGCTCGGGTACTCCCCCGATCCGCAGGCCGCCAGCCTTCGCACCCGGCGGACCAAACTGCTCGGCGTCATCGTCCCCCGGCTTTCGGACCTGGTCCTGGCCATCATGTACGAGGGCATCGACGAGGCCTCAGCCGAGGTGGGGTACTCCGCGTTTGTGATGAACTCGCGCGATGATCCCGAAGAACAGCGGCGGAAGATCGACCTCATGCTGGCGCGCCGGGTGGACGGCCTGATTATTGGCGACGCCCACCTTGACGGCGGCCTCCTGCAGGAACTGACGGACCGGAAGGTCCCGTTCGTGCTGATGAACCGCCGGGTGCCGGGCTACCCGTCCGCCACCTGCGACGACGTGGTCGGCGGCGAACTCGTAGCCAGCCACCTGTGGGAGATGGGCCACCGGCAGGTGGCGGTGATTGCCGGCGAGCCGTACGCAAGCACCGCCGTCGACCGCACTGCCGGCTTCCTGGACCGCTGGCGTTCCCTTGGCGGGACCATTTCCGACGATGACGTGGTGTGGTCCAGCTTCGATACGGCAGGCGGCCGGGAGGCGGGGGAAAAGATCCTCGCCAGCGGCAAACCGCGTCCCACCGCCATCTTCGCCGTCAACGATTTCGCCGCCATCGGAGCGATGGGAGCCTTGCGCTCCCACGGCCTCACCGTTGGACGGGACGTGGCCGTGGTGGGCTACAACGACACCTCCCTGGCGGCCGAACTTCCCATTCCGCTGACCTCGGTCCACTCCCCCATGGCGGACATTGGACGGACGGCAGTGCAGCTCATCCAGGCCGTGCTCCGGGGCGAAAAACCGGAACCTGCACGGTTGGAGCCCACCCTGTACGTGCGGGAAAGCAGCGCCGCCAGGGCCCCGGCGGAGGTGTCCGCCACCTAGGTCCCGGCGGCTACGATCCGCAACGCCAGCAGGCAGGTGGCGCGGACTTCGCCGTCGTCCAGGTCAAGCCGCAGAAGCTCCTCGATCTTGCGCAACCGGTACGTCAGGGTGTTGCGGTGGATGAAGAGCTCCCTGCAGGTCTCGCGGGTGTTTCCGCTGTGCCGCAGGTATGCCTCAAGCGTTTCGCGCATGCCCGTTCCGCCGTCGGACATCAACGGGGCCAGGAGGCGCCGCGCCATCGCCACCAGTCCGGGTCCGGGCAAGCCCTCCACCACGCCGGCAAGGTCTGCGACGGGCGCCTGATGGAGACCGTTGTGCCCCCTCCAACATTGTGGACGCAGGCTACGCCGTGGGGTCCATCCAGATCCCCGGCGGCACCCAGCCGATAATCCTGCACCGTGATGCCGTCTCGGGCGGCGGCTACGCGATGGTGGGCACGGTGATCAGCGCCGACATGGACCTGGTTGCCAGGGCGGCCCCCGGAACGGCAACCCGGTTTGTGGCTGTCAGCCTGGCCGATGCCCTGGATGCCCGCCGGGACCATGCTGAACGCCGGAACAAGGCGTGGGCGGCACTGGGCGCCAGCCGCTGACAGGTAGAGGCGGGTCCCAACATCCCGGACCCGCCCACCACCGCCAGGCCTCCAGCCGCCGCCGGAACATCGGGAGGACTCCCGCACCCGGTCCGCCGCCCGACTAGGGCATTTCTCCCCTGTACGCCGTCCGACGCCGGGACTAGTCTCAGCCGCATCAACGTCCACTGCTGTCGAGGAGCCGTCATGGCCGGGTTTGTGCAGATCATCGAATTCAAGACCTCCCGTATCAAGGAGATCGAAGAACTGGGCCGTCCCTCAAGAACCGAGGGGAGCGCTCCGGCCACGTTCCGCCGCATTGTTGCCACGGCGGACAGGGACCACCCCGGGACCTATTTCACCATCGTCGACTTCGAGTCCTTTGACTCGGCAATGGAGAACTCCGGCCGGCCGGAAACGTCCGAATTCGCTGCCAAGATGGCGGCACTGTGCGACGGACCCGTGATCTTCCGCAATCTGGATGTCATGTGGGAGGACACCGGAGACAGCGCGGACAACGGCTAGCCAGCTTCAGCAGGCCACCTGACGGGGGCGCCGCGTCCACCCCGCACCGCACCGCCACCGGGAAGGTCAGGATAATTATGCATCCGGTCGGCGCCCACCTGGAACCCGGGGAAATTCTGGTGGTCCCTTCCGCTGATCCGGGCTGGACGTCTCTTCTCATGACGGCAAGCGCGGTGCTCAGGAGCTGGGGCGAGAATACTCGCCGATGAAGCCCGTCCTAAAGATCGCCGCGAGGATGAGGAGTGGGCGCCACGGGTGTAAGGGTCCTGCTGAAACAGCCTAGCCTTGGTACATCGAACTCAAAGCCTCATCAGCTGTTTCCTGGGTCCTGCCCGCGGTAAACAATTTCGAAAACCACCCGAAAGGTATGCACCCATGCGGTTACTCGTCGTCGGAGCCGGAGCCACAGGCGGGGCGTTCGGTACGCTCCTGCAGGAGGCGGGGCGGGACGTCACGTATCTGGTGCGGCCGCGCAAGCAGGCGGCTCTTCGCCGCAACGGGTTGCGCTTCGTTTCCCCCACCGCTGACCGTACGAATGCGGTGCAGACCATCACCGCCCAGGACGGGTCAGAGGCCTTCGATCTGATCCTCGTCACGGTCAAAGCCACCGCGTTCGAGGGCGTCCTCGGCGAGATTGGCGCTTTCGTGGGGCCTGGCACCAGCATCATTCCCATCCTCAACGGCATGGCCCATGTGGACCGGCTTGAGCAGCAGTACCCGGGACAGGTGCTGGGCGGCCTGGCCCGGATCGTCGCCACTCTTGACGGCGATGTGGTCCGCCAGCAGGTGCCCCTCACTTCCTTCACGGTGGGCGGGCTGAACGGAAACCCCGTCCCTTCGGAGGTTTCTGAGGCTCTGGACGTGCCCGGCGTCGACTTCTCGGTGGTGGACGACATATTGGGCGCACTGTGGGATAAATGGGCCTTCATCGCTGCCGCGGGAATCGTCAATTGCCTGTTCCGTGCGCCGGTTGGACGGATCCTCGAGGCTGGCGGGGAGCCCAGGATTCTGGAGGCCATCAGCGAAACCGAAGCGGTGGCCGCCGCGGCAGGACATCCCGTTTCCGACGCCGCTCATGCACAAGCAGTCGGCATACTCACCGAACCGGGATCGGTATTCACTTCCTCCCTGTACCGGGACCTCACCGAAGGGCTCCCCTCGGAAGCCGAGCACATCCTTGGCGACCTCGAGCGCAGGGCCCGCAGCCTCAACGTCCCAATGCCACTGCTGGACCTCACCCTCATCCAGATCAGGGCCGGCCTCCCGGCCTGAACCCTTCGGCGCCATTGCCCGCTTCGTTCCTAGCGTCGCTCACGAAAGCGTAAGGGAGAGATCCGGAATCAGGCGGAAACTGGCCGTCAGGGCTATACGATCGGCGGGATGATGGTCTTCCCAGGAAACATGATCAACGGCAAGCAGACGATTAATCAGCGCAAGGGAACTCATCCACTCATCGCCGACCGGTTCGATCTGACACTCGAGTGCATCCGACGGCACTATCTCCGCCAAGACAGTCCACTCGGAGACACAATTGAGCTGTATTCCGACTTCTTCAACCTGTTTGTCGACTTCCGGGGCACGTTAACTTCTTTCTGCTTCAGGACCTCGTCACAAACGACTACGGCGCAGTCCGGTTCTTCCCTCCATTCACCGAAGTTCCGGCCTCGCTCCCTGAGTATGAGTTTTACACGCAGGCCAGCCTTGAATTGGTAGCTGCCCGGATGCGCGGATCGCTGCCTTCTGCGCTAGCCCGCACCAATGCTGACTCCGGCACTCACGCAAGTGCCGCCGTCGTACGTCCCTGCGTCACATCACCGTCGGATTCCCGGCCGGCCCTTGTGCTCCGCCCGCGCGATCTCGAAGCTGCTCGAACGGCATCGAGTCCACGTCCAGCAGCGGGTTGCTGTCCTGGGTCTCCACCAGCTTCCGGGCCGCTTCCTCCGACTCCACACTCGGCATGGACCCGGGCAGGTGCGGCCGGCCGATTCGGGAAGGAAGTAGAGGCCCACGGCGGCAATCGCGGCCACGGCCATGGGGTAGTACGCAATCATCATGTCGTCGCCGGTCAGCTCGATGAAGGACGATGATGAACGGGGCCGTACCGCCGAAGATGGCCACCGCCAGGTTGTAGGCGATCCCCATGGCGGTATAGCGGTGCTCGGTGGGAAACAGCGCCGGCAGCGCCGAGGCCAGGTTCGGGACCGAGAACGCCCACCGGGAGGGCAATGAGGGCCAGCCCCAGCAGCATTGCCGGGACGCTGCCCGCCGCTATCGCCAGGGACGCGGGAACCGCGAGCACCACCGTGCTGGCGGCCTGATGTCAGACCCCCAGCTCATGATGTTCTTATGGGCACTGACGGAACGGGCAGCGGGGTCGAGCGGGCGCTGCGTCCTGCCGAGTCTGCTGCTTTGGCCGGGCCGTCAATGGCTGCCGGCCAAATTGTCGTACCCCCGCTGGATGATGTTCGTATGGGAACCAGTGCGGGGACGGGGGCAGGTATGGAGGCTATTTATGCCACCGTTGCTGCTCTCGCCGCGCTCGATGCCGATGACGCTGCCCTCGCCTCCGCCGGCGCTTCGGCTGTGGCCGGGGACGGTGTGGATGTGCTGGCGCGGGCGTACGAAATTCGGCTGGAACGGATGGGGCTGGAAAAGAAGCTGGAGGCCCAGGCCGCAGCCCGGAAGGCCAGGTCCGTAGCCGAAGCCATGGACCTGCAACACGCGATGATCCCACCAGACGCAACCCTGCACGAGCGGACCTACACCGAGATGTCCACGGTTGAAGAAATCGGCGGGATCCTGACCATCGGTTCCGGGGCCGCGTCCTCGTTCGTGGATCAGTCCCGGCAGCTGTGTGCATTGCCGCCGGTCATGGACGCCCTCGCCACAGGCGGCCTCTCCTGGCAGCAGGCACGGATCTTCGCCGACGAGACCGAGGCTTTGGACCATCCCGCCGCGGCCGCTTTGGTGGAGCACTTCCTCGACCCAGACGCCCCTAACCAGGCGAGGGGTTGCCCCGCGCCGGAACTGGTGCCGGCCCGGTTGCGGGCCAGGCTACGGGGCTGGCGGGAACGACACCACCCGGAATCGATCGAAAAGCGCCACCGCAAGGGCGTGGCGGATCGGCGCGTGGAATTCACGCCGGACCGTGACGGGATGGCCTGGATTGCTGCCTACCTGCCCGCCGACCAAGCGCTGGCGATTTTGAACGACCTCACTGCCACCGCCAGAAGCCTCCAAGGCCCCAACGAACCCCGCACCCTCACCCAACTCAAGTCCGACGACTTCGCCAGACGCCTCCTCACCAACAGGACAGCCGCCGCCACCATCCCCGCCACCGTCTCCCTCCAAGGCGACGGCGATGCGCAGGAGAACCCGCTTGGCCTGGCCACTCTGGTCGGCTCCGATGAGCCCATGACAGGGTTCTACAGCTTCGATACCGTCGCAAACAGTGACCGCCCGGACCAGGCTGAACCGGTGTTGAGCGGAACCACCACGGATCCGGATGCAGGCAAGGTCCCCACGCCCCGCGCCGAGGTTCTCGTCACCGTCCCGTACTTCGCACTCCTGGGCCTCACCGACGAACCCGCAGAGCTAGACGGTTACGGGCCCATTCCCGCCTCCATGGCCCGTCAGCTCCTTGCCGGCGGCGCCGAATCCTTCCGCAGGGTCCTGCTCGACCCCAGCGACGGAACACCCCTGGAAATCGGTCGCACCAGTTATCGACTCACCAAGGCGATGAGAAAAGCGTTGCAGCTGCGGGACGGCAAGTGCGTCTTCCCCGGCTGCAACAACAACTCCTTCGACAACGACACCGACCACCTACAGGCGTGGCAACACGGCGGAACCACCGGAATCAGCAACCTCGCACAGCTCTGCCCAAAACATCACCGCCTGAAACACAACAGCGGATGGACACCAACTGCCTCAACCAGAGATGAACCGCCCGGCTGGACATCACCCACCGGCCGCCACTACCAAGCCGAACAACCCGACCGCGAACCACCCCAATGGCCGCCGGGAGTCCTCCCGCCCCAAATCAGTCCCTCGGAAATCGACCCGCCCAAATTCAGTGGGTCGGAAATAAGTCCACCGGAAAATGGTTCATCCCAGGTCAGTCCGCTGGAAGGGCTGCTGCTCCAGCTTTTGTCCGGATGATGGGCCACATCTTCAAGGTGCTCTAACCACGTACTGAGGCGCGGGTTTTGAGGACATGCGCGAGGGCGGTGGAGCACGCTTGCCTGCCGGATGAACGGTCACCCAAGGGAGAGGCGGGCATGTAACCACCCGTTCAGGCGGCGTTGGTCCTGGTCCGACGGCGGTTCGCCCGCCGTGGCCGGTGGCTCCCCGCCAGGTTCCTTCGGCTGGAACTCACGCGCCGCCGTCGTACGCTTTAGCCGGCGCCATAGGAAACCCACAGGTCCGCCGCCTACGATGGCCCACATGAAAGCTGCCCGGGACGCCCGCTCTGCCGCCGTGCTGATTAACGCCGGATCACGCCGCGGCGCGGCCCACGAACTAGCCGTGGACACGATGCGCAAGGCAGGCGTGCCCATCTCCGCCGTGCACCCCGTGCTGTCGGGTGCGGACCTGGCAGGGACGCTTGACCGGGTGCTTGCCGACGGGCACGACCTGGTGGTTGTCGGCGGCGGCGACGGGACGGTGTCCTACGCCGCCGGTCGGGTTGTCGGCACCAACATGGTGCTCGGCGTTCTGCCGCTGGGCACCGCCAACGACTTCGCCCGCACGCTGGAGATACCGAACAATCTTGCCAAGGCGTGCGCTGCCGTCGCGGAAGGCAAGGTGGTGGACATCGACCTCGGCCGGGCCAACGGTGAGCCATTCCTCAACGTCGCGTCCGTGGGCTTGTCGGTGGCTGTTACCGAGGCACTGAGCCCCCGCCTGAAGCGGTACATCGGGCCCTTGGCGTACAGCATCGCGACGCTGCGGGCCTACGCCCGGCACAAGCCGTTTCGGGCCCGTCTCGAGTTCCCGGACGGGGACCACGAGCCGCTGGAGCTCGGGGACCTGCTTCAGGTGGCCGTCGGCAACGGGCGGCACTACGGCGGCGGCAACACGGTCTCCCCCACCGCAGGGATCGATGACCATCTCCTTGACATCTACGCCATCCTGGCCGGCCCGCTCCGGGAGCATGTGAGCATCGCACGGCTGCTCAAGGACGGCAGCTTCATCGAGCACGACCGGGTGTACCACCTGACCAGCCGGCATGTCCGGCTGGTCACCGAGCCGCCGCTGCCGGTGAACCTCGACGGCGAGATCGCCACCACCACGCCGGCCGACTTCACCATCCAGCGCAACGCCGTCCACGTCGTGGTGCCCCAAAGCAGCACCAGCGCATTGTTCGACGGACCGGGCGCCGCGAACTGGCCGCCAATTTGAGAACTGTTTACACGTGCGTAAGGGCTTACACGTGCGTAACGGCGCTTTCGAAAGGGACATCTCACCGATCGTCATCTCCTCGCAATCGCTCGGGCGCAATGTTCGCCTTTCAGGTCAACAGCAACTTTTTCTGGATGTTCAATCGAGCATGCGATACCTAGATCTACTAGGGTTCAATACCTTACAGTTCTAGGTATAGGAGGCGCCATGCGCATCGATAAGGATCTGGTTGCCGCTTCGGCAACCCCGCTGGTGCTGGGGATACTGTCGGAGGGCGATCTGTACGGCTACGCGATCCTTAAGCGCGTGGGCGAGCTTTCGGGCGGTGGCATGCAATGGACCGACGGCATGCTCTACCCGCTGCTTCACCGGCTGGAACGGCTCGGCTACGTGTCGTCGTCGTGGGGCACCTCGGAGGCCGGGCGTCGGCGCAAGCATTACGCAATCACGCTGGCGGGCCGGGACGCACTCGCCGACCGGCAGGAGCAGTGGTCCGTCGTCGCCGCGGCACTGCGCCAGGTATGGCAGACGGCCCAGCAACCGCCCGCCCCGGCCGCGGGATGGGCATGATGCAACCGCACGCGGACCTGGAGGCCCAGATCGGCCAGTGGCGCGGGTATGTCCAGCGTCGCCAGGCGATCTCCGTCGCCGACATCGACGAACTGGAGGACCATCTGCGCGAGCAGATCGCGGACCGCAAGGCGACCGGGCTCGACGACGAGGAAGCCTTCCTCGTTGCGATCAAGCGACTGGGCAGCCTGGACGCCGTCTCGCGCGAGTTTGCCCGCGAGCACTCCGACCGGCTGTGGAAGCAACTCGTGCTCGTCCCGGAAGCTTCCGATCACGCCGATGCGCCACAGTGGCGCAAGCTGGCGGTGGTCCTAGCGTTCGCCGTCGGGGCTGGCATTGCGGTCAAGGCCGGGCTGTTCTTGCTCGACGACGGTGCGGCCCAGGCGCGCAACGTCGGCCTGCTGGTCTTCCCGTTCCTCGCCGGTTATCTCGGGTGGACCCGCAAGCTCACCCTGCGGGTGGTGGCGATGCTGGTGGTCCCCTTCGCCGCGCTGGCAACCGTAGTCAACCTCTACCCGTTCGCCTCCGGCGGTTCCACCGAGCTGCTCGCCATCCTGCACACCCCGGTGGTCCTGTGGCTGCTGGCCGGGGTGGCTTACGCCGGAGGGAGCTGGCGTTCCGACGGCCGGCGCATGGACTTCGCCCGGTTCACGGGTGAGCTAGCGATCTACTTCACACTCCTGGCCTTGGGCGGCGCCGTCCTGGTGGGGCTCACGTCCGCGGCCATGCAGGTGGTGGGCGTCGATCTTAAACCGATCCTGGCGGAGTGGATCCTGCCGGTCGCCATGCCGGGTGCCTTCGTCATCGCCGCGTGGCTCGTCGAGGCCAAGCAAAACGTCGTCGAGAACATCGCCCCCGTCCTCACCCGCCTGTTCACGCCCCTGACCATCGTCATGCTGCTAACCCTCCTGGGCGTGTTCGCGGCCGCCGGCGGAATCGTTGACGTCAGCCGGGACCTGCTCATCCTCATGGACGCGATCCTCGTGCTGGTGCTGTGCCTGCTCCTCTACTCGATTTCCGCCCGCGACCCGCTCGCTGCGCCCGGACTGGCTGATGCCCTGCAGTTAGTGCTCGTCGCCGCGGCCCTTACGGTGAACGCGGTCATGCTGACCGCGATGCTGAGCCGTATCGCCGAATTCGGCTTCAGTCCCAACAAAATCGCCGCCCTCGGCCTGAACCCCTGCTGCTGGTGCACCTGCTCAGGGCAGCCTGGCTCGGCGTCGGATTCCTGCGCCGGCGGCGTCCGTTCTTACAGCTTGAGCGCTGGCAGACGACGTACCTACCCGTCTACGGCGCATGGGCCGCCATCGTGGTTGTGGTCTTCCCGCCAGTCTTCGGCTTCTCCTGACAGCAGGGCGGAGTTACGGCATCATCCCCGGCTACCCCGCCTGGGCTCCCTCATGGTTTCCCGCTCCAGTCCTGATGTTCACCCGAAACCGGCCTCCACAGGACGTGGGGCCGGTTTCGTGCTCCCGCGCAACGCGTCCTGAAGGCGTTGTTTCCGAAACACGCACGCCTCCGGCACGACTCCCCTTACTGTTGACGAGGCAAGTCACGTAACCGTTTACGTAAACCGTTTGCGTACCTGCCGTCAGACCGCAGTAGAGCCAAGGAGAACCAGTGGTAACCATCAGGGACGTCGCCGTGCACGCCGGCGTATCCCCCGCCACCGTCTCCCGCGTGGTCAACGGGCTGGTGGGCTACTCGGACGAGACCCGCGAGCGCGTGGAGGAGGCGGTCCGGAAGCTCAGCTACGAAACCGACTCCCTGGCACGGGGCCTGAAGACCCGGCAGACCTCAGTCATCGGGCTCCTCGCGCCCATGGTGTCCGATGCACTCGCCTCGCAGGTGATGCAGGGCGTCGAGGAGGAGGCCCAGGAGCGCGGCTACGCCGTGATGCTGGGCCGCACCGGCGCCAAGTCCGCCTATATCGCCAGCTACCTGCGGACCCTGCGCACCTACCGGGCGGCAGGCGTCATCCTGGTCTCCGCGGTCATCAAACCCGAGATCCGGCAGCTGCTGGGACCCACCGTCCCGGTGATCTCCGTGGCCATCAGCGACAAGTCCGGCTCACCCAGCGTGGCCATCGACGACGAGAAAGCAGCCTACGACGCAACCCGTCATTTGCTGAAACTCGGCCACCGCCGCATCGGGCTCCTCACCGGCGACCCCGAGTCCATCTTCGTTGCCCAACCCCGGCAGCGCGGCTACCTCAAGGCCATGGCCGAGGACAGGTGTGAACCCGTCACCGCCACCGGCAACTTCTTCTACGAAAGCGGCGCCCCGGGCCTGGACCACCTGCTGCAGCAGGACCCTGGACTTACCGCCGTCTTCGCCGTCAGCGACGAGATGGCCGCCGCCGTGGTGAACGAACTGCAGAAACGCGGCCGCCGGGTCCCGGAAGACGTCTCCGTCCTCGGCTTCGACAACACCTCCACCGCGCTGCACGTCCACCCGGCCCTGAGCACCATGGCCCAGCCGCTGGAGGAAATGGGCCGGATGGCGGTCAAGAAACTCCTCCGCTCCCGCGACCTCGGGCCGCGGATCATGCCCCACAAGCTCATCGAACGGGGCTCCACCGCCCCGCCGCCCGCCGTCTCCCGGCCTGCCCAACAGACCTAACCCCAACACAGCCACCACCCCAAGGCAACGCCCGGCACTTCCTGGTGCCGCCGTCGTCGTGATCCCCTGCGCCCTAAACCAACCACCACACCTCGCAAGAACCCCACTGAAGGAGCAACACATGAGGCAGCGTCGCCACACCTGGCAGACACTTTTCACCACCACCGCACTGGTGACGGCAGCCGCCGTCGGCCTCACCGCGTGCGGCGGAACCGCCACCGAGCCGAAGGCCGCCCAGAGCGCGGCGGCGTTCGAAGGCAAAGGCCCCATCAACTACGTCTCCAACCGCGATGCCTCCGGCGCCGCGAACAAGACCATCGAGGAGTGGAATGCCGCGCACCCGGAGGAGAAGGTCACGTTCATCGAACTGCCCGACTCCGCGGACCAGCAGCGCCAGCAGCTCATCCAGAACGCCCAGATCAAGTCGGACACCTTCAGCGTGCTGAACCTGGACGTGGTGTGGACCTCCGAGTTCGCCGCCAACAAGTGGATCATGCCGCTGCCCAAGGACGCCGTCCCCACGGACAAGATGATCCCCGCCACCGTCAACGCCGCAACGTACCGCGACTCCCTGGTGGGCGCCCCCTACTACACCGACGGCGCCCTGTTCTACTTCCGCTCCGACCTGCTCACGGCCGCCGGCATCGCCGCCCCGCCCAAGACCTGGGACGAGATGAAGGCAGCCTGCACCAAGATCCTGGCCCTCCCCGAAGCCGCCGGCATGTCCTGCTACACCGGCCAGTTCGACAAGAACGAGGCCCTCACCGTCAACTTCTCCGAGGCCGTGGCCTCTGCCGGCGGCACGGTGGTGGATGCCGAAGGCAAGCCCACCGTCAACACCGCCGAAGCCAAGAAGGGACTGAACCTGCTGGTGGACGGCTTCAAGGACGGGCTCTTCCCGTCCGACGCCATCACCTACCTCGAAGAGCAGGGCCGCCGCGCGTTCCAGGACGGCAAACTCGTCTTTATGCGCAACTGGCCGTTCCTGCACGCCTCCCTGAGCGCCACGGACGGCTCCAGCAAGGTGGCCGGCAAGTTCGACATCACCTCCATCCCCGGCACCGACGGCCCCGGCGTCTCCACCCTGGGCGGCCGCAGCCTGGCCGTCTCCCCGTTCACCCCGAACAAGGCCACGGCGCTGGAGTTCGTCAAGTTCTTCACCAGCGAGGAGCAGGCCCAGAAGCGCCTCGCGCTCAGCTCCCGCGCCCCGGTCTACGCCTCCCTGTTCGCGGATCCCGCCGTCGTCGCCAAGCGCCCGTTCTTCCCCACCCTGCTGACTTCCCTGAACAACGCCCAGCCGCGCCCGAAGGTGGTCCAGTACGGCGCCACCACCAAGGCCATCCAGGAAGAGGCCTACGCCGCCATCACCGGCGCCAAGGACACGGACACCGCCCTGAACGACATGCAGGCCAAGCTCACCGAGCTGTCCAAGTAACCCGCAGTCCGGACCACTTGCCTGGCCGGCCGGTCCTACCACGGCCGGCCAGGCACACTGCAACTCCAGTTAGGTACCCAGCATGACCTCCACCGTCCCGTCCCCCGGCGCGCAGACCGGCACACTCCAGCGAACCACCCCGCCCCGGCCAGCCACGCCGCGCCAATCAACCACACGGCGCAAACGCGGCAACCGCTCCCCCGGCGAAGGCCGCATGGCCGCGATGCTGCTCTCCCCCACCATCCTGGTACTGGCCCTGGTCATCATGTACCCGCTGCTGTCCGCGGTGCACCAGTCCCTGTTCCGCGCCGAATCCGGCCTGGACGCGGACGGCTTCGTCTCCGAGGTGGAATCCTTCGTGGGCCTGGCCAACTACGCCGATCTCTTTGTGGGCGAATCCGGCCGGCGCTTCCTGAACGCGTTCGCGAACACCACCTTCTTCACGGTCACCACGGTGTTCCTCGAAACCGTCCTGGGCCTCTGCATGGCCCTGGCCATGAACCGCGCCTTCCGCGGCCGGTCCTTCCTGCGCGCCAGCATCCTGGTCCCCTGGGCCGTGCCCACCGCCGTCTCCGGCCTGCTGTGGCGCTGGATTTTCCAGTCCGACGGCATCGCCAACAACCTGCTCGGCAGCGAAGTCCTCTGGACCGCCGAAGGCAACGCCTCCAAGCTCGCCGTCATCATCGCCGAAGTCTGGAAGACCGCCCCGTTCATCGGGCTTCTTGTCCTCGCCGGCATGCAGATCATCCCCGCCGAAGTCTACGAAGCCGCCAAGATCGACGGCGCCGGCTGGTGGCGGCAGCTCGGCTCCATCACCCTGCCGCTGGTCAAGCCCACGCTCCTGGTGGCCGTGCTGTTCCGCATGCTCGACGCGCTGCGCATGTTCGACCTTCCCTTCGTCCTGGTGGGCCCCGGCAAGGAATCGGTGGAAACCCTCTCCATGCTGGCCTGGGACGAATCCAACCAGCTCCGCTACGGCTCCGCCTCCGCGTTCGCCGTGGTCCTCTTCCTGTACGTCGCCGTCGTCGCCATCGTGTTCGTGAAGGTGCTCGGGGCGGACGTCACCGGCGCCAAGGAACTGAAGCTGATGTCCAAGAAATCACGCACCAAGGCAACCCGCACGCGGGATATCGCTGACCGGGAAATCGCTGAACAGAAGAAGGCCGAGGCCACCCGATGACCATCTCCGACCTCCGCAACGCCGCCGCGGATTCCGGCGCACCGTCGGCTCCAACCGCCGCAGCCGCTGCGGCCGGCCAGCCGAAGGCCAAGCGCACCTGGCGCTCCTACTCCGTCTACGCCGGTCTGGCACTGATCTTCGCCTACTGCCTGGCGCCGTTCTACTGGATGATCGTCTCCAGCCTCCGCCGCACCGCCGACATTTTCGACAACACCCTCCTGCCCGCGCCGTTCTCCCTGGAGAACTACGTCAAGGTGTTCGACGGCTCCACCATGTTCGGCCAGGCGCTCCTCAACAGCCTGATCGTCGCCGGGACCACGACGGTGTTCGCCCTGGTCCTCGGCGTCTTCGCCGCGTACGCCATCTCCCGGCTGAACTTCCGCTTCAAGTCGGTGATCCTGGGCGTTATTATTGCCACGTCCATGTTCCCCGGCATCTCGGTGGTGGTGCCGCTGCTGCGCCTCTTCACGGACATCGGCTGGATCAACACCTACCAGGCGATGATCGTGCCCAACCTGTCCTTCGCCATCCCGCTGGCCGTCTGGAACCTCACCACGTTCATGAAGCAGCTCCCGTTCGACCTCGAGGAAGCCGCCATGATCGACGGCTGCACCAAGTGGCAGGCGTTCCGCAAGGTCCTGCTGCCGCTGGCCGCGCCCGGCGTGTTCACCACCGCGATCCTGACCTTCATCCACAGCTGGAACGAGTTCATCATCGCGCTGTCCATGATCAACAACCCCGCCGTCCAGACCGCCACCGTGGCCATCTCCAAGTTCACCGGCGCCACCGAATTCCAGGCACCCTTCGGTGAGCAGATGGCCGCCGGCGTGATCGTCACGGTCCCGCTGGTGATCATGGTGCTGGTCTTCCAGCGCCGCATCGTGGAAGGCCTCACCGCGGGAGCCGGCAAATGACGCACGACGGCGGCGCCCCCGCCGCGGGCACCGTCACCGGGCAGTGGTGGGACTCCGCCGTGATCTACCAGGTGTATCCGCGCTCCTTCGCGGACGGGAACGGCGACGGCGTGGGCGACCTCGCCGGGCTCGCCGCACGGCTGCCCTACATCGCCTCGCTTGGGGTGGACGGGATCTGGATGACCCCGTTCCAGCCCTCGCCGCAGGTGGACCAGGGCTACGACGTCAGCGACTACTGCGGCGTGGACCCGCTGTTCGGCACCATGGCGGAGTTCGACGCCCTCCTGGAGCTCGCCCACTCGCTGGGCCTGCGGATCCTGCTCGACGTGGTCCCCAACCACTGCTCCTCGGCCCACCCCCTCTTCCAGCAGGCCCTCGCTGCCGGGCCCGGCTCGCCGGAACGGGAGCTGTTCCACTTTGTTGAGGGCCGGAGCTCCGGCCCTGATTCGGTGAGCGACCTGCCGCCGAACAACTGGCAGAGCGTTTTCGGCGGCCGGGCCTGGTCCCGCGCCACCCCGGAATCCGACACGGACACCCAGTGGTACCTGCACCTCTTCTCCCCCGGGCAGCCGGACTGGAACTGGCGGAACCCTGCGGTGGGCGACTACTTCGAAGGCGTGCTCCGCTTCTGGTTCGACAAGGGCGTGGACGGCCTCCGGATCGACGTCGCGCATGCCCTCTTCAAGGCGGACGGCCTGCCGGACGCTCCGTCGGCCACCGCCGTAGTGGACGGCCTGCGGTCCAACCCGCTGGTCTCGGACCAGGAGGACGTGCACGAGGTGTACCGGCGCTGGCGGACCCTCGCCGAGAAATACCAGCCGCACCGCCTGCTGGTGGGCGAGGTCAACCTGGAACCGGCCCGCGCCGCCCGCTACACCCGCGCCGACGAAATGCACCAGGCGTTCGCCTTCGCGTTCGTAAAGCTCGGCTGGGACCCTGCGGCGTGGGCATCCGTGGGGACGGAATTGGAGGCCGCGCGGCAGCTCCATGGCGCGGCGCCCAGCTGGGCGCTGGAGAACCACGACATTGTCCGCTCCGTGACGCGGTTTGGCGGCGGGGATCTTGGCGCCCGCCGCGCGCGGGCCGCGGTTTTGGCGCTGCTCGGCCTGCCCGGCGCCGCCTACATCTACCAGGGCCAGGAGCTTGGCCTGCCCGAAGTGGATGTCCCGGTGGACGCCCGCGTGGATCCCATGTGGGCCCGCGGCGGCATCACCCGCGACGGCGCCCGCGTCCCGATCCCGTGGACCGCGTCTCCTCCGTTGCACCATGGATTCTCTTCGGTGCCGTCGGCGGCGGCCCCGTGGCTGCCGCAGCCTGCCGGCTGGGGTTCTTACGCGGTCGAAACCCAGCAGCAGGACCCCGGTTCCATGCTCGCGCTGGTGAGTGCCGCCGTCGGACTCCGCCGCCGGCTCTGGGATGAGGGCGTGTTCACCGCGGACGACGGCGGCAGTTGGCGTGTGGAGGACGGGAACCTGCTGGTCTGCCAACGCAGCCCCAGGTTCCTGGTTGCGGTGGCGATGGGAACCGAGCCGGTGCGGCTGCCCGCCGGGACCGTGCTGGCCACGGCTGCGCCGCTGGAAACGGAGGGCTGGCTGCAGCCGGATAACGCTGCGTGGGTGCTGCGGTGACGTAGCACGGAGGGGTCGGAGGCTTCCGGGTACGTAGGCCTCAGACCAACCGCCCGCTCGTCTCGAAGGCCCACCGCTCTACTTCATCAGCCCCGACTTTTCGACCGAGCTCATCAGACGCGACTGTTGCCCACGTCTGTAGGACGCCCACGGCAGCCTCGTAGGTCGCCACCGGGTAGCCGTACTTGTAGTAGAACCGCCTGTCATCGGTGCAGGACGTCGCCTTCAGTGTGGCTAGGACTCGTTCATCCACAATCAAGCACGGATGGTCGGGATTGCCAGCCCCGGCGAAGTACAGGAGCTTGGTGAAGAAAGCCGGGCCCACATACTTGAGCGCGTTCGTGTTGCGCGGACCACGCATGGACAAATATCCCTGGCGTGCTGATTCCGATGCCTCCCGAATTGCTATGCGGAGGATCTTTTCGGCACGCGCCCTGTCTTGGTAGACGGCCTGAATGCGGCGGAGATTTAGGCGGTGCCGCGTTCCAGTTCCCCATGCAATCACAGGCCATAGAAACTGCAACGGGTCGGCTTCAGGGCCAGGGGCGAGTCTGAAGAGCTCGCCTCGGCTGATTGATGCCTTCCCCCGCACCGCTAGCGAACCGTCATCGAGAGTACCCGTAACAGAATGACTCGCTGTTTCAGGTTGTCGATTCCACCAGTCCAAATTAACAAGGACTCGGTGGTTGTCTATCGTTTCGTTGCGGGTTCTTGTGCGGAGCCATTCGATGAGCTGCACTGGCACGCTAAATGTCATGCGAGGCTTTTCCCTTTTGTCCCGTTCAATTCAGACAGACACCGGCGTGGGGAGCGGAGCCGGGGAAACTTTCCGGTTGAACTCGTGCTGCACAATAGCCGAGCCGATGGAACCCAAGAGGAGCATCATCCAAAAGGCTGCGTGGCGTCCCAGCGCCCGGCCCGTGAAAACCTCGACGCCTACGGAGTACTTCCAGAGCCAGATGATATTAGCGATCGGCACAATCAGCAGCCATGCGGTGGGGATTGCGGTGCCGTTCTTATTCATCTCATTCTTTGTTTTTACGCTCCATACCAAGGAGTAGATGCCGAACGTGACGAGAGGCAAAAGTAGCGGTGCTGCAATGCTGCGGTATTTCATGATGCTCCTATTGAGTGAGTTCTTGGACCTCGGAGTATCACTTAGCGCGCCATTGGCGGTCGTCGATTATCCCCCAATGAAAATATCCCGGCCAACTGGCGTCTTGCTCAACTTGTGTAAATCTTGAGGGAATCCTCGGCGGGGCGTCACATTTCTGAGTTGCAACGACTTCCGGCGCAGACTGTGGAAGAGGCCAGTTCCACGGGGAACCCACAAGTGAAGAGCCTGCCCATTCTTTCCTTTTCAAGCTCGCTTTCCTTTTCAAGCTCGCTGGCCCTGAGCCCTTCTGCCCTCACAGATTGTCGGCGCCAGGTGGGATAATGCGGCATGGCAAGTAAACGTCGTCGCTCAAGAAGCGCAGGCGCCGGCGCCGCCGCCGCCGGGTGTGGCCCCTTCGGCTTCTTCCTCGCTCTCGTCGTGATCGGGCTCCTCATCAAGTTCTGGTGGGTTCTCCTGATCGTTCTCGGTGTGGTTGGGCTGACCGTGGCAATCGTCCGCTTCGCCAGGACCCCGAACCGTCCGGCCACGGCGCGCTCGCCCAAGTCGGCCCGTCCACTCGAGCACCCACCGGTCATGACCCCGCGCAACCCACCCCTCGTCAGTGAAGATCTCACTGTCCAGATACGCGCCGCCAAACAAGCCCGCCACATACGGGACATGCAGGAGTGGGACTACGAGTGGATCCGGCTGACCTATCCGGAGAAGAGCAGCCGGGTTGTCAGTGAAATCGCCAACGCCCATTTCGCGCGGGGGCGGTCGATCGGCGTCAACTATGACCTCACCGACCCCCGGCTCAGAGGCCCCAAACCTCACTAGCCTCCAGCGAAGCTACAGAGGAAAGTCCTCTACGCGAAACGGCCCGCTACACCAAAGCAGCGGGTTCGTTTTTCTCGATCACTACAGCGTTGCCGTTCGCGGTCACTGCAAACAAAAATGGCAGATACAGCGTCCCGCCCGAACTACTCGCAGTCTCGGGGTCCATGGTCAGGTAATCGAAATCCACTCCGATCACAGCGTTGCATCCGAGTGCGTAAGCTGCTTCTTTCAATTCCGCTAGAGCATTTCGCCTGATTTGCGATAGTCCCGACAGCAGGTCTGCGCCGACGTCCTTGCTCCCGCGCCCAAGCCAGCCATGCGTTGGGCGGTCCATCGATACTGCATCGTCGCCAGAGATATAGCCTGAGTACTTGGTGATGGTGTAGCCCTCAAAGTTGAAACCGGAGCTAATAAGCATGACCGCCATGGCCTGCTGTTTCGCTAGCTCAGCCTGTTTCGCCTTGATCTGCTCTACCGATCGGCGCTCCTGCTCCCCGGCGTTCCGTGCTTTCTCTTGGGCCAGGTGCTGTTTATAATTGCCAACCATCTCGTCCGCGTTGACGCCGTCGTCAACGCTAAGGCCAGTCATCCCGGACTTGTACTGCAAACCAGACTGTTTCAACCACTGGTCGAAAGCAGCGGCGTCAAGTTGGTAGTTCTTCGCGATTTCTCTGGTTTTCACGTAATTCTCTCTCGTAGATGCTTCTGGGTGTTCTGATTATCGGGTTCGACATCGTGATCAAGCTTCATAGTGACCGACCATCGCGCGCTGTGGAAGCGCTATTTGATAAGGCCCAAGGAGCGGACCTGCCTTATCCAGCCTGGGAATTCCTCCAGCAATTTCTCGAAGAGCGCCGAGTCGCCGATCGCGTCCACGTCACCGATGGGCTCGTAGTTGGCGTTATCCACAAAGCGCTCCTGGAGCGTGTCCAGCTGCTCAAGGAATTCCATCGGCTGCTCGCCGATGGACAGGAACTTCCAAAAAATGGGGGCAGTGGATACCTCGGTCAGGGCCTGAATGGCAGCCTTCTTGTTGTCCGGACTGCCATCAGTAAGGAACAGGGTGTAGACGGGCATGTCCGCAGGCTTGGACGCCGGTGCCCCGCTCTGCGCAGGCTGTGCCTTGCGGAGTCCGAAGAATCCCTTCTTGGGCGGGGCCGGCGGCGCCGGCGGCGCGAAGCCGAAATGGTTCCGAATGGTCAGGAAGGCATCGGAGTAGTTGGTGCTGCCCATCCGCCGTCCCCTGGTCAATCGGTCGACGGAACCGGCAAAGTCAGTAATGCTGATCTCGCCCAGGTAAGCGGCCGTGGAGTCAAAGACGAAGAAGTCGATGGACCCGTCGTCGTCGAACTGCGTCGCCAGGGCGAGCGTTTTTTCGACCAGCCGCTGCATGGCACCGGACCTGTAGACGTCGTACATGGACCCGGAGTAGTCCAGGGCTACGGCCACCTTGGCCTTCTGGCCGTTCAGCCCGGACAGGTCGACCACCTCGATGGCGGTCTTGGCCAGTGAAAGAAGCCCCGGCGCCTGGGCGCTGATCTTGTCGAGAGAAAGTCCCATTGCTACGTCCTTGTCGGTAAGTTGTGCTGTCGTGGGCTGACGATCGTCGGATGAAGCTGCCATAACTTTTTGGCGGCCCCTCAATGCACTCAGATTGCTCCCGTAAGGCTCAAGACCCATTTGGCGGGATCCAGGGAGCGGAACGGGGCTATCCCGCGCGGGTGGACGGATTCCCCGCGAGGGGCCTCCCCGAGCGCGGACACGGCGAAGAAACGGTAAGGGATCGGCTGCCCGCTGTGGGGATTCTCAAGGCTCAGAACGAGTCGGCCCGCGTTGAGCCTATGCAGCAGGCTCCGGACTTCCTCATGCAGGAGCTCGCCGTCGTCTTCCTGGTATTGGGCGCTCTCCAGGCTGGGGTCCCGGAGGAATGCAGCGCCGGAGTTGGACATGATGGACTGCCAGTCAATGTCCTCGACTTTCCGCAGCTCATGCATGGCATCGAATTTGGAGAGGATGACTGCCAACCGGGGTGTGGCACCGCCGATGATGTTCATCAGGTTGCCCAGCACTGCGTGCGGATCACCGCCCAATTGACTCTGGGTGGGAACCAGGTCCTGCAACTTGGCCCGGATCTCGGGAACCGCCATCGGGTCAAACATAAAAAAGACGGCGTCGGCGTTGGCCAGGAATTGCAGCGGCACTGTATCCGCAGGAGGTCTCTCCATGTCTTCGCCCGCCACATCACGGATCACAAGAAACCTCCGGACCCCGTTCAGGATGCCGAGACTGAAAATCAAAGGTTCGCGCTGGTAGGAGCTGTCCGTGATGGCACTCGGCGTCGGCGGCATCAGACCGCGCGACTCGTACAGGGGTTTCTCGTAAATCTCCGTGTAGTTCTCGCGCGTGCGGGCGTCCGCGAATTGAACGGTGCTGCCCAGCTTGGCCATTAGCTGGTCCAGCTGCTTCACCAGGACGGCAATGTAGAGGGATTTGCCGGTGGCACGGGACCCGTTCATTGCCACGCAGGTGGCGTGACCGTCGCGCCAGCCGGGCAGCAACCCGTGATGGCACCGTACACAGGCCTCCTGGACCGGTTGCTTACACTCGGGGCAGCCTGTGGGTACTTCGGGTGCCCAGCTCTTGCCGGCGTTGGCGGGGCGCAGCCGGTAGATCAGCTGTCCGCTTTCAACTTTCTTACCGGCATAGCGCCCAGCAACATCATCAGGCTGGGTGGGGCAGCGTCCGGACCGGCAGATCCACAGGTATCCATCATCGGGGAGGTGCTGGAAGCAACCAGGGCAACGGGTGGTCACGGCGTAACCCCTTCCAAGAGCTCCGAACGTGTGCTGAGGCAAGGCTGGAGCAATGATTTCACCAGACCACGCAGGGCGTGCGGTTCGCTCAGCAAGCGGCTTTCAAGGTCTTCGCCTGCACGGACAGGTTCCACGACGGTATGGGAAACCGATGTGCCGCCGAGGAGCTGCCAGGCCGATGGCGCCATCACCGAAATGATGTGCCGCACTTCGCCCGGCTCCGCCAACCTCTCCAGATCACGGATGTCTGCGGGCAAAGTGTCCGTCAGCAAATACACGATCGTGGCCGCCTCAGGCCGGAGGTTCTCAAGCCGGGGAAAGGTGGAACGGAAACTGCTGGACGGGACCAAAACCTGATGTGTGGCGACGATATCCGCGGGAAGGGACGCCAAGTCGCTCATCGGGACAGGGTTGACAGAACCGTTGACGACGGCGGCGCGCACCGGATTGCCGCCCGCTATCACCTGAGCGACTCCGGTCAGCACCTGCGCCATGGCGCTTACGGAACCTTCCTGCACAAGGTTCACCGCGGATCCTGATCCGTCCACTGCCAACAGCATGTTGAAGGCAGCGGCGTCATCCAACCACTGGAGCCCCAGGACTTCCCGCGTTGCCACGCGGGCGGCATTGCCAAGCTGGCCCAGATCCGCGTCCTCCTGGTGATGTGCCACCCGGAGACTCAGGCTCTCCCCGATGCGTTCCACGGAGATCAGGTCTTTCCGGTCCAGTCCGGAGACATCAATCGGCACCAGCACGGCCTGCTGCGGGTCCAAGGATGCCCTCTCCTCGACGGACACGGCTAAGTGCAGCACGGTGGGTGACGGAAACCGGGTGTGGCCCACTGGGACCACTGAAACCACGGTGAGCTGCTCAACCGCCGGCAGGATGATCCCGTCCGGCGGACGGACCACCGATTCCAGCGGGCGGCCTTTCTGCGCGACTTCAAGCCGTGCCTGGGCCGATTCGCCCTCAACACGCAAGGTCACCCGGAGCGGGCGGACGCGAAGCTGAACTTCACTCGTGCCTTCCAAGATGTAGGTGGGCATCATCGATCCTTTCTCATTGCGGACATAAACCCGCCGAAACGCGCGGGTTTGGCAGGGTCCGGCTCGGTGGGTCCGGCTTCCTGGCGGAGCTTTTTCCACCATTCCCGGGAAAATTTCTGGCGCTCCTCGTAAACCTTTTCCACAAGGCGTTCGGAGGCAGTATTGAAAGTCTGGTTCCAGTTTTTCGTCAGGATCGAGTCGCACATCGATTGCGGATCTGTCCGGCCCGTTCTGACGGCATGGCGGACGGGCACTTCGAGCAGCCGGAGTCGCTCGGTGCCTGCAAATACGGTCACGTCGGACAGGAAGTGGCCCTGCACGTCCTCGCGGCCCGGATAACCTGGCGTCGTCACGATCGCGAGGCGGGTCAATTCCTCGATTTCCGTTTGGCCCAGCACTCGGGAATCCACCGAGTCGTGAAGAAAATCGCAAACCCCGTCAGCCTGAACGGCAACATAAGAGGCGACCAGGTTCTGGACTTCACGGTGCAGCTCGACGCGGTGCCGCGGATTGGCGACGGCGATCACTGCAGCCTTGAGCACCAGGGCCGTCAGATCCACCTGTTCCAGGCGGCCCCGCACGGCGGTCACAGCCTGCACTGCCGTGCCCAGGATCCACTCTGCCTGAGCCTGCACCTCGCCCGGATGGTCCACTGCCCACAGTTGCGTGGCCATGAGCCGCAGTCTGGCAAATGGCACCTCCGGGGAGTCCGGGGCAGTGATTCCACGGTCCAGGACAGCGCCGATCAGCCCGGCCAGCGCGTCGGACCATTCCTCCGTCAACAACGCGTTGGAGAAGAATCCGGGGAACAATTCGCCGGGGAACCTTTGTTCGAGAAACAGCAGTTCCGACGCACGCCATGGCGGTTCGGGCACAAATATCTGGGTCAGAACAGAATCGGCTACGACCTCGATTTGTTCGGGTTCCATGACGCCGGCTGCGGCCACAGCCCGTGCTCCGTCAACCTGACCCCGGCCGTTCCGGCAGAGCCAGATTGCGTGCTCCACCGCTACAGGAGGTACTACGGAGCGCTCATCCGAGAGCACGTTGGGGATCGCCGAGGCCGGGAGTGCACCAAATAACCAGTCACAGAAGGCGGGAGGCATCCTGTTACCGGCCGGCGCGGACCGGAACCTCACACTGTTTTCGACGGCCGCCAGTACTTTCTGTCGCAGCGGGTCGGCCACAAGAGCCCCGGCGTCGGACACAAATGCTTGTGCCCTGTCGTCGTCATCGACAACCTGGAAGAGTGTTCGCTCGAGGATCTCGGCGATGGAATCGTCAAGGGATTCGCCGGAGCCGTCCTCCGCGTCAGCGAGTCCGGCGCGGTGGATGAAATCCAATGCCCTGATGGCCGTCGTGGGAAGGTCTGGGGACCCGTCATCGGTGAGCTTCCGCTGCAGCGTCAGGATCGCCGACCGCGCGGCCCGCCGCACTTCCGGTGTGCTGTACTCCGCGCGGTAATCCGGCGGTAGCGGAATCGCGCCCGGTTTCCCCAACCACTCACCGTCCTCAAGCGAGCGCTGCAGATAGGCCTGCATGAGAACCTGCCGCATCAGTTTGGACGCACCGCCCTGCTCAAGCTCTGCCCAGGCCTCGCCGGCGGAGGCGCCGCTGCTCCGCTTCATGGTGTCCCCGGCAAGCTGCATCAGCTCGTCATCCCCGGCCAATGAATCTGGCGAGTGGCGCACGATGACGGCCGCTGCTTCGGCCTCATAGTCGCCGAAGATGTCCGGCAGGCGCAGGGCTGCCATCGCCAGCGCCCAGCTGGGCTCCTGACCGGTAGCGCCTACCCGGTCCGCGACGTCATCCATCATGGACGTGGCGGCGGAAAAGGTTGTCCGATCCACCAACGCCGCTTGGGCGATGGCGGACCAGTGGGTCGGCACAATAAGGGAACCCGATTGGGTTTGATGTGGCCGGCCGCCCACTTCGCCAAGGTCCGGTACTTCGTGTTCGTCCAGAATGGTGAACACGGAATGCTGTGGGAGGGCGTCTGCGTCGGCACGTGGAACACCGACCAGATGCACGCCCCGTTCGAAAACGGCCTCGAGTCCTGCAGCCCGCTCGTAGACGGAAAAATTCATCCGCCGGACCCAGTCGGCGGGCGCCAGCCTGCTCACGGCCGCGATCCACAGGGCGGCTGTCTCCGCGGAGTCGGTAACCAACACCACACCTGGGCCGTCGTTCAGCGCGGCAGATACTGCGTCCAGCAGGGCACTGAGTAAGCCGACCCGCCATTCGCTTTGGTCGAAGAGGAAGTCGAGAACATCCTCCCTGCCCAAGGCTGCCCCGAACGATGGACTGGTGTCGTCGCTGACCACCGCCTCGCGCACTTGCTCCGGTCCAAAGGGACACAACAAACCAGGGGAACGCCAGATCTCGATCGGCCGGATGGCCGGGGCAGGCTGCGCCGTGGCCCGATCCAGGAGTACGTGGCTGAAGACGTTGCCGGGCCTTCCGGTGGAGTCCCGCCCCGCCATGGTGCTGTGCCAGTAGGCGCCCCGGCCGCGGCCATCGTTGATGTACGTTAGCCGGCGGGGCATGGCCTGAAGCTCCGCCGCATTGGGAAATGCACCCAGGTGAATGTCGGAGTCGAACCTTGTGACTATCCGCTGCCGCAGCGCCTCGATCTCGCCGTCGCTGAGGTCTCCGGCCGTGCTGGTTACCTGCCAGCCGCCGGCCCCGTTCTGCGGGTCGAAGGATGCATAGGTCAGTTGTCCCCACCGGGGCGTGGCATCTGGCGGACCTGTCCGGTTATCGGCCACCAAAGAACCTCTTACCCATACCCGGCGTACCGGAGAAGCGGAGGGACGCGACGGGCGGGTCAAGAAGCGCCACATGCCGCAAGACATCCACCGGAAGATCGGCGAACAGACGTAGGAAGCCACCCTCAGGATTGACCTCCGATGCCCAGGACCCGGCGTCGGTTTTCCACGGAACGGGCCCGTCGGGCCCGGAACCGCCGGGCGTGAACCGGCGCGCAGGAGTCGTGGCCACATCAATGGCCGGCACCATGTTCAGCGCCGTCCCGTCCCGGCTGGTCAGCGGCAGCCGGTCGGGGTGGTAGACGAGCACGAAGGCCGGCATGGACTGAACTGCTTCCGAGGTCTGCACAATGACGGAAACACCCGTCACCTTCCCCAGGAAGCTTTTCGCTTCCACGACCTGGTAGTTCAGCCGCAGAATATGCGGGTAGTTGACGGTTGTTATTGCCCCGGACACCCTCGCGCCAGCCTCGAAACTTACCGGCACCAGATGCAGGTCGCACCCAGTGGATGGCAGCGGCTGGGTGAATTGCAGTCCACCGCGGCGCCGGTAATCGGGTTGCGAAATTTCCATTGCCTGGCTGTTGAGCGACAGTTCCGGATCCTGGCCGGTGGGGCCCATGTAGACCATGACGGAATCCGCCCCGTCGGGCCACTCGAAGCTGAGGATCTGGCTGTTGACGCGCTCCACGATCCTCGGGTTGCGGACCTTCTCATTACGGGACTTGAAAATGGCAGTGCCCACATGCGCCATTCCCTCCAGCAGGGTCACCGGTGTGAAGTACGCGCGGGTCCAGCCGGAAGGCCACGGGATGCTGAGCATGGTGGCGGTGCCATCGACGACCTCCACGGGGTTGGAGAGCCGTGTTTCGGGCATCAGTCCGCTGATCCGCAGCGAATCCTCGGATAGTGGTTCCAGCTCCAGGCCGGCCTGCGGAGGCTGTTCGGTCCGGTAGACCACTACCGTGCCTCCGGCTGGACTGCTCCAGCGCAGGTCGAAGAGCGAGGATTCGTTGTCCCCTGTCATCGCAATGCACATGTCGGTGACCGGTTCCAGCACCGCGCTAAGGCGGATGGTGCAGGCCGTGGGGCTGGAAAGCCGGATGTCACCGCCCAGGGCAGCTTCTGCGCACACCTGGTAGAGGTAGGCCTTGCCCCGCTCCGCTTCGGCATCGACGAAGCCGCCGAGGTTTGTCGAGTCCTGCAGTATGCGGTATCGCTGATCGCCGCCGCCGGTGGCAGCGCGTTCGAGCGGGATCCGGAAGATTTGGACTTTCTGCGTTCCGGGCAGCGCAGTCCACCTGCCAACGACGCGCCCCTCATCCTCCCGGATTTCGACATTCCCGAGTTCCCCCACGTAACCGCCTCCGGCGTACAACGTTGGCTGGGCTGCCATGGCCTCGGCTATGCTCGGTCCCTCGTTCAGCCACACCTGCAAGTAGCGCGTCGCAGTGGTAAAGGGGCGTTCGTCCATGGCCTCCGCAGCGGTTGTGACCGCCACCAGGTCCGCCTGATCCGGCGCATAGGGCTCATGTTCGTCGCCGGCGACCAGCCGATAGATCGTCACCGGGCTGGTTGACTGCGCCGGCGTCCACGAGTACGTCCGGTGGCCTTGCGAATCCCTGCGCGCCTCCACGTGGACCTGAGCGGGTGTCTGGGGGCCATAGTCGTATGCCGCGAAGCCGGCCGGATCAAGGCCCACAGTGGACGGAGCCGTGGGGGTGGGGGCTTTGTCAGCAACCGGGGCTTTGGTTGGCGCCGGCGCGGCGGCGCGCATTGGAGCTGTTTGAGCAGCGGCGGGTTGGGGTGTGGCGGCTCTTGGGTGTGCGCTTGGGGCGGGATCACGGGGAGCGGGCTTCGGCCGACTTGCAGCTTCGACCGTCTCACCTGCGGAGTGAAGCCCGGTCAGGACACTGGCCATCTCCCCTGCATATTTCGCGACGGCGGGCGGGAACGCGGAGCGGATCTCCACCTCCGTCGTCTGCCCTGAGTTGACCAGCAAACGAAGCTGGGCTTCCTTGAGGTTGCTGGGAGACAGACGCTTCTCTGCGATGGCCTTGTTGCGCCAGGTTTTCAAGGCCAGGAAGGCGGGATCCGCTGCAGGAGACGCTGCCGGGAGCGCCGCACCGCCCGTCGCAGGCGCCGGCTTCGGGCTCCTTGCCGCCGCAACCCTGACGGCACCCGGTCCGGGTTCATCGAATTCCATGCCCAGCTGCAGATGGGGATCGGCAATATTGAAAGCAAGCTGCTTGAGAAGTTCCTTGAGGGCATCCCGCCATGGGCCCACCAAGGCCTGGTCGAGACCCGGGGTGTCGGTTTTCTTGTGCTCGGCGATGACGGACAGATCCTCCTCCGCCGGCGGAACATATCCCCTCGCGGACACCATGTCCGCCCACAGCTTCAGCGCCGAGAGCCGGGTCTGGTACTTCTGATCTCTCATCTTTGCCTCTTCGTTCACTGTCTTTGACTTACGATCCGACCTTGGCGTCCGGCCGAGGAAGGGTATGCAGCCTTGCCCTGGTATCAGAAGGTGGGACCCTCGGGCATCATGAAGCTGTCGGGGCTGTCATCTTCCGATGCAGCCCCGGGTTCGTGCCCCGGCCACGGATTCCGGTCGTCCTGGCGGGCAACCAGGAACTCGTGCTGCGGGATCCCGCCGCTGAGCTGGATCAGCCCGGCGTGCCGGGCCAATCCGGTTTGAGAGCCGAAGGGCACGCTGTGCTCGACGACGGCACGTCCTGCATTCCGGGCAACGTCGGTCAGCACCGCGCCATCAAAATGATCCAGCCGTCCGGTGTCCGGAGCGCGGTCCACACCGGACATAAAGGCGTCCAATGACGTTTGCACGACCGCCGAATCGCGAACTTCGCTCACAGTCGACACCAGGCCTGAGGAGATGGCGGACCGTGGGCCTGTGATGTCTTTGAGGACCCCTGCCCAGATGTCCCGGCCTGGGGAGGAATCGGTGCCGGCCGCGTCCAGCGCGCCAATCCAGAGGCGCAGCAGCGACAGCTCGCCATCCCCGGACTGGCGGTAGATTGCCTCGGGATGAGCTGTCAGCTCGTACCCCCGCGGCCCAATGAGGTCTCCGGCAGTGGCCTTTGCACGCTCCCACGGTTTGGTCAGCCATCCGACGGCGAAGATGTCGTGCCGCAGTTGGGCGGCAGCAGCCGCGACGGCCGGGGGCTGCACCAACGCCGCACCAACTTTGACGTTCAGTGGGAGGCCGTGGACAAACTTTGCCTTGGTCCGGGCTTCATCATCGCTCCGGCCGAACGGCTCAGCCAGGACGGTGCCGATGATGCGGGACCATGCCAGGAACTGGCTGTAGGCGCCGCTCAGCCTGTGCAAGTCGCGGAGCGCGTGCCTCAGGTTCCTGCGCGAAATCTCGTCATCACTGAGTAGCTGGCTTCGTGCATTCATCAGTTGGAAGAGTTCCCGCTGCCCGTTCATGAAAATCACCAGCGTGACAATCAACCAGACCACCGCGAGGCCTGCACAGATGCCAAGGCCGTCCCAAAGCTGCAAGTTCTCCCGGGCCACCAGCACTCCGGTGACAAGGAGCCCGAGCAGCAGCCCGCCCAACAGAATCTTCATCCACAAGGCCAATTTTTTCTGTCGCGTTAACACGCCAGCGAGCATGTCGTCGGCACTGGCCGCCCTTCGGATCTGGTTCAGCAGTTGCTGAACCTCGCTTCTGACGGAGTTCAGGCTCTGGCCGATCCTGGTTCCCACCCGGACCGCATAGCTTTCCTCCGAGACAAGCTTCCAGCGTCGCAATGCTTCCAGTGCCGTGCTTGCGGGGATCCCCAGGTTGGCATCCCCCGCTGCGCGCTGCAGGCGCTCCTCCATACTGAGGATGCCCAAAACATCGTATGGCTCTAGCGAATCAAGCTCGATGACGGCCGCAAGGTGCGACGGGATATCCGAGAACCCGGACCCGGGGCCGGGAACGGAAGCACTGGCGTGCCGGAGTACGGCACGCTGCGTCCCAACCTGAACCGGTGGCAAGGCAGTGACACGTTCACCGGCATCGACGAGCGTCAGCGCCCCGTCCGCAAAATCCTGCCAGAACGAGGCCAGATCGGCAGGGGCACGGTGCTCCCGAGCCATCCCGGCGTCGTCCAGTAGTTTGTCAAGAGTGGCGGCAGCGTCCCGGACATCCAACCAGGAGACCGGCAATCCATCCCTGCCGACGCCGTCCACAATTACGGCGTACTGCGAAGGCGCGGAGCCGAAAACGAGTCCATGCACAGCGGCCGCAGCTTCCGATTTCACCCGGGTGGCCACGCGCTGCGCCCAGCTACGGGGCGCGTTTTTCAATGCTGCCCAAATAAACCCGAACATCATCTTAAAGGCCGCCCAGGGACCGATAGCGGTGACCGGTTGCGGGGCGGCATGTTCCCGATCTCCGTGCAAAGAGCGTCCGTGCTTTTCCCACAACTGGTCCGCCATGACCCTTGCGGCCAGTCCGGAGTCCTCGACGTAAATGGCTGACGTGCCGAAGTACGTGGGCAGCGGCACGCCGTTATCAAGCGAGAGCACGTGGTGGCGAAGCTCGGCCCCGACCGCCGTTGTATCCAAGGTCCGGTAGAAGGCGCGGACTAGCCTGGCGCTCTCTCCGGGCAGCGGGGCCTCCCCGTCCAGCAGTGAGTCCGAGCTGCCGGCCCAGAGACCGAGGACGCCGGCGCAGGTGGCCGCAGCATGCACGCCCCAGTCAAAGGGGTCGTTCGTGGCGTAAAGCTGGTGGTGGCCCAGTCCCGGGCCGGCCGCTTCCTCGGGACTCAGCACGAGGTTGTGCCAGCCTCCTTGGGCCAGCCCGTCCAGAACCGCCGTTTCACCGCTTCGCGCCACGACGGCACGAACCCTGACCACTGGGCGGCCACCGAACGAGGACTCCAGCATTTCGGCAATGCGCTGGCTGACGGCAGAGTCGACCTGCTCGTGTCCGGCAATCCCGGGCACGAGCACGCACAGCCGGAGCAGGTCGTAGCTGCCGGTCCCCGCCAGGCTTTGCAGGCTGATGGCCTGCAGGTCTCCGTCAGCCACGAGGAGACCATTGACGCTGGTGCGAGAAACCATGTCCGGCTCAATCCAGATAAAGCTGTCAATCAGACCAAGCCCCGACCAGTCGGTGAGAGCTTCGCGAACCCCGGCGGTGATTCCGCGGGGGGCCACAAAAACTGTCAACGCCGCCATCTCAGAAGGCTCCCATTGCAGGGAGGGCCAAGGGGTCATCATCGTCAGCCGGTTCCGGCGCCAGGGCAGAATGTTTACCAGGTTGGAGTGCCCGCTGGTGGGCGGTCTCCAAGTGGGCCAGCAAGTCACCCAGCACCACATAAATGTCCTCCGCCACATCCCTGAAGAGGGGCGTCGCGCTCGCCGCCCGACGGGTATTGATCTGCGAAAAGGACCCGCCGCCCGCCGCCTTGAGGCGACCCGGCGGCATGAAGTGCTCGCTGGCAAGTGATCTGATGGTCTGGAGCCACTCCTTGGTGAGCTCATGGCGTTCAGTCATGGTGCTCTCCCTCACGACACCCGGGATGCGGCTGGGACTCCCGGACTCGGTCTGCCCGGAGCCGAGCCATCGCGTCAGGGTCTGAAGTGCCGTCACTTCGAACAGGCCTGCCGCAGGTTCCTCGGGGCTCGCATCGTACAGCTCCCGGAGGAGGCGGTATGGGCGGAGCGAAGAGAGTACGGGCGCCTGATGTGCCCGTGCCACTGCCAGCAGAATTGACTCCAGAACTGCCGGCAGCCAGTCGAAGGACTTGGCCAGGAACTGCCTTGGCGGCGTCAGCAACGGGTTGGGAAAAGGGATCCACCGGCCGTCCGTTTGATCCCAGATCTCCACGGCTTCGTCGTAGGGCAACTCCGGTAGGCGGAGCTGACCCGTTATTTGGCCAACGAACCAGCCTCCCACCATCGCCCGGCGCTCACTCTCGCCCATAGGCAGCGAGGCAGTTAGTGGGCGTGACCGCCGCTGGCTCCAAAAACCTTTGCGCTCCGGTAGCGACGTTCCATCCCACTGCTGCGCCACGGGTGACAGGACGGAATCGAAGACAAGGGGTGAGTAGTTTCGGTAGGACCCGAAGATGTCGATTCGCTGAACGCGGGTGTCCGCAGTGAGGGACCGCTGCAAAATGGCTGCCGTTTCAGCGGCGATGTTCGGATTTGCCTCAATTTCTGACAGGAGCGCCTGGCTCACGTCGTCGAGCTCGCCGAACGGGATGGAGGAGAACTTGAATCTGTAGGCCACCGAGGTTCCGTGCAGCTGCTGGACCACGTCGGGATTGACGCTGATCAGAGGAACAGCGCGGTTGACCGCTTCGGTGAATTTAGCGATGACATCCGCTTGCCGCTGCGGAATGTCGGACTGGTTGGCATCCACTCCGCGCACGTAATCGCGCAGCGACAGGGAGCAGAACTTGTCGAATGCCTCGCCTGGCCGTCCAACAAAGGCACGCGACCGCTTGAGCAGTTCCTTCGGCGAGGTGTGAAGCATGAAGCGTGCTCGCGACGGGGTCACCGGCGCCTGGCTGTATGGATCCCGGTTGAACTCGCCCGGCTGCCAGCTGGCGGTGACTTCCAAGAGACCTCCAGGCGCCTGGTGCCCACCTGCCACGGGCCACAGGCCGCTGATGACCTGGCCACCCAGAAGCTGCCGCGCATCGTTGAATCCCCTTACTCCTGCAGCTCCACCACCCGTCTGCGCCACGTCCGACTCGTATTGGACCGCAAAAGTCTTGGATTCGGTGATGAGGATTTCGTTGTCCGCAACATCAAAGCGCTGCGGAACCGAGAGGTTCTCATCGGAGGGCCAGGCTGAGTACTGGTCCGTGGCCACGTTGGCAAGGCCCACAGCAGTGGGCCGGGCCGCCGCCGCCTGATCGAGGATGCTAAGCCCTTCCGAGAGCGCTTCCCGCATCGGCCCCAGTACGTCCGAAATGAAAGCGGTCAGGACTGTAGCGGCAGTTCCCGCGGCCTGTGAGTACAGCAGGTCCGTTGTCTGGCCACGGAGTGTGCCCATCAGCCGGTCCACCACCGACGGCCCATTCTCAATGACCTTCATCCGGCCAAGCTCGCCCTCGATGTTCTGCGGAACAGCACCGACGTTGGGCTGGGCCAGACCGGCCATCCCCTTCAACGTCACGATGAGCTGTTCCCGCAGGAGGGTCTCGAGACGCTCCACAACGGCCCGGGCATAGGGCAATCCAAACTGCGCCACGGCGTTCTCAATCAACGCAGTAAAGCGCGTCAGCAGGACGCCTTTGTAGGAGTAGCCCCACTGGTAGGCCGATTCCACTGTCCCATTGGTCAGGGCGGGTTTGCGTTCCAGCAGCCTCTGGCGAAGGGTATCCAGCCACTGTGCCGCTTGAATTCCGGCGGCCGGAGGAACGAACGGGACGATCTGCTCGTCAGTGATGGCGGAGGCCAGCAGGCTCACGTCCGCACGGCTGAAAGCCGTCTCGGTGAACCATGCCATAACCTCCTGCCGCCTGAGCGGACCGTCGGCCGCTACCGGCAGGCCCATCGCCGTCGATATGTTGCTCCACTGGCTGGACACCAAGGCGGTGACCTGCGCCACCGATGAGGCGCTGTTGCCGGGTTGGATATGTCCTGTCCGCAGCCGGTCCACGGCAGTCCGGGCCAGGCGCTGCGCCGCGTATTCGCGGTACCTGTCACGGCCCATGCTCAGGCTGGCGAAGCCGAACGCGCCCCATGGGAGTTCGTTCGGTTCGACGCCCCAGCCGAAGTAGTCCCGCACCGCAGCCTTGTCTCCGGAATTGTTGCCCAGATCGAAGGACACGAATTCCGCAGCGGCCTTGCCGCTAAGCATCAGGGCGGCAAGCCCGCGTCCGAGGCCCCGGTACACAGCATCCTGTGTGCCGTCTCCGAACATGGTCCGGTTGACCCCGGCGAACCGTCCCACCGGGAATACCCGTGCAAAGGGCTTTTCACCCGTGACACCGTTCCCGTGTCCCAGCGCCGCGAGCGTGGCCAGGTCATGGTCCTGGGCGGCCTTGGTCTGCGCCGCTACGATTTCACCCAGCATTGCGAGCGCGTTGGCCCGGACTCCCCCGCGGGCGTCGGAAGGCAATCCATCAAAGACATCCGCGGCCAGCATGAAGACACCCACCAAGGAAGGCGAAACACCTGGCACCAAGGACAGCAGCCGGCACACATCAAGGGCCATGGATGCTCCCGCGCCGCCGGCCATCGATGAGACGACCAGGATGATGGGCGGTTCGGCGGCATTGAACTTACCCAGTCCCGGGACGGACAGCTGAGCCATTTCGCTGTTTGTTTCAACCATGTTGAGCCGCTGGAAAGCGCGCTCCAGGCCGTGCCGGACCTCACCCGCCTTGCTGAGCGTGATCATTCGCCCGACCGCCCGCATTTGACCAGCCCCGCTGTGAATGGGAACGGTGATCTGAGCCGGATCACGTGGGGCCCACGTGCCGATCTGGCCCAAGGCTTTGGCATTGCTCAGTGTCTGGGTCAGCGCATTGTCCATCACGGTGTAGCTTCCGCCTGACGGGCCCGTCGCAATGTATCCACCGCCCTGTTGGGAGACGTTGCCGACGCCGGCAATGCGTGTATCGGGTGCAACCGGTACGTCGATGTGGACAAACTGCCACCCCGCCGGGATGCCGGTGACCCCGTGGGCTGACAGCTCGGAACTGAGTTGATCCATCATGAAGGCAAGGGTGGAACCACCGGAACCACCGCAGCCCACTACTAGGAATTTCCGCATTGTTACTGCCTGCCTGTTCTGATCGTGGTGGCTGTCGTGGGCTTAGTGTTCGGCGATATCACGAGTGCGGAGTCCCCCAGGGGCTGAACCCGCTGGGTTCCCCGCCCGCGGCAGGGGTCCGCGTGGTGGCGCCCGGTTGCCCCGGTTGCATCCGCCCGTCGGCGGGCTCCCACGGCGAGGTAAAAGTGGGCGAGGGAGACGCTAAGGGCTGACCGGAGGCCGGGCGTCCACGTCGGTCATCTTCCAGCTTCGAGGCCTTGTCGTTCAAACGCGCCAGCAGATCGGGCAAGCGGCGATTTATATCACCTTCGAGATCCCTTTTCTGGGCAGCCTCCGCCGTTCCGTTAATCAGAACGAGGACGTGGCAGGTGGATGGGTCGGCTCCCACGTCGCGGAGAACTGCCCAGTGGTTATGCACGGCCAGCGGGAGCCGGGCGTTGACACCGCCGCTGTCAGTTCCGGGGGGTACTGATCCCGCCGCAAATCGGCCCGGTGCCAGGACGCTGACATAGCCGCTCCCGAACGGTGACCAACCGGAGCGCGCCTTCAGTTCCAGCCCCTTGATCATCAGCGATCGAGAGCCCGAGGTCTTCATGGGCACAAGCTCGGTGAGGTCTGTCGGACGGAGTGAAAAGGGCCGGCCGTCCCGCTGCACTTGCTGGTTCAGTACGGTGACCGGGATAAGTTCTGCGGACAGCGCGATTCCGGGGATCTTGGACACAAACCATTTGGCAGCATAGAGAAACAGGAGCGGGATTCCCGGTCCAAGGATCAGTGCCACCAAGAGCGCCAGCAGGAAATTGGTGCTGTTGAGCGGCTTGGCCATGCTGGCGGTGAAGTCGACGTTTACCGGCATTGCCTTGCCCGGCTCGCCGTCCGGCGCGATCATCAGCGCGACGCGACCGTTAACTGAGCCGTTCCCGGCCTGCTCGGCTTTGAACGTCAAGGGAAGTGAGGTGAGGTCCTTCACGTTCAGGCAGTTCTCGGCAGAGTTCGCCGAGCCCAAAGTGACCGCGATGGCACCCACATCCGCCGGTGCCGCGAGGATCTCGGGCCGCTGGTCCGCGACCTGCCAAACACAGCCAACACCAGAGACCGGCAGTGACGCGGAAAGCTCCTTGTTACCCTCGCTCTGACCGAAATCAACTTTGCTGGCCAGCACTGGGAACTCGGCTGGCGGCAACAGCGCCAACGGCACTGATACCAGTGCCGGCTCCAAAGGGGTGCCGGGCACGGGCGTGCCGTCCGCCGTCGTAGTCGCTGCGGTGGTGATGGAAAGCTCCAAGATCAATTCGGCGGCTCCCACCGGATATCCGGCAAGGTCCAGTGACACGGGGTTGGCAATCGCACCCTTGCCCAAGGCGGCAGCGACCACGGAAGACTTGCCCTGGCCACTAACGAGCGTCGCAGTCAGCTGCACGTCTCCGAGCAGGGAGGCTGCGTCAACATGCTTGCCGGCGGCATCCACGAGACCCAGGCGTACGTCCGGAATGGTCTCCCCCACATGCAGGGATGTTGCGGCGGGGTTCAGCCATGCCGGCTTGAGGCTCCCGGCAATGTGGATGCTGGACTTTGAGGTCCTCCCCCCGGACTGGCCACTGGGATCTGTGAAGGCGAGCTGCCAGAGTCCGCTCCAACCAGCCTTGGACGAACCTTCCGTCATCGAAACAGTCAGCGATTTATCGGACAGCCACGTGTACGTCAGCGTGTTGTCATCGGACATCAGCGATGCCGGGCTGCCGATGTTGCTCTTGGGCAGACTGATGACCTGCCCGGCTGGATTCAGCAGGGATGCCGCGAGATTGGTGCCGTCGGCGGTGGCCAGCACCCGGACGCCCGGCGTCGACTGATCCAGGACGAAACGGTGGGCCTTGTCGATGCAGACCGAAACCTGGCAGATGCCAGCGTCCTGCGTGATGGGACGGCTGCCCGGTGACGAGATACCGTCGAACGCGAGCAGAAGGCCATCAATGTCCGTGGCGAGATGGAATTCGCCGGGCACCGGATCAATCAACTTGCCGCAGGCTGCTGCGTCGCTGCCGGCTGCTCCTGTTGCCACGGATTCCATGAATAAGAAGTCGCCGGAACTCTCGGCGCTGCCCTGCAACCCGATGCCAAAGAGGGCCACCTGCGAGGAACGGAGCTGATCAGCCACGCCGCCGGGGCGGCAGATGTCCGTCATGGCTGCTGTTCGGACACTCTCCGCCGCCTCGGCGCTAGTTAGCTGGGTGTCGGGCGCGAACGGCTTGGCGGCACCATAGGCGTCCTTTTCGGCGTCGTTCGTCCGAATGGTGTAGTTGATGCCGCCATCGGTGAACCAGACAACGGCCTGGCAGCTCTCCTTTTCCGTCCGTGCCGCGGCCCTGGCCGCCAGGTCCTTGCGTGCGCCATCCAAGGCTGTCCAGTAGTCCGTCTCCATGCCGTTCACTCGGTCCTTGAGCGAACTTACCGTTGACTGCAGCAGCGGCAGTGTCCCGTCATTGAGCGGTGTCCAGGGCTGGATCTGCGTGTAGCTGTTGGCGAAGACGCTGATGGCAATGTTGACTTCGGCACTGGATTCGGAGGCGAAGCCGCCTAGCTGTGTCACGAGGTAGGACGCCGAAGTGACACGGGCGTAGTCCGGGTCGGTCCGGTTCAGGCTGGAGGACTCGTCGACCAGCAATAGCATGTCCGTCACACCGCCGCCGGCAATGCAGGCCCGGAAACCGTCCACTTGGGTCATTGGCTTTTCGGCTGCGGCGCCTACCCCAGCAGTCACGGCTGCGAGGGGGATGCTCAGTGCAAGGCCGGCGAGTACTGCCACTAAACGCCGCATCAGAGCCGCCCTACCCAGTTGGCAATGTTCAAGGCGCTTATCACGACGGCTGCGAGGCTCAAGACAAGTGCCAGCCGGTAAATCCACGGCACCATCGCGTCCGCGGAATACAGCGTGTGAGTCCGGGCACGGGTATCTCGAAGCGAGAAGAAGGCGATCAGCGCGATGGCGATCGGGCCGCCCACCAGCCATGCCGAGATTGCGAGTGCTGGTGTTGCACCGAAGCCAGCGGCCACTACCAGCGACACAACTGCGCAGGCAATGGCACCGGCGAGCCAGATCACGGGTGCCTTGGCCGGCGCACCTCGGTGGGGAGCCAGGTTCACTGCAGTCTCGTGACTACCGAAGGCGAAGGAGACATCTGCCGCGTTGCCTGCGGCCGGGGACAGCGGCTGCGTCTCCGTCAGGGAACGCGAAGACACAGGCTCCGGTCCGGACGAGTTGTATTTGCTGAAATCAAATGGATTACTGCCGTTAGACAAACTTCTTACACCCCAATAATCCATCGACGAAAACCCAGAAGCACTCCAACATGCCCGCGACTTTGCGGACAACGTCGATGCAGCAGGGGAAAGGTTTCGCCCGCTAGCGCTAATACTAGGGGCTCACATGCCAGTATCACAACGATGTCAAAATGTCGTCGGATGGGGCCTTTGCCAGGTATAGGAGACCGGGTGCCTGGGCGCTGATCCCGCTGGGCGAATGTGCCATTACTGGTCCTATTTGTTGGGTGTCACAAGCCATGTCATGAGGTCAAATTTGGGCGAATAAAGGCCGTCATTGAGCCTTCGGGCTATGGCTCTCTCGCCGGATGTGCGCGTATACGAGCGCAGCAGCCTCGCTATCCGCCCTCGAATAGCGGATAAGCGCCCGGATAGCGCCGTAGAGACCGAACGCTATCGCGCCCCAGAAAACAAAATAAGATCCGCCTGATCTAGTCGCGGCTGACAGTGTTCCAAGGGTAACTACCAGCCCTGCAGCGAAGATGGCACCGTTAATAAGCGCAGAATTACGTGCTTTCCGCCTCATCAGGTCACCCATATCTTGGACCATCCGTTCGAGTTCCGACATCTCATTCCCCCTGTTTGCGTTTGACGTTTTCAGCACTTGGGCGCAACTTCGGCATGCCGTCCGGGTCACGGTGTTGAGCGGCGTCGTGGCACGCTGTGGCATCCCAGATGGCGGGAGGCGGCGAAGGCCACGTCGACTGGTAACGAGTTAATGAGTCCCTCCTCAAGATTCCGTCAAGATGAGGCGAATTTCTGCGAAGTATGGCCGCAGCGCCTTTTGTGGACTGTTCAAGTGACGAGGTGCGGCTAAGATGATCGGACGAGTCAGGGGGAGACTTACTCCTGGTAGCACGTCGAGGTCATGCCGTTTGCTCACGGCAGGGCCCGCTTTACAGGAGTTGGATGCACAGTGTTCTTCAAAACTTTTGGGTGGTCCTTTGGGATAACTCTTGCCGCCTTGGTGATTGCCTTCCTATACGGCGGGCCTCAGGCCCTCATCCTGTGCCTCATACTCGGCATTCTGGAAATCAGCCTCAGCTTCGATAACGCCGTGGTCAACGCTCGCATTTTGGAGCGCATGAACGCCTTCTGGCAGAAAATGTTCCTGTCAGTGGGCATCATCATCGCGGTCTTCGGCATGCGCATCCTGTTCCCCCTTCTGATCGTGGGCGTGACCGCCAATCTGAATCCCGTCGAGGCAATTGACCTTGCCCTGCAAAAGGGTGATCCCAATACCCCGGGGACGTACGGTTACCTGCTGCACGAAGCCCACCCTCAGATCGCTGCGTTCGGCGGCCTGTTCCTTCTGATGCTTTTCCTTGACTTCATGTTCGAGGACCGGGACATCAAGTGGATCAAATTCCTTGAGATTCCCATGGCCAAAATTGGCAAGCTTGATGGTGCTTCGTTGGTGGTGGGACTTGTTGCTCTGGTACTCGCCGGAAGCATGTCAGGAGAACACCAGGGCATTGTCCTTCTCTCCGGGCTCTTGGGCATCATCACCTACCTCCTGGTCAACGGCCTGGGCAACCTCTTCGACGTGGACCACGACGGCGACATTGACTTCGACGACGCCGCAACCACCGTCCACGCCGGCCCGAGCGCCCCGGCCAAGCTGGCCGGCAAGGCCGCCTTTATGCTCTTCCTCTACCTTGAAGTCATCGATGCGTCCTTCTCCTTCGACGGCGTCATCGGCGCCTTCGCCATCACCTCGGACCCCATCATCATCGCCTTAGGCCTGGGCCTGATCGGTGCCATGTTCGTGCGGTCCCTGACCGTCTACCTCGTCCGGCAGGGCACCCTTGACGAGTACGAATACCTCGACCACGGCGCGCACTGGGCCATCGGCGCCCTCGCCGTCATCCTGCTCCTGACCATCTCGGTTTCCATCAACGAGGTCATCACCGGACTCATCGGCGTCGTCTTCATCGTTGCCGCCTTCACGGCGTCCATCCTGCGCAACAAGAAAAAGGCCAAGGCCGCCGAGGGAACCGAACCCGCCGAACTTTCCACAGTTGCCAAGTAACCACAGAACAGGAGCATGACAATGGGGTTAAGTCTGACCAAAGGCCAGTCGCTGTCGCTGACCAAGCAAAACGGTGAGTCGCTCACCAAAATCCGGCTGGGACTGGGCTGGGACTCCGCTGTCCCCGCCAAGCGCGGCTTCTTCGGCGGCACCAAGACCGTCGAGATCGACCTTGACGCGTCGGCCATCCTCTTTGATGCCAACAAGCAGCCGCTGGACTCGGTGTTCTTCAATAACCTGAAGAGCAAGGACGGATCCATCAAGCACACCGGTGACAACCTCACCGGCGCAGGCGACGGCGACGACGAATCCATCACGGTCGATCTGGGCTCCGTCGCGCCGAACGTGGCGCACATCGTCTTCGTCATTACCAGCTATAGCCAGCAGACCTTCGACATGGTGGAGAACGCCTTCTGCCGCGTCATCGACGAATCCGTCGCCTCCGCCCCTGAGGTCGCCAAATACCAGCTCACGGAATCCGGCCGCCATACTGCAATGATCATGGCGAAGCTCTCCCGGGGCGCTGGCGGCTGGAGCTTCCAGGCCATCGGTACGCCGGCGAACGGCAAGACCGCCCACGACGTTGTACGCCCCGCCGCTTCTGTCCTCTAGCAGAAATCAAACCCTAAGGAGATCAATTGGCAAGTCTTACCCTCAGCAAGGGAAGTAACCTCTCCCTAAGCAAAGCCGACCCCGGACTCCGCAAGGCCATGATCGGCCTCGGATGGGAGCCCCGGACGACGGCGGGACAACAGTTTGATCTGGATGCCTCCGCCCTGCTCCTCACCGCGGCCGGAAAAGTCCGCTCCAATGATGACTTCATCTTCTACAACCAGTTGGCTTCCAAAGACGGCGCCGTGGTCCACCAGGGCGATAACCGGACCGGCGAGGGCGAGGGCGACGACGAGCAGGTCCTGATCGACCTCGCATCGGTATCGCCGGAGATCGAGAAAATCGTCATCGTCGTTTCCATCGACCAGGCCGCCGCGCGCGGCCAGAACTTCGGCCAGGTGCGGGACGCCTTCTGCCGGGTGGTGAACGAGGACACCGATTCGGAGATCGTACGGTACGACCTCACCGAAGACGCGGCGTCCGAAACGTGCATGATTTTCGCCGAAATCTACCGCCACAACGGTGACTGGAAGTTCCGGGCCGTGGGCCAGGGCTACGCCACAGGCCTGCACGGCATCGCCTCCGACTTCGGCATCGTCCTCGACTAAACAGCCTGCCCGCCGCCGCCCCAACGCGGCGGCGGACAGCACCACCCCTACCAACTTGAAGGAGCAGGAGAATGGCCGGACTTACCCTGACCAAGGGCAGTAACCTCTCGCTGACGAAGTCAGCCCCGGGGCTGACGAAGGTGCACGTCGGACTGGGCTGGGACCCGCGCACCACCACGGGAGACGCCTTCGACCTCGACGCCTCGGCGCTGCTGCTGGGCGAAGACGGAAAGGTCCGCTCCTCCGCGGACTTCATCTTCTACAACCAGCCGTCCACGCCGGACGGCACTGTAGTGCACAAAGGCGACAACCGCTCAGGTGACGGCGACGGCGATGACGAAACTGTCGCCGTCGACCTCTCCACCCTGGCAGCGGACGTCTCCCGGATCGTCTTCGTTGTCTCGATCGACCAGGCCGATGAACGGCGCCAGAACTTCGGCCAGGTCCGCGCGGCCTACTGCCGGGTCGTGAATCAGGAAACCGACACCGAAATCGTCCGCTACGACCTCAGCGAAGACGCCGCCCCGGAAACCTGCATGATCTTCTCAGAGCTGTACCGCCACAATGGCGAGTGGAAGTTCAAGGCTGTGGGACAGGGGTACGCATCAGGCCTCGCCGGTGTTGCCGCTGACTACGGCGTTCAGCTCGGCTAGCACGCTCAACGACAAGGATCCCCACATGAGCATTCAACTGACACCGCCGGACGCTTCCGACTCAGCCTTGCTGTTGAAGGCGCCGGATGCCCCGGAAATCGTAAACGAAGATGCAGCTCCCGGCATGGTCCCGGTTCCACCCGAACGCCAGACCGAGATCAACGCCCAGGCCCGGGCGTTCATCGCGGAAGTCGCTCAGATGAACCCGCACAGCCCCGAATACACGTCCAAAATCGACGGCATCAACCGGCTCGCCGGCGAACAGCTGGTGGCATCCTCGAACACGTCCAGCCGCCTGCTCGAGCGATCCTCGACGTCCCTGGCCGGCGCCAAGAAATCCGGGAGCAACGCCCAGGTTCAGGTCGCTTCCACGTTGGGCGAGCTTCGATCAACTGTCGAGGACCTGACCCCCAACGGCGCGGACCTCAGTGTGGGACGCAAGATTCTGGGCATCATCCCGGGCGGCAACAAGCTCGCCAAGTACTTCCAAAAGTACGAATCGGCGCAGACACAGCTGGACAAGATCATCAAGTCCCTGATGTCCGGCCAGGACGAATTGCTCAAGGACAACGCCAGCCTCGCCCAGGAGAAGACCAATCTCTGGGAAACGATGCAGGGCCTGAGCGAGTACGCCGTCTTCGCCAAAGCCCTGGACGCGGCCACCGCCGACAAGATCAGCTCCATGAAGCTGTCCGGCCAGATCGAGGAAGCGAACAAGCTCGACTCCGACGTGCTGTTCCCCATCCGGCAGCGCCACCAGGACATCCTGACCCAGCTGGCCGTGTCGGTGCAGGGCTACCTGGCCATCGACATGATCCGCAAGAACAACACCGAGCTCATCAAGGGCGTGGAACGGGCCAGGACCACCACCATCTCCGCTCTGCGGACGGCCGTGATCGTGGCACAGGCCCTGGCCAACCAGAAGATGGTCTTGGACCAGATCGATGCGATCAACACCACCACCAACAACATGATCCTCAAGACCAGCGAAATGCTGAAGGATCAGACTGGCCGCATCCACCAGCAGGCTGCGAGCTCCGGGGTGAGCGTCGAGACGCTCCAGAAGGCCTTCGATAACGTCTTCCAGACGATGGATGCGATCGATACTTTCCGGTCCCAGGCCAACAAGAACATGGAGGGCACCGTCCGCGCCCTCGAAACCGGTCTCGAGCGCGCCAAGCCCTACCTGGAGCGCGTCCGCCAGCAAGAAGGCAACTAGTGCCGGCACCACGAAAGGCCCAGCCGCGGCATGGTCGGTAAGTTCCTGGGGTCCCTGTTCGGCGCCGCTGCTGCCCGCAGCTCCGACGCCGACCAGGGGCCCGCGCCCGTGCTCGACCAGAACACCGTGGACCTGGGTGCCAGTGGTGTGGCGCTCGACGCCCTCCGCCTCGAAATCCGGCAGGCAGGCAGCGGGGTGCCCACCCTGATCTACTCGCAGTTCCGGCAAATCGATGACCTCCTCGCGCCTTTGGTGGCCCACATGCAACAGACCGGCGCCTCCACTGAGCAGGTGGTCCTCGCCGGCGCGATCATCAGCGACTACCTGCCCACGTCCCTGAGGACCTACCTGATGCTGCCCAAATCCGCCCGCGTGCACGGTTCCCGCGAAACGACTAGCCTGCTGGCGCAACTGGCAACCCTGCATTCCACAGTCCTGAACCTGAACCAGCAGGTCCGCAGCGGCGCCGCGACCGAACTGGCCATTCACGGGAGGTTCCTCCAGGACAAGTTCGATCTGGGCAGCCTCCATTTGGAAGGACAGTAGTGGCGTCAATGATCCCTGGCAGCAACGCTGCCCTGACTGCCGAGAACCCCGGCCTTCGTAAAGTACTGGTGGCATTCGGATGGACCATCACCCAAAGCCTCGGACCCCAGGCCGAGCTTGTCCCGATGGCCATCATGTGCGGCCAGGACGGGCTGGCCCTCTCCGACGACCATCTGGTCTTCTTCAACCAGCTGGCGACCCCCGAGGGCAGCATGGAATTCGTCGGGGCGGACGACCAGGAGCAAATCGACGTCGACCTGGCCGCCGTGCCGGAGGATGTGCGGAAAATCGCCTTCGTTGTCTACGTGGATCCCGATCTGCGCGGGCCGGGGAACTTCGGCGCCGTCAAGAACGCCTACGTGCGGTTGGCGGACGAAACCCACCGCGAACTCCTTAGGTTCGATATTCCGTCGGGAAATCAGATGCAGGTCAAGGCCATGCTGTTCGGGGAACTCTACCGGCACAGCGGCGGCTGGAAGTTCCGGGCCATCGGCCAGGGCTACCAGAACGGGCTTGCCGGTGTGGCAGCCGACTACAAGCTGGCGCTCTGACATGGACCATCACGCGCGACGCCCGCGCCCCGACATCACCTACCTTTCCCGCCGCATCCGGCCGACAAGTACCCCCACCGGACCCGAACCCGGCCGCATCCCCGCAGCCCGCACGGACGTATCACTGAGCCCCGCGCCGTCGTCGGGCCTCAGCCTGGAGCGCCCGACAGCCAGTTCAGTGGGCCTCAGCCTGGAACGCCCCCGGGCGGGCACCGGCGGACCCGGCACCGGCGACAGAGGATCCCGCCCAACCCTGCTGGCACCCGTCCGTGACTCCGCACGGCTTTTCAGCGCACCGGGCTTCACGGACACTCGCCAGCTGTCGGAGGACGCGCCCATCGTGCGGCTCAATGCACGGCAGTCCGGCATCGGGACGCTGCTGGTCCACGGCGCGCGGTCGACAGCCTGGGAGGACATCGACCAGGTGACAGGCGCTGAAAACGTCCACGGTGAGACAGCCGGCGTTGCCAGCCCGACCGCCGGAAACAGAAAACTGGTGGCCTTCCACGACGGGTCCGCTGCCGTTACACTCAGACACGTCCAACGGTTCCGGCGCGCGATCTTCATCGCGCAGGACGAGCCGCTGGTTGTCAGTCTCTTTGGGGAAGCCGCACTGGCCGTTTCCCCCAAGACCCCGGACGGCAAGAGTGCGGTCCTGTATATCTCCCGCATCGACAGCCTCCTTGAGCTTCGGGCGGACTACGTCGAGGCCGCTGACGACCAAGCCATCTGGGCTGGCTTCGGCTTCACCATGACCACTCCGACACACGTGCACACTGGCCGCCGCTAGCATATTCTGCGCCACATTTTGGGGATAAATGCGACATTTTAAATCTTTGAGCCAGCCCGAACGTGACCGGCTCTTTCTCCTGCCGCCCGAAGAACTATCGCGGAACTCCCACCCTGGCCTGCTCGCCGTCGCCCTCGGCGCGACGCTCTACTCGCCGGCGAACCGGCCGGGCCTGGCGAAGGGGGTGCTCAAGCAGGCGGAACGCGGCTGCATCAGCTTCGTCCTGTGTTTGGAGGACTCCGTGGCGGACGATGACGTAGCGGGTGCCGAAACAAGCCTCCTCGAGGCGCTGGCTGAACTCGCTGCCCAGCCCGGTGGCGTGGCGCTCCCGCTCGTGTTCATCAGGTGCCGGACCGCCGAACAACTCCTCGACGTCGGCCGGCGGGCGGGGTCCGCACTCGACGTCGTGGCGGGCTTCGTGCTGCCCAAATTCGAGAACGAAACCGGCCGGGGACAGGCCTTTTTCGCGGCGCTGCGCCAGCTGAACCGTGAGGCCGGCCGGACTGAGCCTGGGCCCAACCCGCCGCCGCTCCTGGCGATGCCCATCATCGAGGACCCCGTGACGACGCATGTGGAGACCAGGACGGCCGCCTTGCACAACGCACTGGCCGTGGTCAACGCCAACCGGGACCTGGTCCTGTGCATCCGCATTGGTGCCACGGACATGTCCGGCGCCTTCGGGCTCCGCCGGTCACGGGACCTGACCATCTATCACGTCAATGTGGTGGCCAACGTGATTGGCGACGTTGTAAACGTCTTCGGCCGGACAGGCAGCAGCTGGGTCATCACCGGACCCGTCTGGGAGCACTTCTCCAACAAGGAGCGCGTCCTGCGCCCCCTCCTGCGGGCCACGCCGTTCAGCAACGTCAATGAGGATGCCCTGCGGCAGCGTTTGCTGCTGGAAAACCTCGACGGGCTGATCCGCGAAATCGAACTCGATCAGGCCAACGGCCTGCTGGGCAAAACCGTCATCCACCCGAGCCATGTCCCTGTGGTGCATTCGATGTCGGTTGTCAGCCACGAGGAGTACCTGGATGCCGCCGACATCGCCGCCGGCCTTTCCGGCGGAGTCCAGGCCTCGTCCTATGGAAACAAGATGAACGAGCACAAGCCGCACCGTTCGTGGGCTGAACGAACCCTGTTGCGGGCCCGGGCCTTCGGAGTGGCAAACCCCGGAATAAGTTTTGCAGAGCTCCTGGAAGCGAGTATGAAATGACCGTCGCCGAATCCCTCCATGCGGATCCCGCCGCAGAATTCGCTGAGTGGGGATTCACCGTCGCGCCCGGCGCCCTGCCCAGCCTCTTGCCGGTCACACAGCTGGTGGACCTGGCCCTGCGCCGAAACCCCAAGCGCGCGCATCTTCTGGTCTCACGGGTACTGGCAAAACACGTGCCCACCGAGCCGGGAATCGCGGAGGCGGCGGGCCTGTTGTTGGGGCTGCTGGTGCGCGGCGCCCTCGGCCCCCTGGACAGGGCACTCATCACCGACGCCGCGTCCCGGTTCGAGGCACTGCTGACCGGGGATCCGGCCGCATCGGGCCGGGCCGCATCCGACCGGGCCGCGGCGATCGCTGACCTCTGCAGGGATCTGCGCGGCCAACCAGCCTGTCCGGACGTCGCCACCATCGGCTATGCCGAAACCGCAACGGGGTTGGGCCAGCTCGTGGCCGATTCCCTGGGCTCCTATTACATCCACTCCACCCGCCACGCAGTGGCCGGCATGGATGCGGTACGCCCGTACGCGGCCTTCGAAGAGTCCCACTCCCATGCCACCTCGCACCAGCTGTTCCCCACCCGGCATTCATCCCTCCGCGGCGCCAACACCGTCGTCCTGGTTGACGATGAGCTCAGCACCGGCGCAACCATCATCAACACCATCACGGCCCTCCACCAGGCGTCCGCCCACCAGCATTACGTTGTTGCTTCACTGATTGACCTGCGGCCGGAGCCGGACAGAACAAAGCTGGACAACCTGGCGGCCGAGCTGGCCTGCAGGATCACCGTGGTCAGCCTTGCCACCGGCGCGATCGATTTGCCTGACGATCTGCCGGCCAAGGCAGCCTCACTTGTGGGCCAGTTCGCGTCCCCGGATGTCCTCACCCCCAAACGCGGAGAGGTGTCCGTCCTCGATCTCACCGTGCGCGTTTGCGCCATTCGAAGTGCCCGGTTCGGCAACGGCACCCGTCCCGGGCCGGGTGCCATTCCTGACCGCATTGCAGACGAACTGGCCGCGGTTGTGGCGCCCGCAGGCAGCCTGCTGATCCTGGCCACCGAGGAGTTCATGGCACTGCCGCTGGCAACGGCGTCCTCCCTGCAGGTAAGGCTGCCCGGGGTTACGGTCCGCTATTCCACCAGTACCCGCTCCCCCATCGCCGTCATTGACCGCGAGGGGTATCCGGTCCGGTCGGCAGTGACGTTCAACAGCCATGATGCAACCACCGATGGTCCCGGTCAGCGCTTTGCCTATAACTTCAACCACGCCGGGCAGCGGTTTGACCAGGTGGTGGTCATGGCCGAACCGGGCACGCCAGAAGCTGCCTTGACGGGCCCCGGAAGCATCGCCGAGGCGGTGTCCGAAACGGGTGCGAGCGTGCAGGTGGTGCTGCTGGGCGCGGAGCGGCCGTTCCCGACACCGGGTCAGGGGCCCTCCTTTGGTTCGTACCAGGCAGGCGAAGTGCAGTGGTTGATCAAGGACCTCAGCTTTGCTGAGCTGGAAGCCCCTACCGCTGAACGGGAGGCTGCGATCCAGTCGGGCCGGGCCAATTACGCAGAATCCCTGCCGGAGGAATATGAGCCCTCGCGTGAGTACCAGGACCTGTACAACGATGCTTTGTCCAGGTCGGCGGCACGGGTGGCTCACGCCGTCGGCACGGTAACCGAACAGGTGCTGGCACTCCGGGATGGCTCGCCGGTCCTCGTATCCCTGGCACGGGCGGGCACACCGGTCGGAATCCTGATGAAGCGCTGGGCCAAGCAGGTGCACGGCGTCGACCTCCCCCATTACACGGCGAGCATCGTGCGGGGCGTCGGCATCGACCAGACAGCCCTGAGCCACCTCGCCAGCCACTACGCACCGGAACGGATCATGTTCGTGGACGGCTGGACCGGCAAAGGCGCCATCGCCCGTGAACTGAGGACGGCGGTTGAGGACTTTGCGCGCACCGACGGGGCACGGTTCAGCCCGGAACTGGCAGTACTGGCCGACCCGGGGCACTGTACGGAAATATTCGGCACCAGGGACGATTTCCTGATTCCCTCGGCGTGCCTGAACTCGACTGTATCCGGGCTGGTGTCACGCACCGTCTTCAACCGGGACCTCATCTTCCCCGACGATTTCCATGGGGCAAAGTATTACCGGCACCTGGCGGCAGAGGACGTTTCTGCAGCCTTCCTTGACGCTGTGTCCCGGCGGTTCGTCGAGGTACAGGACAGCGTTCTTACGACGGCGGCAGGAGCCGTGCCGGACGATGCCGGCTCCCGCGTGGCGGACTGGTCAGGGTGGGCCGCCGTCGACCGGATCAGCCAGGAATACGGGATCAACAACACAAATCTCGTGAAACCCGGGGTGGGTGAAACGACACGGGTCCTGCTGCGCCGCGTCCCCTGGAAGATTCTGGTGCGGTCAACCTCCAAGGAAGACGTGCAGCACGTGCTCCTGTTGGCCAGGCTCCGCGGCGTGGAGGTGGTCTACGTGGAAGACCTCCCGTATACGTGTGTCGGCCTGATCCATCCCCTGCACCGTCCCGGGCCAACGGGCACTGAAAAGAAGGCGGCAGCACTATGACCACACTGGCCAGCGGAATTGACCTCCCTGAATCCCCGACCATCGGCAACGCCTCGGTGATGGTGGCATGCGATCTTGACCGGACACTCATCTACTCGGCCAATTCCATGGCCCTGCAGTGTGCCGACAGTTCTGCTCCCTCGCTGGTGGTGGCAGAGGTTTATGAGGGAGCGCCGTTGTCCTTCATGACACGCGCAGCCTGGAACGTCCTTGAACGGCTCGTGCACCATGCCGTCTTCGTTCCGGTCACCACACGCACGGTGCAGCAGTTCCGGCGCGTGAATATCCCCGGCCGGGACAGGGGCTACGCGGTAACAACGAACGGGGCAGTCCTCCTGCACGACGGAGTCCCTGATCCGGCGTGGTCGAAATTCATCCACGACTCTGTCGAGGCCAACTGCGCACCCTTGCAGGAAGTACACGAACGCCTCCTTGGCCCGGCCAGGCCGCCGGCAATTCTGCGGGGCCGCGTAGCTGAAGACACCTTCGTGTACAGCATCGTCAACCGTGAAGAACTATCCGCCGACTATCTGGAAGAACTGCGGGAGTGGTGCCAGGAGCGCGGCTGGACCACGTCGCTCCAGGGCAGGAAGCTGTATTGCGTCCCTTCACCTGTCACCAAGGAGGCGGCCTTGGCGGAGATCCGACGCCGGCAGCCCGTCGATGTCCTATTGGCGGCCGGCGATTCAAGGCTGGACGCCGGTATGTTGCGGCTTGCCGACGTCGCCACCAGGCCAGCCCATGGTGAGCTCCATCAGGACGGGTTCCAACGTGCAAATCTCAGCGTGACTTCCGCAACCGGAATCATGGCCGGCGAGGAGATCCTTCACTTCGCCGCAGCGCACCTCCCTGCGCTGCAGAGGGCTCTGGAAAACTGACCGGACGCTCTCTCACTTAATGCCCATTAATTCCAATCCCTCTCTCACTCTCTTTAGAAAAGTGAGAGAGCGCTGGTCAAAAACCCGCGTTAATTGATAGAGCGTCGGGCGCCGAACCGCCGCCGTGGATGCATCAGCCCCCGTGAACCGGACGCGCGGATCGGGTTGTCCCTCCCACAACAGCTGCTCACCTTGGCGGAGAAGGGGAAGAATGCGGCTTCGTGGGTCGCTCATGCCCGAAGTCTTGCAGAGCCCCTGCCCCACGGGAACGGGCAGCACTGCCGAAACATCGGGACCGGGATTCTCCATAAAGCTCTTATTCGAGTCTGGACAGGCTCAACAGGGCCCGCCGGACAGGCGGCACCAGCCAGGCAACAGTGGCAACCGCTATGACACCGCCGGCAATGAGTACCACCGGCACGGCGTCAAACGGTTCCGCGCCGCCCGTCTGGGTTGCAGCGGAGGTGACAACCGCTGATGGCGACGCCGCCGGCGACGGTACGGTGACCGCCGTCGGGCCCGCCGAAGCACTGGGAACTGCCGCTGCCCCCGGCACTCCCGCGGCCGCAGGCTCGGCGGGCATGACTTCCTCCGCAGCAGCGGGGGCCTCCGCGGCCGGGGCGTAGTATCCGTCCGTTTGCGGCGGGACGTAGGCGGGAGCCGGCACCGGTGCGGGCTGCGGGGCTGCCGGTACCGGTGCAGGCTGCACCGGCACGGGCTGGACCGAACCCGGCTGGACGGGAACAGGCTGGATCCAGGGCTGCTCCACGGTGGGGACCGGAGGAGTGGGAACATAGGTGGGTTCCACCGGCGCCGGTTCGGGTTCCACCGGGACCTTGCCGTCGTTCGGGTCGTAGCAGTACCGGATGCCGTCGGACATCCAGCACACATACTCGGCATATGCCGGGGCGGGTGCCAGAAGCATCGCGCCTCCGGCCATCAGCGCCACCGCGGCTGCGCGCCGCAACATCATCAATTCCACAATAGTTTCCCCCAAAACAGTGGCCGGCCAGCGGCGATGCTCCGATCCTACCGCCACAATCCGGGCAGGCTCAGCCGCGACTGAGAACGCCGTGGAGCAAACCTAGGACCTCGCTCAGCATGGGTAAGGGAAGTGTGGCCGTTCGTTAGAGCTGTCCGGCCCGCATGGCTGCGATGACGCCGCCATCCATGAGGAGGTCCGAGCCGGTGATGAAGGCGCCTTCGGGACCGAGGAGGAACGCCGCAGTGGTAGCCACTTCGGCTGGGGTGCCCATTCGCCCGGCGGCTGAGGTCCGGATCATAGAGCGGTAGCCTTCGGCGAACGGTCCGGACATCTCGTCCTGGGCGAGCGGGGTCGAGATGATGCCGGGGCTCAGGGAGTTGATGCGTGCCCCGCGCTCACCCCAGGTGGTGGCTGCCGCCTGGACCCGCAGGGCGTTGGCGCGCTTGGCGAGGGTGTAGGCGGCACCGGAGTCGCCTACTTTCTCGGCGGCGAGGAAGGGCAGGTTCAGAAGTTCTGCCGTCGGAGTGAACGCCAGTGCGTGTTCGACCTCCCGGGGGTAGCCGTCGCCCATGTGGCCGGCCATGCTGGAGATGACGATGCCCGAGCCGCCTGCGGCGATGACCCGCCCGAATTCTTCGAGGACGTACGCGGTGCCGAGAAGGTCAACGTTCAGCACCCGGTCTGTGGTTGCCTGGACCGGGGAAACCCCGGCGGCGAGGACGACGCGGGTGACGTCTCCCAGCGATGCGGCGGCCTGGGCCAAGGCGGTGACGGCGTCGTGGTTGGAGATGTCGATCGGGTGGGTGGAGACCTCGTAGCCTTCGCCGCGGAGCTGATCGGCGACGGTGTTCATGGTTTCCTCGCTGTAGTCAGCGAGGAGGACCTTTCGGCCGATGCCGGCCGCGCGGCCGATCGCTACTCCGATGCTGCCTGAGCCGACGATGACTGCTACTTCTGCTGCCATGGGGGTTTCCTTAACTTTCGTTTGGTTTTGGGTTGTCGTTAGAAGGTTCGTGCCGGGGAGTGGTTGGCTTTCCACACACCGCCGATGCGGACACATACCCGTGCACGGCGGCCTGATCCATTAGATAAGTCAGCCATTCAGGGTTCTCCAAGAAGTCTTGGTGGCGGGGAGGGACGGGATGAGAAAGCGCTTCTGCGTCCCTCCGTTATCCAGTCAACCGCCCTGCCCGAATCCGAGGTAGTGGCTGGTGTTCCATGTAATAGCAGTACCTCCCACCAGCCACTTGTTCGCGCGTACCGTGGAAAAGGTGAGCAACAACAGTGACGTGAGCGAATTCCTGAAATCGCGCCGTGCCCGGATCACCCCTGAAATGGCAGGACTGCCCGTGTACGGGGGCCTGCGCAGGGTGCCCGGGCTCCGCCGCGAGGAACTCGCAGCAGTGTCCGGGATGAGCATTGACTACTACAACAGGCTCGAGCGCGGAAACCTCACCGGCGTTTCCGACAGCATCCTCGAATCCCTCGCACGTGCCCTCAAACTCGACGACGCCGAACGCACCTACCTCTTCGACCTCGCCCGCGCATCAAACCTCAAGCGGCCCCGGCAACGCCGGCGCAGCCCGCAGAAACTCAACCCCGGCATCCAGCACCTTCTGGACGGCATGACCGGAATCCCGGCCTTCGTCCAGAACGGCCGGCTCGATGTCCTCGGCATGAACGACCTGGCCCGTGCGCTGTACCACCCCAACGGCGACGAGCCGGAGCGGCCCCGGAACTTCGCGCGCTTCGTCTTCCTGGACGCCGGTTCCCGTGAGCAGGTACCCGACTGGGAATCAACGGCCCAGGACGTCGTGGCCATCCTTCGGCAGGAGGCCGCCCGCGATCCCCACAACCGTGAGCTCACCGACCTTATCGGAGAGCTTTCCACCAGGAGCGAGGACTTCCGGACCATGTGGGCCGCGCAAAACGTCCGGCTCCACAGCACAGGGGTGAAGCCCTTCCACCACCCCGTCGTCGGCGACTTCGAACTGGCCTTTCAGGCCATGCAACTGCCCGGCGATGAAGGCCTCACGCTCATCGCCTACAGTGCCGAACCGGGCACCCCGGGCCACGACGCACTCAACCTGCTCGCCACCTGGAACGCCACGGTCCGCAGTGAAACGCGACTCAAGACGACGGACCGGTCTGCGCGCCGCGCCTGAAGAGCCCCTTGAACAGGATGGTCCGGCACAAGGAGGACCTGCACCCTGCCGTCGCTTCCTGGCTGGCTTATAGACTGCTGTGGCATGCGTCCCTCGATTATTAGGAGAAGCTCGTGAATTACAGCGGAAGCCCGTCCGAAAAGTCAGTAGCAGCCGGTGACCTTGACCGCAGCCATATCGGTCAGAGTGTGAGCTTTCAGGCGAACGACTTCACGGTTGTCTTTGGAACCATCGCCGGTATCGCCCGGACGGACGCCCAGGTGTACGTGTCCCTCCAAGGAGTCGGCGGCGGCACCCACCTGAAGGACGAGTACGACCTGCCTGTCGGTCACAACGTCTATCTGCAGATGGACCCGTTGAGCAGTGCAGGGAAGTCCCTTTCGGAAGTGGAACGGATGCTCAAGGAGAAGTTTGACGAGATCAAAAACAACCTCCGGGACCGGGATCAGAAGTCTGATTCCCAGTAATTAGCCCTTGCACAGGAGGAACTCCGCAGCGCTCCGCTGCGGAGTTCCTCTTTGCCAGAGCTTCTAGATCGCCGGCCGCGGCAGAAGAGCCTAGTGCCTCATCATGTGCGGAAATCCCTTGCCCGGGTTGAGCAGTCCCTGCGGGTCGAGCGCGTCTTTGACGGCCTGGTGCATGCCAATCACCCGCGGTTCCAGTTCGGCGGCGGCGCCCGGCAGCTTGAGCAGGCCCACACCGTGTTCCCCGGTGACGGTGCCGCCCAGGGCCCGGCAGTCCTCGACGATTTCGTCGAAGGCGGCCTTCGCCCGGGCCTTCGCCGGCAGGTCACCCTCGGGGGCAATGATGAGCGGATGCAGGTTTCCGTCACCGGCATGGGCAATATTGGCAATGACAAGATCATGCTTCGCGGCCGAGGCCTGAATCCGGGACAGCATCTCCGGAACAGCTGACCGCGGCACACACACGTCCTCGGTCAGGACCGGTCCGAGGCGTTCGAGTGCCGGGTAGGCCATGCGCCGGGCCAGGAACAGCCGGCCAACCTCTTCCGGGTCAACCGCCTGCTCAACGTTCACTCCCCCGGAGGCTGTGAAGATTGCTGCCACGCGGTCCGACGACTCGCGGCCCGCCTCCCCCGGTTCATCCACCTTGGCCAGCAGCAGGACGTGCGCGTCCCCCGGCAGGCCGAGCTTCAGCCAGTCGTCCACCGCCCGCAAACAGGTCCGGTCGATCAGTTCGAGGGCGGCCGGAATGATCCCCTCCGACGAGATGGCAGCGACGGCGGCACCCGCGGCTGTCAACGATGGGAAGTATCCGATGATGCCCTGCTCCACCCGGCCCGCCAGCGGCAGAAGCTTAACGATCACTTCGGTGATGATGCCCAGCGTTCCTTCAGACCCCACCATCAGCCCGGTCAGGTCATACCCTGTGACACCCTTCGCGGTCCGGCGGCCAAGGTGGACAATCTCCCCGTCGGCGAGGACCACGGTCAGGCCCAGCACGTAATCGCGGGTCACGCCATATTTCACGCAGCAGATGCCGCCGGCGTTGGTGGCGGCGTTACCGCCGATGGTGGAGATGCCCGAACTGGCCGGATCCGGCGGGTACCAGAGGCCGACGGCGGCCGCAGCCTCCCGCAGGGCATCGTTGATAACGCCGGCCTGTGCCACCGCGTAGCGCTCATCAACGTTGATCTCCACAACGTCTGTCATGAGCTCGAGTGAGAGGACGATGCAGTGGCGCACGGCGTTGGCTCCGCCGGAAAGCCCCGTCCCGGAGCCCCGGGGAACAATGCGGATCCCGTGCTCACGCGCATAATTCACGACGGCGGCGACTTCCGCCGTCGTGCTCGCCAGGACTACCGCGAGCGGTGCTTCAAAAGGTGCCCACTCGGCGTCGTCGTGGCTGTATTTCCGGAGGGAAGGGTCATCGGTGAGGACCTTCCCTCCAGGCGCCAACGCACCCAGGTCGCGGGAGAGGATGTCCGGCAGCACCGCGGGCTCAATCATGTGCAGTTCCTTTGCAGTTCGACTTTGCGTCTGTTCCTGTCAGCCTGTCGCCTGGGCACAGGAGTCGTCCGTCTCTCCGACCCTAACGGAACCGTCCTGCCACGTGACGGTGACCAGCCCGCAGTTGGGGAACCCGCCCGGCAGGATGTGGTCTGGCGCGATCCGGCGGAGCAGGGTTCCCAGGACCACACCATGCGTGACCACCAGGACGTCGCCGGCACCGGTTGCGGCGGCCTGTTCAGCTGCCGCCAGCAGGACCCCCAGTCCCCTCGTCAGCCGGACGCGCACCTGCTCGGCTGTTTCTGCCCGGCGGCTCGGATCATGCTTGTGGACCGAGTCGATAACGGTGTCATACCCTCTGGCCGTCATGCGGGGCCAGTCCGGAGAGGCCGGAACGTAGCTATAGCCGTGATCCCGGAAGACCGGCCCCCAGAGGGACGCGTTGGGCTGTCCCTCCCACCCGCCGAAATGCCACTCCCGCAGCTCCGGCATCTCCGTAACGGCCAGGTGCGGGTGTCCGGCGAGTGCTGCCGCGGCCGTGGTGCGGGTCCGGGTGAGATCGCTCGTAAAAGCCGCGGCCAGCGGAACATCCCGCAGCCGCTCTCCGAGGGCGGCGGCCTGGCGCTCGCCCCGCTCGGTGAGCGGGGAATCGCACCAGCCCTGCAATTGCCCGTTGACATTGAACAGTGTTTCCGCGTGACGGACTAAATGGATGCGGGCGTCCGGCATCAGACTTTGTCGAGGTCCGAGGCAAGCAGCGCGGTGATCTCGTCGGCCACGCGTTCGTCGTCGGACCCCTCCACGGTGATGACCACCTCGTCGCCGTGCCCAATTCCCAGGCTCAGCACGGACAGGAGGCTGTCCGCATCCACCGTGCGGCCCTTTGCCGTGAGGGTGACGTCGTGGCCGGAGCTGCTGGCGGCGTTTGCCAGGATCGAGGCCGGGCGGGCGTGCAGCCCAACGGAGGAAGCGATGGACGTGGTGCGTTGTGCCAAGGGAAGGCCTTTCAAATTGGTGATGTAAAGCAAGATGTCTTATTCGGGTGCAGCACGGGCGATGTGGAGGGCAAGGAACGCGACTTCCTCGTTGGGCAGCAGGACTCCGTGCTTGCCCTGGACGAAGTCCCGCACCCGCTCGGCCGAGGCGACGGCACGCGGGTAACGCTTGCTCAGGCTGTGGAACAGGAAATCATCCTCGCTGCGCAGGAGCCGGTCGGTGAAGAACCTCTCCACCAGATACTGCAGGTGTGCGATGAACCGCGCCGAGTGGAGGTCCTCGCGGTTGAGCTGGATGGCGGCGGTGTGGGAGACGATGGTGGTGATTTCCCGGATGAGCTGGACGACGCGCAGGGAATCGACACCTTCCCTGCCCACCTCGGCGTTGGCGAGATGGAAAGCGATGTTGGCTGCTTCGTCGTCCGGGAGGGTCACGCCCAGCCGTTCCTGCATCGCGGCGAGCGCCCTGAGACCGACCGCGTAGTGCTGGGGATAGACGGTCCGCATCTCCCACGCCAGGCGGTTGACGATCTTGAGGCCACGCCGCTGCCGGTCGACGGCGAAGTGCAGGTGGTCTGTCAGCGCCAGGTAGATGTGCGGGTCAAGATCCAGGCCCTCGGTCTTGGCGTCGTCCACAATGCTGCGGGTGAGGTCGACGAACTCGGCCGGAATCTGGGCCAGCAGCTCCACCAGGTTGCGTTGGTCCGCGTCGTCGAGGGCAACGAAAACCCGTTCACCCTCAGACGCCGCGATCTGAGCTCCGGCTTTTTGTCCGTAGCCGATGCCTTTTCCCAGCAGGACGCGTTCCACACCGCGGCTGTCCTCCACGAGCACAACGCTGGAGTTGAGCACCTTCTTAATGGTGTGCACTCGAAGGTCCTCCAGCGTCGTGCTTGACTCCGCAATCAGGCAAGGTCGGCGCCGTTGGACGCGATGACCTTCTGGTACCAGTAGAAGGAGTCTTTCCGCAGCCGTTCCTGGGTTCCATGCCCAAGGTCGTCCTGATCCACATAGATGAAACCGTACCGCTTGGAGATCTGGGAGCTGGAGGCGGAGATCAAATCGATCGGTGCCCAGCTCACGTAGCCCTTGAGGTCCACGCCCTCTTCCACGGCCTGGATCATCTGCTCGAAGTGCGCGCGGAAATAGTCGATGCGGTAAGGATCGTGGATCTTGCGGTCTTCGGTGAGCTCGTCGCGCATGCCGAGGCCGTTCTCCACGATGAACAGCGGTTTGCCGTACCGGTCGTAGAGGTCAATGAGCGCGATCCGCAATCCGACGGGGTCGATCTGCCAGCCCCACTCGCTGGAGGGCAGGAAGGGGTTTTTGACGCCGAGGACAGTGTTTCCGGGGGTCCGCTCGGCGTCGGGCCGCACCGACTCGGTCATGGACATGTAGTAGCTGAAGGAGATGAAGTCCACCGGGTGTTCCCGGAGCAGCTCCACGTCGCCTTCCTCGAACGGAATCTTCACGCCACGCTGCTCCAGCGCCCGGAGGGCCAGCCGCGGGTATTCGCCGGCGGCCTGCACGTCTGTGCACAGGTACAGCAGCCGTTCCTTGGCCTGGGTGGCCGCGACGTCGTCCGGGTGGCACGTATTCGGATACGTGGTGAGCATCGTGAGCATGCACCCCATCTGCGCATCCGGGGAGATCTCCCGCAGCATCCGGGTCACTGATGCGGAGGCCACGAACTGGTGATGCAGCGCTGTGTAGCACGCCTGCTCCAGGTCACCCTCAACGAGCTCTTCGATGATGCCGCCCGAGGTGAACGGGTGCCGGATGATTCCGTCGATCTCGTTGAAAGTCAGCCACATCTTAACGAGGTGGCCGAAGCGTTCGAAGCAGGTCTTCGCGAACCGTTCGAACAGTTCAATGGTGCGGCGCTCCACCCAGCCGTTGTGCTTAAGTGCCAGGGCCATGGGCGGGTCGTAGTGCGAGAGCGTCACGAGGGGCTCGATGTTCAGCCGGCGCATCTCCGTGAACAGTGCTTCGTAGTAGGCGATGCCTTCTTCGAGGGGCTCGAGTTCTTCGCCGGTGGGGTACAGCCTGGTCCACGCGATGGACACCCGCAGGGTGGTGAATCCCATCTCGGCGAACAGCGCAAGGTCTCCGGGGTAGCGGTGGTAGAAGTCGATGCCCCGGCGCTTGGGGTAGTACTCGACGTCGTCATCCTCCAGCGCCGCCTTGATGCCGGCAACGGTGTAGGCGTGGTGGAGCGCGTACTCCCGGGGGTCGGCGTTCGGCTTGTAGGAGGACACGTCCGAGACAGCCGGTCCGCGGCCGCCCTCGCGCCACGCGCCTTCGACCTGGTTGGCGGCAAGGGCGCCGCCCCATCGGAATCCTGTGGGAAGCGTCATCAGACGAGCTCCTTCTCTTTAGCCTTGGTTGTCAGGAGTTTCTGGCCGGCCTTCACGCGGCCTGAGTCCTCCACGGTGACGTTGTAGTCTTTCGAATTCACAATGAGGACCGGGGTGGTGGTGTCGTAGCCGGCGGTGGTGATTGCCTCCAGGTCGACATCGAGCAGCAGCGTCCCCACGTCCACGCGGTCCCCTACGGCGATGTGGGCGGTGAACGGTGCCCCGTCCAGCTGGACGGTGTCGATGCCAACGTGGATGAGGATTTCGACGCCGTCATCACCGCGGATGCCGATGGCGTGCTTGGAGTCCATCAGCACCGTCACGGTTCCGGCGATCGGGGAACGGACGGTGCCGTCGGTGGGACGGATCGCCACGCCCTCCCCGATGATGCCGGCCGAGAAAACGGAGTCATCAACGTCCGCGAGCGGCACGATGACGCCCGTCATGGGGCTGGCCAGGTGCCCGGAACCTTCAGCGGGTTCTTTGACGGCGTGGCTGTCGCCGAGCACACGGAGCGTTCCGGAATCGGAGTCGCGCCAGAGGATCGCGGCGAGGGTGAAGGACACGATCAGTGCGATACCCAGGCCGATCAAAGCATTGATGAAGTTCCAGGGGTTGGCAGCCTCAACGAACATCGAGATGCTGCCCACGCCCGGGCCGACCACCGCGAAGCCGGAGACCTGGGTGAGCCCGAGGTAGGCACCCGCTGACATGCTGCCGATGATGACGGAGATCAGGACCTTGCGGTTCTGCAGCGTGACACCGTAGAGCGCGGGCTCGGTGATGCCGAAGAGCGCGGAGACGCCGGCAGAAAGGGCCGTGGCGCGAAGCGTGGTGCTTTTCGTCCGGAGGGCAACTGCGAAGGTGGCGCCTGCCTCACTGAGGTTATGGGCCAAGGACGCGACCAGGTAGAAGGATTCCTTGCCGGCACTGGCCATTGTGGCGATGGTCGGCGGGATGAAGGCCTTGTGCATGCCGACGGAGATGATCAGCGGGAGGACGCCGGCGAGCAGCATCACGGCCACCCAGCCAAAGGTGCCGTACAAGGCGATCAGGGCAGCGGTCAGCAGGACGCCCAGCTGGTAGCCCAGGGGCCCCAGCAGGAAAATGGTGGCCGGAACCACGATGATGATGCACATCAGGGAAACGAAGAACACCCGGATGGGGCCCGGAGTGATCCGGGTGAAGAAGCGCTCCACGACGCTCAGCAGCAGGACCGCCAGGATGGACGGGAAGACCTGTGCGTTGTAGGGCACTGCCGGAACGGCGAGTCCAAAGAGGTCCACGCCACCTTCCCGCGTGGCAAGGGCCGTGAAGGCGGGAAAGACCAGGACGCCCACGATGCCGAGGGCGAGCGGCCGGTTCACATCGAGCTTTTTCGCTGTTGTGTATGCGACCAGCAGCGGGAGGAAACCGAAGATGGCGTCGGGGATGGCCGAGAGGACCTTGAAGTCATCGCTGGTTGGGCTCATCCAGCCCACGGCGGCGGCAAGGACCAGCAGGGATTTGAAGATGCCCGCACCGGCGATGGCCGGAATGATCGGAGTGAAGACGCTGACGATGAAGTCCATCACGGTGGATCCGGCGTGCTTCCACGACAGGGGACGGCGTTCCTGCGGAGCGCCTGTTCCCGTTTGGCCGCCGCGCAGCTTCTCGACGGCATCGAACACCTCAGCAACTTTGCTGCCGACGATGACCTGCGTCTGCGGCCCCTTGACGACGCCGATCACGCCGGGGATAGCTTTCAGGGCTGCCTCGTCCGCCTTGCTGTCGTCCGCCAGGGCGAACCTCAGCCGGGTCGAGCAATGCTGCAGCTTCGACACGTTACCGGCCCCGCCAACGTGTTCCAGGATCGCCTTCGCGTTCTCCTGAGTACTCATGGATCCTCCTTTGGATTCAAGGGACAAACACGCTCCGATGCGCTTCCGGGCACAAAAAAAGGACCCGACTCTGCTCTACGAGCTTTGAGTCGGATCCTGCCTGCACTACCAGTCACATGTCCTTCAGGAAGGGTAGCGGCATTGCTGCAACAGCGTCAAGCCGACGGCGAGACTCACCTAGATCGGCCGGCCGCCGTCGTGAATTACGACGGCGGCCGGCCGCACTTTGGGCCACGCGGCTCAGCCGAACAGCGCCACCACCCGCGTCAGGGTTTCGTAGACCCCGTAGGCCAGCGGCACGCCGACGAGGGCCCAGGCCACGGCCAGTCTTCCGGTGGACGCTTTCACAGGCGCGTGCGCGCCGGGGGTGTGTGCTGTGCTCATCTCAGGCCTCCATGGCAGGTTCGTACCGACCGCGTTCGGGGCGGGGTTCGTGGAATCGTGCCTCGACCGGCTTGACCAGCAGGTTGGCCACGAAGCCGACCACCAGCAGCCCCACCATAGTCAACAGCGCCGGCTGGTAGGACGCGGCGTCCAGCTGCCCGGGTTTGCCTTGGGCGTCCAGGAAGGCGTTGACGATCAGCGGCCCGGCGATACCGGCAGCAGACCAGGCGGTCAGGAGCCGGCCGTGGATGGCGCCCACCTGGAAGGTCCCGAAGAGGTCCCGCAGGTAGGCCGGGACCGTGGCGAAGCCGCCGCCGTAGAAGGAGATGATGATGAACGCCAGCGCCACGTACAGGAACGTTGTGGTGGAACCGGCCAGTGCCAGCACCGTATAGAGCACCGCGCCGACGCCGAGGTACACCATGTAGATACGCTTGCGGCCGGTGACGTCGGAGGTGGCGGACCAGGCGAAGCGGCCGGACATATTGCCGATCGAAAGCAGCCCCACGAAGCCGGAGGCGACGGCGGCACTGACCAGGGACACGCCGTCGGACTGGCGGAAGAAGTCCTGGATCATCGGCGCGGCCTGCTCCAGGATGCCGATGCCGGCGGTGACGTTGCAGAAGAGGGCGATCCAGACAAGCCAGAACTGCCTGGTTTTGATGGCGTTTTTGGCGGAGACGTTGTCCGTGGTGACCAGCGGGGCAGTCTTGACCTTGGCGGGATCGAACCCCGCGGGCTTCCAGCCCTCGGCCGGGACCCGGATGGTGAAGGCACCGAAGAGCATGTACACGAGGTAGACGACGGCGAGGGTCAGGAAGAGCTTCCCCACCGCATCGCCGCTGGCCACCCAGCCCTGGGCACCGGAGTTGGGATCGTACATCTTCAGCAGCGCGGTGGAGACGGGGCTGGCGATGAGCGCGCCGCCGCCGAAGCCCATGATGGCCATACCGGTGGCCAGGCCCGGCCGGTCCGGGAACCACTTGATCAGGGTGGACACCGGCGAGATGTAGCCGATGCCCAGGCCGATGCCACCCACAAAGCCGTAGCCGAGGTACACCAGCCACAGCTGGCTGGTGAAGATGCCGAGCGAGCCGATGAGGAAGCCGCTGGCCCAGAACACGGCAGAGGTGAACATTGCTTTGCGCGGGCCGTTCGTGTCCACCCAGGTGCCCATGATCGCGGCCGAGAGGCCCAGCATCACAATGGCGATGGAGAAGATCACACCAATCTCGGTCAGGCTGGCCCCAAAATGCTTGACCAGGGCCGTCTTGTAGACGCTCGTGGCGTAGGCCTGGCCGATGCAGAGGTGGACGGCGAGCGCCGCGGGCGGCACCAGCCAGCGATTGAATCCCGGCGGGGCAACAGTTCGTTCACGGTCCAGCCAGCCCATATTTGCTCCTCTTGCCTGTTCGAAGACATCGGTGTCCAGCGATCTGGAGGCGGAAAACCCTTGACGGGCGAACGCCTCCGGCAATCATGATGCAAATACTAAGCAAACGTACGATTCATGCGGTGAGCGGCGGCAGATTCACGGCAAACGGTCGCTTTGCGGCACGGCGCTGTCCCACCAGTCCAGCACCCGGGTCCCGTGGAAGGTGAGCCACCTGGACGGTTCACCGGGGGCAGCATCCACTTCGAACCAGACACGGCCGGGGTGGCGCCGCTCCTGCAGCCACCTCCCGTCCGCCTCCCGGCCGGACTGCACCACCGCGATAGCCGCTGCCAGCCGCGGATCCGGGGCGCCGCCGTCGTGCAGTGCCGCGGCCCGGAAGTAGTCCGCCGCGTTGAGCGCGCTGTAGAACCAGCGGAACGGGTACACAAACCGGGCCACCCACGGGCCCACGAGCTCCCCCGTCGACAGCGTGTACAGCAACTGGCGCCGCAGCAGGTACTCCTCGCCGGAGGTCCGGGCGGCACGCAGCTCACTGCTGCCACCGGTGGCGGCCTCGTAGTAGAGCAGTCCGTTCAGCACGTTGAGCGTGGAATGGAACGAAGAACGGCCGGACCCCTCCACCCACTCACAGTTCCAGCCGCCGTCGGCCAACTGATGGTCCAGGAACCACTGCGCGAGGCCGGTCACCTCCGCTCCCAGCCACACCCCGTTGGCCAGCGTGAAGGCGTTGATGCAGCAGTCCACCTCGCCGCCCCAGTAGGGCAGGTCCTCATACTCCCAGCGGCTGTTCGCGGCGAGGAGCCCGGCGGTCCCGGTGAGGGCGGCGGCGTCCAGTCCCCAGTCGCGGAGGGCATTTAGGGACCAGGTGGTGGCGGTGTACGGCTGGCCTGCGCCGTCCGCGACTTCCGGGCCCTCGAAATCGAAGTCCTTGGGGAAGTACGCCCCGCCTGCCCACTGGCCGTCGGGGTCCTGCAGTGCGAGCAACCGGGCTCCGAACCCCTCGGTGGCAACGCGGGCACGCGTCGCCTCCCAGACCTCCGGCGGCTCGCCGGCAAGGTCGCGCTGGACCTGCCAGCGCAGCGCGGGGTCGGAGTCAAGCATCCAGTCGAGAAGGGCGGGATCCACGGCCATAGCGGGGAGACTAGCACGGGGCTGGCCCCGAACCATCCTGACGATCGACGGCGGCCCCGCCTAGCGCGGGCTCCGGGCTGGCCGGACCATCCGGAGCTGCGGCAGTTCTTCCCACTCCGGCGGCAGCAGGCTCCTCGCCCCATCAGGGCGGAAGCCGTGCTTGCGGTAGAACGCCTGCGCCCGGGGATTGTCATGGAGCACCCACAGATAGGCGGGTGAATCGCCGACGGCGGCACTCATCAGTGCCGCGCCGAGTCCCGTTCCGTGGGTGTGCCGGAGCGTAAAGATCGAATAGAGTTCCAGCTCCTCGGGCCCGGGATCATCCCGGCCCGGGCCGGCGTCCGCCAATCCCACAATGTGGCTGTTGCCGTCCACGGCAATGATCCGCGGGTCGGCAGCTGCGAGGTGGGGACGCCGCCGTTCCACGCGTTCGGGGATGCTGGCCCTTCGGCCGCGGAAGAACTCCGGGGAGAGCAAGTGCCCGTAGCTCTCTTCGTGGGCGATTGTATGAAAGAGCACCACGGCCATCGCGTCCTCGGGCGTGGCCTGACGCAGCTGATAATCCATCCGGTCAGCCTAAGCTTTCGGTGCCACCTAGGCAGGTGTTGCGCCGGGCGTTTCCGGAACCTTGGATGGTTCCTCCACGTCCTGGATGACCTCGTTGTGCCGCAGGAACCACGGCTTGAACGGCGGGTCAAAACGGGCAAACCGTGGCGGCCCCACGGCCGTCAGCCCTACGATCTTGAGCGCCGCCTGGAGCCCTTCGTTTCGGCGTGCAAAGGCCGCCCCGGTGCCGCTGCCCGAGAAGCGGACGACGGCGGCAAGCGAACCCGGAACTGCCCGGATCCCGACGTCCGGGTTGGTCGGAACAGGAGCAGTTTCCGCCGTCGTGCCGGCGGGGAGCACAAAGGCGATCACAAACTCAGCCGGCGCATCGCTGCCCGGCAACGGGCCGCTCTGGACCACCGGCGCGGTCATCGCCAGCTTTTCTGAAGGTCCACTTTCCTGGATGACTGGAGCAGTCATCGCCAGCTTCTGCCGGGCGGTGTTGCTGCCGCTGATGTAGTTAAACAGATGCCGGAAGGCGGCGTAGCCGGCCCGGTTAAACATCGCATTGACGTGCACCTCGGCGACCACGTGCCCGGGATAACGGCGCAACTCGAAGTGCGGATAACTGTGAACCAACTCGTAGGGCTGCTGTTCCGTCATGGCTTCAGACCCTACGCCCGTCCGGCGCGGGCGGCCAGAGACCCGCACCTCTTTCGCTTCGAAAGACCCCTAGACATGTGACTAATTAGTCACCTATTCTGGAGGTGTGGACGCCGTATTCAAGGCCCTCGCAGACCCCACCCGCCGGGACCTGCTCGATGAGCTGTTCCGGGAGGACGGGCAGACCCTCCATGCACTCGAGGCCCGCTTCGAGATGACACGCTACGGGGTCATGAAGCACCTCAAGCTGCTCGAGGATGCCGGCCTGGTGGTGACCCGCCGTCGGGGCCGCGAGAAACTCCACTTCCTGAATCCGGTGCCCATCCGGCTGATCCACGACCGCTGGGTGAGCAAATACGCCGAACCATGGGCCGCTGGCCTCAGCGACCTCAAAACCAGATTGGAAAGTCCCATGGAAAAGATCTTCGAAATCTACATCAAGACCACCCCGGAACGGCTCTGGGAAGCCATCACCGACAGCGAGATCCGCAGCAAATACCAGTTCGGAAACTCCATCGAATCCGACTGGACCCCGGGCGGGCGGTTCGAGATGGGCAACCCCAAAGCCGGGGCGCTGCTGGGCGAAGGCGAAAACCTCGAAGTCGACCCTCCGCGCAAGCTCGTCCAGACCATGACCGCGCTCTGGGGCGAGGACGTCAAGGCTGAGGGCACCTCCCGCATTACCTGGGAGATTGAACCGGTGGGCGACTCCTGCCACCTCACCGTCACCCACGACCAGCTCCGCGAAGGCGCCAACGAACAGCTCTACGGCGGCTGGCCCATGATCCTCTCCGGCCTGAAGACCTGGCTGGAAACGGGCGAGAAGCTCACCACCCCCGGCTCCCTCATGTACACCTAGGGCGAGGTGCGGCACCCAACCCGAGTGCCGCCGTCGTACTGCCCTGCGCGGGTGCTCGTCAAGTGCCCTTCGGCCACGCCCTATTGCCCCGGACTACCGGGGAACCAGCCGCCACAGGGACGTGACCTCGGCCGCGCGCGCCCCGAACAGAGGATCGTTGCGGTCCGACGCCTTCGGATGCGTGGGCTTGGTGTCGAGCCGTTCCATTACCTTCAGCCCGGCCGCCTCGATGGCGGCCAGCAGATCCTCACGCGACCGCAGGCCAAGGTGCTCGGCCAGGTCGGAGAGGACAAGCCAGCCCTCACCGCCCGGCTCCAGATGGTCGGGGAGTTCGGTCAGGAAGCGGAACAGCATCCTGCTCCCGGGGTCGTAGACGGCGCTGTCCAGGCTGGAGTGCGGCGTGGCCGGAATCCAGGGCGGGTTGCACACGATAAGCGGTGCCCGTCCGGGCGGGAACATGTCGGTCAGGACGGCCTCGGCACGGTCCTGGACACCGAGGTTCCGGAAATTCTCCGCGGCGCAGGCGATGGCACGCGGTTCGTTGTCCGTCGCGACCACGCGGCGGACGCCACGGCGTGCCAGGACGGCAGCGAGCACCCCGGTGCCGGTCCCGACGTCGAACGCCAGCGTGTCAGAGGGCAGCGCAGCGGCGGCCACAAGATCCACATACTCGCTCCGGGTGGGGAAGAACGTGCCATAGTGCGGGTGGATGCGGGCCTGCAGGGCATCGACGTAGACGCCGTTCCGCCGCCACTCGTGGGCGCCAATGGCCCCGACAAGCTCATGCAGGGACACCACCGACGATTCGCCGATGTCACCGTATGCTTCAGCGGCGGCCTCCCGGATATCCGGTGCGCGGCGCAGCGGCACCACCGGGCCCGGATCAAGAGGAATCAGTACCAGGCCGAGGATGCGTGCACGGTGCGAGCGGGACTGGCGGTGCCGGTAGAACTGATCGGCCGGAGTTCCTGCGCTCTTCTTTCCGGCACCCAGCCGCCGGTCCAGGGCGTTGAGGATCTGCCGTGCGTTGTGGAAGTCACCGTGCCAGAGCATCGCGATCCCCTGTGACGCCATCCGGTTCGCATCATCAGCCGTGAGGGAGTCGTCGACCACCTCCACGCGCGTCGGCGCCGGCCTGCCGTTCGCCGAACGCCAGCGCGCGGCCATGCTCTCACCGGCCTGGACCCAGGTCACGACGGCGGGCCCGTCCACCGCAGCTGTGCGCGAGGGTTTGAGGACCGGCGTCGGGATTCCCGCGGGAACTGGCGTGTCAGTACTGATAAGGGATCCATTCCAAGAGATTGGGGGCCGATCGGAGACTGACGATTGCGGCGGCGATTCGACGACGGCCAAGGCTACGGCCCAGGATTCCAGCCCGTCATCCGGCGCGAACCGAGCTTGGTCGATGCCGCTGGAGCCCTTGAACCTACCTTGTCAGGATACAGGGGTAGGGATCCGATTCCGGAGTCCGTCCGGGGGCCCGTCAGCCCTCTGTGTCACCGACCGCGACGTGGACCTCGTGCGAGACGGCAGTGCCGTGCTCCACTGTCCGTGACACCGTGCAGTACTTCTCGTGGGAGAGGTCCACCAGCCGTTCCACGATGCCGGCGGCCTTCTGCCCCTCCGCCGTGTCGGGAAATGCCAGGTTGAAGGACAGATGCAGCCCGTCCAACCGGTTGGCGCCGTCCTCCACCACTTTGTGGCCGGTTGCCGAGACCTGGAACCGCGTGGGCTCGGCGCTCCGTGCCGTCACCGTGTCCACGTCGATGGCCGAACATCCGGCGATCGCCGCCAGCAGCAGCTCTACAGGGCTCAGCAGCCCTTCACCGTGGCCGAATTCAAGTTCTGCGCCGGCAGCATTGCGCACCACGTAACGGGCCGTGGCCGTCCGGGTCAGCTCGACGGAACGCAGCGTGGGGTTGTCGTTTTCACTCATTGGACCATGATGCCACCGGCAGGCACGGCGCTTCCGTGCGCTGTGTGCCGGCGGGGTGCAGAATGATCCCCATGGACGTGCAGGCATCGGCCCCGGGCACGGGAAAACTGCGGCGCAGCATCACACTGGGCCAGCTCATCTTCTTCGGGCTGGTCTTCATCGGGCCCGCCGCCGCTGTGGGGATCTTCGGCACCCTGGATGCCAAATCGTCGGGCGCCGTCGCAACGGTCTACGTCGTTGCCACCCTGGTCATGGCGTTCACCGCTCTCAGCTATATGCGCATGTCCCGGGAGGTGCCGCGGGCCGGTTCGGTATTTGCGTACGCGGGAAAGGGCATCGGCCCGCGGGCCGGCTACGTGTCCGGCTGGATGATCCTGCTGGACTACCTGCTCATTCCCTCCGTCGCCTACATGTTCACGGGGATCGCCCTCAACTCTTTGTTCCCGGCCGTCCCCATCTGGGCGTTCGTGGCGGCCGCGGTCCTGGCCACGACCGCCCTCAACCTCGCGGGGGTGCAGCTCGCGTCCAGGGTGATCACCGGCGTCGTCCTCTTGGAGGTGCTGGTCTTGTTGGTGGTGCTGGTTTGCGGCGCCTGGGTCCTGGCGACCCACGGCGCCACGCGGCCTTGGCCGAGCCCCTTCACGGGAGTGGGCGGATTCTCCACCACCGCCGTGCTGGCGGCCGTCTCCGTGGCCGTCCTGTCCTTCCTTGGCTTCGACGCGCTGGCCACCTTCGCGGAGGAGGCCAAGGGCAGCGTCCGGATGGTTGGCCGGGCAACGATGCTGTGCCTGGTCATCGCCGGCGTCCTGTTCGTGGCGCAAAGCTACGTTGGCGCGTTGCTCTCCCCCACCACCCCGGCGGAGCTTGCCGCCGACCCCGGGCTCGAAGGCGCCGCCTACTACAACGCCGTCGGGACCAGCATCGGGCCGTGGCTGCACTGGCTGCTGGCCCTGTCCAAGGCGGCCGGCGCCGCGTTCGCCGCCATGGTGGGGCAAGGCGCGGGCAGCCGAATCATCATGGACATGGCCCGCGAACGCCGGCTACCCGGCGGGCTGGCGAAAGTCTCGGTGCGGACCGGGGTGCCGGTGCGCAGCATCATGCTCACCGCGTCCGGAAACATCATTGTGGCTGTGTGGGCGGCAACCCGCGGCGACGGCCTGGACATCCTCAGCTCGGCCGTCAACGTCGGGGCCCTGACGGCGTTCATCCTGCTGCACGCGTCGGTGATCGGCTACTTCCTAATCAAGAAGCTCGGCGCCGGTCCTGGAAACTGGTTCCTTCATGGAGCAGTTCCCGCCGTCGGCGCAGCCTTGCTGGTAGTGGTACTGGCGTCCGCCACCCCCATTGCCCTGGCAGCGGGACTTGTTTGGTTTGTTCTGGGGCTCGGGGTGGCCGCGATCATGTACCGGCGGCGGACCGGCGCTGAATCCGGTGCCTAACGGACCGGAGGGCTGCTTCCTGAACGTCAGGGTGTTTTGTTGACACATCATCAAAAAACCTTCTAGAATCATTGAAACATCAACCATCCCGAACGGTGAGGCGCCATGTCCTGGTTCAAAATTTTTTCCCGCAAATCCAAGGCGAGTCACTCCGCTGCGTCGGTAGCCCCGAGCGTTAGTGCCGCAGCCACCAACGCTCCCTTGGTGGTTGCCCCTGAGGTTTCCGCGGCCGCCGATCCTCTGGTGGAGAATGCCCTTCCCAAGATTGCCATCATCACAGGCGCCAGCCGGCCGGGCAGCGTGAACAAGTCCGTCGCCGAGTGGGTTCTGGCCCAGGTTGCGGACCGCACGGATGCAGACGTCGAGCTTGTGGACATTGCCGACTTCAATCTTCCCCTGCTGGACGAGGCCTATCCCGCCGCGTACCAGAACTACCAGAACCCGGCCACCAAGGCCTGGTCGGCCCGGGTCAGCGAGTTCGACGGCTTTATTTTCGTGGTGCACGAGTACAACCACACTGCAGGCCCGGTGCTCACCAACGCCTTGTCGTACCTGAACGCTGAGTTCAACAACAAGGCCGCGGGCTTCGTGTCCTACGGCTCCGCGGGCGGCGCCCGCGCCGTCGAGCACTTGCGCGAGATCCTCTCTGAACTCCAGGTTGCCCACGTGCGCAACCAGGTGATGTTCTCCCTGTTCAATGACTTCGAGAACTTCTCCGAGTTCAAGCCGACCGAGCAGAACGCCGGCACCCTGGCCCCGATGGTTGACCAGTTGGTCTCGTGGGCCAAAGGCTTCGCTACCATCCGCTAAGACACCCCCGCACTGCTGCCAAGTTCACCTCGCTGTTGGGGTGTCACCGGATATGTTGACGCTCAACAATATGACGCCAACTTGAACTATCAACGGGAGAAGTTGTGACGGAGAACACGCAATGGCTGGATGAGCGCGAGGCCGGAGTCTGGCGCGGATTCCTTGAGGCGTCGCAGCAGCTGGTGGCCTCCATGGACCGCCAGCTGGTGCGGGAGTCGCAGCTCTCCGGGGCCGAATTTGCGGTACTTGTCCCACTCTCGGAGCACGCGGACGGCGTGGTTCGTGCCCGCGATCTGGGCAAGTCCCTCGGCTGGGACCGCAGCCGCCTGTCCCACCTGCTCAAGCGGATGGAAGCGAGGGGCCTGCTGGAACGGAAGAACTGTTCCTCCGATGCCCGGGGCCTGGACGTGGAGATTACCCCGGACGGCCGGACTGCCATAGAGCAGGCGGCCCCGGGTCATTTGGAGTTCGTCCGCACCCACTTCTTCGATCGGCTCACCCGCGACGAACAGGATGCCCTGGCTTCGGCGAGCCGGAAAATCATTGCCACGCTTAAGCCCGAATGCGACTAGTACTACAGTTTCCGGTGTGAAGAACATCGGATTCCTTTCCTTCGGCCATTGGACCGACCACCCGGAGTCTGGCACGCGCAACGCGTCTGACGCGCTGCTGCAGGCGATCGACCTCGCCGTCGCCGCCGAGGAGCTGGGTGCGGACGGTGCTTATTTCCGGGTCCACCACTTCGCGCAGCAATACGCCTCCCCGTTCCCGCTGCTCGCTGCGATCGGAGCACGCACAAGCCGCATTGAGATCGGTACCGGCGTGATCGACATGCGCTACGAGAACCCGCTCTACATGGCGGAGGACGCCGGCGCGGCCGACCTGATCTCGGGCGGCCGACTGCAGCTGGGCATCAGCAGGGGTTCACCCGAGCAGGTCATCGACGGGTGGCGCCACTTCGGCTTTGTCCCCGCCGAGGGCGAGTCGGACGCCGATATGGGCCGCAGGCACACCGAGCGTCTGCTTGAGGTGCTCACCGGCGAGGGTTTCGCGGCACCGAACCCCCGCCCGATGTTCCCGAACCCTCCGGGCCTGCTGCGCGTGGAGCCGCACTCAGAGGGCCTGCGCGATCGCATCTGGTGGGGTTCCGGTTCAAACGCCACGGCCATCTGGGCGGCGAAGCTTGGCATGAACCTGCAGAGCTCCACGCTCAAGGATGACGAGAGCGGTAAGCCGTTCCATGTCCAGCAGGCTGAGCAGATCGACCTGTACCGGCAGGCCTGGAAGGAGGCGGGGCACGAGCGGGAGCCGCGTGTCTCGGTCAGCCGCAGCATCTTCGCACTGACGGACGAGCGCGACTGGCAATACTTCGGCCGCGACCGCTACAGCTCCGACCAGGTGGGCAACATTGACGAGAAAACGCGCGCGGTTTTTGGCCGCTCCTACGCGGGTGCCCCGGACGAGCTGGCCGCGAAGCTGGCCGAGGACGAGGCGATCGCCACGGCAGACACCCTGCTGCTCACGGTCCCGAACCAGCTCGGCGTCGACTACAACGCCCACGTCATCGAGTCGATCCTGAAGCATGTGGCGCCACAGCTCGGCTGGCGCTGACCGCGGCCCGAGGCGCCGCGGCAGCCGCCGTCGTACTCCCCCGCCACAGGCGCCAACCACCAACCAGAGGAACCACGCACACGATGGATCTACACCTGCAGGGAAAGACAGCCCTGATCACCGGCGCTTCACAGGGGATCGGCCGGGAAACAGCCCTGGTGCTGGCGGAGGAGGGCTGCAACCTTGTCCTGGTCAGCCGCGACGCCCATCGCCTGAACGACCTCGCCGAGACCATCCGCTCACAGCACGGCGTCTCTGTCAGTGTCGTGGCTGCAGACCTGTCCTCGACTGTCGAAGTGGAACGTGTGGCCGCCAGCGTGGACGGCATCGACGTGCTCGTGAACAATGCCGGCGCCATTCCGCCCGGAACCCTGCAGGAGATTGACGACCGCCAGTGGCGGGACGCCTGGGACCTCAAGGTCTTCGGCTATATCAACCTGACCCGCTCCCTGTACGCAAACCTCAAGGCGCGGCAGGGCGTCGTCGTGAACATCATCGGCGCCGGCGGCGAGTCCTTCAACCCGGGCTACATCGCCGGGGCTGCGGGCAACGCGGGCCTCATGGCCTTCACCCGCGCCCTCGGAAAGTCAGCCGCCGGGGACCGGATGCGGGTGGTCGGCATCAATCCCGGGCCCGTGTCCACGGCCCGGAATGAAACGATGCTCCGGAACAGGGCCCAGGCGGACTTCGGTGACGAGAACCGGTGGGCGGAACTCAACGCGGCACTGCCCTACGGACGGTCCGCCACCCCTGGGGAAATCGCCAGCGCCGTCGCGTTCCTGGCATCCTCCCGGTCCGGCTACACCAACGGAACCATCCTGACCATCGACGGCGGCCCCGCCTAGCGAAAGCTCCGGACGGGCCGGACAAAAAAGCCGCCACAGAGATTGGGGGGTCGATCGGAGACTGACGATTTCAGCGGCGATTCGACGACGTCCAAGGCTACGGCAGAGGACATTGTCAGGCTACAGGTGCACGCCTCACCGCTCCCCCGCCCTGCGTTCGGGTTCCGAGTGCGCCGCCTTGGCGGCCTCATAGCCGGTGCCGAAGGGCAGCGTGGCCATGTCCAGCATGGGGTTATCGTCCTGGGTTGCCACGAGTTCGCGGGCGGCTTCCTCCGAGTCCACGCTGGGCATGGACCCGGGCAGGTGCTTCCGCGCGGATTCGGGCAGGAAGTAGATGGTGACGGCGGCGATCGCCGAGGTGGCCATGAGGTAGTACGCGGGCATCAGGTCGTTGCCCGTCAGCTGGATCAGGCTCGCAATAATGAACGGGGTGGTGCCGCCGAAAATGGCCACGGCGAAGTTGTAGGTGATGCCCATGGCACCGTAGCGGTGGGCCGTGGGGAACAGTGCCGGCAGCGCCGAGGCGAGATTGGCAACGTAGAACGTGACAGGGAAGGCCACCAGGGCCAGTCCGGTGATGGTGGCCGGGATGGTTCCGATGGAGATCAGAATGAACGCGGGGAGCGACAGAACCACCGTGCTGGTGGCACCGATCCACAGCACGGGGCGCCGGCCAATGCGGTCCGAGAGATGACCGGTCAGTGGAATGCACAGGGACATGACCACCAGGACCGGGATGGTCAGGAGGGTTCCGTGGATCTCGTCGTATCCCTTGTTGGTGGTCAGATAGGTGGGCATGTACGACGTGAGGGCGTAGCCCACAGTATTGGCCGCGGCCACGAGGATCATGGCCAGCACTATCCTCTGCCAGTAGGCCTTGAAAATAGCCACCGGGCCCATGGGGCCGAGCACCTCTCCCGTTTCGGGGTGCCTGGCGATTTGTGCCTCCGCCTCGAGTGTTGCCTGAAACGCGGGCGATTCCTCGATTTTCATCCGGAAATAGATGGCGATGATGCCGAGGGGCCCGGCGATCAGGAACGGAATGCGCCAGCCCCAGGCCTCCATCCCGGCCTGGCCCAGGGTCAACTGGAGGACCGACACCAGACCGGCACCCAGGGCAAAGCCCAGGTAGCTGCCCATGTCCAGGAAGCTGGCGAAAAAGCCGCGGCGGTGGTCCGGGGAGTGTTCACAGACGAAGGTCGTGGCGCCGGCGTACTCTCCGCCGGTGGAAAAGCCCTGCACCAGCTTGGTGACCACCAGCAGCACGGCGGCCCAGATGCCCAGCACCGTGTACCCCGGGAGCAGACCGACGGCGAAGGTCGCCGCGGCCATGAGCATCAGGGTCATGGCCAGGACCTTCTGGCGGCCGATCTTGTCGCCTAGCCAGCCGAAAAAGACACCGCCCAGGGGGCGGGCGATAAACGTTGCTCCGAAGGTTCCCAGCAGGAAGAGGTTCTGCACGGCTTTGTCTGCTTCGGGCAGGAACACGGGCCCCATGGTGGTGATCAGATAACCGAACACCCCCACGTCGTACCATTCCATGGTGTTGCCCACGATCGTCCCGCCGAGCGCTTTCCTGAGGGTCCGGTGGTTAACAACATTGACGTCTGAAACACGGAGCCGGCGTTTTTTGAGTGGTTGCTGGGTCATGCTTGCCCCACCGCCAAACGGAAGTGGCCCATCAGCTGGCACACAGACACTTTGGTTCCTCCGATGGAGGTCATTTGTGCTACTCCGACCATTTTGGCACCGGCGCCCGGGCACAGCAATGACGTCCGGTGATTCTCCGGGGAAAGTGCGACGGCGGCACCCATCCCGGGTGCCGCCGTCGTACTCCCCTACTCCGGGGAGTGCGGTGCGTTCAGTTCGCCGGCAATCTTCACTTCCAGCGCCGCTAGCGTGGCCTCGGGCAGGACGATGAGACCGTCCAGTTCCCGCCGGGCGCGCTTGTACGCGGTTTGCCGTTCGGCAGGAGTCGCGGCATTGTCGGCGGCGATGTTGAGCAGCTTCCTGGCCGTCGACAGGCGCTGGCGTTCCAGCTCCGTGAAGTTGTGGTCCTTGATCCGCATGGCTTCGCGCTCCGCGACGTCGAATGCCAGCTCAAAGCCGTGAACCGCTGTCCGGTACTCGGCCAGCCCGGCCGCCGTCGTAATGTCGGCGGGGGCGGCAGGCCGCAAACCGTCCGCCGCTTTCTTCGCCCGGAGAAACGCGACAGTGAGAGGTTCCCGAACATCCGTCATGACCGGGAAGTCGATCAGTTTCCCGACGTCGAGCTCGTAGTCCAGCCACCGCCGGTTCACGGCATCGTGTGCTGCCATCAGTGCGGCGACCTGGGCCTGGCTGGCGTGTTCCGCCTGCACTGCCTGGTTCTTGAGCTTGTACAGCTCCATGCGGCGGCGGTGCCGGCGTTCGCTGGCCTTGGACCACGACCTTGCCCACCCTCCGGCGATTCCGCTGAGGGGGAAGGCGAGCCACCAGTAGTGGCGAAGGAAGTCAAAGAATTGGTCCACGGACTCATCCTCCCACCGGCCCCGGCGGACCCCAAGGGGAGAGCCGCCGTCGTACTCCCCGCGACAGTGGCGGTTGATCCTGGCCGGCTCAACCTGCCAGTTCGTTCAGGCGGGTCCGGAGGTAGCGCCGTTCGGTTTCATTGTCGGTCAGGATCAGTGCCTCCTCGAAGGCGACCCGGGCTTCGCCCGGACGGCCCAGCCGGGTCAGGAAGTCGGCTCGTGCGGCGGCCAGATAAGGGTAGCGGGCCAGCTGGGGCTCGGCTCCGAGCGCGTCCAGCCCGGCCAGTCCTTCCGCCGGGCCCACGGCGAAGCCGAGTGCTATGGCCCGGTTGAGTTGAATAACGGGAGAGGGCCACGTCTCCATCAGCACGTCGTAGAGCCCCAGGATCTCCTGCCAGTCAGTGCCTGACCACGACTCGCTCTCGTCATGGACGGCCGCGATTGCCGCCATGACTGCGAAGCGGCCCGGCGGCCGCGCATGTAACGCCTCGCGCAGGAGCGCCACCCCCTCCCCGATGGCCTGCCGGTTCCATTTGGACCGGTCCTGGTCCTCCATCAGCACGAGTTCACGGTGCTCATCGAGCCGGGCTTCCCTTCGTGCGTCAGTGAGCACCACGAGCGCCAGGAGTCCGGCGACGTCGCGGTCGGCGGGAAGCAGGACCCGGAGCATCCTAGCCAGCTCAAGGCCGCGTTCCGCGAGATCACGGCGCATCAGGTCCGCTCCTGACGGGGCACTGTGCCCGGTGGTGTACACGAGGTAGACGACGGACAGCACGCCGTCGACGCGCTCGTGCAGCTCGGACGCCGACGGCACACGGTACGGGATGTGCGCGGCCGCTATCTTCTTCTTCGCCCGCGTGATCCGCGCCGCCATCGTGGCCTCGGGCAGCAGAAACGCCCGCGCCACATCCGCCGTGGACAGGCCACAGAGGAGCCGAAGCGTCAGGGCGACCTGGGCGTCCAACGCCAGGGCAGGATGGCAGCAGGTGAAGATCAGCCGGAGCCGGTCATCGGGAATGTCTTCCGGGTCCCGGTCCGGCTCATCGTCTATGTACACCTCCGGGTCGAGAAGCTTGGGGAGCGCGCGCTGCGCGGTCGCGGCCCGGCGACGCATGTCCAGGGCCCGCCGGCGCGCGGTCACGGTGAGCCACGCGCCAGGGTTCTTGGGAATGCCGCGCGGACCCCACGTGGACAATGCACTGGCGTACGCGTCCTGGACGGCTTCCTCGGCGGTGTCGATATCACCGCTGACACGGACGGTGGCCGCCAGCACGAAGGCCCACTCCCTGCGGTGCGCATCGGCAACCGCGGCAGCAACCTCCGAGCTGGCGGGCCGCGGCATCAGCTGACCATTCGCACGGGCCGGACCTCTACCCCGATGCCGGCGGGAACCTCCTTGGCGATCTCCAGCGCCTCATCAAGGTCTGAGGCCTCGATCAGGTAGTAGCCGCCCAGCGTTTCCTTCGACTCGGCGAAAGGACCGTCCGTCACCGAGAACCCGCCGGCTCCGTCGCGGCGGATGGACGTCGCCGTCGAGGGCGGCTGCAGTGCGGCACCGTTGAGCAGGAACGCGCCACGGCGCTGCTGGAACTCCTGGTAGGGGGCGCTCATGGACTCGCCCTCGGATTGTTTCGCCGCTTCATCCTGGAAGATCAGGACCAGGTACTTTGACATTTTCGTACTCCTTCGTGGTAACTCTGCTTTGGGCTTTCACTGCATCGACGCCGAAGACCTCGCCGTCACCAGGGCCGTTAATACTGGCCCTTACTCATACGACGCCCGCCGGAAGCTTAGATCGACAACTACGACCAGAATTCCAAAAAAGGCCACACCATGCCAAGGTTTTCTGCGGGACCCGCGGGAACGCAGCTGCCCGCCACCCCACGCGCTCATTCCCGGTGCCAGTGCGGGGGCATCACCAGATCCGCGGGCAGCCGGGTTGCGCGGCTGCCGGTGGCGGCGTTGAGCTGCGGCTGCGTCAGATACAGGGACGCCGACAGGTCGGCGCCCCCAAGCCGCGCGTCCCGGAGGTCCGCGCCGAGCAGGTCCGCACCCGAGAAGTCACTGTCGCGCAGATCAGCCGCAATCAGGTAAGCCCCTCTGAGGTCCGCCCCGCACAGCCGGCGGCCCCTGAGATTGACGCCCATGAGGTCCGCTCCGGGCCCCAGCCCGGCATCCAGGTGATCACCGCCCGCGGCAAAGTAGGACGCCCGGACTTCCGCGCTGACTTCCATCAGCGTTGACCTCACCTGGGCGTGAAGATCCTGGACGTCCAGCGCGAGCAGTTGCTGCAGCCCGCCGTCGACCGCCCGCCCGATGGTGGCGCCAAGTTCCATGGCACGGTGGGCGACGTCGGGATCGAACGTCCGACGCCGGGCCTCGGCCAGGTACCAGAGCATCTCGTGCAGCTGCCGCACGGCTTTGAACGCGGCAAACATCTGGTCTTTGGCGCCAGGGTCCTCCCGCCAGCTCGTCCCGCCGAAGAGCCCCTGGGACACTTTTTGGCCGGCGCCGAAGCAGTCAAAGACCGTGCAGCCGCGGAAGCCCCTCGGGCGCAGGCTGGTGTGGATGGTGCAGGAGAAGTCGGGGGCAAGGTTCTGGCAGGGCGCGCCTGCGGGTTTGTCGAGCGCAAAGTCCGCGGACCGTGAGAACCCGAAGGCTGTGCAGCAGAGGGCAAAGCAGTTGCCGCAGTCAGGGCGCAGGGACTGCCGGTCAAGGGCAGGCGACAAGGGTGCGGAGGGGTTGGCTGAATTCGTTTGCATGTGATCTTCCAGTGGTGAATTCGGGATGGAGGCCGGGGATCGGGGAACTCCAAAGGGAGCTCCCCTCGCGGGCCCACAGCATCACGGCCCTCGGCGGAGCGAATTGGAATCGCTGAAGGGTTCTGGGTCACAGAGAAGAATAAGAAGTCACTGGCCTCAGATTACTCTCCTATCCGTCGCGCCGTGGAAGCGGCCTGCGGCTGAGAGCACATCGGGGGGCGTAGGTTTCCGTTAATTACGACGGCGGCACTCGACTTCGTATTCTGTCCCACCGCTACCGGCGGCGGGGCGCGGAACTGAAGCCCCGCCGTCGTCATTCCCCGACCGCGCCCGCCGCATTCACTTTGTACGGATAGACTTCCGGAGATTTCCGGGTCCGCTGACGAGTTGCAGTCTGTATCACCGGCCCGGCGGCGGGCACAACTATGGGGGACAAATGGCAATTCCTGACATTCTGGATGAAGACCATATCGACACCGCGGCCAAACTGCTCGGCACCTACTACCGTCGAACAACTGCCGGCGTTCCCGCGTACACGGGCAGCATGTACAACTGCTGGGGCGGCGGTGGAGATGCGCCGCGTGACGTGAACCGGGTGACGTCCGACGACCTGATCGCCGTCTCCTTCCTTTCCGTTGACGTCCCCGGCGAAGCCGCCTTTGGCATCCTGGAAACTCAAGCAGCGCTGATTTCGGATCTCCTCGCGCAGATTCCGGCCGACCTCGACATGGCGGATGTGCAGGCAGACGAGTTCGACAAAGTACTCGGCGAGGCCAGCCCCGCGCGTCAGCTTTGGCACGTCCTCCGGGGACGGGACACCGGCCGCCGGGGCATGTGCGTGACGCGAACCAGCAAACTGATGGCCCGAAAACGCCCGCTGCTGGTCCCGGTCTATGATTCCGCCGTCGGGCACCTGATGAGCCTCGACCTGGGTTCGGTGGGTCAGTGGAAGCGCTGGCACACCGATCTCACCGACGGCACCGGCCTTCCCCAGCGGCTCCAGCAGATCCGCCGGGTCTCACGGATTACGGATCCGATCTCCGATCTCCGCGTCATGGACATCGTGCTCTGGATGTACGGGACGGGCACTGCGACCGGCGAACGGCAGTAGCGCGGGTCAGGGGTTACCCGGAGACGGGTTCCGGCGCGGACATGAAGTGTTCGATGGCGTCAACTGCCGCAGCGGCTCCCCCGGCCGACCGGACGCGCTGGCCCATGGTCTCCAGGTTGCGCCGGATCTCCTGGTCGTTGCTGACGTCGGCGATGACCGTGCGGATCAGCTCTGGTGAAAGCGCCTCGGCGGGGAGGCGGCGGCCCAGTCCCAGGTCCTGGACGCGGCGTGCGTTGGCTTCCTGTTCCGGCTGCAGCGGAAAGGCAACTATGGGAACCTCGAAGTACAGCGCCTCCATGGTGGAATTCATGCCCGTATGCGAGAGGAACACGTCGGCGTGGCGCAGGACATCGATCTGCGGGAAGGAGGGGCGGACTTCAACGTTGTCCGGTATCTCCCCCAGCTCGGAGACATTCATGCGGTCGCCGATGGCCATGGCCACCTGCCAGTCGGTGCCGGCGAATGCTTCCAGGCACATCCGGAAGAAGTCCGGGCGGTCGTTTAACGGGGTGGTTCCCAGCGAAATGAAGACCAGGGGCCTGTCCTGCGCGCGGGGCTGCCAAAGCTCCTCGGTGGTTCGTTGGCCGGGGCTGGGTCCAACAAAGTGAAAGCTGGCGTCAAAGGTTTCACCCGCGGGTTGGAATTCCCGTGGGATGAAGCAGATGCTCAATGAAGCCGGCGGTCCCTCCATGAAGGTGAAATCCTCCAGGCCCTGTTCGGCCGCGAAGTCAGTGATGAGCCGGCGCACCTGTTTCCAGGCCTTGAGCATTTCGGCCGGTGCCCGGGCCGGCATCAGCTCCCGCATCGAGAAGTGTTCGTTGGTGGCGTACGTCGGCTGCAGGGCGATGTCAGGCAGGGCAAGCTTCATGGCGGCCATCTTCCCGGCCAGGGTCATGGCGTCATAACACACCGCGTCCGGCGGGTCGGCGGTCAGCCGGGTGAGCAGGGCCGGGAATTCGATCCTCGCCCTCTCCAGCAGCCGCTCCAGCAGACCGGACATCATCCCTGCTCCGAGTCCCGCCAGCATCCCCATCCGGGGAGAGGCAGCCGGGTCAGCTGGCGTCTTGATGCGGGGAAGCATCGCCGCGAGGTCCTCCCCGCTCTCAAAGAAGACGGCGCCGGCGGACTCAACCGCCTTCGCGTACGGGGCGGACGTTGCATAGGTGACCCGGTGGCCCCGACGGACAAGCTCGGCCACGACCGGCAACGTCGGGTTCACGTGACCCGCGGCCGGCAGACACACAAAAGCAAAATGCATGACGCTGTCCCTCCAGAAATCTCGGTGGGCGGCATCCGGACGCCGGTTACCGCCAAACTCCACAGGCCCCGCCGCACCCGGAGCCACCGAACGGCGGTAACTGACGCGCCGCCGTCGTAATGTCCGACGGCGGCCGCTGACCGGAGCCCCGCTGCGCCTACTGCCCCGGCGCCCGGTAGGACGGCGTCTTCTTGGCCGCCTCGTCAATGTCCTCGGGTGTCATCAGCGGCTTCAGGCGCACGTCCACGGTGCCGGTGGAATTGATCATCAGCGAAAGGGCTGCCGCACCCGCCTGCTCCGGCACATCAAAAACGCCGAGGACGTCAATGTCCCCGAAGGCGTAGTAGAAACACTCCAGCGATCCCCCGACCGAGCTGAGCGCCTCCTCCAGCGCCTCACGCCGTTTGGTGCCGCCTTCGCGCATGAGTCCCGTGATTCCGTCGCCCACATAATTCGCTTCAAACAGATACTTGGTCATGGTTTTTCCTGTCCCGTGCTGTCCAGGACGCGGCATCCCAGCATGTGCCTGACCCCCGGTGAGGGCGGGTCCTGGCCGGTCCCCCGCGTGGGGCCGTGGCCATAGCGTAGGCCCACTTCCTGGCGGTGACAACAGCTTCCGCAAAGCGTCACAAGGCTGCCAGGACCAGCACGCCGCCTGCAATTAGGAGCTTGAACGGGGATGCATGATCCGCATCTGGTCCCAAGTCCGTTCGGACGCGGCGATGTTCCTGTTTGATCGCTCCCGGTCCAGGGAAGCGAGTTCGACGGCGATCGCCTGGACCGCGGCGACGGCACCCGTGAGCGAGGGGAAAAAGCCCGCGCCCTCGGTGGGAACGACTATCCGCTGCTCGGCGTGCTCGGCCACGGGAGAGCCGGCGCTGTCCGTGATCGAAGCGATGGTTGCGCCCACGTTGTGGGCGATCTCCATGGCGCGCACGGTGCTGTCGTAAACCCTCCACAGGCTGATCACGATCACCAGGTCCTCGGAGGTCACCCGCGCCAGGGTGTTCGTCAGGGCGGCGACATCAGCGTCGAGCAGCCGGACGTTGTAGCCTGCAATGACCGCATTGTGCTCCAATGCCTTGCCCGGGATCGCGTAGCTTCCGGCGGCAACAATCAGGGTCTGCCGTGCCCCGGCGATTGCTTCGGCGATGGAGCGGACAGTAGCTGGATCGAGTGTGCGCTCCAGATGGGCCAAGTTGGCCCGGTCCGTGGAAACGGCGGCCTGGGCAGGGCTGCTGACGTGGCCGTTGTGCTCAGCCGCGACTTCGAGGGCGCTCAGCGACGCCAGAAACCTTGAACGGAGCTCAAACTGGAAATCGGACCAGCCCTTGAATTCCAGTGCCTGCGCGGTTCTGGTCACGGTGGAAGCGTTCGACGACGCCGCTGCCGCGATGTCGCTGACTGAACCGTAGGAGGCGAGGCGGGGCTGTGACCGGAGGATGCCGATGACCTGCATCTGCCTGGCCGCCAGTTTCCGGCCCTGGACACGGCTGTCCAGCCATTCGGTCACCGAGGAGGAGTTAATTTCTTGTTTCACCTATTGACCTGCCTCACACTCTGGCCTTAACTTCGATACATCGCATCTGCACAGACTTGTGCATATTCCTCAAAATGTACAACTTGGCCCACTTCGGCAGGAAACACCATGTCCCTCACCGCACGCCTGGACCGCCTGGCTCTCAGTCGTCCACACTACAAGCTTCTCCTCATCGGAGGCCTCGGCTACTCGTTCGACGGCATGGACGGGGCAGTGGTCGCCTTCCTCCTCCCGCGGATCCAGGAACTGTGGGGCCTCAGCAACGCAAGCCTCGGCCTGGTGGGCTCCGCCGCCCCGTTCGGCTTCTTCTTCGGCGCCATCCTCTCCGGCTATTTGGGCGACCGCTTCGGCCGCAAGAAGGTCATGCTCTGGGCGCTTGCTTTCTACTGCCTCATGTCCGTGGTGGCGGCCATGGCCCCCAACTTTGAGATCTTCCTGATTGCACGGATCTTCGCAGGCCTGGGCGCCGGCGCCGAGAGCGTCATCATTGCGCCGTTCCTGTCCGAGTTCATTCCCCCCAAGCGCCGTGGCTGGTTCATTGGAACCCTGGCCGGCTTCTTCTCCTTCGGCTTCGTTGGCGCGGCACTGATCGGGCGCTTTATTGTTCCGATGGGTGAGGACGGCTGGCGCTGGGCCCAGGTTGTCACGGCCATCCCGATTCTCCTCCTGCTGTGGTGGCGTCGAAGCCTGCCTGAATCCCCCCGCTTCCTCATCAGCCGTGGCCGCATCGCTGAAGCAACGCAGGTGGTGGAGCGCTTTGAGGAGAGCGTGGTGAAGGCAACCGGCAAGCAACTCACTCCGCTCACCGTCGGGAACGAAGAGATCATCAAGCACGAGCAGAAGATCACCATCTGGAACGCCCTCAAGTTCATGTGGTCCCGGGCCATGCGCCGCCGGACTGCTGTCATCTGGCTGATCTGGTTCGTGATCACGTTCTCTTACTACGGCTTCTTCTCCTGGATCCCCACACTGCTGGTGGGCCGTGGCATTACCGTCACCAAGAGCTTCGAGTACTCGATCATCATTTACCTCGCGCAGATTCCCGGCTATTTCTCCGCAGCCTGGCTCAACGACCGGATCGATCGGAAGAACACCATCGCCCTGTACCTGGCCGGATCGGCGCTGAGTGCGTTTTGGTTGAGCCAGTCCAACGACTCCGGGATGATTCTGGTGGCCGCGGCAACGTTGTCCTTCTTCCTGAACGGCACCTACGCCGGTGTCTACGCGTACACGCCCGAACTGTTCCCCACCTGGATGCGCGCCACAGGCGTCGGTCTGGCCAGTGCCGTGGGCCGCATCGGCAGCATCCTGGCACCGTCCATCATCGGCATCTTCTCGGTGGCCCTTGGCTTCGGCGGCGTGTTCGTCATGACCACGGTGGTCCTGACCATCGGCGTCCTGGGTGTCGTCATCTTCGGCGCATCCACGGCGGGCAAATCCCTGGAGGACATCAATGCCCGTGCCGAGCATGATCCGGCACCTGCAGGATCGGGACAAAAATGAGCGGAATAAAGGATTCCATGAAGGCGGACTCAGTGTTTCAGCAGACTTTCGAGGAGATGCGGCGGGATCCCGGCGTCGTCCTCTTCACAGCCCTGCAGTGGATCCCCGAGCGGTCCAGTCTTCGGCGGCTCTTCACCAGCCACCCGGAAGAATACCCCGTGGGCGGCGAGAAGACCGTTGAGATCTCCCCCGGGTGGCTGGGAACAGTCATTGAAGACAAGAAACCGTTCCTGGCCCGAGACCTGAACGCGCTGCGTGAAGTCTTCGCCGATTCCGAACTGATCCAGCGGCTCGGCTGCGGTGCGGTCATCAACGTTCCCGTCCTCGACGACGGCCGCAACGTTGTCGGCGTCCTTGCCATGCTGGACGCCGAAGGCCGCTACACCCAACACAGTGTGGAAACCGCCGTCGACGTCGTCAACCGGAACCTGGCAGGCCTGACCGCAGCCTTTGCCGCCCACCCCACCGAAGTCCCCGGGAAGGACACAATTTGATGAACACCGCGTCCAACACCCAGGCCCCCACTGACGGGGTGGCCGGCAGCGCTCCCCTGGTGATCCGCAACGCCAGCGTCCTGGACGTCGAGGCGGGCACCTACTCAATTGCCGACGTCGTCAGTGTTGACGGAAAGATCAGCAGCATCGGTCCTGATGCCGAGGCGCCCTCCGGAGCCCGCGTGATCGATGGCACCGGCAAGTTCGTCATTCCGGGGCTCATCGATTGCCACGTTCATGTGGTCGCCTCCAGTGCCGACTTCCGGTCGCTGACCTGGACACCGGCCTCGTATGTCTACGCGCAGACGGCACGGATCATGGGCCAGATGCTGCGCCGCGGCTTCACCACTGTCCGGGACCTCTCCGGGGCTGACTTTGGCCTGGCGATGGCACAGCAGGAAGGTCTGCTGGAAGGGCCCAAGATCCACTTTTGCGGACACGCGCTCAGCCAGACCGGAGGCCATGGCGACATGCGGCTCCCGGGCGAGGACCATGAGCCCAACGGCCGTGGATGCTGTGGAATCGGCCGCGTGGCTGATGGCGTGGACGCTGTCCGGGCCGCCGCGCGGGATGAACTGCGCAAAGGCGCCCACCACATCAAGATCATGGCCTCCGGTGGAGTTTCCTCACCTACTGACCGGATCGACTCCACTCAGTATTCGATGGAAGAGATGCGTGCCGCCGTGGAGGAGGCCGGGGCCGCCAACCGCTACGTCGCCGCCCACGCCTACACTGCGCGTGCCATCAACCGTGCTCTGGAGGCCGGCGTCCGGTCAATCGAGCACGGCAACCTGCTCGACGACGAGAGCCTCCGGCTGTTCCTCGAAAAGGACGCCTTCCTGGTCCCCACACTTGTGACCTATTGGGCGCTCAAGGAGGAGGGCAGGAGCTTCGGCCTCACGGAGGAAATGTGGGCCAAGGTGGATTCAGTGCTCACCAGTGGCCTCGAAGCAATCGCCCGCGCGCACGAAGCCGGCGTCAAAATGGCCTTCGGCACTGACCTTCTGGGCGGCATGCACCGCCACCAGAACGAACAGTTCCGTCTTTTGGGGAAGGTCCAGCCGGCCATCGCCGCCATCCGCTCGGCAACCACGACGGCGGCCCTGCTCCTGGGGCGCGAAGGCGAGATCGGCGTCGTGGCACCGGGAGCTGACGCCGACATGCTGGTGCTGTCCGCGGACCCGCTTGCCGATATCGCGGTGCTGGCCGACATTGCCGACCATCTGGACGTTTTGATCCAGAACGGGCGGGTGGTCAGCCCCTGACGCGGATGCGCTGAAGTTCGCGGATGCGCTGAATGACGTCGCAAAGTAAAAGCCGTGGATACCTCCGAAAAGGTATCCACGGCTTTCACATCTGTGACCTATTTCTCGCAGGCGACGCCGTCGCGATCGCGGTCAAGGCTGGTGCTGTAGCCGGCCTGCCCTGCATACAGCGGCGCGGCACCAGCAGCTTTCACGGCAGCGCAATTGGCGTAGAAAACGGCGGCTGGCGCCTTGACGGCCGGCGCTGGTGCAGGTGCAGGTGCAGCTGGAGCCGGTGCAGGTGCAGGTGCAGGTGCAGGTGCTACCGGAGCTGGCTTCGCAGCCTGCGCCGCCGCCTGATCAGCTGCGGCCTTATCTGCCGCCGCCTTGTCTGCCGCAGCCTTTGCTGCAGCAGCTGCCTCTGCTGCAGCCTTGTCGGCGGCAGCTTTGTCGGTGGCAGCCTTCTCAGCCGCAATCTTCTCAAGGCTCTTGACGCCAAGCTTCACGGTGGAACCCTTTGCCGCGGACGCGCCTTCGGAGGGGTCCTGGGACATTACCTGCCAGTTCTTCTTGGACATGATCGTCTTGCCGTCGATGATGTCCACGGCCTCGACCTTGAACCCAAGATCTTCCAGTTGATCCGTGGCCTTGTCCAGAGTCAGGCCGACCACGCCTGGAACCGCGATAGCCTCAACCACTGCAGCAGCGGGAGTCGGCTGCACTGCCTTCTGCGCGCCACCGCATCCGGTCAGCATGAGGCCGGCGAGCACAACTAATGTCACAGTCTTTTTCATATTTCCCCCTTGGAAAGTTTGGAACATTGGAGTGATGGAACTGGTCTAGCTTTCGCAGGCCACGCCGTCGTTGTCGCGGTCCAACGCAGCCCGGTAGCCGGCCTGCCCGGCACGGATCGGTGCGGCGCCGGCGGCCTTGGCCGCCGCGCAGTTAGCGAAGTAAACGGCGGCCGGTGCCGGCGCGGGAATGGCCGGTGCTACCGGCGCGGGAGCAACCGGCGCCGCCGGAGCGGGGGCCGGAGCCGCGGGGGCTGGTGCCACCGGGGCCGCAGCGGGAGCCACCGGGGCCGGTACAGGCGCCGCCGCGGCCACAGGTGCCTGCTCGTTCGTTGGTGCCAGCTGGCCGGCGCAGTCAGCCAGGATCCTGGCCATCGCGTCGTGCTCCGCCTGGGTGACCCACAGGCTGTACGTTGCCTTCACCGAAATCTGCCGCGCCACGTATTCGCACCGGAAGCCCTTGTTCGGCGGCAACCAGGTGGCGGCGTCGCCGTCGCTCTTTTTCATGTTGGTAGGACCGTCCGTGGACTGCAGGTTCAGCGGGTCGTTGGCGAAGGCCGCCCGCTGCTCTGTGGTCAGCTGCTGCGCGCCTTTTTGCCAGGCGTCGCTGAGGGCCACAACGTGGTCGATCTGCACGGCGCTGCTGGTGGCACTCCCCCGCAGGAAGCTGATGGTGGTGCCTGTGTAAGGGTCCGCGAGCGTTCCGGACTGAACCTTGCAGGGCACGCTGTTGGTGTACGTGATCGCCGTCAGGTCGCGCTTGAGCATGTCGTTCCGGGTATCGCAGCCGTTCCGGTCCACGTCCAGCCACGCCTGCCCGAACAGAGCACGGTCATAACCGGTCTTCGGCGCCCGGCCCTTGATGGGAAGGGCGCCCAGCAGGTCGGTCGCTTTGGTGGCGAAGGCGGGCTGCGCCTTCGGAGCCGCTGCGCTGACGCCGTTCCCCAGGGCGTTTGGGGTGTCAGGATCGAGCGGGGTGTCCGCCGCCAGGGCGGTGGGAGCGGACGACGGCGTCGCCGACGTTTCCGAGGCGGCGCTCGCCGTGGCGGTTGCCGGTGAGGCATCCCAGTCCGAAGAGGCTGCCTGAAGGTCGTCCGCGTTGGTCCGCGGCAACGCCACGGCACCCGTGAAGAACAGCGCAAATGAAACCGCCAGGGCGATGGCCCCTGCCTTCCGCTTCGCCGGAAGCCACGCCCACGAACGGCGTCCCGTGACCATGACATAAAGGCTGGTCAGCCCCGCCGAGATACCCAGGAAAACCAGCGCACCGCCGAAACCTCCAACGAAGGCACCAATAATCACGAAGAGGGCTGTAATGCCGCCGACGATCAAGGTGGAAGCGCGCGGCCTGCGTGGCGGGTTTGGGCCGGGCCCGGGAGCAGACGGCGCTGACCCGAAAAGGGTCTGGTAGTTCGACAATTCTTATTCCCCAATAGTTAGGGCTCGACGTTGAGCCCGACCTTTTTCTCTTGAAACTTCACGTAAATGCTGAGCCTATTTCTTCGTGGGTCCGGGAAACCGAAATTGCGTCGAACCTCGGACAACCTTGATGGAGTCTTGAGCCGATCTTGATCGACACGCTGCCAGAACCGAGCGTTTCTGACGCATTAGCAATCCATGCGACTCATAGAGGGCGCTTTCCACCACGGGTCTGCTCCATCCCGGCCGAAAACGGAGAGCGGAGGACAACAGCGTTGCCAGGCCGCGCGCCGCCGTCCTAATTCACCACCGCGGCACCTGTTTGCGCAAAGGGGGCACTGGCTATACCCCTATAAGCGCAACCTTCCTCGCCGGCGGGCGAACGGGTGCAATGGATACAGGACATCTTCCACTGCACCCATAAGGAGTTCGCATGCGCGGGCAGACAACAATCGAGGACGGCGTGACGGCCGTCCATCCCAAGACCGGTAAGGACCGACGGCGGCCCCCGCTTCCGCTGGCGGTCTACGTGCTGGCGCTGGGCACGTTCCTGATGCTCACCAGCGAGTTCGTGGTGGCCGGCATCCTGCCGCTGATCGCGGGTGACATGCACGTGAGCGTCGCCCAGGCCGGATCGCTGATCACGGTCTTCGCGATCGGCATGGTGGTGGGCGCGCCGCTGATGGCGATGCTGACGATGCGCCTGTCCAAGCAGCTGACGCTGGTCCTGGCGCTCATCGTGTTCGTTGTCGCCCATGTTGTGGTGGCACTTGGCCAGGACTTCACGCTGCTGCTGGTGGCCCGGTTCGTCAGCGCGCTCGCCACCGGCGCGTTCTGGACCGTCTCGGCCGTGGTGGCCACCCGCGCCGCCGGCCCGTCCTCGGGTGCCCGGGCAGTGGGGGTAGTGGGCGCCGGCGGCGCCCTGGCCACCGTCCTCGGCGTGCCCCTTGGGGCGTTCGTCGCGCAGCTGGTCGGCTGGCGCGGAACTTTCTGGGCACTCGCGGCCGCCGCCGTGCTGGCCACCGTCCTCGTGGCCCGCCTCATTCCGCACGACGCCCCGGGCGCGCACCCCACGTCCATCCGTGCCGAACTGGCCGGCCTGCGCTCGGGCCGGCTGTGGCTGGCGCTGGCCGCCTGCGCCACCACGTGCGGCGGCGTGCTCGCCGCCTACTCCTACATCGCCCCGATCCTCATCGACCAAGCCGGCGTGACCGCGTCCCAGGTCCCGCTGGTGCTCACCGGATTCGGCATCGGCTCGGTCATCGGCACCCTCCTCGCCGGCCGCTTCGGCGACGCCCACCCCGGCCCGATCACCATCATCACCCCCGCCGTGACCACGGTCCTCCTGCTGGCCATCAGCCTGGTGTCCGGTTCGCCGTGGCTGACCAGCGCCTTGGTGGTCCTGCTGGGCGTGTTCGGCCTCAGCGCCAACAGCGTGCTGATTCACCTTGCCGTCCGCTTCGCCGGGAAAGCCGCAACCCTCGGCTCCGCCCTCAGCGTCTCAGCATTCAACGCCGGCACCGCCGTGGGCACCGCCCTCGCCGGCGCTGCCCTGGTCTCCCCGCTCGGGACCACCGGGCCCGGCCTGGTCGGCACCATGATTGCCGCGTTGACCCTGGTTCCCACCACTGCACTCGCCTTAGCCGGCCGCCGGCGGGCACGAGTCTGAGTCTTGGCCCGTCGTCGTCACCAAGTAAGGCATTAGGCTCCCCTGTGAGAAGAAGTACGACGGCGGGAGGAACCACGCGTGGATGACCTTGAGGATCAGGGGCTGCCGCTGACGGCGCTTGCCATCGCTGCGGGCCGGGCGGTGGAAACCTCCCGGCCGGACGGCCTCGTGGCGGATCCGTTTGCGCTGGCTCTGGTGGAAGCGGCCCGGTCCCACGTGGACTTTCCCACCTCCTGGCCGGCGGATCCCACAGCCGCATCCCCGCTGCAGCGGCCCCTCCTGCTGGCATCGATTTACATCGCGGTGCGGACCCGGTTCATCGACGACTTCCTCAGGTCAGGGCCGCCAACGCCGCAGACCGTGCTGCTGGGCGCAGGACTGGACACCCGCGCCTACCGGCTCCCCTGGGCCGGCGGCTCACGGGTCTTCGAAATCGACCACGCGAACGTTCTGGAGTTCAAAGCCGGCGTGCTGGGCCGGCTTTCCGCCGAGCCGCGGTGCGAGCTCAGCACGGTGGCCACGGACCTGTCCCGTCCCTGGCGCGAGCCGCTCCTATCGGCCGGTTTTGATCCGCACCAGCCCACCTCCTGGATCCTGGAGGGCCTGCTGCCCTACCTCGATGCCGCAGCCCAGCTGTCGGTGCTGAAGGAAGTGGCGGCCCTGTCCGCGCCGGGTTCCCGGGCCGTGATTGAGCGGGCCGTGCCGCTGCCCAAGACCGACGAGGTGGAAGCCAAGCTGCGGGACTTCAGCCTGCAGACGGGCCTGTCCATGAGTGAGGTCCTGGCGCGGGCTGATCCGCCGGATCCGGCGGACCTGCTCACGTCAGCGGGCTGGCTTTGCAGCGGGTATTCGGTTCAGGAGCTGTGCGCCGCCTACAACCGCGCACTGTCCCTAGACGCCCCGGGACTGCCCGCACCCTCGCAGGAGCCTGCGTCCGGGCAGTCCCGGGGCGGTTTCGTCACCGCCCTGCGCTGACGCGACCGCCGCCACCCGGCGCAAGCGCCGCCGTCGTACTTTCTGCGTCCCCGCCCGCGGTGTCAGGACACGCGGCGGAATTCCCCTGACGGGAGCTGGACATGGAAAGGCAGTACCAGCTGGATGTGGGTGTCGCCGATGGGTTCGTCGAGCAGCTCGTTGATGGAGGTCTGCCCCTCCAACTCGCTGCACCGGTCCTTGCCCATGAATCGACCCTATGCGGGCAGGGCCGGAGTGAATCGCAGGACACGGTGAGAGGCTGGGCTCTTCCTCCGGCGCCATGGCTTGCGGCCGCCGCTGGGTGGCATGATGGGCGCATGAGCCGAGTCACGTGCGGTCTGACCATAACCTGAAGCCATGTGCTCCGAAGTCAGGATTCTCCGGCTCCGCACAGGCATCTCGGTTCCGTGTCTGGTCCACGGTGACTCCGGCGCCAGCCCGGTGCTGCTGTTGCACGCCTGGGGCGAATCCCGCGGCAGCTTTGACCGCCTGATACCCGGCCTGAAGGGCTTCAGGATCTACGCGCCGGACCTCCGCGGGCAGGGCGAGGCGGACAAACCCCCGGGCGGCTATTCGCTGGCGGAACAGGCGGAGGACGCCGCGTCGATCCTCGACGCCCTCACCGTGCCGAGGGCCGCCGTCGTCGGTTCCTCCAGTGGCGGCTACGTTGCCCAGCAGCTCGCTGTTGACCATCCCGAAAAGGTGGCGGCGCTGGTGCTGGTGGGTGCTCCCCTGAGCCTTCACGGCCGGGCCGACTTCGCCGACGCGGTGGATCAGCTTACCGACCCTCTGGACGAGGCCTGGGTGCGTGATTCGCTGGCCTGGTTTCCGCTGCTGCACGAGGTTCCGTCATCGTTTATCGACGACCGCGTGCGGGACGGCCTCAGGATGCCCGCCCACGCGTGGCGAAACATCCTGAGCGGCCTGGCTGAAGCCACCCCGCCCACGGAATCGGGCACTATCCACGCACCCACTTTGCTCCTGTGGGGTGAACAGGACAGCTTGCTGCCACGAAGTGCCCAGGAAACGCTGGCGTCCCGCATCCGCGGCGGCGTGCTGAAGGTCTCTCCCGGGGTGGGGCACCTGGTGCTGTGGGAATGCCCGGACCAAGTGGCGGCGGATACGACGGCGTTCCTCGCGTCCCTGGCTGACGCCCGGACTACGATCGTGTGATGCCTGTGGAGGGTGGCACGGTTCCGGGTTCGCCGGCCATCAGTTCCGCGCCGGCCCGAACCAGTTGGCCAGCGCTTCCTCCAGCCCGGTAGGGGTCCCGTCTCCCGTCCACGCCACATGCCCGTCGGGCCGGATCAGCACGGCCGCAGGAGCGCTGACTGCACCGATCACCGGAAGCTCCCACCCGCCGTCGTACGTTGCATCCACCAACTGCACCCGGTCCGCCCAGGCCCCGGGATCGATGCTGCCCGGCTCTCCGAGGTTGAGCAGCACCGCACGGGCATGGTGCAGGAGGCTGAACACGCGCAACGGACCGTCGGCGGTGACGACGTCGAGATCGGGCATGCGGCGCCCGAGCAGCGGGTGCCCCTCGCCGAAGTCGTAGCGGACGTCCAGACCGGAAATGAGCCCGGCCACCTGCTTCCGGGCCTCATCGATGGTCAGCAGGCCGGCCACGGTGTCTGCCAATGCTCCGACGCGCGGGTCGGCCTTTTGCATGACCGCCTGCGCCATCGTGTGCTTCAGTGCGCGCGCCCCGGCGGGATGCCGCTCGGCGTGATAGCTGTCCAGCAGGCTGTCCGGGGCGGTGCCCTTGACCACCTGGGCGAGCTTCCAGCCGAGGTTCACGGCGTCCTGAATGCCGAGCCCGATCCCCTGCCCTCCCGACGGGGAATGGATGTGCGCGGCGTCCCCGGCCAGCAGCACCCGGCCGCTGCGGTAGGCCGCGGCCTGCCGCGTGGCGTCCGAGAAGCGCGAGATCCACGTCGGGGAGTGGACCCCGAAGTCGGTGTTGTAGATGTCGGTCAGCGCCTTGCTGAGGTCGGCCAGGGCGGGCTCGGTGGCCGGTCCCAGCTGCTTCTCGGTCACCACCACCCGCGTGGTCCGTCCGTCCTCCATCAGGTGCAGCCCGTGGACGCCGACCTCGTCGATGCGCATGCCCACAGGCGTCTCATCGGTCACCTCCACCTCGGCGATCAGGCTGCTCCTGGTCGCGTCCCAGCCGGGGAACCCGATGCCGGCAGCCTTGCGGACACCGCTCCGCCCGCCGTCGGCGCCCACCAGGTACTGTGCGCGCATGTGTTCCCCGTCGCTGAGGTGCACGTCCACGTCACTGCCGTCCTGGGAGAAGCCGGCCACCTCGAGCCCCCGGTGGACGGGCACGCCCAGCTCCTCGATCCAGCCGGCGAGGATCCGTTCAATATGGTTCTGCCACAGGCCGAGCGTGTACGGGTGCCGGGTGGGAAAGTCGCTCACGTCCAGCTTCGTGGTCCCGAAGAACGCTGCCTGGACGGGCGTCCCCTCGGCGAGGAACCGGTCCGCAATCCCGCGCTGATCCAGGATTTCGATGGTCCGCGAGTGGAACCCGCCCGCCCGCGAGCCCACCAGCTCCGGCGTCCGGCGGCGCTCCACGATCGCCGCCTCCACCCCCGCCAGCGCCAGCTCACCGGCCAGCATCATCCCGGTGGGACCGCCGCCGGCAACGATCACATCAACCATCGAAGAATCCGTCCAGCGAGACCGGCGTCAGGATGATCTTGCGCATTCGGGCACCTCCGGTGGCGGCGAAACGCGGCAGGGCCGCCGTCGTATCTCCCAGTGAAGCACCTCCGCATCAGGTGCGACAGTGCCCCTCCCCGACCCGCCCACGAAAACCCTGGTTGTGCCGGGCGCTCAGGTGCCTCGCGCAGAACGTACTGTGAGAGTATCTGGGCGCAGAAAAGGGAGGACTAATGGCGCGCATCTTCATCACCGGCTCCACCGACGGACTCGGACTGGCCACGGCGCAGTCCCTCCTGGACGGTGGCCACCATGTCATCGTGCATGCACGCAGCGCCGGACGGCTGGGCGCACTGCAGGAGCTCGCTGACCGCGGCGCGGCGACCGTGGTCGGCGACTTGTCGGACACTGCGCAAACCAGGGACATCGCGGACCAGGTGAACCGGAGCGGCCCTGTGGACGCCGTCATCCACAACGCTGGCGTGCTGAGCGGTCCCGATATTTTTCAGGTCAACGTCGCGGCGCCTTACCTTTTGACAGTCCTCATTCACCGCCCACGCCGGCTGATCTACCTCAGCAGCGGGATGCACCGCGGCGGCCACGCGGGCAGCTTCCGCGACGGAGCCGGCGCCGGCGGTGCGCCCCGGGTGTCCTATTCGGACAGCAAGCTTTACGTCACCGCCCTCGCGGCGGCAGTCGCCCGGTTATGGCCTGAGGTTCTCAGCAACGCCGTGGATCCGGGCTGGGTGCCGACCAAGATGGGCGGCCCCGGCGCTCCGGACGATCTCCGACTCGGGCACGTTACCCAGGAGTGGCTGGCCACCAGCGATGACCCCGAGGCACTGACCAGCGGCGGCTATTGGCACCACCAGCGCCGGGACAAGGCGCATCCTGCCGCTCTGGACCAACACCTGCAGGACGAGCTCCTCGACTATCTGGCCCGTCTCACGGGAGAACGACTGACGTGAACGCTCAGTGGTGGGAAATTATTCTGGGTGCCTTTGCCGGGCTGGGTGCCGTTTACGCCATGCTTCTGCTGGCTTTGTGGGCCTACGCTCGGCGTCACCCAGAGACAGTGGGGACGCGTGATGCGTTGCGGCTGCTGCCGGACGTGCTGCGCGTTCTCAGACGCCTGGCCGCGGATACATCCGTATCGCGCGGCGTGCGAATCAAGTTGTTCCTTCTGCTGGGATATTTGGCCTTCCCGATCGACCTGGTCCCGGACTTCCTGCCGCTGATCGGCTACGCCGATGACGTGATCATCATGGCCTTGGTTCTTCGCTCCGTGATTCGCTCCGCGGGTCCGGACGCCTTAAGGCGTCATTGGCCTGGAAGTCCCGCCGGGCTTACCGTCGTCGAACGCCTCGCGGGCCTTCCGGCACCCCGTCACTTGACGTAGCGGCCACAGGCCTGTTCCATCGTGGGCAGGCTTTTCGTGGTGCGGACGTTCAGTCCTGCACGGCAGCGGACAGAATTTGCTCCATCTTCTCTTGCAGGAACTCCTGCCCCTCAGCGCTCGGGTGTTCACCGTCCGGTCCCAGCAGGACGTCGGCGCGTCCGCTGAACCACTGCTCGGCTATGGGATCGACGAAATTCACGCCCATGGACTGCGCCGCCGAGGCCTCGACGTCTCGTACGTCGGCTAACCCCGGATCTGTCTCCTCGCTGCCGGACGGCGGGCCGACCGCCACCAGAACCGCGTCGGGGGCCAGGGACGAGGCGGCGGCGAAGGTCAGGACAGCAGCGTCCCGGAGTTCCTCCGGCCCGGCCCCCGTATCGTTGTCGGACCCGAAAAAAACAACCACGTCCGTGTGGGGGCTGACTGCTGCCTGGACTTCCATGGCGAACGTGTCCCCGTCATCACCGGCAACCAGGTAGCCGCTGCCGTTCTCTGCCGCATTGGTGACCTGCACCGTCTGCTGGTTGGACAGGTGTGCCGACTGAAGAAGCTCTGGCCACGCCTGCTCCGGCGAGGTTCCCAGCCCCGTGCTCAGGGAGTCCCCGATCACGACAACCCTGACCGTGGTGTCGGCGGGCCCTGAAGCCGGTCCGCTCGTTTCGACTGCGACCTGTGCGGTGCCCGTTGAGATTGGTTGAGCGGGCCCGGCCTGCCCCTGAGCGCTGGCAGTGGTGCATGCGCTGGTCACAAGAAGGAGCATCGCAGCACCGGATGCCTTCATCACGGCGAGGACGCGCGGCGACGACCCCTTCATCCACCCCTCCAAGATCCCGGCGGTCAGGAAAACTAACGCAATCCGTGAAATATCCATGTTAACCCGACTGCCTGAAGGTAGCCGATCCACGGTCGGAAATCCCTTGCATGCGGGATGCCGAAGTTCAGCCCGGGGTGGTCAGGACGAGTTGCTGTCCGCGAGGCCAAGGCGCCCGATCAAATCAGAGCCGTGGCATTCGCGGGTGACCCGGTGCCGCCGGTGATGTTCAGCGGTTTGACGGTGATGAAGGCATCCCACCGGCCGGCGCTGCGCATGTGGCGGGCAAGCGGGCCAAGCCGCCACAGCTCACCCAGGGGCATGCCGAGTTTGGCGAGCAGTTGCTGGTGCATCATGCCGTGGTCGTTGGGTGCGGAACCCAGGTAGGGGCTCGCGGGCACGGCGGGCAGGCACTCGAAGGCAAAGTTGTCGGCAGCAAGAAGGGCCAGGCGGTGGTCCCACGCCCAGGCAACAAAGCCCTCCGACTGGGCAATCCCAGTGGCCCGGCGGCTATCGCGGATCCTATGCTTTTCCTCCGGCCCCAGGCCCAGGAACCATTCGCACCAGCCGGTGTGAAGCATGAGGATGTCCCCGTGCCGGAGGCTGAGGGACTGCGCGGTGATTGCTGCTTCGATCAGGTCGAGGCCGAGGGGCTCACCTGCGGCATGGTCAATGGGGGCGCCCTGGCCGGTGCGGAATCCTTCAAGGTCCACCAGCACTCCTCTGCCAACAATGGGAAGGTCTGCCCATTCCTGGATGCCGAGATCCGGCGTGCCTTCGGTGATCCGTTCGTCAGGGGTGCCGTTGTAGAAGCCGACGTCGTCCGCCCGGCGGTGCCGCAGCCCGTCGATCTGGGTGGATCCCTGAAGGTAGTACCCGTCAAGGTAGTCGTCCCGGTGCGCCGGGTGCGAAGAGTAGATGGTGTGCCGCGGAGCTCCGCGCTTGAGCGACATTCCGGGGTCGAAAGCATCGGCCGGATAGTCCAGCCCAAGGGCCGTGCCGGTTCTGATGCAGTTCTTGGCTTCCAGCACCGCGCCCTCTGTGATGAACGACGGCGTTCCGCGGGTTGGTTCCGGAAACAAGCCCCAGGAGGTCCCCGCCAGAGCGCCCTCCCTTTCCAGCAGGGCTGCGAAGGATGGATATGTTGCGTCCCGGCCAAGAGAGGTCACCGCGCCCCTGCTTTCTGTGGCTGCTCCTGGTTCTGATGCCGCCTGTAGCTCAGCAGGAAACCCGCAACCGCGCAGGCGGAGGCGGCAATGCACATCGGCGTTTTGACCGCTTCGTTGAGGAGTTCCAGCCAGCCCCCCTGGCCTGCGATCAAAGCCACGGCCTGGCCGATGACGAACAGCACTCCGCCCAGGAGGAGTGCTGCCAGGGTCAGGACGAAGATGAATTCAATGGCCCTTCGGATCTTATGCATGTGGTGTTCCTTAGATGGGCAGGATGCCGAGAATGATCAGGACGCCGATGCCGAGCAGCGGCAACGCGTAGTGGGTAAGCAGCCGGGCGAACGTCTTAATCGGATCTACGTCCGCGATGCCGCAGGCGACGTACAACGGAGCCCCTCCCGGCGGGACTGCGGCCTCGCAGGATGAGAAGACCAGGACGGCCACGGCCGCGGTGGTTGCCGGTACTCCGGCGGCGACAAGCGTAGCGACACCCACGGTTCCGACGGCGGCCATGGTCGCGGTCGCGGACAGGGGCGCGGCCACCGCAATGACGATCAGGCCGATCAGGATCGCCAGGAGCCAGAGGGGCAGGTTCATCCCGTTCAACAGTGCGGTCATCTGCTTCGGCAAACCGGTTGCGGCCAGCGCGTTGGCTCCTGCAAAGGCGAAGACCACTGTGATGCCGACGATGCCGAAACGGGGTGCGGAACTCTGCAGGAGCGCCCACCAGGCCCGTCCGCCGCGGGGGAGCTTGCTTCGGCCCAGCAGGATGCCGGTGATGATCAGGACCACCGGGATCCAGATGATGACGCTGACGGATTTGGTGATGTCCCCGCCGGTCCAGTCCGACAGCGCCCTGGCGGTGGCGCCGGTGGTCATGACCAGCGGAATGGCCACCACGATGAACAGCAGCAGGGTGGCCCAGCCGCGGCCGAACGCTGAACCCACAGAGAGACGGTGTGCGGCGTCCAGCGGTGTCATCCCGCTTCTGCGGACCAGCAGCCAGGTAACGATGAGCCGGTGCAGGAAGCACCACAAACCACCGAACAGCAGCGGCAGGACGAGCGCATTGATGTCCAGCAGTGGCCCCACTGTGGCGGACCCGACGAGGACAAACATCGAAGCGCTGAACGGAAAAGTGATTCCCATGCCCGCATTGCCGGCCACAAGTGTTGCCGCAGAGGGCTTGTCCAGCCGGGACTTTTCCATCCAGGGGATGGTGACCGACCCGACCGTCGCCGCGATGGCGGCTTGGTTGTGGACTACCCCGCCCAGGCCCGCCGACGCCACGGTGGACACCCATGCCGGTCCGCCTTTGACTCCGCCGATAAGGGCGTTGAGGAGGTCGATCAGCCGGTCGAGCACGCCCGTCTTGTCCAGCAGGTATCCCATGAAAACGAACGCCATGGTTGCGTAGACGATTTCGTCGGTGATGGCCGAGTACAGTGCCGTCCACCCGATCTGGCCTGCTGCGGCACCGGTGAACGGGAGCACAACCAGGAATCCGAGGATCATGGCCTCCCCCACGCTGCGCTTGATCAGGGTGGTCCACAGCAGGATGACGGTCAGGTAGGCCCCAAGTGCCCAAATGCCGATCATGCTGCTGCTCCTGATGGCGGAGTGCCGGTGGTGTGGTTAGTCATGTGCTTCCTGTTCATGATTGTGCCCCAGTGTTGGGTCAGCGCAAGGCCGGCGCAGTTTCCTGCGCCATGCGGGCGAGGGCGGCGGCCGATGCGGTGGTCATCTCGGCCGGGACTCCGAGGTCGGAGAGGTAGCTCGCGGTGTCCTGCATTTCCTTGGAACGGCGGACTGCGTGCTTGGCCGTGCCGGTAAGGAACCTGTCGATGACTGCCTGGCCGTCGCCGGCCAGCTGGCCTGCGATCTGGGACCGGATCCACTCTTCGAGACCGGCCGCCTTACCCGCCGTGACGGCCTCGACGACGACGGAGGCGAGGCCCTTCATCAGGACGCTGCGCAGGAGCTTGTGTGCCATGGCCGCACCGGGTTCCCCCTCCGCAATCTCGACCTCCACACCCAACGGGGCCAGCAGATCGGCAACTGCCTGTGCCCCTGGCCCGCTCACCATCAGGGGAGTCTTCTCCCCCAGCGCGGAGACGGGGCCGAGGATCGCGACGTCGGCGAAGTCGGCTTTGGTGGGAAGCTGGCCGAGCTGGTTCATGACGCCCGGCGAGGAAGAGGTGAAGTCTGCATAGCAGCTGCCCTGCTCCAAGACCGGAAGGCATTCCTGCGCGACGCTCCGCGCTGCGGCGGCTCCTGTCATGACCAGGACGATGTCAGTCCCGGCGCAGGCCTCGGCTGCGGTGGCTGCACGGGTGACGCCGGCAGGAGTGGACGGGGCAACGGGGTCAAACCCGGTGACCTGGTGGCCGGCTTCGATGAGTGCCGAAGCGTAAGTGGCTCCGGCCTCGCCGAGGCCTATGACGGTGCACGCTGTCATGATTTTCTCTGTCTTTCTTGCTTAGTGGCGGGCAGCGACGATGGCTTGCCGGCGGCTGGTTTCGTCCGTGAACACTGCTTCCGCAGCGTCGGCTACGGCGGCCGCCTGTTCGCGGGGAATGACCACGACACCGTCCGAGTCGCCGATGATCACGTCGCCCGGAAGAACAGGCACGCCGCCGAAGGCGAGCGGCGTTCCCAGCCGGAAGGGTCCGTTCTTGTAAGGCCCCGCGGGTGTAGTAGCCCGGGCAAAGACGGGCATGCCGATTTCAGCCAGCGCCTCGGCGTCGCGCGCTGCCCCGTCCAATGCGAAACCGGCAATGCCGAGGTTGATGGCGCGCTCGCCGATGAGTTCCCCGAGAAGGGCGCGCGACTCATCCCCGCCGCCGGCGACAACAATGACGTCTCCGGGCCGGGCGTGCTCGAGCGCCTTATGGATGCCCTGGTTGTCCCCGGGACGTGTCCACACGGTGAAGGCGGGCCCGGCCAGCCGGGCTCCGGGCCAGATCGCCTGGATCGCGGAGTGCGCCACGCCGAGGCGGTCCACGGCATCGCCGATGTTGGCCGCGGGGAGCTTGGCGAGCCGCTCCACGACATCCCTGTCAGGGCGGGGAAAGTCGGCGTCGGTGGTGGCAAGTGCTGGGGTTGTCATGGTTTTTTCTTCCGTCGGGTAGCGGGATGGTTAGTCTTTTTTCTGGACCAGCGGGAGGACCTTCTTGAAGTCCTCTTCCTGTCCGGCCCAGAACTGCTTGTAGTCATCGCCGGAGAGGTAGCTGGTCTGCAGTCCAAGGGCGCTCATCTTTTCCTTGACCGTGGGGTCTTCGATGGCTTTCTGGATGGCGGCTTCGAGTTTCTTGGTGACGGCTTCGGGCAGCCCGGCCGGGGCGGAGTAGCCGCGGGCGGTGCCGGCTTCGAGGTCGTAGCCTGATTCCTTGAACGTGGGGACCTCCGGGAGTGAGGGTGCCCGCTCGGACGTCATGACGCCCAGGACGCGTGCCTTGCCCTGCTTGGTCAGGTCGGTCACGTCACTGACGTTGGCGACGAGGATATCCACGTGCTTGCCGAGGAACGCGGTGGTGGCCTGGGAAGCGCCTTCGGAGAAGTGGACCGGGGCGAATTCAGCGCCGGTGCCTTCCTGGATCTGCGCCAGGGCGAAGTGTTCGCCGGTCTGCAGCCCCGTGGTGCTGGCCGTCATGGACTTCGGGTTGGCTTTGGCCGCGTCCAGGAGGTCCTTCAGCGTCTTGTAGGGGCTGTCGGGCTGCACAGCGATGACAGTGGGGTCGATTACCTGGCGGCCGAGCGGCTGGAAGGTGTCGCGGGTGTACTTAGCGCCGCGGGCGGGATCCAGGGGTGAGACGACGACCGACGGCGAACCGGTAGCGCCGATGGTGTATCCATCGGGCTTGGCGCTGGTCAGCTGGGTGTAGCCGATTTGGCCGCCGGCGCCCGGCTTGTTGATGACTTCGACGTTGGTGCCGAGTTCCTTTTCCAGAATGGGCTGCATCAGCCGGGCAGCCGTGTCCACCGCGCCGCCCGAGGAGAAGGCGACGACCAGGTCGATGGATTTGCCCTTCTTCGGGAAATCGTCAGCGGAGGCGGTTTTGGCTCCGGCGTTGGCGCCACAGCCGGTAAGGGCGATCAGGGTTGCGGCTGCGAGGGCGGTGCCGATGCGTGAACGGGTTTTCATGGTTCTTCTCCTTTGAAGAGATACGTGGGGTGCGGTTGGTCGGGTGGGTGGGCAGGAGGGTCAGGCTTCGGGGTCCTCGGTGAGGGCCTTGGGTTTGCGGACCTTAAGCAGGGGGCTGCAGATGATCAGCACTCCCAGACCGATGAGGACTGCCGAGATGGGACGGCTGGTGAAAATGCTGAAGTCGCCCTGGGAAATCTCAAGCGACTCGCGCAATGAACGCTCCATCAGCGGCCCGAGTACCAGGGTGAGGACCATCGGTGCGAGCGGGATGTCCAGGTTCCTCAGGGCGAGACCAAGCAGACCAAAGCCGATCATCACGAAAACGTCGAAGACGTCGAAGTTGATGGTGTAGGCACCAATGACCATGAACAGCAGGATCAGGGCGGTCAGGATAGGGGTGGGGACGCGCAGGATGGAGGTCCAGAGGCCGACAAGGGGGACGTTGAGCAGCAGCAGAAGCACGTTGCCGATGAAGAGGCTGGCGATGATGGCCCAGGCGATGTCGGAATGCTCGGTGAACAGGGCGGGCCCGGGAGTAAGGCCCTGCTGGAGGAATGCGCCCATCAGCACTGCGATGGTGGGGGACGCCGGGATGCCGAGCGTGAACAGCGGAATCAGGGCCGCGTTGGCATGGGCGTTGTTTGCCGTTTCCGGACCTGCCACGCCTTCCACCGCGCCCTTGCCCAGTTCATTGCGGAAGCGGGAGAACTTCTTTTCCGCGGCGTAGGACAGCAGGGAGGATACCGATCCGGTCATGCCGGGGATGAGGCCCAAGCCGAAGCCGACACCGGTGCCGCGTGCCATGGCCGGGGCGCTGCGGCGCCATTCAGTACGTGACGGGAGCAGCGAGCGCATGCCGGGGGCGTGCACCAGGGGCGTCTTCGAGTTCTTGCGGTAGGAGAGGATCTCGGAGAGCCCGAACACACCGACGATGACGGCCACGAAACTGACGCCGTCCAGGAGCCGGTCCATCCCAAAGGTGAAGCGCGGTGCCCCGGCGACGGGGTCGATGCCGACCATGGAGATGAGCAGGCCCAGTGCTCCGGAGATGAGGGCTTTGACCATGGATTTTCCGGCCAGGGCAACAAGCAGGGAGATACCGACGACCATCAGGGCGAAGAACTCCGGCGGCCCGACGAGCAGTCCCAGTTCACCCAGCGGTTTGGCGGCCGCGACCAGGCCGATGGTGGCGACGGTTCCGCCAACGAAGGATCCGACGGCTGCCAGGGTCAGTGCGGCCCCGGCCCGGCCGAGCTTGGTCATCGCGTAGCCGTCGATGGTGGTGATGGCAGAGGATGCCTCCCCGGGGGTGTTCAACAGGACGCTGGTAATCGTTCCGCCGTACTGGGTGCCATAGAAGATGGCGCACAGCATGATGATTGAGCCGGTTGGATCCAGATTCAAGGTGAGCGGGATAAGCAGGGCGACGCCGGCTACAGGTCCGACGCCGGGAAGCACACCGATGATGGTGCCGAGGAGGCAGCCCAGGAAGGCAAAAATCAGGTTCTGCCAGGTCATAGCGGCGGCGAAGCCGCCGAGCAGTTCGTTGAGGGTGTCCACGTTCAGAATCCGATCAGGTTCAACGGTGTAAATGCCGAGACGGGAAGCGCAACGTTCAGGCCATAGTTGAAGGCATAGAACGCGCCGACGCTTCCGGCGAGGGCGATGATCAGCGAGGACAGCCAGGTGCGCTGCCCGCGCAGTTTCAGGTGGTACAGCAGGAACAGGAACATGCTCAGCTGGAAGCCCAGCAGGTCCATGAGCAACGCGAGGACAACTAGGCTGACCACCACGCTGATCACAACGCCCCTGTCGATGCCTTCGGCCGCCGCACTGGGCCGGCGCAGCTCCTGGACAAGCCAGAGTGCCGACATGCTCACCAGCACTCCGCCCATCGCAAAGGGGAAGAGTCCGGGGCCGGGACCGAGGCTGGTCCAGAGGCCCAGGGAGGCCGAGCTGACCAGCACATACAGGCCGACGGCGGTAAACGCGCCGATGCCCGTCAGCACGGAAGGAGCCACTCGTGCGGCACTTTCCGGTTTCGTCATGAGTGACTCCGTTGTCATCGGGTTCCTTACTGGGTTCCGTATTTCATTTCATAGAATGAAACTATGTTGCGTACAGAGAAATAGTGACAGCAGACACATCCACTGTCAAGCGCGTGGAGTTACATAGAATGAAAGGATGACGACGGTGACCTCCACACACTCGGGCAGTTCCGCGGAAGACGGCCCGAAGGCCTCGAACATGCGCTCGCTCTCGAGGGCCATGGAGGTATTCGCTGAGCTCCAACGCGCGGAGCGCCCCCAGCGGCTCAGCGATCTGGCCAGGACCTGCGGCATGAGCCTGCCGACGACGCTGAGGATCCTCCGCGTGCTCCAGGACTTCGGCATGGTCAGCCAGACGGACAAGTCCTACCGGATCGGACCGGCGGTCCTGCCCGCCGCCCGCAGCTTCCTGGAGAACGACCCCCTCGTCGTCTCCGCCCGTCCCGTCCTGCAGCAGGTCGCCTCGCAGACCGGGCTTACCGCGTCGCTGTATACCCGCCTTGGATTTGAGCGCATCCTGGTGGCCCGCGTCGACGGCGAAGCTCCGCTGCGCTACGACCTCCCGCTCGGCAAGCGGCTGCCCCTCACACTCGGCGCGGCGGGCAAGATCCTGCTTGCATCGGCGTCCGACGACGAGCTCCGGCAAGCGGTGTCCGCGGCGATCGCGGCCGGCCAGGAGGACGCCGGCTTAACCGCCGAAGTCCTGCGGTCCCGGCTGCCGGAGCCCGGCGCCGATTACGCCTACTCTGCGGATGAGCGGGCCACAGGAGTCTTGTCTGTGGCCGTCGCGGTGCCGAACAGGGCGGGGCGGCCGAGTGAGTCCATCTCCCTCACGAGCCCCGTGGAGGCAGCAAGCGAAGCCACGCTGAAAGCCGGGATCCCTGAGCTTCGACGCGCGGCCGGGCGGCTTTCAGAGCTCCTCGAAGGATCCGTCTACTAGCTCAGGGCTCGCCGCCGAATTCCACCGTGGGCAGCAGCGACAAGCCCGCCGCAGAAGGTTCTCCTGTCGGGACGAGGTTGATGGGCAATCGCAGGAACTGCTGAATTATCAGTATCCAAGAGTGCGGATCTTGGCGGCGCTGAATTCGTCGTCAGAGAGTGCGCCCTTCGCATGGAGCTCTGCGAGGAGAGCCAGTTCTGCCGCCACGGACCTTCTGCCCCGCATGTTGCCAAGCACTGCTCGATGGCCCGCGCGGGCCTCGGTCCGTGCTGGTTCCGGCATCCGCCCCGGCGGTGAGCTTTTGACGGCAATCGCGATGAGCAGGGTAATCGCAAGGACGCCTAACGCGATTCCCAAGGGGGCTCGAAATGGCTCTGTTGCATTTGCCAGGACTGAAATTACCGCTCCAGATGCAACTGCACCCGACCCAGCTACCCGAAGCCACCCCCGGGTGAAGCTGAACGCGAACAGGTATCCGCCGGGCTCTGTAGAAGCCGCATGCTGGTTCATCTGCCGAGGATAGCCCTGCGAACAGGCATTGAACATCCCTCGGAGGTTTGGCTGCCGTCGGCACGCGTAAGGCGGTCATTTCAGCCCCGGCGTCTGCCTGCGTAGTCCGTCCCGCATTCGCTGTCTAGTGGATCAGGCCGGCGACGAGGTTGATGGTGGTGGCCAGAACGATAGTTCCCAGCAGATAGGACAGCAGCGCCTGGCGCAGCACGGTGGCGCGTACCGCTTCTGTCTTAAGGTCTGTGTCCGAGACCTGGAAGGTCATGCCGACCGTGAAAGCCAGGTAAGCGAAGTCCAGGTAGCGCGGTAGCTTGTCCTCGTTGAAGTCCACACCGGCCCTGTCCCGGTAGTAGAGGGAGGCATAGCGAAGGGTGAAGAGCGTATGGACCAGGAACCAGGACAACGCCACACTCCCCAGAGCCATCGAGATGATGGCCGCCTTCGTGCCCCCTTCGGCATTGGAGGCGTCCAGCAGAATGAGGGCCACCCCGGCGAAACTCGCCACCGTGGCACTCAAAACGAGTGCATCGGAGGCGCCCCTTCCCGGATCTTCGCGCCGCGCGTGGGCCGCCGTGGCTTCCGCCTGCAGCCGCCCGACGACGGCCCACACCCAGATGAGATAGGTCAGTGACGCCGCCGCCCAGCCCATCGCTGGCGCGTACGCCCAGGAGTTCAACAAGGCCCCCACGACCAGAGCCGTACCCAGGCCCACAATGACCATCACCACGACCCGCAGGCGCGAACGATGGACCGGCCTGTTGAAACGCCACTCCGGGCCGGCCCTGTCAGGTGCATTCATAGGTCGATCATCCCATTCAGTCATAGAACAAACAGCGGCTGGCGGCCACGCCCCCTACTACCCGCCCGTAGCGTAGCGCCGCGTTTTGCCGGAGGAGCATACTGGAAACGCCGCTCAAGTCGATGGACGATTACCTGTCCGGGCGGCTCGTTCACCGGCAGTTCCCGGGGAAAACGGCCGGCATCTCAACGAAGGTGGAAGACTCTCTTTCCACGCTTCGTATCCTTTGGACAGAAAATATTGGTCTCAGAGGGGTAGAAGATCAACAATGAATCGCACCAAGACGAGGCTACTGTCGATGGCCGCCGCCACAGTCCTAGCCATGGGACTTGCTCCCGGAATTGCGGTCGCCCATGGCGGACCCGGGCACGGGGACTCGGACCACAGCGCCGACTGGCGGAACAATGACGATCAGCGCCGACTGGTCAGGATCCTGCGCCACGTGACCGACGACTATCGCTGGCTGGAGAACGCGGAGGCTGACGGCTACCAGAAAATTACCGAGTGCATCGAGCATCCCGGCGGGGCCATGGGCTTCCACTACGCGAAGCAGGAACTGATCGATGACAAGACCCGGGCCCGAAAGCCTGAAGTTCTCGTGTACATGCCGAATGAGGACGGGCGGTACAAGCTGGTAGCCGCTGAGTTCATATCGACCGCGGCCGAGCGGCCTTCGCTTGCCGGCCTCGACTTCGAGGACGGGCCGTTCCCCGGCTCCTACGCGCTCCATGCGTGGGTATGGCGGGACAACCCGGACGGCATGTTCGCGGCCTACAATCCGGACCTGAGCTGCCCGAAGTAGCACCACTAGCGGTGGTCGGGCCTGTCGAGACCCTCAACGCTAACCCGCACCCTGCAGTAAGCAGCCGGACGCTCCTGCAATTCGTGTTCAGGAGCGTCCTCGCGGGCCTCCCCTCGCCTTCTGGAGTCGCGGCGCGCCATGCGTTCCGCGGGGACGATCAGCACCAGTGCCGCGAGCAGGGCGGCGGCCAGCATGATCGATCCGCCGGCATAGGCGACGGCGACGCTCCCGGCGAGTGATCCCGCGTTGGCTGAGGCCGCCACCAGGACACCGACGCCCAGGGCACTGCCGAGCTGGTGCGAGGTGTTCACCAGACCGGAGGCGGCTCCGGCGTCGCGGGTGCTCACGCCTGCGATGCCCGCGGCGGTGAGCGGGGCGAATCCGAGGCCTTGACCGACGCCGATCAGCACCAGCGGCAGCGCGACCCCGGTGAGGTACGGGGTGGACGCCGTGATGGTGCTGAGCCAGGTCATGCCCGCCAGCGTCAGGGCGAGCCCGGCAGCCAAAAGGGATGCATTGCCGAATCGGTGCGTGAGCCGTGGGACAGCCAGTGCAACGAAGAAATTCACCACCGTCATGGGGAAGAAAGCAACGCCGGCCTGCAAGGGGTTGTAGCCGTAGACCCCTTGCAGGAACTGGGTGGTGAAGAAGAAGAAACCGATCATGGTGCCGGCAAACAGCAGCCGGGCCGCGTAGGCGCCGGCCCGTTCCCGGCTGGCGAACAGGTGCAGCGGCATGATGGGCTGCTCGACCCTCCGCTCGTTGAGCACCAGCAGGCTGAGGAGTACAAGGGCTGCGGCCAGGGCGGTGATCGTTTCAGGTGCCGCCCAGCCGGCCTCGACCGAGTGGACGATGGCGAAGACCAGGGCGCCCATGCCCAGAGTCGAGGCCACCGCACCGAACACGTCGAAGCGGCCGGACGAGCGCGGGGTCTCAGGGATGTATTTGACCGCGGCAAAGATCATGGCAACGCCGATGGGCACGTTGACGAAGAAGCCCGCCCGCCACGAAACCCATTCCGCGAGCGCGCCGCCGACCACCAGGCCCAGGCTGGCACCGATGCCGGCAACAGCGCCATAGGCGCCCACCGCGCGGGTGCGTTCCCGGCCGGCGGCGAACGTCGCCGTCAGCAACGACAGCGAGGAGGGCGCGACGACGGCGGCTCCGATTCCCTGAAGTGCCCGGGCAGCAACCAGCCACCAGTCGCTGGGGGCGACTCCGATCAGGAGGGACGCGAAGGCGAACAACGCCAGGCCCGCGATGAACACCCGGCGCCGGCCCAGGACGTCCCCGAGACGGGCGCCGAGCAGCAACAGCCCGCCGAACACCAGCGTGTACGCGTTCTGGACCCACGACAATCCGGTCGGTGACAGGCCGAGCTCGGCCTGAAGGCTGGGCAGGCCGGTGAAGATGATCGAGTTGTCCAGGATGATCATGAAGTAGCCCACGAGGATGATCGCCAGGATCGCCGTGGGGCGGACGTTGGTGGGCGGCGAGGCTGTGGTGGTGTTCAAGGTTGTCCTTCTCATTGGCGGATCGCCGGCAGTTGTCCACATGCCTGCGTATCCACTTCACCACTGAGGGAGAAACCGCGGGAGTGGCCCCTGTTCCAGGTACGGGCAGACCACCCTTCAGCAGGCGGCCGGCCTGAAGGGGTGTACTGTCAGGCCCTCCCACCCGCCGGGGGTCGGCCGTAGCCTGAGAGCATGGACAGCCGAAATGATGTGAGTGAATTCCTGCGATCCCGCCGGGCCAAGGTAACGCCTGAACAGGTGAACCTGATTGTCGGCAGCAACCGGCGGGTGCCGGGTCTCCGGCGGGAAGAAGTGGCCACCCTGGCGTCGGTCAGTGTGGACTACTATGCCCGCCTGGAACGCGGCAATCTCACCGGCGTCTCTGATGAAGTGCTCGAATCCATCGCGCACGCCCTCAGGCTTGACGAAGCCGAGACCGCGCACCTCTTTGCGCTCGCCCGCGCCGCCCGGCCCGGGCCGGCCCGCCGGAAGCGCGCAGCCAAAGAGCAGGAGCTGCGGCCCAGCCTGCAACGGTTCATGGATGCCATCACCGGCGCCCCCACCTGGGTGCGCAACGAACGCATGGACTTCGTCGCGGCCAATCCGCTGGGCCGCGCCCTCTACGCCCCCGTCCTTGCGGACCGCGTTCAGCCCGCGAACACCGCGCGTTTTCTGTTCCTCAACCCTGAAGCGCCCACGTTCTTCCCGGACTGGGAACAGAACGCCAACGACGTCGTCGCCACCCTGCGCGGCTACGCCGGCCGGCAGCCGCACGACCGCAGTCTCTCGGACCTGATCGGTGAGCTCGCAACCCGGAGCGAGGAATTCCGCACCCGCTGGGCCGCCCACAACGTCCGGTTCCACCGAACCGGTCTTAAGCGCATCCACCACCCCGTCGTCGGGGACCTCGAGCTCAGCTATGAGGCGATGGAACTGCCGGCCAATCCTGGCTGGACAATGTTCGCCTACACGGCCGAGCCCGGCTCAGCCAGCGACGAACGCCTGAGCCTGCTCGCCAGCTGGGCGGCAACCACCGCCAGCGAACTCCCCGCCACCGCCTCGACTGAGCGCTGACATCCTCCGAGAAAGAGCACCATGGCACAGAACTTGAAAAAACCCCGCACCGTGCTCGTTGTCGGTGCGACCGGAAGCGTCGGCCGCCACGTCGTGGCGGAGGCAGTACGTCAGGGTTACACGACGCGGGCCCTCGTGCGGGACGCCGCGCGCGCAGGCCGGCTCGACGCTGCCGCTGAGAAAGCAGTGGGCGACCTGACCCGGGCCGAGACGCTGGCCGACGCCGTCGCTGACGTTGATGCCGTCGTCTTCACCCAAGGCTCCGCGTACGGCGATGCCGCGGCAGCGGAAGCGGTGGACTATGGCGCCGTAAAAAACGTGCTCGAGGCACTCGGTGGCCGGCGCGTGCGCATTGCACTCATGACAGCCATCGGGGTGACCCGGCGCGGCGGGACCCACGACTGGAAGCGGCGCAGCGAACGCCTGGTCCGGGCCAGCGGCAATGCCTACATCATCGTCCGCCCCGGCTGGTTCGACTACAACGATGACGACCAGTTGGTGATCACACTGCTGCAGGGCGATACCCGCCACGCCGGAAGTCCGGCGGACGGCGCCATCGCCCGTCACCAGATCGCCCGGGTTCTGGTCGACAGCCTCGCCTCAGACGCATCCGATCACCTGACGTTCGAACTTGTCGCCGAGCACGGACCCGCTCAGGATGACCTGGACCCCGTCTTCGGTGCCTTGGACAAGGATCCGGTGGGTTCGCCCGACGGAGTACGGGACCAAGCGAACATGCCGGCCGAAGCTGAACCGGACCGCGTACGTAAAGATCTCCGAGCGGCGGGCGCAGATCACCGGGCAGCAAATCACCAGGCATAGCAACCGATACCCGGTTCAGCGCCCGCACGGACAGCACGCAACAGACAGGGAGAATCATGGAATACCGCCTCTTGGGACGGACCGGAGTCGAAGTCAGCCCGCTGTGCCTGGGCACGATGATGTTCGGCGCCTGGGGCAACAAGGACGTTGACGACTCGATCCGCATCATCCACCGTGCAATGGACGCCGGCATCAACTTCATCGACACGGCCGATGTCTACTCGGCAGGTGAATCGGAAGAGATCGTTGGAAAGGCCCTGAGGGGCCGGCGCGACGACGTCGTGCTCGCCACCAAGTTCTTCATGCCGATGGGAAAAGAACCCAACCGCAGCGGCGGCTCCCGGAAGTGGATCATGCAGGCGGTGGAGAACTCACTCCGGCGCCTCGGCACCGACTACATCGACCTGTACCAGGTACACCGTCCCAGCGCGGTGATGGACGTCGAGGAGACCCTGGGCGCCCTCACGGACCTGGTCCGCCAAGGCAAGGTCCGGTACATTGGATCCTCCTCGTACTCCGGCAGCCAAATCGTCGAAGCGCAGGTCGCCTCCCGTGAGCGCAACCTCGCCCGGTTCGTCACCGAACAGCCGCCGTACTCAATCCTTGTCCGCGGCATCGAACAGGACGTGCTGCCCACCACAGAACGCCATGGCATGGGCACCCTGACCTACAGCCCCCTGGCCGGCGGATGGCTCTCCGGCAAGTGGCGCAAGGACACCGCACCGACCCCCACCTCGGCGGCACGCCCGAAGGCCCGCTTCGACATGACGAGCGGCGCCAACCAGCAGAAGCTCGAGGTTGTCGATGCACTGGCGCGTGTCGCGGAGGAAGCTGGAATCAGCCTCATTGACCTCGCCCTCGGCTTTGTGATCAACCACCCGGGGGTCACCTCCGCGATCATCGGGCCCCGCACGATGGATCAGCTCGAGTCCCAGCTGCCCGCGGCCGACGTGAAGCTGTCAGTCGAGGTTCTCGACCGGATCGACGGCCTGGTTGCCCCCGGGCTGACGCTGAATCCCGACGACAACAGCTACGGCGCCAACGAACTGACTGCCGCGGCACGCCGCCGCTGACGCCGCGGCAGGGTCAGGTAGTTTGGGCCGGCAAACCCGAATCAGGGACGGTCGGTCTTGACCACCGTGAACAGCACCGCCGAGTCCTCGTCTGCCTCAAGGCTGTGCAGCCCGTCCGGCACGATCAGGAGATCCCCCGCCTTACCCTGCCAGGACTCGGCTCCGGCCCGGAGCCTGACCGACCCTTTGATGACGTAGACCGTGGCCTCGCCGGGGTTCTGGTGTTCGCTGAGCTGCGTGCCCGCGCGAAACGCCATGACCGTCTGCCGGAGCCTCTTTTCATGCCCGCCGTAAGCAGTGTCGGCGGCGCGTCCGCTCGAGGCCGCCACGGCGGCTGTGATCTGCTGGCGGGCCAGGGCCTCTATCGATATCTTCTGCATGAGGACACCGTACCCACAATGCACTCCCCCCGTCGCGGGGCCGCATAAAAAGTCAAGGAACCCAGCCCGGTTGTCGGCAGCAGCTCACTTGCCTGCCGACGTCGAAGAGCCGTGGGCACCTTCGAAAGAGAAGGTGCCCACGGCGTTCGTCATGACTTGATGCAGGGGCCTTTCGCCTTAGCTGAGATAGCCGTTCGGGTTGAGGACGTACTTCGTGGCTGCACCGGCGTCGAATTCGGCATAGCCCCTCGGAGCGTCTTCAAGGCTGATCGCCTTCGCGTTGACGTTCTTGGCGATGTTCACCTTGTCGTTCAGGATGGCCATCATCAGCTGGCGGTTGTACTTCATCACCGGGCACTGGCCGGTAGTGAAGCTGAGCGACTTCGCCCAGCCCGTGCCGAGGCTCAGGCTGAGGGAACCGGTCTTGGCAGCCTCGTCGATTCCGCCCGGATCGCCGGTGACGTACAGCCCCGGAATGCCCAGGGCGCCGCCGGCCGCGGTGATCTCCATCAGCGAGTTCAGCACCGTGGCGGGTGCTTCCTTCGCGTCGTGGCCGTGGCCGCGCGCCTCGAAGCCCACGGCATCGACGCCGCAGTCCACCTCCGGTACACCCAGGATCTGCTCGATCTGCTCCGCCGGGCCGCCCTTGGTGAGGTCGACCGTTTCGCAGCCAAAGCTGCGCGCCCTCGCCAGCCGGTCCTCGTTGAGGTCCCCCACAATCACGACGGCGGCACCGAGCAAATGCGCGCTCGTGGCCGCTGCGAGGCCAACCGGACCCGCGCCGGCCACATACACCGTGGAACCGACGCCCACCCCGGCGGAAACCGCCCCGTGGAAGCCGGTGGGGAAAATGTCCGACAGCATGGTCAGGTCCATCATCTTCTCCAGGGCCTGGTCCTTGTCCGGGAACTTCAGCAGGTTCCAGTCCGCGTAGGGAACCAGGACGTAGTTGGCCTGGCCACCGACCCAGCCGCCCATGTCCACGTATCCATAGGCACTGCCCGGCCGGTCCGGATTCACGTTCAGGCAGATGCCCGTTTTACGTTCCTTGCAGTTCCGGCACCGGCCGCAGGAGATGTTGAACGGCACCGAACAGATGTCCCCCACTTTGATGAACTCGACGCCGGGCCCCACTTCAACCACCTCGCCCGTGATCTCGTGCCCGAGCACCAGGTTGGCCGGCGCCGTGGTGCGCCCGCGGACCATGTGCTGGTCAGAACCGCAGATGTTAGTGGCCACGGTCCTCAGGATGACCCCGTGCGGTACGGCACGCCCGACGTTCGCCGGGTTGACGCCCGGACCGTCCTTGAGTTCGAAGGTTGGATAGTCGATGTCGATCACCTCGACCTTGCCGGGCTCCTTGTAGGCAACGGCTTTGTTCCCTGTCATCATGCTCTCCTCTTGTCAGCGCAGCGCTCCCGGTAGGGGCGCGGCGGATCATAAAGTGTTGCGATGGACCTCCGGGTGCAGGGGCTGCCCACGTCCTGAGCAGCTGGATGTCTTCCTGCCGTCGGAGGTCTGGCCAGTCTAGGCATGCCCCTCAGAAAGGGCCATAGCCCGCGCCCCCTTTCTCCTCCCCCGCTACGGGTGCGCCACCCTTGAGGGGTTCTTCGGTCTGGAGAAGCCGCCGGATGATCTGACCTCCGCAGCGCCCGTTAGCGCCCGGCGCCTCCGCCCAGCACCACGTTCACGGGTTCCTTGCCAGCCTGCAGCAGCCCGATCTGCTTGCGGATGAGCCGCGCCATCCGGGGCAGCATGGCCGTGCTGGCGCCGCCAACGTGAGGCGTGATCAGCACGCCCGGCACGGTCCACAAGGGATGGTCCTGCGGCAACGGTTCCGGGTCCGTTACGTCCAGGGCAGCCCGCAGCCGGCCCGTTGACGTCTCCCGGAGCAGGGCGTCCGTGTCCGCCACCGGACCGCGTGCGATGTTCACCAGCAGCGCACCGTCCGGCATTGCCGCCAGGAACTTGCCATCCACCAGGTGCCGGGTCTGCTCGTCCAGGGGAACGCTGACCACCACGATGTCGTGCAGCGGCAGTTGCTCGTACAGGGAATCAATCCCGTAAATTTTGCCGCCTTCATCGTCCCGGGCCCGGCTGGCAAGCCGCGTCACCTCAGTTTCGAACGGCAGCAGCCGGGCCTCAATGGCCTTCCCCACTCCTCCATAGCCCACCAGGAGCACCCGCCGGTCCGCCAGGCTGGGGCGCTGCCCGTGGTCCCAGGTTCCCGTCGCCGCATTCCGCGCAAACTCCGCGATCCCCCGCTGGCTGGCGATGATCATGCCCACCGCAAGTTCCGCCGTCGATGTCTCATGCACTCCCGCAGCGTTGGCAAAACGGCACCCGGCGGGAAGAACCGCCGCGACGCCGTCGTACCCAATCGCCTGGCTCTGCACCAGCCCCACTTCGATGCCGGCGAGCGCCGTGAGTGCGTCCGGCTTCCCCATGTAGGGCGGCACCACCAGGTCGAACTGGTCCGCCGGCGCATCGCCGGTCAGGTCCCACAGGAACAGTTCGACGGCGGCGGGCGGCTCCACCGCGTCCGCCAGCTCCTGGCTGGGCAGGCTCACCCGTAGGTTCCGTATCGCAATCAAACCGGACATGCGGGCTCCTTCTCTCGACTCCCTGACAGTTAACCAGCTTTGCCTCCGGCAGCGGCTGATTCTGCACCGTCATTCGGGCAACCCGCCGCGAGGGTAGACCCGTTCGTTGACACTCCCTGGCGGCGGGCATGTACTTGAATTGGCGCCTCATCCAGGAGCCAAAACCACGAAGCGGCCCACGCTTCCGTGCGGCCGCCCGAGTAGAAATGGAGGTCGAAAATGGGACAGGCACGCGAGGTCATGGACCGCGCAACAGATGCCATGAATGCACGCGACAAAGAGGCGCTGGCGGCGTGCTACGCCGACGACGCCGTGGCCTTTACCCCCGACGAGGGCGAGATCACCGGGCGCGACCGGGTCACCGGCTACCTTTTCCAGCTCTGGGACGCCATGCCGGACCTCAGCTATGAGTCCAGGGAAAAATACGAAACCGGCAACGTGGCGATCGATGAAGGCGTCGTCACCGGCACCAACACCGGGGCGATGAAGATGGCCACCGGAGAGACCTTGCAGCCCACGGGAAAGAAGGTGACGGTCCGAAGTTGCGACATCATCCATGTCGAAGCAGGAGTCATCAAAACCCACCACTTCTACTTCGACCAGCTGGATTTCATGGGGCAGCTCGGACTGCTTCCTGAATCAATGACAAGGCACATGTCCAGCCACTGAAGGACGCTGGAACCGGCTGGCGGGCACCGGCGGCGTTGCCCGCCAGCCGCCGCTCGTCGTCGAATATCACTCACGCGCGCCGGGGGTCACCCAGCCCGCCTTGGCCAGCCAGTCGGTCAGGATCGGCAGAACCACAGCGCTGTGCATCGCACCCATATGGTCAAAGCCCGGCAGGATCCGGACGTCCCACCCTGCCTCGGCGAGCGCACCCTGATGCCTTGCCAGCGGCTCCCCGATGGCCACCCGCACGCCTCCCCAAACCGGTTTGTAGTCGATGTGATCCTCGGCGCCGGCGAATGCGAGGCAATGCAGGTCTGCCGGGAGCCGGCGCGGCGCAGGCTCGTCCGCCCCCAGCCGGTCACTCCACAGCACAGCGCCGCCGTCGTCGAAGTCTTGCAGTGTTTCGTACAGGGTGACGAACTGCTGGGTCTGCGCCTCGGTGGTCTGTACCGACGCCGAGTCCCAGTCGCCCGGCTCCGGTTCCGGCAAGGGGCCTGCCGGTTCGGCGGCTGCCTGCATGGAGAAGGCGTGCGCTGCCCGCGTGACGGCGAGCATGCTCCGGTACGGACCTTCCACCGGTGGGAAGCCGCCCATGGCCAGCGCCCGGAGCCGGTCAGTGCGGAGTGCGAGCTGCAGGCCGCTGAGGGCCAGCCAGGAGTAGCCGTAGTAGGCAAAACGGTCCACGGCGGCGGCATCGGCAATGGCCAGGAAATCCTTCGTGAGGTTCTCCGGGGTGAGGGTCTGCGGCGCCGGATTGGCCATCCGGTGTGCTTCGTAATCGGCTGCAATCACGCGGTTGGCGCGGGCCAGCCCGTTGACGAGGTTTGGGCCGAGGTCCGGGTCTGCTCCCCACTGGCGCAGCGTCTCCGCCTCCGCCGCTGTGTGGGTCGCCAGGCTCACGGGCAGCAGGATGGCGGGACCGTCACCTTGGATGGTGACGGTGATGATGGAGCCGTCGTGGAGTACGGCTTCGGCATGAGCCATGGGCTCCCCTTCCCTAAGCCTTCAGACCCTTTGCATAGGCGGCCTGGCCTACGTGCTGGAGGCAGTCGGCAATGGTGCTGACCAACCGAACGCCGAGGGTGACCGGCGGGTCCCAGCGCTTGTCAACGATCCGATCCAGGTCCTGGTCGGTGAGCGTGTTTACAAACTCCACCGTCTGACGGTGGACGGCGTTGTAGTACTCCAGCAGCAGTTCAGGCGCCGCCTGCACGGCGTCGACCTGGTGGCTGGAGTGACCGTAACCCGTGTCGCGCTCTGTCAGGGGCAGACCGAAACGGCCGGCGAAGTCCTGCGACGTCCACACCTGGTCCAAGCCTGCGGCAGAGGCTACTTGCGCGTCCGCCACCCGGCCGAGGTGCCAGATCAGCCATGCGATCGAGTTCCCGGTTCCCGCCGGCCGCCGGGCCAGGGACCCGTCGTCGAGCCCTTCAAGCGTGGCCTCCACGTTTTCCCGGACCCGGCCGAAGGCGTCCAGCAGCACTTCGTTGGATTTCATCAGGTCTCCCTCAATCCGACATTCCCGCTAAGCCCCCATGCTTACACGCGCGCGCCACCTGCGGATAGACGGGGTGCGTCCCATGCCGGGACAGCCTTGACGCCGTGCACGCCGAAGGCCAGCATGTGAATCGCGGTGGCTCCCTCCCCGCTCCCCCAATCGGGCCGGCCAGCCTGAAAGGAATTGGCATGAGAAAAGTGACCGTCACCAACAACATCTCGCTGGACGGCGTGATGCAGGCACCAGGCCGTCCGGACGAGGATACCCGCGGAGGCTTCCAGCGCGGTGGCTGGGCGCTGCCCTACAACGACCCCGTCATGGGACGCGTGATGGGAGAGGGGATGGCGCACACTGGTGCCCTGTTGCTGGGACGGCGCACCTACGAGGACTTCGCTGGCTACTGGCCGCACCAAAAGGACAATCCCTTCACCGAGGTCCTGGACAACGTCCCAAAGTACGTTGCCTCGAGAACGTTGACCGAACCCCTGACCTGGCAGAACTCAACGCTGCTCCACGGGGACGCCGCCGAGGCAGTGGCCGCCCTCAAGAGCGAGCCAGGGCCCGACATCGCCATTCTGGGCAGCGGGGAGCTGATCCAGTCGCTGAGGCGCCGCAACCTGATCGACGAATACGTGTTGCTGATCCACCCGCTGCTCCTCGGTTCCGGGCGGCGCCTCTTCCCGGACGGCGGCCCATCGTCGGAGCTTCGGCTCACCAGCAGTGTGATCACCAGCACCGGCGTGGTCATCGCGACCTACCAGGCAGCCTGAGTGGCGCCGGCACTGGATCCCAGCCCGCCTCTTTCGGCCGGGGCGTTGGCGCCCACGGGTGCCCTAAGCCCTGCCGCCTGCCTTCGGTGTCTCGGCCGAACGGGCTAGGGCGGTTTCCCACCCGGCGCCGAACGGGCCGCCCCGTGCTAGCGGCAGGGGCGGCCCGTGGCTGGCGTTCTCAGGTCCGGCGGCTACTTCGCGCGCTGGGAGAGGACGAGAATGTTTCCTTCACTGTCCAGGAACCACGCGGCCTTCCCCCAGTCATTGGTGGCCACGCCGTTCTCCGTCTTCAACCCGGGCATGTCGTAGTCCTCAAAAACCACGCCGCGGCCGCGCAGTTCCTCCATCTCCCGCTCCAGATTGTCTGTTTCCCAGCCCATCTGGGTGTTCTTGGCTGACCCGGCATTCTCGGTCTCGTAGACGAGGAAGCTCGTTCCCTTTCCGCCGCTGAACAGCAAGCTGCCGTCCCCAGAGACGTCGGAGGACTCCAGTCCCAGCTTGTCCCGATAGAATTCCTTCGCCCTGTTGAGGTCCTTCGCGGGAAGGACAGCCATGATCTCTGAATCGTTGAGCATGATGAATTCCTTTGTGCATTGTTTCTGCATGATGGCGATGACCCCTGGGGTGCCGTCCCGGGACGTCTCTGTCCGGGGCCGCGTGGCCGCCCGTCCGCCAAGTGCTCAAACGGCCACCTGGGACTCTGCCACGCCCCGCCAGCCATCATTGGCGCGAGGGTCCCCGAAGGTTATGTGGCCATTATCGAACGAACCGGGACAGACCGAAATACCCTAGTTTGAGCCGCCCCCTTTGCAGGGGTGTAGCGGTAGAGCGGAGCGGGATAATGAAACCATGAGCAACCAGGACCCGGACCTCTGGGAGGAATTCGACAAGGTCAAGCCCGCCCGCCCGGACAGCGTGCCCGGCCGTCCAGGCGGCGAACCGGCGGGCTTCGGCTTCAGCACGGGCGTGCGCAGCGCGAAGGTCGCCCTCGGATTCGCCGTGTACGCGCTGGCGCTCGGAACCACGCTGGTGCTCACCGGCACGGTCGTTTTCATCGCCCAACGCCAGTGGCTGCTGCTGGGACTGATGGTCCTCATCGAAGCAGTGTTCGTCTACGGATTCATCCGGCTGGCGCGCCAGGCGCGCAACCGGCGTTCCGCCCGCTAGGACCTTGCTGCGCGGATCGCCCCACGGACCGCGGCGCCGAGGACGGCGATCACCGGGACCAGACAGACCAAGGTGACAACGGTGTTGGGCCGGAACTCCGCGCGGCCGCCGGCGTTCCCGTAGACACCAAGGGGCAGCACCACGCCACCGCCACCGCCGCCGCCGCCGGAGGCCCCGTCCCCGGCCTCGCCCCCGCCGCCGAACCCGAACGACACCAGGGCCACGGGGACGATTTCTTCCCCGCCGACATTGACGGGCTGGCCGTATGCCCTGGCTACGCCGACGTTCTTGAAGGTCTCCACAAAGGACGCAAAAGAATTGGACATGGCACCACCATAGGCGCGTGGTGCCCCGATCGCCACGGGTGAGCGCCCGAGCAGATCCTCGACAGCTAGAACCGGAAACGGCCCAGGGTCAGGCTTTGCCGGCTGTCGCGGCCGTGGACAGCGCCGCCAGCCCGCGCTCGAAATCGCCGCCCACCATCTTGTCCATGTTCACAACCAGGGCAAAAACCTTCGCCAGCCCTTTGTTCTCGCCGGTCATCCGCCACGTGACCCGGGTGCCGCCGTCGGCCGGTGCAAACGTGAACGAGGTGGGGTTCACTGCTTTGAACGGCTTCGTGAATTCGAGCCGCACCTTGATGCTCCCGGGAAAGTCCGACTCAACAATCTCCATGTTGCCGCTGCCGGCTTTGCGGTTGCCGCTCCAGGCGTAGCGGGCTCCGACGCCGGCATCGTTGCCCGCGTACGAACGGTCCATTTCCGGGTCGACGTTCTCCCAGGGCGACCATTTTGTCCACTCAAGAAAGCTGTTTACCAGCGGAAAAATCTCTTCCGGCGAGGCAGGAATGAAGGCGCTGCGGGTGACTTCGTAGGATGACATGCGGCCATCATAAGCGGGCAGGGGCGGGAATCCGCCAGACCCCGGCCGGACAATCCATGTTGTGTTCATTACCCGTTAACGCCGCCCGGGAGCTACTGCAATTGTTAGTCCGCGCGTTCCCGCCACATCAACGTCACGGCGAAGGCCGCCGCCGTGAGGATCAGCATGGTTACGGTCATCAGTCCCCAGCTTTGCTGGTCCACGCCGTCGGCTGCGAACACGCCGATCAGGACGGTGGCCGTGATGGCACCCAGGTAGCGGCACGTCTGGAAGATTCCGGCAGCAACGCCGCGTTCCTGCGGCCGGGTGGAGACGAACATGCCCTGGTTCGAAGCGATGCTCACGGCCCCGAACGGAACACCCATGAGGGCAGTAAGAACCAGGACCAACGGCATGGCCAGTGACTGGGTGAGGAGCCACATGAGGGCGGCCACCGCGGCAAGAAGTACGACGCCGGCAATCAGCACCCGCCGCACGCCGAACCTTCCCATCGCCCGGACTGCCCAGGGAGTGGCTACGACGGATGCGGCGGCCAGCGGCAGCATCAGCAGACCTACCAGGCCTGGTTCGTAGCCGCCTGACTCCTGCAGCAGCTGGGGCAGGCCGAAGAACGCAAAATAGTAGACGCTGTTGAACACGGCGAAGCCCACGTACACCAGCATCAGTGGCCGGTTCCTGCCGAGGAGCCGCAGGTCAAGGAACGGCGGGCTGAAACGCAGTTCACGCCAGGCAAACAGCGCCGCCGTCACGGCACCGGCGCCCAACAGCAGCCACCGGTACCCCGGCGCCACGTCGAGCAGAGCCATCATCACCAGCAGCAGGGAACTGACGAAGCCCAGGATTCCCGGGATATCCGAATCCCGCACCAGCGCGGCGAAGCTGCCGCGTTCCCGGGCCGCGTCGGCAGGAGCGGCCCGCCGTACGATCAGCAGCGCCGCCAACGCCAACGGCACGTTAATGAGGAACAGCGCCTCCCAGCCGACGAAGCCCACCAGCAGGCCACCGATGACCGGGCCCACGGCCGCCGCGGACGTGTTGGCCATCTGGATGTGCCCCAAGGGCCGGGAGGATCTGAGGCCGGCCGGCTGGGCGGTGCCGGACTGATGGACCATAACGCCCACCATCACCACCGCACTGGGGTAAGCCGCGGCGGTGCCCAACGCCATCACGGCCCGGGCCACACACAGCAGCGCGAAGTTCGGCGAAAAGGGCGCCAGGGCACAGGTCACGGCCACGAGTCCCATGCCGAGCGAAAACATCCGCCGCGGCCCGAACCTGTCCGCGAGCTTGCCCATCAGCGGCTGGCCGGCAGCGGAGCTGAGGTAGAAGGAGGTGATCACCCACGTGACCGTGGCGACGTCGAGCCCGAAGTCCGCGCGCAGCACCACCAGGGCGACAGCGATCATGGAGGAGTTCAGCGGGTTCAGCGCCGTGCCCAGGCTGAGGCCGGCGACAGCCAGCCGGGTCCGGGGTTGGTTGCTCACGGAAACAGTCTGCTCCACCAGCTGCTGGAAGCGCGATTTGATGACGGGCGCCGGACGGTCTCAGCCGGGAAGGACGTCAGGCCCGGGCAGCCAGTACTTTGTCCAGGAACTGCAGATGCGCGGGCGTGATGGCCACGGCACTTGCCTCATATTCCGGGTGCCTGGCGATGTAGCTCTTGATGAAAGGGCAGACCGGGACGATCCGCAGGCCCGCTGCCACTGTCTCATCCAGCGCCACTTGAGCCAGCCTGCCTGCCAGTCCCTGCCCCTCGTATTCCTCAGTGACCGTTGTGTGATAAAAAATCCGCTGCGACGGGACCTCGCCGTCGTACGCCTTGTACCAGGCCTTCCCAACCACTTTTCCGGTATCCCGGACCTCGAACCGCTCCCGGTCCGGATTGTTGCTGATGGTGATGTCGCTCAAGGGGATTCTCCTTCGCTGCTGGCTTTCCTCAACCCTAACGCCGCTGCGGGAACCTGTTGTGACCCCTGACGCAACGTGCCTATAGTGGCCTACGGTGCACCATCCGGCTTGCGGAAAGGCAGGCCGTTGAGCCAGTTCCGCCGCAAAGGAGAACCGCATGGAAAACCGCACGCTTGGATCGCTCACCGTTTCCGCCCTGGGTCTGGGCTGCATGGGCATGAGCGAGTTCTACGGAACCGGCGACGAGCAGGAATCGATCGCCACCATCCACGCCTTCCTTGACGCCGGCGGGACCCTGCTGGACACCGCGGACATGTACGGGCCCTTCACGAATGAAAAGCTGGTGGGCGGTGCCATCGCAGGCCGGCGGTCTGACGTCGTCCTGGCCACGAAGTTCGGCAACGAACGCCGTGAGGACGGCTCCTGGGTGGGCATCAACGGCCATCCTGACTACGTCCGCGCCGCCTGCGATGCCAGCCTCCGGCGCCTGGGCGTGGACCACATCGACCTGTACTACCAGCACCGCGTGGATAAAACCGTCCCCATCGAGGACACCGTGGGGGCCATGGCCGGGCTGGTCGAAGCAGGGAAGGTCCGCCATCTGGGCCTGTCCGAAGCGTCGGCGGAGACCATCCGACGAGCCCACGCCGTGCATCCGATCACCGCGCTGCAGACCGAGTACTCACTGTGGGAACGCGAACCTGAAACCAAAGTCTTTCCGGTGCTCGAGGAGCTGGGGATCGGTTTTGTGCCCTACAGCCCGCTGGGCCGCGGCTTCCTGACCGGCCAGATCCGCTCCGCTGACGACTTCGCCGCCGATGACTTCCGCCGGCACTCACCCCGGTTCCAGGGCGAAAACCTTGCCCGCAACCTGCAGCTCGTGGACCGGGTGAAAGAACTGGCCGGCCAGAAACAATGCACCCCCGCCCAGCTCGCCCTCGCCTGGCTGCTGGCCCAGGGCCGGCACATCGCCCCGATCCCCGGCACCAAAAGGCGCGAACGGCTCGCCGAGAACCTGGGCGCAGTGGGCGTCGAGCTCACCGCGGAGGACCTCCAGCTGCTCGATGAACTGGCGCCTGCCGGGGCCACCGCAGGGGCCCGCTACCCCAACATGGCCACCATCGACACCTGAGAGCCGCCGGCGCCCACGAACCCGTCCCACTACCCGCCCCACCTACCCGCCCCACGAAGGAGACCACCATGGCCCAGAACGACGACGAAGCCCGGATTTTGGAGCAGTGGACCCACAAGCTGACCCAGGCCTTGCAGATCCTGGACCTGAAGGTGGACCAGGAGCTGATCCTTGAGCTGGCCCGGAAATCCGCAGATTCCGTGACGCACGCAGCAGCCCCGATCACCGCGTTCCTGGTGGGCTACGCCGCCGCGCTCGAGGCCGGCACGGGAAGCGCCGGTTCCAAGGCAGCCTCGACGGCGTCCATCACCAAAGCGGCCGACGTCGCGTTCAGCCTCTGTGCGGACGCCCGCCAGCAGGCGAATCCCCAGCCGGAACCCGGCGCTCAAGGCTGGACGCACAGCGCGCAGTAGCTCCTTCGGTGGCTCAGCCTGCGGCCACGGCCTCCGGCGCGTGTGCCTTGGCTGGCTCCAGCCGAACGATCACGGCCTTGGACACGGGCGTCTGGCTGCCTTCAGCCACGCTGTCCAGCGGAACAAGGACGTTGGCTTCGGGGTAATACGCGGCCGCACAGCCCGCTGCGGTGGGGTACGAGACCACCCGGTAGTTGTGCAGCACCCGCTCCACGTTGTCCTGGTACACGCCGTGGATGTCCACGCGCTGCCCGTCGCTGAGCCCCAGCCCGGCCAGGTCCTCCGGGCTGACGAACACCACCTCGCGGCCCTTCCGGATACCGCGGTAGCGGTCGTTGTTGCCATAGATGGTGGTGTTGAACTGGTCGTGGGAACGCATGGTCTGCAGGATCAGCGTGCCGGCCGGCCGTTCAACGTGTTCGAGCTGGTTGACCGTCAGCATGGCCTTCCCCATCGGGGTTTCGAATGTGCGCGAGTCCCGGGGACCGTTCGGCAGCACGAAGCCGCCCTTCTGCCGGATCTTCCCGTTGTAGTCCTCGCACCCGGGGACCACGCGGGAAATGTGGTCGCGGATGAGGTCGTAGTTTTTCTCGAACCCGGCCCAGTCAGCGTTGACCCGGTCACCCACCACCTTCTGGGCGAGCCTGCTGATGATGGCCACCTCGGACAGCAGCCCGGGTGCCACCGGCGGGACGGCGCCGTGTGAGCCGTGGACAGCGCAGACGGTGTCCTCCACGGACACAAACTGCGGCCCCGATTCCTGCAGGTCAATCTCGGTGCGGCCCATAGTGGGCAGAATCAGCGCCTCGGCACCGGTCACGGTGTGCGAGCGGTTGAGCTTGGTGGAGATCTGAACGGACATCTCGGTGTTTTCCATCGCAGCTATGGCTGTCTGCGTGTCCGACATGGCCCCCACGAAGTTGCCGCCCATCCCGACGAAGACCTTGATCCCGCCGTCGCGCATTTGCCTGATGGTTTCAACGGCGTCTACACCGTGTTCACGCGGCGGATCGAAGCTGAATTCCTTGCCCAGCGCGTCCAGGAACGACGGCGGCATCTGCTCCCAGATGCCCATGGTCCGGTCACCCTGGACGTTGCTGTGCCCGCGGATGGGCGAGGCGCCGGCGCCCGGCTTGCCGATGTTGCCGCGGAGCAGCAGGAGGTTGATGATCTCCTTGATGGTGGGCACGGCCTTTTTGTGCTGCGTAATGCCCATGGCCCAGGTGATGATCACTTTCTCGGCCTTCAGGTAGCGCTCCGCCAGTTCATCGATTTCCTCGGTCCGCAGCCCGGTGGCCTCGAGGACGGCTGCCTCGTCCAGTTCGGCGAGGTGCGCCTTCAGCTCCTCCAGCCCGTGGCAGTGCTCCGCCAGGAAGGCATGGTCCAGCACGGTGCCGGGATTCCTGGCTTCGGCGTCGAGCACGCGCTTGGAGACAGCCTGGAGGAGTGCCATGTCGCCGCCGAGCCGGATCTGCAGGAACTGATCCGCAATCTGGGTTCCGTGGCCGATGATGCCCTTGACCTTTTGCGGATTCTTGTAGCGGCGCAGCCCGGCCTCCGGCAGCGGGTTGATCGCCACAATCTCGCCGCCGGCCTCCTTGGTCTCTTCCAGGGCGGTGAGCATCCGCGGGTGGTTGGTGCCCGGGTTCTGGCCCATGATGATGATCAGGTCCGCCTTGGCGTAGTCGTCGTAGGAGACGGTGGCTTTGCCGATCCCGATGGTCTGCCCCATGGCCCAGCCCGAGGATTCGTGGCACATGTTGGAGCAGTCCGGCAGGTTGTTGGTGCCGTACGCCCGGACGAACAACTGGTACAGGAAGGCGGCCTCGTTCGAGGTCCGGCCGCTGGTGTAGAAGGTGGCCTGGTCCGGGCTGGGCAGGGACTTCAGCTTGTCCGCGAGGATGGTGAACGCCCGGTCCCAACTGACTGGCCGGTAGTGGTCCTCACCCGCGGCCTTGTGGACCGGCGTGGTGAGGCGCCCCTGCATCCCCAGCCAATACTCGGAGCGTTCCCGGAGTTCGCTCACCGGGTGTTCGGTCCAGAATTCGGGGCCGACCAGCACCGGGGTGGCCTCCCAGGTGACCGCCTTGGCACCGTTTTCACAGAATTCAAAGGTCTTGCGGTGGTCCGGGTCGGGCCATGCGCAGCTCATGCAGTCGAAGCCGTCCTTCTGGTTCAACGCCAGCAGGGTCTTCCCGGCCCGGCCCGCGCCCATGTGCTTCAGGGCCGGCTCCATGGAGTGGTAGACGCCGGGGACGCCGGCGGCCCAGGACTTGGGGTGGCCGGTGACCTCGATATCAGCCTCGTTGACCTCTTCAACCTTCGGGTTTTTACGCGCCACGCTGCACTCTCCTTAGTCGAACTGACACCGTCAACACGAAAATACTCAGAATGGTACGGGTCTCTTCCACACTTGTTCAGGGCGTCCCGGAAGTCAAGGAAAGGAGCCGCCCGGCCGCGCGCAGGGAGGGGGTGTTTCAGACGGCGGACGACGGCGGGAGGCCACCTCGCGTAGGCTTGTCACCACGGCTGAAGCAAGCGGCCGCAGGACCCACCACCCCGGAGCTGCCTTCATGCCCGAGAAACCTGCGCTGAGCGCGCTTGCCTCCTCCGCTTTCTCCCTCCCTCAGCTCCGCGACGGCCAGCTCGCGGGCATGTCAGCCCTGGCGGACGGCCGTGATGTCCTTGCCGTGATGCCCACCGGCTACGGCAAGTCCGCGATCTACCAGGTGGCCGCGGTCCACCTCCACCGGGAGACCGGGCACCCCGCCGTCGTGGTTTCACCGTTGATCGCGCTCCAGGAGGACCAGATCGCAGGCCTCACCGAGGCACTGGGCGAGGGCGCCGCCGTCGCGATCAACTCCGCCCACAGCGACGCGGAAGTGGAGGACGCCTGGCAAAAAGTGGAGTCGGGCATGGCCGCTTTCCTCTTCCTGGCGCCGGAGCAGCTGGCGAAGAAGAGAACCGTGGAGCGCGTCGCCGCTGCCCGCCCGGCCCTGTTTGTGGTGGATGAAGCCCACTGTGTCTCCTCCTGGGGACACGATTTCCGCCCCGATTACCTCACCCTGGGCACCGTCAGGGAACAGCTCGGCAACCCGCCCGTGGCAGCGCTGACGGCCACAGCCTCCCCACCGGTGCGGGAGGAGATCGCGGAACGGCTGGGCATGAAGGACCCGCTCGTCCTGGTTCACGGCTTCGACCGGCCCAACATCATGCTCGATGTGGTCAGGCATCACGAGGAGAAGGAAAAACGCCGCGCCGTGGTGGAGCAGGTGTTTGCCTTCGTCGACAGTAACAGCACAGGCACCGGCACGCGCCAACACGGCCTGCTGTACACCGCCACCCGCAAGGACACCGAGAAGTACGCCGCGAAACTGGTCGGGCAGGGACTTCGCGCCGAGGCGTACCACGCAGGCCGCTCCGCCGCGGACCGCGAACGCGTCCTCGAACTGTTTATGGACGACCGGCTGGATGTGGTGGTGGCAACCACGGCGTTCGGGATGGGCATCGACAAGCCCAACGTTCGGTTTGTGATCCACGCCGACATTCCCGAATCACTGGACGCCTACTACCAGGAGCTGGGCCGGTCCGGGCGGGACGGGGAGCCTGCGTCTGCCGTTCTGCACTACCGGGCCGAGGACCTGGGACTTCGGAAGTTCTTCGGCACCCACCGTCCGGACCCGGAGGCCCTGCTTGCCGTACTCAAGGCCCTCCGCACGGCGGACGGACCTGTCTTCGCCTCGTCACTGGCCGAGCTGACCGGCTTCAGGCCGCGCCGCATGACGGGCCTCCTGAACCAGCTGCAGGAGGCGGGTGCGGTGAGCTCCGGCAAGCGCGGCGTCCGGCTCATCTCCACAGCCAAGCCGGCCGCACTGGTGCAGCGCGCCGTCGAACTGGCTGAAGCGCGGCAGCGCGTGGACGAATCGCGCCTCCAGATGATGCGCGGCTACGCCGAAACGGATGGTTGCCGGCGCCAGGTCCTGCTGGGGTATTTCGGCGAGGACCTCCCGGAGCCGTGCGGCAACTGCGATTCCTGCACCGAGGGGGCGTCGCAGCCGCAGGCTGGAAATAACGACGGCGGCGCTGCCCGCGATGTCGCAGATCTTCCCTTCCCGGTCCAGTCCTCCGTGACCCACAAGAAGTGGGGAGCCGGGCTGGTGATGCGTTATGAGGATGACGTGATCACTGTCCTGTTTGAGCGGGAAGGCTACAAAACGCTCTCCCGCGAGGCCGTCACGAAACGAAAACTCCTGAAGCCCGCTTAGGTACGCTGGAGGAAGACTCCGACGAAAGGCCCCAACGTGGAAGTTTCCTCCCTTGTCTGGACCCTGACCATCGCGGGAATCGTTGGCCTGCTGGCTTTCGATTTCTTTTTCCATGTGCGGAAGGCCCACACGCCCTCGCTGAAGGAGTCGGCCATCTGGTCCTCCATCTACGTGGGCATCGCCCTGATCTTCGGCCTCGGTGTGCTGATGTTTGGCGGTACCACCATGGGCACCGAATACTTCGCCGGCTACGTCACGGAGAAGGCCCTGTCCGTGGACAACCTGTTCGTCTTCCTGATCATCATGGCCAGCTTCAAGGTGCCCCGCGCGGACCAGCAAAAGGTGCTGCTGTTCGGCATTGTCTTCTCACTGATCGCCCGCACGGCCTTCATCTTCCTCGGCGCAGCCCTGATCAACAGCTTCGCCTGGGTGTTCTACATCTTCGGCCTGATCCTGCTCATCACCGCCGGGAACCTGCTCAAACCGGATAGCCACGACGATGACAGCGAAGGCCTGGTGGTCCGGCTCGCCAAACGTTTCCTCCCGGCGTCGGCACACTACGACGGCGACAAGCTGTTCACCATGGAGAACGGCAAGCGTGTCCTGACCCCGATGCTCCTGGTGATGGTGGCGATTGGCGGCACCGACCTCCTGTTTGCGTTGGACTCCATCCCGGCCATCTTCGGGCTGACGCAAAACGTTTTCATCGTCTTTACCGCCACCGCGTTCTCGCTGATGGGCCTGCGCCAGCTGTTCTTCCTGATTGACGGACTCCTGGACCGGCTCATCTTCCTGTCCTACGGCCTGGCGGCAATTCTGGGCTTCATCGGCGTCAAGCTCATCCTGCACGCCTTGCACGAAAACAACCTGCCCTTCATCAACGACGGTGAGCCGGTCAACGTGGTGGAAGTCAGCACCGGCGTCTCCCTGACGGTGATCCTGGGAGTCCTGGGGGTCACCATCCTGGCCTCCATCTTCAGCCCCAAGGGCAAGGCTAAGAACGCGGTGTCCGGCGCCAGGCGGCACGCTGTTGAGTACCTTGACCTGAACTACGAAACGGACATCCTGGAGCGGGACCGGATTTTCGCGAAGATGGTCCGTGAGGAAGACCAGATCCGGAAGTTGCCGGAGAAGTACAAGCGGCTGGTCCGCAACGAAACCGAGTTCATGGACCTCCTCCGCAGCGCCCACGCCGAGCATGACAAAGCCCAGGTCCGCGCCGCGGACTCCTAAATCAGCCCGCCTTAAGCAATGCGCTAAAGCAACGCGCCTTAAAGCAACGCGCCTTAAACGTGGGGTCACTCAATGCCCTTCGGGAGGCCTCGGAGGGGCATTGAGTGGACCCCGCGTTGTCAGTCCCTGTTGATAGATTCAAATCATGGCCGGTGGAGCTTTCCTCCGGACAGGGAAATCAATGGGGAGGCCCAGTGTTTCTGCTCGATCCTGCCAGTGCCGTTCCAGTCGTCAGCGGTCCAGGCGTCAGCGTTCCAGGCGTCAGCGTTCCAGGCGTCAGCGTTCATCGGGGCGCGGCGCAGGACCTGGTGTTCTCCGCCAGCGATCTTGTTGCCGCCAGCGAGTGCGAATACCGTACGCTCCGCATCCTGGATGAGAAGCTGGGCCGCTCCCCCAAAGCGCAGTTTCCCGAGGATGAGATGCAGCGCCGGGCCGGGAAACTCGGTGACCGGCACGAGGAAAAGGTGCTGGCCGGCCTCATCCAGCAGTACGGCACCTGGGATGCCGGCCGCGGTGCCGGGGTCTACTCCATTGACCGCGGCGACAACACACGCGCGGATCTTCTGGCCAAACAGGCCGAAACCGAGCTTGCCCTCCGGGCCGGGGCGGACGTCGTCTTCCAGGCCACCTTCTTCGACGGCGAGTTCCTGGGCTACGCGGACTTCATCGTCAATGAGGCCGCCGGCACCGGCAACCCCGGCCGCTACGAAGTGTGGGACACCAAGCTTGCCCGGCATGCCAAGGTGGGGGCACTTCTGCAACTGGCAGCGTACGGCGACCAACTCATCGGCATGGGCCTGGAACCCTCGCCCCGGGTAACCCTGGTCCTGGGTGCCGTGGTGGCCGGCGACTACGTCCGGAGCCACCACTCCCTGCCTGACCTGCTGCCCGTCTTCCGCGAGCGCCGCGACCGCTTCCGCGACCTGACCGCCGCCCACCGGGAGCAGGATTCGGCGGTGCAGTGGCAGCAAACCGGCATCAGCTACTGCGGCCGGTGCAACTACTGCGCCGAGCAGGTCCAGGCCCACCGCGACCTCCTCATGGTGGGCGGCATGACCACGGTTCGGCGCAAGAAGCTCATTGCCGAGGGCATCACCACGATCGACGCACTGGCCGACCTCCCTCCGGGAAAGGCCTCAGGTTCGGTGGTGCGGCTCCGCGACCAGGCACGGATGCAGCTGGGCCGGGACCTGCCGGACGGTTCCCGCACCTTCACCAAGGACGGCGAAGACCACACCGTCGCATTCAAGGTCCTCCCGGAGAATGCCTTGGCCGGCATTCCGGCGCCCAGCCCCGGCGACATCTTCTTCGACTTCGAGGGCGATCCGCTGTGGCAGGACCCCGCCACCAGCCAGTGGGGCCTGGAGTACCTCTTCGGCGTGGTCGAGGCACCCTCCGCTCCGGCAGGAGACAGCCCGGCAAATGACAGGCAGGAAGGCAGACCAGCTGCCAGGCGGGATGACGCCGCAGGCAACCCCGTGTTCCGGCCCTTCTGGGCGCATTCCCGTTCCGGGGAACGGCAGGCCTTCCTGGACTTCCTGGCGTACGTGGAAGAGCGCCGTGCGCGGTTTCCGGACATGCACGTCTACCACTACGCCGCCTACGAGAAATCGGCCCTCCGGAACCTGTCCGTGCGGCATCTGGCGGGCGAGGACATCGTGGACAACTGGCTCCGCGAAGGGGTGCTCGTGGATCTCTACGCCACGGCCCGGCATTCGCTCAGGATCTCCGAGCCGTCCTACTCCATCAAAAAGCTTGAGCCGTTGTACATGGGGGACAACCTTCGCTCCGGAGACGTGAAGGACGCAGGCGCTTCCGTGGTGGCCTACGCCGCCTACTGCGCGGCCCGGGACGGCGGCGACGCCGCGGAAGCTGCGAAGATCCTCGCCTCGATCTCCGACTACAACGAGTACGACTGCCTCTCCACTCTCCGCCTGCGGGACTGGCTGCTGGAACTGCGGGACTCTGCTCCTGCTCACGATCCGGGCCACACCGCCGCGGGCCCGGGAACAGGGCAAACGCACGACGGCGGCGCACCGGCCCCGCTCCGGCCCGAAGTTCAAGAACCGCAGCCCACACCCGGCGAGCTCAGGCTCCAGGAGTATTTGGCGGGCCTCCCGGACACCCGGCCCTGGACGAACGACGAACGCGCCATTGCGATGGTGGCCGCGGCCACCGGGTACCACCGGCGGGAAAGGAAGCAGTTCTGGTGGGAACACTTCGACCGCACCGAAGCCGAGATCGACCTCTGGTCCGATCACCGCAACGTGTTTGTGGTGGACACAGCGGAGGTGGTGGCCGAGTGGGCGCTGGCCAAGCCCACGGTGCGGATGCGCACGCGCACGCTCAGGCTGACCGGAACCATGAGCGAGGGCTCCGACTTCAAGCCGGGCAGCACCTGGTGCCGGCTCTATGATTCCCCGCTCCCCGACGGCTTGGAGGATACGTCCGGAACCAGCGGCCGGGGCTTCACCTTCGGCACCCTCGTGACAGCAGTGGAAGACCACCCCCGGATAGCCGGCCAGAGCATCATCACCATCGAGGAGAAGGAAACCGGCAAGGTCCCGGCGTACCCGCACATCCCGGTGGCCCTCACCGAGGACCAGCCGGTCCGCACCGCCAGCATCGAAGCCGCGCTGGCGGAACTCGCGGAGGAGGTGGGGGCCGCTGTTCCGTCGCTCCCCAAGCATCCTGGCGTGGACATCCTGCGCAAGCTTCCGCCGCGCTTCCGTTCACTCCCCGGCCCCGCCCCTGTCGGAGACGGCAGCCCCGAAGCCGACGGCGCCGGCGCGCCGGATTACGTCGGTGCGATCACTGCCTCGCTGCTGGATATCGATCATTCGTACCTCGCCGTGCAGGGCCCGCCCGGGACGGGCAAAACATATGTGGGCTCCCACGTCATTGCCAGGCTGGTGGCCCGGGGCTGGAAAATCGGTGTGGTGGGGCAGTCGCATGCGGTAGTGGAAAACATGCTGTGCACCGCCATCGAATCCGCCGGGGTGGATCCCGCCCGCGTGGCCAAGAAGATCGTCACCGAACACGCGGTGCCCTGGCGCCAGACGAAGGACGACGACGTCGCGGCCCTCCTCGCCTCCCCCGGCGGCGCGCTGATTGGCGGCACCGCCTGGACCCTCACCGGCAAATCAGTCCCCGCCGGATCGCTGGACCTGCTGGTGATTGACGAGGCCGGGCAGTTCTCGCTGGCCAACACCCTGGCCGTGGCCCGCTCCGCCAAACGCCTCCTGCTCCTGGGCGATCCGCAGCAGCTGCCGCAGGTCACCCAGGGCTCACACCCCGAGCCGGTGGACGAGTCGGCCCTGGGCTGGCTCGCCGCCGGTCATGCCACCCTGCCGGAAAATTTGGGCTACTTCCTGGCCGACAGCTGGCGCATGCATCCCGATCTGTGCCGCGCCGTGTCCGTGCTCAGCTATGACGGCAAGCTCGAAGCGGCGCCCGCTGCTTCGCTGCGGAGCCTGGCAGAGCTGCCGGCCGGCGTCGAAACCGCGTTCGTGGCGCACAGCGGGAACACCACGTCCTCCCCGGAAGAGGCAGCCGAAGTGGTCAGGCAGGCGCAGCGGCACATCGGGCTGAAGTGGATTCCGGGAGGGGACAAACCCGCCCGGCCGCTGACTGCCGAGGACATCCTGGTGGTGGCCGCCTACAACGCCCAGGTCCAGCTGATCCGGCACGAACTGCAGCTGGCGGGCCTGTCCGGCGTCCGGGTGGGCACGGTGGACAAGTTCCAGGGCCAGGAGGCGCCGGTTGTGGTGGTCTCCATGGCCTGCTCCGCGGTGGCTGAGGCACCGCGGGGGGCCGAGTTCCTGCTGAACCGGAACCGGATCAACGTGGCCGTGTCGCGGGGGCAATGGCGTGCGGTGATAGTGCGTTCGCCCGAGCTCACCAACTACATGCCGTCCAAACCCGCTGTACTCGAGGAGCTCGGCGCCTTCATTGGCCTCGGCCCGGGCCGCCGGCGCCCAGGCGGCCATCAACGCGCAGGACGCCACCAACGCGGGTAACCCTCAACGCTCAGGCAGCCGTCAACAGGGTAAATTCAGTGGGTGACATCCCAGACCAACAAACTGCCTGTCGGCGCCCTGACCGTCCTTGCTGCCATCGGCTTCACGGCCATCACCACCGAGCTCCTGCCGTCAGGCCTGCTGCCCCAGATCAGCGCTGACTTCAAGGTTTCGGAGGCAACGGCCGGCTACCTGACGGCGGGCTACGCGGCCATCATCGTCATCACCGTCATCCCGTTGTCCATGGCCCTGGCGCGGATTCCGCGGCACTTCCTGCTCATCGCCCTGATCCTGACCTTCGCCGCGAGCAACGCCCTGGTGGCGGTGGTCTCCGACTTCGGCGCCGCCATGGGTTCGCGGGTGGTGGGCGGCATCGCCCACGGCCTACTGTGGTCCGCGATGGCCCCGTTTGTGGCCCGGATTGTCCCCGCCCACCAAGTGGGCAAGGCCCTGGCCATCGTCTTCAGCGGCAACAGTTTGGGCCTGGCCATTGGCGCCCCGGTGGGTACCGCTCTCGGCAACCTCCTCGGCTGGCGCTCGGCTTTCGTGGTCCTGGCTGCCTCCGGCGTGCTGCTGGCCCTCCTGGCCGGGTGGCTGCTTCCACCGGTTCGGCGCATCCCTGATGCTCCGCGCCCGTCGCTCCGGAAGGCGATCGGCCAGCCCGGGGTGAAAACCATTGCCGTCGGGTGGCCGCTGATGCTGATGGCACACTTCGCGCTGTTCACCTACATTGCCCCGTTCCTGCGCGAGGTCCGGCTCCCCGATTTCAGCATTCCGCTGTCCATCAGCATCCTGGGCGTGGCCGGTCTGGTGGGCATCTGGATCGCCGGCATCACCGTGGATTCAAAGCCGCGGCGCTGGCACCTCATCACCGTTGCCGGCGTTGTGGCCGCGCTGCTGCTGCTGCCCCTGGTGGGAACCGCCCTGCCAGGTTTTGCGCTGGGCGGCGCGGCCGTCCAAGACCTCGCACTGCCGGCAGCCTTGCTCCTCATGTTCGTGTGGGGCATAGGCATCGGCGCCATGGGAATCTACAACCAGTCCGCCATCCTCCGGGCGGGCGGTGAATACCGGGACGCCGCCAACGGCCTGACCGTGCTGACCATCCAGGTGGGCATCACCATCGGAGCGATGTTCGGCGCCGCCGCCCTGACCGTGGCCGGACCTGTCCTGATCCCTGTCGCAGCGGCCATCCCTGCAGCCATCGCGTTTGTGCTGATCCTGGCCGGCAGGCGCCACGCCTACCCGCCGGGCCCGCGGGAACGCGTCAGCGGGCCCTGAAGTCCCGGAAGGACCCGTCGGCGGCCGAGATGGCCTCTTCCACCCGTTCCACGCGCCCGGGGGCGTTCTCGGACCTCAGCCAGTCCAGGAGCTGGTGCACCTGCTCCTGCGGCCCTTCGGCAACCACCGACACGGAACCGTCGTCGAGGTTCTTCACCACGCCCCTGAGCGCAAGCTCGTCAGCCTTGCCCATGGTCCAGAAACGGAATCCGACTCCCTGCACCACGCCGAAGACGCGGGCAGAGAGCCGGATATCACCGCCCCGCTGGGGGCTTCCAGTGGTCATGGCACTCAGGCCTGCTTGACCAGCGCAGCGTCGACGTTGATCTTGACTTTGTCGCTGACCAGCAGGCCGCCGGCTTCCAGCGCCGCGTTCCAGGTCAGGCCGAATTCCTTGCGGCTGATGTCTGTTTCAGCGGAGAAACCCGCGCGGGTGGCACCGAACGGGTCAACAGCAACCCCCGTGAATTCGACTTCCAACTCCACCGGCTTGGTGATGCCGCGGATGGTGAGATCGCCGGTGAGCGTGTAGTCCTCGCCGTCGCCTTCCACCGAGGTGGCGCGGAACGTCATCTCCGGGAATTCCTCCACGTCGAAGAAGTCCGGGCCCTTGACGTGCCCGTCGCGGTTGGCGTCGCCGGATTCGAAGCTGGCGGTTTTGACCGTGGCGTGAAGTGAAGAATCGGCCAGGGATTCGCCAACGCGGGCTTCCGCCGAGGCATCCGTGAAGCGGCCGCGGACCTTGCTGATGCCTGCGTGGCGGACCGTGAAGCCGATTTCGCTATGGGACATGTCCAGGTTCCAGACGCCTGGTGTCAGGCCTGAGGGAAGGGTCACTTTTGCATCTCCTTGTGCTGGGAAAAAGTGTGGGAACCGGCTGGTACAGCCGGTTCCCACACTGCTTCACTCAGGACATTTTGTCCAGAGAATGCGCCGCCCGGACCACCGCGGGCAGCAGTTACCGCTATCAGTTGTTGATGGTGATGTCCCGCGTGCGGTGGTTGTAGCGGATGGTGACAGTGCCGCCGTCGTGGTGCAGTTCGTGGTTGGGACCGTCGAACGTGCCGAACGCGCCGTAGTTCTCGTCCCATGAGCGGTTCAGCGCAATCTTGAACGTGTAGTGGCCGGCAGGCAGTTCGGTGCTCTTCGTCCATAGCTGCGAGCTGAAGTCGAAGTCCATCTGCGACTCGTCATACTGCGGCGCCCAGTTCTCCGGGGCACCCAGGAAGGTGTTGAAATCGCCGGCCACGGCCACGGCTTCGGGCTGCGGGAAGGTTTCCTCATCCGGGCCTTCAAGCGGCTCCGACGCAGCGCCGTCAGCCGTGGCCTTCGTGGCGGGCGCCTTGCGCGAACGCACGGCCTTGACCACCGGCTCCACGGCTTCCTCGATCAGCTTCGCGGCCTTGCCCACAGCCTCGGCAGCCTTCTTGGTTGGGGCCTTCCGGGCGGGCGCCTTCTTCGCGGGGGCCTCAGCGGCCACTGCCTTCGCGCCGGAGGTCTTGCTGGCGGCCGCCACCTTGGCGGGAGCCTTCTGGACGGCGGGAGCGGCGGGAACCGGGGTGTCGGCCGGGACGGGAGTCCCGGCGTCGAGCGCTGCCGCGAAGGCATCCGCATCCGCGAAGGCGACCGTGGCGCGCATGCCGTCCTCACTGATGGTCCAGCCGGAACGGCCCTTGACCAGCCAGCCGGCCTTGACCAGCTTGGCCGTGGCGGAGGTGAGGGTCTTGTGGCCGCGGGGAATGCCGCCGCTGAGCAGCGCGGCTTCATGTTCGGTGAAGGGCACGCGGGCGGTGGCTTCCGCCAGGACCTCACCGGCGTTGCGCGCCTCGCCGTTCCACGTGCCCTCCGTCAGGACATCCAGCACGGTCTTGAGTCGAAGGTAAGTGTTTTCTGCGGTGGACTTGGCCATGATTCCCCTTAGTGAAGCGATCTGTCTTAAGGCATCTTGCCAAGACCGTATTAAATCGCACGACTTGAAATGGTTAACTCTGCGTGTCGTGACCGACTATGACGTCGATTACAGCGGAACTGAGGCAAGAGTCTCGGCTAATGGGCTGTTTTCTCAACCCTTGACCGCTCTTCCGGGAACCGCCGCCCACTTCCCAGACGCGCGCGAATCCCAGTTTAGCGACCACTTCGGGCCATAGCTACCCGCCGTTCAACTCGTCAAGAAGCTCGGCCTTCCGCTCCTCGGAGGCGAACGACGAGTGGATGGAGTTGGCTGCGAGCCGGGACCTGTCGAACTCAGAGAGTTCAAACACTGCCTGCAGCTGGGCGAAGTTGTCATCCACGTAGCCGCCGAAATAGGCCGGATCGTCCGAGTTGACGGAAACATTGAGCCCGGCGGCGAGCATTGCCGGCAGTGGATGGTCCGCCAGAGTGTCCACGGCCCGGAGCCGGACGTTGGACAGCGGGCAGACCGTCAGCGGAATCCGCTCGTCCACGAGGCGTTCCACCAGGTCCTGATCCTCCATGCAGCGGATGCCGTGGTCGATGCGCTCCACGCCCAGGACGTCCAGCGCTTCGATGATGTACGACGCCGGTCCCTCCTCGCCCGCGTGCGCGGTGAGCCGCAGACCCGCTTCGCGGGCTTTCGTGAACAGCCGCTCAAATTTGGCTGGCGGGTTGCCCACTTCGGCCGAGTCCAGGCCGATGGCTGCGATGGGCGCGTTCATGGCCAGCAGGCCGTCCAGGACCTCCAGCGCCGATTCCTCGGAAAGGTCGCGGAGGAACGCTGCGATCAGCAGGGTGGAAATTCCGTAGTCCTCCACCGACGTGGCCAGGGCCGAGGCCACACCGTTAACGCAGGTTTCCAGGCTGACGCCGCGGGAGATGTGGGCCTGCGGGTCCATCATGATCTCGGCATGCCGGACGCCGGCAGCGGCGGCCCGGGCCAGGTAGGCGCGGGTCATGTCGGCGAAGTCCTGCTCAGTCCGCAGCACGGCCATGTTGGCGTAGTACAGGTTCAGGAACGACTGCAGGTCGCTGAATTCATACAGCGCCCGCAACTCTTCAAGGCCTGAATAGGGAAGTGCCATGCCGTTGCGCTCCGCCAGCTCAAAGATCAGCTCGGGCTGCAGCGTGCCCTCAATGTGCAGGTGCAGTTCCGCAAGAGGCAGGAGTTGCGGCGCTTCTTCGGTCTCGGGCACCTCAAATTCCGGCATCGGGTCGGCGGCAGCATCCGGGTAATTGTCCATCGGCTCAGGATATCGCCCGCCCGCCGCTTCACGGCTAGAGTCGAACCAATGCGGAACCTTCAGCAGGCTGACGATCCTATCCTTCACACTTCCGGCCACCTCGCCGACGGCTTCGTCCGGGTCCGGGGAGCCCGCGAGAATAACCTGCGGAACGTGGACGTGGATGTTCCCCGCGACTCCATCGTGGCCTTCACAGGCGTCTCCGGCTCAGGAAAGTCATCACTGGCATTCGGGACCATCTACGCCGAAGCCCAGCGCCGCTACTTCGAATCCGTAGCCCCCTACGCACGCCGCCTCATCCAACAGGGCCACAATCCCAAGGTGGAGATGATCTCCGGGCTCCCGCCCGCCGTCGCGCTTCAACAGCGCCGCGGCGCACCGAGCAGCCGTTCCACCGTGGGGACGGTGACCACGCTGTCCAATTCGCTGCGCATGCTGTTCTCGAGGGCGGGAACCTATCCGCAGGGGGCGGCCCAACTGGACTCCGACGCCTTCTCACCGAACACTGCGGCGGGCGCCTGCCAGGAATGCCACGGGCTGGGAGTGGCCCACACGGTCAGCGAGAATTCCCTGGTGCCGGACACCGGCCTGACCATCCGTGACGGTGCCATCGCCGCGTGGCCGGGCGCCTGGCAGGGCAAGAACCTTCGCGACATCCTCAGCCACCTCGGCTACGACGTGGATGTCCCCTGGCGGAAGCTGCCCAAGAAGCAGCGCGACTGGATCCTCTTCACGGAGGAGCAGCCCGTCGTCGAAGTCACGCCCGAACGGGACCGTGTTGCCAAGCCGTACAAGGGCCGGTTCTGGAGCGCCAAAAGCTACGTCCTTCACACCCTGGCGGACTCGCAGAGCGCTGCCATGCGCGAGCGCGTGCTGGCGTTCATGGAATCCGGGCCCTGCCCCCGCTGCGGCGGAACCGGGCTTCGGCCCGAGGCTCTCGCGGTGTCCTTCGCCGGCAGGAACATCGCCGAACTCAACGCCGCACCCATGGTGGAACTTGCCGAGATCATCCGCCCCACGGCCGGCCTCAAGGACGCCGGAACCGCGTCCCGCCGGCAGTCGTCCGGGGAGGAGAACGAGGTGGCCGTCGCCATCACCGCCGACCTCCTGCACCGCATCACGGTGCTGCTGGACCTGGGCCTCGGCTACCTCGCCCTGGGCCGCTCCACCCCCACCCTCTCCCCCGGCGAAATGCAGCGGCTGAGGATCGCCACCCAACTCCGGTCCGGACTGTTCGGTGTGATCTACGTGCTGGACGAACCCTCCGCAGGCCTTCACCCGGCCGACGCCGAGCCGCTGCTGGCCGTCCTTGACCAGCTCAAGGAGTCAGGCAACTCGGTCTTCGTGGTGGAACACAACATGGATGTGGTCCGCCGGGCCGACTGGCTGGTGGACGTTGGGCCGCGCGCCGGGGAAGGCGGCGGCGAGGTTCTCTACAGCGGGCCCGTCGCCGGCCTGGCTGCCGTTGCGGAGTCGGTCACCCGCCCGTTCCTGTTCGACGACGGCGCTTCCGGCGGCGCGTCCGGCGCACGTTTGCCGGCCGCGCGCGGGGACGCCCGCGAACCCGACGGCTGGCTGGAACTGACCGGAATCAGCCAGCACAACCTCAAGGACCTTGATGCCCGTTTCCCGGTGGGCGTCCTGACGGCAGTCACAGGCGTGTCCGGCTCGGGCAAGTCGACCCTGGTCAGCCGTGTCCTCGCCGACGTGGTGGGTTCCAGCATGCGGAACCATCCGGCGGCGGAGACCGAACCGGACGAGGCAGATCCCGCAGCACCGTTGACGGTGGGGACGGTCAGCGGGACGGACCGGATCGACAGGCTGGTTACCGTGGACCAGAAACCCATTGGACGGACGCCACGCTCCAACCTGGCCACCTACACCGGGCTGTTTGACGCCGTGCGCAAGGAGTTCGCCGCCACGGACCAGGCCCGGGCACGCGGATTCGGCGCCGGCCGGTTCTCCTTCAATGTGGCCGGCGGCCGCTGCGAGACGTGCCAGGGCGAGGGTTTCGTCGCGGTGGAACTGCTCTTCCTTCCCGGCAGCTACGGCCCGTGCCCTGAGTGCGGCGGTTCACGCTACAACCCGGAAACCCTTGAAGTGACGTACCGCGGCAAGAACGTGGCCGAGGTCCTGCGCCTGACGGTTGACGCCGCTGCCGGGTTCCTGGCCGACATTCCCGCGGCGGCCCGCAGCCTCAAGAGTCTCCGTGATGTGGGCCTGGGCTACCTCCGGCTCGGCCAGCCCGCCACCGAACTGTCCGGCGGCGAAGCCCAGCGCATCAAGCTCGCCACCGAACTCCAGCGGGCCCGGCGCGGACACACGCTCTACCTTCTGGACGAGCCGACCACCGGACTGCACCCCGCCGACGTCCAACTGCTGATGACCCAGCTCCATGGCCTGGTGGACAGCGGGAACACCGTGGTGGTGGTGGAACACGAGATGGACGTGGTGGCTGGCGCCGACTGGGTCATCGACCTTGGCCCCTCGGGTGGCGATGCGGGCGGAAGGATCGTCGCTGCCGGTACCGCGGCCGCCGTCGCACGTTCCAGCCAAGGCCGCACCGCGCCCTACTTGGCAGCAGCGCTCCGCCAGCAAGCCACCAGCTGATCACCAGAAATCATTTCGGTTTGATAACGGCCGCTGGATGTCCTAGCGTGAAATGCAAGCCCGACATGCGGGTGAAATGAATGCCCGGTGCTGCCTCCACCAGAACTGCCCGGCCGGCAGACACCGAAAATTGACCTCTATTTGTCAGGGGCGGGCAGTGGCGCGATAACCTCCGGGGACGGACCGAGCGCCGGTGGCCTTCAGGAGCATCACATGAAAAACACCACCATCCGTACTGCCGCGCGCCGCGGAGTCACCGTTGCCGCCATCTCAGCGGCCGGACTTGCACTGTCCGCCACAGGGGCCAACGCGGCCACCGACGGCGGAACCTGGGACGCCTTGGCCCAATGTGAGAGCGGCGGGAACTGGGCCACGAACACCGGCAACGGTTACTCCGGCGGCCTGCAGTTCACCGACAGCACCTGGGCGGCCCACGGCGGCACCGGGTCCGCGGCCGCCGCCAGCCGCGAGCAGCAGATCGCCGTGGCCGAACAGGTCCAGGCCTCGCAGGGCTGGGGAGCCTGGCCGGCCTGCGCTGCCCAGCTTGGCCTGAGCGGCGGGGGCGGGGCGACGGCGGCCGCACCGCAGAGCGTGCCGGTCCAGAGCGCACCAGTCACCCAGGCTCCGGTGACCCAGGCCCCCGTCACCCAGGGCGATGTTCAGGCTCCTGCAGATGATGTAACGGCACCGCAGCACGCCGCCCCTCCGGCACTGAGCGGCGAGACCTACACGCTGGAAGCGGGCGACACCCTCAGCATCGTTGCCAGCAAGCTTGGCATCGAGGGCGGTTGGGAGAAGCTGGCGGACGCCAACCTGGACACCATCGCGAACCCGAACCTTGTGTTCGCCGGGCAGGTCATCCAGCTCCCCGCTTAGCGGCCACCCGTTCCCGGGACCCCTTTCCCCCGCCCCGGGAACGGCCAAGCAGCAAAACAACGACGCCGGAGCGCCCCGCTTAGGGGAGCTCCGGCGTCGTCCGTTGTCCAGTTGTTTGGCTGCTTGGCGGCTAGGCGGCCGTCGGGATCTCCCGCACGATCCGCACTTTCCAGGCGCCGGCGTCGCTGGTGTCCAGCAGCGCCACCGTGCCGTGGGCTACGTTCAGTGCCACGCGCTTTGCAGCAAGCAGTTCGAGGTAGAGGTGCTCGTTCATGCGGCTGGGAGTGTCGATGATGTACTTCACGGCGTCGCGGACTTTGCGGTAGTTGGCGCTCTTCTCGCGGTGCAGGTGAAGTTCCAGCAGCTGGCGCTGGCGAACTTTGGGTTCGTGCTTGTTGAGCCAGGAAACGGCCAAGTGGACGGCGACCACGAGGGTGAGGGAGACGGCATAGATCCACATGCCGCTCGTCAGCAGGAACAGAGGCAAATTGCCGATGGCTACGAGCGCAATCACCACTCGCAGCGCAACGATGCGGCGAAGAGTCAGGGCTACGGAGGCTATGGCGGCGCGGAAGCCGTGCTGCTCTTTCCGCGCTTCGGCCGGGTCGAGGGTAAATTCATCAAGGATCAGGATGCCCTTGGCCTCCGGGCCCAACATTTGCCCGAACTTGGGCTTGAAATGCGACGATGGACCGGGGGTCGTTTCAAGTGAAATTGTCATGGGGGGCTTCCTGGACGGTGGGGCGTTTCGGTGATCTTAGTGGGTAACGGCGCCCGATGTATGCACTGGTCCACCATGTGAACACCACGGGCCGGCCGCCGGGGCGCTCCGTGTGGCGGCGGGCACTGCAATTGGCACATAGGCCGCGTGCCGTCAGACTGAAGGGATGCAAACCTTCCTTCCGTACCCCGATTTCCGGCAGAGCGCCGCAGCACTGGACACCGCCCGGCTTGGCAAACAGCGTGTCGAGGCGCTGCAGACCCTCCGGGCTCTGGTGATTCCCGAGTACGGCTGGCAGACCCACCCCGCCGTCCGCATGTGGATGGGCCACGTGCCGGCCCTGACCATGTACGGCCTGGCGATGGTGGACGAATGGACCACCCGCGGCCATGCAGACAACACGCGCGCCAACATCACCGAGTTCGCGCCCCAGGCAGCCCACCCGGACTATGCCGCCAAGATTCCCATGCCGGAGTGGCTTGGGAACCCTGACTTCCACCTGAGCCACCGTGCGAAACTGCTCCGCAAGGAACCGAAGTTCTACAAGTCGGTGTTCCTGGACGCCGATTTGGATATCGACTACATCTGGCCGGAGCCCAAGCACGAATTCCTTCCGGCCGACCCCGAGGACGACTTCCTGTGGATCCTCCGCGACGCGCACACCGACGTTGATCCGGAGAAGCTGGATACCGTGGCGCTACCGCCGGTCCGGCGTGCCAACGCCGGCGCTGCTGTCCCGGCGGCCGACGGTTACTCCCCCGTTTACCTTGATGACGGGTCGCGCCGCCCCTCCAAGCAGCCGCGCAAACTGCCTCCCAAGCTCGTCAAGAAGCCCACGCGGAAGCGCCAGGCGCAGGAGGAAGCATTCGCCACGCTGCCCGGCAAAACCACCGTTGCCGTGTCGTTCGAGGACGGTCGCAAGTTCGCCGTGGGACAGGTCCTTGGCCGGCCCATTACGCTTGACGACGGCCGTTTCGGCCGCAACTTCAGCGTCACCGAAGTGATCGACCGGTCCACGTTCGATTACCCCGCACTGCTGCAGGATCCGCGCGTGTTCTTCCGGGTTCCCGCTCCTTCGGTTCTCGCCCCCTGATCGCGTGACAATTCTCCTGGCCGGCTGCGGCGACTTGGGAACTGAGGCCGGGCTGCGGTTCGCCGCCGCAGGGCACAGGGTGGTGGGCTGGCGCCGTTCGCCGGAAAAGCTGCCGGCGGCGATCGAAGGCGTGGCGGCTGACGTGGGCGGCACCGACCTGCCGCCTATCCCGGCGGATGCTACCGCCGTCGTCGTCGCTGTTGCCGCCGATTCCCCCACGGAAAAGGCGTACCGGGCCGCGTACGTGGACGGGTTAACGCACGTCCTCGACGCTTTGGAGCGCGACGGCGTTACGCCCAGGCGGGTGCTTTTTGTGTCCTCCACCGCGGTTTATGGGGACGCTGCCGGCGGCTGGGTTGATGAGAGTACGACGGCGGCGCCTGGGGGATTCTCCGGGCGCGTCCTCCGCGAGGCTGAGGAACTCCTGCTTTCGCGGCTGCGCGGCACCGCTTCGGCACCTGTGGTGCTGCGGCTCGGCGGGATCTACGGTCCGGGGCGGACGCGCCTGATTGACCAGGTCCGCAACGGCACCGCCGTGATTCCCGACGAGCCTCGGTTCACCAACCGAATCCACCGGGACGACGCTGCTGCCGCGATCGTGCATTTGGCTTCGATGGCCGCCAACCCCGCACCGGTTTATGTTGGCGTGGACGACGATCCGGCAGACCTGGGGGACGTCCTGCGGTTCCTTGCCGGCGAGATGGGGTATCCCGAACCGTTGGCCGGGCCGGCCGGCGAGGCCCGCGGCGGCAACAAACGCTGCAGCAACGCGCTGCTCCGCTCCACGGGTTTCAAGTTCGCCTATCCAACCTTCCGTGGGGGCTACCGGGAGGTCCTGGCGAGAACTGGGGTCCGCCACCCGTAGGCTGCTGTCCTAAGGCGCCTCTTCCACGGGGTGACAGGCACGTTACAGACGAGGAGCAGGGTGGATTTCCAGCAGATCATCGAGGCCGTGGGCAAATTCATGGACTTGGCCGGGGTATCCGTGATGGTTATCGGCGCTGTTGTGTCCATTCCTATGGCCCTGCGCGGCTACCAGCCGCGAAAGCTGCCACCCGGGACCGAGAAGCTGACTGTGTATCGCGCTTACCGGCAGCTGTTGGGGAGGTCCATCCTGCTGGGCCTTGAGCTCCTGGTGGCCGCCGACATCATCCGCACAGTGGCCGTGACGCCCACCTTCGAGAGCGTCGGGGTGTTGGCGATCATCGTCCTGATCCGTACGTTCCTGAGCTTCTCGCTGGAACTGGAAATCACCGGACGCTGGCCGTGGCAGAAGGAAACCGGGCAGCCGGCGGCCGCTCAGGCCTGAGGCCTCAGGCGTCCGTCCAGCCGCTCCCCTCAGAGAACGTGGCCACGAGGTTTCCCACTCCGGTCTGGACGGAGTTGGACGGGTCAAAGTACAGCCTGCCCTCAGCTGCCCGGCTATGAAGGATGAGCTGCTCCGCCTCGAGTTTGGCTTCGGGCACGGTGGCGCCGATGATCCCGGTCCGGGCCGGCAGTTCCGGGGTGTGGACGATCTCGGCGCCGCTCTCGGACAGGGGGATAGTAGTCCCCGTGTTGATCTCGTCGTGGGGAAAGGCAAACTCGGCGTCGTCGGCGGCGGCAGGGATGGTGTACTCCAGGAAATAGGTCATGGAGCCACCTTTGCAGAAACCAGGCACGCCCGAAAGCCGGGCATTGGTTCCAGCCAAACGCAGGGCGGCCCGAAAGGAACTACTTTCCCAGGCCGGCCTTGCGCAACGCCTCAGCCATAGCCGTGTTCAGCGGCGCCGCTTTTGGCGCTGCGGTCGGCGTTGCCTTCGGTGTTTTCTTCGGCGCAGCGGGCCGTCCGGACGCATTGGCTCCGGCATTGACCCGTTCCTGACGGCGGGCCTCGGGCCGCCCAGCGGTCGGGCGCCCGCCTGAAGGCGACGGCTCGTCGTCGAGCCTTAGCGTCAGGGAAATCCGCTTCCGCTCCGGATCGGCCTCCAGCACTTTTACGCGCACAACCTGCCCCGACTTGACCACCTCGCGCGGGTCCGAGACGAACCGGTTGGCCAGCGCGGACACGTGCACCAGGCCGTCCTGGTGCACTCCCACATCAACAAACGCACCGAACGCGGCGACGTTGGTCACCGTCCCTTCGAGCACCATGCCCGGCTTGAGGTCGGAGATCTTTTCGATGCCTTCCGAGAACGTCGCCGCGGCAAAGGCAGGGCGCGGGTCGCGTCCCGGCTTGTCCAGCTCGGCCAGGATGTCCTGGACGGTGGGCAGGCCAAATGTCCCGTCAACGAAGGCCCGCGGGTCCAGGGACGACGCCGGGGCCGAACCGGCCGCAACCAGGATCTTCCGGGCCACCGCGTACGCCTCGGGGTGCACGCTCGAAGCGTCCAGCGGTTCCGCTCCCCCGGTGATCCGCAGGAAGCCGGCGCATTGCTCGAACGCCTTGGCCCCCAGCCGGGGCACCTTCTTCAGTTCACTGCGCTTGGCGAACGGCCCGTGTTCGTTCCGGTACGCCACAATGTTCTCGCTCAGCAACGGCCCGACGCCGGCCACGCGGCTCAGGAGCGCGGGCGAAGCAGTGTTCACGTCCACGCCCACCGCGTTCACACAGTCTTCCACCACGGCGTCCAGGCTGCGGTCCAGCTTCGACGCCGTGACGTCGTGCTGGTACTGGCCAACGCCGATGGATTTGGGATCAATCTTCACCAGTTCGGCGAGCGGGTCCTGCAGCCGCCGCGCGATGGAAACTGCCCCGCGTAGGGAGACATCCATGCCGGGAAGCTCTGCGGCGGCCAGGGCCGATGCCGAATACACCGACGCCCCTGCCTCGGAAACCACGAGTTTCCGGGGTTTCTTGTCCGCGGCAGGCAGCAGCTTGATCAGTTCCGCGGCAAGCTTGTCGGTCTCGCGGGACGCTGTGCCGTTGCCAATGGCCACCAGCTCAACGTCGTGTTTCCGCGCCAGGGCCGCCAAGGTGGCGAGCGCCTCGTCCCATTTCCGGGCCGGCGCGTGCGGGTACACCGTGTCCGTGGCCACGACTTTGCCGGTGCCGTCCACAACGGCCACCTTCACGCCGGTCCGCAGCCCCGGGTCCAGGCCCAGTGTGGCGCGGTTGCCTGCGGGCGCCGCCAGCAGGACGTCGCGCAGGTTGGCGGCAAACACCCTAACCGCCTCGTCCTCGGCGGCGGTGAACATGCGGCCGCGAAGATCGGAGGTCAGCCTGGCGAGCACCCGCGAGCGCCAGGCAATCTCCGCGGTCTGCATCAACCAGGCGTCAGCGGGACGGCCGCGGTCTGCCACTCCGAGACACCTCGCCACCGCAGCCTCATAGCGCGCACGGGCAGCGGCGAGGGCGGCATCGTTATTCGGATCAGCTTCGGCGAGATCCAGTTCCAGGACGCCGTCCTTCTCGCCACGCAGCAGGGCGAGGACGCGATGCGAGGGCATCCCCGACGGAACCTGGGTGAACTCAAAGTAGTCGGCGAACTTCTGCCCTTCGGACTCCTTGCCCTTCTTCACCCGCGACACCATCCGCCCCTGGCTCCAGAGCCGCTCGCGCAGGTTCGCGGCAAGGTCCGGGTCCTGTGCCGCGCGTTCCACGAGGATGGAACGCGCACCGGCCAGCGCTGTTGCGGCGTCGCCGATGGAGTGGTCGGCGTTCAGATACCTGGCTGCCTCGCGTTCGGGGTCCAGGTCGGGCCGCTTGAGCAGCGCGTCGGCGAGCGGCTCAAGGCCGGCTTCGCGGGCGATCTGCGCCTTGGTGCGCCGCTTCGACTTGAACGGAAGGTAGATGTCCTCCAGCCGGGACTTGGTGTCCGCGGCCATGATCGCAGTCTGCAGCTGCGCGGTCAGCTGGCCCTGCGCGGCGATCGCCTCCAGGACAGTACGACGGCGGTCCTCGAGTTCGCGGAGGTAGCGCAGGCGCTCGTCGAGCTCACGGAGCTGGGTGTCATCGAGCGTCCCGGTGGCTTCCTTGCGGTAGCGGGCGACGAACGGGACGGTGGACCCGCCGTCGAGCAGTTCCACGGCGGCTTTCACCTGCCAGGTCTTCACGCCGAGCTCAGCAGCGATCTGGGCGTGGATGGCGCTGTCCGAGGTGTGGGCGGACGCGGGTGCGGACGGGGCATGCGGAAGTTGGGTGGTCACCACAACATTTTGCCCTACGGGCCCGGCCGCCTCCATCCGGGGCCGGGGGACGCCGCTGGCCGGGTATTCCACTGCGGGCCGCGAAGTGCTGTAGTGGATATGCAGTCACAGGGAATTACTCTCGAGGAAGAGGCCACCATGCGGGAACTGCTCATCGTCTTTCAGGATGGATTCGACGAGGCCAACATCACCGTCATGGTCAACGGCAAGGAGGTCCGTCGCGATATTGGCGTATCAACCAACCCGCTCATCGGCGAAGCGTTCGAAACATCAGTTGAACTGCCGGCCAAAGGTGCACAGGTCGGCGTGGAGGTCACCAACCGCGGCCTGAAGGCCATTGCCAAAGTCAGCGGGAAGCCAAAAAGCCTGCTCGTATCCATCCAGGACGACAAACTTGTGATGCGTGAAGGAACCGGCCGGGAAGCGTTTATGTAAGGACCCTAGAAATAGTCTATTCGCTGGAGTATTCTGGCCGTACCGCTCAGATTTTGCGAGCCTGAGCGGGCAGACTTTTCTCCAAAAAGAGCCAACAAGCCGTCGGATGGCTTTTTGGCGCGGGCGCCCGGGACAGCACACCGAGCAGCCAACGACGGCGGCACCCAATGGTGGGTGCCGCCGTCGTCGTTAATTCAGTGGTCATGACCACTCATTTGCCGCTAGCCCGAGTGCACAGGGTAATCCGTGTAGCCCACCGAGCTGTCTGCGTAGAACGTGGAGGGGTCCGGTTCGTTCAAAGGAAGGTTTTCCTTCCACCGACGTGCGAGGTCCGGGTTGGCGATGGCGGGGCGGCCCACCACCACAGCATCAGCGTGGCCGTCGGCCACCAGAGCGGCCGCTTCCTCGCGGGTGGTCACGGTGCCGAAGCCCGAGTTCACGAGGAACGTGCCGTTGAAGCGCGCCCGGAGATCCTGCACCAACTCACTGGTGGGCTCACGGTGGAGGACGCTGAGGTAGGCGAGATTCAGCGGTGCGATGCTGTCCACCAGAACCTCGTAGGTGGCGCGGACATCTGCAGCGTCTGCTTCAATGGCGCCTTGGACATTGTGCTCGGGTGAGATGCGGATGCCGACGCGCTGGGCGCCCACTGCCGCCGCCACCGCGTTGACCGTCTCGATCACGAAGCGGGCGCGGTTTTCCGGCGACCCGCCGTAGCTGTCCGTGCGGACGTTGGAGCTTGGCGCGAGGAATTCGTGGAGGAGGTAGCCGTTGGCTGAGTGCAGCTCCACGCCGTCGAAGCCGGCGTCGATGGCATTGAGGGAGGCCGTCACGATTTCCTGCATCACCACGGGCAGCTCGTCACCGGTCAAGGCATGCGGCACCGGGAATGGCTTCTTGCCAGACGGGGTGCGGACTTCGCCGTCGATGGCCACGGCGCTCGGAGCCACAATGGTGTGGCCACCGGTGATGTCCTCGTGGGACACCCGCCCGCCGTGCATCACCTGGGCGAACATCCGGCCGCCTTCGGCATGAACGGCGTCGGTCACTTTTTTCCAGCCGGCGATCTGCTGGTCGGTGACAAGTCCGGGCTGGCCCGCGTAGGAACGGCCGGCCGGACTCGGATAGGTGCCCTCGCTGACGATGAGGCCGAGGGACGCGCGCTGACGGTAATGCTCCACGAGCAACGGACCGGGAATACCTTCCTGGCCCGCGCGAAGACGGGTCAGGGGCGCCATCACCAGGCGGTTGGACAGTTCGAGCTCACCAAGAGTCAACGGGGAAAACAGCACAGGCAGTTCCTTTCGCAGTGAATTAGTTCTGCTGTGCCCAACTGGGTAGCGACTGCATCTATTCCGGCCGAGAGGACCGTCACACCGGGCTGCGGGAGTGGCTACTGCGATGACGGTACGCCGGGGCAGCCCTGCCCCCGGGGGTTCACGTTGCAGTCGTCGGCGTAGTTTCGGGTGATGGAACGCCAGACGCTGACGGCTTGCGAGGGCGCGCTGAACTGGCCCTGGCCGGGGATGGGCAGCGGCGGTCCATCGTTCACGGAGTAGGTGCCCTGGAATGAAGTGGTGAGGACCACTTGGAAGTCGCCTGTTTGCGCATACACGTGGCTGGTCCGCGTCTTCTCGCCCCAGCGCTCCTGCGGCAACGGGCCGCCCATCGAAGGCTGGGGGCCGAACACGGTGCCGTCGCCGTAGTTCCAGGTGTACTGGACCGGCGTGGCAACGACATGAACTTTCTGCCCGAACATCGTCACGTCGAACTGCTGCTCCTGTGCGTCTGCATAAAAGTTCGTTTCAGCGCCACGGAGCGTGTGCGGACTCGGCTGCGCGACGAGAGTGCCGGCGTTTATCGGTAGGCTCTCGAACTGCCGCTGGATATCGGCCGCGATTCGCGGCAGGAGGTCTTCAGGCTGGGCATCGTAGAGACAGGTGGGGCCGGAATGGATAGACCACACAGCGCCGGGAACGCCTCTGGGCATGGAATACCAGATGACCGGTATACCTTCTTGGCCGTCCGGACCGTTCGTGCACTCGATCTGCCTCCGAAGGCAGACTGAGTCGAAGTCACCCCCGCCTAGGTGGCATTGGAGCTCGTACTTGTAGTTGTTCGGATCTGACGGCGTCTGGTCCGCGGAACCAGGCCTGAGCTCACCAGTGATTGCGTCCACGATCCAATTGTCCGCGCCCACCGCAAGCCCTTTGTCTTCATATCCAATGACGATGGGCGGCTCCTCAGCGCTCGCATTTGTGGGGAAAATTGCAATAAGGAGCAAGGACATACATAGGGTTGCTATGCGACCAGTCTTGGCGTCCATGGTTACCTGATTAGGCCCAAATCAGACATAATCCAACCCGATGCGCCAAAAGTCGCATCCGTGCGGCTTCCGGTATTCGTGGCCTTGGTGGGATCTTGGTAGAGACTTCCGTCGGGCTTTCTGATTTCAACTGCCTCTTGGAGGACCTGAACTGTAGCGTATGACGGCTTACCGGATACGACTTCAGCGGATACCGCAGGCGTCTCGATCTTCCCTCCCGATATCCAGCGGCCGTCGCTCCATGCGGCCGTCACACCTTCTTTCAGCCCCGCACAAAAGACACAACTCGGTCCGCTTAACTCGCCTAACTTTTGAGTGTCCCCGGTCTCGTAGGCGTAGCTTAGGGTCGCGTACCAGTAAGCAACGAACGCCTCCAGCCCCTCCTTCGTCTCCGTCTTCGCCACCTCCGGAAGGACCGGCACCGGCACGTTCTGGGCACGGCCGCTGGCGGACGCCGGCACGTAGGCCGGAGTGGCAGTCGGGGTTGGCGTGGGAGTGGCGCTTGGCGTTTGAGATACCGCGGGCGAGGTGGTGTCCGTTGCGCCGGGCCCGCCACCGGTGTTACAGCCGGAGAGCGCCAAGGCCACCGCCGCCACCGTCACGACAAGGGCGGCACGCGGATGCTTGGGACTAAAGAAGTTATGCGATGTCATGGGCTGCTAATCCCCCGATAGTTTCAAGACGCCTCGCTCCGAACAATGATCTAAGGGTAGCCCAGGTCACATCGGAGCGATCAAAGTTATCCACAGCCACCAAGCCATGCTTCTACGGCCGCGCGGGACCCAGAAGAACTCACAGCCCCCGGCTGGCCTCAGGGGCGAGAGGGTGGTCAGAACGGAATTTCCCACGCTGAGCCCTAGAATTCTTCTACTGAACGTAGAACAATGGCCTCTATGATGTACACGCACGCCGACGGCCAGCCCGTCCTGGAACTCGACGACGAGCAGTCCTGGAAACTCCTGGAAGCCACCCGGCACGGCCGGCTGGTGGTCTCCGTTGCCGGCGAACCGGACATCTTCCCTGTCAACTACCTCGCTTCGGGCCGGAAGATTTACCTCCGCACGGCGCCGGGGAACAAGCTGGCCCAGCTCACCATCAACTCGAGTGTGCTGCTGGAAGCAGATGGCATCCTCTCGGATGAAGCCTGGTCGGTGGTGCTCAGGGGCACGGCGCGGGTCTTGAGTAACTCAGCGGAGCTCGCTGCCGTCGAAGAGCTGGGCCTGAAGACCTGGGTGCCCACCCTCAAGGATTTCTACGTGGAGGTTGTGCCCACCTCCGTCAGCGGTCGCCATTTCGAGCTGGGCGAACATCCGGAGCGGGAAATCTAGGAGCTCCGAGACTGGAACCATGTCGGACAGGCTGACGCCCGAGCAGCGGAGCTGGAACATGTCCCGCATTCGGGGCAAGAACACCAAGCCGGAGCTGCTGGTGCGCCGCCTTCTGCATGCCAGGGGATACCGGTACCGCCTGCACGGCAAGTCCGGCAGCGTCCGCCTGCCCGGAAACCCGGACCTGGTCTTCGCGGGCCGGCGCAAAGTCATCTTCGTCAACGGCTGCTTCTGGCACTTCCACGACTGCCGGGCGGGGCAGCACGCCCCCAAGGCGAACGCCGCCTTCTGGGAAGCCAAGCGGTCCCGGACCCGGGAGCGCGACGACCAGCAGCGCCGCCAGTTGGAAGCCTCCGGCTGGGAAGTACTCACGGTCTGGGAGTGCGAGCTGAAGGACGGCTCCGCCCTCGAAGCCCAGCTGGTGGCGTTTCTCGGCGCACAGGCACCGTCCGCCTGAACTTGAGCCATTCTTGAGTGTTTGCCCACGCCCGACTTGATCGGCAACGGCAAAAATGAACTCCTACGGCAAACCCGCACTCTCCACAAAAAACCCCCACTTCTTGATCCCGGAAGGCCGCCGGGCAAAGAAGCGATTTACGCTGAAGATGCAATAACGACCCACGCCTCCACCCCAGCTTTCTGGAGTGGGCGACACCCGCGGAAAGGAAAGAAATGGCTCCCTCCGACGATGCCGGGCGCCCCTTGGTGGATCCCTCCGTCCTTGACCGCCTCCGCGTTGAACTCGCTGAGGACGAGGGCTACTGCACCGTTTTTGTGGGCAATTTCATTGACTATTTGCCCGTCCGGATCGGCAAGCTTCGCCTGGCGCTGACCACAGGCGACCTGCCCGGAGCCGTGGACGCTGTCCTCAGCCTCAAAACGTCAAGCCAGATGGTGGGCGCAGAAAGGCTGGCCGGGCTGGCCATAGACCTTGAACGCTCCATCCGCGAGGGCTCACCCCGCAAGGAGCCCTCCGTCGCGCTGCCGCAGCTGGCCGCCGACTACCTCCGGCCCATCAACGTGTGCTGCCGCCAGACGCTAAACCGTCTGGAGTCTCAGCGCTCCGCCGGCGCCAGGCGGTAGCCGACGCCGCGGACCGTCTGCAGCCAGCGCGGACGCTGTGGTGAATCGCCGAGCTTCTTACGGAGATTGCCCATGTGGACCTCAACGGACCGCTCGTCTGCCTCACTGATGTAGCTTCCGACGTCGTAATCCTCGTCACGGAGGCGACGCACCAAATCAGATTTGGTCCGGACAGTCCGTCCCGCCTCGAGCAGGGCGTAGAGCAGTTCAAACTCCGTCCGTGTCAGGTTGAGCTCCTCGCCGTCCACGGTGACGGACCGTGAGGCATACGTCAGGTCGAGGCCGTTGTGGGTGTAATGCCCGGTTCCGGGGTCGCCCGGCTGCTCAAGCGCCGGGGCATCCTCCACCTGGTCAGGACCCGAGCGGGGCCTGCGCATCATCGCCGCAATCCGCGCCCGGAGCTCACGGGGGCGGAACGGCTTGGTGAGGTAGTCATCAGCCCCGGACTCAAGACCGATCAAGGTGTCCAGCTCTTCGGCCCGTGCCGTAAGCATCACGATGTACGCGTCAGAGAATTCACGGATCTGGCGGGAGACCTCAAATCCGTCGATATCCGGCAATCCCAGATCGAGGGTGATGACATCAGGATTCAGCGATCTTGCCGCCAAAACACCTTCAGTTCCGCTGGCGGCAACGCTCACGTCAAACCCAGCCTGGGTCAAGACCGCGCGGACCAGTTCCCGGATATCCTGGTCATCCTCGATGACCAGACCCACTCGTGCTTCATTCATCCCAGCCCCCTCAGCCAGCTTGACAACGTGAGAAGTATAGCCCGCTGCCGATACCCTGTTGGTATGCGTCTCACAACCCCCACACTTCTGGCCGCCGTACATGACTGAGCCGGTAGCGTGGGCGACGGGGCGGCTGCGGTTCTTTCGTCGCCCTTTCCACGAATACCGGCTGACGGACAGGGTGGTCCTGAGCCAAACGCCACTGTTCATCACCACACTCCTGACGGCGTTCCTCATGTGGGCGTTCTTTCCAGGGACCATGGACAACCCGCTGTTCGTCACGTTCCTCGTCTCCCAGTTGGCCATCATGGCGCTGTGTTTCCTGGTGCCATGGGACCGGCTCCCATACACCAGCTTCCTGGTCATCCCCCTCCTGGACTTCGTCTCAATCGGGGTGGGCCGCGAGGGCGGACAGGAGAGCCTGACCGGCATCAGCCTGCTGTCTGTCTTCCCCGTCATCTGGCTTTGCGCTTCGGGCTACTTTCCACGGGCTTCGCTGTGGCTGTCCTTTCTTGCACCGCTGGCCATCATCTGGGTTCCGCTGTTCATCCACGGGGATCTCTCCGGTCCCAGCCTGGCCAAGTCCTTACTCCTGCCCGTCATGATGCTTGGCATCGGCGTATCCGTCAGCGTCCTGACCTTGAGCATGATGCGCCAGCAGCGGACCCTTGAGGAAAAGGACGAGCAACTCCAGGCCAGCCTCCGTGGCACCAAACAGCAGGAGGCCCTGCTCAACTCCGTCCTGGAAACCGTGAACATCGGCGTCCTGGCCGTGGACGCAGAGGGCCACGACATCCTGATGAACCGGAAACAGCGCGCCAACCACGAACTGGCACGCCCCACAGACATCGAGGACCCGAACGAGACGCAGCTGCTGGTCTTCGCCGCGGACCGCACCACATCTGTGCCCCCGGGGGAGCGACCGGTGCGCAGGGCTGTCCTGGGCGAGACCTTCACCGACTACCTCGTCTGGCTGGGAGAGGGGAAGTCGCAGCGGGCAATCACCACCAGCGCCCGTGCCATGAAAGATGCGGACGGCCAGTTCGCCGGCTCGGTCGTTGTGTTCAGCGACGTGACCGACCTGGTGAATGCGCTGGCCGCCAAGGACGAATTCGTCTCCAGCGTGTCCCACGAGTTCCGGACACCCCTGACGTCCATCCTGGGCTACGTGGAAATCCTGCTGGAGGACGAACCCCGCGATGACCAGCTGGAACCGCTGACCATCATCAGGCGCAATTCAGAGCGCCTGCTGACCCTGGTGTCGGATCTTCTCGCCACCAGGAACGGCCAACTGATCGTGACGCCGCACGCTGTGGACGTGGCCGAACTGGTGCGTGCCAGCGTCTCCGCCGCCATGCCCAGGGCTGACGCCGCCCGGGTGGTACTCAAAGCAGACGCACCAGCCCGGCTGGATGCCCACGTGGATGGCCCCCGGATCTCCCAGGTGCTGGACAATCTCGTCTCGAACGCCATCAAGTACTCGCCCGACGGCGGGAACGTGGTGGTGTCCTTGGCGCAGGAAGACGGCCAGGTGGCCTGCCGCGTCAGCGATACCGGGATGGGCATGAGCACCGGGGACCAAGCCGAAGTGTTCGCCAAGTTCTTCCGCACCAGCAGCGTGCGCCGCACGGCCATCCCCGGGGTGGGGCTGGGGCTACCGATCAGCAAGGCCATCGTGGAGGCCCACGGCGGCACCATCGAGGTGGAAAGCAAGCTGGGTCAGGGCACAACGTTTACGTTCCGCGTGCCGGTCTGAGCCGCGCCCATGGGCCCCGGCGGGGCTAGCCGCCGTTCAGGGACGAGTTGCGTACTACCTCGCCCCAGGACTGCCGTGCCAGCTCCGCCACCGCGGCAAGGATGCCCGACGGCGGCAGCGACAGGTCCAGCGGACACTCCACGATGTCAATATCAGTGTTGAGGATCCGCCGCAGCTTCATCTCGCCGGCACCCGCGTACACGAGCCAGGCCGTCGGCACGCCCAGGGCGGTGCAGTGGGCCAGCATCTGATAGTGGTCGACGGTCAGGGACGCGCCGAGATCCGCGGCGGCTTTGTACTTGGCGTTGTAGACCACCACGGGGCGCCCGTCCAGCAAATGCACGGCATCCGGGCTGACCGAGAGCCTGTCAGCATCGTGGACGGCCTCGCTGAGGAGCGCGTTGTACCGCAGCCGCGTCTCCCCCGGATAAACCGCCATGGCCTCGCGGAGCGCCGCGCCCACGAAGTCCTCAAACACCTTCGCCATGTCCACCACGAACGACGCCGTCTGCTGCTTGCCCTCGCCGGCTTCGGCGGACGCGTTCCGGAGGATCAGCCCGGCGAGTCGCAGCACAGAGTGGTAGCGGGCATTCATCCTGCTCGGTGTCCACGGCGGCAACGGAGCGCCGGCCGGAAGGCGGGTGACGGCGTCGAGCTTTCCCTTGAGCTGGCGCAAGCGGCTCAGGACCTCAGGCCGGACCCGGGGGACCTGGCCCATCCGCTCCAAAGCCGCGCGCAGGATCCGGTTTTCGGCAATGTCCTCGGTGAACTCGTCGTACGACACCTCCAGCGGCACCAGCATGCCAGGGCGGCGGGAAATCTGGTCTGAAATCCTGATGCGTCCCTTGACCGTGCGGAGGGACTCATCCACGGTCAGGTAGCCCTGCAGCACCCCGCGGCCCAGCGCACGCTCCGCCAACTGTGCCAGCGACTCCGCCAGTGCACTCCACAGTTCGCGGTCCTCGACGGCGGACACGGAATCGGCCCGGAAGCCCTGGTTTCCGGCGTAGCTGAGCAGGAAAAGCAGCCGGCTCAGGCCCAGCCGGTCCTTGGGCCGGACATCCAGCTGCATGGTGGCCGTGCGGACCGACCCCACCCTGCCCACCGGCTCGATCCGGTAAAGGCCCATGCCCATCGGGGACGCCTTAGCCAGCCCGCTCGAGTTCAGGAACGCGGCACTGGCTGCGTCGAGCCGCTCCACAACGCCGCCGGACAGCTCGTCCAGGACCAGGTGCTTGCTCCCCTTCGCGGGGCCGCCGTGCGCCGGCGCCTGCGCAGGCTTAGCGGGCAGCGGAATGGCCGGCAGCCGCTTGGCCGGCACAGACCCACTCGGGAGCCGCTTAGCCGGCCGCAAGGCGTCCCAGCAGCGGCTCCAGCCCGAACCGCTCCTCCAGCTGCGCCCGGGTCAGCTGGCCGTGGTAGTGCTCTTCCAGCAGCGGCATCAGCTCGTACTTCCAGATCCGGCGTAGCCCGGCAGGGGTCTGCGCGGCCGGCTTCATGAAGTACGACGGGCCGATCATCAGGTCCCGGTCCCACTCGTCAATAGCCGCGTTCAGCGCATCAAGCAGCAGCGCCGGGGTGGTGTCGAGCTGCCGTGCCTGCAGGAAGCGCAGCAGCGAGCCCTTGACCGGTTCGGTCTGCGGGTGCAGCTCGATGAAGGCGAACCGGCGGCGGATGGCGGCATCCATCATGGCGATGGACCGGTCTGCGGTGTTCATGGTGCCGATGATGTACAGGTTGTCCGGCAGGGTGAACGGCTCGTTGGGGCTGTACTGCAGGTAGATCCTGTCGTCGCGGTACTCGAGCAGGAAGTACAGCTCACCGAAGACTTTGGCCAGGTTGGCGCGGTTCATCTCGTCGATGATCAGGAAATAGGGTTTCTTCTCGTTCCCAGGCTTCGCGGCTTCCTCGGCCAGCCGGCGCAGCGGGCCCGCCACAAGCTTGAACGACACCTGGCCCTCATCCGTTTTGTCCGGCCGGTAGCCTTCGAAAAAGTCCTCATACGCGTATGACGGGTGGAACTGCACCAGCTTCACCCGTTCGTCCGTGCTGTCCTGCGCGAGCTCCGCGGCGAGGTGCTTGGCCAGGTAGGTTTTGCCGGTTCCCGGCGGACCGTAAAGAACCAGCTGGCGGTTCTCCTCCAGGAGTTCCGCGATCTCCTGCAGCGGCTCGAGGTCCATGTGGAGCGAATCCGCGAAGGCGCGGTCCAGCGGGCGGAAGCCCTCCGGCACAGGGACGACTTCGACGGCGGCTGTGGCGGGGTCGTCGTCGTCCGGCTCCGCCTCGCCGGGCACGAGCGCCTGCAGCGCCTGCACCACCTTGGTGACGTCCACGATGATCCCCGCAGTGGCCAGCTGGCGCTGCACGTGGCGGGGAAGTTCTGCGGTGGCGTGCCCTTCGTCGTCGAGCCACCGGACCTTCCGCCGCATCTGGCGGTTGTCCTCATTGTGCTCGGGTTCGCCGAGCACCACGCCGAGCCGCACCGTGCCCGAGTTCTGGTACAGGACAAGGTCGCCGGGTTTCATAACCGTCAGGAACGCGAAGACGGCCGTCTTGGTGTCCTCCCGCTCCACGTAGCCCAGGTGCTTGTAGTCCTCGTCCACCGCGTGCTGGACCAGCCCGGCAGTCACGCCGGGGTTGAGGTGGCGGAGGTGTTCGACGTCGAGCGTCACCTTTTCCTCCTCGTGCCAGGAGGTGAGGAGCTCGGCGTTGTCGCTGTGGGTGCGCAGCAGCCAGGCGCGGCGGCCCGGGTCGCCGACCTTGCGCCATTGACTCACCAGCTGGCGGGCGTACCAGTCAATGCGCTGCCCGGCCTGTTCGTCCAGGTGCAGGCGGATGCGGTGGACGTCGGCGGTGATGTCTTCGTCCGAGTCGCCGTTGGCTCCGCCCACCAGGGAAGCGAAGGCATCACGGATTTCCCGGCGTTCAACGTCGGCCACGACCGGTTCAAAGTAGCTGGGCCATGCAAGGTACTCGATGCTGCGCCGGATGGCAGGCTGGTCTTCGGGAACGCCGGCAGCCAGCTCATGGAACTTCAGCGGATCCTTCAGCGCCTTGTTGATGGCCGCCGGAACCTGCTGGTCCACGTGCTGCACGAAGCGGCCGAGCCACTTCAGATGGTCCCAGATGGTCCAGTTGAATTCGGCGGTGCGGTCCCTGATCACGCCGTGGTCCGTCATGCCCTTGTACAGTTCCTCGGGCAGCTCCAGCGCAGGCTCCAGCCAGGACGCTGCTTCCGCCACGCGGGCGCGCTTGACCTTCAGCGACTTCACCTCGTGGGCCAAGGGCAGCGACTGCAGGAAGAGCAGTTCCACGGCGAGCTGTTTCGCCTCGCGGGAGGCTCCCTCAAGGTTTTGCCGGAGGTTGGTCATCATGGGCGCCCTGGCGTCCGCCACTCCCCGTTCCAGGCGTTCCAGCAGCTCTGCCGCGGCGTCGGCCGTCCAGGTCAGGGTGTTGCCGTCCAGGGCCGAGGGCTTGCCCTGCAGGCCCGGACCGAGCACAAACCACGCAGCCTCCTCGATCTCCTTGGAGACGCCGAGGGCGCGGTGCATTGCAGGCTTGGGAGGCGGGGTCATATGTTCAAATTTACAGGCTCAAGCTGGGTGCCTGCTCCTAGGCCCGGTTCCCGCGGATCTTGCCCGGCTGATGTTGACGGGGCGTCCTATGCGCCGGCCCCGGGCCGCTTGCGCCCAAGGATGAAGTATCCCATCGGTCCGATGAAATTGATGAGGGCCGCCGCCCGCCATGCCGCCTTTGGCCCGTTGATTTGGGCTGCCGGGCGCTTGCTGATATCCCGCTGGGCGGCGATCATCAGTGAAACCTGCGCTATCCCCACGACCACGAATCCCGCCCGTGCCGCCGGTGACATTTCTTTCCAGGTCTTCTTGGTTTTCTTGGCCATGGTCAACGCTCCTTAGGTGGATATACACAGTTTCGGGTGTGCAGTGCGTCCGTGCAACGGGTGCCGGTTTTCGGGTGTCGGGTTTGGAAGGGGACAGCTTGTGCGCTGCTCAAAAGGTGAACGGCGCCATCCGTTCCTTCTGCTCGGGTGTCAGACGCAGGACGCGCCCGGAGGCCTCGTCCACAAACGCGAGGTGGCTGCTGGCCCGGACGCAGTCCTCGCGGGTCACCGGGTCCTGCACCACGTAGTGAATGTCGAAGCTGGCGCCCTTCACGGCCCCGATCCACACCTGGACCACGGCCGGGACATTACGGTATTCGAGGGTCTTGACGTACCGGATCTTGTGGTCCACCACGAGCGCGAGTGTTCCCTCGGGGACCTCGTTAAAGAGTGCAACTTCGGGCTCGATGCCGGGCATGCCGGTGCCCCGGGGCGGCCCGAACGCAGCAATCCGGGCTTCCTCCATCATCCGCACAATCTGGACGTTGTTGATGTGCCCGTACGCGTCCATGTCGCCCCAGCGCATGGGCACCAGGACCTCGATGCGCCGGGGCCCGGCGCTGCTTGGAGCCACAGCCGCCGTCCCCCCTGAACCAGCCCGCTCCAGGCCGGTTCCCTGCGCGCTCAGCTGTGTACCGCCGTCGAATCGTCCACAGCCGTTTCTTCAACGTCGGAACCGGCGAACTGCGACATGTACAGGCGGTAGTACGCGCCTTGGGCTGCCAGCAGTGTCTTGTGGTTGCCCTGCTCCACGATCTTGCCGTTCTCCATCACCAGGATGGTGTCAGCATCCCGGATGGTGGAAAGGCGGTGGGCGATCACAAAGCTGGTGCGGTCGGTCCGCAGCGCCGCCATGGCTTTCTGGACGAGCAGTTCGGTGCGCGTGTCCACGGAACTGGTGGCCTCATCCAGGATGAGCAGGGACGGGTTGGCCACAAACGCGCGGGCAATGGTGATGAGTTGCTTCTCACCGGCGCTGACGTTGTTGCCTTCCTCGTCGATGACAGTGTCGTAGCCATCCGGCAGGGCGCGCACAAAGCGGTCCACGAAGGTGGCCTTCGCCGCCGCCATGACCTGTTCCTCGGTGGCGTCCAGGTTGCCGTAGCGGATGTTGTCGTAGATGGATCCGCCGAACAGCCAGGCATCCTGGAGCACCATGCCCACCTTGGACCGCAGCTCGGAGCGGCTCAGCTTGGTGACGTCCACGCCGTCCAGGGTGATGGACCCGGAGTTGAGCTCGTAGAAGCGCATCACCAGGTTGACCAGGGTGGTCTTGCCCGCGCCGGTGGGGCCGACGATCGCCACGGTGTGCCCGGGCTCGGCCGTGAAGGACAGGTTTTCGATCAGGGGCTTGTCCTCGGTGTAGCTGAACGTGACGTCCTGGAACTCCACGTGGCCGTCGGTTTTGGCCGGCAGGTGCTCGGTGGCGGTCTCGGGGTCCTGTTCGTCGGCGTCGAGGAATTCGAAGACCCGCTCGGAGGAGGCCACGCCGGACTGCAGCATGTTGGCCATGCCGGCCATCTGCCCCAGCGGCTGGGTGAACTCGCGCGAGTACTGGATGAACGCGGTGGCGTCGCCCAACGACATCGAGCCCGACGCCACCCGGAGCCCGCCCACCACGGCGATGCCCACATAGCTGAGGTAGGAGACGAACTGCATGACCGGGAAGATCATGCCGGAGACGAACTGGGCTCCGAAGCTGGCCTTGTAAAGCGCCTCGTTCCGTTCTTCGAAGCGCTCCAGCATGTCAGCGTCACGGCCGAAGACCCGCACCAGATCGTGCCCGGAGAAGGATTCCTCGATCTGGCCGTTCAGCTCACCCGTGTTCTTCCACTGGGCGGCGAAGAGCTTCTGGCTGCGCGAGCCAATGAGTCCGGCCGCCACACCCGAAAGCGGAAGTGCAATCAGCGCGATCAGGGCGAGCTGCCAGGACACGATGAACATCATGATGACAATGCCGATAACCGTCAGGACCGAGCTGATCAGCTGCGCGAAGGCCTGCTGCAGCGCCTGCTGGACGTTATCGACGTCGTTCGTCACGCGGGAGAGCACGTCGCCGCGCTGGCGGGTGTCGAAGTAGTTCAGCGGAAGCCGGTTCAGCTTCTTTTCGGTGTCGTCGCGGAGCCTGCGGATCACCTTCATGACGATGCGGTTCAGCACGTAGCCCTGCAGCCAGAGGAAGATGTTGGCCACGAAGTACATGAGCAGCACGATGGCGATCAGGACGGACAGTTTCTGGAAGTTGATCCCGGTGCCGGGAACAAGCTCCATCCGGGACACCATGTCCGCGAAGTTTTCCTGGCCCTGCTGCCGCAGCCCTTCAACGAACTGTTCTTTGCTCGCCCCGGCGGGCAGTTGTTTGCCCACCACGCCGCCGAAGATCACGTCCATGGCCTGGCCCAGGATCTTCGGGGCGATGACGTTCAAAACCACCGAGACCACAACCAGGCCCACCACAGCGTAGATGCCCATGGCTTCAGGCTTTAGGAGCCCCATCAGGCGCTTGGCTGACGGCCAGAAGTGTTCTGCCTTTTTGGCAGGCATTCCGCCGAACATGTCGCCGTCGGCCTCGGAGGGCTTGAATTCCTCCTCGAAGAACTCGTCGTCCTCCAGGGCCTCCTCCGGCGTTGCCGCGGTGCCCGGGCTTACCTCCGCGCCCTGTTTCCCGGCCTGTGTCGAGTCTTTCTTGGCGGCGCTCATGCCATTTCCTCCACGCTCAGCTGGGATTCAACAATTTCCTGGTAGGTGGGCGAGGTTTCCAGGAGTTCCTCGTGCGTTCCGCGGTCAACGATCCGGCCGTTGTCCAGGACCAGGATCTGGTCCGCCTCGGTGATGGTGGAGATCCGCTGGGCCACGATGATCACCGTGGCATCGGCCGTGGTCCGCTTCAGCGCGGCGCGGAGCCGTGCATCGGTGGCCACGTCCAGTGCCGAGAAGGAGTCATCAAAGAGGTACACCTTGGGCTTGGTGACCAGGGCGCGGGCAATGCACAGCCGCTGCCGCTGGCCGCCGGAGACGTTGGTGCCGCCCTGCGCGATGCGGGAGTTCAGGCCGTTTTTCTTCTCCCGGACGAAGTCCTCGCCTTGGGCGATGTGCAGCGCGTCCCACAGTTCCTGGTCCGTGGCTTCGGTCTTGCCAAAGCGCAGGTTGTGCTCGATGGTGCCCGAGAAAAGGTAGGGGCGCTGCGGGACCAGGGCAACGCGTTTGGTGATCTCGGCCCGGTCCAGGTTGCTGACGGAGACGCCGTCCAGCAGGACCTCGCCCTCGGCAATGTCGTATAGGCGCGGCAGCAGGGACAGCAGCGAGGTCTTGCCTGCACCGGTGGAACCGATGATGGCCACGGTCTCCCCCGGCTTGGCGGTGAAGCTGATGTTGCTCAGCACCGGCGACTCGGCGCCGGGGTAGGCAAAGCTGACGTTCCGGTACTCCACGACGCCTGCGAGGGTGGCGGGTGTTTCGGGACGTTCCGGATCGTGGATGGAGGGTTCGACGTCGAGCACTTCACCGATGCGGTCCGCGCAGACCGAGGCGCGCGGGATCATCATGGCCATAAACGTGCCCATCATGACGGCCATCAGGATTTGCAGCAGGTACTGCAGGAACGCGGTCAGGGAGCCCACCTGCATGTCGCCGGAATCCACACGCTGGCCGCCAAACCACAGCACGGCGGCCGTGGAAAGGTGCAGGATCATGCCGATGGCCGGGAACATCAGGACAAACAGGGCCCCGATCTTCAGGGAAACGTCGGTCAGGTCCTTGTTGGCGACACCAAACCGATCGGTCTCGTAGGGTTCGCGGACAAAGGCACGGACCACCCTGATGCCGATGATCTGCTCCCGCAGGACGGCGTTGATGCGGTCGATCTTCTTCTGCATGGCGCGGAAGAGCGGCATCAGCCGGACCACCAGGTAGCCCACCACCACAACCAGCACGGGCACGGACACCCAGACCAGCCAGGACAGGCTGAGGTCCTCGCGGAGCGCCATGATAATGCCGCCGACGCACATGATGGGGGTAGCCACCATGAAGTTCAGGCCCATCAGCACCAGCATCTGAACCTGCTGGACGTCGTTCGTGCCGCGGGTGATGAGGGTGGGGGCGCCGAACGTGTTCACGTCCTTCGCGGAGAAACTGGTGACCTTGCGGAACACCCCGCGGCGGAGGTCGCGCCCCACGGCCATGGCCGTCTTGGAGCCGAAGTAGACCCCGGCGATGGCCGCGCCCACCTGGACCAGTGCCACGAGGAGCATCACGGCTCCGGTCCGCCATATGAAGTCGGTGTCACCGCGGGAAACGCCTTCATCGATGATCTGGGCGTTGAGGCTGGGCAGGTAGAGCGCTGCGATGGTGGACGCCAGCTGGAAGAAAATAACGGCCACGATGTACGGCGTATACGGCTTGGAATAGCGCCGTATCAGGGTCAGGAGCATGCCCACGGGTCCTTAAGGGAGAGAGCGCGAAATGGTGAGATAAGTAGTAGCAGCAGAGGCTGACATTCTTAGCCTACCTACTCTACGAAATCCGTTGCCCGGGCGAAATACGCCCGGCCAAAATCATCCCTAGGGGGTACGCCGAAGGTGATCAGTCCATCGCGGATCAGTGCGCCGCGTTGGTGAGTTCCGGCGTCGCGCGTTCAGCGTCTGCGTCCGGCTGCGAATCCGGCCGGGTGTCCGGCTGGATGTCCACGGTGCGCCGCAGCGGCCGTTCCTTGATGAACAGGACCGAGATCAGGGCCACCACGGCCACTCCGGCTGCGATCAGGAAAACCTCGGCGGTGGCGTCGCCATAAGCGGCGCGCATGATCTCGCGGACGGGTGCGGGCAGGTCAACAAGGTCCATGGAGGCCCCGGCCGAACCGCCGGTCACAGGGATGCCGGCCGCGGCCAGGCCCTGCGTGGCGAGCTGGGTGACGCGGTTGCTGAGCACGGCACCAAGCACCGCGACGCCGATCGCCCCGCCCACTGAGCGGAAGAATGCCACGGACGCGCTGGCCGTGCCGATGTCCGAAGCGCGGACGGTGTTCTGGACGGCCAGCACCAGGTTCTGCATCAGCATGCCCAGGCCGACGCCGAGGATGGCCGTGAAGATCCCGGCCTGCCAGAGCTCGGTGGTGTGGTCCATGGTGCCGGCGAGTCCCAGGCCGCCGATCAGCAGTATGGAGCCGCCGATCAGGTAGCCCTTCCACTTGCCGGTGCGGCTGATCAGCAGGCCGGAGACAACCGAGCCCGTCAGGTTCCCGGCGATCATGGGAAGGGTCAGGAGCCCGGCCTCGGTGGGGGTGGCGCCGCGGGCTACCTGGAAGTACTGGCCCAGGAAGGTGGTGGAACCGAACATCGCGATGCCCACCGCCACGGAGGCGAGGATGGCCAGCGCCGTGGTGCGTTCGGAGATGATCTTCAGCGGAATGATGGGCTGCTCCACCTTGGATTCCACGAGCACCAGCAGGGCGAGCAGCACCACGCCGCCGCCCACCATGGCGGCCGACTGCCAGGAAACCCAGTCGTAGTAGGCCGGGTTGCCGGCGAAGGAAACCCAGATCAGGAGCAGGCTGACGCCGGAGGTCAGCAGGATGGAGCCGAGCCAGTCGATCTTGGCGGGGCGCCTGACGTGCTGGATCTTCAGCGTGACTTGGAGCAGGATGAGGGCGACGACGGCAAGCGGCACGCAGACGAAGAAGGTCCAGCGCCAGCCCAGCGGGCTGTCCACGATGAATCCGCCGAGCAGCGGGCCGCCGGCAGTTCCGACAGCCATCACGCCGCCCATGTAGCCGGAGTACTTGCCGCGGTCACGGGGCGGGATCATGGTGCCGATGATGGCCTGCGCCAGTGCGGTAAGTCCGCCCATGGCCACGCCCTGGATGACGCGTGCAGTGAGCAGCAGCGGGATCGTCTCAGAGAGTCCGGCCATCACCGAACCGGCCACGAAGATAACGATGCTCAGCTGGACCAGGATCTTCTTGTTGAAGAGGTCGGCCAGCTTGCCCCAGATGGGGGTGGTGACGGCGTTGGCCAGCAGCGCGGCGGTGATGACCCAGGCGAAGTCGGTCTGCGTGCCGTGCAGGTCGGACATGATGGTGGGCAGGGCGTTCGCCACGATGGTGCTGCTGAGGATGGCGGTGAAAAACGCCGCCAGGAGACCGGTGAGGGCTTCCATGATCTGGCGGTGGGTCATCGCCAAGGGTGGTGCGGCGGGTGGTTGGCTGGACATCTCAGTGCTCCTAGAGTGCGGGGATGGTGATGGGTCCGGCCGCCGTTGCCCGGGCTGATTGTTTGAGGGAATCGGAGAGCCGGGTCAGGACCCGGGCCGTGTCTTCGGCGTCCCCCTGGCTCCAGTCACTGAGGTAGCCCTGCAGGGTGGCCGTGCGGTGCTCCTCGATCTGCCGGAGCTTCGCCGTGCCGGCCGGTGACAGGGCAACCAGCTGGGCACGCCCGTCGGCAGGATCCTGCCGGCGGATGACGTAGCCCTGCTCCTCGAGGTCCGCGATATGGCGGCTGAGGACGGGAGCCGATACGCCGAGGCGCTCCGCGAGGTGGGTGGCACGGGACTCGCCCTCCCCCACAAACCTGAGCACGCCCTGCAGCGCCACACCGGTGTCCTGCCCGCTGAAGCTGGCCGCAGCCACGCAGCGGACCACGCGTTGAAGGTCGAAAATGCGGTAGACCAGATCCGCTGCGGTGTCCGGCGAGACTGCCATGATGAATACTCTCCTCAGTTGTTTGCCTCAAGCAACTATATAGCTAAATGGTTGCTTTGGGAAACTAAAGAGATGCGTGAGGCCCCCGGTCCTTCCGGACAGGGGGCCTCACGGGTTGTGCCGCGCTACGGCGGAGCGCATTTTTGGGTGTGCGCCCGGGCTAACCGTCCAGATGGGTGGGAGCGAACATTTTCAGGAGGGTTTCGACGACGACGACGTTCGGCCCGTCTGCCGCGAAGCCCGCCTTGAGCGCGTCCCCCACGCCCTCCGGGGCGACGCGCGTGGCCGGTATGCCGAACGCTTCGGCGAGCTTGACGAAGTCCGGGCGGGCGAGTTCGGTGGCGGTTGCCTTGCCGAAGGCGCCGACCATGTATTCGCGCAGGATGCCGTAGCCGCCGTCGTCCACAATGAGCCAGGTGACAGGGATGTTGTGCTGTTTGGCGGTGGCGAGTTCGGAGATGGAGTACATGGCCGATCCATCCCCGGAGACGGCGAGTACCCGGCCGGGCCTGCCGACTGTTTCCAGGCCGACGGCGCCGCCGATGGCTGCCGGGAAGCCGTAGCCAAGGCCGCCGGCGCCTTGGGCTGAGTGGAACTGGCCCTCCCGGGCGTCCCAGCAGCTCCAGCCCCAGTACGCGGCGATGGTCATGTCCCAGAAGGTCTGCATGTCCGCCGGGACTGCCTCGCGGATGTCGGCCATGAACTTCAGTTCCCTCGCCAGGTCCTGTGATTCCAGCCGGGCCTTGACCTTGGCGAGGGATTCCTTGACCAGCACCTCGGGGGTGACGCCGTGCCAGCTGCGGGTAGTTTCGGCGGCGCCTTCTTCGACCGAAGCCGTCAGGGCTTCGTCGAGTGCGGCGAGCCCCTGGCCGGCGTCAGCACGGATGCCGAGGCCCGGGCGGTTGGACTCGAGCACCCGCGGTTCGGCGTCGATCTGGATGATCCGGCCGCGGGGCTCGAAGGTGAAGTAATTGGAGGTGACCTCGCCCAGGGAGGAGCCGACCACGATCAGGACGTCCGCATCCTCCAGGACGTCGGTCATGTACCGGTCCTCGATCCAGGACTGCATCGACAGCTCGTGGTTCCAGGGGAACGCGCCGTTGCCGCCGGGGGTGCAGATCACCGGCGCACGGAGCTTCTCGGCAATCGAGAGCAGGGACTTCTCGGCCCGGCCACGGCGCGTACCGCCGCCGGCGATGATGGCGGGACGTTCCGCCGTCGACAACCACCTCACCGCCTCCCGGATCAGTTCCACGCGCGGCGGGTTGTCCGCCGCCCCGGCGAGCGCGTCCTCCACCGGCGGGACCATGATGGGATCCAGCAGCACGTTCTGCGGGATTTCCAGCCACACCGGACCCTGCGGCGAGGAGATGGCCTCAGTCCAGGCATCCTGGATGGCCGACGGGATGCCGGATGCGTGCTGGATCAGGCGCTGGCTCTTGGTGACGTTTGCAGCCGAGGCCTTCTGGTCATCGAGCTGGTGCAGCATGCCCTTGCGCCGGGCGCCCAAACCCTCGAGGGGGATCTGGCTGGCCACCACCACCATGGGCACGCCGGTTGCGTAGGCCTCCTGCAGCCCCGCGAGGGATGTGAGCGCGCCCGGCCCGGTGGACAGGAACAGCACACCCACCTCCCCTGTGGCTCGGGCGTAGCCGTCAGCCGCGAAGGCGCTGTTGTTCTCCACCCGGGAGGACACAAAATGCAGGTTGCCGCGGCCCATGGCGTCGAACAGGCCCAGCGCGTGCTGACCCGGGATGCCGAAGACCGTCTTGGCGCCGAGCGCTTCAAGGGTCTCGACGACGAGGTCCCCGCCGTTGCGCTGGCTGGTTCCCTTCGTAGGGGCTGCTGTGCCTGGATCGAAATCGATCATTCTCATGCCTCCTTGGTGGCGGCGAAGCCGGCGGGCTGGCGTACCTGTTGGCCAAGCGCCTGGGCGGCGTAGCCGGTTGCTGTACCGAAGCGGTCGCCTTCCACTGCATTGTCCGCCATCAGCGTGACCAGTTCATAGGCCACGTGGCTGGCCGCCACGCCGGTGATCTCCGCGTGGTCATAGGCCGGAGCCACTTCAACAATGTCCGCGCCTACCAGGTTCATGCCGCGGAAGCCCCGGATGATTTCCAGGAGTTCGCGGCTGGTGATGCCGCCGGCTTCCGGGGTTCCGGTGCCGGGCGCGTGGGCGGGATCCAGGACGTCGATGTCCACGGAGATGTACAGCGGGCGGTTGCCGATGCGGTCGCGGACCTTGGCGACTGTCTCCAGGACGCCCTGGTAGTAGACGTCGGCGGAGGTGACAATGCCGAACCCGAAGCGGTGGTCGTCGTCGAGGTCCTTCTTGCCGTAGAGCGGACCGCGGGTGCCGATGTGGCTGATGGCCTCGGTGTCCAGGATGCCTTCCTCAACCGCCCGGCGGAACGGGGTGCCGTGGGTGTACTCGGCCCCAAAATAGGTGTCCCAGGTGTCCAGGTGCGCGTCAAAGTGCAGCATGGCGACGGGGCCGCCGGCACGCTCGGCCGCCGCCCGGAGCAGGGGCAGCGCGATGGTGTGGTCACCGCCGAGGGTCACCAGCTTGCTGCCGGTGACCGTGAGATCCAGGGCGTTCTGCTGGATGGTTTCGATGGCCTCGTTGATGTTGAACGGGTTGACGGCCATATCCCCGGCGTCGGCCACCTGGATGTTTTCGAACGGGCTGACGTCCCAGGCCGGGTTGTACGGGCGGAGCAGGCGGCTGGCCTCCCGGACGTGGTTCGCGCCGAACCTGGCGCCGGGCCGGTACGAAACGCCGGAGTCGAAGGGCACGCCCACCACCGTCACGTCGGCCCTGCCCACCTGGTCCAGGCGCGGCAGGCGGGCGTAGGTGGCGGCTCCGGCGTAACGCGGGATGCGGGCAGAATCGATGGGGCCAAGGTTGCCGTTGGCTTCGATGCGCAGCTCTTTCACGGTGAGCCTCTCCTTCGAGGATTTGATCGGCAGGTGTGACAGCCATCATAGCCCGAAGTTTTCTTATGCGCATCAATTGTTTACAACGCCCTTGGGTCGCGCCCGTTCCTGCCGATCGTCCCGGCACGTTCGCCCGTCTTCGGCCTGGCTGCGTCCCTTCCAGCCCAGTTACCTCCGAACCTCCCGGCCTCCTGCCGCCTGCAACCCCGGAATCCCGCGGATTTCCCTGGCCTGGGTGCCGGTCACGCGCCGAGCAGCTGGGCGGGAACGCACGGCCCGGCCGGTCCCGCGCTGTCCACATACGGCCTGTCCTGCCTTCCGGCCAGCGCAGGGCCAGCCTGCAATGGCCTGATGGACATCTTCGAATACCTCAAGCAGGCCGGCGGCGTTGCCCGCACCACCCAACTCCTCAGCGCCGGTTACTCCCGGCGGGATATCGGGCGGCTGACTACCCTCGGTGCGACGCAGCTACGGCGGGGAGTTTTCCTCGCACCGGACTGCGATCCGGACCTCGCCGCCGCAATCCGGCACAACGGACGGCTGACGTGCGCCAGCGCAGCCTCCCGGTACGGACTGTGGCTCCGGAATCCCCCGCCCCGCCTGCACCTGGCGTGCAATCACGGCCACGGCAGGGGCTTCATCCGGCACCGGACCCTCCGCTTCGATGGCCACCAAGACCTACCGATAGCTGCCGTGGAAGACGTAACCCTGCATGCGCTCGGATGCCTTGCGCCGCCGTCATCCACTGCCTTGGCGACGTCGGCGATCCGACTACACGGCGTCCACTTGGAGCTACTCAAGGACCAACTTCGGGGAGACCGGTCGGCTCCGGTCCGGCGGGCGCTGCAAGATCTGGACCTGCGCGCGGAGTCCATTGTGGAAGTCGATGCGCAGCACCTTTTCCGGACCAACGGCATCGATTTCGACGCCCAGGTGTTCCTGCCGGGAATCGGACGGGTGGATTTCCTGCTTGCCGGGTTCCTGATCGTGGAAATCGACGGGTTCGCTTTCCATTCACAGCGTGCGGACATGCTCCGGGACCGCGACCGGAACAACACCTCAACGGTCCAGGGGTTTGCCGTCCTGCGCTACATGCCGGAGCACATCTGGTTCAACCCGGACCATGTATTGGGAGAAATCCGGGCCGTTCTGGCCGGCGGGACGGGACAAGGGACAGCAACGCGTGCGTTCCAGCCCAGTTAGTCCGTCCCCGCAGCCCGAACCGAGCACCCCGCCCGCGCCAGCCCGCTCCTACCCGGGCCGCGACCTCGGAAGGCGGGCAACAAACCGGGCAGGAACGCACGCCGGCCGCGGAAAGAAGCCGCGGGACACAAGCAGCTACCGGCTGGCGGCAGGAACCAGCGTCCAGAGGACCTCGACAGGCTCGTCGGTGGGATTGACCCAGGTGTGCGGCTCGCGCCCCGGGAAGGTCACGGTGTCGCCGGTGCTGAGCTCGTATTCCTCGTTGGTCAGGATGAGCCGGATCCGGCCCTTGATGACGTGGAGGACATCCACGTCGCAGTCCACGGCATACAGTTCGGCTTCGCCCCGTCCGCGCGGCTCAATAACAGCCTGGATGATCTGGATCCGGCGTTCTGACCGCGCCGTCAGGAGCCGCTCCACAATCCCTTCGCCGCCAAGGGAGATCCGGGGCCCTTCATTACGCTTGGTGAGGTGGGTTTCGGGCGCAGCAAACAGGTCGCCGATGGAGATGGACAGAACCTGGCACAGAGTCACCAGCGATGCCACGGACGGGGACGTGAGATCCCGTTCCACGCGGCTGAGGAAACCCTTGGTCAACCCGGTGGCGTCGGCAACCTGTTCGATGGTCAGCCGCTGGGACTGCCGGGCGGCCCGGATTCTGGACCCGATGGCCACCGGAATATTGCTCGGCTCTACTGGCAGTGCCTTCATGTGCGGACCTTTCATGGCCGGCGGTCCGGCCCCATCTCTGGAGCAATCCTAATAGCCAGCACTGCCCACAACGCGGCGCCGACTTCGGACAAGGGCCAAGATGGCGCCGCCGGCCTTGACTGTTACGTCGGTCACAATCTACTCTTCTAGGCAACAGGTGTTGCCTATCAGGCAATATTGACCCCCAGCACCCGCAGCATCCCCCGCTGCAGACCAGCTCCAAGGAGCCCCCAACATGGACGCCAATTTCGTCAATATCACCATCGTGGTGGTGTATCTCATCGCAATGCTGGCCTTTGGCTGGTGGGGCAAGTCCCGCACCAAGAACAACAGCGACTTCCTCGTGGCCGGCCGCCGCCTCGGCCCGTTCCTCTACACGGGCACCATGGCCGCCGTTGTCCTCGGCGGTGCCTCCACCGTCGGCGGCGTGGGCCTCGGCTACAAGTTCGGCATCTCCGGCATGTGGCTGGTGGTGGCCATCGGCGCCGGTGTGCTGCTGCTGAGCCTCCTCTTCGCCGGCACCGTCCAGAAGCTGAAGATCTACACGGTCTCGCAGATGCTCACCCTTCGCTACGGCAGCAAGGCCACGCAGACCTCGGGCATCGTGATGTTGGCCTACACCCTCATGCTGTGCGCCACCTCCACCAGCGCCTACGCCACCATCTTTGTGGTCCTCTTCGGCTGGGAACGCTGGCTCGCCATCGCCATCGGCGGCGCCATCGTCCTGGTCTACTCCACCATCGGCGGGATGTGGTCCATCACCCTCGCGGACCAGGTGCAGTTCGTCATCAAAACCGTCGGCATCTTCGCCCTGATGCTCCCCTTCACCCTCAATGCAGCGGGTGGCCTGGACGGCATCCGCAGCCGCGTCGATGCAAGCTTCTTCCAGATGGACGGCATCGGCCTGCAGACCATCATCACCTACTTCGTGGTCTACACCCTGGGCCTGCTGATCGGCCAGGACATCTGGCAGCGCGTGTTCACCGCCAAGACCCCCGGCGTGGCCCGCTGGGGCGGCGCCACCGCAGGCATCTACTGCATCCTCTACGGTGTTGCCGGCGCCTTGATCGGCATGGCCGCCAGTGTGGCGCTGTCCGGAATCGACATCGCGGCGAAGGACGACGTCTACGCCGAGGTGGCCCAGACCATCCTCCCGGTCGGCATTGGCGGCCTGGTGCTCGCCGCCGCCGTGGCCGCCATGATGTCCACCGCCTCCGGCGCCCTGATCGCTGCCGCCACTGTGGCACGCGCGGACGTCCTGCCGTTCGTTGCCAGCTGGTTCGGCAGGGACATCAACACGGACGACACCGACAACCCCGAGCACGACGTCAAAGCCAACCGGCTTTGGGTCCTGTCGCTCGGCATCGTGGCCATCCTGATCGCCATCATCACCAAGGACGTGGTTGCCGCCCTGACCATCGCGTACGACATCCTGGTGGGCGGCCTGCTGGTGGCCATCCTCGGCGGCCTGGTGTGGAAGCGCGGCACCGGCCCCGCCGCGGCAGCCTCCATGGCTGTGGGCTCCGTGGTCACGCTCGGCACCATGATCGTGCTGGAAATCAACGCGAAGGCCCCGCTGGACGGCGTGTTCGCCAACGAGCCCATCTACTACGGCCTCATCAGCTCGGCCGTGGTCTACGTGGCGGTTTCGCGGCTCACCAAGCCCACCGACCCGCAGATCATGCGGAACTGGGTGCGGCGTGTTGCGGGACAGGACAACGAGGAAGTGCCGGTGGTGGTGAGCTCCCCCTAGATCCCGACAGCGTCGATCACCGGGAATTAAGTACGACGGCGGCACTTATGGTTCGTGGACAACGAACCGTAAGTGCCGCCGTCGTACTTTCCATTCAGGGTCGCGCTATTCAGTTTCGCGGAACTCGTCGTCATCCAGCGGAACCACACGCTCCTCGGCGTCGACCTCCACCGGGGGCGTGGGAACAACCGATTCTTCGGCGTCCAGGAATTCGTCCTCAGCGTCCCAGTCGTCCTCGCTGATGGGGACGTCCTCGGCGTAGTCGTATGCGGGATCGGATTCAACAGCCTCGAGGTGCGGCATGTCCGGTTGCTGTCCGGTGGTGTTCATGATTCAACCTCCGTTTGATCGCCTGACGTGCTCTTGAAGGGTGGGTTCCGGCGGGCTCCACTCCTTCATCACAGCACCGCGCGGGAGCCCGGTCAAGGGCCTGCGCAACTGCCCCGGAGGCCCGGCCGGAGCGGCGGCCAAGGGGGCGGAATTTAAGGGGAACCGAAACTCCGCAGTCAGGTTAGCCAGCCGGAAATCCGCGGAAATACGCGGTAATGTGGGCATTGCAATGGGGCCGAACCATGCCCATCCAGCACAGGAGCCTCCGTGTCTCAGCACACCAATTCCCGCCAATCCCCTTCCGCACAAACACCGCAGAACGCCCCCACCCCGGCCGACATCCGGCGGTGGCGCCAGTACCTCGCTGACGAACGCGCGGAAGCTGCCGTGTACCGCGACCTGGCACAGAACCGCGAGGGTGAAGAGCGCGAGATCCTGCTGGCCCTTGCCGAAGCGGAAGGCCGGCATGAGGCCCACTGGCTCCAGCTCCTCGGTGAGCACGGCAGCAAGTCCCGGCCGGCGTCCCTCCGCAGCCAGCTCCTGGGCTTCCTGGCCCGCCATTTCGGCTCTGTCTTTGTCCTGGCCCTGGCCCAGCGCGCCGAAGGCCGCTCCCCCTATGCCAAGGATCCCAACGCCACGGCCGCCATGGCCGCAGACGAACAGATCCACGAGGAGGTGGTGCGCGGCCTTGCCACCCGTGGCCGCAACCGGCTGGCCGGCACGTTCCGGGCCGCGGTTTTTGGTGCCAACGATGGATTGGTCAGCAACCTCTCCCTGGTGATGGGCATGGCCGCGTCCGGCGTGGCCAGCGGCGTGGTGCTCCTCAGCGGTGTGGCGGGCCTCCTGGCCGGCGCCATGTCCATGGCAGCCGGCGAGTTTGTCTCCGTCCGTTCCCAGCGGGAGCTGCTGGCCGCCACGAAGCCCACGCAGATCACCCTCGCCGCGGCCCCGAAACTGGACCTCGAACACAACGAACTGCTGCTGGTCTACCTAGCCCGCGGGATGTCCCGCGAGGCCGCCGAGCACCGCGTGGCCGAACGCATGGGCCTGCTCAGCTGCGACTGTGACCCCAGCCTGTCCCTCCACCCCGAACTGCCCGAGGCGGAGGACGAGCACGAAGCCGTGGGCACCGCCTGGGGTGCGGCACTGTCCAGCTTCTGCTTCTTCGCCTCCGGCGCCGTGGTCCCTATCCTGCCGTTCTTGTTCGGCCTCACCGGAGTGACCGCGCTGGTTATCGCCGGGGTGCTCGTGGGCCTGGCGCTGCTGGTGACCGGCGGCATCGTGGGCCTGCTCTCCGGGACGTCACCCCTGTCGCGGGGCCTCCGCCAGCTGGGCATTGGCCTGGGCGCAGCAGCCGTGACCTATGTGCTGGGGCTCGCCTTCGGCGCCGTGGTGGGCTAGCAGCAGCCGGAATATCAGCCGCCGAGCACGGCGAGCGCCTCCGCCACACTGTCCACCAGGAAAATCCGGTCCGCCATGGGGCGGCCCGTAGCCAGTTTCTGCAGCATCGGCCACGCGGGCAATTCCTGCTCCCAATGGCGCCTGCCAACCAGCACCATGGGCGTGACCGCTTCCCGGGCGCTGTAGTAGTTTTCGCAGGCGTCCTGGAAGATTTCCTGCACCGTACCTGCCGCTCCCGGCAGGAAGATGACTCCGCCGTCGCAAAGTTCCAGCAGGATCGCCTCGCGGATCGAATTGGCGAAGTATTTGGCGATGTGTGTGGCGAAGTAGTTGGGCGGCTCATGCCCGTAGAACCAGGTGGGGATACCCAGCGAGGGAGTTCCGTCCGGATAACGTTCGACGACGGCGGCTGCCTCGCGCGCCCACGCGGACACTGAAGGCCGGAAGCCGGGGACGTTATCAAATCCGGCCAGCACGTCCTCGAACTCCGCATCCGGAATCCGGCTGAGGTAAGCGCCCAGGTTGGCAGCCTCCATGGCGCCCGGACCGCCGCCCGTAGCCACCAGCCGGCCCGTCCGCGCGAGATGCCTGCCCAGCTCAGCGGCCTGGATGAATTCCGGGGTGCCGCGCCGGGCCGCGTGCCCGCCCATCACTCCCACGGCCGTCTGGCCTGCGCGGAGATCCGACCGCATGAACTCGTCCAGCGCGTCGCCGATGGCGTGGTCATGCAGGGCCGAGGCCAGGGTGGCGTCCAGCCGGTGCCGCTGCCCGGGACGGATGCTCCAGTGATACACCAGGGCGTCCGGCAGTTCCTCGTACGGCGAGCGTTCCAGCCCGGCGTAAAGTTCCCGGGGCGTGTAAAGCCCTGCCCTGTACGGATCAAACGGCACACCCTCAAGCTTGGGAAATAACAGGGCACCGCGGCGCCGGAGCCCCTCTTCCACATCCTGATCGAAGGTGCAGCCGAGGAAGATTGCGCCTTCCACGTCCAGTTTTTCCAGCGCTGCCGTCCGGCCGCGCAGATCCAGGGACTGGGCGTGCCAACCGCGCATTGCCACGGCGCCGGCCGAGACCAGGCGGTCAAAGCTCTCACGGCTTTCGACTTCGATGGTTCGCGGGCTGGGGACCAGGCCGCCTGCAGGGTTCATGCCGGCGGTCCTAGCGTGCCAGTCCGGCAGCGCCCGTCACGTGCTGCTCCAGCCTGAGCAGGGTCTTCTCGATGCTGGCCGGGTGGCGGCGCAGGTAGCCTGCCAGCCGAAGGAAGAACTTGCCCCGGACTGCCCGTGCATCCCACTGTTCGGTGACGCGCGTCCCGGCGGTGCCGTCGCCGTCGGTGGCGGGTTCGAGGATGTAGCGCCAGACGTGGCCGTAGAAGTGGCGCCAGGCGATGCGCCGCCCCTCCTCGAACTCGCAGACAGTGTTCAGGATTTTGTAGTCCACGCGCATGTTCATTTCCATGCCGAACCGTGCTCCCAGGACCAGCCGCTCGGGTCCGCGCGGCTGGGCACCCTTCACAGTGCCGGAGCCGTCGATCACGCTATGCAGCGCCGGAGCGGCCAGCACCTCGAAGATTTCTTGGGGGGCCGCGGGGATGAATCGCTCACGGGACACCAGGTATCGGTTATTCATTCCCCCAGCCTAGGGCCATGGTCAGCCGGGTCCCGGCCCCGCGGCGCAAGGCTTCTAGCCGTTGAATTCGGCGGGGTGCGGACCCGTGCGGCCGTCCCGCTCCAAACCGTCAATCACGGCCAGTTCGTCTGCGGTGAGGTCGAAGCCGAAGACGTCCAGGTTCTCCCGGATCCGCTGCGGCGTCACCGACTTGGGAATGATGATCCGGCCCTGCTGGAGGTGCCAGCGCAGAATGGCCTGGGCGGGGCTGATACCGTGGGCGGCCGCAATCGCGGCCACCGCCGGAGCGGCCAGTACAGCGCCCTGGGCGAGCGGGCTCCAGGCCTCCGTCATGATCCCGTGGGCGGTGTTGAAGGCGGCAACGTCGCGCTGCTGGAGTGCCGGATGAAGCTCGATCTGGTTGACGGCCGGCACCGTCCCGCCCAGGTTGATCACTTTCCGCAGGTGTTCGGGGAGGAAGTTGGAGACGCCGATGGCCCGGACCTTACCGTCGGCCAGCAACTGCTCCAGCGCCCGCCAGGCCTCGAGGTACCGGTCGGTGGCCGGGGCGGGCCAGTGAATAAGGTACAGGTCGAGGTAGTCCAGTCCCATCTTGTCCAGGCTGGCCTCAAAAGCGCCCAGCGCGGCGTCGTAGCCGAGGTCGGCCACCCACAGCTTGGAAGTGATGAAAAGTTCTTCGCGGCTGATGCCCGACTCCGCGATGGCCCGTCCTGTGCCCGCTTCATTGCCGTAGATCGCGGCCGTATCGATGCTCCGGTAACCGGCGGCCAAGGCGAGGCTGACCGCGGCGGTGGTGTCGGCGTCGGACACCTGGAAGACGCCGAATCCAAGCTGCGGCATCCGCACCCCGTTGTTAAGGGTGATCGCCGGGATGGTGGTGGTGATGGGGGTGGAAGTCATGGGTTCTCCTTGGTGAATTAAGGGCGGAGGGATGAAAAGGCTAAAGGAGGGCGTCTGCGGGCTCGACGGCGGCTCGCTTGCCGGCAGCGGACGGCGCCTGCTGCGCGGCAATGTCCGCGCCGGTCTTCGCGGCAGTCCGCTTAGCGGCGGCGGCGGCAAGGACCATGACGGCGAGCCCGAGAAGGGTGATGCCGGCACCGGCCCAGATGGGTGAGGTGTAGCCCAGCCCGGCGGTGATGGTGACTCCCCCGAGCCATGCCCCGAGGGCGTTGCCCACGTTGAAGGCGCCGATGTTGGCGCCGGATGCGAGCGTGGGGGCGCTGGACGCGTACTTCATGACCCGCATCTGCAGGCCGGGAACGGTGGCGAATCCGAAGCCGCCCATCAGGACGATGGAGGCGATGGTGAGCACCTGGTTGCTTGCACTGAGGGCAAAGGCGGCCAGTACCGCTACCAGCACGGCGAGCACCACAATAAGCGTGCGGTCCACGTTGCGGTCCGCTGCCTTGCCGCCGAGGGTGTTGCCGATGAAGAGACCGACGCCGAAGACGATGAGCAGCCACGGCACGGTGGACGCCGCGAAGCCGGAGACCTCGGTGAGCGTGAAGGCGATGTAGGTGAAGGCGCCGAACATCCCGCCGTAGCCGAGGATGGTCACCAGGATGGACAGCCAGACCTGGCCGGACCGGAAGGCGCGCAGTTCCGTTCGCAAGGATCCAGGCACCGTGTCACCGTGGCCGGTTGTGGGAACCAGCGTGAGGATTCCTGCGAGGGCGATGACACCGATGACGGTGATGGCCCAGAACGTGGAGCGCCAGCCGGCAGCCTGTCCCAGCATGGTGCCGAACGGCACGCCCAGGACATTGGCGGCGGTGAGCCCGGTGAACATGATGGCGATGGCACCGGCTTTTTTGGTGGGGGCCACCATGTCCGCGGCCACCACGGCGCCAATTCCGAAGAAGGCACCGTGGGCCAGGGCAGCAATGATGCGGCCGATCATCATCATCCCGTAATCGGGGGCGATCGCCGAGATCAGGTTGCCGGCGATGAACAGCACCAGCAGGACGGCGAGGACGGGTTTGCGTTCGAAGCGGGTCACCGCAGCGGTGAGCAGCAGGGCACCCACAACCACGGCGAGCGCGTAGCCGGAGATCAGCCAGCCCGCCGTGGCCTCGTCTACGTGGAAATCGGCGGCAACTTCGGGCAGCAGGCCCATGATGACGAACTCGGTGAGTCCGATGCCGAACCCGCCGAGGGCGAGGGCTATCAGGCCGATGGGCATGGGAGTGCTCCTTTGAGAATGTACGGGAGGAGATAGGAAGCGTAAGCTAGTAGTTGCAGGCGCGTTATTTATTGTTGCACGAGCAGATACAACGCGCAAGCAACTACTTTTGAAATGCGTGCCGGTTCACGCCCCAGGCGTCCCTGCATGCACCCCGGAAAGGACAGGAAAATGGGCATCAAGGACGACGCCGTCGAGGTTCGCGCCCAGGGTTGGCGCACGCTGGCGGCGCTGCACGGCCTGATCGAAGGCGAGCTCGAACGCTCGCTGCAGGCCGAGTCAAAGCTGTCCGTCGTGGAGTACACCGTCCTGGACGCACTAAGCCGCCAGGACGGCTGGCACATGCGGATGCAGCAGCTGGCACGCGCCACCGCCCTCAGCGCCAGCGCCACCACCCGCCTGGTCAACCGGCTCGAGGACCGCGGGCTGCTGACCCGGATCCTCTGCGCTGACGACCGCCGGGGAATCTACACGGAGCTCACCGCCAGCGGCGTGGCCCTGCTGGAGGAGGCCCGGCCGGTCCACGACACCACGCTGGAGCGTGCACTGGCCGGGGCGCAGGAGATTCCCGAGCTGGCCCCGCTGGTCGACGCCCTGCCGCGCCTCCTCGCCGCCATCTAGCCACCCCCGGCGTCGAGGTTTTGTCCTGAGCCGATACTCGCGTCGAACCCGGCAATATCCGGCCAAAAGCCCTTGACCGAATGCCGCATCAGGCATAGATTTGTAATCAATCAATCAGTTGATCAATGAAGACGTTGATTACCGGTTTGATGAAGTAGGAAGGCCACATGATGAGCTCCGACGACGGCACCCTGGACTCGGCCTTTATGGCCCTGGCCGATCCGGTCCGGAGGAGCATCATCGCCCGGCTCAGCCGGGGCCCGGCCACCGTGAATGAACTGGCGGAACCTTTCGAGATCTCCAAGCAGGCGGTCTCGAAACACATCCAGGTACTCGAGCAGGCGCAGCTGGTCACCCGGACCAGGGATGCACAGCGGCGGCCCGTGCACCTGAACCCCGCACGGCTTGAGGCGCTCACAGCGTGGATCGACCAGTACCGGCTGGTCCGCGAAGGGCAGTTCCGCAGCCTTGACGCCGTACTCAGATCAAGCGCCGCGGCCAGCGGCGGCTAACTTCCAAGGAGTCACCATGAGCAATTCCCTGAAACTCAGCGTTCCGGACGGCGTCCCGTTTATCGACTACGAACGCGAGTTCGATTTCCCGGTTGCTGACGTCTTCCGCGCCCACAAGGAGCCGGACCTGATCGTCCAGTGGCTTGGCCCCCGGGGCTACAAGATGGACATCGACCACTACGATTTCCGCACCGGCGGCAGCTACAGCTACCTCCATACCGGCCCTGAGGGGGTGCCGTACGAGTTCAAAGGCATCTTCCATACGGTCCGTGAAAACGAGTTCGCCATCCAGACTTTTGAATTTGGCGGTTACCCGGACGTGGTCAGCCTGGAATTCATGACGTTCGAGGACCTCGGCAACGGCCGCACCCGGCTGCGGGGCCACTCCGTCTACCCCAGCCTGGAGGCCCGGGACGGGATGGCGCAGTCCGGGATGGAAGGTGGCATGACCGAAGGCTACGAGCGGCTGGACGAACTGCTCAGCGGCGCAAAGGTCTGAGACCCAAAGTACGACGGCGGACGGTCACCTTCCCGGCGAAGGTGGCCGTCCGCCGTCGTCCGCGGGATGCACAGCAGAACTCGCGTTCCGAATCATCTGGACTGACGTCAGGACATTGATATTCGATCATTTCCCCACCAACTAGCCAATTCCACTCCCTTGACGCTCGCCGGGTTACTGCTACTATCGAGAAAAGGAAGCATGTCCTATCAAAAGAACAAAGGGTGACATACCCGGTCCGTCCTGTTGCTGGACGGCGCGGGATTGAGCCTGGAACACGGGGAACATTCAGTGGCGAATCAGCTTGGTCTCACCATCGACCGGTCCTCCCCCGTGCCCTTGTACCACCAGGTGGTTCAGGGCATTGAGGCCGCGATCCACAGCGGCGTGCTGGAGCCGGGCAGCCGGCTGGAAAACGAAATCGACCTTGCGGCGCAGCTGAACCTCTCCCGGCCAACCATGCGCAAAGCCATGGACGAGCTGGTCCGTTCCGGCCTGCTGGTCCGAAAGCGGGGCGTGGGAACGCAGGTGGTTTCCAGCCAGGTCCGCCGGCCCCTGGAGCTCTCCAGCCTGTTTGATGACCTGACCAACAACGGGAAGAAGCCCACCACACAGGTGCTGAGCTTTTCCCACATGGAGGCCGACGCCCCCACCCTTGCCACGCTTCAACTGCCTGCCGGCTCCAAGGTCTACCACTTCACGCGCCTGCGCAAGGTGGGCGGCAAACCGCTGGCGCTGATGGAGAACTGGGTCCGCGATGACATCGCCACCATGGACGAAGCCATGCTGGCGGCCGAAGGCCTCTACGCGATCCTGCGGCGGGGCGGGGTCAACTTCCGCCTGGCCACCCAGCGGATCGGCGCGATGATCGCCAACGACTACCAGGCGCCCCTGCTTGAGACGGACGTGAACTCCGCCCTGGTGACCATGGAACGCACCGCCGTGGACGATACCGGCCGCCGGGTCGAGACCGGCCACCACGTGTACCGCGCCGATTCCTACAGCTTTGAAATGACACTCGTACAGCGCTAACGCAAGGACTTCTGCCATGACCAACTGGGTCTATCCCCTGGGCACCGCCATGGACGGCGACTGGGACATCTCGCTCGGCACCTCCGATTCCGCCACGGCCGTGGACGGCTGGGCCCACACGGGCCTGAAGGTCGCCACCCTCGCGGCGGGCGCGGCCGTCGAACTTCCCGCGGCCGGCGAGGAACGGATCGTGGTTCCGCTCAACGGTGCCTTCACCGTCACCGTGGACGGCGTGGACTACCCCCTTGCCGGGCGGCGCTCGGTGTTCCACGGTCCCAGTGATGTGCTGTACTCAGGCACCGAAAAGTCCGTCACCATCAGCTCATCCGACGGCGGGCGGGTGGCAGTCGCCACCGCCCCGGCGCAGGCCTCGCACCCCACCCGCCTCGTGACGGCGGCGGAAACACCTGTGGAGCTGCGCGGCGCCGGCAACTGCTCCCGGCAAGTCCACAATTTCGGCACGCCGGCCGCCCTGGAAGCAGACCGTTTTATCGTCTGCGAGGTCCTGACGCCCGCGGGCAACTGGTCCTCCTATCCCCCGCACAAGCACGATGAGGAAAAGGACGGGGAAACCAACCTCGAGGAGATCTACTACTTCGAAACCCAGGTAGCCGCCGGCTCCCGCGCGCCTGCCGACGCCGATGCCATCGGCTACCAGCGCGTCTACGCCTCGGATGACCGCCCCATCGACGTTGCGGCAGAAGTCCGCACCGGCGACGTGGTGCTGGTCCCCTACGGCTGGCACGGCCCCGCCATGGCGGCGCCCGGCTACGACCTGTATTACCTCAACGTGATGGCCGGCCCCGGTCCCGTCCGCGAATGGCTCATCAGTGACGACCCCCACCACGGCTGGGTGCGGCAGAGCTGGGACGGACAGGACCTCGACCCCCGGCTGCCGTTCGGAGCCTAGCCGGCGGCGCTGGCAGGGATCAAAAAAGCCCCTCCGGAACTGGTTTCCGGAGGGGCTTTCTGCGTGTCAGCGGGATCAGCGGGCCACGCTGATTCCCACCCTGACCGGCGCACCCGTTGCCAGCGATTCCTGGGCTGCATCGGCCACCCGGGATGCCGCCACGGCGTCCTCCGGCGTACAGGGATTCTCCCGCTCGCCCAGGATCAGTTCCACGAACGCTTCCATTTCGGAACGGTAAGCCTGGTCGAACCGCTCGGCGAAGGTCTTGTGCGGTTCCCCGGCGGGGAAGTCGATCCCGGCTTCGGCCGAGGCCAGGGCAGTCTTGTCGTCCAGGCCCACCATGACAGAGCGGCTGGACCCCTGGATCTCCAGCCGGACGTCATGCCCCGCCCCGTTGTAACGGCTGGCAGAGACCGTTCCCACCGTGCCGTCGTCGAACGTAATAACAGCCAGGGCCGTGTCCACGTCACCCACTTCGCCGATGGCCGGGTCCCCGTTGTTGGAGCCCTTCGCATAGACTTCCACGATCTCGCGGCCGGTCAGCCAGCGCAGGATGTCGAAATCGTGCACTGAACAGTCGCGGAACAGGCCACCGGACGTCGCAAGGAATTCCACCGGAGGCGGCGCCATGTCGCAGGTGACCGCGCGCAGCGAATGGATCCAGCCCAGCTCGCCAGCCCGGTAGGCACGCTTGGCCTCGATGTACCCGGTGTCGAAGCGCCGCTGGTGGCCGATCTGGACCACACCGTTGTTGTCCGTGATGTAGTCCAGCACCGGCAGGGCGTCGCGCACGTTCATGGCCACCGGCTTTTCGCAGAACACCGGAACGCCGGCATCCACCCCGGCACGGATGAGCTCCGGGTGGGTCCCCGTTCCCGTGGCAATGACCAGGCCGTCAAGTCCGGAGGCGATCAGGTCCGCCACGGAGGGCAGAAACTCGGCGCCGAGGCCGGCGGCGATATTGCGGGCGTGGCCTTCCGCAACATCCGTGAGCCTGAGCCGGACATTGATTCCGCGCGGGTTGAGGACTCCGTTGAGCGCGGCGATGTTGTTGGCGTGCATCACGCCGATGCGTCCCACTCCCACCAGGCCGAGAATGACATCCTTCATAGTGTTCCTTCGTAGGTAGTAGTGCTAAAGAATCGGGGCGGGCTGAATGGTGAAGGCCGCCCGGAAGGCGTCCAGTGCCGCGTCGCTGTCGCCGCTGGCCCAGGCTTCCAGGCCGACGGTTCCGTCGTACCCTGCCTCGGCGAGCGCCCGCGCAACTGCCGGATAGTTGATTTCGCCGGTGCCGGGCTCACAACGGCCCGGAACATCCGCCACCTGGATTTCGCCGATGTAGGGCAGTGCGGAACGCACCAGCTCGATCAGGTTCCCCTCCCCCAGCTGTGCGTGGTACAGGTCCAGCATGAGCTTGACGTTGGGGTGCCCGGCGGCTTCCACCAGGGCCAGGGTGTCCTTGGCGCGGGCGAGCGGGATGCCGGGGTGGTCCAGCACCGTGTTGAGGTTCTCCAGGCAAAAGGTCACCTGGTGCTTCTCCCCCAGCGCGCCCAGGCGTTCCAGGGTCCGTGCCCCGGTACTCCACATCCGGCCGGTGGAACGGAAGACGGGCCGTGCCGCCTTCCCGTCCACCAGTTCCGCGGAGTGCACCACCAGGCGGCTGACACCGAGCTCCAGGGCTGTGGGAATCAACTGCTCAGCAGTCCGGACCACGTCGTCGGCGGTGCCGGGATCCACCAGGCTGCCCGCGGTGTATCCCGTCATGGAGGAAAACACGGCGCCGGTCGCCCTGAGCGCCTTCAGGTCCTTGGTGCGGGAGTCCCACAGCTCGACGTCGAACCCGGCATCGTGGATGCGCCGCACCCGGTCGGCGAAGGGCAGGTCGGTGAACACCATCTCCGCGCAGACGGCCAGCCGCATCAGACTCCCGCCTTGGTGCTGGCCGGGACGGATACCGGGCCGCCCTGTTTGACGGACTCGATGCAGGCCAGTGCCACGGCAAGGGCGCGGCGGGCGTCTGCGGCCCCCGGCGTGAGCGTGAAATCGCCCGACGGCGGCGGCGTACCGTCGCGCCGGGACCGCACCACGGCGGCGAAGTCGGCGAGTTCATGGGTGTAGGCGTCCCGGAAGAGTTCCACGTTGAGCCGCGGGGTGTCTGCCGCGAGGCCGTCGGCGGTGTAGCGGCGGGCTGCAGTCTCGGTGGCACGGCCGGCCTGGACCATGCCCTTGGAGCCGAAGACCTCGCCGCGGATGTCGTAGCCGTAGAGTGCGCTGAAGTTTGCTTCTGCCACGGCGATGGCTCCGTTGCTGTATCGGATGGTGACCACGGCGGTGTCCAGGAAGCCCTGGTCGCGCAGGCCGGGTTCCACGAGGGCGTCGGCCACGGCGTAGACCTCCACGGGCTCGGCGCCTTCGTTGAACCAGTTCAGGGTGTCGAAGTCGTGGATGAGGGTTTCCAGGAAGATGGTCCAGGCGGGGACCCTTGCCGCGTTCGGGATGCTCCCGTTGCCCGGATCACGCGTCAGCGAGCGCAGAAGCTGTGGCTGGCCGGCAATCCCGGCAGCCAGGTCCTGCTTCGCCGCCTGGAAGTCCGTGGCGTACCGGCGGTTAAAGCCAATCTGGAAGTGCACGCCGGCGGCCTCCACGGCAGCCAGGGCGGCGTCGAGCTCGTCCAGGCCCTGGCCGGCGGGCTTCTCGCAGAACACGTGCTTTCCGGCCGCCGCGGCCTGGCTGGTCAGTGCGGCGTGGAAGCGCGCCGGGCTGGCGATGATCACGGCATCAATCTCGGGATCAGCCAGGATGTCCGCGGCGTCGGCCGTGACCTTGGCGGTGCCGAGCGACTTTGCCAGCGCCGCCGCGGATTCCACATTGGGGTCGGCGATGGCGGCGAGCACCGCGCCGGGGACACGGCGGGCGATGCTTTCAGCGTGGAACGCGCCCATCCAGCCCGAACCGATGAGCCCGATGCGTACCGGTGCTGGAATGGGAGCGGGGTTCTGTGCGAGGTAAGCCATGGGCTGGTCCTTTCGGGGGTCGTAACGTGTGGGTGGATCAGTAGTCTGGTGAATCAGTGCCGTGCGCTGCGGACGGCAACGGCTGCTTCTCCGGGGAACACAACGCCGAGCTGGCGGCGGATCTCATCGGCCACCTCCAGGGTGCGGATGGAGGCCGCCAGCGTCCGTTGGCTGGCTTCCGTGCCGCCCGCGGCAATGGCTCGCGCCACCGCCGCGGCCTCATAGTGCAGGCCTTCGAAGTGGCCGCCGGCTGGTTCGTCACGGCGCAGGCGTGTGCCGTCGGGGAAGCGGACTTCGAAACCGCCGGGCATGTTGAAGGGGCCGTCGATGGTCAGGGTTGCTTCGGTGCCCACTACCGTCGCGGCAGTGGGCGTGAAGTTGTGAACGTGCGTGTTCACCACGGCCTGGGCGCCGCCGTCGAACGTCATGACGGCGGACAGCTGGGCGTTGACCCCGGATTCGTGGGGCTGCCCGACGGCGGCCAGTTGCTGCGGGCTGCCCAGCACCTCGGTGACCAGGGCCAGCGGGTAGGTGCCCAGGTCAAGCAGCGGGCCGCCGGCAAGTGCAGGATTGAAGATCCTGTGGGAGGGGTCGAAGTGCTCGCCGTACTCCGCGACGACCGTGGTGATGGTGCCCAGGGTGCCGGCGTCGAGGATCTGCCTGATCACGTCAAACTTCGGCAGGAAGAACGTCCACATGGCCTCAGCCGCGAAAACCCCGGCTGCCCCGGCCCGGGCGGCGATGTCCCGCGCCTGGTCCGCATTAAGTCCTATCGGCTTTTCGATCAGGACGTGCTTGCCCGCGTCGATTGCCAGCACGGCAGCCGCGTGGTGCCCGGTGTGCGGAGTGCACACGTAGACGATGTCGATGTCCGGGGCGGCGGCCAGTTCCTCATAGCTGCCGTACGCCGCGGGCACGTCGAAGGTGTCCGCGAAGGCCTTGGACCGGCTCAGCGAACGGGACCCTATGGCGGCGATCACCTGCCCGGTGTGCGCCTGGATGGACTCCGTGAAGCGTTCGGCAATCCAGCCCGGCCCCATGATGCCCCAGCGCAGTACAGGGACATCCCGGGAGTCGGGGACGCGGGGCTGTGGGAGAGCTGTACCGGTCACGCGTAGCTGACTTTCGTGGCGGCGCCGTCGCTGTGCAGCGACTGGATCATGGCTTGGGCAACGAGCGAGGCATTGAGTCCGTCCTGCGCGCCGGCCAGGGTTGGCTTCTCGCCGGCGGCGAGCGCGGAAATCCACGCCTGCAGCTGGAGCCGGTAGGCGTCGGCGAACCGGGGGCGCCAGTCCGCCGGGATCTGCTCCTGTTTTGTTCCCTCCTGCTCGAGGCCCAGCAGGGCCGAATCCTGGAGGGCGGTGGTGCCGCGTTCCGAGACAACCTCGCAGCGGGTGGTGTAGCCGTACTGCGCATTCAGGAACAGTTCCAGCGTGGTGAGGGTTCCGTCCGCGGTGCGGAGCGTCATAAAAGCGGGATCCCGCAGCCCGCCCTCGGCGTGGCGTGAGCTCCGGCCGGCCTGCCAGGACACTTCCGTGATGGGCGAGTCCAGGAGCCAGGGAACGATGTCCAGTTCGTGGATGGCCGAATTCGTAATGGCCGATTCCGCAGTGGTACCGGGGCCGGCGGCGGCGTTGCGGCTGGTGCAGTGGACCATCAGGGGCTCGCCCTGCGCCCGGCCCTGCACGGCCTGCCGCAGTGCCACGTAGCCCGGGTCAAAGCGCCGCATAAAGCCGAGGGAAAGCAGGGACGCTCCCGTTGCGGCCACCATGTCGGCGTCCGCGGCCACCACTTCCAGGCTTTCCAGAAGGGTAGGCGCTAGCGGCTTTTCGCACAGCACCGGCGTCATCGCTTCGAAGCACTCCAACACCAGGCCGGCATGCGTGGAGTCGTGGGAGGCAACCACGACGGCGTCCACCTCGCTGGAGTTGATCAGCTCCGACGGATCAGTGGTGGTGCGTGCCGACGGCGGCGCTGCCGCGGCGGCGCGGCCGGCGTCGAGATCAGCCACAAAGGTGACTTCGGCACCGCCGATGGTGGTGGAGAGGTTCCTGATGTGGTCCGCGCCCATGATTCCGGCGCCGATGACGCCTACCCTGATCGTCATGTTGGTCCTGTCCTGTCGATCGTGATTCTGTACGTCGTTCAGTGGCTGTTGGCAAGCCGTTCAGTGGCTGCCTGTTGGCAAGTCAGCGCACAAGTCAGCGCGCAATGCAGGGGCACAAGCCAAGGGCCCGCCGGCACTGCGCCGGCGGGTCCCATCGGCCGGCGCTGCTACGCGTGTTTCGGGCCGCCCGAGGCAGCGGTCTGCGCCACCCCGGCGACTTCGGCCTTGACTTCCTTCAGGGCGTCGCTGTGGCCGCCGAGTTGTTCGAGTTCGTGCGCGAGTTCGGCCAGTTCGGCGCCGCCTGCCATCTGGGCGGTGAGCTCGTCCAGGGTGATGTCCTTTTTGTCGTAGTAGCCGATCGAT
>NZ_JACXBW010000020.1 GCF_014712225.1 Pseudarthrobacter sulfonivorans
CACCGTCGGTTCGGCTGGGATTCGCCCCCGACATGAGGGCCTCCTGTTAGCAACCAGCCCTTCGGATTCGACACCCCTTCGGATATCACCGAAGCTTTAGTACATGCCCCGCACTCAAGGGGGAGAGTCGGTGCTCTCCCGCGCCGTTCGCATTGTAGAGGCCTTTGGCCCGGGTGATACAGCATTGACCATCACGGAGATCGCCCGCCGGTCCAGACTTCATATCGCCACAGCCTCGCGACTGGTGGAGGAACTGAGCAGTTTCGGCTGGCTCCAGCGTGACGGGGACCGCAGGGTTCGGATCGGGGTCAGGATGTGGGAGGTTGTCTCCCGCGCTTCACCGACCCTCAGCCTGCGGGAGGCGGCCATGCCGGTTATGCAAGACCTGCAAGGCATCGTCGGGCAACACATTCAGTTAGGTGTCCTGGAGGGCGACGAGGTCCTTTTTGTGGAGCGATTAGCTGCGCCCGGTGCCGTCATCAACTTCACCCGTGTTGCCGGCCGGCTGTCACTGCATGCATCGTCGTCCGGGCTATTGCTCCTGGCCTATGCCCCGCCGCAGCAACAGGAACGGATAATTGCGCAACCCCTCGAGATATTTACGGAACGGACGATCAGCACGTCCTCGCAGCTAAGGGTCGCCCTTGCGGAAGTGCGCCGGCAGGGATACTCGTTCCTCGCCGGTCACATACACCCTGATGCGACCGGCATTGCCGTGCCCGTCCGGGACCCGTCCGGGAGGGTGGTGGCTGCCCTGTCGATTGTGGTGCCAAACGATGCCACTGCACGCTCCCGGATCGCCGTTCTCCAGGCCGCATCCGGCGCTGTTTCGCGGGCCATGGAGTATCCGGCGCCACCGCCCAATTAGCTCTTTTGGAAATGACTCTCAACCATTGAGAGTCGCATAGTGGCGGCGGTCACTTCCGGGCGAACCTTGGTGGAGAGCACAGCGAGCAAAGGAGCCTAGATGTTCACCGGAAAGAATTCCGCTGCTGACGAGTCACAGGTCAAACTGACCGTGACGGCGAAGAGCATGGTCTCGAACGACGTGGTAGCCCTGACGTTGGCCCATCCTGACGGGCGCAGGCTGCCCGACTGGACGCCGGGATCGCACGTTGATGTTGTCCTGCCCTCGGGTATCAGCCGGCAGTACTCACTCTGCGGGGACCGGTGGGATGCCCATAGCTACCGGATTGCGGTGTTGCATGAGCGCGAAGGACGCGGGGGATCTGCTTACATCCACGAGGAACTCGCCGAGGGAACATTGGTTGCCTTGGGAGGACCACGGAACAATTTCCGGCTCGTGCCGTCCGAAAAATATCTGTTCATCGCAGGCGGCATAGGTATCACCCCGATGCTGCCCATGATCCAGCAGGCAGACATCCTCGGCGCGGACTGGAAACTGCTGTATTTGGGCCGGTCACGGAGCACCATGGCGTTCCTTGACGAGGTGTCCGCTTACGGGGACCGGGTCTCGGTCATGCCCAAAGATGAATCCGGTCCATATCAGCTCAAGGACTTCATCGGCGACGCCGCCGCGGATACCAAGGTGTACGTCTGTGGACCGCAGCGGCTGCTAACCGCCGTCGAACATCACTGCGCAGGGTGGCCGGTGGGGCTACTGCGCCTTGAACACTTCGCCGCTAAAACGCAGGGCTCCCCGGCGCGTGACACCGCTTTCGAAGTGGCGCTTGCCAGAGCCGGACTGTCCGTAACTGTTTCACCCGAGGTGAGCATCCTCGACGCACTCCAGAACGCCGGAGTCAACGTCCTGACATCCTGCCGGGAAGGCACGTGCGGAACCTGCGAGGTGACTGTCCTGGCCGGGGAACCGGACCACCGCGACTCCATTCTCGACGACGCCGACCGGGCTGCCGGTCACTGCATGTTTCCCTGCGTCTCACGCTCCTGCAGTGACCGCCTCGTTCTTGACCTCTAAAGCGGATTCCACCCGAAGGACCTACAATGACCGTCCAAACGTCCATCTTTAACACGCCTGTCAGCGACGTCGACCCCTTCAGCTTCGACGTTCTTGAGGATCCACTCCCGTTCCAGGCCGACCTCCGGGCAGCCGGACCTGTGGTCTACTTGGCGAAACATGACGTCTACGCCATGGGCCGCTTCAATGAAGTGCAGGCCGCCCTTTCCGACTGGCAAACCTTTCAGTCCGCTGCCGGCGTCGGACTGAGTAACTTCCGTTACGAAAAGCCGTGGCGCCCGCCGAGCCTGCTGCTTGAGGCAGACCCGCCGCACCACGACGCACCCCGCGCGATTCTCACCAAGATCCTCGGCCCCCGCGAAATCCGCACGCTGGGCGAGTCTTGGGCCGAAGATGCCGAAGAGTTGGTCGATGACCTCCTTGCGAGAGGCACAGAATTCGACGCCGTCACCGATCTGGCCGCGGCTTTTCCCCTCCGCGTGTTTCCAGACGCCGTGGGCATTCCCCAGGCTGGCAGGGAAAACCTCCTGCCCTACGGGGACCACGCGTTCAATGCCTTCGGACCGCCGAATGAGCTCGTTGCCAAGGGCGCACTCCGGGTCGCTGAGCTCTCTGCGTCAATAGCCGCTCAATGCGCCCGCGACGTCCTGACCCCGGACGGATTCGGCGCCCAGATCTGGGCTGCCGCGGACAGGGGAGACATCACCGAAGCGCAGGCACCCCTGATCGTCAGGTCGCTGCTCACCGCCGGCGTGGACACGACCGTCAACGGGCTAGCCGCAGTCCTTTATGCGTTCGCCACCAATCCTGACCAGTGGGCCCGGCTGCGGGAAAACCCTGACCTGTCGCGCACTGCCTTTGACGAGGCTGTGCGGTTCGAGTCGCCCGTGCAGACGTTCTTCCGGACCACCACACACGACATAGAAGTTGGCGGCACCCTGATCCCCGAAGGCAAGAAAATCTTGATGTTCCTGGGCTCGGCCAACCGGGACCCGGAGCGTTGGGACAACCCGGACGCCTTCGATCTGGGCAGAGATCCGTCCGGCCACGTTGGCTTTGGCTTCGGCATCCACCAATGTGTCGGCCAGCATATTGCGCGTCTGGAGGCATCTACCATCCTTAACGCCCTGGCCAAGCGGATTGTCACTATCGAAATCAGCGGGCCGACGCGCAGGCACCACAACAACACCCTCCGGGCCTGGGAATCCCTCCCCGTCCGGGTCGAACTGGCCTGAATAACGCGTTCTGGCCGGAACTGACCCCACAGCTAGTACACAAAAGCCTTGACGAGGCAGTCGTACCTTTGCGGCTGTCCAGGTCAGTGCACCCAATTTACAAGGATGTAAACATGGACATACTCAAGGAAATTCGCACGGCACCAATGAGCCGGCTTCAAATCCGAGCGGTCACTGTTGCTATTGCACTGATGCTCATCGATGGTATGGACGTTGCGGTCGCTGCCTATGCGGCACCGGCACTGTCAAGGACCTGGGGTCTGGACCCCGTTACTCTGGGGTTCCTGCTCAGCTCGGGTCTGGTGGGCATGGCAGCAGGCTCGCTGTTTCTCACGCCCTTCTCAGACAAAATCGGCCGACGCCGGATGATGCTGGTGGCCTTAGTCCTGGTGAGTTCGGGCATGGTCCTATCCATTTTTGCCGTTGATGTCGTGCAACTGATGGCGTACCGCGTACTCGCTGGACTCGGCATCGGAGGCATGATCGCGAACCTGAACGTTTATACCTCCGAATATTCTTCTGACAAGCGCCGGGGGACCATCTTCGGGCTCTACACGGCCGGCTTCGCCATCGGAGCAACCCTGGGTGGATTCATTGCTGGACCATTGATCCCGCAGTTCGGCTGGCGCTCGGTTTTCGTCGTCGGAGCCGCAGCGAGCCTGTTGATGCTCGCCGTGACCTGGCGCTTCCTGCCAGAATCACTGGACTACCTGATCACCAAGCGTCCCCCGAACGCCTTGTCCAGGCTGAATGTCATTCTTGAGCAGATGCGGCGGCCCACGCTGGCTGAACTTCCTGAGCTGTCCTCTAACCAACAGACACAACGGGGAATCAAAACGTTGCTGACGGGACGGATGGCCGCCCAGACTCTCTTGCTTTGGCTCGGTTATGGCCTCATGATCGCCGCCTATTACTTCGCAAGCACGTGGACTCCGAAACTCATCGCCACTTCCTCTGGCGATGACAGTCTCGGTGTCACGATGGGCCTGTTTGTGAACTTCGGCGGCATCATAGGCTGCTTCATCTTCAGCATCCTGGCCGTCTTCCTTCGCAGCCGCCACCTGCTGCTAGGATCGCTGCTGGCCTCCGCACTGATCTACGTCGTCTTCGGAATGGCTTTCAACCAGACTTCCGTGGCCATCATCATCGGCGCACTTCTCGGCGTGGTCACATCCGCGAACGTAGCCGGGTTCTACGCCACCACACCCGCCCTGTTTCCCGCGACGCTTCGCGGGACTGGAATAGGTTGGATGGTGGGTATCGGACGGCTCGTCTCAATCGTTTCCCCCATCCTCGTGGGCTACCTCCTCGCCGGCGGATGGCGAGCCGAAAACATCTTCATGCTTTTCGGAGTCCCACTGATCGCGTCCGCCGTGGCCATGACTGCCGTCTGGTCACTGGCAGCAAAGAAGACCTCCGCTGAACCTGCCCTGGTCAAGATCCCCTGAACCGCGGCACGTCAGTGGAGGGCTAATAGCGGGGAGCCGATAAGGGCGGCATGGCCACCCTTATCGGCTCTCATCGAACCGCCGGAGTCAGAGGGAACTGAGCACTACGGCTAACACCTGCGGCATTTACATCTACTAGGTCTCAGGCCCCGGTGAGTTCTTCTACCGGTCAGAAATCGGGCAAAAGCAACCTTTCCTGCTCGTCGGCAGGCCTCTGGACCTGAAGCCGGGCCGTCACTTCGAATCTGACAGGCGGCTCCAGACAGCGGACGACGGCGGTGCTCCCGCCGTCCGCGAACCGTTGACGTGGTTCCGTTGGCGGCCTACATTGATTTTTGACTGTGGGGTGCGGCACTTCGGCGCCGTGGGTATGGGTCTCGTCGCCGAAAAGGCACTCATTTCCTACTGCCGATCGGCAGATTTCCGGCGAGAACCCTGGTTGGCTTCGGCCACCATCAGGAGTACAAAATGATCACCGTGATGCGGCATCTCCGCGCGCATTCCGCCCTGGCCACAGATTTCAAAAACCCGTTCACCCGTGCCAAAAAACGCCGCCACAGCGCGGCGCTGGCTGTCCTTGTGATGGCCAGCCTCACCGGTATCGGCGCGACCGCGCAGGCCGCACCCAGCCACAATCCGCCGCCACACGCCGCAGGGGCGCCGGGGAGCGGTGACCAATACTTTCCCTACGCCGGCAACGGCGGTTACGACGTCCTCCACTACGACCTCGCCCTCCGCTACGCGCCGCCGTCGAACCCCGCGGTACTCCAAGGGCGCCTCACAGGCGCAGCCACCATCACCCTTCAGGCCACCGAGGATCTGGAATCGCTCAACTTCGACTTGCGCGGCTTGGACGTAACGTCAGTCCGGATCGATGGAGAGGGCGCCAAGCACGGGAAGGCGCACGACGGCGGGGCCTCCGAATGGGCGCAGGTGCAGGACGACGCTAATCGGCGCTGGGAACTCACCATCGGCCTGCAGCCGAAACTGAAAGCCGGACAGACTGCCACCGTCGTCGTCGAGTACGGGGGCGTCACCGGCCGTCATGTCGACACCACCGGGTTTCCCTACGGGTGGGTCACCACCGCGGACGGCGCGCTGGTGGTCAACGAGCCAGAGGGGGCTTCGACCTGGTACCCGGTCAATGACGATCCGGAGGATAAAGCGACGTACTCGTTCCGCATCACGGTGCCGGAGGGCAAGACTGCCGTCGCCAACGGGCTGCCCGACGGCCAGCCGGAGACGGAGGCGGGATGGACCACGTGGAAGTGGAGCGCGGCGGACCCCATGGCCAGTTACCTGTCGACGGCAAGCATCGGCGACTTTGTCCTGTCGTACGGCGCAGGCCCCCGGCGGCTGCCCATCATCAACGCCATCGAGGCTGGCATAGCCGGCGAGGCGCTGGTGCAGACGAAAGCCGCGCTTGCCCTGCAGCCGGAGATGATCGCGTTCCTCGAGGATCTGTTTGGGCGGTACCCGTTTGAGGCATTTGGCGCGATTGTCGACGACGATTCAGTGGACTACGCGCTGGAGACGCAGACGCGGCCGGTCTACTCAGGAGCCGCCGATGAAGTGACCGTGGTGCACGAACTGGGGCACCAGTGGTTCGGCAACGCCGTCAGCCCGGCGGACTGGCAGCACATCTGGCTCAACGAAGGCTGGGCGACCTACGTGGAGTGGCTGTGGTCCGAACGCCAGGGATCCGCAACGGTGGCACAGGAATTTGCCAAGGCCGTCGCCTCCCTTGATGCCAACAATCGCTGGGGTTTGAACATCGCCGACCCGGGCAGGGACCACCTGTTCGCGCCTCAGGTCTACCAGCGCGGCGCGGCAGCCCTGTATGCACTCCACGCCAAGATCGGCGATGAAGCGTTCTTCTCCGGAGCCCGGTCGTGGCTGGCCCGTTACGACGGCTCCTCGGCCACCACTGACGACTTTCAGGCGGTGATGGAAGAGGCGTCGGGCGAAGAGCTCGACGGGTTCTTCAACGTCTGGCTACGGGCGCCAGTCAGGCCGATGGAGATCCCGTAGCGCTGATCCAGATACCGAGTTCACCCAGCGTCTGGGCTGAGATCTGGTGTCCACCGGGATCGCGGCGGGTGTGGACGCCGGCGGACGACTCTGTGGTCAGGTACTCCCAGGTCCGCGCGAGCAGCTCAGCAGGGATGACCCGGTCCTGGTCCCCGTGGGCGACAAAAACCGGAAGGCCAGCCAACCTCGCCGGCGTGACCGGCACTCCTGCATCGAACGGCAGCGTGCCGTACAGGATGGCTGCACCGGAGTAGCGGTTCGGATCGTCAAGGACAAGGCCGCCAGCAAACGCGGCGCCGCCGCTGAAGCCCACCAGGATGACGGGCCGGCCGTCGGGGGCGTATCCGTCGAGCCAGCGACGGAACCACGCCATTTGTTCAGCAAGGGATTCGGCGGTCGGCCGGCCGATGCCCCGGTTGGCAAACCACGCATAGCCGTTGCCCTCCTCGATCGGGGCTCGAACCGCCGCGTATGCAAAACCCTGCGGAAGGTGGCCTGCAAGGCTAAGGATCTCGCGCTCATTGGATCCCCGCCCGTGCAGCAGCACCACCAGCGGTGCGGACGGATCCGTTGATCCTGCCCTCGCCACGACGTGTTGGGCACTCGCGAAGGATAGGGCAGCGGCACCGGGGTCGGCGGGCAGGTTCATGGGCAGTCCTTTAGGGCGGGGGATGAATCTTTTGGTTGAAGATACAACCAGTAGACCTCCTTGCAGGACAACTGTCAATGCGCGGGCGCCCAAATCCGCACCGCCATTAGTCTGAATCCATCAGTTCCAGCAGCTTCTTGGCGGCGTCCCGAATGTCATCGTGGCCGTGCTGTGCGGCCCGGCTCTCCAGGGAGATGACTGCGCAGCGGTGGACTTTTTTGAAGTCGCCGAACGGAAAGCTCACGCTGCCCTTCGTGCCCTCGGATTGGGCATCGTCCCGGCCCAGATGCCATTCCGCGAATGCCGCGAAGCCGTGTTTGTCGATGTAGGCGTTCTCGTCATCAGTGGAGGGGGCGTGCTCACTCCAGTCGTCGCGGACATCCCGTTCGACTTTTCCGCTCTTGATGAGCTTGCGGGCGTGGGTCAATGCTTTGGGGTTGAGTTTGGCGGCCATCGTGCCTCCTGCGGGTTCAACGGGGAATGCCGGCCAATTCAGCGTAACCCCGTCGAGGCCCACATAATCTGTCGAATTGCCCACACTATTGCCTAAGTGGTGGGGCAATGACCTAAACTGCTTCACTGAGGCGCCTGAAATGGTGCCGCGCAGCAACGAAAGTGAACCACGCTATGGCTACCGATTACGACGCTCCACGCAAGACAGATGACGAGTCTTCCGCCGAGTCGCTGGAGGCACTTCAGGCGTCCCGCGGCGGCAACGCCCAGACTGCCGTCATCGACGTCGAGGAGAACGATACGGCCGAGGGCATCGACCTGCCCGGCGCCGATCTTTCGGGCGAGGAACTGACGGTTGTGGTTGTCCCCGAGCAGTCCGATGAGTTCACGTGCTCGTCCTGCTTCCTGGTCCGGCACCGCTCCCAGATTGCCCGCGAAAAGAACGGCCTGAAGTACTGCATCGAGTGCGAAGGCTAGGAATTTCCCCGCCCCTCAAGCGCGATCTAAGCCCCGTCAGCCTATCGGCCGGACGGGGCTTTTGCGTCTCCGCGGCGTATCCGGAACACGGCCGCTCGGTGGGCCGGTCCGGCGTCGTTATGCTGCATAACGGCGGGGTGCAGAAATGGTGTTAAAAGCATTTCTTTGGGCGGCAAAAACCCGCCGGAATTACTTCGGCGTGACCGGCGAACGCCGCCTTTAACGGTTCCGCGCCGAAGCGGCCACAACCCGTATCTACGGCCCCGGAGATCCTACGCTTGAGGTACCTCATCACTCGAAGGGTGGCCCATAATGAAAAAGTTTCATACGTGGCTGACAGTCATTCTGATGGCTGTTGGATTGAGTTTCCTGGCTCCGGGGCCCGCCTCGGCAGCCACATCATATTGCGGACTCGTCTGGGGATCGCTGGCTGATTCAGACCCGGCGATGAGCACCGCATCCGTCACCAACGTCAGGACGGGGCAGCACTACTGCTTCGACCGGATGGTGGTTGACCTCAACGGCCCTGTCGCCGGCTACACGGTTCAGTATGTTCCCGTGGTGGTCCAGGACGGTTCAGGTTTTGAAATCCCGCTGCTGGGTTCTGCATTCCTCCAGGTAACTGTGAACGCACCGTCCTATGACAGCAATGGCAACGTCACGTACAGCCCGGCCGCGAAGGCCGAACTGTCCGACGTCTCGGGATACCAGACCTTCCGCCAGGTGGCCTACGCAGGCAGTTTTGAAGGCTACACCAGCATCGGACTGGGCGTCCGTGCCCGGCTTCCGTTCCGGGTACTCACCCTGGACGGCCCGGGCTCCGGCTCGCGCCTGGTGGTGGATGTAGCGCACTTCTGGTGACGGCCGGTTCGCCGGCGGGACGAACCAGCGTTGAGAAATGGGAAACCCATAATAGCGGTGCCCTGTCCGGAGGCTTTCCGGCAGGGCGCCCCTTTTTTTGCCCGCCTTGTGCCGGCGGTGGCCTAGCACGTGCTTGGTGGCAGCCGGGAATTAGTAAGCTTACTGTGAAATTGTGGGCGGATGCCCGCACCCCCTTAGCCGGACTGATAGCGTCGGCATTACTGGACCAATCGAGGAGGATTCATGAAGGCTTCACCGACCCTGACCAATAATCTGCAGGCCGTTCTAGCGGACTTGATCGAGCTGCACATCCAGGGCAAGCAGGCCCACTGGAACATCGTGGGAACCAACTTCCGGGACCTCCACCTGCAGCTGGACGAAATCGTCGATGCCGCCCGGCAGTTCGCGGACGACACAGCCGAGCGGATGCGCGCCCTGCACGCCCTGCCGGATGGCCGGAGCTCCACCGTGGCCAAGTCGACGTCCCTCGCCCAGTTCCCCGAGGGCCTCATCAGTACCAAGGACGCCATCGAGCGGATTGTTGCCGCCCTTGAAGCTGCCGTGGGGACCATGCGCAAGGTCCATGACGAGGTGGATGAAGAGGACCCCACCACCGCGGACCTGCTCCACGAATTCATCGCGAAGCTGGAGCAGTATGCATGGATGGTGAACGCCGAGACCATGAAACCTTCGGCCAGCGTCACCGCGCCTGACACGAAGTAGGCACCGCTCACAGGGTGAAAACAGGGCCCGGCGCCGGAACCACTTCCGACGCCGGGCCTTCGTGTGCGCGCCTGCGGCGCCTTACCGCTGTGCCTAGTCCGCCGTCGGGACCTTTCGGAGGACGACGGCGGTGACGGCCGCCGCGCCCGCCATCAGTACCAGCGCAATTGCCGCAGTGATGTGGACCCCTGAATCGAACGCGAAGCGCGCCGCTCCGCGGAGCGCTTCGTCGAGTGGGGCAGGGAGGCTGGCGGCCAGTTCCGTGGCCCCGGCAAGGGTCTCGCCCGCCTGGTGTAGCGCGCTCGCGGACGCCGACCCTTCCAGCCCCGCCGGAATGTGCAAATTGTGCTGGTAAGACGCAGTGAGGATGGATCCCAGGACGGCAGTTCCCAGCAAGGAGCCCAGCTCATAGCCGGTTTCCGAGATGGCCGCCGCTGCGCCGGATTTCTCGGCTGGAACGGAGCCCAGGATGAGGTCGTTGGAGATCGTTTCCGCAGCGCCCACCCCCAGGGCAAGAATCAGCAGCGCGGCCAGCAGGAGGACCGGGCCGGAAGTGTGATCTCCGAAGGTGACGAGCCCGTAGCCGGTGGCGCTAAGAGCCAGGCCTCCGGCCACCACGAAGCCGGGACGCACTTTCCGGACCAGTGGAACCACCGCCAGGCCGGCAAGCACCGTGGCCACCAAGGCGGGGATCATGGCGACTCCGGCGGCCGACGGCGTCATCCCGTCCAGGAGTTGCAGGTGCTGGGCCAGGAACAGGATGAAGCCCGTGAAGGAGAACAGCGCCAGCACATTGGCCGTGATGGCAGTGCTGAAGACCCGGTTGCTGAAGAGCGACACGTCCAGCATGGGGCTGGCCAGCCGCTGCTGGCGGCGGACAAAGACGAAGCCCATGACCAGGCCAAAGGCGACGAGGGCCGCAGGAACGGCACCGAATCCTTCCGTCGCCAACTCCTTGATGCCATACACCAGGGGAACCATCACCAGCAGGGATAGGGCGATACTCGGCACGTCGAGACGCCCGGGCTGCGGATCCTTCGACTCCGGGATGAATGCGGGGCCAAACGCCACAAGCGGAAGCATGATCGGCACTGCGACCAGCAGGATGGCGCCCCACCAGAATTGTTCCACCAGCCAGCCGCCGAAGATGGGCCCCAGTGCTGCACCGCCGGAGAAGCCCGCCGCCCAGATGGCCACAGCCAGCCGGCGCCGGCTTGGCTCGGGAAAGATGTTGCGGATCAGGGACAGGGTGGAGGGCATCAGCATCGCACCGAAGAAGCCGAGCGCGGCCCGTCCGGCGATGAGCCACTCAGCACTGGGGGCAAAGGCTGTGGCTGCCGAAACGGCAGCGAAGCCGACACTGCCGATCAGGAGCAGGCGGCGGCGCCCGATCCGGTCGCCCAGGCTGCCCATGGCCACGAGCAGGCCAGCAAGCACCAACGGATAAGCGTCCACAATCCACAGCAGTTGGACACCGGTGGTCTGCAGGCTGCCCGCGATCGCCGGGAGCGCGAACGTCAGGGCCGTGTTGTCCACCGCCACCAGAAGTACCGGGAACATCAGCAGGATCAGAGCGAGCCAGTCGCGCCACGGTGCCTGAGAGGGCCTTTGCAGCAGGGCTCCGGCCTGCGTTCTGTGCGTGTTCTGGGGGAGGGCGTCGGACAATGTCATTCGATAACTATACCGTCCGGACGGTATAGTTAAGAAACGGGCCGCCGACCATGCATGATGGGAACCATGGCCAGAAAACCCGTAGCACGCGATGCCGTCCTCGATGCGTTCGAAGAACTCCTGATCGGCGTGGGGGAGCGGGCTGCCACCTTGGAGGCCGTGGCCAAGCGGGCCGGAGTGTCCAAAGGCGGCCTGCTCTACCACTTCCCCAACAAGGAGGCACTGATCGCGGCCATGTTGGAGCGCCTTGATTCGCTGGCCGGCGAGGACATTGCCCTCATGGCGGCGGCTCCGGAAGGCGCAGCCACGTACTTCATCCGGACGTCGCTCTGGTCGGGTTCGCCGATGGACCGCTCCTTCCTCGCGGCCAGCCGCCTGGCGGAGGTGGCCCACGTGGAGGCCCGGCGTCGTTTCGCGGCCATCCAGCAGCAGTGGCTGGAACTGATCGCGGCCGATGTTGGCAACGGCATGGCGAAGGCTGTGCTGTATATGGGGGACGGGCTGTACCTGAATGCGATGTGGGAAGGCGGGGCTGCCTCGGCTTCAGATGGCCGGCAGGGCGACGTGGAGGTGCTCCTGTCCGCGGTGGAGCGGTTGCGCGGCTGATTCTGCACCATCATTCGGGCCCCGCCTTGGCGGGGCCCGCGGTTTCCGGCCGCGCTGGAGCTTCGCACCGGAATGATGGCGCAGGATCCGACGGCCTATTTGCCCGATGACATGGGGCGGAGGAGAATTGGACCCCGTGACGGCCGTCTGCGGCCGGCACAGCATACGAATTACGGTGTAGGCCCCGCGCTGTGAAAACAGGCCCGGCGGAACTCCCAGGTCCCGGACGGGGCGGGGAGGAACCGGATCGATGTGGCGTACCCTTTCCCGCCTTAGTTATGGAGTTCCCTGTGAGTGTTAAGCCCGCTTCCGACACCTTCGTTGACCGGCACATTGGTGCCCGCCGCGAGGCGCATGTCGAGACCATGCTCAAGGCTGTCGGCTATGACACCGTGGAGGCCTTGGTGGACACCGCCGTTCCCGATTCCATCCGCCAGGCCCAGCCGCTTGCCCTCAAGGACGCGCTGAGCGAGGTTGAGGTCCTGGCTGAGCTGCGGAAGCTCGCGGGCAAGAACAAGACGGCTGTGCAGATGATCGGCCAGGGCTACTACGACACCGTCACCCCTGCTGTGATCCGCCGCAACGTCCTGGAGGCCCCGGCCTGGTACACCGCCTACACCCCGTACCAGCCCGAGATTTCCCAGGGCCGGCTCGAGGCCCTGCTGAACTTCCAGACGATGGTCCAGGACCTGGTCGGCCTGCCGATCGCGAACGCCTCGCTGCTGGATGAAGCCACCGCGGTGGCCGAGGCCGTCCTGATGATGCGCCGGGCGAACAAGAACAAGGCCGCCCACGACGGCAAGACCGTCCTGGACGCCGATGTCCTGCCGCAGACCATCGCGGTCGTGAAGGGCCGTGCCGAGGCCCTGGGCTTCGAGGTCGAGGTCGCTGACCTGTCCCAGGGCCTGCCCGAGGGTGTCATCAACGGCATCGTGCTGCAGCAGCCCGGCGTGTCCGGCCGGGTCTTCAACCACGCCGACGTCATCGCCGCCGCGAAGGAGCGCGGTGCGCTCGTCACGGTCGCCGCGGACCTGCTGGCCCTGACCCTGATCACGCCTCCGGGTGAGCAGGGCGCCGACATCGCGGTCGGTTCGACCCAGCGTTTTGGTGTGCCGCTGTTCTTCGGCGGCCCGCACGCCGCGTACATGGCGGTGGCGAAGGGCCTGGAGCGGTCCATGCCCGGCCGCCTGGTGGGTGTGTCCAAGGACGACGCCGGTGTCCCGGCCTATCGTCTGGCCCTGCAGACCCGTGAGCAGCACATCCGCCGTGAAAAGGCGACCTCGAACATCTGCACCGCGCAGGCCCTGCTCGCGATCGTGTCCTCGTTCTACGCGGTTTACCACGGCCCGGACGGGCTGAAGGCGATCGCCGAGCGCGTCCACCACCACGCCCGCACCCTCGCGGCGTCCCTTAATGCGGTTGGTTTGAAGGCCCTGTACGGCAGTTTCTTCGATACCATCACCGTCAGCGCCCCGGGCAAGGCCGTTGAGATCGTTGCTGCGGCCGAGGCCAAGGGCATCAACCTGCGCGGCATCGACGCCGACACAGTGGGCATCTCCGTGGACGAGACCACGACGCCGGAAATTGTCGCCGCCGTCGCGGATGGCTTTGGTGCCCAGGTTGTCACTGAGGACGCGGTCACCCAGGCAGGCTTCGCAATCGAGGCCGCCGTCGAGCGTTCGTCCGGGTTCATGCAGCACCCGGTGTTCAACACGCACCGTTCCGAGACCCAGCTGCTGCGCTACATCCGCAGGCTGAGCGACCGGGACCTCGCGCTGGACCGGACCATGATCCCGCTGGGCTCGTGCACGATGAAGCTGAACGCCACGGCCGAGATGGAAGCGATTTCCTGGCCGGAGTTCGCCTCGATCCACCCGTTTGCCCCGGAGTCACAGACCGTGGGCTGGCGCGAGCTGATCAGCGGCCTGGAGGCCGACCTGGCCGAGATCACCGGCTATGACCAGGTCTCTTTGCAGCCGAACGCCGGGTCCCAGGGCGAGCTCGCGGGCCTGCTCGCGATCCGCGGCTACCACCGGGCCAACGGCGACGCCCAGCGCAACGTGTGCCTGATCCCGGCCTCGGCGCACGGCACGAACGCCGCGTCGGCCGTCCTGGCGGGCATGAAGGTTGTGGTGGTGGCCACCGCTGCCGACGGCACGATTGATCACACGGACCTGTACGCGAAGATCGAGGCGAACAGGGACGCCCTCTCGGCGATCATGATCACCTACCCCTCCACCCACGGCGTGTACGACGCGGACGTGACCGAGATCTGCGAGGCGGTGCACGCCGCCGGCGGGCAGGTCTACGTCGACGGCGCGAACCTGAACGCCCTGGTGGGGCTGGCGCAGCCGGGCAAGTTCGGCGGCGACGTCTCGCACCTGAACCTGCACAAGACCTTCTGCATCCCGCACGGCGGCGGCGGCCCCGGTGTTGGCCCGGTCGCGGCCAAGGCCCACCTGGCACCCTTCATGCCCGGGGACGCGAACAAGGCAGCCCACCAGGACGGGACCGGGGTCGCCATCAGCGCGTCGAACTTCGGTTCCGCCGGTGTCCTGCCGATCTCCTGGGCGTATGTGAAGCTGATGGGCGGCGAGGGCCTGAAGGAGGCCACCATGTCCGCGCTGCTGGCGGCGAACTATGTGGCGGCCCGGCTGAATGAGTACTTCCCGGTCCTGTACACCGGTGAGGGCGGGCTCGTGGCGCACGAGTGCATCCTGGACCTGCGCGAGCTGACCGCGAGGACCGGGGTGACGGCCGAGGATGTGGCCAAGCGCCTGATCGACTACGGCTTCCACGCCCCGACCCTGGCGTTCCCGGTCGCCGGGACCCTGATGGTGGAGCCCACCGAGTCCGAGGACCTGGCCGAGATCGACCGGTTCATCGACGCGATGATCACCATCCGCAAGGAAATCGACCAGGTCGCCAACGGTGACTTCAGCGTGGAGAACTCCCCGCTGCGCCACGCACCGCACACCGCGTCCGCCGTCGTGAACACGGACTGGACCCGCGAATACACCCGCGAACAGGCCGTCTTCCCGGTCCACCACCTCAAGCAGGACAAGTACTTCCCGCCCGTGGGCCGCATCGACGGCGCCGGCGGGGACCGCAACCTCATCTGCTCCTGCCCGCCGCTCTCCGAATTCGAAAACTAGGCCTGGAACCCTGCTGCCTAGTTGTTCAGCGCGGCCCAGAGGTTGAGGGACGAAGCGAACACAATCCAGGTGACGTAGGGCAGCAGAAGGAGCCCGGCAAGGCGGCTGATCGGGCCGAAGCGGACCACCGTTACGGTCACTGCCACGATCAGCGCAAGGATGATGGCAAAAGCCAGCCAGAGGGCCGCCGTGCCGATCACAGGGTAAAGGCTGAAGAAAGTCGGGGTCCAGAGCAGGTTGAGGCCCAGCTGGATTCCGTAGACCACCAGGGCCGGCCGCGACTCCGAGGTGCGGCGGCGCCAGACCAGCCAGGCGGCAACCGCCATGGCTGTGTAGAGGGCTGTCCACACCGGCCCGAACAGCCAGTTAGGTGGTGACCAGGGAGCTTTGTCGGCGCCGACGTACCAGCCGTTCACGTTGGCCACTGTGGCAAAGGCACCCAGCCAGGCGACGAAGGCGGAGGCTGCCAGGAAGACCGCGAGGGCAACCACCTGGGGGCCGGGCCCGGGTTTCGGGCTGGCGCCTTCGGGGCTTTGGGCGGACTTTTCCGGCAGTGGCTCCATGGGTCAACCCTTGCGAAGGGCGGCCCGTTGGTCAAGCCGCTCGCCACCCTGCTGGAACGGCTGTACCGGATCAGGCTTTAGACTTGTGGCTACATGTCCGCACGCTGCCACGAGAACAGAACCCCGCACGAAACCCTGAGATTGGACACTGCCCCCTTGCGAGAATTCACCGCCCGCTTTGCCACAGCGGAGGAAATTGAGAACTGGGACAAGCACGTCACTGCCAACCCCAACGGCGGCAACATGCTGCAGTCGGCGGCTTATGCGTCCGTCAAGAACGGCAGTGGCTGGAGCGTCCGCTTCCTGGTCCTCGAATCGGGCGGGACGGCCAGCTACAACCTTGTCCTGGAGAAGAAGTTCCCTATCCTGGGCCGCCTCTGGTACCTGATCAAGGGCCCGGACCTGGACTCCGTCGCAGACCTTAAACCGGCCCTGGAAGCCTGCGCCGCGTTCGCCCGCAGCCGCAAGCTCAACGTCTTCACCATCAAGATCGAACCGGACATCATCTCCTCGCCGGAAGTCCAGGCAGAGCTGGCGGCCGCGGGCCTGGTGAAGGCACCCAATATCCAGTCCAATGACTCCACTGCGCTGCTGGATATTGCTGCGCCCGCGAACGAAGTGCTCCGAGCCATTTCCTCCCGGGCCCGCAACGCGATCCGCCGGGCTGAACGCGAAGGCTGCGAGGTAGTGGAACGTGAAAGCAGCCCGGAAACGTACCGGGCCCTTTATGACCTCATGGCGGACACGGTCAGCGCCAAGGGCTCCATGCCGCTGCGCAGCTACGAGTACTACGCCCAGTTCTGGGAGGAGTTCTGCAGCCGCGGCCAAGGCCGGTTCTTCTTCACTTATGAGGACGGCAAACCCAGCGTCGGCGCCTTTGTGATCAACTACGGTGCCAAGGCAACCTACAAGGACGGCGGCTCCACCCAGAACCGCAAGCAGTACGGCGATTCCCACTTGGTCCAGTGGGCCGCGATCCGCCGCATGCAGGAACTTGGCTGCACCGAATACGACTTCTGCGGAACCCCGCCGGCGGCCCGGATCAAGGACAAGTCCCACAATCTGTACGGTATGGGCATGTTCAAGACGAGCTTCACCAAGACGGTCACGGACTTCGTCGGCTGCCTTGACCACGTCCTGGCCCCGGCAAGGTACGCCCTGTGGGTCAAGGGAGCGGAACGGGTCTTCCGACGGGTCGAAACTGCCCGCACCGGGCAGCAGTTCTACTGACAGCGCGCCTCCAACGCACACCGACCACACACACAGACGAACGCCAGCGCATGACCCAGCCGGGCGGCGCAGCCACAGATGAGGTTACTTCCGTGAATCCAACCAAGGCCGAAGCCGGACTCCAGCCTGGCGTCCTCAGCGATGCCGAGTTCGAGGCCTTCTCCCTCAAACACCCGCAAAACAACTTCATCCAGTCCGCGGACTTCGTCCGGTTCCAGCGTTCCCGCGGCCAGGTCGTGGAACTCTTCGGTGTCAGGCGCGACGGCGAACTCGTCGCCGCCGGCAAACTCAACTACACCACCAACCGGTGGGGCTACAAGGTGTGCGAGTGCGCCAAGGGCCCCCTCATGGACTACACGGACGCCGCCCTGGTGCGTGACGTCGTCGGACTTCTCAAGGAACGCGCCGCGTACCACAAGGCCGCGGAATTCCGGATCTCCCCGAACCTGCCGTACATCGCCCGCGATGAAGACGGTGCCGAGCACCCCGAAATCACGGATAACAGGCCCCTCGTGGCCGAGCTGGGGCGCCTGGGCTTTGAACACCAGGGCTCGGAGATGGACTTCGTCAACGTGAACTGGATGTTCATCAAGAAGCTCGAAGGCATCAAGGATTCCGAAGAGCTGATCATGAGCACCAGCTACCGGACCCGCAAGGCCATCCGGAAGGCTGAGAAGAACGGTGTGTTCCTGGAACAGGCCACCCTGGAGACCCTGGATGAGTTCTACAGCGCGCTGAGCACCGCCGGGGACGAGAAAGGCTTCGTCTACCGGGAACGCGGCTACTACGAACAGCTCCTGCGGACCACGTCGCCCGAGTTCACCAAACTCATGATGGCCAAGATCGACATCCCCGCGTACCGGAAGTCCATCACCGAACGGCTGGAGGCCGAATCCGCGTCGGCCGCCGAACTGCGCCGCGAGGTCGAGGAAACCGGCAGCAAGAAAAAAGCCAACCGGCTCAAAGTGGTCCAGGACCTCGCGGACAGCTATGAGCGCAGCCTCAAGGACATTGAGCGGTTCCCCGATTCCGTGGGCGTCGCCACCGTGGCCGCCATCCACTTTGTCTGCTTCGGCGACGAAGTGGTGTGCGTGATCGGCGGCACCAAACAGGACTACATCTACTTCAACGGGGCCACCTCCCTGTACTGGGGCATGATGCTGCACGGCCTGGAGAACGGCTACGCCAGGTACAACTTCTACGGCACCTTCGGCATCGAGGGGCAGGACGAGGAAGGCCACGGCGGCTACCAGTTCAAGAAGGGTTTCGGCGGGAATGTGGTTCAACTGGTGGGCGACTTCGTGATGCCGGTCCGGCCCCTCGCCTTCCAGGCCAACCGCCTGGGCCGATCCGCCATTGCCGCCGCCAGGATACTGCTCGGCAAACTGCCGCTGAAGCGGCAGGCGTAACACCAACCCACCAAGCGTCAGAGAGGCAGGAGGACCCACGTGAACAAGCGTCCTGAAAAATTCCGCGGCAAGCCTCATACCGACGGCCTGCCCAAGACAGAAGCACTGTCGCCCTCCCAGATCGGTCAGGATGCTGCAGCCAAGCGGATGCTGCGGCGCCTGGTCCAGGGGGAGAACCCGCCCACGGCGCCACTGAGCATCGTGGACAGGCTCGCCGGGAGCCCCTACGCCAACCCGATGATCCAGGTGGGCGGCGTAGACACCTCCGCCCGCAAGACCCTGGACTTTGCCCTGCACCTGGCCGAGACCATGTTCCGGTACGGGGCGGGCGCGCTGGAAGTCGAGACGAGCATCATTGCTGTCACCGCAGCGCTCGGACTGAAAAACATCGAAGTGGACATCACCAACCAGTCAGTGGCCATCAACTACGCCCCGAAGGACCAGCCGCCCATCGCACTGCTTCGGGTAGTGCGGTCCTGGACCAACAACTACGCCGGGCTGGCGAAAGTTCACCGGCTGGTGACGGACATTGTTGCCGGGGGAGTGGGCCGCGATGAAGCCATCCGCCGGCTGGACGAGGCCATCACCAGCCCCAAACCGTTTCCGCGCTGGCTGGTCACCATGGCCTTCGGCGTGTTCGCGGCGGTCTTTGTGGGCGTCCTGGGCGGGGGTCCGGCGTCCTCAGCCATCGCCTTCGTGGCCAACCTCGGTGTCAGCCTCCTGGCCCGCCAGCTGGGCCGGTGGCGGGTCCCGGACTTCTTTACGACGGCGGCGTGCTCCTTCGGTGTCACGCTCACCGCGCTGCTGTTGTGGCGCTTCGGCCTCACCAATGCGCCGGCGATCGTGGTGGTGGGCGGCATCCTGCTGCTCCTCCCCACCGGGCGGCTGGTTTCCTCGGTCCAGGACGCCATCAACGGGTTCCCCGTCACGGCAGCGGGCCGGTTCCTGTCCACGCTGCTGACTTTCGGCGCAATTGTGGCCGGGATCGCGGTGGCCTCTGTGGTCGGGGTGATGACCGGGATGCAGGCCATAGACGTCACCGAGACGTTCCCACCCGCCTACGATCTGTGGGTCCTGGTGATCTTTGTCGCCCTCGCAGTGATGGCCATCGGTATCACCGAGCAGACATCGTGGGATCTGCTGCTGCCCACAGCCGGCGTAGGCGTGGTGGGCTACTTTGTCCTGCTGGGCGCCGGGTCCCTCGGCGTCGGTGACCGGTTCTCCCCGGCGCTCGCCGCCGTCGTGATCGGTCTGCTGGCGAGGGTGGTGGCGCTGAAGATGGGCGCCCCGCAGCTGGTGGTTGCCGTTCCGGCCGCGCTGATCCTCCTGCCCGGCTTGACCATCTTCCGCTCCATGTACGTCCTGACCATTGAGGAATCCGAGATCCTGTTTGGCGCCGGCGGGATGCTCAACGCCGGGGCGATTGTGCTGGGCACGGCGGGCGGCATTGTCCTCGGCGACACCCTCGCCCGGCCCCTGACACGCAGCCTGGCCAGCAACGAGCGGCGCCGCGCGCGCCGGCGGTAAGGCCGCCGGCTCAGATCTGCCCGCTCAGATCTGCCCTGCCTAGATCTTCCCTACGGGCAGCTTCTTCTCAGCCTGGAAATCGTCCTCTACCCGGCCCTTGGCCCAGTAGCCGGACAGTGACACCTGTTTCCGTTCGAGGCCCCGCTGGACGAATAACACGTCCCGGAGGGCCTTCATGTAACCGCGTTCGCCGTGGGCAAAAACGTCAACCCGTCCCGTCGGCCAGTCGGCGTCGGCCACCGCGGAGACGAGGAGATCGCCTTCGCCCGCGGGTGCACCGTTCCGGCGGACCCAGTTGACCTGCACCCCTGCCGGGGCCGCGATGTGCTGGATGTCGGCGTCGCCGTCCACCTCGATGAAAGCCAGGCCGCGGGCGTCCGCCGGCAGTGATTCGATGACTGCCGCGATGACCGGCAGTGCGGCCTCGTCGCCGGCGAAGAGGTACCAGTCGGCGTCCGGCGAGGGGTTGTAGGCGCCTCCGGGGCCCGTGAACGTGAAGGTGTCACCGGGCTTCGCGGTGGCCGCCCACGGCCCTGCCAGTCCTTCATCCCCGTGGATCACAAAGTCGATGGCCAGTTCCTGGGCTGCCGTGTCCACCCAGCGGACGGTGTAGGTGCGGGTGAAGGGCCACTGCGCCCGGGGCATGGTTTCACGGATGGTCCACAGATCCAGCGGCTGGGCGTAGTCAACGCCGGGCTGCGGGAACACAATCTTGACGTAGCGGTCTATAAAAGCGTTGTTCACGTAGGCGGAAAAGCCCGGGCCGCCCGCCACGATCCGGACCATGTGCGGTGAGAGTTCTTCCCGTCGGACCACCGTGAGGTCAATCTGCGGACGGGTGTTCTTTGTTGCGCTCGTGGCGGCCGGGACAGTGCTCATAAGGCAACCCTAAGCTAAACAACCGGGGGGAGCTCCCAGGTTACGTCGGACGAGCCCTGTTCCCGCAGCAGCTCATTGATGGCGCTGAAGGGCCGTGAGCCGAAGAAACCGCGCGACGCCGACAACGGGCTCGGGTGCGCACTGGACACCACCGCCGCGCCGGACAGAAGCGGCCGGACGCCCCCGGCATCCCTGCCCCACAGCACCGCCACGAGCGGCGGCCTGCCGCCGTCGGCGGTGCGCCGGTGGGCAACCGCGGTGACTGCCGCCGTCGTAATTGCCTCCCAGCCCTTGCCGCGGTGCGATCCGGCGGCACCCGCCCGGACGCTCATGACCCTGTTCAGCAGCAGAACGCCCTGACTGGCCCAGGCGGACAGGTCGCCGTGGACGCGCGGCGGAATCCCGAGATCGGACTCCAGTTCGCGGTAGATGTTCGCCAGGCTCCGGGGGATGGGTCGGGTGCGGGCATCGACGGCGAAGGAAAGGCCTACCGCGTGGCCAGGCGTCGGATACGGGTCCTGGCCCACGATGAGGACCTTGACATCAGCCAGCGGCTGCCTGAAGGCGCGGAGGACGTTCGACGGCGACGGCAGCACTTTGTGCCCCGTGTCCACTTCTGCGGCCAAAAACGCCAGGACGCCGCGCAGCTCTGTTTCAACCGGGCCCAGCGCGTCCGCCCAGTCAGCGGCCATCAGCTCACGGAGCGGCATCGCGGCCAGCTCGGCGAAACCAACGGCGTCCGCCGGGTCCGCCGCCAGCTCGAACAGGGCGTCAGAGTCAAACACGGTCCCATTCTCGCAGGGATTCTCCCGGCGCCGCCGGCCACTGGGGCCGAACCTCAAATGACAACCTTGTTATTTACGCCGTAGCATGGGATGAGAATTTCAACCTGACCAGCGAAGGGATGTGCCGTGGCGGAGCCTGCTCGGGAACACCTGCCGGACACCGCGGAGCCCAGCCCGCTGCTGGCTGGCTTCACCCTTCGTGACTCCCCGTTGAGCGAGCGCGACCAGCAGATGCTGGCTCTGGAACGGCAGTGGTGGAAGTACGCCGGGGCCAAGGAACAGGCCATCCGGGAGCTCTTCGACCTGTCCGCGACACACTACTACCAGCTTCTGAATGCCCTTATTGATTCTGAGGCGGCGCTGGCCCACGACCCCATGCTGGTCAAGAGATTGCGTAGACTACGTACGTCGCGTCACCGGGCGCGCACTGCTCGCCGCCTGGGTTCCGACGCCTGACTAACTTCGTGCTGAGCCATCAGCAGCAATCAACAAGGACGTCCCTGCACCATGACCAAATACGCTCGCGATGAATTCGACAAGGTACCGGAGACCGCCTCGCGGCAAGGCGTCCACCGCACGGCTTCGGCGGCTGTCCGGCGGAGGCTCTGGCCGGTCCTTGCGGTGGGGATCGCGGCGCTGGCCATCGGACTTGTTTCTTTCCTGATCCTTCCCAAGCTCGGCTTCACCCATGCCGGCAGCGAGCTGTCCACAAGCCTGGAAGCGTCCGCGTCACCCGAACCAAGCGCCGCCCAGCCGGCCAGCGCGGAGCCGTCCCCCAGCGCCGAGCCCTCGGAGAGCGCCGGGCCTTCAGCGAGCCCGGAGCCTTCGGCCTCGCCGTCTGCCACTGAGACGCCGGCCGCCGTCCTGAACAAAGCGCAGGGCGTTGCGGTGTACAACGCAGCCGGTACCGCCGGGCTCGCCGGACGTGTCAGTTCGGTGCTGCAGAACGACGGCTGGACGCTGGGGCAGGTAGGCAACTGGGCCGGGGCGCCGCAACAGACGTCCAGGATCTTCTACGCGGGTGAGGCTCAGCGGGCCAACGCCGAAGCGCTCGCAGCCCTGCTGGGCGTCCCCACGCTGGTCAACAGCCAGGAGTTCCAGGTTCCCCTTGTGGTGGTGCTGGGGCCGGACTACCGGTAAACACCAGCGGTCACGCGTCCGTAACTTTCGGGCAGCTGTGGGCCGTGCGGCTCGGCCACTCGAAGGGGTTGTGGCTAGAGTGAATTCAGGCTTCGGTCCCTTTCGCGGCGCACGGCTGTACAGGGCGCACAGCTGTACGCGCTCACTGCTGTACGCGGCTCACAGCAGGGGTGGACCGTCGGCACTACGGAAAGAGTGGACATCATGGCATTGGGAACCGTCAAGTGGTTCAACGCCGAAAAGGGCTATGGCTTCATTACCGTGGACGGCTCCGGGGATGACGTCTTTGTGCACTGGTCGGCCATCGACGGCGAAGGCTACCGGGCCCTCGAAGAGGGGCAGCGGGTAGAGCTCGAAGTCGGCGAAGGCGAGAAGGGCCCGCAGGCCGAAAGTGTCCGGCCCGCAGAGTGAACCGCGGCAGCCTGACCTCAGCAATCCTCCGGAGCACCACAGCGGCGGCCCTCCTTCTGGCACTGGCCGGGTGTGCCGGCGCGGCCGGGGGCAACTCCCGGCTGGACACCGTTGAAGCATCCGGCGATGGTGTCCTGCGCATCGGTGTGATCCTGGACAACGCGGGCAAGCAGAGCTTCCTCAACGAGGCACAGCGGGCGGCCGCCGAGGTTGCAGTCAAGGACATCAACGCCGCCGGGGGCCACAAGGGCAGACCTGTTGAATTGCTCATCGGGGCCGGCGACGATACCGGAGCACAGGCCGGGAACCTCGTTGACGGCAAAGCCGACGTCGTGATCGGACCCACGGATTCCAGCCACGCGGCAGCCGCCATCGACGTGCTGTCCGCCGCCAGGACACCACTGATCTCGCCGGCGAATTCAGCAGCCGCCCTGAGCACGTACAAGAGCGGCGGCTATTATTTCCGGACGGCGGCAGCAGACGTTGCCCAGGCCTCCGTATTGGTGAAGCTGGCCAAGGATGGCGGAGCCAAGAACATCGCCGTTGTCCACCAGGACAGTGGCTACGGCAAGGACGTCTCCGCCGCGGTAGCCGGTGCCGCCACGGCCGCGGGCCTGGAAACCGTCAGCACATCGGCCTTCAAGCCGGGCGCCGCTCAGAAGTCAGCCACCGCTGCCCGGGCTGCAAAGCCCGATGCCGTCATACTGATCGCGCGCGACGACGCCCAGGGCGCCCTCGCGGAACTCAATAATGCGGGGCTGCCCGGCGCCAAAATCATCCTCAGTGACGGGGCCTTCGCGCAGTATGGTTCGGGGCTTGGCTCGAAGGCGCTTGAGGGTGCCCGCGCCGTGGTGCCCGGCGTGTTCGCCTCGGCAGCCTTCCAGGCGCGGCTGCTGGAAGTAAATCCGGCCTTGAAGGACCTGTCCTTCGCGGCCGAGGCCTTCGATGCAGTGAACCTTGCGGCCTTGGCCGCGGCTGTGGCCGATGACGACGCCGGGCGCTCCATCGCGGCCAACCTGATCACCGTATCCGGCGGGACTGCCGGCGGGCAGGACGCCGGCCAGCCCGGCAAGGCGTGCACCTCGTACGCCGACTGCCTGGCAGTCCTGAAGACCGGGGCGAAAATCAACTACGACGGCGAATCGGGGCCGGTTGCCTTCGACTCCCACGGGGACATCACCACGGCGAACTTCATGGTGTTCACGTACGGCGCGGACAACCGGGCCGTACTCACCGGACACGAGGCAGCAGGCCGGGCGGCGGGCTGATCGCCCATGGCGAACGACCCGCCGTCGGATACGCGGTTTCGGAGTCCATTCGCTTGCACTCTCACCTAGGGAGTGCTAATTATTGAGTTAGCACTCCTACGTACCGACTGCTAAAGCAAAGGCCGGCATCCGCCGGTTCCGGAGCTTGGCGCCGGGCCTGGAGCGAGAGAAACACCTAGCTGGAGTGAGATCCCCAGCCACGGCATACAGAGGCCGCGGGCAAGGATCGTCCGTCGCGGGCACTGCAGTGAGGTTCATTCTTAACGACTGTCCCGAAAGGACTACTGCCGTTATGGCCAAGATCATTGCATTTGATGAAGAGGCACGCCGCGGTCTTGAGCGGGGCCTGAACATCCTCGCCGACGCCGTCAAGGTCACCCTCGGCCCGCGTGGACGCAACGTCGTCCTCGAAAAGAAGTGGGGCGCCCCCACGATCACCAACGATGGTGTTTCCATCGCCAAGGAGATCGAGCTGGACGATCCTTACGAAAAGATCGGCGCCGAGCTGGTCAAGGAAGTTGCCAAGAAGACGGATGACGTCGCTGGCGACGGCACCACCACGGCTACCGTGCTGGCCCAGGCCCTGGTCAAGGAAGGCCTGCGCAACGTTGCAGCCGGCGCTGACCCGCTGTCCCTCAAGCGTGGCATCGAGAAGGCCGTAGAGGCCGTCACCGTTGAGCTGCTTGCCTCCGCCAAGGAGATCGAAACCAAGGAAGAGATCGCGGCTACCGCCTCCATCTCCGCCGGTGACGACGAAATCGGCGCCCTGATCGCCGAAGCCCTGGACAAGGTGGGCAAGGAAGGCGTCATCACGGTCGAGGAGTCCAACACCTTCGGCCTGGAGCTTGAGCTCACCGAAGGCATGCGCTTCGACAAGGGTTACATCTCCGCTTACTTTGTGACCGACACCGAGCGCCAGGAGACGGTCCTTGAGGATCCGTACATCCTGATCGTCAACTCCAAGATCTCCAACGTCAAGGAACTGGTTGCTGTCCTGGAAAAGGTCATGCAGTCGTCCAAGCCGCTGCTGATCATTGCCGAGGACATCGAGGGCGAGGCCCTGGCCACCCTGATCGTCAACAAGATCCGTGGCACCTTCAAGTCTGTTGCCGTCAAGGCTCCGGGCTTCGGCGACCGCCGCAAGGCCCAGCTGGCCGACATTGCTGTTCTCACCGGTGGCCAGGTCATCGCCGAGGAAGTCGGCCTCAAGCTGGAGACCGCCGGACTGGAACTCCTGGGACGCGCCCGCAAGGTTGTTGTCACCAAGGACGAGACCACCATCGTTGAAGGTGCCGGCGACGCCGACCAGATCGCTGGCCGCGTTTCCCAGATCCGCGCCGAGATCGAAAACTCCGATTCGGACTACGACCGCGAGAAGCTGCAGGAACGCCTGGCCAAGCTGGCCGGCGGCGTTGCAGTCATCAAGGCCGGTGCCGCAACCGAAGTTGAGCTCAAGGAACGCAAGCACCGCATTGAGGACGCTGTCCGCAACGCGAAGGCTGCTGTTGAAGAAGGCATCGTCGCCGGTGGCGGCGTTGCACTGATCCAGGCCGGCGCCAAGGCGTTCGCCAACCTGAACCTCACGGGCGACGAAGCAACGGGCGCCAACATCGTCCGCGTTGCCATCGACGCTCCGCTGAAGCAGATCGCCTTCAACGCCGGCCTCGAGCCCGGCGTTGTGGTGGACAAGGTCCGCGGCCTGCCCGCAGGCCACGGCCTGAACGCAGCAACCGGCGAATACGTCGACCTGCTGGCTGCCGGCATCAACGACCCCGTCAAGGTAACCCGCTCTGCACTGCAGAACGCGGCTTCCATTGCCGGTCTGTTCCTCACCACCGAGGCCGTAGTGGCCGACAAGCCGGAGAAGAACGCTCCGGCCATGGGTGGCGGCGACGACATGGGCGGCATGGGCGGCTTCTAGCCCCCATTTGCCCAGGCAAGACGCACCATAGCAAAACGCACGACGGCGGTCCTCACCAAGGGTGGGGGCCGCCGTCGACCGTTAACCCCGCGCGTTAAGAGGGTGCCGGAATTCTGGCAGGATGGAATAGTGACAATTACTGCAGCAGCCGACGGTTCGGCTTTAGGAAACCCCGGCCCGGCCGGCTGGGCCTGGTACGTCGACGATGAGTGCTGGCGGGCAGGGGGATGGCCGCACGGCACCAACAACCAAGGTGAGCTGATGGCCGTGCTTGACCTGTTCCGCGCCACCGCCCATGTTCCCGACGAGCACCTGAAGGTCCTCTGCGACAGCCAGTACGTCATCAATTCCATCACCAAATGGATGCCGGGCTGGAAACGGAAGGGCTGGCGAAAAGGTGACGGCAAGCCTGTCATGAACTTGGAGCTGCTCAAGGAACTGGACCGTGAACTCGCCGGCCGCAAGTACACGTTCGAATGGGTCAAAGGCCACGCCGGCCATGACCTCAACGAGGCAGCCGATGAACGCGCGCGCGCCGCAGCCACCGCCTACCAGCAGGGGGTGGCGGCCCGTTCCGGCCCCGGGTTCGCCGGTGCCCCTGTAGCCGCGGGCCCGTCCCGGACTGACGCGGGCGCCGGGAGTGCGGCCGCCAAGGCCGGGAACGGCCCCGCCGCCGCCCGTACGGAGCCATCTCCCGCCGTCGGCGCGAGCCCCTTCGGCCAGCCACCCTTTGAGGAGCCGGACCTGTTCAGCGAGCTGGAGGCCGAAGCGTTCAACGAAGCGGAGGCCACCGGGGCAGAACCCGGCCCGGAGGCGATCGTCGAGGCCCTCGAACGCGAGCTGGCCGGTCCCGAGGCCAGGGGCGACATCGGCCGCACCGGTGTCCTCCTGCACCCGGACTTTATGGAGATCGGAAGTTCAGGCAGGGTCTGGACCCGGGACGCCATGATGATGGCACTGGAAGAGGATCCGGGACACCATACGGAGCTCGAGATCCTGGGCGCCGACCGCATCGGCACCAGCGCGGTCCTGCTGACGTACCGAAGCTATACGCGCTCGGGCACGGTCCTCCGGAGCTCTCTGTGGGTGCACGATGGCACCAAATGGCGGCTGCGGTTCCATCAGGGGACACCCGAAGCCTGACCGGCTCAACTGCAGCGGGCCCGGCCGAAGCCTCACGGCTGCAACTGCTGCGGGGACTCAGCGAAGCAACTGCTCAGCTGAAGCGCTGCGTGTTGCCCTGCTCCGCCTGGGCATACGTGTTCGCCGCAGATGCCAGGGCCATGTTGATGGATGCCAGCGACGCCTCAACCTTGCCCTGGGTCAGGGTCCACTCCGTCACGAGGGCCTGGAAATTGGTGGCGGCCGAGCCGCGCCACGTGGCCTGCAGTTCGTCCAGGCCCCGCTTCATGGTCTGCACGTCGGAACTGATCCGGTCCACTGTTGCTTTGACGTTCGCTGACTTGAGCTGGAGAAGCTCGGTATCGACGGAAATGATGCTCATGGCTGATGCCTCTCGATGAAGTGGGACAGCTTCCGCTGCCCGCCCGGCTGCTCCGGGCCCCTGCATCGAGCCTACGGAGGGGCTCTGCCGGGCCGCCACGCTCGAGGGCTATATGTGGATAACCTTGCCGTCGCCCTTACCGCCGCCCAGGGCCTCCCCATCGCGCCGGTTGCCCCCCTCGTGCAGGTCCGCCCGTTCCGCAGGGTCTCCGTGGACGCCGCCGGCAACTTCATGACGGACGGGCAGGCTGACCACCAAAGTGGCACCGCCGCCGTCGGTCGTGGCCACCCTGACGGACCCGCCGTGCGAACCGACGATGGCGGCCACAATCGCGAGCCCCAGCCCGCTTCCACCGGTCTCGCGGGTCCGGGACGTGTCCGCACGGTAGAAACGCTCAAAGACCTTCGCGGCTTCCTCCTCCGAAATGCCGGGGCCGTGGTCCCGGACTTCAATCACCGCGCGGGGTCCAGCGTCGGTCGTGCGGACGCCTACAGCCAGTTCGATGGGACTGCCTTCGGGCGTGTAGCGCAGCGCATTGCCGACGAGGTTCCCCACCACCTGGCGCAGTTTGGCCTCGTCACCCAGCACGGGCGCGGGCACGGCAGGGCCGCCGTCGAGCCCTGTCAGGGAGATGGGGCGCGTCCGGTCGCCGGCCTGGGTGTCCACCACGGCATCGTGCGCAATCAGCTGCAGGTCAACAGGTTTCTGCTGCAGGGGACGCTGCTCGTCCAGGCGTGCCAGCAGCAGGAGGTCCTCCACCATGGACCCCATCCGTTTGGCTTCGCTTTCGATCCGCCCCATGGCTGTGGCCACATCCTCGTCGGTGGCCAGGGCGCCGTGGCGGTAAAGCTCGGAGAAGCCCCTGATGGTCACCAGCGGCGTGCGCAGCTCATGGGACGCGTCGGCCGCGAACCGGCGCATCCTGGCTTCGGAGGCGGTCCTCGCGGCAAAAGCCGTTTCAATGTGGGCCAGCATGGCGTTCAGCGAGCTGCCAAGCCTGCCCAGTTCGGTGTGGGGATTGTCGATGTCCACCCGCCGGGACAGGTCGCCGGCGGCGATGGCAGCGGCGGTTTTCTCCACCCTGGCCAGGGGCCGGAACGAGCGGGACACCGTCCAGCTGGCGATCAGGGAAGCGAGCAGCAGCGTGAGCAGGCCTGCCCCGCAGATCACCAGGGTGGCGTGTTTGAGGACGTCATCCACGCTCTGCAGCGGCAAGCCGATGACCACAACGGCCAGGCGCCCGCCGCTGAGGACCGTCACGGCGACGACGCGCCAGTTCTGCCCGTCCGTTCCCCTGACCTGGTAGGGCTGGGTGCCCCGTTTCTGGGCCTCCTCCAAAGAGATGCTGCTGATGTCCGGACGGACGTTGGCGTCCCCGCCGAACGGGTAGGGCTCCTCGCCGGGTACAAAAAGAGTCAGCGAGTAATCAGTGGGGACCGACATCGGGTTGGGCGCCTGCAGCGGCGTGAACGAGCGCTGCTTACTCGCGAGTTCGACGGCGGCGTTCAGCTTGTCATCCACCTGGCCCTGCAGATAGCTGTTCAGCAGTGCAAGGGTCCCCGCGCCGGTGGCGGTCAGGGCAACAATCAGCAGCGCCATGATGATGGCGACCAGCTGGGACCTCAGGGAGGCCGACTTCCACCGCTGCAGCAAGGTCAGCGCTTCTCTGCCGTCCGGAGCACGTAGCCCACGCCGCGCTTGGTCTGGATCAGGGCAGGGGCTTCAGGATCGATGTCCACCTTGCGGCGCAGGTAGGAGATGTAGGACTCCACAATCGAGGCGTCGCCGTTGAAGTTGTACTCCCAGACGTGGTCAAGGATCTGGGACTTGGACAGTACGCGGTTGGGGTTCAGCATCAGGTACCGCAGGAGCTTGAACTCGGTGGGGGAGAGTTCGATGACGGTGCCGCCACGGCGCACCTCGTGGGCGTCGTCGTCGAGCTCCAGGTCATCAACACGGATGACGGCGTCGTCGTCCAGCAGCGGCTGGGTGCGGCGGAGGACGGCCCGGATGCGTGCCACCACCTCGTCCAGGCTGAAGGGCTTGGTGACGTAGTCGTCGCCGCCCACAGTGAGCCCGGTGACCTTGTCCTCGGTGTCGTCCTTCGCCGTCAGGAACAGGACGGGGAAGTGCTTGCCGGATGCCCGGAGTTTGCGGGTGACGGTGAACCCGTCCATGTCAGGCAGCATGACGTCCAGTACGGCCAGATCCGGTGCGTGCAGCTCGGCCGCGGCCAGGGCGTCCCGCCCGTTGGCAGCCGAAACCACCTCGAAACCGGCGAAGCGCAGGGATGTGGACAGAAGCTCGCGGATGTTGGGTTCATCGTCAACAACGAGGAGCTTGGCTTCGGGACCGGTCTTCTTCATACTCCCATCATGCTCCCGGAATCTGTGAGTTTTCTGGATGGCAGATGTGTGTTGCATGAGCCTAGGCGGCACCCACATCCTTGGCGTCCATGATGCGGTAGGCATAGCCCTGTTCGGCGAGGAACCGCTGCCTCTTGGCTGCGAAATCCTGGTCCAGGGTGTCCCTGGCCACCAGTGAATAGAAGCGGGCTGCCCGGCCGTCCTTCTTGGGCCGGAGCAGGCGGCCCAGCCGCTGGGCTTCCTCCTGGCGGGATCCGAACGAACCCGATACCTGGATGGCAACCGAGGCCTCCGGCAGGTCGATGGAGAAGTTGGCCACCTTGGACACCACAAGAGTTTGAACGTCGCCCGCACGGAAGGCGTCGAAGAGCTTTTGCCGTTCCTTGACGGAGGTATCGCCCTTGATGACGGGCGCGTCCAGGCGCTCGCCGATCTCGTCCAGCTGGTCGATGTACTGCCCGATCACCAGCAGCTGCTCGCCCTGGTGCCTGGCCACCAGCTGCTCCACGATCAGGGTCTTGGACTCCGACGTCGAACAGAGCCGGTACTTGTCGGCGTCCTCGGCCATGGCGTACGCCACGCGCTCGTCCCGGGGCAGGTCAACGCGGACCTCCACGCAGTCCGCGGGTGCGATGTAGCCCTGGGATTCGATGTCCTTCCAGGGCGCGTCGTACCGTTTGGGTCCGATGAGGCTGAAGACCTCGCCTTCACGGCCGTCCTCCCGGACCAGGGTGGCGGTCAGGCCCAGCCGGCGGCGGGCCTGGAGGTCGGCGGTCATGCGGAAGATGGGCGCCGGGAGCAGATGGACCTCGTCGTAGATGATCAGGCCCCAGTCGTGGCCGTCCACGAGCTCCAGGTGCGGGTAGAGGCCGCCGCGCTTGGTGGTGAGCACCTGGTACGTGGCGATGGTCACGGGCCGGACCTCCTTGACCGCGCCCGAGTACTCACCGATTTCGTCCTCCGTGAGGGAGGTCCGCTTGAGCAGTTCATCCTTCCACTGCCGGGCAGCCACCGTGTTGGTGACCAGGATCAGCGTGGTGGTGGAGCTGGTGGCCATGGCCGCGGCGCCCACCAGGGTCTTGCCGGCGCCGCAGGGGAGCACCACCACCCCGCTGCCGCCGGCCCAGAAATTCTCGGTGGCAAGCTGCTGGTAGGGACGCAGCTTCCAGCCGTCCTCGTTCAGGGCGATCAGGTGCGGCGTGCCGTCCACGTAGCCGGCCAGGTCCTCGGCCGGCCAGCCGATTTTCAGGAGCAGCTGTTTGAGCTGGCCCCGTTGGGAGGAATGGACCACGATGGTCTCGCCGTCGATCCGAGGCCCCAGCAAGGGTTGGATCTTCTTGGCCCGGATTACCTCCTCCAGCACCGGGTAGTCGTCAGTGCGCATCACCAGGCCGTGCTGCGGATCCTTTTCAAGGCGGAGCCGGCCGTACCGGGACATGGTCTCTTCGACGTCGATCAGCAGCGAATGCGGCACCGGGAACCTTGAGTACTTAAGCAGGGTGTCCAGGACCTTCTCGGCGTCCAGCCCGGCGGCGCGTGCGTTCCAGAGGCCCAGCGGCGTCAGCCGGTAGCTGTGCATGTGTTCCGGAGCCCGTTCCAGCTCGGCGAAGGGGGCGATCGCATGGCGTGCCTCGGTAGCCAGTTCGTGGTCCACTTCGAGCAGGATGGTCTTGTCGCTTTGGACAATCAGCGGGCCGTCGTTCACGTGGGGAATTCCTTACTGGCGCAGATCCTCTGCGGCTTCGACATCGATGATGCGGTGGATGGAGAGGACACGCTCGGTTTCCTTGGCCGGATCGAAGACCCTGACACGGCCGCCGCCTACGGAGAGGGGAACAACCGTTTCCAGGTTGGAATTCCCGTGGCTGTCCACCACGTTCATGCTCACCAGCTGCTTGAGCCGGATGGCCCGCTGCAGGGTCTCGAGGCCTAGCTGGGTGGCTGTTTCGCCGGAGCCAGGTGCGGTGGCTGGATGGCTGCCGTTGCCCTCTGCCCGGCCGTCAGCCCGGCCGTCCTGCCTGCCGTTCCGCAGGACAGCCAGCTGGGCGGCCACGTCCTCCTCCGCAGGCGCCGTGCGCGGCGCAGTGTAGACGGGCCGGGCGCTGCCGGCGGCGCCGGCGGTGCGCCGGAGCCGGACCAGTGCGGGCTCGGATTCCTCCACCGAGGGGGAGAAACCCAGTCCGCGCAGGACCTGGGCAGTTTCCCGGGGCGGGGCCGCCGAGATCAGCACGGTGGGTGCGATGCGGGCCAGCCCCAGGGCGGCCGCCCTCGATTCGGAGGCGAGTTCCAGGACCGCAGCCTCGTCATCGCTTTGGATAAAGCTGGCGGCTGTTCCCACCCGGAGGCGGCCGTGCCGGGACGCGGTGTCTTCCACGAGGTACTCGAGCGGCTGGGGCACGGCGGTGGCTGAATGTTCACGGAGGAAGCCCAGCAGGCTGGACGCGTCGTGCCCGGCGTCGAGCGCGCGCCTGATGGAGTTGGTGGAGAACCGATAGATGGTGGCGGGCCCCTGGCCTTCGGCGTCGGCCATCAACAGAAGCCTTTCACTCAGCTCCGGGGCCAGGTAGCCAGGGGCAACAGCCGTGAGGTCTGCCTGGAGCAGGACGTGGTTGAGCGCGGCTGGCAGGTGTTCGCCGAGGATGTTCAAGGCTTCGTCCGGGTTGTCGTCGGCGATGGCGCTGCCCAGCTGGCTCAAGGCGCCGGAGCCGATCAGTCCCAGCAATTCTGCTTCGGCCAGCACACCCCTGATCAGGGAGCTGAACCGGCGCGCCATCCGGGGCTGTGCCCATTCGGCCCGTTGCAGGACGGCGGCCGCGTCCAGGACCGGGGCCGTGCCGTCCCCTGCACCCGCCTCGCGTGTGAGCTCGTTGAGTATCTCCAAAATCCGTTTCCTGACAACCGGGGCGTCGGGCCGCTGCGCCTCGGCGGAGAGGGCGTTGACGGTGGTTCCGGCCAGGCCCCGGTGCGCGGCGGAGGCGCCGGCGGGACCGCTGACGGGCTGCCCCACCAGCGAAGGCACTCGCTCGCTCGCGAGCCAGGCGTTGACCAGCCACAACCATTGCTCCTGCCGGGTGAGATCCAGCCATTCCAGCTGCGGCGGCTGCATCCACGTGGAGGAGTCAACATCCAGGCGCAGGAGGCCCGAAAGCGCGCTGAGCTCCAGCAGCAAGCCGGCCTGGTGCTGGTCGATGCGCACGGTTTCGGCCAGCCGCTTCATTTCGCGGACCCCCACTCCGCCGCTGCGCAACGTGGCCAACGGCTGTGCCCGGACCGCATGGAGGAGCTCGCCCACCAGCCGAAGTGTCTCGGCGATGGCACCCAGCGCTGCGTTCCGGCGCAGTGCAGCGGTGGTGCCGCCCAGCTCCGGAACCGGCGGCGCAAGAGCGAAATCGTTGATGATGGCACCGCCGCGCAGGGACAGCCCCACGCTGTGCGGCAGTTCCACGTGGGCGGCGTCCAGCGGGACGAGGAGTCCGCGCGCCAGCAGCCAGTCAACGGGCCCGACGTCGGCGCCCTGGTTCGTCACGGACGCTTTCCGTTGCGCCTGGGGCACGGCACCCATGGCCCAGTTACGGAATTTGGCGAGCAACGCCGTCGTCCGTTCCGGGGCTCCGGCCAAGGCCTGGGCGAGCGCCTCCGGCGAGGACGTCCAGTGCTGCAGCGCGAGCGCTGCCTCCATGGGCGTGGTGGCTTCCTGGATGGCGACCCCACTGCGGTGGAGCTCGGCAACGAGCTGGACGGCCCGCTGGGCGAACGCCGGCTGGAGCCGGACCAGCTCGGTGTAGCTGCGCCCCAGTCCGGCGGGATAGATGCCCACAACGTCCTTGAGGCAACCGACGGGCAGGTAGTAGCGCTGCCGGTGCCCTGACGCCGGCGTCCCGTGCGGCGGCTCGGCCCTGTGGACCAGTGCCAGCTCCTGGAGAGAGGCCAGGATGCGTTCCACGGCCGCCACTGTTGATCCGGCTATGAGCTTCCGAACGCCCGCGGCCGAGGCGCTGTGTTCAGTGTCCGTGTTGGTGCACAGATGGAGTGTCTCCAGCACCTGCATTTGGGGCCTGTTCAGCCGTTCCAGGGCGCGCTGGACGCTGACCCGGGCGCTGGCCCGTGCCGCCAACGCGGGGAAATCCGGGACCGGCGGGGACATCAGGTCCGGCCGCGCCGCAAAGAGGGCCCGCAGCGAGTCATCGCTGCGTGCCTCCAATTCTTTGCTGAGCGCGCGGATAAGGGACATCAGTCCAACGTTACAGCCCGCCGGACTTTCCCGCCCGGCGCCTGCCGGCCACGCTGTCCAGGACCAGGAAGAGCATGAGGAGGAAGGCCACCGGCAGTCCGTATAAAGCGGCGGACGTGACCCAGATCGGGGCGGCGATGCCCGCGAAGGCCAGGGCCATTACCGCCCCCACTGCCACGAGGGAAAGGACGGCAACTACCGCTGCAGAGATCATCAGTGGGCGCCGGTAACGCGAGGGTGTCATGCAGGTAACGCTAACAGGGCGGGCCGGCGCCGGCGCCAGTGGCCGTGGCCATCCGGCCGGCCGGGCAGGAGCCGCGGCGACGGGCGTGACAACGGGCGTGACGAAGGGCCGCTGAAAGCGGGAATCCGCCCCCGGCAGGATAACCTTGGGGGAACAGACCAACACGGTCCGTCGCTGTCATACCCTGAACCCGCATATCGGTGCGGATGCGGTGACTGCCGGCCGTGTCTCAAGACGCAGAACGAAGAAGGTTGATTACGTGCCTACCGGCAAGGTCAAGTGGTATGACAAGGAAAAGGGTTTCGGGTTCCTCGCGGGCGAAGACGGGCAGGAAGTCTTCCTGCCCAAATCATCGCTGCCCGAGGGGGTCACGGAGCTGAAGGCGGGCACCCGCGTTGAGTTCGGCGTCGCCGACGGCCGGAAAGGCGCCCAGGCGCTTGGCCTGCGCGTCCTGGACAAGACCCCGTCCATCGCCAAGGCCAAGCGGCCCAACGCCCGGGACCTGGCACCGCTGGTGCAGGACCTGGTGAGTGTGCTGGACAACCTCTCCGGCACCCTGTCCGCGGGCAAGTACCCGGAAGGCAACAAGGGCAAAGCCATCGCGGCGGCCCTGCGTAAGGTTGCCGACGAGCTGGACGTTTAGGCCTTGGCGATGAACCCGGAAGCTGAACGGCCGGACACCACGGCAGGGGAGCCGGCACCCTCAAGCGAGCAGACGCCGTCCAGCGAGCAGGCACCGTCCAGCGCGGAGGCGCCGGCAGCTGAGCAGCCAGGCGTCAAACCTGAGCCCAAACGCCGGGCCGGCGTGCCCGTGTGGCGGATCGGCAAACCGGATGCGTTCCTCGCGGCCGCCGTCGACGTGGCGCGGGCCGCCGTCGAAGGCATCACTGCGCCCTCGGACATCGGGGCACACATCGCGGCCAAGAGCGAGGGCGACCGCCTCGTCACCCACCTTTTCGAATCCAAGCTGCCCGGCTACCAGGGCTGGCAGTGGTACGCCGTGGTGACCCGGAATTCCCGCTCGAAAGTGGTTACCGTCAGCGAACTGGGCCTCCTCCCGTCGGCGGACTCCATCCTGTCCCCCGAATGGGTGCCGTGGGCCGAGCGCGTGCGCCCCGAAGATGCACAGGCCGTGGAGGAAGAACCAGCCGGCAATGACGAGCCGGACGCGGACCAAGCCGGCGAAGCCGAACCTGCCGGCGAGGCTGACTAGGCAGTTGGTGACGCGCAGGGTTGAACAGCACGGAGGCCGGCAATGATGTCCACCTTCAAATCCCTGCACATCCTCAATTACCGGATCTGGTTCATTGGCGCGCTGGTTTCCAACATCGGAACCTGGATGCAGCGGACGGCCCAGGACTGGCTGGTGTTCGACCACCTGACCGATCACGACGCAGGTGCCATGGGCATCACCATGGCCCTCCAGCTGGGACCCCAGCTTTTCCTGGCCCCCGTCGCCGGTCTCGTGGCGGACCGTTACAGCCGCAAGCAGCTGCTCATCATGACCCAGTCGGTGATGGCCCTGCTGAGTACCGGACTGGGCGTCCTGGTGGTTCTCGGCGTCGGCCAGTTGTGGCATGTCTATGGCTTTGCCCTGCTGCTGGGCATGGTGTCCGCGCTGGATGCGCCGGTCCGCCAGACTTTCGTTTCTGAGCTGGTCCGCGACGACTATCTCCCGAACGCCGTCGCACTGAACAGCGCTTCCTTCAATGTGGCCCGCATGATCGGGCCCGCGGTGGCAGGCATCCTGACGGTGGCGGTCGGGCCCGGCTGGGTGTTCCTGATCAATACCGCCACATTCCTGGCGATGCTCCTGAGCCTGTGGAGGATCCCGACGGCGTCCTTGCGGCAGCTTCCCCGCGCGGCGCCCGGCAAAGGGCGTATCCGGGAGGGGCTGCGCTACGTGCGGTTCCGGCCCGACATCGTGGTGGTCCTGGTGGCCGTTTTCATCGTGGGAACCCTCGGGCTCAACTTCGTGCTGTTTATCGCTGCCATGGTGGGCACCGAATTCGGCCTGGACGCCGGCGCCTTCGGTCTGATGAATTCGATCATGGCGATCGGGTCCGTAACGGGCGCCCTCCTGTCCGCCGGCCGCGGCAAGCCCCGGTTGCGGATGATTTTCGGCGCCGCCGCTGCCTTCGGCGTGACCTCCGGACTGGCCGCACTGGCCCCGAACTACTTCTGGTTCGGCGTTGCGCTGGTGCCGGTGGGGCTGTTTGCGATCACCATGATGACCAGCGCGAACGGTTACGTCCAGACCACCACCGATCCCGTCATGCGGGGCAGGGTGATGGCCCTGTACATGGCGATCTTCATGGGCGGCACACCCATCGGGGCGCCGCTGGTGGGGTGGGTGGCGAACGTCGCAGGGGGACGCTGGTCCCTTGCCGTAGCGGCCGCCTCCGGGATCATCGCTGCCCTGATTGGCATGGTGTGGATCATCCGTGCCCGGCAGCTCCGGCTCACGTTCAACCGGCGGGCACGGGGCCTGCGCCACTTCGGCGTCGTCTCCCGGCTGGGGGACACAGCAAACGGCACCGCCCGGGACCAGAACCCGGACGACGCCGTCGAACGCTGACGCCTGCGACTTACCCAGGCACGCGCGCCGCGCGCAACTTACTTGCGCAGCGCGCCCACAACGTAGTCGATGCTTGCCAGCAGGGCGGAGACGTCGTCCGGCTCGATGGCAACGAAGGTGGCGATCCGGAGCTGGTTGCGGCCAAGCTTGCGGTACGGTTCGGTGTCCACCACGCCGTTGGCGCGCAGTACCTTGGCGATGGCCGCGGCGTCGATTGAGTCGTCGAAGTCGATGGTGGCGATGACGTTGGAGCGGTCCTCGGCCTTGGCCACGAACGGGGTGGCGTATTCGGATGCCTCGGCCCAGGTGTAGATCCGGCCGGCGGAGTCGGCAGTGCGCTTGCTGGCGAAGTCCAGCCCGCCGTTCCTGTTCAACCACTGCACCTGGGAATCCAGCGTCACCAGTGTTGAGAGCGAGGGCGTGTTGTACGTCTGGTTCAGCCTGGAGTTATCGATGGCCGTCTGCAGGTCCAGGAAGTCGGGGATCCAGCGGCCGCTGGCCTTGATCCTTGCGGCGCGTTCCAGCGCGGCGGGGGAGAACAGGCCGAGCCACAGGCCGCCGTCGGACGCAAAGTTCTTCTGCGGGGCGAAGTAGTACACATCCGACTCGGCAACGTCCACGTCCAGCCCCCCGGCGGCGGACGTCGCGTCCACCAGGACCAGCGAGCCGGCATCGGTGCCCTCGACGCGCTTGACGGGAGCTGCAACGCCGGTGGACGTCTCGTTCTGCGGCCACGCGTAGACGTCAACGCCGGCCTCCGCCCGGGCGGCCGGGCGGGTGCCGGGCTCGGACTTGATGATGGAGGAGGCCTCCAGGAAAGGCGCCTTGTTGGTGGCGGAGGCGAACTTGGAGCCGAACTCGCCGAACGACAGGTGCTGGGCCTTCTTCTCCACCAGGCCGAAGGCTGCGATGTCCCAGAACGCTGTGGAGCCGCCGACGCCCAGGACGACCTCGTAACCCTCCGGGGCGCGGAAGAACTGGCTGAGGCCCTCCCGGACGGAACCTACGAGATTCTTGACGGGTGCCTGGCGGTGGGAAGTACCGAGGATGGTCCGGGACGCTGCTGAGAGGGCCTCAAGCTGCTCGGGCCTGACCTTGGAAGGTCCCGCGCCGAAGCGTCCGTCCTTGGGCAGGAGATCGGCAGGAATAGTGATGCTGGTTTCGCTCACAAGGGCTCCAATTTCGGCATGGACTTGGTTGGTGTCCGGGACGGTGGGGTGGCCGGCAGTCAGCGGCGACTGCAACGAGGGCCGCTTTTATTCTGCCTGAAACCTTGGATCGGGCGGCAACCGGCACCGTCATAGTCTGGTCAGTGAGACGATTGGCAGCCTCCGGCGATTATCCGGACAAATTCAAAATAGGCTAAGCTTTTTACTGGACCTCCCTGCGGCTTGAACGCGATACGGTGGGTCAACGCAAGGTACTGTGCTCGAGGAGCTGAGCTGGATGACGGATCTGATCGATACCACGGAGATGTATCTTCGAACCATTTTGGAGCTTGAAGAAGAGAACATCGTTGCTCTTCGCGCACGCATCGCCGAGCGGCTGCGCCATTCCGGACCCACGGTGTCCCAAACGGTCGGCCGGATGGAACGTGATGGACTGGTTGTGGTGTCCGGGGACCGCCATTTGGAACTCACCGAGACCGGCCGCAAGCGCGCCACCGAGGTGATGCGCAAACACCGGCTTGCGGAGCGCCTCCTGGCTGATGTTATTGGCCTGGACTGGGCCTACGTTCATGATGAAGCGTGCCGCTGGGAGCACGTGATGAGCGAGCGGGTCGAACGTCGCATCTACCAACTGCTTGACCACCCCACCAAGTCGCCTTATGGCAACCCGATCCCCGGGCTTGCCGCGCTGGGCGGGGTTGCCGCCCTCCCGGAAGCTGGTGTGATTAATCTCGTTGAGGCCATGCGTGGATACGGGCCGACGTCGAGTGTCACGGTCAGCAGGCTCGCTGAGCCCATCCAGGTGGAACCTGAGTTGCTGGTACAGCTGGATGAAGGGGGCATCAGGCCCGGCGCGGCGGTCTCGCTGGAGCGCGTAGGCGAGTATATTTCCGTACGGGTTCCGGGGATCGAGGGCGCCCTCGAGCTGCCGCCGGAAGTTGCGGCCCACGTTTTCGTCTCCGTCAGCTGAGGCCAATCGCAACCCGGTGAAGCGGGCCTGTGGCGCTGCCGTTCCTCTTCGGCCTTAGCGCACCCTTCGCCGTTACGCAAATATAACGGAATTGTTACTGTCCGTTGTGATCGCCTATAGTTTAAAACCAAGCGTCGATATAAAAGCGTTACCTGATCCGGAGCCGAGCTCTGCCAGCGGATCAGGTGCACGAGTCACTAACTGGCAGAGGCGGGGGAACCACAACCGGCAGTCGCAACACTGCCTTGGGGTGAAGTCCGTCAGCAGCAAGCCTCTTCCAGCGAAGGATCCTCACGGGATAGTTCTGCGCCGAGTGCTTGCAGCGGCGGACCGGGTCTATGAACTCTCTGACCCGAATCCGACAGCTAACTTCGCAGGCTATCCAGAGAGGAACATTCTTGACCACGCAATACTCCAGGGGCCGCCGCCGGGCGGCGGGCCCTGCTTTGGCGCCCCGCGCGGCTGAGGATTCCACCGCGGAGAGGCCCCGTGACCGGCAGCGCGAAGCGCGCCGCCACCGCCGGGGTGCATTCCGGCAGGTTACCGATTTCGCCGCGGCCAGCGGCGTTGGGCAGAAAGCCGGCATCGCCCTTGCTGCGACGGGCTTGGTCCTGACCGTGACCGTTCCGGTGACCGGCCCGGTCATGGCAGACCAGCAGCCTGGCCACTCCGTCTCGGCCGTGTCCGCCGCTCCGCAGCCGGAGATTTCCGCCGAAGCCGCTGCGCAGATTGACTTCAGTCGATCCTCTGTGGTCACCCAGGGTGACCCGGACGGCAAGCTGAAGCAGCTGTTGAGCGCCCAGTCCGCCGGATCCATCACCCGTGCTGCCTCCGCCGGAAGCCTCGGTGCGCCGCTGGCCCAGATGGTCACCGCGTCTCCGTTCGGATTCCGGGTCAGCCCCATCACCGGCGGTACCGGTGATTTCCACCGCGGCCAGGACTACGTGGCCCAGTGCGGGACCCAGGTCATGGCTGCCGCCAGCGGAACTGTGACCTTCGTCGGCTGGCACCAGTACGGCGGCGGCAACCGCGTAGTGGTGGACCATGGCAACGGCCTGGAAACCACCTACAACCATTTGTCTTCGGCCAGCGTCACGGTTGGCCAGACCGTGACCCGCGGCCAGGTGGTGGCCCTCAGCGGCACCACCGGCGCCTCCACGGGCTGCCACCTCCACTTCGAGGTTCAGGTCAACGGCGAAGTTGTTGACCCCACAGGCTGGCTTTAAGCCCAAATGATGGTCAACTCTCAAATCACAGTGACATGCCGTGACCTGAATGTGACATTGACTCTGAACTCCTGTACCGTCTAAAGCGCGTCAACTTTTCCGAAGTTGACGTTCTTGAGTGGATTGCCTAGCTCTGCCACCGCTCAAGGTCCGTTCGCATGACATCGTCTGGCAGGGGCGGGGGAACCAATTTTGGTCTTCGATTCTGAAGGCCTTGGGGTTAAGTCGCAAAGCTTCCCAGGAAGCAGCGCGGCCGGGTGACTCCCATCCGAATCCGACAGCTCACCTCGCAGGCATTGGGAGAGGCTACCTTCGTGTCTTCACGCCATAATTCTGCGCGCCACCGTGCGCAAACGGTTCGCACCAACCCCTTGGGCTCCGTGTCCAAGGCCGTTAGTGCAAATGCCGGGACCGTAGGTCGCCAGGCTGCTGTCATCGCAGCCGCGTCAGGTCTCATCCTGACCATGGGGCTTCCGGCCAACGCCGCGGACACCACCGCTGGTGTGTCCGCGTCCACCGAGTCCGGCTCCTCGCAGGCTGCGCTTGCCGTGACCGCCGCACCCACGGCCACCGTCTCCTTCGAGCGCCCGGTAGTCAAGACCACGGCCGCGCCCGTGATCGAACGGGTCCGTGCACAGTCCACGGCTGCGGAAACAGCAACCCGGGCTGCTGATGCAACCAAGGATGCCCCGGCCAAGCTTGCGGACACCGTCTCCTCCGCAGCAGCGTCGGGCCTGGCAGCTATCGCCTACACCGGCATCGGCCACCCCTACCTCTGGGGCGGCACCACTCCCAACGGCTGGGACTGCTCCGGCTTCACCCAGTGGGTCTACGCCCAGGCCGGCATCAGCATTCCCCGGACGAACGCCTGGACTGCCATGCGGCCCACCTCCACCCCGTCCCCCGGCGACCTGGTCATGCAGAACGGCGGAGCCCACGTGGGCATCTACGTCGGCAACGGCATGATGATCAGCGCGCTGAACCCCGGACAGGGCACCCTGCTGCACGCCGCTGCAGCAACGGGCACGTCCTCCTTCTTCACCCTGGGCTAATAGTCCTCACCCCGGACTAGTCCGTCCTCCGGACACCCTCCCGTTTCTTTCCCTGGAAACTCTTCGCTAAATCCCCGTTCGGGGCGTGCCGGCGTACCCCCAAGATGCCGGCGCGTCCAAAGCCCTTGGGCTGCCACCGCGGTCCTGAGGAACACGAAAGAGAGAAAAATTAATGACGACACGTGCAACTGTTGCACGGCACCGCGCCGAGGTCACCAAGACCAACTCGCTGGCTGTCATTGCCAAGGCAGTCGGCGACAACGCCGGCGGTATGGGCCGTCAGGCCGCGGTTATCGCCGCTGCTTCGGGCCTGGTTCTGACCAGTGGTATCGCGGCCAACGCCGCGGATACCAACGTTCAGCGTGACGCGGCCCCCTCCTTTGAGGTTGGGACGGCAGCACCGGCCGTCATTTCGGCTGAATCCACCATTGCCATCTCCTACGAGAAGCCGGCAGTCACCACCACGCCGGCTCCCGTCGAAGAGCCCGAGCCCGTTGTTGAGGCGCCGGCCGCGCCCGCAGCCCAGCCTGCGGCAACTATCAAGGTGGCCTCCTCCGCCCCTGCTGCACAGGCCGCCCCGGTCGCTGCCAGCGGCAAGGGCCAGGCCATCCTGTCCGCCGCGTACGCCCAGCTGGGTGTCAACCAGGACTGCACCATGCTGGTGACCAACTCGCTCGCCGCCGTGGGAATCAACTTCCACGACTGGCCCGCTGGCTACCTCTCCCTGGGCCGCACCGTGAGTGCAGCAGAAGCACAGCCCGGCGACCTGATCTACTACGCGGACGGCGGCGCAGGCATGGCCCACATCGCGGTCTACGCAGGCAACGGCCAGGCCGTGCACGGCGGCTACAACGGCAACCAGACCGTTGTGTTCAGCGCCAACGTTGGCTCGGGACCGGTTTTCATCCGCGTCTCCTAGTAACCGTTTGAACTTTCAAAGGACCTCCGCCTGATGGCGGGGGTCCTTTGCTGTCTGCTGCCTTCCGGGACCGGACGGGCTGGTGGCGGGCCCCGACACGTCAGAACGGCCGACCGGGCGATTAGTTTTTCCGGGTATTTTTTGTTTACTCTTGTGGTGTCGATCCATAGCCCGGATATGCCGGGGGCAGCCGGCCCTCGTGCCCCTGACGGGTGCGGCCACAAAGAGGTAAGTGCATGCGCACTCTCGTTCTGAATGCTGGATATGAACCGCTGGCGGTAGTCACCTTCCGCCGGGCGCTGGTGCTTGTGCTTACGGGCAAGGCCAGTGTTATTGCCGAGGGCGATGACCCCGTGGTGGGGCCGCAGGAGATCCTGGGCCGCCCGTCCGTGATTCTCCTGAACCGCTACATCCGCCCGAGATACAACCAGAGCACCGCGGTCAGCCGCCGCGGCGTCCTGCGGCGGGACGGTCACCGGTGTGCTTATTGCGGCAAGGGTGCCCACACCATCGACCATGTGCAGCCCAAATCGCGCGGCGGCGCGGACTCGTGGGAGAACCTCGTGGCCGCGTGCCTTCGATGCAACAACAGCAAGGGCGACCATACGCCTGCCGAGATGGGCTGGAAGCTGAGGTTTGTGCCTGAACCGCCGCACGGCACCATCTGGCAGATCAAGGAACTCGAGAAGCCGACGCCGGCCTGGGATCCCTTCCTGCTGCCTGAACGGGCCGCCTGAATTCCGTCCGCCGCCAGGTTCCGGCACGGTTAGGCTGGGCACGTGGATGCAGACTCTTTCGACTTTGATGCGCTCATTCTTGCCGGCGGACGTTCGGCGCGCCTGGGCGGCGTACCCAAACAGGGGCTGACGTACGACGGCGAAACCCTGTTGCGCCGTTCGGTCGCCGCCGCCGGAGGTGCCCGGGCCGTCGTCGTCGTGGGTCCGCACACCGGGGAAACTCCGGCGGGGATCCTCCGCTGCCGTGAGGAGCCCCCCTTCGGCGGTCCGGCCGCGGCCATCGCGGCCGGGCTTGCCGCACTGGAGAAGGCGGACGGCACCCGGCCTCCGTTGACCCTGGTTCTGGCGTGCGACATGCCCAATGTCCGGGGGGCGGTGGCTGCCCTTCGGGCGGGGCTGCGCGCCGCCGGCCCGGAGCCGGAATGGGACGGGGTGGTGGCTGTCTCAGAGGATGGTCGCCGGCAGCCCCTGGTCGGCTTTTATAGCACGGCCGCGCTACAACGCTCCGCGATGGAGCTGGCCGCCAACGGTGCCTTAAATAACGGGTCGGTCCGGGTACTCCTTGCTAGTCTTGACCTAAAGCCTGTCGCCGTTCCGGCCGGCTCCACGGCTGACGTGGACACCTGGGACGATGCCGCCACCCTGGGGGTGTCCGGCCCTGATCCACTCGGTGGATTCCGGAGCACTGCGGCCGCAGAAGATTTGGGAGGCAAAGCGTGAAGAGCCAGGACGAGACGCTGGAAGAGTGGTGCAGGTCCCTGCTGCAGGCGTATGACCTGGAGGACGTGCAGATTGACGTCAATGCCATCCTGTCGCTGGCCGGAGTTGCGGCCCACTCGGTAGTGCGGCCGGCCGCGCCGCTGACGACCTTCATTGCCGGCCTCGCGGCAGGCCTGGCCGCAGGATCGGGGCAGGCAACCGACGCCGCAGCCATGACGGCGGCCATGGACCGCGCCCGGACCCTGGCCGCGGACTACGATTCTGAGACTGCCCCGCCCGCAGCCGCCGCGCCTGAAGCTACGGCTTCCAAAGCCACCGGGGCGCCCGTCGAATGATCACCGTCGAATGACCGCCGCCCCCGGCGATGAAGCCGGGAGCCCCGACCCGCAGCATTCCCCGCCCCCACCGGAGGCCCACTCAACGCACCTGGCCCACACCTGGGAAGAGGCGCGGCAAGCCGCCTTTGACAGTGCCACCCCGATTCCGCCCGGACGGGTCCCGCTCAGCCATGCCCTGGGCCGGGTCCTGGTTGAAGACATCACGGCACTTCACGATATGCCGCACTACGCTTCCTCGGCCATGGACGGTTGGGCGGTCAACGGCAGCGGTCCATGGATCGTGGCGGAGCCGGGCCAGAGGTTGGCACCGCATCAAGCCAGCCCCATCGTCACCGGCGGATTGATCCCGGCCGGCGCCAAGGCGGTGCTGCGGAGCGAGAGTGCGGTGCTGGGCACTGACGACGACGGCCTGCCGCTGTTGCTCACGGGCGGCACCGCCCGGCCCGGCGAGCCCAGGAACGGCCAGCACATCAGGAAGGCGGGCGAGGAGGCGGCCGAAGGGGACGTCCTGGTGAAGGCCGGCGTGACCCTGAACCCGGCACACCTGGCCGTCGCCGCACTGGCCGGGCATGATGACCTGCTGGTCCGCGGAAAGCCGGTGGTGAAGCTCCTGCTCACCGGTTCCGAGGTGGTGGCGCACGGTTTGCCCGTGCCGGGGCAGGTCCGCGATACGTTCGGCCCCCAGCTTGCATCCGTGGTGGGGATGCTCGGCGGCCTTTACGCCGGCCAGGAACGGATCGGCGATTCCTATCCCGAGTGGCTGGCAGGGCTGGAGGACCTCGCACCGGAGGTTCCGGACCCTGCCGCGCTGCCCGCCGACGTCGTCATCACCACCGGCGGGACGGGAGTCTCCGACACGGATCACCTGCGCCGGGCCGTGGCGGAGCTGGGCGGCCGATTGATCATCGACGGCATCGCCATGCGCCCCGGCCACCCTGCTGTCCTGGCCGAACTGCCGGACGGGCGTTTCGTGCTGGGGCTGCCCGGAAACCCGCTGGCCGCCATGATGGCGCTGTCCACGGTGGGGGAACCCCTGCTGGCTGCCTTGGGACACCGCGCCATGCCGCCCATCCAGCACGTCCCCTGCGGCACCACCCTCGAGCCGGAGCCGGGCCGGACACGCCTGATGCCTTTCCGCCTGCTCTACGGCATGGCTTCGCCGGCCAAGCACACCGGCCCGGGGATGATGCGCGGGCTGGCGTCGGCACACGGCGTGATGGTTGTCCCGCCGCACGGCGTGCAGCTCGGGGAGCCCGTGCCCGCCTTCGCTTTGCCGTGGGGGCCGCCGCTGCCGGTACCCGAACCGGCCGGAGCCAAGCCCAAAACCCGGCCGGCGGCCAAGGGTGCCACCAAAGCCGCGGGCAAGGATGCCGCGAAGCCTGCCGGCCCGGTGGACTGGAGCGCACTGCTCGGCTGACGGACCCTGTCGTACGGGGCCCGTGCGTACTGCACGGGCTCATCCGTGGTGCGATGATTGACCTATGAACAGCATGGAAGCCCGCTGATGGGACGCGTTACCCAGCGCCGCAAGGTGCACAAATACGTCCTGGACGGCTCGCCCAACGCCCTGGAGTTCCCAATCCGCCACCGCGAGGACGTCCTCGCTGTTGAAGAGCCGCTGGAGATCCGGCTCGGCGAGCTTTCGTTCTCGGTGACAATGCGGACTCCCGGTGACGACTTTGACCTGGTGGCCGGATTCCTGGTGTCCGAGGGGATCATTTGGGCTCCCGAGCAGCTTGTGTCGCTCCGCTTCTGTGCCGGTGAGGATGAAAACGGTGTTCAGACCTTTAATGTCGTGGAGGCCCAGCTGCGGCCCGACGTGGAACTTCCGGCCAAGGGCCGCAACGTCTTCACCTCGAGCTCCTGCGGCATCTGCGGTACGGATTCAATCGAAGCCGTACGGAAATCTTCCCGCTACAGCCCGGCCGCCGATCCTGTCACCTTATCGGCGCAGGTTTTGGCCACCCTGCCTGACCGGCTTCGGGAAGCGCAGGCGGTCTTTGATACCACCGGCGGCGTCCATGCCGCGGGCCTTTTCCGAATAGCGGACGACGGCGGCGTGGAGTTGCTGTGCCTGCGCGAGGACGTGGGCCGCCACAACGCCGTGGACAAGGTGGTGGGCTGGGCGCTGCGGGAGCGGATGCTGCCGCTGACCGGGCTGGTCCTGCAGGTATCGGGACGGGCATCGTTTGAACTGGTCCAGAAAGCAGCCCTGGCCGGGATCCCGGTCCTGGCAGCAGTAAGTGCGCCCTCGAGCCTCGCCGTGGAGCTGGCGGAGGCCAGTGGCATGACCCTGGCAGGGTTCAGCCGTGGCACGAGTATGAACGTCTACGCCGGCCAGGAACGGATCACCCTGCCATCCCGGGACGTGGCAGGGGACGCCGCAGCCGGGGTCGCGGGATAAGCCCCCTCAACGGTCCTGGAGTCGGGACTGGCACTTGGCTATTAGGCTACTAGCCGGTAGATTTTATCCATCGATTGGACGGCGTTGTCCGGATTCGAACAATCCAATTCACGTATCTAAGAGGGTTTACAGTGCATGACGACCGCCGGATTACCGAAGTCCGACTGGCCCGGTTTGTCCGCGAGCGGATCAATCCCGCCGTTTACGCCCGCAGCGTTCCCCTCACCCTGAGCAGTTGGGACGCGCCCGGCGAACCGGTCACCGTGATGGAAGCCCTGCGTCATGACTTCCTCCCGCAGGAACACGGTGCAGCCTGGGGACAGCCGTGGGGCACCAAATGGCTTCGGCTCCGGGGCGATGTTCCTGAGGCCTGGGGTACAGGCCCGGACACCGCGGTGGAGATCGTGGTGGACCTCGGGTTCATCAACGAAGCCCCGGGCTTCCAGTGCGAAGGCATCGCGTGGCGCCCCGACGGCACTATTATCAAGGCGATTTCGCCGCGGAACCAATACATCCCGCTCAAGCTGCTGGGCAGCGGCATGGCCGTTGACTTCTATGTTGAGGCAGCCGCCAACCCCGATATGGCGCAGGGCTGGACCTTCGCCGCCACCTCCTTGGGGGACAAAGCGACGGCCGGTACGGCCCCGCAGTACCGGCTCGGCAGGATCGCCATTGCGGAGCTGAACCAGACGGTGTGGGAACTCCAACAGGACGTCTGGACGCTTTCCGGACTGATGCATGAGCTTCCCGTGGAGCAGCCGCGGCGGCATGAGATTCTCCGCGCGCTGGAGCGCATGATGGACCGGATGGACCCGGAGGACATCCCCGGCACTGCCGCCGCCGGCCGCGCAGCCCTGGCCGAAGTGCTGTCCCGTCCCGCTTATGCGTCCGCGCACCAGCTGGTGGCCACCGGTCACGCGCATATCGACTCCGCCTGGCTGTGGCCGGTGCGCGAAACCATCCGCAAATGTGCCAGGACGTTTTCCAATGTCGTGTCACTGATGGACGAGGATCCGGGTTTTGTGTTCTCCTGCTCCTCGGCCCAGCAGTTTGCCTGGATGAAGGAGTTCTACCCCGAGCTGTTCAGCAGGATCCGGGAGAAGGTCAAGGCAGGCCAGTTTGTTCCGGTGGGCGGCATGTGGGTCGAATCGGATACAAACATGCCCGGTGGCGAGGCCCTGGCCCGCCAGTTCGTTGAAGGCAAGAACTTTTTCCTGCAGGAATTCGGCGTCGAATGCCGCGAAGCCTGGCTGCCGGATTCGTTCGGGTACTCTGCAGCGTTGCCGCAGATTGTCAGGTCAGCCGGAAGCCGCTGGTTCCTTACGCAGAAGATTTCGTGGAACCAGGTCAACCGGATGCCGCACCACACCTTCAACTGGGAAGGCATCGACGGCACGCGGCTCTTTACGCATTTCCCGCCCGTGGACACCTACAACGCCGAACTGACGGGGCGGGAACTGGCGCACGCTGAACGGAATTTCCGCGACCATGGGCGCGCCAACACCTCGCTGGTGCCGTTCGGCTACGGCGACGGCGGCGGCGGGCCCACGCGTGAAATGCTGGCTGCCGCCCGCCGCACAGCGGACCTGGAGGGCTCGCCTAAGGTCAGGATAGGTTCCGCCGAAAGTTTCTTCACCCAGGCGGAAGAGGGCTATGCCGCCCTCCCCGTGTGGGTGGGGGAGATGTACCTTGAACTTCACCGCGGTACCTACACCAGCCAGGCCAAGACCAAGCGCGGCAACCGGCGCAGCGAACACCTGCTGCGCGAGGCCGAACTCTGGTGCGCCACGGCCGCCATCCGCAGCTCCTTCGCCTACCCGGCTGCCGAGCTGAAACGCCTCTGGCAGCTGGTGCTCCTGCACCAGTTCCACGACATCCTGCCAGGCAGTTCCATCGCCTGGGTCCACCAGGACGCGGAACGGAACTACGCGTCCATCAGCGCCGGCCTGGAAACGATCATTGGCCAGGCGGCAGCCGCACTGCTCGGGGAAGGTTCACGGACGTTCCTGCTCAACGCCGCACCCCACGCGCGGAACGGCGTCCCGGCACTCGGAGCCGCCGAGCCGTCCGTCGAGGGCCAGCCCGTCCAGGCCAGCGGGGTGGACGGCGGTTTTGTGCTGGACAACGGCATCATCAGGGCTGTCCTGGACGGCGACGGCCTGCTGACGTCGCTCACCGACTACGCCACCGGGCGCGAAGCCATCGCCCCCGGATCACGCGGCAACCTGCTGGAACTGCACCGGGACACCCCCAACGAGTGGGACGCCTGGGACATCGATGAGTTCTACCGGCGCAACGTCACGGCCCTGACGGATGCGCAGGACGTCCGGCTGGAGCACGTCGGAAACAGTGCCGTTGTGGTGGTGCAGCGCCTTGCAGGTTCGTCGCCGGTCAGCCAGCGGATCGCGCTGGACGTGGGCAGCGACTCCCTGGCCATCACCACTGCCGTTGAGTGGCAGGAGAGCGAGAAACTCCTCAAGCTGGGTTTCCCGCTTGACGTCAAGGCAGACCGCTCCGCCGCTGAAACACAGTTCGGGCATCTCTTCCGGCCCACGCACAACAACACCTCCTGGGAAGCGGCGAAGTTCGAGATCTGCGCGCACCGCTGGATCCACGTGGCCGAACCCGGCTACGGCGTGGCGATTTCAAACTCCGCCACCTACGGCCACGATGTCACCAGGAACGTCCGGGAGGCCGACGGCGGGACCACCACGTCAGTGCGTCTGTCCCTGTTGCGGGCGCCCAAGTTCCCCGACCCGGCGGCGGACCGCGGACAGCATGAGCTGACGGTCACCATCCGTCCCGGTGCAGGAATCGCCGAGGCCGTGGAGGAGGGGTACCGCACCAACCTGGCGCCGCGCCTGGTTCGCGGCGGCCGCGGGGCGGAGCCATTGTTCACCGTGGACAACCCGGCACTGGTCATCGAGGCCGTCAAGCTTGCGGAGGACGGTTCGGGCGATGTGGTGGTCCGGCTCTACGAGTCCTTGGGCCAGCGCTCGGCAGGTGTCATCAAAGCGGCCTTTCCGGTCCGGGACGTACAGGCAACGGACCTCCTGGAACGCCCGGTGGAGGCACCCGGGGTGACGCCCGCGGAGCAGGGAAGCGTCAGGCTGGCCCTTCGCCCGTTCCAACTGGTCACGTTGAGGTTCGCTCGGTAGCCGATGTGGGACCGGGGGTAATCACGTTCGGGGACGTCCACCGCGACCCCGTGAAGCCGACGGGGACCGAGGAGTGGCGCTGCAGGGCCGGGGGAGCGGTAAACGGGTTAGGCCCTTAAGCAGGCTGAGTGGGGGCGGTCCCCAACGGCCGCCACCACTCATCCCCCCAATGCGCGCAAAGGCTTAGGGCAGCGCGGCGTCCAAGAAGTTATCCCCGTTCGCAAACACCCGCGCGCCACCTTCACACATTCATGATTGTGTCACGTCTAATGATTTTGTGAAAGCTACGTAGGCTACTTTTCGGTAGAAGTCTTTTGCCGCGGGTGGTGCCGTTTGTGAACCAGGCTGGCGACGCCAATCAAAGCCAGCCCCATCACGAAGCAGAGCACCGCTGTGTAGTTGATAACAAACTCCACAAAACCGAACTCCGGTGGGATCAGCGGGAAAACCAGGCTCACGCCAATGGCGACCGCGCCGACGGCCAATAAGAAGGCCGACACGCGAACCAGTGCCGGAAGAGTGCTGCTGACTGCGCGCGCCATGGCCGGCAGCAGAACGAGTGACACATAGGCAGGGTATGCGCGGCCAGCGGCTCCGTAGTACTCGACCAGCAGTCCATTGCGGCCGTCCTTGGCGGAAACCGCGACCATGCCCGCTGAGGAACCGGCGGTATCCATCATCAGGAAGACAACAACCACAATCAGGGAGGTGAGCGCCACGACGGTCATCCCCATCCGTCCCGTAATCAGCCGGTAGGCGTTGTCAGCACCAAAGCCCCTGGTGATGCGGATCCCCACGAAATAGATGGCGGCGAAGATGACCAGGCGGAGAATGAGATTGGCTACGTTGACGCCCCCCAGCGCCTGGTCGATGGCAACATAGGGCGCCTCGATGCTGAGGAGGATGGCCAGGGTCATCAGGGCAAAAATGTAGAACAGTGTCCTGTTATTCCCGCGCAGGGCGCTGGGAACCCGGGTCAAGGCCACCAGGCCGCACACCGCCAGGGTGGACCACTGCAGGATCTCGATCATCCCAGGTTCTCCCAAATCTTCTCGGTTCGTTCTTGGTCATGTTCCTGCCGGCGGAGGGCCCTGCCGAGAGTCTGCAGCCGTTCTCCGGCCAGCACGGTCAGCTCGCCGTCGGTCATGCTGTCCAGCGCTGCCTGCCGGGCCCCGGGAGGCCAGCCGGCCTCGGCCTCGGTGACGAGTCCGGTGGCCACCAGCCCGCCGGCCGCAGCGACGCCTGCAGCCGAAGCGGTAGCGACAGCCAGCGCCGGGGTGAGCCGGTTGGCGGTCAGCTGCGCCGAATAATTCTGTGGTGCGATCCCCGTGGCAGTCGAGACGCGGTGCCGCAGTTCGCCGTCGTCGATTGCCTCCACCCAGTCCCGCACGGATGTGGCATGCGGCGGCGGTCCCAACGGTGTTGGCTGGGGATCAGGAAAACTGGCGCCCGGGGACTCCATGTCGCTCTGGCCTGCTTTCGCCAACCCGCCTGGTTCAGCGGCAGTGCGCAGCAGGAGCGCCCGCAGGAGATCCGGCGTGGAAATCTGGCTGACCAGCTCGGACCTGGTTGGCTGGAACGGCGGGGCGGCAAGCTGCCGGAAGGCGTCAAAGCCGGCCAGCGCGGAGACAGGGTTGATGTTGTAGGCGCGGCTGATGCTTACGACCGTCGCGCCGGCCACTTTGCCCCGCACCAGCTGCTGGGCCAGGGTGCTCCGCTTGATGCCAGCCGCCCGACAGATGTCAGAGGTACTCGCCTCCGGGGCGATCTCGTGCAGCCAGCGCTGGAACGCCTTGGCAGGAATGGGCATATCGGCTCTCTGCTGAACGGATGATTGCTCTTGATTTTAGCCTGCCTGCGGCTGACGGTTTGATGCAGGCGGCGGAGTCGACTATGCTTGATGGTCGAGCCCGTTGGTCCGTACACCCCCCAAGTCCGGACCGGCGGGCTCTTTAGTGTCCCGGCACTTTTGCGGGCTGGAATGCTGCGGATTCCCCGCAATTCCGGCTGACTCAGGCGGCGTCATCAGGCCTTCCGCCGGCCGGGCGAGAGGACAGACCAAGCCATGACTGCAACCCTTGTTGCCAAAGACCTGTCCGGCGGCCACGACCACCGGACACTTTTCTCCAAGCTCTCCCTCACGGTGGCTCCCGGCGATGTTGTGGGCGTGGTAGGTGCCAACGGCGCCGGAAAATCCACCCTCCTGCGCCTGCTGGCCGGCGTCGACCAGCCCCAGGACGGGAGCGTGAGCCTCGCACCCGCCGACGCGTTTGTGGGCTGGCTACCCCAGGAACACGAGCGCGTGGCCGGAGAAACCGTGGCCGGCTACATCGCCCGGCGCACCGGCTGTGCCCAGGCGACGGCGGACATGGAGTCCACGGCCGACGCGCTCGGTTCGGCGGCCCCGGGCGCTGACGACGCCTATTCCCTCGCTTTTGACCGCTGGATGGCATCCGGCGCGGCGGACCTCGACGAACGCATTCCGGCTGTGTTGGCCGACCTTGGCCTGGAAACCGGCGCGGATGCGCCCATGACCGGCCTCTCCGGCGGGCAGGCCGCGCGCGTGGCACTGGCGGCCCTCCTGCTCAGCCGCTTCGACGTGGTGCTCCTGGACGAACCCACGAACGACCTGGACCTGGCCGGACTGGCCAAGCTGGAAGCCTTTGTCCAGGGCCTGCGCGGCGGCGTGGTGCTGGTGTCCCACGACCGCGAGTTCCTGGCCCGGTGTGTCACCACCATCGTTGAGCTGGACCTCGCCCAGAATTCAGTGGCGGTGTACGACGGTGGCTATGACGCTTTCCTGGAGGAACGGGCCGTGGCACGGCGTCATGCACGCGAAAAGTTCGAGGAGTTTGCCGCCACCAAGGCGGACCTGGTCTCCCGCGCCCGGACCCAGCGTGAGTGGAGCTCCCAGGGCGTCCGGAACGCCATGAAGAAGAGCCCGGACAATGACAAGATCCGCCGGGCCGCCAGCACGGAATCATCCGAAAAGCAGGCCCAGAAGGTCCGGCAGATGGAGTCCCGGATCGCACGGCTGGACGTGGTGGAGGAGCCCCGGAAGGAATGGCAGCTGCAGTTCAGCATCGGCCAAGCGCCGCGGTCCAGTGCCGTGGTGGCCACCTTGCGTGACGCCGTCGTGAACCAGGGGGACTTCACCCTGGGCCCGGTGAACCTGCAGCTGAATGCGGGGGAGCGGATCGGCATCACCGGCCCCAACGGGGCGGGCAAGTCCACGCTGCTGCGCCTGCTCCTGGGCGTCCAGGCACCGGACGCAGGCAACGCCGCCATGGGCGCCTCGGTGGCCATCGGCGAAATTGACCAGGCCCGCGGACTGCTGGCCGGCCACCTCAACCTGGCGGACGCCGTTGAAGCTGTCCTGACGGACCTGACCCCGGCTGAAGTCCGGACCCTGCTGGCGAAATTCGGGTTGAAGGCAGACCACACCTCGCGGCCTGTGGAATCCCTCTCACCGGGCGAACGGACACGTGCTGCGCTGGCCTTGCTGCAGGCGCGGGGCGTGAACCTGCTGGTCCTCGACGAACCAACAAACCACCTTGACCTGCCTGCCATCGAACAGTTGGAGGACGCCTTGGAAAGCTACGAGGGGGCCCTCCTGCTGGTCACCCACGACCGGAGGCTGCTCGAGAACGTGCGGCTGGATGTACGGTGGAATGTGGATAACGGCGCCGTCTCCGAACTGATCGGCCACGCCGCCCCGAAAGGCAACAACTCATGAGCATGGACCGGGTGGCCTGGAGCTCCCTGTACAACATCACGCGCGCCTCGAGCGGCTCGAAGCCCTTCTCGAAGGAGACGCTCAAGCGTGTGTTCACCTTCGCCCGGCCGCACAAGGGCAAGCTGATCGCGTTTGTGCTGTTGTCCATCGTGATGGCCGTCCTGGCCGTCGCCACGCCGGTCCTCGCCGGCCAGGTGGTTGACGCGATCATCGCAGGCGCGGGCACCGACGTCGTCGTCTGGCTGGCCGTGCTGATCGCCATTGTGGCGGTCGCCGAAGCCGGGCTGGGACTGGTCACCCGCTGGCTTTCCTCCACCATCGGCGAAGGCGTGATCGTGGACCTCCGCACGAAGGTCTTCGACCACGTACAGAAGATGCCCATCGCCTTCTTCACCCGCACCCGCACCGGTGCCTTGGTGAGCCGGCTCAACAATGACGTGATCGGCGCGCAGTCGGCCTTCGCCGGCACCCTCTCCGGCGTGGTCAGCAACGTTGTGGCGCTCGCGCTGACCCTTGTGGTGATGCTGGGCAAGTCCTGGCTCATCACCGTGCTCGCCATGATCCTGCTGCCGCTCTTCCTGATCCCCGCCCGGCGGATGGGCTCGAAGCTGGCGGACCTGCGCCGCGAGGCTGCGGAGCACAACGCGTCCATGGGGACCCAGATGACCGAGCGGTTCTCCGCTCCGGGCGCCACGCTGGTGAAGCTTTTCGGCCGCCCGGATGAGGAATCCCGCGAGTTCGCCGTGCGGGCGGGCCGGGTACGCGACATCGGCATCCGGACGGCGATGCTGCAGTTCACCTTCGTGACCGCCCTGACACTCGTTTCGGCGCTGGCTCTCGCGCTGGTCTACGGCCTCGGCGGCTTCCTGGCGTTGCAGGGGCAACTGGCAGCGGGCGACGTCGTGGTGCTGGCGCTGCTGCTCACGCGCCTTTACGCGCCGCTCACGGCGCTCTCCAACGCCCGGGTGGAGATCATGAGCGCCCTGGTCAGCTTCGAGCGGGTCTTTGAGATCCTGGACCTCAAGCCGCTCATCGAGCAGAAGCCCGATGCGGTGTCATCTCCCGCCGGGCCGCTGTCCGTGGAGTTCGACGACGTCCGCTTCTCCTACCCTTCGGCCGACAAGGTCTCGCTCGCCTCGCTGGAGGACGTTTCCACCCTGGACACCCGCGGCGGCGAGGAGGTGCTGCACGGTATCAGCTTCCGTGTGGAACCCGGCCAGACCGTTGCCCTCGTGGGGTCCTCAGGGGCCGGCAAGTCAACCATCGCGCAGCTGCTCTCGCGCCTGTACGACGTGGATTCCGGCGCCGTCCGCTTCGGCGGGGCCACACCCGGGACCGGTGTTGACGTCCGCGACCTCACCTTCGATTCGATGCGGCACACCCTCGGCATGGTGACGCAGGACGGGCACCTGTTCCACGAGAGCATTGCCTCCAACCTGCGCCTGGCCCGTCCGGACGCCAGCGACGAGCTCATGTGGGATGTCCTGCGGCAGGCCCGGCTGGAGACCATGGTCCGGTCCCTGCCCGACGGCCTGGACACCGTGGTGGGGGAGCGGGGTTACCGGCTCTCGGGCGGCGAACGCCAGCGGCTCACCATCGCCCGCCTGCTCATCGCGCAGCCGCGCGTCGTGATCCTCGACGAGGCCACCGCGGCCCTGGATTCGACCAACGAAGCTGCTGTCCAGGAGGCCCTCGGCGCAGCGCTCGAGGGGCGCACCGCCGTCGTGATTGCCCACCGGCTCTCGACCATCCGCGCCGCCGACGTCATCCTGGTGGTGGAGGACGGCCGGATCGTGGAACGCGGCACGCACACCGAACTGCTCGCGGCCGAGGGGCGCTATGCCGAGCTGTACCGGACGCAGTTCGCCGAGGCCACCGCGGTGGCTGAGGAAGCCGTCCCCGAATACTAGGTCCCAGCCTCCCCCCCAACTAAGTAGCAGTAAGTGTCGTTTTGAGCCCTCAGAACGACACTTACTGCTACCTACTTGGGGCCTGGGCAGGAGGCGGTCAGGGGCGGCTGGCGGCCAGGACCGGCAGGATGTGGTCCGTCAGGAGCGGGGCGAGGTCCGCCGGGGGTTCCGCACCCCGCTCAAGTTCCACCTCAAGCGCGGCCAGATCCAGCCAGCGGATTTCGGCGATCTCGGCCGACGGGCGGGCTGTCCACGTGCCGGGCGCCAGGAATACCGTGGCTTCGATGTCGGTGGCGGCCTCGTTCGCGGCGTCGGCAATCCAGACACCCATCAGTTCGAGGTCGCGGGGCGCAATAAGGATCCCCACTTCCTCTGCCAGCTCCCGGGACGCGGCCTGAACGGCCGTCTCACCGGGTTCGGGCTTGCCGCCGGGGTGCATAAACATGCCGGTGCCGCGCTTGCGGACGGTCAGGAGCCGCCCCGCGTCATCGAACACGCAGACGGCGGAGACCACAATGCGTGCTTTCACGCCTTCGAGCCTAGCCGCAGGAGCACCGACGTCAGCAGCAGATCCTTGCTCGGCCCGCTGACGTCCCAGATATAGCCGAACGCGTCCGGGCCCTCATATCTGTAGGTCACGCGGTAGGTGTCGGGGTCGCACCAGTGCTGGTCAAGGTTGGCTTCCGGCGAGAAACTCATCCGGTGGAAGGGGCGCCCGTCTTCGAAGAACACGTCCAGGGCGTCCATCCGGTCAGCGGGCTGCAAAAGGTATTCACGGAAGGCGGGGCCGGCGAAGGTGGGCCAGCGCATGGTGCCTTCTTCGCGTAAGGCCAGGCCGCCGTCGTCCGTTGGAACAAAATGTACGACGCCGGAAAAGGTGCCGCGGGTGCCGGCCGCCCGGTCCAGCAGCTGCCGTTCAACGGACCACTTTCCCGCAGCGGCGGGACCGGCCGGCGAGGGGCCGAGCAGGTAGGCGCGGAGGCTGAACTCCGGAGCAGGAAGGTTCAAGTGCCCTCGATTGGAATCGAACCAACGACACCGGCTTTAGGAGAGCCGTGCTCTATCCACTGAGCTACGAGGGCGCGTGTCCGCTGTTCCGGCAGGGCCGGCCCGTCCGGACACGGATACAAGCATACAAGGTGGGAGGCCGTACTACGCTCTTGGCATGAGTTCAGCCCCGATGTCCGCTCCCGCAGCGGTCTTTATCCCGGACACGGCCTCCACCCGCCACTACATCGGCGCCTGGTCCGTCCTGAGCGTCCTGCAGTATTTTGTGGCCGAAACAGCCGTGATCGGGGGCTGGGCCGGGCCGCAGCCCTATGACCGGCGGACCGGCTTCATCAGCGACCTCGGCGCGGTCAACTGCGGGATTTTTGACGGCCGGAACGTCTGTTCGCCGCTGCACTGGCTGATGAACGCTTCGTTTATTGTCCAGGGGTTGGGCATGCTCCTGGGCGCACTGCTGCTGACCTCGGGACTGCTGTGTGTCGCCGCCCGGGCCGGAGCAAGGGTGCAGCCGGGACACCGGAAACCCTGGCTGGCCGCAGTCTGGGTCCGGATCCTGGCCGGCACCGCCGGGGCCGGGACCATGATCGTAGGACTGGTGCCGGAGGACATCGGTTCCGGCTGGCACTACACCGGCGCGCTGATGTACTTCATTGCCGGGGCGCTCGCGGTGCTGGTGCTGGGCGCATTGTGGCTGCGGCAGACGCCGCTCGGATGGTTTGTGCTGGTGTGCGGGCTGGCGTCGTCCGCAGCACTGGTGACCGGGGGCCTGACCGGGATGAACGTGCCCGAGCCTGGCACGTTGGAGCGGCTGATGGGGTACCCGGTCACGGTCGGGGTGGCGACAGCCGGGCTGATCATTGCCCAGCGCGTCAGCCAGCACCGGAAAGAGGTCAGGGCTGCTGCTGCCCGGGCGTGACGGGTTCGGCGGACTTCTTCCCCAGGAACACCGCGGCGGCCCCGGCCAGAAGGCTCACAACGAACAGCACCCAGCCCGCAACGGTGAGGCCGGACGCCAGGGCAACCTGACCGGCGTCGGCCGTTTCTGCGGCCAGCACTGAATCGATGGTGACGTTGCCCCACAACCGGACCACCACAAACAGCAGCGGGACGGCCCACAGGGCCCACCGGAGCGACTTCCTGGCCACGTTGGTGCCGATCAGCAGCAGCCAGGTGAAGCCGAAGATGAGCGGGAACAGTGTGCCGGCGGTCTTGTGGATGTAGTTGAGCTGGCCGCGGGCGTCGTCATTCATCTCGGTGCGCAGATCCGCGACGTACTTTGCGTCGAACCCGCCGATCAGCGAATCAGGCATGGCCATTTCGCCTGAGACCTGAGTCATCTGATCCAGCACCAGGAGGTGGAGGTACCAGAACAGGAACAGGCTGACCACCACGCCAGCTATGAGGATCAGGTTGCTGTTGGACTGGGCCTTCTGCGGGGAGCGGGCCGTGGTGGGGTTGATCACCGGCGGAAGGCTGTGCTGCGGGACAACCGCCCTGGAACCGTGCTTCTTGATCCGCTGCGCTGGGGTTTTGGCCATGGCACCATTATGGCGCTGCATAGACTGGTGCAATGACCACTGGCAGGCACAGCGCCCTCGAACTTGACCCCGCCCTGGACGACTACCAGCTGGCATCGGCACTGGTGCGCGAAGCCGGGCAGCTGGCGCTGCTGATGCGCATGGCCGGCCTGCAGTCGCAGCAGAAAACGTCCATCTCCGACGTCGTGACGGCGGCCGACCACGCCGCCGAAGCCTATGTCCTGGAGCAGCTCCGGCGGTGCAGGCCCGACGACGGCATCCTGGGCGAGGAGGGCGCCTCGGTGGCCGGTACCAGCGGCCGGACCTGGGTGATCGACCCCGTGGACGGCACGTACAACTTCCTGCACGGCTCCACATACTGGTGCTCGGCCATTGCCCTGAAGGACTCCGTGGACGTGCAGCTGGGCGCGATCTTCCAGCCTGAGGAGGACAAGTTGTGGCTCGGCGGGACGGCGCGGGCCGCGACGCTGAACGGAGAGGCCCTGGCTGCTTACCGGGACGGCGGGGCGCGCAACCGCAACGCCCTCGCGGAACTCGGGGCTGCCACCTACATCCATCCCACCTGGCTGATGGATCCGCTCTGCGCCATGCCGTGGCACGCGGCCGCGACCTCCGCCGCCGCCCTGCGGATGTTCGGGTCCGGGTCCTGCGACCTGGGCCGCGTGGCGGACGGGCAGCTGGGCTGCTGGTTCCAGCACAGCTGCCCGGAGTGGGACTGGCTGCCGGGCAAGGCGATTGTCCGCGCCGCCGGCGGCGCCACGGACACCGTGCAGGTCAACGGGCTGCAATGGTTCATGGCGGGAGGCACGACGGCGGTGCGCGAGTTGCGTGCGGCCCTCCTGTCCGGCTCGGTGACCTGAGCCGCGGCTGGGTGCTGCCGGCGGGCTCCTGCGGGCGGCGCGGTGCCGGGAACCCGGTGTTATCCACAGGTTGGACCTGACTGTCAGCACCACCGCCTAGACTTGTAGGCACCATGGATATGTTGTTTGACCCGTACTCTGACGGACCGTTCAAGGCCGCATCGGCAGCCCCAGCCCGCACCAAGTCGCGCCCGGAAGGCCTTTCCCAGGCTGCCGAACTGGGTGGCGGCGGGACCGGCCACCAGCGCCCGGCTGACAGCGCCCAGCGCACGGCTGACAGCGCCCAGCGCACGGGCGGCTGGGCCAGCCAGCAGCCCCGCGGAGAGGGCAATGAAGACCAGCCGCACCACCGGCCCAATGCCGCCGAGCTGCTCCAGGGGCTGAACCCGCAGCAGGAAGAGGCCGTAAAGCATGCCGGCAGCGCCCTGCTGATTGTGGCCGGCGCCGGCTCCGGCAAGACCCGTGTGCTCAGCAACAGGATCGCGTACCTGATTGCCACCCACCGCGCGCATTACGGCGAGATCCTGGCCATCACCTTTACCAACAAGGCTGCCGCCGAGATGCGGGAGCGCATCGCTGCCCTGGTTGGTGGCCGGGCCAAGATCATGTGGATTTCCACCTTCCACTCCTCCTGTGTGCGGATCCTTCGCCAGGAAGCGGCGAACGTGGGCCTGAAGTCGAACTTCTCCATCTACGACTCCGCCGACTCCCTGCGCTTGGTGACCCAGGTATCCAAGAGCCTGGACCTGGACCCCAAGAAGTTCGCGCCGAAGGCCATTCAGCACAAGATCTCCGCGCTGAAGAACGAACTCATCGACGCCGACTCGTTTGCCTCCACCGCCAACTTCAACGATCCGTTCGAAAGCGCCGTGGCGGACGTCTTCAAGGGCTACACCCAGCGGCTGCGCCAGGCCAACGCCATGGACTTCGACGACCTCATCGCGGAGACCGTCTACATGTTCCGGGCCTTCCCTGCGCTCGCGGACTCCTACCGCCGCCGGTTCCGGCATGTCCTGGTGGACGAATACCAGGACACCAACCACGCCCAGTACGCCCTGGTCCGCGAGATTGTGGGCGAGGGTCCTGGTGCGTCCGAGCTCACGGTGGTGGGCGACTCGGACCAGTCCATCTACGCGTTCCGCGGCGCGGATATCCGCAACATCGTGGAGTTCGAGAAGGACTACCCCGAAGCACGCACCATCAAGCTGGAGCAGAACTACCGCTCCACGCAGAACATCCTCACTGCGGCGAACTCCGTGATCTCGCGCAACCCCAACCGCCCGGAAAAGCGGCTGTGGACCGCGGAGGGTGAAGGCCACAAGATCATCGGCTATGTGGGCGAAAACGAGCACGACGAAGCCCAGTTCATCGCCAAGGAAATTGACCGGCTCCAGGACGAGGACAACCTCCGCCCCGGCGACGTCGCCATCTTCTACCGCACCAACGCGCAGTCGCGGTCCATCGAGGACGTGCTGGTCCGGGTGGGCCTGCCGTACAAAGTGGTGGGCGGCACCCGCTTCTACGAACGCAAGGAAATCAAGGACGCCCTCGCGTACCTCCGGGTCCTGGTGAACCCGGACGACGACGTCAACCTGCGCCGGGTGCTCAACGAACCCAAGCGCGGCATCGGTGACCGCGCCGAGGGCGCCGTGGCGGCGCTCGCGTCGCGGGAGCGGATGTCGTTCATGGCCGCGGCCCGGCGGGCCGAGGAAGCCCCTGGCATGGCAACACGCTCCGTCAACGCCGTCCTGGGGTTCGTGAAACTGCTCGATGACCTCGCCGAAGTCGCCTCCGGCTCGGGTGCAGCCGCAGCGCTGGAAGCCGTCCTGGAACAGACCGGCTACCTCGCCGGGCTGCGTTCCAGTACTGATCCACAGGACGAGTCCCGCGTGGAGAACCTGGCGGAACTCGTCGCCGTCGTGCGCGAATACGAACAGGAGAACCCGGAAGGATCCCTGGGCGCCTTCCTGGAGCAGGTGTCCCTGGTGGCCGACGCGGACCAGATCCCCGATGCCCCGGGCGCGGACATCGATGCCGCCGTGGCGGAGGCCAAGCGACTGGGCGTGGTGACGCTGATGACCCTCCACACCGCCAAGGGCCTCGAATTCCCGGTGGTGTTCCTGACCGGCATGGAGCACGGGCTGTTCCCGCACCAGCGCTCGGCCACGGATCCGAAGGAGCTCGCCGAAGAACGCCGGCTGGCCTACGTGGGCCTGACCCGCGCCCGCAAGCGCCTCTACGTCACCCGGTCCGAAGTCCGCAGCATGTGGGGCCAAAGCCAGTACAACCCGGCCAGCCAGTTCCTCGAGGAAATCCCGTCCGAGCTCGTGGAGTGGAAGCGCGAAGGCACCAGCCGGCAGTCCGGCGGCTGGGGGAGCGGTGGGTCCATCGGCTCCGGCCGCTACAACGGATCGTTCTGGGGCGCCGGCACGTCCCGCGGGGCCGCAGCCGATTCCTCGGCCGGATTCAACGCGGACGTTCCCGCCGTCATCGCCAAGAACCGCGTGCAGCCACAGAAGGAAATTGTGGCGGTCAGCGTGGGGGACAAGGTCAACCACACCAGCTTCGGCAACGGCACGGTCCTGGCCCTCGAAGGCGCAGGTGACAAGACCGTCGCCAAGGTGAAATTCGACGTCGGCGAGAAGCGGCTCCTGCTCCGCTATGCGCCGCTGACCAAGCTGGACGCCTAGCTGCACTGAAGGAATCGCTGCCCGAGGTGAGCCGGCCGGGGGTGAGTCCCGCCGTCCTGGGCCACTTTGGCCGGCGAACCCCGGAATCCGGCCGGGATGGCGGCGCGTCCGTGTCGAAGTGCCCCATTTAGGCCGGACAGCCGGCCCAAGCCGCAGCCCTTGTCGAGGGATCACGTCTGTCATACAGTTCAGGAACGCGCCGGCAGCCAGGGCACCGGCGCGGCTGCGGCGTATTCATAACGGCAGATTCGGGGCACTCCGTGAACATCCTCTTCGCCAGCCAGGCACTTGACGGTCACTTCAATCCGATGACCGGTGTGGCGATGCGGCTCAAGGAGCGCGGCCATGACGTCCGCTGGTATACCGGCCCGGTGTTGGCTGCCAAGCTCGAGACACTCGGCATACTGCTCTTCCCCTTTGTCCGCGCCGTCGAGCACCGCGCGGACAATCTCAATGACCTCTATCCGGAACGTGCCCGGCTCAAAGGTCCCAGGGCGATCGGATTCGACGGCGAGAAAATCTTCGCCAGCAACGTGACCAACTTCTTTGAGGACATCCGAGAACTGGACCAGGACTTCCCGGTTGATGTTGTGGTTGCGGACAGCTCGATGTTTATTCACCGGCTGGTCTCCCATCTGATGGGAAAGCCTGTGGTGAGCTTTGCGGTAATCCCGAACATGGAGAGCGACCAGCAGGTGCCCCCGTTGTTCTTCGGGTTCCGGCCGCCCGGCAATCCCGTGGAGAAAGCGCTCCAAGGCCTGGCCGGGCTGCTGTCCGACAAGGTCATCCTTCGCCCGGCCGGCCAGAGTTACCGCAGGCAGCATGCCGCCTTCGGCCAGCCTGTTCCGGGCGGCGGCCGCCTGACGGATGAGCCTTACCGGTGCTCGGACGCCACGATCCAGACCGGCACGGAGTCCCTCGATTTCCCGCGTCGGCGGGTCAACCCCACGGTGCACTACGTCGGCGCGCTGCTGCCATACCGTGCTCCGCACCCGCCGGCGGCCGGTGGCGGCGACGGCGACGGCGACGGCGGGTTCCCCCGCTCCTATCCCGCAACGCTCGTCATCACCCAGGGAACAGTGGACAACCTTAACCAGAACAAGCTGATCGTTCCTGCCCTCGAGGCGGTTAAGGACCTGGATGCGCTGGTCATCGTGGCCACCGGCGGCCGCGGCACCGAGGCATTGAAGACCCGCTACCCGCAGCCCAACGTGGTGGTGCGGGACTACGTGGACTTTGCAAAGGTCTTTGACTTCACGGATGTCTTCATCACCAACGGCGGCTTCGGCGGGGTGCAGTTGAGCCTGTCCAAGGGTGTTCCCCTGGTGGTGTCGGGAATCAACGAGGGAAAAAGTGACGTCAACGCCCGCGTAGAGCACGCCGGCGTCGGCATTAACCTCAGGTCGGAATCACCCAAGCCGGCCGACATCGCCAAGGCCGTCGCCAAAGTCCTGGCGGACCCGGGGTGGAAAAGCCGCGCCCGGACGATGCAGGAGCAGTTCGACGGTGAGGATCCCGCCGCAGCGGCTGCCGCCGTCGTCGAGGCCGTGATCAAGCGTACGGAGGGCTGAGGCCGTGGTCACGCGTGCGGAGGGCTGAGGCCGCTGCCGGGGCATAATGGGGGCCATGCGACGGACTGTTCTGGGGATCTTCGCCGCCCTCACTTTGCTGGCGGCCACGGCCTGCACCATCACCACTGAGGACCGGGGCTACGTGGCTCCGCCGCCGCTGCCGCCCCTGGAACAGCTGGAACGGGCGGCCTTGGTGGACCCTGCCGGGTTCCGGGCCGGCCAGGACGTCCTGTCGTTCATCACCGAGGACCGGAACATCGTCTGCTCGCTGACGTCCGCCAAAGGGGAGCACCTCAACCTCCCGTACGAGCTGAACAGCTTCACCGACAGCGCCAACGACAAACTGGCCACCGTCCCCGCGGCGCACTGCCAGTTGGCGGACTACCCCAAGCCTGCCGCCGTCGACATCAAAGACGATTGCGCCGGCACCGGTCTGGGCTACCTGGGTGGAACGGCGCTGCTCACACCGGAGAAGGCCACGTACGGTGGATGCCGTTCAGGCGTCACACAGATGGAGGCCACTTACGGGCCCAAGGGGAGCAAGAGCGGCCCGCTCAGCGAACTGCCCGTCCTGGCCGACGGCGCCAACCTGGAACGGAACGGGCTTAGGTGCTCCGCGTACAACCATGGCGTGGCGTGCGGAAACGTGTCCGCCGGCGTCGCCTTCTTCGTCGCCAGGGATCATTACGAAGCTTTTTCGAAAGGTGCCGCAACCGCCGCCCCGGCACCGGCTGGGGCCCCAAAAACCCCGTAATCTAGGGCTTTTTCTACGCTCCATAGAATAGTGTGCTTACTCACATAAGAGGTACTGTGGAACGGGCCGGTCCTCAGAGAGGACTAGAGTTCCGAGTGGAGCATCGCACGCTGTGGCTCGTTTCCGAACAGGTCGCAGGTGATTGCAATCCGCAGCCCGGTCATCGTCTGACGATGGTGCCCGACTGTACAGAAACTACTTCGACGTAGAAGGACACTAAACCGTGGACCTGTTTGAATACCAGGCGCGCGATATGTTCGAGGCGCACGGTGTACCCGTGCTTGCCGGCATCGTGGCGTACACCCCAGAAGAAGCAAAAGCAGCAGCCGAAAAAATCGGCGGCGTGACTGTTGTTAAAGCACAGGTCAAGGTAGGCGGTCGCGGCAAGGCCGGCGGCGTCAAGGTAGCCAAGACCGCTGATGAGGCACTTGAGCACTCCACCAACATCCTGGGCATGGACATCAAGGGCCACACCGTCAACAAGGTGATGATTGCCCAGGGTGCCGATATCGCCGAGGAGTACTACTTCTCCGTGCTGCTGGACCGGGCCAACCGCAACTACCTGGCCATGTGCTCGGTTGAAGGCGGCATGGAAATCGAACAGCTCGCCGTCGAACGCCCCGATGCGCTGGCCAAGGTCGCCATCGATCCCGCCGTTGGCATCGACCAGGCCAAGGCTGACGAAATCGTTGCAGCCGCAGGCTTCGCTGAGGAACTGCGCGGCAAGGTCGCCGCCGTGATCCTCAAGCTCTGGGACGTCTTCAAGCAGGAAGACGCCACCCTCGTGGAGGTCAACCCGCTGGTCAAGACCGGCGCGGGCGACATCGTGGCACTGGACGGCAAGGTCACGCTGGACGAGAACGCCGAGTTCCGCCACGCCAAGCACGCCCTCCTTGAGGACAAGGACGCTGCCGATCCGCTCGAGGCCAAGGCCAAGGCGCAGGACCTGAACTACGTCAAGCTGGACGGCGAAGTTGGCATCATCGGTAACGGTGCCGGCCTGGTCATGTCCACCCTGGACGTCGTGGCGTACGCCGGTGAAAACCACGGCAACGTCAAGCCCGCCAACTTCCTGGACATCGGCGGCGGAGCTTCCGCCGAGGTCATGGCTGCAGGCCTGGACGTCATCCTCGGCGACGAGCAGGTCAAGTCCGTGTTCGTGAACGTCTTCGGTGGCATCACCGCGTGTGACGCCGTCGCCAAGGGCATCGTCGGTGCGCTGGCCGAGCTGGGCCACAACGCGAACAAGCCGCTGGTAGTCCGCCTCGACGGCAACAACGTTGAGGAAGGCCGCCGCATCCTGGCCGAGGCCAACCACCCGCTGGTTACCCTGGCCGCCACCATGGACGAGGGCGCCGACAAGGCCGCCGAGCTCGCCAACGCAGCTAAGTAAAGGGACGCACCATGTCTATCTATCTGAACAAGGACTCCAAGGTCATCGTCCAGGGCATCACCGGCGGCGAAGGCACCAAGCACACCGCCCTGATGCTGAAGGCCGGCACCAACATCGTGGGCGGCGTCAACGCCCGCAAGGCCGGCACCACCGTCCTGCACGGTGACGCGGAAATCAACGTTTATGGCACCGTCAAGGAAGCCATGGCTGAAACCGGCGCCGACGTCTCCATCGTCTTCGTCCCGCCGGCGTTCACCAAGAACGCCGTTGTTGAAGCCATCGAAGCCGGCATCGGCCTCGTGGTTGTCATCACCGAAGGCGTGCCCGTCCAGGATTCCGCCGAGTTCTGGGCACTGGCCCAGTCCACGGTTGACGCTGACGGCAACCAGGTCACCCGCATCATCGGACCGAACTGCCCCGGCATCATCACCCCCGGCGAAGCACTGGTCGGCATCACGCCGAACAACATCACGGGCAAGGGTCCCATCGGACTGGTTTCCAAGTCCGGCACCCTGACCTACCAGATGATGTACGAGCTCCGCGACCTGGGCTTCTCCACCGCCATCGGCATCGGCGGCGACCCCGTCATCGGCACCACGCACATCGACGCCCTGGCTGCGTTCGAGGCTGACCCCGAGACCAAGGCGATCGTCATGATCGGCGAAATCGGTGGCGACGCTGAAGAGCGCGCCGCCGAGTTCATCAAGGCCAACGTCACCAAGCCGGTTGTCGGCTACGTCGCCGGCTTCACCGCTCCCGAAGGCAAGACCATGGGCCACGCCGGCGCCATCGTCTCCGGTTCCGCAGGAACCGCGCAGGCCAAGAAGGAAGCCCTCGAGGCTGCAGGCGTGAAGGTCGGCAAGACGCCGTCCGAGACCGCCACGCTGCTGCGCGAGGTCTACGCAGCGCTCTAGGCACCAAGCACTACAGCACCGCAGCACTACAACGCGGGGTCGCATTCGGCCCCTTCCCGCCGCCGGGAAGGGCATTACGTGACCCCGCGTTGCAGTTTAACGCACGACGGCGTCCGTCACCTTCCCCGGAAGGCGGCGGGCGCCGTCGTGCGTTAAGTGCGTCCCGCGACTTTCACGGCGCCCACCTTGCAGGCAGGAGAGGATGGCCGCCGTCGGTGTTCGATGCTTCCCCGGATTCTGCCCAATCATTCGAGGGGACGAGCTTTGCGGGTGCGGGATCGAGCGGTTTCGGCCGGTGGCGGAGCGAATGATGGAGCAGAATCCGTCTTACCCCGACCGTAGCAGCCCGACAAACACCGGCCGCGAACCCTTCTTGTGTCGTCGGCCAGCTCTTTGTTAGTATGTCAGGACAAACTATGGAGGAGAAGCAATGCCGCTGGTTCGAATTGATGTCAACGCTGGCCGCAGTCCCCGGGAGCTTGGCGACCTCAGCCGCCGGATCCACGATGCCATCCTGGCTGAATATGGCATTCCGGCGCGGGACTATTTCCATATCGTCACGGAGCACGCGCCGGGCCAGATATTCGCCCAGGATGCCGGCCTTGGCTTTGAGCGCAGTTCCGATGTGGTGATGATCCAGATCTTCACGCAGGGAGGTCGCAGCCAGGAAGCCAAGCAGTCCCTCTTTGCGGCCATCGCTGACCAGCTGGCCGAAGTTGGGGTGGCCGGTGAGGATGTTTTCCTTGGCTACGTGGAAAACGGCGCAAGCGACTGGTCCTTCGGGTTTGGCCGCGCCCAGTATGTCACCGGCGAGCTGGAGATTCCACGCAAATAGGGCGCGTATGAGGGCTTCTCGGGCCTCCATTCGGGCTCGGCGCGAGCGCACAACATGAAGCTTACGTTTCGTTGTAAATATGTCAGTACAAACCTTTGACAGGACATGAATATTGGTGCAGAGTAGTGGTTGTGGCCCCGCTCACGTGCGGTCCGGCCAAGGCACCGGAGCTCCGTCCCGCAAGAGTTCACAACAGAAAGGTCCGCGATCACCGTGACCCACGAACTGCTCACGATCGGGCGCATCAGCGTAGATATCTACCCGAACGACATCGGGGTGGACCTGGAGGACGTGCAGTCCTTCGGCAAGTACCTCGGCGGCTCACCGTCCAACGTAGCGGTCGCAGCTGCCCGCCATGGCCGCAAGACCGGCGTCATCACCCGCACCGGCGATGACGCCTTCGGCACCTACCTGCACCGCGAGCTGCGCAAATTCGGCGTGGATGACTCGTTCGTCACCCCGGTCAAGGAATGGCCCACGGCGGTGACGTTCTGTGCGATCAAGCCGGCCACGGACGAGTTCCCGCTGTACTTTTACGGCCGGTTCCCCACGGCGCCGGACCTGCAGATCAAGGCCGAAGAGCTTGACCTGGACGCCATCCGGAACGCCCGGATCTTTTGGTCCACCGTCACCGGGCTGTGCCAGGAGCCCAGCCGTGAAGCGCACCTCAAGGCCCATGAGGCCCGGGACCGTGACCAGCTGAAGATCGGCCAGTTCACGGTCCTGGACCTGGACTACCGGCCCATGTTCTGGGCATCCGAGGAGGAAGCCCGGGGCGAGATCGCGAAGATCCTGCCGCACGTTACGGTGGCCATCGGCAACGACAAGGAATGCGCTGTTGCGGTGGGGGAGGGGACCCCTGACGAGCAGGCCGACCGCCTGCTGGCCGCGGGCGTTGAGATCGCCGTGGTCAAGCTGGGCCCCGAAGGCGTGATGGCCAAGACCCGCACGGAGCGCGTTGTGTCAGCACCCGTGAAGGTGGAGACCGTCAACGGCCTGGGCGCCGGTGACTCCTTTGGTGGTGCTTTCTGCCATGGACTGCTGTCCGGGTGGCCGCTCGCTGAAGTGCTGGACTTCGCCAACGCGGCGGGTGCCATTGTCGCCTCACGTCTTTCCTGTGCGGATGCGATGCCGACGCCGGACGAAGTCACCTCGCTGCTGGCCGACCGCGGCCGCCTGGTGCCCGAATTCGCCGGCGCGGCTGCCCATACTTCCCCCGCAGCAGTTTCCGAAGGAGCAGCGTCTTGAGCCTCACCGACGACCCGCGCCGCTATGAGCACCTCAGTGCACTGCGGCTCGAGGACCCCGATGCCGTTGCCCGGGCTGCCGCCTCGCGCCGCCGTCATCCCGGCCTGAAGTACGGCGTCCAGAACTTTATTGTCGCCGCCGACCACCCGGCCCGCGGCGCCCTCGCCGTCGGCAACGATCCCGTGGCCATGGCTGACCGGCGTGGTTTGCTGGACCGGCTGCAGATCGCCCTGGCGAACCCCGCCGTGGACGGCGTCCTGGCGTCCCCGGACGTGCTGGATGACCTGCTCCTCCTTGGTGCTCTGGACGGCAAGCTCGTCTTCGGTTCCATGAACCGCGGCGGCCTGTCCGGGCTGGTCAATGAGATCGATGACCGCTTCACCGGACACACGGCCGCCGGGTTGGCGGCGCTGGGGGCCGACGGCGGCAAGATGCTGACGCGCATCTGCCTGGGCGACCCGGACACGGCGGCCATGCTGGAAGCAACCGCGAAGGCCATTGATTCGCTGGCCGAGCGCCGGTTGATTGCCATGGTGGAGCCCTTCCTGTCCCTCTGGCAGAACGGCAGGGTCCGCAATGACTTGAGCACGGACGCTGTGATCAAGTCCGTGGCGATCGCGGAGGGCCTGGGCTCCACCAGCGCATACACGTGGATGAAGCTGCCCGTGGTTGCCGAGATGGAGCGCGTGATGGCCGCGACCACCATGCCCACCGTCCTCCTGGGCGGGGACCCGGAAGGCACCCAGGACGAGGTGTTCGCCAGCTGGCAGGCAGCCCTCGCGCTGCCAGGGGTCCAGGGCCTGACCGTGGGCCGGACCTTGCTTTACCCGGCCGACGGCGACGTGGCCGGAGCGGTCGCGACCGCCGCCTCCCTGCTCAAGACACCTGTGCTGCAGTCCTCAGCGAAAGTATCGGAGTGAATATCGTGGGAACAGCAACCCGCAGAATGACCGTCGCCCAGGCCGTCGTCGAATACCTGTCAAAGCAGTACACCGTGGACTCCATCAATGGGGTGGAGTACCGGGAGCGGCTGATTCCGGGCACCTTCGGGATCTTTGGGCACGGCAATGTTGCCGGTGTGGGGCAGGCGTTGAAGCAGTACCAGCAGCTGGACCCGAGCATCATGCCGTACTACCAGGGCCGCAACGAGCAGGCGCAGGCGCACCAGGCCGTGGGTTACGCCCGGCACACCCGCCGCCGCCAGACCTTTGCCATCAGCACCTCGATCGGGCCGGGTTCCTCGAATCTCTTGACCGGTGCGGCGCTGGCCACCACCAACCGGCTCCCCGTGCTGCTGCTGCCCTCTGACACGTTCGCGACCCGCGCCGCGGACCCGGTGCTGCAGCAGCTTGAGCAGCCCTACGCCTACGACATCACCGTCAACGACGCGTTCCGGCCGCTGTCCAAGTTCTTTGACCGGGTCTCCCGGCCGGAGCAGCTGTTCTCGGCGTTCCATCACGGCCTGCGGGTCCTGACGGATCCGGCCGAGACCGGTGCCGTGACCATCTCGCTGCCGCAGGATGTCCAGGCCGAGGCCTTCGACGTGCCCGAGGAATTCCTCGCCGAGCGTGAATGGCGGATCCGCCGTCCCGACGCCGACGACGAGGACATCGTCCGCGCCGCCGCGGCGATCCGTGCCGCGAAGCGTCCGCTGATTATCGCCGGCGGCGGTGTCCTGTACGCCTACGCCAACGATGAACTGGCCAAGTTCGTGGAGCTGACCGGGATCCCGGTGGGCAACACGCAGGCCGGCGTCGGCGTCCTGCCGTGGGACCATCGGTTCTCGCTCGGTGCGATCGGCTCCACGGGCACGACGGCGGCCAACGCCATTGCTGCCGACGCGGACCTGATCATCGGGATCGGCACCCGGTATGAGGACTTCACCACTGCGTCGCGGACAGCGTTCCAGAACCCGGACGTGCGGTTCATCAACATCAACGTCGCCGCGATCGACGCGTACAAGCACGGCACCACCCTGCCGATCGTGGCCGACGCCCGCAAGGCCCTGGTCAAGCTCAACGCGGCGCTCGGCGGCTACCGCGTCGGCGCAGACCTCGAACAGCAGATCGCCTCCGAAAAGAAGCGCTGGGACGCTACCGTGGACGAGGCCTTCGCCACCCGCTTCACCCCTTTGCCTGCCCAGAACGAGATTATCGGTGCGACGTCGCGGGCCATGGACGCCCAGGATGTTGTCATCTGCGCTGCAGGCTCCCTGCCCGGTGACCTGCACAAGATGTGGCGCGTCCGGGACCCGTTCGGCTACCACGTCGAATACGCGTACTCCTGCATGGGTTACGAAATCCCCGGCGGGCTCGGCGTCAAGCGCGCGGCACTGGCCGAAGCCGCCCGCGGCGGCGAGCAGCGCGACGTCGTGGTCATGGTGGGGGACGGCTCCTACCTGATGATGCACACCGAACTGGTCACCGCCGTCGCCGAACGCATCAAGCTGATTGTGGTCCTGATCCAGAACCACGGCTACGCCTCCATCGGTTCCCTCTCGGAATCCCTCGGCTCGCAGCGGTTCGGTACCCAATACCGGGCCCTGAACGAGGAACAGCACAGCTTCGACGAAGGCGAGACCCTGCCGGTGGACCTGGCCCTGAACGCCGAGTCCCTCGGCGTGAAGGTGGTCAGGATCGAGCCGGGGGAGAAGGTCATCGCCGAACTCGAACAGGCCATCCGGGACGCCAAGGCCGCACCCGAACGCGGCGGCCCCATCCTGATCCACGTCGAATCCGATCCGCTGCTGGACGCCCCGAGCTCAGAGTCGTGGTGGGACGTTCCCGTCTCCCAGGTCTCCGAGCTCGACTCCACCAAGCAGGCCTTCACGACCTACACCGACCACAAGGCCCGCCAGCGCAAGCTGCTCGGCTAAAGCCCCTTCACTTCATCCCCTTCGACTACTCAAGGAAGAGTCCCATGACTGCCATCACCACTGAGACCACCACCATCAACCACTTCATCAACGGCGCCGAGACCGCCGGCGAGGGCACCCGCACCCAGCCGGTCTACAACCCGGCCACCGGCGCCGTCTCGGCCCAGCTGCGCCTGGCCAACCGGGCGGACCTGGACGCCACCGTCGCAGCGGCCCGCAAGGCCGCCGACAGCTGGGGTGACATTTCCCTGGCCAAGCGCACCGCCGTCCTCTTCAAGTTCCGCGAACTCGTCGCCGCCCACGTGGATGACCTCGCCGAACTGATCACCGCCGAGCACGGCAAGGTCCTCTCGGACGCGAAGGGCGAGATCGGCCGCGGCCTGGAGGTCATCGAATTCGCCTGCGGCATCCCGACCCTGCTCAAGGGCGACTACTCGGACCAGGTCTCCACCGGCATCGACGTGTTCTCCTTCCGGGAGCCGCTCGGCGTCGTCGCCGGCATCACCCCGTTCAACTTCCCGGTCATGGTGCCGCTGTGGATGGCCCCGATGGCGATCGCCACGGGCAACGCCTTCATCCTCAAGCCCTCCGAACGCGACCCCTCCGCCTCGATGCTGCTGGCCAAGCTGTGGAAGCAGGCCGGACTGCCCGACGGCGTCTTCCAGGTCCTGCACGGTGACAAGGAAACCGTCGACGGCCTGCTGACCCACCCGGACGTGGACGGCATCTCCTTCGTCGGCTCCACCCCGATCGCCCAGTACGTCCACGAAACCGCCACCAAGCACGGCAAGCGTGTCCAGGCCCTCGGCGGGGCGAAAAACCACGCGATCGTGATGCCCGACGCCGACCTCGACAACGCCGCCGACCACCTCGCCGCCGCCGCCTTCGGCTCCGCCGGGGAACGCTGCATGGCCATTTCGGTTGCGGTCGCCGTCGGCGACGCCGCTGACCTGATCGTGAAGAAGGTCGAAGAGCGGGCCCTGGCCGTGAAGGTCAACAACGGCACCGAACCCGGGGCCGAGATGGGTCCGGTCATCACGCCCGCGTCCAAGGAACGCATCGTCAGGATTGTCACCGAAGCCGAAACTGCAGGCGCGGCGATGGTGGTGGACGGCCGCGACCTCGTGGTCCCCGGCCACGAGGACGGCTTCTGGGTGGGCCCCACCGTCATCGACCACGTCAAAACCGAAATGACGGCTTACACCGAGGAAATCTTCGGACCGGTCCTCGTCGTGGTCCGCGTTGACACCCTGGAAGACGGCATCAACCTGATCAACGCCAACCCCTACGGCAACGGCACGGCCATCTTCACCTCCTCCGGTGCCAACGCCCGCAAGTTCCAGCGCTCCGTGACCGTGGGCATGATCGGCATCAACGTGCCCCTGCCCGTGCCGGTGGCCTACCACTCCTTCGGCGGCTGGAAAGCCTCACTGTTCGGCGACAAGCACATCTACGGCCCCGAAGGCGTCTCCTTCTACACCCGCGGCAAGGTCGTCACCTCACGCTGGCCGGAACCCACCCACGCCTCGGGTGCCTCCTACAACTTCCCCTCAAACTAACCCCCACCGCCTCCCTCACAAACACCATCGATTGCTCCGTAACCGCCGTTTTGAGCGTCCAAAAGGGCCGTTGCGGAGCAACCGATGAGAAGGAACAGCAATGACTGAGAACAAGCTGATCATCGGAACTGCGCCGGACTCATGGGGCGTGTGGTTCGCGGATGACCCCAAGCAGACTCCCTGGGAACGCTTCCTCGACGAAGTGGCGGACTCCGGCTACAAATGGATCGAACTGGGTCCCTACGGTTACCTGCCGAACGATCCCACGCGGCTGGCCGAGGAACTCAAGGCCCGCGACCTGAAAGTCACCGCCGGAACGGTCTTCACGGCTTTCCACCGCGGCGCCAAGCAATACGACGAGGCCTGGGAGCCGGCCCGCAAGGTCGCCGAACTGACGGCGGCCATGGGCGGCGAGCACATCGTGGTCATCCCGGCCATGTGGCGCGACGACGTCACCGGCGAGGCCGTCGAAAACGGGGAACTGACCGAGCAACAGTGGGCGGACCTGTTTGCCGGCCACAACCGCATGGGCAAGGTCCTGCTGGAGGACTTCGGCCTGAAGCAGGAGTTCCATTCCCACGCGGACTCGCATGTCGGGGCCCAGCAGGACATCGAAACCCTGCTGGCCGCCACGGATCCGAAGTACCTGAACCTGTGCCTGGACACCGGCCACGCAGAGTACTGCGGGGCGTCAAGCCTCGAGCTGATCAAGAACTACCCGGACCGCATCGGCTACCTGCACCTGAAGCAGATCAACCCTGACGTCTTGAAAAAGGTCAACGAAGAAAACATGACCTGGGCCGCGGCCAACCTGGCCGGCGTTATGACCGAGCCGCCCAATGGCCTGCCGGACCTTCGTGCCGTCATCGAGGCCGTTGAAGCCCTCAACCGCCCGATCTTCGGCATTGTGGAGCAGGACATGTACCCCGTTGCCTTCGACGTCCCGATGCCCATCGCTAAGCGCACCCGGAACTACCTGCTCTCCTGCGGTTCCCGCACGCGGGTCCAGTAACCAGCCGAACCTCACCAAAGGACAGAACAATGACTGACATTCTCCGCGTTGCCGTCATCGGCGCAGGCCGCATGGGTGCGGACCACATCAAGCGGCTCAGCACCCGTATCCACGGCGCCGAAGTGGCCGCCGTCGTCGACGTCGACATCTCCCGTGCGCAGGCCGCCATCGAAGGCATCGACGGCGCAGTGGCCCTCGCGAGCGCCGACGAAGCACTCAACAACGGCGACGTCAACGCCGTGCTGATCGCCACGCCGGGCTTCCTCCACGAGGAGATCCTGTACAAGGCCCTCGAGAAGGGCTTCCCGATCCTCTGTGAAAAGCCGCTCACCCCGGACGCCGAAAGTGCATGGAAAGTTGTCCAGGCCGAAACGGCCCTGGGACGCAAGCGCATCCAGGTTGGCTTTATGCGCCGGTTCGACGCGGAATACTCAGCTCTGGGTTCGGTCATCCGCAACAGCGAACTGGGGGAGCTGCTGATGCTGCACCACCAGCACCGCAACCCGAGCACCCCCGAGGGCTTCACCAACGAGATGCTCATCAACGACTCCGTGGTCCACGAGTTCGACGCCATCCGCTTCTTCACCGGCGAGGAAATCACGTCCGTGCAGGTCCGCCTGGGCAAGGCCACCCGCAATGCCCCGAACGGCCAGCACGATCCCCAGCACGTCCTGCTCGAAACCGAATCCGGCGTCCTGGCCGACGTCGAGATCTACGTCAACGCCAAGTTTGGCTACCAGGTGGCCACGCAGGCTTCGTTCGAGGACGGCATTGTGAGCATCGGCGGCGATGCCGGTCCGTACGTTCAGTCGGCAGGCCGCTGGGGCGGCCAGATCACGCCCGGCTTCGAGGAGCGCTTCGGCGCCGCGTACGACGTCGAGGTCCAGGCCTGGGCGGACGCTGCCCGCCGTGGCGAAATCGGCGGTCCCACCGCCTGGGACGGCTACGCCACCGCAGCCTGCTGCGAAGCTGGCGTCGAGGCCCAGAAGTCAGGCGAGAAGGTCAAGGTCCAGCTCAACAGCAAGCCCGGGCTGTACAGCTAGCGGCCGGTCGGACCAGAGGCGGCCTGCCGGCAGCAGACCGGCAGGCCGCCTCTGCACGCAGCATCGAAGTTTTCCGAACCACAAAGGAGTGACCATGAAAATCGCCCTGGACCCCACCCCGTTCCACCACAGCCACAGCCTGCTGGAATTTCCGCGCGTGGCCGCCGATCTTGGGTACAAGTACCTGCAGCTGACCCCGCACGCGGACATGATCCCGTTCTACAACCACCCCAAGGCCGACGATGAGCTCGTGGCCCAGATGAACAAGGCGTGCAAGGATGCCGGCGTCGAGATCGCGTCCGTCCTGCCGGTCCTGCGCTGGTCAGGTCCGGATGAGGATGCCCGCGAGGCAGCTGTCCGCTACTGGAAGCGCGCCATCCGGATTGCAGTGGACCTCGGCGTCAGCACCATGAACACCGAGTTCAGCGGCCGCCCCGAAAAGGCCGAAGAGTCAGAGCGTGCCTTCTACCGCTCCATGGAAGAGCTGCTGCCGATCATCGAGCGTGAAGGCCTGGATGTCCTGATCGACCCGCACCCCGACGACTTCGTCGAAGACGGCCTGGCCGCCATCCGCGTCATCCGCGGGCTCAACTCGCCCAACATCGGCATGGTCTACGTGGCCTCGCACTCGTTCCACATGGGCAACAAACCGCTGGAGATCATGCGGGCCGCCGGGGACAAACTGCGCCTGGTCCATGTCTCGGACACCATGGACCACCACGCCTCCCACGGCCTGCGCTACATCACCAACCCGCCCGGCAACGCCGTGCGTGTCCACCAGCACCTGAAAATCGGCGACGGCGACGTCAACTGGGATGAGTTCTTTGGCGGGCTCAAGGAAATCGGCTTCCTGGACAAGGACAACACCGTGATGGTGTCAAGCGTCTTCGCCGAGGACGAGAACGCCGAGGACGTCTCACGCTACCAGCTGGAGACGATGCGCAACTACGTCGCCAAGGTTAAGTAGTGCCGGGAAAGACGGACCAAAGCAACGCAGCCATGACGAGTCCCGGCACAGTCCAATCCGACGCCCCCGGCAGCGTAAAGCACAACCCCACCAAGCCGGCCAATCCCAAGAAATTCATGCGGAAGGTGGCGCTCTTCTCCACCTTCGGCGGACTGCTCTTCGGCTATGACACCGGCGTCATCAACGGCGCACTGCCGTTTATGCAGCGGGACCTCGGCCTCACACCGTTGACCGAAGGGCTGGTCACGTCCACGCTCCTGTTCGGCGCGGCCTTCGGCGCCATCAGCGCAGGCCGGCTTTCGGACCGCTTCGGCAGGCGCAAGACGATTATGGGACTGGCCCTGATCTTCATTGTGGCCACCATCGCCTGCACCGTCTCGTCGAGCACTGAACTGCTCATCGCGGCCCGGACCCTGCTGGGCCTGGCGGTCGGCGGGGCTTCCGTGATTGTCCCCGTGTACTTGGCGGAAATGTCGCCGGCGGCCCAACGCGGCCGCATCGTCACGCAAAACGAACTGATGATCGTCACCGGCCAGTTCCTGGCCTTCACCTTCAATGCGGTGCTCGGCAACGCCTTCCCCGAAGAAACGCACGTCTGGCGCTGGATGCTGGTGATCGCCACGCTCCCTGCCGTCATCCTGTGGTTCGGGATGCTGGTCCTGCCGGAGAGCCCGCGCTGGCTGGCGTCGGCCGGCCGCTTCGGGGCCGTCCTCGAGGTGCTCCGCTCCACCCGCGCCGCCGGCGACGTCTCCGCGGAGTTCGACGAGGTGCGGCAGGCAGCCCGCGAGGACTACCAGGCGAAGATGGGCACGTTCAAGGACCTGACCGTTCCCTGGATCCGCAGGATCTTCGTGGTGGGCCTCGGCATGGCCATCATCAACCAGATCAGCGGCGTCAACGCCATCATGTACTACGGGACGTCCATCCTGTCCTCGTCCGGATTCGGCAACCAGGGCGCCCTGATTGCCAACGTGCTCAACGGCATCACGTCGGTGGCGGCGGTCGTCGCCGGCATGTATCTGATGACGCGGGTTCCCCGCAAACCCATGCTGATCGTGGGACTGTGCGGCACGGCGTCGTCCCTGACGGCCATCGCGCTCGTCTCGATGCTCCTGCCGGAGAGCACGCTGCGCGGCTACCTGGTGCTGCTGTTCATGGTGACGTTCCTGGCTTCCATGCAGGGCTGCATCGGCACCGTCACATGGCTGACCATGTCGGAGATCTTCCCCATGCACGTCCGCGGCATCGCCATGGGCATCTGCGTCTTTGTGCTGTGGATGATCAACTTCCTGATCGGGTTCTTCTTCCCTCAGATGGTCTCCTGGATCGGTGTTTCGGCGACGTTCTTCATCTTCGTGGCACTGCAGCTGGGTGCCATTGTCTGGGTCAAACGCGTCGTCCCGGAAACCAAGGACAAATCCCTGGAGGAGCTGGAGCACCTGTTCAAGCAGCGTTCAGGCGTGTCCGCCTAAGGTAACGCAAAAACGCCCGACGCCGGCCGGCGTCGGGCGTTTTTGTCTCCAGCGGGTGCGGGGCCCAGGACGCTCTCTCACTTAACGCAGGAAAACCACCATCCCTCTCTCACCCGGTGAGAGAGGGATGCGGGAAAACCCGCATTAGGTGAGAGAGGGTGCTACAGGGCGATCACCGCGTTCTCCAGCGCACTGCGGCGGGCCGCATCCAGCACCTCCAGCGTCCGGATTCCGTCCGACGCCGGAACGGGTTCGGGGCCGTCGCCGCGGACCGCGCGGGCGAACTCGGCATAGAAACCGGCATAGTTCCCTTGCGCCGAGGCAATGGCCTCGCGGCCGTCCTTCGTGGACAGCGTGCCCCAGTTTTCGGCCGCGTCAATGCCCCACGTGGCCGGTTCCTCAACCGGACGGCGGCCCGACATCAGAGCCTCTGCCTGAACGTCGGCGCCGGAGGCGATGTAGCTGCCCCTGCTGCCGTAGGCCCGCAGCTCCCGGGTGGTGGAGTGGTTGAGTTTGCTGGCCGACACCGTGGAGACAGTTCCGGACGTATGCGTCATGGTGACCACAAAGCCGCAGTCCGTCCGCTCGCCGAAACGGTCCGTCCAGTCCAGGGTCGCGTGCACGTGGCTCGCCGGTCCCAGCAGCCACAGCATCTGGTCAACCAGGTGGCTGCCCAGGTCCCGCAGCAGTCCGCCGCTGGCACCAAGCTCAAGGCTGTCAGCGTTGTCCTGGTCCATTGTGGAGTGCACCCGCCACGTCTCACCGAGTTCCCCCGAGGCCAGCACGTTGGCGAGTGTGAGGATATCCGCGTCGCGGCGGCGGTTGTGGTAGACGTTGAGGACAACGCCGGCCCGCGCGGCAGCCTCCGCCAGTTCACGCGCCGCCTGCGCATTCGGGGCGAACGGCTTGTCCGCCACCACATGCATGCCTGCTTCGATGGCTTCCATCACCAGCTCATGGCGGGTGTGCGGCGGCGTGGTGATGGTCACCGCGTCCACGCCGGCGTCCAGCAGCTCGGCAAGGCTCCCATAAACGGGCACATCCGGGAAGTCAGCTTCTGCCTGCGCCTTTTTCGCTTCAGAGCGGGCCACAATGCCAGCCAATTCCACGCCGGGGGCGGCGTCAATGAACGGCGCATGGAAGTACCTGCCGCCTGCTCCGTATCCAACAATGCCAATCCGCATGTTCCGTAGTCCTTCTCTCCGAGGTGTGTTCGGGTGTGTGCCCCGACCCCGAGGGTCGCCGGAAGCACGCCAGCCCGCCGGAAATCTCCGGCGAGCTGGCAGTGTTTCGGCGACCTCGGGGTCGGGGGCTAGGGGCAGGTCAGGCCGTCAGGTTCAGCGACGCCCGGAGCGCGGCGTCGGCCTCGCGCAGGACCTTCGCCGCCACCTGCAGGCCTTCGATCCGGCCCAGGGACGTGTCCTCGTGCTCGATGTTGACCAGCATGTCCGGATCCACCTCGTGCAGCGCGCGCAGGAACTCGGTCCAGAACGCCGTGTCGTGTCCGCGGCCCAGGGCCACGAAGTCCCAGGCGGAGTTCTTCGGCCACTCGTTGGCCCACTCGTCGCCGCCGAGGTTGGTCCGGTTTTCCTCCGGGGAGAGCCGGCGGAAGCTGTTGTCCAGCACGCCGTAGAGCGCAGCGTTGGCGGTGTTGACGCGGACATCTTTAGCCGCTGCCTGGAAGACGAGCGGTCCGAGTTCGCGCACCACGGCGACCGGATCCATCTGCTGCCAGAACAGGTGGGAGGCATCCAATTCGACGCCGACATGCGTTGCGTTGGTCAGCTCGATCAGCTTGTGGACATCGGCGGTGTTAAAGACGAGGTTCTGCGGGTGCAGTTCGAGGGCCACCTTGACGCCGTGGTCCGCCGCGAGGCGGTCGGTCTCCTTCCAGAAGGATGCGGCCACGCCCCACTGGTAGTCCAGGACGTCCAGTGCCGCCGAGTTCCAGGCGTTGACCACCCAGTTGACCGTGGTGGCGCCGGGCTCGCCGCCGGGCAGGCCGGACATGGTGACTACCCGGTCCTGGCCAAGCCGGTGCGCCAGGCGGATGGAGCGGCGGATGTCCTCGGCGTGCTTCTCGCCGATTTCACGCTTGGGGTGCAGCGGGTTGCCGTTGCAGTTGAGTCCTGCGATGGAAACTCCGGTGCCCTCGAAAAGGGCCAGATAATCGTCGCGGGCGGCGTCGCTTGTCAGGATCTCATCGAACGTGGGGACGTGGACGGCGGGGAGGAAGCCGCCGGTGTTGATCTCGATCCCGGTGAGGCCAAGATCGGCAATGACCTTCAGGGCTTCGGGAAGCGGACGGTCGTGCAGGATTGCGTTGTAGACGCCGAGCCTCATAGCGTGATCTTCTTTCCGTTGTTGAGGGCGGATTCGGTGACAGCGCCGAGCAGTTCCATGTTGCGGACACCTTCGTCGAACGTAGCGCAGCGGGGGAGGGACTCTTCTTCGCTGAGGCCGGCCACCTCTTCGAGGAACGCGCGGGCCTGGTAGCCGAACGCGTCATTCTGGCCGAAACCAACTTCGGGGGCGTCCATGGCGAGGCCGCCGGCGATGTAGGGGTGGCCCGGGCCGAGGATGACCTGGCGGTAGCCGTTCTCGTTGCCGGAGCCGTCGTTGAGGAAAAGCTGGATTTCGGCGGGGCGGCGCTGGTCGAACTTGGCGGCGCCGTTCTCGCAGAAGACTTCGAACTGGAGGCTGTTGGCGTGTCCGGCCGCAACCCGGGAGACTTCAAAGCTGCCGGCGCCGGTTCCGAACTCTGCGTTGAAGGCTGCGTAGTCGTCGTTCTCGACGGCTTCGAAAGTGTCGCTGACGGCAGCGTGGTCGTGGCCCATGACAGCCGCGAGCGGCAGGGGCCGCTTATCGATCACGGTGCTGAGGCTGCCGCCGGTGATCGACGTGATGTCGCCGCAAAGGAACTCGGAAATGTACGTCAGGTGGCTTCCGACGTCGGCGAGGGCACCCGATCCGGGGCCGCCCTTGTAGCGCCAGCTCATGGGAGCGGAGGGGCTGAAGCCGTAGTCGGTCCAGTAGCGGCCGCTGAAGTGCAGGACGTTGCCGAGCACGCCGTTGCGGATCAGGTCCCGGATGTATGCGATGCCTGGGGTGCGGCGGAAGGTGAAGCCGATGCGTGCGATGGTTCCGCCGGCCTCGGCCGCGCGGGCTACCTCGGCCATGGCGCGGGCGTCTGCCAGGGAGTCGCTCAGCGGCTTTTCGCAGAGCACGTGCTTGCCGGCAGTGAGCAGGCCCTCCACCACTTCGCGGTGCAGGGAGTTGGCGATAACCACGCTGACGACGTCGATGTCATCGGCTTCGGCGATTGCCTGCCATGACGTGTCGTTGCGTTCGTAGCCGAAACGGCGGGCGGCCAACGAGCCGAATTCGGCGTTGACGTCGCCGATCGAAACCAGGCGTACCGGGGGAAGGACCGGGCTGTAGAGGGCAGACGCGGTGCGGTACGCGGAAGCGTGGGCCTTGCCGGCCATGCCTGCACCGATGACGGCGACGCCGAGGCTTTCAGCCATTGATTTCTCCTTTGAAATTCAGCCGCGGCGGGAAGCTCCAGCGGCATTTTGTAGCGCTACAATTTAGTGCGTTGGAACCGAGCGTATCCATGTATGCATGTCCTGTCAATCACTCTCCGGATATCCTCAAGGGCAGACTCGAAAGGCACTCCTGATGACACTGAATGGCCGCAAGGCACAACGCCCCACGATCTACGACGTAGCGAAGCGGGCGGGCGTCTCGCCGTCGTTGGTTTCGCTCGTCCTGCAGAATCCCGTGAAGGTGAGTGACAAGCGCCGCGAAGCGGTGGAGGCTGCCATTTTGGAGCTCGGATACCGCCCCAGCCGTGCCGCAACCACGCTCGCCAGCAGCCGCACCAAGAGTATCGGCCTGGTGATCGATGACTACCGTAACCTCTGGTTCGTGGATCTCCTCAGGGGTATGGAGTCGGTCCTCTCGGACCTTGGGTACCAGGTGATGCTGGCCGACTCCCGTCCCGGCGAAAACCGCATCAAGGAAGCCACGGACGGGTTGCTGGCCATGCATGTGGACGCGTTGGTGATTGCTGCGGAACCCAGCGAATCCATGCTCGCCAAAACGTGGGTTCCCACGGTGGTGGCCGGGTGGCGCAAGGGCGTCCCCGCGGGCGCTGACCTGATAACCAACGACGACGACGGCGGGGGCGGCATGGCCGCCGGCCACCTGCTGGGGCTGGGCCATACCCGCATCGGCCACCTCTCAGGGTCCGACGGCGCATCAGCCCACCGGCGCGCCGGGTTCCGGCGGCGGATGGAGGAGGCCGGCGTCGACGTCCTGGTCGCAGAGTCCGGCGGAACATCCGAGGAGGACGGCTACACATCGGCGTGCTGGCTGTTGGACCAGCATCCGGAGACCACGGCCGTCTTCGCAGCCAACGACACCATGGCGTTGGGCGCTTTGGCCGCGATCAAATCCCGGGGACTCTCGGTGCCCGGGGACATTTCCGTGATCGGCTACGACAATTCGCCCCTAGCCAAGTCCCGCTACCTCGACCTGACCTCGGTGGACAACCGAAGCGACGTGGTGGGCGTCGACGCCGCCCGAACCTTGCTGGCGCGGATTCAGGACCCGGCTATTGGACCCCAGCAGAAGCTGATCGAGCCCGTCCTCGCTGTTCGCAGCACCACGGCGCAGCCTGTTTCCTAGGCAGCGAGGACGGTGCTTTTACGTTAAAACATCCTAATGTCAGGACAAACTATTGACAAAGTGTGAGCTGATTCACCATGATCTGAGTAGAGGGCCTTGAGCTCCTGCAGAGTGGCAGGGCCGTAACCCTTATCAAAGGAGATAAATTGTGAATAAGTTTTCCTGGCGGAAGGCAGCCCTGGTGGCGGCAGTCGTTCCCATGATGGCCCTCAGTGCCTGTTCCAGCGCCGGCGGCAGGCCGACCGATACCGGCAACGCCGCCGGCGGAGGACAGGTGGCCACGACCGACCGGATCAAGATCGCCATGATCGCCCATGCTCCTGCCGGTGATACATTCTGGGACACCGTCCGCAAGGGCGCCGAGGAAGCGGCCGCGAAGGACAACGTCGAGCTGCTGTACACCTCTGATCCCGAGGCCGGCCGGCAGGCCCAGCTGATCGAGCAGGCCGTGGACCAGAAGGTGGACGGCATCGCCGTCACCCTGGCCACGCCTGAGGCGTTGAAGGGTGCGCTGAAGAAGGCCGCTGACGCAGGCATTCCGATTGTCAGCTTCAACGCCGGCGAATCGGCCTCCGCGCAGCTCGGAGCGTTCACCCACTTCGGTTCCAACGAGCAGCTCGCAGGCCAGGCCGTGGGCACAAAGCTCGCGGAGGGTGGGTTCAAGCACCCGGTCTGCGTGATCCAGGCGCAGGGGCATGTGGGCCTCGAAGCCCGGTGCGCGGGTGTGAAGGCCAAGGTACCCGGGACGGAAATCCTGTACGTCAACGGTGCCGACATGACGTCCGTTGAATCAACCGCAACCGCCAAGCTGCAGGCTTCCAAAGACGCCGACGTGATCATCGGCCTTGGGGCCCCGATCACGCTGACCCTCCTGAAGTCCGTTTCCACCGCCGGAAGCACCGCCAAGGTTGCCAGCTTCGACCTGAACAAGGAATTGGCCCAAAAGGTCTCCGACGGCAGCGTGCTGTTCACCGTTGACCAGCAGCCGTGGCTGCAAGGTTACAGCTCGGTGGATGCCCTGTGGCAGAACAAGCGCGGCGGATTCAGGCTCGGCGGCGGGCAGTCCGTCCTGACCGGTCCTGCCATCATCGACCAGTCCAACGCGGCCGAAGTCCTGAAGTTCGCCGAACAGGGTATCCGCTAACAGCCCGCTGGCCGGGCCGGCCAACGCCGGCCCGGCAGCAAGGAGAATCATCATGACCATGACCCAGCCCAAGCTCAAATTACCGGCGATTGATGAACGCGTCGCCAAGCGCAGCCCGTTGCAGAAGCTCCTCAGCAGGCCCGAAGTCGGTGCCCTCGTGGGCGCCATCGTCCTTTTCGTTTTCTTCGCAGTGGTTTCCCCGACGTTTACGCAGCCCAATGCGCTGGCCACTATTCTGTACGGCAGCTCGACGATCGGGATCATGGCGGTGGGGGTGTCCTTGCTGATGATCGGCGGGGAATTTGACCTGTCCACCGGCGTCGCGGTGATCTCCTCGGCCCTGACCGCGTCGATGTTCAGCTGGTACTTCAGCACCAACGTGTGGGTGGGGGTGGT
>NZ_JACXBW010000021.1 GCF_014712225.1 Pseudarthrobacter sulfonivorans
CGGGATGGGGCCCCGCACCCCTCACTTCATATCGTCTAGGAGCGGGTCGATCCACTGGTGGTTCGTGTCGGCCCGCTTTTTTCCGAATCGGGAGCTCATGCCGTGGCGGGAGAACTCGCTGAGCATCCCGGTTTCGGTGACGGGGTTGTCGGGATGGAAGGTGGCGAAGGACTTCAGGTGGTGTTCCCAGGCGTCTACCCGGTCGGCTGCGATCAGAAGAAGCCAGTGCGCGGCCCTGCCTTCGCTGTATTTGTAGGCGTATTTCCGGATTGCCCCGGACGCGCCCTTGGGAGGTGTGGAGGTGCCGAAGACGGGAGTCAGGAATGCGTGCTCGACGGACCGCTCCCGCGGCCATTTCTCGGGCTGCCGGTCCGGGAAGTCCCAGCGCGCACCGGTCTCGATCCCGGGCTGTTCGCGGGGGTAGGAGGGCCGGTCCGCCGGGTCAAGGTCCGCACCCCAGCCAGGGATCCGGTCCCGCAGGTCCTCCACAGACTCCTTCGGCGCCGGCGTGGTGGCGGTGTAGGGCGTTGGTATCTCAGCCATGATGCTTTTCCTTTCACGCCGGAGTCGAAACGATGAGGGGCTTGATGCAGTCATCGAGCTTCGCGGAGAACATGTGGTACCCCTCGGCGATGTGTTCCAGCGGGATGCGGTGGGTAACGATATCGCTTGGCTTCAGGTAGCCGTTTCGGATGTGCTCGAAGAGCCGCGGCCACTGGCGTTTGACCGGGCACTGGTTCATCCGAAGCGTCAGGCCCTTGTTCATGGCGTCGCCGAACTTCACGGCACTGAAGAGCGGACCGTACGCCCCCACCACGGACACCGTCCCGCCCTTGCGGACGGCGTCGATGGCCCAGTTCAGGGCCACGGGGGAGCCGCCCTGCAGCTTCAGTTTCGCCGCGCTCACGTGCTGGAGGAAGCTGCCGTCCGCCTCGGCCCCCACCGCGTCAATCACGACGTCGGCGCCCAGGTAGTCGGTGGCCTTCTTCAGGTGCACCACAATGTCGTCGTACTCCACGAAGTTGTACGTCTCGGCGTGCGCGAAGCTGCGGGCCTTTTCGAGCCGGTATTCCAGGTGGTCGATGACGATCACCCGGCCGGCGCCCATCAGCCAGGAGGATTTCGCGGCGAACAGCCCCACCGGCCCGGCCCCGAACACCACCACGGTATCGCCCTCCGCGATGTCGCCCAGCTGCGCCCCGAAGTACCCGGTGGGGAGCGCATCGGTGAGCAGGACTGCGTCCTCTTCGTCCATCCAGTCAGGAATCTTCGAGGGCCCCACGTCCGCAAAGGGGACCCGGACGAACTCCGCCTGGCCGCCGTCGTACCCTCCGCAGGTGTGGGAGTAACCGTAGATGCCGCCCACCGCCGTCGCGTTCGGGTTCACGTTGTGGCAGTTCGAGAAGAGCCCGCGGGAGCAGAAGTAGCAGGAGCCGCAGTAGACGTTGAAGGGGACCATCACGCGGTCGCCGGGGACCAGGTTCTGCACGGAGGGGCCCACCTCGTGCACCACCCCCACGAACTCATGCCCGAACGTCATCCCCACCCGGGTATCCGGCATCATGCCGTGGTACAGGTGCAGGTCAGAGCCGCAGATCGCACCCGTGGTGACCCGGATGATGGCATCGTTAGGGTGTTCGATCTTCGGAATGTCTTTTTCTTCGACCCGTACTTTGTACGGGCCTCGGTAAACCATTGCCCGCATCAGTACCACGTCCGGTAAATCGCTCGTTTCCACATGGAAGGTTCTCCTGTCCGGGCTTTCTCAGGCGCTGGCCGGGTGGAGGACGACTTTGGTCCAGCCGTCTTCGCGGCTGTCGAAGTTCTTGTAGCCCTCGGGGGCCTGATCCAGCGGCAGCTCGTGGCTGACGAGGAAGGAGGGGCTGGCCTTCCCGCCGGCGATGAGGTCGCGCAGGGCCCGGTTGTATTTCTTGACCGGGCACTGGCCGGAGCCCATCGTTTGTCCCTTGAACCAGTAATTTCCGTAGTCGAAGGCCACCTGGCCCTGCTGGGCGAGCTTGTCGGGAGCCCCCGGGTCCTGGGGCAGGAACACCCCGACGACGCCCAGACCGCCGACGAACCGGACGGAGTCTACAAGCCGGTTCAGGGTGAGGTTGGGTTGTTCGTTTCCGCCCGGGTCGTGCGCCTGGTAGCCGACGCATTCGCAGCCCCGGTCCGCCCCGAATCCCATGGTCTGGTCTTTGACGAACTCGACAGGGTCCACTTCGGAATCATCGACAGGGATGGCCCCGATCTGTTCAGCCAGCTTCAGGCGGTCGCTTTGGCGGTCCACGACCATGACTTTGCCGGCGCCTTTAATAATGGCCGAGTAGGCAGCCATGAGCCCGACGGGTCCTGCACCATAGATGACGACCGAGTCGCCCGGGTACACCCCGGCCAGCATGGTGGCATGCCAGCCGGTGGGGAAAATGTCGGCGACCATAACGTAGTCGAGTTCCTTCTCCACGGAGTCCTCGCCCAGGCGCAGGCAGTTGAAGTCCCCGTACGGCACCCGCAGGTATTCGGCCTGTCCGCCCTGGTACGGGCCCATGTCCGCAAACCCGTAGGCCGCGCCGGCGAGCTTGGGTTCTGGCTGCATGGTCAGGCAGTAATTGGTGAAACCGCGTTCGCAGTTCTTACAGAACCCACACGCGATGTTGAACGGCAGCACAACACGATCACCCACCTTCACTTTGCTCACCGCCGGGCCGGTCTCCACCACTTCGCCCAGGTTCTCGTGCCCAAACGTGCGTCCGGGTTCGAAGCTGGTGCGGCCCTCATACATGTGCAGGTCAGAGCCGCAAATATTGGTCGAGGTGATCCGCACCAGCACATCGGCGGGATGCTCAATCTTCGCGTCCGGTACATCCTCGACGCTGACGTCGTTCGGTCCTTTGTAAACTACAGCCTTCACTTTTCCGCTCTTTTCTTTCTTGCCCGTCCTGATCTGGCCAGGTAGTCGTAGCTTCAGGGAGTGTAAGCGCAGAAAGTCGCAGGGCCTGGGGACCGGAACGGCGGCGCAAACGTCACCCACATACGCGAACTAAGCCAGCGAGGAAATGGGGAATGAGGATTGTGGCCCGAAGAGTCCAGCCCAAAGGGTCGGGAGGCCAATGGCTTGCAGACCGCAGATTTGTCCGAGAAAATCCTGCCTGCCAGTCTGTACGCGAAGAGCAACTGATCGAGCCTCAATGCTAAGCACACTTATTATTGGTGTCGAGGGGTTGTTCCAAAAAGTTTCCCCGATGGGGGGTTGCGTATAGTCCTGCGCCGGACGTGTCCACACCAAGCCGGATGGCCCTTGCTGGGCGGCAGTTATCCGTTGGCGGGAAGCAATGTTGAGTTGAGACTGGCCGAGGGTTACCTTGGCCCTCCAGCCAACTCGGCTCTACGGTGGCTGGAGGGCCTACTGTCCGCTGGAGGATCAGATGATCGATCTGGTCCGCGCCGAGCTTCTTGGCGCTTTTTTCGAAAGCATTGGAGGGTGGTGCCGCGGCCGTAGTCGAAGACAGACTTCGTCTCCACGAACACCTCTTCACGGGGGCCGCCGGAGCGGCGAAGGCCCTCCCCGCCCTCGCGTTCGTTGCCGTACGCCGCGGCCCTATCGATATGGCGGTAGCCAACTTCGATCGCTGCCTCTACGGTGGCGTTGGTCTCGTCGGGAGGGGTTTGGTAGACGCCGAGCCGGCTAGAGCTTGGAGGCGGGGCCGAAAGGTCGCAGCTGGCAAAGATTCAGCCTGAAGTCATTGTGCGCGGCAGTGCGGCCCCGCCGCGGACTTAGCCGAAGAAATCGGGGTCGTCGCCCGTTCGCTTCCCGGTTTCAAGACTCCTGATGACAGTGTGGTCTTCCTCGTCGAGTGTGAAGTCGAAAACGTTGAGGTTTTCCTTCATCCTCTCCGGTGTAATGGATTTGGGAATGACCACATTTCCCAGCTCTATGTGCCAGCGGATCACGATCTGCGCGACAGTCCTTTGGTGTTTCTGAGCAATCCTAATCAGGTCAGCGTTTTCGAAAACCCGCCCCCGGCCCAGAGGCGACCACGCCTGGGTGAGGATGCCCTGCTGGGCATTGAACTTGCGGACGGCCTCATTCTGAAAACCGGGATGCAGTTCGATCTGGTTGACCACCGGGCGGACGTCGGTCTCTGCAAACAGGCGCTCCAAGTGGTGCGGCTGGAAGTTGGAGACGCCGATCGATTTGGCTCTGCCATCGCTGAGAATTCTCTCCAAGGCCCGCCACGTTTCAACGTACCTATCCTTAGCTGGTAGCGGCCAGTGGATGAGGTAGAGGTCAACGTATTCGAGCGCCAAAGAGCTGAGGCTGCGGTCGAACGCCGCCATGGCCTCGTTGTAGCCATGGTCTTCGCCCCAGACCTTGGTGGTGACATGGACCTCCTCACGGGGTATACCGGAGCGCCGGAGACCTTCTCCGACTCCAGCTTCGTTCAAATAGAACGCGGCGGTATCAATGCTTCTATACCCCGTCTCCAGAGCGTTGACTACCGCATCGGCGGCCCCATTGTCGTCCGGGCCGTAGATGCCGAGTCCAATTTGGGGTATCGGCAAGCCGTCGTTCTGAATGAGGACCGGGGGGCGGGGTGTGGTTCGCATGGTTTGCGGTCGGTTTTGCATTTCTCGTTCCTCGCGTGGTTGCTGATATTGCGGTCAGGGGAGACGCTGATGCCGCATCTCCCATTTGTGGCGGTCCGGTGTGGACCTGCGAATGAGTTCGGGCTGCAATCGCGGAAGGGGATCCAGAGCTAAACCTTTCATGAGGTCCAGCATCCGCTCGACGCAGAGTCTGCCGACTTCGTTGAAGTCCAGGCGGATGGTGGCAGATCATGAGCACGGATCCCCGTCCCATGAAAACGTCTCCTGGAAGCAATGCCGCTGCTACGGACAATCGACGACAGGCCTCTGGATGCAATGAATGCCCTTTAACTGAGAATGTAGATTTCGTAGGGATCGGTCTTCATAATGAGCTGGCGGCCATGTACACCGTCAAATTGAAGCCACATTATTGACGAGTCGTTGGATACCTCTTCCACCACTCCGTTTCGTAGTCGGTGGCCGCCATGACGTACCTCGACTGTGCACCCGACGAGATGCTTCCATTCGCCGCTGACTAACGTCCTGCTCTCTTCCGTCTTCAATTAGCAGATCCGTTCCATGGTGATTCCGAAGGGCACCTGGTTGGACAGCGCGGCGGTGTACGCCCCGGGCTCATGGCGCGTGACGAGTATCCCGTGTGTCCGGGTGCGCATTGCTACTGCCTGAAGTTGTTTCACAGCGACTTCGAGCTTTTCATCAAGTGCTCGCCTACTCGTCACGTGGATACGGATAGCACCATCAACGAAGGTTTGCATTCGCGTCTCCTTTTCTTGATGCAAGGGTCATTTGGCATCGGCCGCTTTCGGGGAGCCACCTTAGGGGAGCGGCTGTGCTTTGGCGGATCACGAGTTGGGTGGGGACGAGGGTGACGCCGGGTACGGCAGTGTTCGTGCGGATTTGCTGGAGGACGTTGTCGACGCACCGGTTGCCGGCGTCGGCGAAGTTCTGGCGAACCGTGGTGAGCGGGGGAGCGTAGGCGGAGGCTTCGGGGACGTCGTCGAAGCCGACCAGGCTCATGTCTTCGGGGATGGATTTCCCTTTTTCCCGCAGGGCCCGGAGTATGCCGAGGGCCATATGGTCGTTCGCGGCGAATACGGCCGTGCAGCCGGGTTCGTCGGCGAGCCGGAGTCCGGCCTCGTAGCCGGAGTCCGCTGACCAGTCGCCGCGGAGCACAGGCGGGACGGCCCTTCCGGCGTCGGCAAGGGTGGTGCGCCAGGCGGCGGCACGGCGTTCGCTGGCGAAAGATTCCTCGGGGCCGGCGACGTGCCAGACGGTCTCGTGGCCGAGGTTCATGAGGTGTTGGACGGCCATGCGGGCGCCGTCGGCCTGGTCGGTGTCCACCACGCTGTACTGGTCACCGGCGCCCGAATCGACGACGACGACCTTCACTCCCGGCGGCAACGTCACCGTGGCGGCGCCGAGGAGGTGGGCCTCCATGATGGCAATCACCGCGTCGACGGCGAGTTCGCCCATCCGCGAGAAGGCACCCTGGATCCCGGCCTGGGTGGGAGCGGTGACCGGGATGAGTGTAATGGCGAAGTCCTGCCTCGCGGCCTGCAGCGCGATGGCCGCCAGCGTGCGCATGGTCCCCAGTGAGGACAGCGAGAACGTGATCACCCCGATGGTCCGGAAACTGCCCCGACTCAATGCCCGTGCCGCACTGTTCGGCCAGTAGCCCAGCTCATTCATCGCAGCAATGACGTGCCGCCTGGTGGCAGCACGCACGTCAGGGCTTCCGTTCGCCACCCGGGACAGAGTCTGAGTCGAGACTCCCGCCAGTACCACGACGTCCACCATCGATACACGATTAAGGGCCGTCTCCGCAGGTTTGGCAACCGCATTTTTCAGTCCGGCGTCCGCGCGGAGCCGACCGTTTGGCCCCGCGTCAGGGCCTACCAGCCGACCTCGTTGCTCCGGGGGCGGGTTCTCGTCAAGATCCGAGCACATCTGTCCTACCTAGTTTGCCGCGCACCGTTTCGTTGGCACTCAGGCGAAGAAGAGTTTGGCCGAGTTAGCGATAAATCAGCACCCTTACTAATGCTCCTGAGCGTAGGGCGTGTGGCCGTTTGCTTATTCTGCGGGGTTTTCGGCGGAAAAACCAGCCCTGGGCAAAACTTAATCCGATTTTTCCCAAAGCCTTGATAGTGCGCTAACTCACGGTGTAAGTTGACTCACAGAGCCCCCAAAGGTGGGGCGGTCACGAACACAAGGGAGTGTTGTTCATGCAGAGAACTACAACTGGAATTCGTCGAAACAAAAGGCTCGGCACGGCGGCTCTGTGCGCTTCCATCCTGACGGTCGCCATGCTTGGGCTGGCTGGCTGTAAGGGCGGCGCTGCCGCAGACGATGCAGGGCAGAAGGCAAGCGGCAAGGGGCTGGTCATCGGCTGGAGCCAGCGCGGCATCAGCGGCAGTGACTGGTGGAAGACCCTCGTTGAGGGCGGCCAGGCCGAGGCGGGCAAGATCGGGGCGCGCGTCGAGTTGCTTGATGCCAATGGTGACACCGTCCGGCAGAACGCAGACGTGCAGACCCTCATCACGAAGGGCGTGGACGTTGTGGTCATGAACCCGAACGACCCACTTGGCGTCGGACCCTCGGTTCAGGCGCTGAAGGATGCGGGTATCCCCGTCGTCACCGTCAACTCAAGCCTGGACAAGTCCCTGGTCCCGGACATGTTCTGCTACGTCGCGGAGGATCAGGAGCACACCGGCTCACTCGCCGGCGAAACCGCTGCTCAGAAGGCGCTCGAGAAGTACGGTGACAAGGGTGAGATTAAGCTCGTCGGTATTGGCGGCTTCCCGGGAGACGTGCTGAGCGACCTCCGGTTCAATGGTTTCATGACGGGGTGGAACCGCGTCATGGACAAGCATCCGGGCGTCACCACCGTGAAGCTCGACACAAAGTACGGGGAGTGGAAGCCCGACAAGGCGCTCGCCCCGATCCGCGACGTCGCGACCGCCAACCGGGACCTGAAGGTTATCTACAGCATGAGTGACGTCATGCATGGCGGCATTGTCCAGGGCCTGCAGCAGGCAGGTCTCTGGGGTGACGGGATCATCATGGCCAGCTATGACGGCGGCATGGGGGCGATCAAGGAAATGGTGGACGACCCGAAGGGCCCGTTGCAGGCCGATGCGTCCAACCAGCCGTGGGACCAGGGAGTCGCCGCAGTGCGGATGGCACTTGCCGCCTTCAACGGCGACCAGGCCCAGTGCCCGGACAAGACGAACTACATCGACACGACGGTGATTACGCCCGCCGAAGCGCCCGAGTACTACATCCCCACTGACACCTACGTACGCGCCAAAGACTGAGGCCCCTGGCCGGCGCTGCCCCGTGGCCGGCCGTTCCACACCAGAGCCCTATATAAGGAGCATGATGCTCGCCCATAACCCGGTCTCACCTTCCACCGCAGCGGCGGAGGCAGCGCGAGACACCCACGACGGCGCTGCGGAGCTGCGGCTCGACGGCGTCACCAAGTCCTATCCTGGCGTCCAGGCGCTGAAAGGAGTCAGCTTCAGCGTCAGCCGCGGATCCATTCACGCACTCGCCGGGCAGAACGGCGCGGGCAAGTCAACGCTCGTGAAGATCCTCTCCGGCGCGGAATCCCCGGACAGCGGAACCATCCGCCTCGGCGGCGAGCTTCAGCGTTTCCGTGACCCGATGGACTCCCAGCGCGCCGGGATCCACACGATTTACCAGGAGCTGTCGCTCGTGCCGTCGCTCTCGGTGGCCGAGAACATCTTCCTCGGCCAGTTGCCCCGGCGGGCGGGGGCCTCTGTCGACTGGCAGCGCATGCAGGCCGAAGCCCGGACCGCGCTCGACCGCGTCGGCTTCCATCTGGATGTCCGCCGCCCCGTAGGAAGTTACTCCACAGCGGAGCAACAAGCCGTGGAGTTGGCTAAGGCCCTGCACAAGGACGCCCGGGTCCTGCTTCTGGATGAACCCACCTCCACGTTGCCCCTACCCGATGTCGAGCGGCTGTTCACCGTCCTCCGCTCCCTGTCCGAACAAGGCGTGACGCTGCTGTACATTTCGCACCGCATGGACGAGCTCTTTTCGCTCTGCGACGCCGTGACAGTGCTCCGCGATGGCGTGAACGCTGCGGATCTGAAGACAGCAAACTCCAAGCCTGCCGACGTCGTCACGGCAATGGTCGGGAAGAGCCTCGAAGGGTCCATTGCCGAAGCGGCCCTCCGCGGGGAACGCTCGCCCAGCCTCGGCGCCGGACCAAGGGAGAGCATCATCCTCTCCGCCCGCGACCTCTCCGAGCAGGGGTACGTGGACAAGGTGTCGTTCGAGCTGCGTGAAGGCGAGGTCCTGGGCATCTCGGGACTCATCGGCAGTGGCCAGTCAGAACTGGCTGGCCTCATCGCGGGTGCGCGGCGGCGGACTTCCGGCGAGATCCGCGTCGACGGGAAAGCGGTGGACTTCCGCGCCCCCCGCGACGCGATCCGCCGCGGGATCGGGCTGCTGCCGCAGGACCGCAAGGCAGCCGGCTTCATCCCGGACATGGGCGTCGCCGGCAACATCACGTTGGCCTGCCTGCCGCAATTCAGCCGGCTGAGCGTGATCCAGTCCCGGCGGGAGCGTGCTGTGGCCGGGGATATGGTGGCCCGGCTCGACATGAAAGTGTCCGGAGTGAACCAGCCGCTCAAGACGCTGAGCGGGGGAACCCAGCAGAAGGCCATCCTGGCCCGGTGGCTTGTCCGCCAGTCACGCATCCTCGTGTGCGACGAACCAACCCGCGGCGTGGACGTCGGGGCGAAGGAAGACATGTACGAGCTCATCCGCGAGTTCGCGGAGGCCGGGGGAACCGTCGTGGTGGCGAGCTCCGAGATCACGGAGGCGATGATGTGCGACCGCGTCCTCGTGATGGCGCGCGGCAAAGTCGTCGCCGAACTCGATCACGACGACATCGACCCCTCCGGCAACGCCATCCTCGAACGCTTCGCCTGACGGCCCCTCAATCAGTTTCTATTCAGGAGTACAACTATGTCCCGGACCTTGTCGTCCCTGCCGCCAACGAGTGGCGCCCCCTCCCCATCGCCATCAGCCAGTATCAGCTCCCGACTGCGGGGCAGCGCCCTACGTGCCCTGCCAAAGAGCTACCTTATCCTTGTGCTCCTCGTGATCATCGCGGTGGGCTATTACGTCTCCGACGACTTCCTGACGTTCCGCAATGCTGAGAACGTGATCACGGCCGCCTCGATCGTCGTCGTGCTGGCGATCGGGCAATACTTTGTCATCCTGACGGGCGGAATTGACCTCTCCGTAGGCTCGATCCTGGCCATGTCCACGGTACTTACGGCACTGACCTTGCAGGCCGGGATGCCCGCCGGCGCGTCCGTTGTGTTCGTGCTTGCCTGCTGCGCTGCCGCGGGACTGATCAACGGCGTCCTCGTCGTTTGGTTGAACATCCCCCCGTTCATCGCCACGCTCGCCATGATGAGCGCCGTCAAGGGCTTCAGCTACATCATCCAGTCAACAAGCCTGATCGAGATCCGCGACCAGTGGATCATCGAGGCCTTCTCCCGCGGCAGCTTCCTCGGAATTCGCAACCCCGTCCTGATCTTCATTATCGTGGCCGTGATCGCGGCGCTCGTGGCCAAATACACCACGTTCGGCCGCTCGCTCTACGCGATTGGCGGCAACCCTGAAGCCTCGCGGCTTTCGGGCCTGCCGGTCGCGCGGAACCTGATCATCACCTACACCATCTCCGGCGTGCTCGCCGGCCTGGCAGGCCTGGTCGCCGCCGCCCAGCTGCGGCAGGGAAGCTCGCTCATCGGCGTAGGTTACGAGCTCGACGCCATCGCAGCCGTCGTCGTGGGCGGCGCCTCCCTCATGGGCGGAAAGGGCGATCCCCTGAACGCGGTGATAGGGGTGTTCATCCTGACCACCATCATCAACATCATGAACCTCGTCGGGATCTCTTCGGAGCCGCAGCTGGTCATCAAGGGCGCAGTGATTATCCTCGCCGTCTTCCTCTCCAGCGCAGGCGGCGTCCAGAGGATCTCCGGATTCTTCTCGAAACATTTCCGGCGCACCCAGGCCGCCTGACCGCCTACCATCGGCTTCCCATTCAGCTTCAGAAAGCAGGAACCATGTCCATTCGCCCCTTTGGCCGCACCGGCCTAACGGTCTCCGATATCTGTGTCGGCACCAGTGCACTCGGCAGCTTTCCCGCCCAGTACGGTTACGAGGTCGATGAAGACACCGCCGTCGCCACGATTCACCGTGTCTTCGACGGGCCCTTCACGTTCATTGATACGTCGAATGAGTACGGCGGGGGTGCAAGTGAAGAGCGGATTGGCCGGGCCATCGCCGAGCGCGGCGGCATCCCCGAGGGATACGTCGTGGCCACGAAGGCCGACCCGCTTCCCGGCAGCACCGACTTCTCCGGGGACCGCGTCCGCCGGTCCGTCGAGGAGAGCCTTGAGCGTCTTGGCCTCGATAAACTCCAGCTCGTCTACCTGCACGACCCCGAGAAGATCTCATTCGAGGAGGGGGTGGCCAAGGGAGGTCCGCTGGAGGCCCTCATCGATCTCCGGGACCAGGGAGTTATCCAGTACCTGGGCGTAGCCGGGGGCCCGATCGATCTGGAGCTGCAGTATCTGGCGACGGACGCATTCGACGCCGTCATCAGCCACAACCGCTACACCCTCGTTGAACAGACCGCCGAGCCGCTCCTGGAGGACGCCGCCCGCCGCGGGGTCGCCTTTATCAACGCCGCCCCGTTCGGCGGCGGAATGCTCGTCAAGGGACCAAGGGCCGTCCCGCGGTACTGCTATGCACCCGTGGACCAGGCGACGATCGACAGGGTCCTGCGCATGGAGGAACTGTGCAGGCAGCACGGCGTCCCGCTCGCCGCAGCTGCCCTGCAATTCTCGGTGCGTGATGAGCGCGTGGCGTCCACCATCGTTGGAATGTCCCAGCCGAGCCGGGTCGAGGAGACCCTCGGCCTGCTCAACCATGACATCCCTCAGGAACTCTGGGACCAGCTCCTGCCTCTTGCAGGCGAGGGCCGGAACGGCATCGAAGCCGTAACGGTCTGACTGCTGTGGCGAATAGCAGGAATTTACGAAAGGAAACGAAGCAATGACCAGGAAGAAGCAGCCTGAGCCGGTGGATGTCGTCATCGTCGGTGCAGGCGCCGGCGGGGCAACCGCGGCAAAGGTGCTGTCGGAGGCCGGCCTCAAGGTGGTAGGCCTCGAGCGTGGGCCTTGGCTAAAGCCCGAGCACGCCTCGGGAGACGAGCTCAAGTTCCTCAACCGGAATTTCATCTGGCAGGATCCGAAGACCAAACCGCGGACCTACCGCCCAAACGACAAGGTAGAGGCGGAAATCACCAACTTTTCCGCCACGCCGCAGGTCGTCGGCGGCGGCACCACCCACTGGGGCGGCATGGTTCCGCGCATGGCGGAGAGCGATTTCAAGCTGCGCAGCCTGCACGGCGACGTTCCGGGCGCAAGCCTGGTCGACTGGCCCATCTCCTACGACGAGCTGGAGCCGTACTACACACGAGTTGAGTGGGAGTTCGGCACGTCGGGTCTTGCCGGGGCAAACAAGTGGGAAGCGTGGCGCAGCCGCGGCTACCCAACCAAGCCCTCCCCGCTGAGCCAGATTGGCCGGACCTTCGCCACCGCGATGTCAAAGCTCGGGCATGGCACATTCCCCATGCCGCAGGGCATGGTCACCGAACCCTACCGGGGACGTCAGCCATTCAGTGAGAACGGCTTCTGGCAGCAGTACCCGGACCCGGGAAGCGGCAAGTCATCCACGCTGATCAGCTTCATTCCTGACGCGATTGCGACGGGGCGCTACGACCTCCGCTCCGACTCCTACGTCAGCGAGATCCTCGTCGGCAAGGACGGCCGCGCCACCGGTGTCCGCTACCAGGACGAGGACGGCGACGAGTTCGTCCAGCACGCGAAAGCCGTGATCGTCTGTGGCGGCGGCATCGAAACCCCCCGCCTGCTGCTCATGTCCAAGTCGGGGCTCTTCCCCGACGGACTCGGCAACGGCAGCGGCATGGTGGGTAAGAACGCCACGTTCCATCAGTACTCATTCTCGGTCGGCTTGTTCGACCGTGAGGTCAGCGACCCGCTTTACGGGTGGGCGGGCCACTACATGAGCCTGTGTTCGTTCGACTTCTACGAGACGGACGAGAGCCGAGGCCACATCCTGGGATCACTGATCTTCCCGTCCATGATTGGCCACCCGGTGAACTGGAGCTTCCCCGGCCGGCCTACCTGGGGCCAGGCGGCAAAGGACGCCGACCGCGAATTTTTCAACCACAGCATGAAAATCGGTGTCCTCCTGCACGACCTGCCAGTGGAGGACAACCGCGTCGACCTGGACCCGAACGTCAAAGACGCATGGGGTCTGCCGGTGGCCCGCATTACCCACACGCCCCACTCCAATGACTTTGCCCAGGAACGCTGGCAGGTTGCCAAGAACGGGGAAATCCTCGAGGCTGCTGGGGCGAAGAAGGTCATTCCGGTCAACATGGAACGGATCACGGGCAACACCTCCCACGAACTGGGCACCGCCCGAATGGGCAATGATCCGGCGACGTCCGTCGTGGATCGCTGGTGCCGCTCGCATGAAGTACCCAACCTGTACGTTTTCGATGCGAGCTTCTTCCCCACGGCAACCGGCATCAACCCGGCCCTGACGATCATGGCGAACGCCTGGCGGTGCTCTGACCACATCCTCCAGGTGGACCGCCATGGCTGGTCCGACAACTGATTCGCACTTTATACAGCACACGAAAGGACAGATGTCATATGGGACAGGCGGAATGGGCTACGGTACCCATCTCAACACGGGACGTCGACGGGCCGGTCTACTTCACCGAGCACGAGTGGAACACCATCGAAGCGGCGTCGGCGCGGATTATTCCCACCGACCACCACCCGGGTGCGCGTGAGGCCAAGGTCGTTCGCTTCATTGACCGGATGCTCGCGGGAACGCAGTTCATCTTCCCGGCAGCGGACGGCAACGGGTTCCTCCGGATGGAGGGCCGCGACGAGGCCGCATGGCAGGAGCGCATCAAGCAGCGTCGGGAGTTTTACCGCGAGGGCGTTGTGGAGTTGGACCGGCTGGCCAAAGAGCGTGCAGACGTCGAGTTCCTCGAACTCCCGGCACATGAGCAGGACGCGGTGCTCGAGACGATATCGGGCTTGGCGAAGCCAAACGCTTTCTCGCTGGAGCACTCCGAGGTTGGTCTTGGGGGCGCGCCGGCAGGAAACCAACCGGTCAACGAGGACTTTCTGGAGTTCTTCCCGCTTCTGGTGCTCAACACCCGTCAGGGGTTTTACGGCGACCCGGTGTATGGAGGCAACGAGAACCGCGTCGGGTGGGGTGTCATCGGCTTCGACGGACCTCCGTCGCTGGCCTCAACCATGGACGGTACCTACAACACCCGCAAGTACATGGTGGAGGGGGCCGAGTGGCCATACGACCAGCATCCCGAAGTCCTGCGGTACCGGCGTCCGTGACAGCTGGCGCGCCCGTCCGCGGCGCGTTCCGGGCCTCCTCGAGGGTAGAGGGGATAATGGAGTGATGTCCCCGACTCCCGCGCCTTCAGAAGCCCGAACCACCAATGGGCGCGGGGAGCGGCTGGCCTCCAGGTCAAAGGCTCCCCGGATGTCCGACGTTGCCCGGCTCGCCGGGGTGTCCCAGCAGACGGTGTCACGGGTTGTCAGGGGAGCGACCAATGTGGATCCGGACATCCGCCAACGCGTCGAGCACGCAATAGCGCAACTCCGGTACCGCCGGAATCCCGCAGCCGCGGCGCTCGCCAGCAACCGGACCATGACGATCGGTGTTGTCAGCTTCGAACTGTCGGTCCTGGGACCAACCGTGGCCCTGTACGGTATTTCCGAGGAAGCCCGGCAACATGGCTATGCGACGCGTTTAGTCACGCTGGCCAGTCTCGAACGTCGGGATATCCGGGCTGCCTTCGAATCCATCAATTCGGACACGGTTGACGGCGTGATCGTTCTCGCGCCCCTGTTGGATGCGATCACGGTGCTCGAGGACCTCGACATCGGTGTCCCCGTGGTGACCTTCCAGCAAGGGTCGCACCCGAGCCCGACAAGCGTTTCCGTAGACGAAGTGCGAGGTGCCCGGATGGTGGTGCGCCACTTGCTGGATCTCGGGCACGAAACAGTGTGGCACGTCCAAGGTCCCCCCGGATGGATGGCAACATCTTCCCGCGTCCAGGGATGGGCGGCGGAACTGGGCGCGGCTGGCCGTTTCGTTCCGGCGCCGCTCGCAACGACTAACTGGTCGGCCGAAGAGGGATACCGCGTCGGACGTGAGCTCGCCGCAAGGAAGGACGTCACGGCGGTCTTTGCCGCCAACGACCCCTTCGCGCTCGGAGTAATCAAGGCCATGGACGACGCGGGACGCAGCGTACCGGACGACGTCAGCGTCGTCGGATTCGACGACGTCAAGGAAGCACCCTTCTTCCGCCCTGCACTGACAACGGTGAAGCTGGACTTCGAAGCGATCGGCCACATCGCTGTAAGCCGGATTCTTGCCATGATCAAAGAGGAGGCGCAGGGAGACATTCCCCTGCTGGAACCGCGCCTCATAATCCGCGACACCACAGCGTCGCCGCGCAGCCGGCGCTGACACCAACCGCGCCTGCCTGCACCCATACCCGCCGCTGAAATCCCGCGGCGGTACCTCAAGGGCTCCTGCCTGATTTCTGAAAATCGATGACCCTTAGGTCTTGCAATTTCCTACCTAACCGGAATACCGTGAGTTAGCGCTAACTCAGGTACTCAAAGAAGAGAAAGTGAAAAACAATGGTCGATCCATATGTAGTCGTTGCGGTTTCGCCGCGGACAATCAATGTGAAGAATCCCGGCGACGGCGTTGCTAACGTCAGGCGCATCAATGAATTCATCGACACGGCAGTCATGGTCGGGGCATGGGAGGGCTCTCCGGTCAAGCTGGTTGTCCTGCCCGAAATGGCAATCCAGGGCATGATCGCCAACACGCCAGGTAACCGCGAACGAGAGCGCCACTTTGCCGTGACGATCCCTGGGCCGGAAACGGACGAGCTGGCAAAGAAGGCCGTGGAACACAACACCTACATCTCTGCTGAGCTGTACATGGTGAAGGATGAGGATTTCCCGGACCGCCACTTCAATGTCGCCTTTATCATCGATCCGCAGGGCGAAATTATTTACAAGCGTTACAAGGCCACCAGTGATGCCTACGAGGGCGGCATGCTTGGCAACATGAACCCGCATGACGTGTGGGACGAGTGGATTGAAAAGAAGGGCAATGGCAATGCAATGGACGCCATTTTCCCTGTGGCTAAGACCGAGATAGGCAACATCGGGTACGCCATCTGCCACGAGGGTGTCTACCCCGAGGTGCCGCGTGGGCTCGCGATGAACGGCGCCGAGATCATCATCCGGGGCACCCTGATCGAGCCGGCCGTGCAGAACGGAATGTGGGAACTGCAGAACCGGGCGCACGCCATGTTCAACTCGGCGTATGTCGTCGCTCCGAACCTGGGGCCCGAAGTCCGTGAGGACGGGAGCATGCAGGACCTGTTTGGCGGTCAGTCCATGATCGTCGGTCCACGGGGCCAGATCCTGACCAAGCAGCAGGGCTGGACGTCGGGTGACTCGTTCGTCTGCACCACGATCGACATCGAAGCGCTCCGCCGGGCGCGAATGTCAAACGGCCTGTACAACCAGTTCAAGGACCTGCGCACAGAGCAGTATCGGATTATTTACGACAACCCGATCTACCCGAAGAACCAGTACTTGGATGCTCCCCCGAGCGAGGGCTGGCTGGCCCGGGAAGACTCGACGCGGGCCGCCAATATCGAGAAGCTCATCGAGCGCGGGGTGCTCACACCGCCGTCGGGCTACAAGGTCTAGGTTGGGAGTCTGGCCGGGGGAGCGTTACGCGCCCTCGGCCAGCTTCACCCTGGGGATTTGGTGGCGTCTCTTCGTTGCAGACTCTGCAGGCGCCGACGCCCCGGACCGCGAGTTTTTATCTCGGACGCGAGGATGCTCCGCGCAGGGATGAGAGCCAGCAGGAGGTCGCTGCCGGGATGGTGATACACCCGTATGCCAAAGAGGGACGTTGCCGAGCAGGTGTTCCTCCAGCGCCGGTTTCTTCAAAACCTAGATTGGTCGCGGAATCGTCGGCGCCCAAGGATGGACTCAGGACACTTGACGGCATTCGTGTTAGCGCTCACTTAATTTCAGCCCGCGACATGGTCGGGTGGTTCTACTTGGAGGATTCATGGACGTCACAGCAGACGGCAGCGAGAATTACGTGATCGGGGTGGATTACGGCACGCTGTCAGGGCGGGCCGTCGTGGTCCGGGTCCGGGACGGCAAGGAACTTGGCAGCGGGGTGTTCGATTACCCGCATGCGGTGGTCACCGAAGCTCTTCCGGCGGACGTGGCCGACGCAGCAGATGGAAAGGCTGCCCGCCTTCCCGGGGATTGGGCGCTTCAGGTGCCGAACGACTACCGGGACGTGCTTCGGAACGCCGTGCCGGCGGCGATCGCGGATGCGGAGATTGACCCGTCCGCCGTCGTCGGGATCGCGACCGACTTCACGGCCTGCACCATGGTGCCGGTCAAGGCGGACGGCACCCCGCTGAACGAGGTGCCCGGCTTCGCGAACAGACCGCACGCCTACGTCAAGCTCTGGCGCCATCATGCGGCCCAGGGCCAGGCAGACCGCATCAACGCCCTCGCCGCTGAGCTGGGCGAGACCTGGCTGCCCCGCTACGGCGGGCTGATCTCCTCCGAATGGGAGTTCGCCAAGGGGCTGCAGCTGCTGGAAGAGGACCCGGAAGCGTACGCCGAGATGGACCACTGGGTGGAAGCGGCCGACTGGATCGTCTGGCAGCTGTGCGGGAACTACGTCCGCAACGCCTGCACTGCGGGGTACAAAGGGATCTATCAGGATGGCAGCTACCCGTCCGAGGACTTCTTGGCCGCCCTTAACCCTCAGTTCAAGGACTTCGTGAGTGCCAAGCTGGACCACACCATCGGCCGGCTTGGCGACGCCGCCGGCTTCCTGACCGCCGAGGCAGCTGCCTGGACCGGGCTGCCCGAGGGCATCGCCGTGGCCGTCGGCAACGTGGACGCCCATGTCACCGCCCCTGCGGCGAAAGCTGTGGAGCCTGGCCAGCTCGTGGCCATCATGGGCACGTCCACCTGCCATGTGATGAACGGTGATGTCCTGCGCGAGGTGCCCGGCATGTGCGGGGTGGTCGACGGCGGCATCGTGGAGGGTCTGTGGGGCTATGAAGCAGGCCAGTCGGGCGTGGGCGACATCTTCGGCTGGTTCACGAAATACGGCGTTCCGCCGGAGTACCACGACGCTGCGGCCGCTGCGGGCCTGGGCATCCACGAGTACCTGACGGAACTCACCTCCGGCCGGGAAATCGGCGAGCATGGCCTGATCGCCCTGGACTGGCACTCGGGCAACCGCTCGGTACTCGTGGACCACGAGCTGTCCGGTGTGGTGGTGGGACAGACCCTGGCCACCCGCCCCGAGGACATCTACCGGGCACTGTTGGAAGCCACGGCCTTCGGCACCCGCACCATCGTTGAGGCCTTCCGCGACTCCGGCGTGCCGGTGAAGGAATTCATCGTCGCCGGGGGGCTATTGAAGAACAAACTCCTGATGCAGATTTACGCGGACATCACCGGGCTGCAGCTCTCCACCATCGGCTCCGCCCAAGGGCCCGCCCTGGGGTCGGCCATCCACGCCGCCGTCGCGGCGGGCCGGTACACGGACATCCGGGCCGCCGCGGCGGCCATGGGGTCGGTCCCCGGCGCGGTCTACACCCCGATCCCGGAGAACGTCGCCGCCTACGAGGAACTTTTCCGGGAGTACCGCACCCTGCACGACTACTTCGGCCGGGGAACCAACGACGTCATGCACCGGCTCAAGGCCATCCAGCGCAACGCCAGACCCAGCCTGGCCGCCTCAGGTGCCGACCATATCGGTACAGATGCCGCCGAACGCGCCGAGCAGGTGCGCGCATGAGCGACCTGCTGGAAACCATTGGCCGTATCCGGGCCGAGGTCTGCGAACTGCACGCCGAGCTTACCCGTTACGAACTGGTGGTCTGGACGGCCGGCAACGTCTCGGCGCGCGTTCCGGGCTGTGACCTGATGGTCATCAAGCCCTCGGGCGTATCCTACGACGAGCTGACCCCGGAACTCATGGTGGTCACGGACCTGTACGGCACCCCGGTGACTCACCTGTCGGCTGGCGCCGACGGAACCGCCGCGGATTGGGACAACCCAGCACTGACGCCGTCCTCGGACACCGCGGCGCACGCCTACGTCTACCGGCACATGCCCGACGTCGGGGGAGTGGTGCACACCCACTCCACCTACGCCACCGCCTGGGCAGCGCGCGGTGAAGCGATTCCGTGCGTGCTGACCATGATGGGCGATGAATTCGGCGGCACGATCCCGGTGGGCCCGTTCGCGTTGATCGGCGACGACTCGATCGGCCGCGGGATCGTGGAGACGCTGCAGGCCTCGAACTCCCCGGCGGTCCTGATGCAGAACCACGGCCCGTTCACCATCGGCAAGGACGCCCGTTCAGCGGTCAAAGCCGCAGTCATGTGCGAGGAGGTGGCCCGCACCGTCCACATCTCACGGCAGCTCGGCGAGCCATTGCCCATCGACCCGGGCCAAATCGAATCCCTCTACGACCGCTACCAGAACGTGTACGGCCGCTAGACCCACCAACTTTCCAGGAGAACTCCATGTCCAACGCCAACAACACCTCCCTCGAGCGCTACGAGGTCTGGTTCCTCACCGGCAGCCAGCACCTCTACGGCGAGGATGTCCTCAAGCAGGTGGCCGCGCAGTCCCAGGAGATTGCCGCCGCCCTCAACGAATCCTCGGATGTTCCGGTCAAGATCGTCTGGAAGCCCGTGCTCACCGATTCGGACGCGATCCGCCGCACCGCCCTGGAGGCGAACTCGGACGACGCCGTGATCGGTGTGACCGCCTGGATGCACACCTTCTCCCCGGCCAAGATGTGGATCCAGGGCCTGGACCTGCTCCGCAAGCCGCTGCTGCACCTGCACACCCAGGCCAACCGGGACCTGCCCTGGGCGGACATTGACTTCGACTTCATGAACCTGAACCAGGCTGCGCACGGCGACCGGGAGTTCGGCTACATCCAGTCGCGCCTCGGCATTCCGCGCAAGACAGTGGTGGGGCACGTGTCCAACCCCGAGGTCTGCCGCCAGGTGGGATCCTGGCAGCGCGCCTCGGCCGGCTGGGCGGCCGTCCGGACCCTGAAGCTCACCCGCTTCGGTGACAACATGCGCAACGTCGCCGTCACCGAAGGTGACAAGACCGAGGCCGAGCTACGCTTCGGCGTCTCGGTCAACACCTGGTCCGTCAACGAACTCGCCGAGGCGGTGCACGGCGCCGCAGAGTCCGACGTCGACGCCCTGGTTGCAGAGTACGAGCGCCTTTACGAGGTGGTCCCCGAGCTCCAAAAGGGCGGTGCCCGCCACGAGTCGCTGCGTTACAGCGCCCGGATCGAACTGGGCCTGCGCAGCTTCCTGGAGGCCAACGGCTCCGCGGCCTTCACTACTTCCTTCGAGGACCTGGGCGCTCTCCGGCAGCTGCCCGGCATGGCCGTCCAGCGGCTGATGGCCGACGGCTACGGCTTCGGCGCCGAGGGCGACTGGAAAACCGCCATCCTGGTCCGCGCCGCAAAGGTCATGGGTGCCGGACTGCCCGGCGGCGCCTCACTGATGGAGGACTACACGTACCACCTGGAGCCAGGCGCCGAGAAGATCCTGGGCGCCCACATGCTCGAGGTCTGCCCCTCCCTGACCGCCAGAAAGCCGCGCGTCGAAATCCACCCGCTGGGCATCGGCGGAAAAGAAGACCCCGTCCGCATGGTCTTCGACACCGACGCCGGCCCGGGCGTCGTCGTCGCGCTCTCCGACATGCGCGACCGCTTCCGCCTGGTGGCCAACGCCGTCGACGTGGTGGACCTGGACGAGCCGCTGCCCAACCTGCCGGTGGCACGGGCGCTGTGGTCCCCGAAGCCCGACTTCGCGACATCCGCGGCGGCCTGGCTTACCGCTGGCGCGGCCCACCACACCGTCCTGAGCACCGCCGTCGGAATGGACGTATTCGAGGACTTCGCCGAAATCGCCCAAACGGAGCTGCTCACCATCGACGAGGGCACCACCATCCGGGGCTTCAAAAAGGAACTCGCCTGGAACGCCGCCTACTACAAGCTGGCCGGCGGGCTGTGACCGAATACGGACTCCGGCACGGTGACTACACCGCGGTCATCACCGCCCGCGGGGCCGCGGTGCGGGTGTTGCAGCACGGGGAACGTGACTTGATCGTCCCGTTCCCCGAAGGCGGGCCCATCCCCGACTACCGGGGCATCATCGCGGCCCCCTGGCCCAACCGCATCGCCGACGGCAAGTACACCTTCCGCGGAGCCGAATACCGGCTGCCCATCAACGAAGTGGAGCGGGACTGTGCCCTGCACGGCCTGGCCTTTCCCCTCGTCTGGACGCTGAAGGAGCATACTGAGTCCGCCGTGGTCCTCACCTGCTCAGTCGGCCCGGCGCCAGGTTATCCGTTCCTGGTCAAAGTCACCGCCCACTACCGCCTGGACGCCGACGGCCTGCACGCGGCCGTAACGGCGACCAACTTCAGCGCCGAAACCGCGCCCTACGGCGTGTGCCCGCACCCGTACCTGGTCGCCGGACCGGCCCCGCTGGATGAATGGACGCTGGAGGTTCCGGCCAGCGAGTTCCTGGACGTGACCCCGGACCGACTGTTGCCCGTCGCCGTGCGGGCCGTGGACGGACACGAGTTCGACTTCCGCACGCCGCGAAGCATCGGTGCCACCAAGATCGACCACGCCTTCACCGGCATCACCTTTAACGATGCCGGCCGCACACGACTCGTGGCCCGGGACCCGAGCGGGACCGGAGTAGGCATGGCCTGGGACCGGACCTGCCAGTGGCTCCAGATCCACACGGCCGACAAGCAGCCGCCCGCACGGAACAGGCTGGGGCTCGCGGTGGAACCCATGACCTGTCCCCCTGACGCCTTCAACAGCGGCCAGAATCTGATCCAGCTCGAACCGGGAGAATCCTACGAAGTGTCATGGAAAATCTTCGCAATGTGAGCCGCCCGGTTCCGCCTGATCTTTCGGATGCAGCGCAGGCAGAGCATGCGGTCGATGACGTCGGCGCCGACGATCACGGCGGGCGTTGCGAAGGCGCTCTCGTGGAGAGCGTCGAGGCTGCGCCAGACCTGCAACCTTTCCGGGGTCCGGCGGTGGCTGGGCGTGCGGAACGCTCCCGCTTCGGTGAACCGGTCCCCGATAGTTGGACTGGCTAAATGGGATTCTAGGCTGCGAGGGTCTGGGCCCGGTATTGCACCGGGCTCAGGCCCTTGAGTTTTGTGGAGATTCTTTCGGTGTTGTACCAGTGGATGTACTCGTCCAATGCTGCTGCCAGGGCGTTGGTGCTGAGGAACCGGACGTGGTGGAAGAGCTCCTCCTTGAGATGTCCGAAGAAGTTCTCCATGACTGCGTTGTCATAGCAGTTGCCCTTGCGGGACATCGACTGGGCGGCGCCGGCATCGCTGAGAAGGACCAGCCATGAGGCGTGCTGGAGGCACACTGGACCAGACCTCAGCGATGCGATCAACCATGATCCCAAACGCTTCATTCGCAGCGCGTGCGATCGCAACAGCTGTGAACTACCCCCGGTGAACACGAGCTAAGCGCAAAGGCGAGAGCGGTACTTGGGCAGACGCTAGCCCCGCCACGCACGCTGCGCATCCGTCCCGCTTGAACCCCGTCAAGAGGGGGCACCAGGCGCTGTCTCTACCGCCAATACTGCACCATGAAACGCGGGCAAGCCAGAGATTAAGATCGGCGGACCTAGCCGCTACCAACCGACTTCAGCCTGGCGAGCCGGGCCCGGCAGGTTTGGCCGGCCCGGTCGCGCAGCTGGGCTCCCTTAGCGAGGGTCGATGGGCGTGAACGTTCCGGCGCGTGCTTCGATGACGGTGGCGGCGTCGAGCAGGGTGTTTTCGTCGAACCGCCGTCCGAGAAGCTGCACCCCGGCGGGTAGTCCGTTGGCCAGCCCGGTGGGTACGGACATGGCCGGGAATCCGAGGAGGGGGATCGCCATCATGGACGCCTGCGCAGCCATGAGCCGGCGCATGCTCTCCACGCTGGCGATGTCTGCGTCCTGCTCAAAGGCCTGTTCGGCCGAGACGGGCAAGAGGATCAGGGGGTGGGATTCGAGGATGGCACCGAGTTGGCGGATGAGTGTGCCCCGGCGGGCGTATCCCGCGATGAACTGTTCCAGGGTCGGCTTTTCGCCCCACCAGTCGGCAGCTACGGCGTAGTAGTGCTCCGCTGCTTTTTGCATCCCCGCGTCCCCGACCTCGTTGACCAGCGGCATCGCGAGGCGGAACTCTTCCATGCACAGCAGGTACCAGAGCCGGTAGGCCTCTGCCAGGACGGACAGTTCGATCTCCTCGACTACGTAGCCGACGCCGCTTAGGTATCCGGCGGCCTGGTCCAGGGAAGCACTCACTGCGGCAGTGGGTGCGGCAGGACCAAAGTCGCGGACAAGTCCGACACGGAGTGGGCGCACGGGCCGGGCGGCTGCGTGTGCGCCCGGGACGAAGGCGGGGTCCCGCGGGCTGAAGTCATTGAGCGCACTCATGGTGAGCCGAACATCGGCAACGGTGCGGGCCAGGGGTCCCTGAACGAGCATGCTCTGCACCGACAGGGACGCGTCGACGTCGTCAGGGTGGTAGGTCTGGGCAACCCGCCCCACGGTGGGCCGCAGCCCCACGACGCCGCAGGCGTAGGCGGGGTAGCGTACCGACCCGCCAATGTCGTTGCCGCCGGCGATGGGGACCATGCCGGAGGCGACGGCGGAACTCGCCCCGCCACTGGAGCCGCCTGGGGTGCGGGAGGAGTCCCACGGGTTGAGGGTGCGTCCGTGCAGGTCGTTGTTGGTGAACCAGCGGTAGGCGAAGGCGGGGGAGTTGCTCCGGCCCATGAGCACGGCCCCGGCGCGGCGCAGGCTGGCCACGTGGGGGCTGTCCTCGTTCGCCATGGCGTCCTTAAAGGCGGAGATGCCTTGCGTGGTGGCGTAGCCGGCCTGGTCCGAGTTCACCTTGATGGACACCGGGACGCCGTGGAGTGGCCCGAGTTCCTCGCCGGCCGCCCGCCGCCGGTCAGCTTCATCAGCCATCGCCAGCGCCTCCTCAGGCCGCACCTCGACAAGGGCGTTGAGTTCCGGGTTGACCTCCTCGATCCGCCCCAGGCAGCTTTGCACCACCTCGCGGCTGGAGACGATTCCCGTGGCCACAGCACCGGCCATTTCGGTCGCGCTCCAGCGCCACAGCTGGTCGGTGGCATCGACGCCGGGAGACCATGTGGTCAGCGTGGGATCCGTAGTGGTCATGGTGAATCTCCTTGAATTGGAGCGTATTGTCGGGCGAATGAATGTCCGATCGCGCTGGAGAACGCTCGACTGGCGGCTTCCGGTCGGAAGGTCGTCCCCAGTGCGCACGTGGGCATATCCTCCGGCTGACGCATCCTCACGTCATCGCCGGTGGATCCAGTGAACCAGTGACCTGCCTCACGAGGCAATACATAATCCAGACAAAGAATTAGCGCATCCATACGCTCGGACTATCAATCAACGGCTCGCACGCCAAAGGCTTCAGGTGGCTCGAAAGACTCCCGTCCTAAAGGTGGGGGGGATTGCTGGTGGAGTGACAGTCGGGGCGACATTGACCAAGCCAAGAAGGAAGGAGATGACAGACTCCGGCAGTGACAGCCTTCCGGGCTTGATGACCCGCCGTCATCGTGTGATGGCAGGACGCAGGCGGATACTGTCTGCACGTTCCAAAAGGGGGAGCGGCGCCAGCATCAACTGCGAATGGGCCGTTAGCGCGGTCAACGGGATACGTCGTCATCGAGCTCGAGACCGGCAAGATGCCCGAAACGCCGGAAAATTCAACTTCTACGTCACCCTCGTCGACAAACGCACTTTGGCGCGACCGCAACAACGAAACCATCGGCATCCTCATCAGCGGCACTCTAGGCCGCCTCGGCTTGCCGTGACAGTCACGGAGCCGCGGGAGGGGCGTGGCCGCGCCGGCGAATAGGTAAGCACATTCTGGGTTTCCGGAGCTGCTCCAGGCCGCCTGTTAGGCACGCTCACCCTACCTATTTTGCGAGGCCGCTAATGAAGATTCCGGCAAGCTAGGGGTGGGGGTGGTGGGCCACACCCGGTTATTTTCGCTTCCGCCGGCCCGACCGTCGCCGGTCCCCCGGTTCTTCACACTCCTGGCCCGGAAGCCACTGCAGGGCCTCCGGAATCTCGCCGTCGACCGTCCGCAGCGGTGCGAACGGATCACGCGGTGTGAACCGGTGCAGTTGCGCGTCTTCCCAGCCAAATGCTGCCTGCAGGACCTGATGTACCTGCTTCAGAGCCAGGGGTGCCCCGGATTTCCAACTGGCGCCCAACAGCTGGCCCGCTGTTGACGAGTTCCACGCGAACCGTCAGGACAACTTCCCTTTAATCGATGCTCGCGGCCGCAAACGTTCCCACGCCGTCCATACCCTCAAGCCGGTTGCCGTACCCGAAGGACGCCGGCGCGACGTGCCGGCTACCAGTCCCCACACTGACCGGGACGGAGTGCAGTGGCCCTCATCCAGTTCCCTCGACGCGGGAACAAGGGCACGATGGCGTACGTTGCAGTCTCGTCAGAAAGAACACCGCCGAAAACGTCAGAAATGAGAATCAAGAAAGTGGCAACCGATTACGACGAAGTCCGCTCCGACGTCAAGGAATCCCAGGACCGCTCGCTCGAGGCACTGCAATCTGCGAATGCCCCGGACGCCCGCAGCGTCGTCACTGAACTGGACGAAGCCGACGCACTCGACGAGGGCCTCACCCCTGGTGGAGAGATCGTCGCCGAAGAGCTCATCGTTCAGGTCATTCCGCAGGCGGCGGACGAGTTCACCTGCTATTCCTGCTTCCTGGTCCGACACCGGTCCCAGCTCGCGCGCCAAAGCAACGGCCATTCGTACTGCCTCGAGTGTGAGGGGTAGTCATCTCTCCGCCAGGACGCCGTGGTTGCGGGACAAGGCCCCGGGCTTTGCATGACACCGGTGCTCCTCTTTTAAGGAGCACCATGTAGTCGTTGAATGGGACTGAGCCAGTCTTCAGGGGGTTTGGTCCCGTGGAACTTAAGCCCGGCACGCCTCCGTCAGCGCGTCGACTGACCCGGCCGGCACTTGGTCGCCCGCTTCGGCGATCTCGCCCAGCGGCGTCGTAATTTCCGCGGGCACCCCGGCGGCGTCGGCAGCGGAGACGAGTCCGCCCAGCAGTGCCTTGTCCTGGATGCTGACGAGCCCGTCCTCCACCACGGCGCAGACCTGCTTGCGGACCTCGTCGGTGGCGGCGGTGGCTACCTTGGAAGCGGCATCGTTCGCGGCGTTTTCGGCCGCTTCCTGCACCGAACCACAGCCAGCAATAAGGAGAAGCAGGGGGACGGCGGACAGGGCGACAAGGCGGCGTTTCATCGGTCCAGCCTACCGGCTCACTCTGTGCCGGATTCCCCGTGCACGTCGGCCAGCTTGTCCTCCGAGCGGTCCAGGTAGGCCGAAAGGAGGTCCGCCGCGCGGTCCAGTTCGCCGGCTTCCAAGGCCTCACAGATCGCCTCATTGTCCGGCAGGTAGTGCTGGTAGAAATATGCATCCGCGGTGGCTTTGTGGAAGAACAGGCGCATCTCGGCCAGCACCTGGGCCATGATGGTGTTCAGCCTCGGGCTTCCGGCCATGGCAACGATGGCGCCGTGGAAATGCTGGTTGGCGGTGCCCCCCGCTTCATCGTCCCCAGCTACCGCCGCGCGCTTGCCTTCCTCGACGGCGGCCCGGACCGCGGCCACGTCCTCCGGGCTGCCGCCGCCCCGCAGGGCGCTGACCTCGATGGCACGGCGCACTGTATATACGTCGTGGATGTCCCCTGCGCCCAGGCTGGCCACAAAGACGCCCCGGTTGGGGTGGCGGACCACCAGCCGTTCGCTGGCGAGTTCGGCAAAGGCCTCGCGCACCGTGTTCCGGGAAACGCCCAGGTCCTCGGCGATGGTGGATTCGGTGAGGCGCGCGCCGGGAAGCAAAGCGCCCTCGGCGAGCTGCAGGCGAAGTTCAGAAGCCACCCGCTCCGCCACAGAGGGGACCGCCACCCGAAGGCGGCCTGCGGCGGTGCGGACGGCGGGATCTGTTGAAGCCATACCCGAGAATTTACACGATCGTCACATCGTTGAATCGAAGGATTGTTGAACAATCGCTAAATTTAGTGCATTCTAGTAGGACCACTCAATGAGACGGGGATCACAAATGACAACCATCGACCTGAACAGCGACGTCGGCGAGTCCTTCGGACGCTGGACCCTGGGTGACGACGCGGCGATGTTTGCCTCCGTTTCCAGCGCGAACGTGGCCTGCGGCTTCCATGCCGGCGATCCGAGCGTCATCCGCCGGACCTGCCGGGACGCCGCGGCCGCGGGAGTCGTCATCGGCGCGCACGTGGGCTACCGCGACCTGGCGGGCTTTGGCCGCCGGTTCCTGGACATCAGCCCCACCGAACTGGCCGACGACGTCGTCTACCAGATCGGGGCGCTGCAGGCTCTCGCGTCGGTCGAGGGAGCGCGGGTCCAGTACGTGAAGCCGCACGGCGGCCTCTACAACGCGATCGTCACGCACACCGCCCAGGCCCAGGCCGTCGTCGACGCCGTGAAATCCGTTGACCCCGGCCTGCCGATCATGGGCCTGCCCGGCTCGGAAGTCCTGCGTCTCGCGGAGAAAGCCGGCCTGCGGGCGGTTACCGAAGCGTTCGCGGACCGCGCCTACAATCCGGACGGCACGCTGGTGTCGCGAACCCTCAAGGGCGCAGTCCTTGAGGACCCCGCCCAGGTGGCGGAGCATGTATTAAGGATGGTCACTGACTCGGCCGTCCGCACAATTGATGGTTCCGTCCTGAAGATCCGCGCAGAAAGCATCTGCGTGCATGGTGACTCACCGGGGGCCGTAGCAATGGCCACTGCAGTGAAGTCCGCTCTCAGCGACGCCGGTGTCAGCATCGGCTCGTTCGTTTAGCAGTTCCGCCCAGCCCCATTCCCCGGCCCATCCAGGCCCCCGCACCATCCCCATCCTTCGGAGGAACCCATGACCAGCACCCACAAGGCCGCAAAGACGGCGGCGAGGAAGCCACCGGCCGGCGCGCTGAAGGCGTACGTCGCCAGCCTCACCGGCACCTCGCTCGAGTACTACGACTTCGCCATCTACTCGGTGGCCTCGGCCCTTGTCTTCCCCAAGATCTTCTTCCCCTCCAACGACGAGTTCGTGGGGCTCCTCCTGTCCTTCTCAGCCTTCGCTGTGGGCTACCTCGCCCGCCCGATCGGCGGCGTCATCTTCGGCCGCCTGGGCGACAAAATAGGCCGCAAATACGTCCTGGTCTTCACCCTGGTGCTGATCGGCGTCGCAACCGTCCTCATCGGTGCGCTGCCCGACTACTCCGTGATCGGCGTCGCGGCCCCCGTCATCCTGGTGCTCCTGCGCCTGGCCCAGGGCATCGGCGTCGGCGGCGAATGGGGCGGCGCGGTACTGTTGTCCAGCGAATTCGGCGACCCGAACAAGCGCGGTTTCTGGTCCTCCGCTGCCCAGATCGGCCCGCCTGCCGGCAACCTGATGGCCAACGGCGTCCTGGCCGTCCTGGCAGCCTCGCTGAGCACCGAAGCGTTCCTCTCCTGGGGCTGGCGCGTAGCCTTCCTGGCCTCCGCCCTGCTGGTGGTCTTCGGCCTGATCATCCGCCTCAAGCTTGAGGAAACCCCGGTCTTCAAGGCCATCGCGGCCCACGGCAGCCAGCCGAAGGCCCCCATCAAGGAAGTCTTCACCACCGAGCCCCGCGCGCTGGTCGCAGCCGCCCTGTCCCGCGTCTGCCCGGACGTTCTCTATTCGCTGTTCACCGTGTTTGTGGCCGTCTACGCCACCAAGGAACTGGGTATGACCACCGGCAATGTGCTGGCCGCCATCCTTGTCGGCTCCGCATTCCAGCTCTTCCTGATCCCCGCCGCCGGCGCCCTCACCGACCGCTTCAACCGCCGCTGGGTCTACGGCATTGCCGCCGCCGCAACCGCTATCTACATTCCGCTGTTCTTCCTGATGATCGCGGGAAAATCCGTGGTGATGCTGACCATCGGCGTGGTGATCGGCCTGGCCCTGCACGCCTTTATGTACGGTCCGCAGGCGGCCTTCATCACCGAGCAGTTCCCGGCCCGGCTCCGCTACGCCGGCAGCTCGCTGGCCTACACCCTGGCCGGCGTCATCGGCGGCGCCGTTGCCCCGCTGATCTTCACCGCCCTTTACGGCGCGGCGTCCGGCGGCTGGTACCTGATCGCAGGCTACATCGCGCTGACAGCCGTCATCACCATCGTGGGCATGCGCCTGGGCCGCGACCCGCAGCCGGAAGCTGACCTCCGCCTGCTCCACAACGACAACGTCCAGGGCAGCCCCGCCTGAGCGGCGCGGCCTGATCCCCATGGAAACAGTCAGTAACCCCGCCACGTCGGCCCGCGTGCTCGCCGTCCGGCCGGTAGGCACGACGGCGGTGCTCGCCGAACTCTCCGGGCTCCACGACGTGCTGGCACTGCAGGCCCTCCTGCTGGAGCAGCCGCTGCCCGGCCAGGTCGACGTCCTGGCCGCCGCCGAAACGGTGATGGTCAGGGCGGATTCGCCCGCCTCCGCGCGCCGGATGGCTTCGCTGCTGCTGGGGCTGGACCTGACGGTCCAGCCCCATGCGGAGGGGAAGCTGGTCACCATCGATACCGTGTACGACGGCGAGGACCTCGCCGAAGTAGGGCGCCTCACCGGCCTGGGGGCAGAGGGAGTGGTGGCCGCCCATACCGGGCAGGTCTGGACGGTTGCGTTCGGCGGCTTCGCGCCGGGTTTCGGCTACATGGTGGGGGAGAACCAGGCGTTGGAAGTCCCGCGCCGGAGTTCACCGCGGACCGCCGTCCCTGCGGGTTCCGTGGCGCTGGCCGGCAATTACTCGGCCGTGTACCCGCGGAAGTCCCCGGGCGGCTGGCAGCTGATCGGCCGCACCGCCGCCCACATGTGGGACCTCGGCCGCGAGCAGCCTGCGCTGGCCGCGCCGGGGGACCGGGTGCAGTTCCGTGCTGTGCGGGAGTTCCTGGAAGTTGCCGAGGCCGAGGATGCTCGTTCCGACGCGCTGGCTGCTACCGATGCTGAGAATAAGTCCGGGCTGCGGATCCTCTCGCCCGGACTCCAGAGCCTGATCCAGGACCTGGGCCGCCCCGGCCACGCCGGGCTCGGTGTGTCCTCAGCCGGAGCACTGGACCGTGGCTCCCTCCGCCGCGCGAACCGGATCGTCGGCAACCAGCCGTCGGCCGCCGTCGTCGAATCTGTTGCCGGCGGGCTGCGCGTGCAGGCTGTGGGCGACCAGGTTCTGGCAGTGACGGGTGCGCCGTCGGCACTGACTGTTGTGACGCCGTCGAACGTTCCCGACGGCGACGGCGACACCGACGACGACGATGGCCAGTCCGGGCAGCTGCGGGAGGTGCCCATGGCAACCGCGTTTGCCCTGCTGGACGGTGAGGTCCTGACCATCGGCGCGCCCGGGCGCGGCTTCCGCAGCTACCTGGCCATCCGCGGCGGCGCGGGAGCCGACGCGGTTCTGGGCAGCCGGTCCACGGACACCATGTCCGGAATCGGGCCTGCGCCACTGGCCGCCGGTCAGCTGTTGGCCGCGGGCGTGGCCACGTCCTCGAACGTGGTGGGCAATCCCGAGCTGCAGCCGGACTTCCCGGATGCCGGCGTAACGGTTCTGGACATCGTGCCCGGACCCCGCGATGACTGGTTTGACGCCGCCGCACTGGAATCACTCTGCGCCCAGGACTGGCTGGTGACGCCCCGCTCGAACCGCGTGGGCATGCGCCTGGCCGGAGAGCCGCTGAGCCGGAGCCGGGAGGGAGAGCTGGCCAGTGAGGGGACCATGGCCGGGGCGCTCCAGATCCCGCCGGAAGGCCAGCCCGTGCTGTTCCTGGCCGACCATCCCATCACGGGCGGCTACCCGGTGATCGGCGTGGTGGTGGACCACCAGCTGGATCTCGCTGCCCAGATTCCCATCGGCGGCTCCATCCGGTTCCGCTGGGCGCCCGGGTTCGGGCTGCCCGCCAATTCTTCCCCCGATTCCCCCGGCATTCCCCAGCCAAACGATTCCCAGACAAAGTGAGCAACTGATGCGTAAGGTCCTGATCGCCAACCGCGGAGAAATCGCCGTCCGCATCGCCCGCGCCTGCGAGGACGCCGGCCTGGATTCCGTGGCCGTATACGCGGATGTGGATGCCGACGCCATGCACGTTTCCGCCGCCAGCGAGGCGTACAGCCTGGGCGGCAACGCGCCGTCGGAAACCTACCTCGATATCGCCAACCTCCTGCGCGTGGCCGCGGAATCCGGCGCGGACGCTGTGCACCCCGGCTACGGCTTCCTGTCCGAGAACGCCGGCTTCGCCCAGGCAGTCCTGGACGCCGGGCTCACCTGGATCGGCCCTAGCCCCGAGGCCATCCGGCAGCTGGGCAACAAGATCACCGCGCGTGAAATCGCCGTCCGCGCCGGCGCCCCTTTGGTCGCCGGCAGCGAGGGTCCCGTGGCCTCGGCCGCAGAGGCCCGCGAATTCGCGGAAGAGCACGGCCTGCCGATCGCCATCAAAGCGGCCTTCGGCGGGGGAGGCCGCGGGCTGAAAGTGGTCCGGGAGATGGACCAGATTGAGGAGTCCTTCGATTCGGCAGTCCGCGAAGCGGTGGTGGCCTTTGGCCGCGGCGAGTGCTTTGTGGAGCGGTACCTGGACCGTCCCCGGCACGTGGAGGCGCAGGTCCTGGCGGACCAGCACGGCAACGTGGTGGTGGTGGGAACGCGCGACTGCTCGCTGCAGCGCCGGCACCAGAAGCTGGTGGAGGAGGCGCCCGCGCCCTTCCTGACCGATGAGCAGACCCGGCAGATTTACGACGCCGCCAAGGCAGTCTGCCGCGAAGCCTCCTACGCGGGAGCCGGGACGGTGGAATTCCTGGTGGCGGCCGACGGCACCGTCGCGTTCCTCGAGGTGAACACCCGTCTGCAGGTGGAGCACCCCATCACGGAGGAGACCACCGGCGTGGACCTGGTCCAGGAGCAGTTCCGGATCGCCGCGGGCGAGCCGCTGCGGCTGACATCTGATCCTGCACCGCGAGGCCATTCGTTCGAATTCCGGCTCAATGCGGAGGATGTGGGCCGGGGCTTCCTGCCGTCGCCCGGGATCGTCGCCACGTTCAGCGGGCCGACCGGCCCGGGCATCCGGCTGGACTCCGGGGTCCGCTCCGGATCCATTGTGGCGCCGCAGTTTGATTCGCTGCTGGCGAAGCTGATTGTGACCGGCACCGACCGGCAGCAGGCTCTTCGCCGGGCCCGCCGTGCCCTCGCGGAAATGGAGATCACGGGCGTGGCCACCGTCCTGCCTTTCCACCGCGCCGTGGTCCAGGCGCCGGACTTCACGTCCGAAACCGCATTGGGGATCCACACACGCTGGATTGAGACGGACTTCGCCGGTTCCATCGCGGCGGATCCGGAGTTCGGCACGTCCGTTCCGGACGGTGTGCGGCGCACCATCACCGTTGACGTCGATGGCCGGCGCCTCGCCGTCGGGCTTCCCGCTGCGCTGTTGGACGGCTGGGCCCGCTCCGGCGCCGGCGTTCCTGCGGGCATTTCGCGTGCCGGGGATTCCCTCGCAGGAGGGTACGACGGTGATGCTGCGGCAGGTGCCGCCGACCCCGGTGAGCTGCGCGCGGACATGGCCGGGACCGTGGTGAAGTGGCTGGTCGAGCCGGGCGCCGAAGTGTCCGCCGGGGATCCCGTCGTTGTGCTTGAAGCGATGAAGATGGAAACCCAGGTTGCCGCCCACCGCGGCGGGACCCTGAGCGGGATCAGGGCCGAGGCCGGCGGTGTTGTCGGCGCGGGCGCCGTGCTGGCGCTGATCGAATAGCCGGGTTTCCCCGCGGTGCCGCCCACAGGAAAGTCCGGCCGGAAACATGGTCCGGCCGGACTCCTGCTGGTTCTTTGAAAGCCTTAGTCGGTGTGGTTCGACAAGGCCACGAGGACGCCTGCCACTGCAAAGTATTTGTTGCTGCCGAGGTCGCGGACGGTCTTGATGCCCAGTCCGGCGAGAAGTTCAGCGTGCTTTTCCGTCAGGCCGGCCAGCGCAGACGGCGGGGCGTCAAGTATTTCCTTCAGGCTCTTGCCCTCGTAGTCCTTGTCGAGTTTCTTGCCTAGCTCAATTGAAACGGCCATGATCATCCTTTGCTCGAACGAACCTTACAGTCGACTATCCGTGGGCTGCATTGCCTCGGATTGCTATGGCGCCCCGAGTGCCCTGGCGCCATAGTGGCTACGCTATCCCAGGCGTAGGCGCCCGTGGAGCCTTTCGGAGCGATTTTTATAACCGGCGCGGCGCTCAGACGGCTTCCGCTCAGTGGGAGCTTGGGTTGCCACCGCGCCCTCGACGGAACAAGGTTGCAGCATGACGAAGCTGCAGGCCACGGACAACCACTTTGGACAGGATGTCTCCGCGAGTATCGAGGCGGAGCCTGACGGCGTAATTGCCCTGGATCCCGATCTCGCCGCCCTGTGGGAATTCGCGGCCCCGTTGCTTCGTGTGCGCAACAATGACGCCCACACTCTCTACGCCTTCGGGCTGGCCAGCGCACTGCTGGACGCGCACCCCGAAGCGGATGCCGCCGTCGTGCTTCCCGCGATCATGCTGCACGACATCGGCTGGTCCCAGGTGCCGCCCTCGGAGGTGCTCTCGGCGATCGCACCCGGCGGCGGCAGGCCGGACCTCGTGTTGCTGCATGAGAAGGAGGGTGCCCGGCTGGCCGCAGAAATCCTCGCGGAATGCAGCTACGACGCGCTGAAGATCCCCGCGGTTCTGGAGATTATCGACGGCCACGACTCTCGCCGCGAGGCGCTCTCCATCGAGGACGCGATCGTCAAGGACGCGGACAAAACCTGGCGGCTCAGCCCGCACGGCATCGACACGGTGATGGACTGGTTCGGCTTGGACCGGGGGCAGGCGCTGCGGCTGTGCAGCCAGCGCGTGCACAGCCACCTGTTCACGGCCGAGGCAAAAGCTATGGCGCGGGCGCTGTCCGCTCTGGAATCGGTGACGGAGTGGCCGCAGCGCCAACGGCTGCTCAACGCGGGCGGGGACGAAAGCCTGACACGCATCTAGACTCGAATCCGGACACTGACAGGCGCGTCCGGAACGAGGAGGTCACCATGGCAGGCGGCAGCCGCGAGCCCGGACGCACCGTGACGTCCAAGGTGCTGGCTATCCTGGAGGCTTTTGAGAGCTCCCGCGGCGCCCTGAGCCTGACGGACATTGCCGAGAAATCCGGGTTGCCGCTCAGCACGACGCACCGGCTGGTCAACGAACTGACCGACTGGGGTTTTCTCTCGCGCGAGCCAAACGGCCGCTACCAGCTGGGCATCCGGCTGTGGGAGCTCGCCCAGAACACCGGACGCCAGCTGCGGGACGCTGCCCAACCGTACATTCAGGACCTGTTCTCCTTAACCGGTGAGACCGCGCACCTGGCGGTCCGGGCCGGGCACGAAGTCCTCTACATTGACCGGGTCTACGGTTCGAAACGTGTTCCCCGGGCCTCCCGCGTGGGAGGCCGCCTGCCGATGCATGCCACCGCCGTCGGGAAGGTCATCCTCGCGTTCGAGGACGACTGGGTCCGCGACGCCTACCTGAACCGGGACCTCGAACGGCCTACAGCGCACACCCACATTGACCCCCGGAAGTTCGCCGAGGAGCTGGGCCAGATCCGGGCCCAGGGTTACGCCACCACCCTGGAGGAGGTGCGGCTCGGTTCGTGTTCCATCGCCGTCCCGGTGTTTCATACGGGCAGGATCGGCGCCGGTCTCGGGCTGGTGCTGCCGACGTCGCACGCTTCGACCATGACCCGGCACCTTCCCGTCCTCAAGGGCATCTCCGCCCAGATCGAGCGGGCCACCGCACGGATCCCGCTGGAGACGCTGATCGGCGTGCACCGGAAGGGTAAGGACTGAGCGTTTAGTACCGGGAAACAACAAGGCAGCCCCCGGACTACGGTCCGGGGGCTGCCTTGTTTTAACTGTTAACGCGTGGGTACCTGCGAGAGCGTCGAGGTGTCGATCACGAAGCGGTAGCGGACATCCGATGCGAGAACGCGCTCGTAGGCGTCGTTGATCTTCCCGGCCGGGATGACCTCGATCTCGGCGCCGAGGTTGTGCTCGGCGCAGAAGTCGAGCATCTCCTGGGTCTCACGGATGCCGCCGATCATGGAGCCGGCGAAGGAGCGGCGGCCGCCGATGAGGGCGAACGCGTTCACGGGGAGCGGCTCGGCCGGTGCGCCGACGTTGACCAGGGCACCGTCGAGGGACAGCAGCTGGAGGTAGGAGCTGATGTCGATCGATGCGCTGACGGTGTTGATGATCAGGTCGAAACTGCCGGCGAGGTCCGTGAAGGTGGTCTCGTCGCTGGTGGCGTAGTAGTGCTCCGCGCCCAGCTTCAGGCCGTCTTCCTGCTTTTTGAGCGACTGCGAGAGCACGGTAACCTCCGCGCCCATGGCGTGGGCGAGCTTGACGGCCATGTGGCCGAGTCCCCCGAGGCCGACGACGGCGACCTTCTTCCCGGGACCTGCGCCCCAGTGCCGCAAGGGGGAGTACGTGGTGATGCCGGCGCACAAAAGGGGAGCGGCGGCGTCGAGCTCTATGCCTTCGGGGATGGTGACCACGAAGTCTTCGGTGACGACGACGTGGGTGGAGTAGCCGCCCTGGGTGATGGTGCCGTCGCGGTCCACGGCGCCGTAGGTGCCGGTGTTGCCCTTGAGGCAGTACTGTTCCTCGCCTGCCTGGCAGTTGACGCAGTCGCCGCAGGAGTTGACCATGCAGCCGACGCCCACGCGGTCACCGACGGAGTGCTTGGTGACGGCGGCGCCGACCTCGGTGACGATGCCGGCGATCTCGTGGCCGGGAACCAGCGGGTACTGCTGGGGTCCCCAGTCGCCGCGGACCGTGTGGATGTCCGAATGGCAGATGCCGGCGAACTTGATCTCGATCAGCACATCGTGGGGGCCGACGTCGCGGCGTTCGATGGTGGTGGGGATGAGGTCTCCGTCAGCGGACGGGGCGGCGTAGGCGTTAGCGGTGAGCAATATTTCTCCTAAAAAGAGGGAGTAGGCAGCTTTGTTGTGGAGCTGACTGGCAAGGTTCCTGGCCACGGGGATGGATGGCATCCCTTTCGGGCACTGTTCCATCAAAGCGCATCACGCGAATCTGAGGGAGACTCTGCCTTGAGGGGTACTGCCAGGGCCTCCCTGGGAATCTTGCCGTTGTGCGCTTTTGGCGCCTTTACCGGGTACGAGCGTCTGGTTGGGCGGTTTGCAGTATGTTTTCCGTGGCAGCCCAGGAGGCGAGGAGCTTAAGGGCTTCCTCTGAGGGGCTGTCCGGCACGGCGGGATAGACGGTGAGCGTGTGGCCGGGGTCCTCGTCCAGTTCCAGCACTTGGTAGTCCAGTTCGAGTAGGCCGACTACGGGGTGCCGGAACAGCTTGGTGCCGGAGTAGTGGCGCCGCACGTTGTGTGCTGCCCAGCGGGTGCGGAAGTCGTCGCTGCGCATGGAGAGTTCGCCCACGAGTTCGGCGATGCCTTTGTCGTGCGGGTTGCGGCCCGCTTCGCGGCGGAGGATGGCCACGTTGGCGCTGGCCGCGCTGTTCCAATCGGTATAGAAGTTGTGCGACCGCGGGTCCAGGAAGATGAACCGCGAGTGGTTGGCCGGCCGCGCCGGACCGCGGTACATGTCGGCGTACAGGGCGTAGCCCAGGGTGTTGGCGGCGACGATGTCCAGCCGGTTGTTTCCGATGAACGCCGGTGCGCCGGTGATGGCGTCCAGCAGGTGCTGCAGCACGGGGCGCACGCCTGTTGCTGTGGCGCTCGCCGGACTGCGCTTGCGGCCTGAAGTGATGGCCGTGCGTGCCAGGTCGTACAGGTGATCGTGTTCCGCGCGGTCGAGTTCGAGTGCACGGGCGATCGCATCGAGGACGCTGTCCGAGACGCCCGCGAGGTTTCCGCGTTCCAGGCGCGTGTAGTACTCCACGCTTACCCCCGCCAGACGGGCCACTTCTTCCCGCCGCAAGCCCGGCACCCGGCGCCGGCCGCCGTACTGCTCGAGACCGGCCTGCTCCGGGGTGATGCGCGCGCGGCGTGAGGACAGGAACTGCCGTACCTCTGCTCGGTTATCCATACGGATTACGTTACGGCGAATTTTGAGTGGGGTGGGAGGTTCTGTTGGGGCCTGTTTGGGCGGCTTGATCAGCCACGGAACACGATGGATGCAGTAGTGCAGTTGTTGGACAAACGGAAGGACGATGTCGAATTCAGGTTTGCCTGCCTAACCTCAAGGTCATTGCTCCACGGGGATGAGCAAAACGGTGCAGATTCCCAGGCCCGCAAGGATGATGACGCTGGCCGCGACGGCGGCGATCGAAGCGACGTCGGGTGTCATTGCTTCATGTTTAACGCCGTTGATGGCGCGGTGAAATCTCCGCTTGCGGGTGAGGTTGATAGCTACGGCCGTAACGACGGAGGCCGCCACAAGCGTGCCCGCGAACCAGCCATGATGGGGCATCCAGCGAAGGAAGACGGCGGCTGCGACCGTCAGCGACAGGGTGGTGCGCCCCCAGGCCATGTCCGTGCGTTCCGGCTGGAGTCCGGGGTCGCCATGGATGGGTATGTCAGGTGGCGGCGGCATGGATTAGGCGGGGCGGACGAGGACGAAGACCGCCATGATGGCGGCGACGAGGCCCCCGCCGATTGCCAGGACCGGGGCGATCCAGGGCAGCGGCAGCGGGTCTTTGCGGCGCATGGAGCGTTCGACATTGAGCCAGCGGAAGAATGAGCCCCCGCCGATAAGGAGGGCGAGGACCAGCAGCAGGACGGCAACCGTCTTGCGCAGTTCGGGGGCGAAAAGATCGGCCATGAAGGCTTCCACGGCGACACCACCGGCAAGCAGTGCCAACGAGGTACGGATCCAGGCCAGGAACGTGCGTTCGTTGGCCAGGGTAAACCGCGGGTCCGGCTCGGTGCCGCCACGCAGGAGGCGGCCGGAGAAGCCGGTTCGTCCACCGCCGCCATGGGATGTGAGGTCCTGCAAGAATGGTTCCTTCCACGTCGTTCGTGTGTTTTTGCAGCTCAGGCCTGAGCGGAGGCCGCAGTTTGCTGCCTCCGCTGGCTGCTTTCCAAGCCGTAAGGCGTTAGGCCTTAGTGACTGCCGCTAATGGTGCGGCCTCAGCTCCGGCGGCAGGGGCGGGTGCCTTGAGTGAGAAGCCGGCGGCTAGGTCCAGGCCGAGCCGACGGCGGTCCCGCTGCTGGTTGACGAACACCAGGGCCAGGACGCCGAACGTCAGCATGAGTCCTCCGGCCAGGGCGAAAGCCGCACGGTAGCCGTCTGCGGGGGTGGCTGCTCCGCCGATCAGGAATCCGGACACTGCCGGTGCGAACACGCCGCCTGTGGTGAGGACGGCGTTTGCGATGGAGAGGTTAGCGCCTCGCTGGCCAATGGTGGTCAGTTCTGCCACGACCAGGTAGGTGATGGCGAAGAGTGCCGGTGCGGTGCCGAAGCCGAAGACCATGAGGGCGATTGACAGGATGGGGGAGGTGGTCATCGTTGCCCCAACAAGGCAGGCACCGGCGAAGGTTCCGGCGGCGCCGAGTACCCAGCCGCGGGCCTTTCTGGTGGGAACACCCCTGAGGTGCAGGCGCTGGGTCAGGGCGCTCAGGCCCACAGTGGCAATAGTGCCCCAGGCCGCGGGCAGGGCGATCATGGTGCCGGCCTGCTGTCCGCTGAAGCCGAGGACGTTCTGGAAGTAGGCCGGGCCCCAGGACATGGCCAGGGTGAAGGTCCAGTAGCCGAAGAAGGACGCCAGGACCGCGAAGATCCAGCTGGGGGACAGGATGGTGCGCCAGTAGCGGACCTTGGCTTCGGCCACTACAGGTGCCTCTTCCGGGGCGATGCCGTCAAGTTCCTGTTCAGCCTTCCGGCTGGTGTAGGGGCCTTCTTTGCCCACGATGAACCAGAAGATGGACCAGACCAGTCCCACAATGGCCAGCACCGCGAAGGCGGTCTGCCAGCCGAATTGACCGATGACCCAGGCCAAAACCGGAGCGAACGCCACAATGCCCAAGGTCACACCGGAAGACGCCAGCGCGGCAGGGGTGGCACCCTTCTTTGCGGGGAACCACTTGTAGATGCCGTGCATCAGGACCGGTGCGAGCGGGCCCTCGCCGGCACCGAGCAGCAGGCGGCTGGCCCAGAGCGCGGGCAGCGAGGCGAACAGCAGGATGGGGACCTGCGCCACGGACCACAGCAGGCAAAGGACCAGCAGGATCCACTTGCTGGATACCTTGTTGGCGATGGGGGCAGCAACGATCTGGGCCACGCCGAAGGTCAGGAACATGGCACTGCCGACCAGGCCAAACTGTTCGGGCGTGATGCCCAGCTGTTTCATCAGGGGGACGGCCGCGATGCCCAGGACTGCTTTATCCGCCCAGCTGAGCATCATCAGGAAAAGCAGGCTGAACGTCATGAACCAGCCGTAGCGGTTGCGCTTGGCCCGGGACCAGGTCCGGGGATCGCGGGAGGTCTCGGAGCCCGGCGTCATGTGGGGAGTTTCAGACACGGTTTGCCCAATCGTTGAAGGGGAGTCTTTGCCGGTTTCGCCGGCGTTTCCTCGACTCTAAGCTCGTGTGACCGGCCTTACATTTGAGCTTTCCGTTGGGCGGAAAGCCACTTTGGGGAGCGTCGCACACTGCCAACGCTCCCGCCGTCGGCCCGTCCCAGGAACACCAGCAGGGCCATCCCCGCAGTGCTCAATCCACATGTCAGCCACCAGGTGGTGCCCCAGCCGCCGGTGGTGGTGGCGAGAAAGGCGAACAACATCGGCCCCAGGAAGTTTCCCACATTGAAGATCTGCTGCGTCAGGCCCAGCACGGCGGTGACAGAACCGTCTGCGGGTGCGATGCGTACCGAGTAACTGGTCACCGCGGCAGGGATGAGGCCCCCGACCGCGGAAAACACCGCGATGAGGGCAAACTGGAAAAGCATGCCGCTTCCGATGCTTTCCCAGCCGACGGCGAACGTGGCCACGGATGCGGCGGACATCGACAGGAAGGTCCAAAAGATAATCTTCCGCTCGGACAGGCCGCGCTGGATCAGCGGTCCGGCGCTGAGGGCCCCGATGGCGTTCACACCTCCGACCACGGCGCTGAGGATGCCCGGCCACGGACCGTCGAGCCCGGCTGACCGGTAGATTGACGGCAGGAACCCGAGGACCGCCATCCACTGCGCCGTGTAGCAGGCGAACACTACCCCGATGATCCAGGGCCTGCGGGTGGCAACGGTACGGCCCACCCTGCGGAGTGCGGAACGGAGCCCCGCGTCGGCGGGGGCCACGTCCTTCGGCACCCGGCGGAGCAGCAGCGGCACCGGGAGCAGCGTGAGAATGGCCATGACCAACCACCATTCGCGTCAGCCGGCGGCCTGCAGGAACAAGGCACCCGCTGACAGGCCGATCAGCGTGGCCGTTCCCTGGAACGTGGCCCAGCTTGCCAGGGCAACGTTCAACCGTTGGGGCGGGGCCACTTTGCGGATGAGGGCAGGGGCGACGACGACGGCCAGCAGGAATCCGACGCCCTCCAGAGTGCGTGCGGCCATGAGCCATTCGGTGCTGGGTGCTACCGCGCCGAGGGCGGAGGCGGCACTGAGCAGCACGAGTCCGGAGATGAGGAGCCGGCGCAGGCCGGCCATTTCACCGCCCACGGCCGTGGCCAGGCCGCCTACCACGCTGGCCAGTTGGATGATGCCGAGCAGCAGCCCGGCCTGGATCAGGGAGGTGCCGAGATCTGCCTGGATGCCGGCCAGGGCGGCCGGAAGTTTCCAGATGTGCATGGCCGCCGCGATGCCTGCGGCGAGGACGGCAAGCCAGGCCCCGTCCGTCGTCGCCTTCTTGTCATCGAGTGGCGTGGTGTGCGACGGCAGTGCCAAGAGTGTGGTCCTTGCAGCAGGGTGACAGGTTCCCGGGATCAGGGCGCTCTCAGGCGGGCGCCAGGACGGGGCTGCCGATGCGGAAGCGCTGGCCGCTGACGGCTACGTCTACCGGGCCATCGAAGGTTGAGGCGGCACGGCCGCGCCACCACTGCGGCTCTGCACGGCCGGCAAGGTGGGAGAGAACCAGACGGCCCACGCCGGCGGCGGCGGCAACCCGGCCGGCTCCCTCCGGCGTGGTGTGTGCGATCTGCTGGTGGTTCAGGAACTCCGGCGCAAATCCCTTGCCCGCGTAGAAGTCCAGGTTGACGGCTTCGTGTACCAGGACGTCCGCTCCGTCGGCGAGCACCGCCATGGCCTCGCATTCGGCCGTGTCGCCGGAGAACACCACGGTGCCGGCGTCGGTCTCGAAGCGGAACGCGAGTGCAGGCCGTACGGGCGGGTGCTCCACCAGGATGCCGGTGACCTTGACCCTGTCATCCTCGTAGACGTCAAAGGGGCGGGCCGCTTCCGGGGACTTGTGCGCGGGTGTTGTCAGGTCCACGGTGCGCACCAGGGACGCCAGGTCCGGGCGCGCCTCATCATGGACGCGGATGTCGATGTCGTAGGAGAAGGCTTTCAGCGAGTGGGACACCAGCTCGGCGGTGCCGGACAGCCCGTTGCCGCCGGCGCGGGTGGCATCCTTGCCCGGGCCAACAATGGAAACGGGGCCGGTGAACCCCTCCACCGGGTTTCCCCAGTTCCAGAGCAGGAAGCCCGGAAGTTCCACCACGTGGTCCGAGTGCAGGTGGGTGACAAAGCCTGCCACAAAGTCCTTGCCGCGGAGCCCTGCCTCATGGGCGGCGCGGGAGCAGCCGAGGCCGAAATCCACCATGTAGAAGGCGTCGCCCACCACCAGTGCGCTGGAGATGCCGTTTTCCGGCCCGCGGATGGCCGGGCCGGCGGCGGTGCCAAGGGTGATCAGTTCGACGCTCACAGGAAAGTCCTTTGCAGAGTTGTGGGGTCAGGAGTGCGGGCGGGCATTGATGACGCGGGTTTCCAGGTATTCCTCCAGCCCCCAGCGGCCGCGCTCACGGCCCACGCCGGATGCTTTCCACCCGCCGAACGGGGCGTCCGGTTCCACCAGGGTGTGCTGGTTGACCCAGACCGTTCCGGCCTCGATGCGCGATGCGGTGGCGTAGGCCCGCTCCTGGTCCGGGCTCCAGACGGAGGCGCCCAGGCCGAACTCGCCGGCGTTCAGGCCGGCGATGGTTTCATCGAGGTTGTCGTAGGCCACGATGGGCAGGGCCGCGCCGAACTGTTCCTGTTCCACCAGGTCCATGCCCGGTTCGGCATCGATCACCACAGTGGGGGAGAGGAAATAGCCTGGCAGATCGCAGCCGGCGCCGCCGCCGGAGAGGATGCGGGCACCGGCGCCCACGGCGGAGTCAACCAGGCCGCGGACCAGTTTGAGCTGGGATTCGTTGTGCATCGGTCCCATGGTGGTGCCCTCCGCGATGCCGTGCCCCAGCACGTGGCGGGCGGCCTCGGCGGCAATGGCCTCGGCCAGTTCGGCACTGCGGCTGCGCGGGACGTATACACGCTTGACCGCCATGCAGACCTGGCCGGCGTTGCGGAAGGCGCTGCCCACAATGCCGCGGGCGGTGACGGCGATGTCGGCGTCGTCCAGGACAATGGCGGGATCGTTTCCGCCGAGCTCCATGGTGACGCGTTTGACGGTGGAGGCAGCCTGCTGGGCGATGGAGATGCCCACCTCCGTGGAGCCGGTGAAAGAGATCTTCCGGATGCCGGGCGACGTGCTCAGGGCAACGTTCACTGTCCGCCTGGAACTGGTCCGGGCCTGCAGCACTCCGGCCGGGAGGACCTCGTTGAGCAGATTCACCAGCGCAATGGTGGACAGGGGCGTGGACGGCGAGGGCTTGGCGATCACGGTGCAGCCGGCCACCAGGGCCGGGGCAAGCTTTACACAGAGCAGGGAGATGGGGAAGTTCCACGGAGTGATGGTGCCGACGATGCCCACGGGCCGGTACTGGACTTCCAAATTGCGGTCGGCCCGCGGGGTGAGCTGCTGGGCTTCGTCCCACCCGAGGTCCGCGTAGTATTCGAAAAGGTTTGCGGCCACCGAGAACTCACCGGCGGCGTCGGCCTTGGGCTTGCCCTGTTCCCGGGAGAGAAGCGTGGCCAGCGCAGCCAGATCGCGGCGGATCAGTGCCGCACCTGCACGCAGGGCACTGCGGCGTGCTTCCCGGTCCGCGGCCCAGGCGGCGGAGGCGGCACGGGCGGCGGCAACGGCGAGCTCAACATCCTGCGCGGTGTTCTCCGGAGCGTGTCCGACGAGCTCAAGGGTGGCCGGGTCATGGACCTCGTACTGGGCTGCCGTCATGGTTTTCCTTTCGGCCGGGAGGGAATTCTTATCCAGTGTCATGGCACCGGTCACATCCGTGGGCGGGCTTTCCGTCCAACGGAAAGTGCACCGCGGTCACGGGGCACCGCTTGCCACTATGGAGTGAAGCACGTCACGCACTAACGAGGAGTCTGCATGTCCCACGAGCAACTGCCCATCGTACTCACCGGGGTTTCCTCCGGCATCGGGGCCCGGACGGCCCGGATCCTCGCCGGCCGCGGGGTGCCGCTGATCGGCATTGACCGCAACCCGCCAGCGGATTTCAGCGGCACATTCGTCCAGGCGGATCTCTCCAGCCAGGCCGGCATCCATGCTGCCGCAGCAGCAGTCGCGGCCGCGGCGCCGAACGGTATCGCCGGCCTGGCGAATATCGCCGGGGTGCCCGGCACCGCGCCGTGGCGGACCGTGCTGGCCGTCAACGTCTTCGGTGTCCGCGGGCTGGTCCGGGCGCTTGCCCCCATGCTCGGCGAGGGTGCCGCCGTGGTGAACCTCGCCTCCAGCGTTGCGGTGAACTGGCGCGAGGTAAAAGCAAAATGTTCCGCCTTCGCGCTCGCGGACGATCAGGCCGCCGCACTGGACTCGCTCGCTGGCGATGACGAGGTAACCGGCGAGTCCTACCTCTTCTCCAAGCAGTGCGTCCGGGTTCTCACCGAGCACCTGGCCGCCGAGCTGCTGCCGCAGCGGATCCGCGTCAACAGCGTCAGCCCCGGACCGGTGGCCACCCCCATCCTCGAGGACTTCAAAAAAGACCACGGCCGCGACAAGGTGGAGGGCGCCGGTGCCCTGCTGGGCCGCTTCGGCGATCCTGACGACATCGCTCCCGTAATCGACTTCCTGCTCCGCCCCGAATCGGGCTGGGTGAACGGCTCCGATATCCGCGTGGACGGCGGCCTCGGTGCATACCGGGGCTCCGGCCTCGCCTCTGTGCCCCGCTAAGCTTCTTCATCGCGCGGCGGCTGCATCAATGGACGACGCCGGCGCCTCACCTTTCGCGCTAGGGGGCGCCGGCGTCGGGCCTTAAAATGGCAGGATGCGGCACCGCGCCAACGACGGCCCCCCGCTCTCCAGCGTTCAGAAGGGTGACTCATGGCAAACGCTGCCCCGGCAGGCCGGAGCGCCCGCCGCCCGGGTACGACGGCCGCGCCGAAGCTTCCGGACGCGGCCGGCGGTGCGGCGACCCACCAGCCGGCCAGCGTCACCTCGCGCGCCCTCGCCCTGCTGGGCACCTTCGATACCGAGCATTCCGTCCAAAGCCTCAGCTCCATGGCCCGGCGGGCAGGATTGCCGGTGGCCACCGCGCACCGCCTTGCCGGTGATCTGGTGGCCTGGGGCGGACTGGAAAAGCTGAACGGCGAATACCGGGTGGGCCACCGGATCTGGCGGCTGGGCCTGCTGGCCCCGGCGCAGCAGAACATCGCCGAGGTGGCGGCGCCGTTTATGCAGGACGTTCTTTTTGTCACCCACAACGTGGTGAATCTGTTCATTTTGGACGGGGAGGAGGTCCTGCTGGTGGAGCGGATGTCCGGCACGGGGGCGGGCCAGCCCTTCCGCCGGGTGGGTGCACGCCTGCCGCTGCACGCGAGTGCCGCGGGCAAAATCATGCTCGCCTATGGTGCCAAGGACCTGTTTTCCACCGCGGTCCAGCGGCTGGAGCCGCATACGCCCCGGACCATTACCCATCCCGCGCTGCTGGCCGCCGAGATCGAGCGGGTCCGCGCCAACGGCTACGCCACCACTGAGGAGGAAGCCGGGCCGGACAACTATGGCCTGGCTGTCCCGGTGTTCCTGCCGAACAAGCAGGTGGTGGCAGCGCTGGGCATCGTGACCCGGGGCCGCCCGGCCCCGGTGGGCAGCGTGGTTCCCGTGCTCAACATCGCCGCACGCGGGATCGCCCGCCGACTGGGTGTGGAGCATTTGCCGCAGTAGATCCTGGCTGCGCCCGCAGTTGACGTCCGGATCTTTCCGTTGGATGGAATGACGTCCACGGTATGTGGTGCGAAACACCTAACCTCAAGTAAGCCCTAAAAGCGGCCGGACCTCCGGCCGAAGCCTGCATGGCAGGCACACCGTTCCACAGGAAGTGAAGACCCATGAGTGCATCTGCAGGAGCCACCATCGACGCCGTGGTCGATCAGGTGGACGTCGTGGCGGACCAGGTGGTGTCACTGGTGCTGCGGCGGACGGACGGCCGGCAGTTCCAGCCCTGGCAGCCGGGCGCACACATTGATGTCCACGTAGGGGACGGCCTGGTGCGCCAGTACTCCCTGTGCTCCTCACCGGAGGAGCTGGACCACCTGCGGATCGGTGTCCTGCACGTCCCGGATTCCCGCGGCGGATCCAAAGCGGTCCACGCCCTGCTGGCCGGGACGCCGCTGACCATCTCCGAGCCGCGCAACAACTTTCCGATGCGTGAGTCGCGGCGTTACCTCTTCCTCGCAGGCGGCATTGGCATCACTCCGCTGATTCCCATGCTCGAGGCGGCCCACGCTGCCGGCAAGGAATGGACTCTGGTTTATGGCGGCCGAAGCCGGAACACCATGGCCTTCGCGCAGCAGCTGGAGGACCGGTACGGTCCGGAGCGTATCCGCATCATTGCCGAGGACGAGGTTGGCCGCCTGGACCTGGACCAGATCCTTGGCATGCCCCGGGCGCACATGCTGGTCTACGCGTGCGGCCCCGGCGGGCTGCTCGGCGCCGTTGAAGAACGCTGCATGGGGTGGCCCCCCGGCGCCCTGCACACCGAACGCTTCGTGGCATCCACCCTGGGTGCCGCAGCGGCCAACGCACCGTTCGAAGTGGAGCTGGCCCGGACCGGGACCACTGTCACCGTCCCCAACGACAAGACCATCCTCGAAGCCGTGGAGGAGGTGGGCGTGCGCGTCCTGTCCTCCTGCCGTGGCGGTCTGTGCGGCACGTGCGAAACCCAAATCATTTCGGGTGAGCCGGAGCACCGCGACGCAGTGTTGTCGGAAGAGGACCGTGAAGCCGGGGAAGTGATGCTGGTGTGCGTTTCCCGCGCCGCTGCCGGTTGCCCGCGGCTCGTCCTGGACCTCTAGTCCGCCACCTATCCGCCCAAGTTTTTCCTCACCAGGAGTGTTTCCCATGACCGTTACCACCCATGAAGCCAACGTATTGGGCGAGGACCCGTTCGAGACGGCGAACCTCCTGGATCCGTACCCCTTCCTGGGGCGGCTCCGCGATGCCGGCGCCGTCTCCTACCTGGAAAGCACCGGCAGCTACGCCGTGGCCGGCTATCAGGAGGTCTATGAGGTGCTGACGGACTTCGAAACCTACATCTCCTCCGGTGGCCTGGGCCCCCGGGACATCCGCAAGGACTCGGGCTGGCGCCCGCCCAGCATCCTCGAATCGGATCCGCCCATCCACACCGTGATGCGCCGGGCGCTCACCGGCGTGATCAATCCCAGCACCGTCCGCGCCCTTCGCGAGCCGTTCACGCCACCGGCCGCGGAGCTGACGGAGCAGCTGGCGCAGCGTAAGACGTTCGACGCCATCACGGACCTCGCCGAAAAGTACCCCCTGCGTGTCTTCCCGGACGCGGTGGGGATTCCCGACGTCGGACGTGAACATCTGCTGCCGTACGGCAACATGGTGTTCAACGCCTTCGGCCCGGAGAACTACATCTTCAAGCAGGCTTTCGCCCAGGGTGACGAACACGCTGCCGCGGTGATGCGGAACTGCCAGCGTGAAAACCTGGACGACACCGGCTTCGGCGCCCAGATCTGGAAGCGCGTGGAGGACGGCCTCATCACGGAGCAGCAGGCCACACTGCTGGTCCGGGCCCTGCTGTCCGCCGGCGTCGACACCACCATCTTTGGCATCGGCAATACACTCTCGGTCTTGGCGCGCTACCCGGAGGCCTGGGCCCAGCTGCGTGAGAACCCCAAGATGGCCAAATTCGCCGTCGACGAGGCGCTGCGCCTGGAATCGCCGTTCCAGAAGTTCCACCGGACCGTTGCCGTGGACACCGTCCTGGGCGGAGTTCACCTGCCGGCGGGCGCCAAGGTCCTGGTGTTCCTCGGAGCCGCGAACCGTGACCCGCGCAAGTGGGGCGAGAACGCGGATGACTTCGATCTCAACCGCAATGCGTCGGGCCACGTCGCGTTTGGAATGGGTCTGCACCAGTGCGTCGGGCAGCCCATCGCCAGGCTCGAAATGGAAATCGTGCTGCAGCAGCTTCTCGAGCGGGTGGCTGCCATCGAACCGGACGGCGCGCCGGTGCCGATCCTGCACAACGTGCTCCGCGGGTTCGAGTCCCTGCCGGTACGGATCACGGCGGCTTAGGTCTTTGGATTTGTTGGGTGGGGCCTGAACGTACTCATCCCTGTCAGGCCGCGCCGCTGATCACCCGGTCACGCCCGGCAAGAACACCCGTCACGGCGAGAACCGCCATGAGGCCTGCGGTGACGAGGAGCGGAAGCGTCCAGCCCCCGCTCAGGTCGCGAAGGCCGCCGAACATCACGGGCCCCACCGCAGCCAGACCGTAGCCAACAGATTGGGCCATGCCGGACAACGATGCTGCCTGCGGGTAATTGACGGTCCGGAGGCTGAACAGCGACAGGGCGATGACAATGAGGCTCCCGCACCCGATTGCCCCAAGAAGGACCCACAGCAAGACGAGGTCCGGCGCAAATGCCAGCCCCAGAAACGTGACGCACGTGAGCGCGCCGCTCGTGAAGGATACGAGCCGTTGGTCCGAACCCCGGTGGAGGATTCCCCCGGCGGCGAGGCTGGCGAACACGCTGATGAGCAGGAAGACGGACAGGTGGATGCCTGCGGTAGTGGCGGGAACCCCGCGGCTTTGTTCGATGGTGGGCAGCCATGCCATGAGGACGTAGAAGGCGATCGACTGCAGTCCCATGAAGATCGTCACCTGCCAGCCCAGGGCTGAGGCCCAGGGCGACCGGTAGGCGGCGTCCGGCCTGGCGGCGTGCGCACTGCCCAACGTGTGCCGGCGCAGCCACGGCAAAAGCACCGCCATGGCGATGAGAGCCAGTCCCACCCAGATTCCGAGGGCAAGCCGCCATCCCGCCGGGGACGTTTGTGCCACAGGGACGACGACGGCGGCCCCGATCGCGGCGAAGGCGGCCTGTGTGGCGGTGTAGCTTCCGGTGACCTGGCTGACCCTCATGGGGAAGTCCCGCTTTACGAGGGACGGCACCAGGACATTGAGAAACGCGATAGCCAGGCCGATCAGTGCGGTGCCCGCCCAGATGAAGCCGGGCACGGGCAAGGAGCGAAGCACGATGCCCGAGGCGAGGAACAGCAGGGACATCCACAGGGCCCGGTCGAGACCCAGGCGGGAAGCGAAGGCCGGCGCCACGGGTGAGAACACTGCAAAAGCAATGAGCGGAAGACCCGTGAGGAACCCTGCTGCGGCGCCGGATAACTCAAGGTCGCCGCTGATGTTCGCGAGAACCGGTCCCACGCTGACAAAGGACACCCGAAGGTTAACGGCGATGAGCAGGAGGCCGATGAAGGCGAAGCCGAACCTGACAGGGCGGTCCGGAGCGTTTCTGGTTGCAGCGGGCATCATGCGTTCTTCCATCCTTGGGAGGTAAAGCGCGTCCGTTGCGCCCATCCGGTTCCGCACTGTCAGATCAAAGCAGCCTCTGACTAGGCGTTTCATTTGCCGTCAACATACCGTATGCCGCCCCGGACCCGGGCGGGCCCGCGAGCAGGTCACTTCCGCCCAGTGGAAGCCGGGCCTACCCACCCGCCAGTGATGTGGACCACACTGGAGCCTAAGAAGCCGGCCACCCCCAACGGGTGCCGGGCGGAACCAAGTCACCAGGAGTCAAGATGTCATCGTCGACAGAAACGGCTGGCCGCTGTCCTTTCGGGTACGGCGCCGAAGCCCCCGCCGGGCACCACGGCTACGAGCCCTTCCAGATGAAGGATCCCTTCACCGCCTACGCCGAACTGCGGACCGAGCAGCCCGTGATGTTCGATGAGCGCGTGGGCCTCTACGTCGTCTCCCGCTATGACGACATCAAGGCCGTCTTCGAGGACTGGGAAACCTTCTCCAGCGAAAACGCCCAGGCACCCGTCCGTGAACGCGGCGCCGCCGCCAGGAAGATCATGGAAGAGGGCGGCTTCACCGCCTATTCCGGCCTGTCCGCCCGCCGCCCGCCGGAGCACACCCGCATCCGCGCCGTGGTCCAGAAGGCGTTCACGCCCCGCCGCTACAAGGCGCTGGAGCCCTTCATCAGGGAAAACGTCGTCAAACTGCTCGAAAAAATGCTTTCCCGCGAAGAACGCCGCGGCGACCTGGTCAAGGACCTCGCTTACGACGTCCCCACCATCACCATCCTGACGCTGATCGGTGCCGACGTCTCCCAGGTGGACACCTTCAAGCGCTGGTCCGATTCCCGCGCCGCCATGACCTGGGGCGACCTGACCGACGACGAACAGATCCCGCACGCCCACAACCTGGTGGAGTACTGGCAGGAATGCCTCCGCCTCGTAAGGGTGGCCCACGAACAGGGCGGCGACAACCTCACCGGCGACCTCGTCAAGGCCCAGCAGGACGGAGCGGAAATCTCGGACCACGAGATCGCCTCCGTCCTCTACAGCCTGCTTTTCGCCGGCCACGAAACCACCACCACCCTGATCTCCAACGCACTGCGCGAGCTCCTGGCCCGCCCCGACCAGTGGCAGCAGCTCGTGGCGGAACCCAAAAAGATCCCCGCCGCCATCGACGAGGTCCTCCGCTACGCCGGCTCCATCGTCGGCTGGCGCCGCAAGGCCCTCAAGGACACCGAGGTGGGCGGCGTCGCCATCGAGGAAGGCTCCCAGCTGCTGCTGCTGATGGGCTCGGCCAACCGCGACGAGAGCAAGTTCGAAGCCGGCGAGGACTTCAACATCACCCGCCCCAACGCCCGCGAGCACCTCTCCTTCGGCTTCGGCATCCACTACTGCCTGGGCAACATGCTCGCCAAGCTCCAGGCCAAGATCGCGCTCGAGGAAGTGGCCCGGCTCGCCCCTGACCTGCAGCTCGAGGATCCGGACGGCATCGCCTTCCGCGAAAACCTCTCCTTCCGGGTCCCCGAGACCGTTCCTGTCAGCTGGAAGGCCTAAATCCCATGCAAAGCAACGAATACATCCAGTTCTTCGACGGCGGAGTCACGCCGACGCTTGAAAACCTTGGCGGCAAGGGCGCATCCCTGGTCACCATGACCTCCGCCGGCATGCCCGTCCCGCCCGGCTTTGTGGTCACCACCGCGCAGTTCGACACGTTTATGCACGAAGCCGGCATCACCGCCAAGATCAACCAGCTGCTCGCCGACCTCGACCCTGAGGACATGAAGCAGGTGGACAAGATCTCCGCCGCCATCCGCGAGGACATCTGCTCCCGGCCGGTGCCCCAGGCCATGCGTGAACTCACCGTGGGCGCCTACGAGTCGCTCATGGCCCGCTTCGACGCCCCGGTCCCGGTGGCCGTCCGCTCCAGCGCCACCGCGGAAGACCTGCCGGACGCCTCCTTCGCCGGCCAGCAGGACACCTACCTGTGGCTCGACGGCGTCAAGGCAGTCACCGAGCACATCCGCCAGTGTTGGGCCTCACTCTTCACCTCCCGGGCCATCATCTACCGGCTCAAAAACAACATTCCCAACGAGGGCCTCTCCATGGCGGTCGTCGTACAGAAAATGGTCAACTCGCGGGTCTCCGGCGTCGCCATCACCATGGACCCCACCAACGGGGACCGCTCCAAAATCACCATCGATTCCTCCTACGGAGTGGGGGAGATGGTGGTGTCCGGCCAGGTCACCCCGGACAACATTGTGCTGGACAAGGTCACGCTCGCCGTCGTGAACGAGCACCTCGGCGACAAGCACGCCGAACTCGTTCCGGACACAGGTGCCAAACGCCTCGTGGAACGGGAGGTCGACGCCGAACGCCGCGGCCGCCGCAGCCTCACCGATGCGGAACTCACCGCCGTCGCGCAGATGGCCAAGCGGGCCGAGAAGCACTACAAGTGCCCGCAGGACATCGAATGGGCCCTCGACGCGGACCTGCCCGACGGCGAAAACCTGCTGCTGCTGCAGTCCCGGCCGGAGACCGTGCACTCGTCCAAACCAGCACCGCAAACCGCCCCCCAGCCGGTCGTCTCCGGCGGCTTTTTCAGCGGCTTCAGTGCCACCGTTCCCAAGCAGGCCGTTTAGGCCCGAAATCCCTGTCAGTCCGCTTTCCCAACCAAGGCTCACCGTTGAGCCCTCTTGAAAGGACCGCCATGTCCCTGAAGTCCTTCCCCAAACCCTCCGAGCTCACGGTCCCCGCCGGCGCCGAGGGCTGGGAAAAGATCTACCCGTACTATCTGGTCTTCCAGGACAAGCTCAAGGAGCAGGAGGACGCAAAGTTCTGGTTCTGCGACAGCCAGCACTGGCCCACCGTCTTCAAGCCCTTTGAGACCATCGGCGGCGAGTTCGCGGTCAAGTGCCTGGGCCAGTACAACGCCAGGCACCTGATGATCCCCAACGCCAACGGCATCGAGTTCCGCATCCACCTGGGCTACCTCTACATGTCGCCCATCCCGGTGCCGGAGGACCAGATCGCCGCCCGCGTGCCCCTTTTCGAACAGCGGGTGGGCCACTACTTCCAGAACTGGGAACAGCTGCTCAAGGACTGGCACGTCAAGGTCAAGGGCACCATCGAGGAGATGGAAACCATCTCCTTCCCCAAACTCCCGGACATGGTCCCGATGGAGGACATCACCTCCGGCAAGGGAAAGGACGGGTCCGAGAAGCTGCTGGAAAGCTATGACCGCCTCATCCAGCTCGCCTACCAGAACTGGCAGTACCACTTCGAATTCCTGAACCTGGGCTACATCGCCTACCTGGACTTCTTCAACTTCTGCAAGCAGGTCTTCCCCAACGTCCCGGACCAGTCCATCGCCACCATGGTGCAGGGCGTGAACATGGAACTCTTCCGCCCCGACGACGAGCTCAAAGGCCTGGCCAAGCTCGCCGTGGAACTGGGGCTGCAGGCCCACTTCGGGAACACGGACGACGTCGATGCCACCTTGGGTGCCGTCGCTTCGGCTCCCGGCGGGGACCGTTGGATCGCCCAGTACGAAGGTGCCAAGGACCCGTGGTTCAACTTCACCGTGGGCAACGGCTTCTACGGCCACGACAAGTACTGGAACGAGCACCAGGAGATCCCGCTGGGCTACATCGCGGACTACATCCGCCGCGTGGATGAGGGCCAGGAAATCATGCGCCCCGTTGAAGCCCTCATCGCCGAACGCGACCGCATCATCGAGGAGTACCGCGACCTCCTCGAGGGCGACAACCAGGCCATCTTCGACGCCAAGCGCGGCCTCGCAGCCACCGCCTACCCCTACGTGGAGAACCACAACTTCTACATCGAGCACTGGACCATGGGCGTCTTCTGGCGCAAGATCCGCGAACTGTCCCGCATGATGCAGGCGGAGGGCTTCTGGACCGAACCGGACGACCTGCTCTACCTGGGCCGCAACGAGGTCCGCGACGCACTCTTTGACCTGGTCACCGGCTGGGGCGTCGGCGCCAAGCCCATCGGCCCCGATTACTGGCCGGAGGAGATCGAACGGCGCCGCGGCATCGTCGACGCCCTCAAGACCGCCCGTCCCGCACCGGCCCTGAACACTCCGCCGGAAATCATCACCGAACCTTTCACCCGGATGCTCTGGGGCATCACCACGGAGCAGGTCCAGCAGTGGCTGGGTGCCGGCGAAGAGGTGGAGGGCGGCGGACTCCGCGGCATGGCAGCGTCCCCCGGTGTGGTGGAAGGCCTGGCCCGCGTGGTTACCGATGCCGACCAGCTCTCCGAAATCCAGCAGGGCGAGATCCTGGTGGCCACCGTGACGGCACCGTCCTGGGGACCGATCTTCGGCAAGATCAAAGCCACGGTCACGGACATCGGCGGCATGATGAGCCACGCCGCGATTGTCTGCCGCGAGTACGGCCTGCCGGCGGTGACCGGAACCGGTTCCGCCTCCACCACCATCAAGACCGGCCAGCGGCTGCGTGTTGACGGGACGAAGGGCACTGTCCAGATCCTCGACGCCGAGGAGGACCTGGTGGTGACCGGCCCCGGCGCTCACAGCCACAGCCATGTCTGAGCTGAATATGCCTGATAAGGAATATGCCGTGGAGGGCACGGATGCCCTCACGAACCGGACCGTGCTGATCACCGGTGCCGCCGGCGGGCTGGGCAGGGCGTTCGCGCTCGGTTTCGCCGGCCGGGGGTACCGCGTGGCGGTGGCCGACATCAACCTCGAGGGCGCCGAGCAGACAGCCAAGCTGGTCCGTGAGCTCGGCGCGGAAGCGGCGGCGTTCGCCGCGGACGTCACCAGCGTGGAGTCCACGGAGAACCTCGCGAAGAGCTGCGCGGACTTCGGAAACGGAAGCATCGACGTCGTGCTTAACAACGCCGCGGTGTACGCAACGGTGACCCGCACCCCGTTCGAGGACATTGATCCGGCCGAATGGGACCTGGTGATGAACGTGAACCTTAAGGGGCCGTGGCTGATGACCCGCGCCGCGAGTCCGTACCTGCCCGAGGGCGGGCGCGTCATCAACCTCTCCAGCGCCACCATCTTCAGCGGTTCGGAGCAGTGGCTGCACTACGTCGCCTCCAAGGGCGGCGTCGTGGCTCTGACCCGGGTGATGGCCAAGGAACTGGGCCGCCGGGGGATCACGGTCAACGCGATCGCCCCCGGCTTCACCCTCACCGAGGCCAGCTACGGGCTGATGGAAAACGCCGAAAACTACGGCGTGGACCGCGGCGCCATCAAGCGGGCCAGCCAGCCCGAGGACATCGTGGGAGCCGCGCTCTTCCTCGCCGGACCGGGCAGCTCGTACTACACCGGTCAGACCATGGTGGTGGACGGCGGCCGGCAGTTCATCTGACCCTGCCTGGCTGACCATCCACTCCACCCCAATCAACTTCAACCCCAAGGAGGACCAATGCCAACGGTTCACTTCACCGATGCAGAAGGCGCCGTCCGCGACGTCGAGGGCAACGTGGGCGACTCCGTCATGGAAACCGCGGTGCGCAACGGCGTTCCCGGCATCGTGGCCGAGTGCGGCGGCTCGCTGTCCTGCGCCACCTGCCATGTCTTCGTCCGGGAAGACTGCGTTTCGCAGCTTCCGCCGATGGAGGACATGGAGGACGAGATGCTTTACGGCACCGCAGTGGACCGCGAGGACAACTCCCGGCTCTCCTGCCAACTTCGCCTGGCGGACGGAACCGAACTGTTCGTCACCACCCCGGAAACCCAGGTGTAGCCGTGGGCACGCAAGCAGCGGAGCAGCCGGCAAGCGCCACCACCCACCCCGCCTCTGTTCCCGCCCACACGGGGCTCCTGATCATCGGCGCGAGCCAGTCGGGCGTCCAGCTCGCGGTATCCCTCCGCGCCCTGGGCTTCGACGAGCACATCACCTTGCTGGGCGATGAGGACCACCGCCCGTACCAGCGGCCGGCGCTGTCCAAGGAATTCCTGCAGGGCACCGTGGAGAGCGAATCCCTGATTTTCCGCTCCAACGACTACTGGGCCGAGCACAACGTGGAACTGGTCAAGGGCGAGTACATCGTCCGGATCGACAAGGACGCGGACGGTTCCGGGGTGGCGCACGCGTCCTCCGGCCGCGAGTTCCCCTTCAAGCGGCTGGCCCTCACCGTGGGGGCCCGCGCCCGGAAGCTGGACATTGACGGCGGTGACCTGGACGGCGTGCTGTACCTGCGCAACGCCGATGATGCCCTGGCGCTCAAGGCACGGGTGGGTGACGCCACCGACGTGGTGGTGATCGGCGGCGGCTTCATCGGCCTCGAGGCCGCGTCCAGCCTGCAGAAAATGGGCAAGAACGTCACCGTCCTGGAGTTCGGGCCGCGGCTGGTGGGCCGGGCTGTGGGGGAGGAGACTGCCGAGTACTTCCTGCAGGCGCACCGCTCCCGCGGTCTGGATATCCGGCTGAACACCAGCGCCGCGCGGTTCACATCAAACGCCGACGGCGGTGCGTCAGTCGCCGCCGTCGAGCTTCAGGACGGCACGGTGCTGCCGGCGCAGATTGTCCTGATTGGCATCGGGGTCATCCCCAATACGCAGCTGGCCGAACAGCTTGGCCTGGCCGTGGACAACGGCGTGGTGGTGGACCGCTTCGCGCTGGCCTCGGACGGCAGCACTGTGGCGGTGGGCGACGTCGCCAACATGCCCAATCCGGTTCCCGGTTCGGAGCCGGGGGAGCGGATCCGGCTGGAAAGCGTCAACAACGCCATCGAGCATGCCAAGGTGGCCGCCTACTCGCTCACCGGCCGGCACGAGGAATACGCCGGCATCCCGTGGTTCTGGTCCAACCAGGCCGACCTCAAGCTTCAGATCGCGGGCCTCTGCAACGGGTTCGATGCGACCGTGCTCCGGCGCGACGAGGAACGCGGGAAATTCAGCGTCCTCTACTACCGCCAGGGCAGGATCATCGCCGCGGACTGCGTCAATGCTCCCCTGGACTTCATGGCCGTCAAGAACGCCCTGGCGAAGGGCCGGAACATCCCGGCTGACGCCGCGGCGGACCCCGCCACTCAACTCAAGACCATCACCACGGACAGCTGACTGCACCCAGACAGCAGGCTGGCCCACCCGAAGGAGCATTATGAGCACCCCCAAGACTCCGGTCGCCGCGGATCCCGCCGCCGGCGCGGAAATCAGGGCCGTCACCGACACGGAAGCCGCCGATGCCCCGGCTGACGCGTTCGCCGCCGAATACAGCGTCCGCCCCATCCCGGCACCCGGCCCGGTGGACACCACTCCCATCAGCACCACACCTGCTGCCGTTGAGGAGCTGGACGCGCTGTGGAAGGCCGTGGTGCACGAGACCCGGACGCGCGGCAATGACATTCACCTGCCCATTTCGCTGGCCTTTGCCGAGCGCCTCTGCCGGGCCTATCCTGAGGCCGACGCGGAGATGGTGCGGGTAGCCACCCTGCTGCACGACACCGGGTGGGCGCACGTTGACGAATCCCGCATCATCTCCGAGGGGTTTGCCGGGGACTGGCGCAAGGCTGCCATCCGCTACGAACATGAGCTCCAGGGCTGCAATGTCGCGCGCCGCGTGCTGCCCGGACTGGGCTATTCGGCGGCCTTCGTGGAGCGGATCTGCGAAATCATCGACGGCCACGACACCCGTCCCGTGGCCCGCTCGCTGGAGGACGCCCTGATGCGGGACGCCGACAGGCTGTGGCGTTTCGACCAGGCCGGAATTGCGCTGGCTTCCTCATGGTTCGCCATGGATCCGGCCACCTATACTGACCGGCTGGCCACCGAGATCGTGCCCGAACTCATCACCCAGGCCGCCGTGGACATGGCGACAGCCGACCTAAACCGGTCCAACGCCCTGCTCAAGACAGGAGTAATCCGATGACCTCCGCCACGCATGCTTCTCCGGCCCTGGTTTCCCGGGCGGGCCTGTCCCTGCCGCACACGCATGTGGACACCATTTTTGTCGACGGCACCTGGCAGCCTGCGCGGGGCACCGGCCGGAACCCGGTGACCGATCCCGCCACGGGCGAAGTCTGGGGCTCGGTGCCGGACGGAACTCCGGAAGACGTGGACGCCGCCGTCGGCTCCGCCCGGCGGGCTTTTCAGGGCGAGTGGCCCCGGCTGACCCCGTCCGAGCGTGCCGCCTACCTCCTCCGGATTGCCGAGGAAGTGGAGAAACGGGCCGAGGAGCTGTCACTGACGAACTCACGGGAAAACGGCTCGCCCGTGGCCGAATCCGCCGGTGCCGCGGCCAACGCGGCCGGCATTTTCCGGTACTTCGCCACGCTCGCCGAGTACCTAGAGCGTGAGGACGTCCGTCCGTTCCCGCGCGGCGGCGGCGAGTCCGTGGTCCGGCGCGAACCGCTCGGAGTGTGCGCGCTGATCGCACCGTGGAATTTCCCCATCAACCTGGTGATCATCAAGCTCGCGCCGGCACTGCTGGCAGGCTGCACCGTGGTGATCAAACCGGCGTCGCCGACTCCGCTGTCCATCCGCGTGATCCTCGATGCGATCGCCGCGGCAGGCGTCCCGGCCGGCGTCGTGAACTTGGTGACGGGTTCCGGCCGGCTGGGGGACGTGCTGGTCAAGCACCCCGGCGTGGACAAGGTGGCGTTCACGGGTTCGACGCCGGTGGGCCGGAAAATTGCCGCGGCCTGCGGTGAGCTGCTGCGCCCGGTCACGCTGGAGCTGGGCGGAAAGTCCAGCGCCATTGTGCTCCCCGACGCCGACCTGGACGCCATGTCCAAGGTCCTGATCAAGTCCGCCATGCGCAACACGGGGCAGACCTGCTACATCTCCACCCGGATCCTGGCTCCCGCCAGCCGGTACGACGAGGTGGTGGACATGGTCACGGCCACCATCGCCGCCGGGAAGCAGGGTGATCCCCTTGAACCTGACACCGTGTTCGGCCCCTGCGCCACGGAATCCCAGTACCGGACCGTGCTGGAGTACGTGGAGTCGGGGCTGGCCGAAGGTGCCCGCGCCACCACGGGCGGCCGTGCCGCATCGCTGTCCGGCGGGCTGGAAAACGGCTACTTTGTGGAACCCACCGTGTTCGCCGACGTCACCCCGGACATGCGGATCTCCCGCGAGGAGATCTTCGGGCCGGTCATCACCATCCTGAAATACAACGACGCCGGCGGCAGTGTTGAGGAGGCGGTGGCACTCGCGAACAACACCGAGTTCGGACTCGGCGGGCTGGTGTTCGGGGCCAATGAGGACGCCGCATTGGCGGTGGCGGACCGGATGGACACAGGCTCGGTCGGCCTGAACTTCTTCGCCTCCAACCATGCCGCACCGTTCGGCGGCCGGCACGATTCCGGCCTGGGGACCGAGTACGGGGTCGAGGGCCTGAACGCGTACCTGAGCTACAAGTCGATCCACCGGAAGGCGTAACGGCGGTGCCCGGATAACGGCCCGGGCCTGCGGTGGGGCAGAATGCGTTTATGACCAATGACGCTCTTCGGCCTGTCTACTTCCTTTCGGACAGCACCGGCATCACTGCCGAAACGCTCGGCAACACCCTGCTCACTCAGTTTCCGGCGAACAACTTTGACCGCATCACCGTCCCCTTCATCACCACGGTGGAGCAGGCCAAGAGCGTGGTGGGCACCATCGACGGGTTAATCGGCGCTGGCCCGCGGCCCATCGTTTTTTCCACCGCCGTCAGCAGCGAGATCCGTCAGACCCTGGCCACGTGCCGGGGAATCGTGGTGGACCTCATCGGAACGCATGTGGGGCAGCTGGAGCAGGCCCTCGGCTCCCCGGCCAGTGCCGTTCCAGGCAGGGCGCACGGCCTGGGCAACGCGGAGCGTTATCAGTCCCGCATGGCCGCCGTCGAATACGCCATGGAACACGACGACGGGCAAAGCCTGCGGGCGCTGGAAAAGGCGCAGGTCATCCTGGTGGCACCGTCCCGTTGCGGGAAAACGCCCACCACGATGTACCTGGCACTGCAGCACGGCATCTTTGCGGCAAACTTCCCGCTGGTGGACGAGGATTTCCAGAAGGAGGGGCTGCCCAAGTCGTTGCGGCCTTTTGTTGAGAAGTGTTTCGGACTGTCCTCCAACCCGCTGCGGCTGAGCCAGATCCGCACAGAACGACGCCGGGGCTCGTCCTACGCGTCCCTGCGGCAGTGCGGTTTCGAGCTGCGCAGCGCCGAGCAGCTCTATGTCTCCCACCGGATTCCCTACCTGAATTCAGCCACGGTGTCCGTGGAGGAGATGGCTGCCACCATCCTGCAGCGTATGAACCTGAAGCATTAGGGAAAATTTTCACAAACTAAGTGTGGCCGACATCATGTTGGAAAGAGCGCCTTGGACCTGTCACTGTAGACAGGATTCGCGCCCACCAACCGGCCACAGCCGCGCGTGGGGCGCCGCCCCCGCATGCCATCCTCTGCAAAGGAGCAGTAATAATGACGACAGACATCCTGTGGTTCTCAGAACTTGGACTCAAGGACCTGGACCGGGTGGGCGGCAAGAACGCCTCCCTCGGTGAGATGGTGCAGAACCTGACCTCCGCGGGTGTGCAGGTTCCGGACGGCTTCGCCACCACCGCCGACGCCTACCGCAGCTTCCTCGCAGACTCCGGCCTCGACCAGAAGATCGCTGACCGCATGCTCGGCCTGGACACCGATGACGTGACCGCCCTCGCCGCCGCCGGCCAGGAAATCCGGACGCTTATGCGCGAGACGCCCTTCCTGCCGGACTTCGAAGCTCAGATCCGCAGCTCCTACCAGCAGCTGGTGGACAAGCACGGCGGCTCCGAGGACCTCTCCTGGGCCGTCCGTTCCAGCGCGACGGCGGAAGACCTGCCCGACGCCTCGTTCGCCGGCCAGCAGGAAACCTTCCTGAACGTGCGCGGGATCGACAACATCCTGCTCGCCATCAAGGACGTCTTCGCCTCCCTCTACAACGACCGCGCCATCGCCTACCGCGTGCACCACAAGTTCGAGCACGCCGACGTTGCGCTCTCGGCGGGCGTCCAGCGGATGGTGCGCTCCGACGTCGGGGCCTCCGGCGTCATGTTCACGATGGACACCGAATCCGGGTTCCAGGACGCAGTCTTCGTCACGTCCTCCTACGGCCTCGGTGAGGCCGTGGTCCAGGGTGCCGTCAACCCGGACGAGTTCTACGTTTACAAGCCCGCCCTTGAGGCAGGCCGTCCCGCCATCCTCAAGCGCGGACTGGGCGAGAAGGCCCTCCAGATGACATACACCAACAGCCAGGAGATCGGCCGCACCATCGATTTCGTGCCGGTTGAGGCGTCACTGCGGAGCCGCTTCAGCCTCACGGACGACGACGTCGAGCAGCTTGCCCGCCACGCTGTCGCCATCGAAAACCACTACGGCCGTCCCATGGACATCGAGTGGGGCAAGGACGGGATCGACGGCGGCCTGTACATCCTGCAGGCCCGTCCGGAGACCGTGCAGTCCCGCCGTGCCGCCGGCAGCCTGAGCCGCTTCCGCCTCAACGGGACCAGCCGCGTGCTCGCCGAAGGCCGCGCGATCGGCCAGCGCATCGGCGCGGGCAGCGTCCGCATCCTGACCTCGATCGACCAGATGGCCGCGTTCAAGACCGGCGATGTCCTGGTTGCCGACATGACAGATCCTGACTGGGAACCGATCATGAAGCGCGCCTCCGCCATCGTCACCAACCGTGGCGGCCGCACCTGCCACGCAGCCATCATCGCCCGCGAACTGGGGATTCCCGCCGTCGTCGGCACCGGGGACGCCACCCAGGCGCTCTCCGATGGCCTCGAGGTGACTGTCACCTGCGCCGACGGCGAGACCGGCCTGATCTACGAAGGGCTCCTGGACTTCACCGTCGAGGAAACCGAGGTCACCCAGCTGCCCGAGGCCCCCGTCAAGGTCATGATGAACGTCGGCACCCCGGAGCAGGCGTTCACCTTCGCGCAGCTGCCCAATCACGGCGTGGGCCTGGCACGGCTGGAATTCATCATCAACCGCCAGATCGGCATCCACCCCAAGGCGCTGCTTAACCTGGACGACCAGCCGGCGGACGTGGCCGCGGAAATCCGCGAACGGATCGCCGCGTACAGCAGCCCGCGCGAGTACTACATCAAGCGCCTCGCCGAAGGTGTGGCCACCATCGCCGCCGCCTTCGCGCCGAACCCGGTGATTGTGCGCATGTCCGACTTCAAGTCCAACGAGTACGCCAACCTCATCGGCGGACCCGCGTACGAGCCGCACGAAGAGAACCCGATGCTGGGCTTCCGCGGCGCCTCACGGTACCTGGACCCGTCCTTCCGGGACTGCTTCGACCTCGAGTGCGAGGCCCTGTCCTTCGTCCGCAACGAGATGGGCCTGACCAACGTCAAGCTGATGATCCCGTTCGTGCGGACCCTGGCCGAGGCCCGCGGCGTCATCGAGCTGCTGGCCGAGAACGGCCTGAAGCGCGGCGAGAACGGCCTCGAGGTGATCATGATGTGCGAGATTCCCTCCAACGCCCTGCTCGCCGACGAATTCCTCGACTACTTCGACGGCTTCTCCATCGGCTCCAACGACATGACCCAGCTGTCCCTGGGCCTGGACCGCGACTCGGCAATCATCTCGGCCGGCTTCGATGAGCGCGACCCTGCCGTCAAGAAGCTCCTCAGCATGGCCATCAAGGCCTGCAAGGAGCGCGGCAAGTACGTCGGCATCTGCGGCCAGGGCCCCAGCGACCACGCCGACTTCGCCGAGTGGCTGGTTGCGGAAGGCATCGACTCCGTCTCCCTGAACCCCGACACCGTGGTGGACACCTGGCTCCGGCTCGCCGGCGGGGCGGTCGAGGCCGAGGTCGGTGCCGGGGCGGCAGCGAACTGACCCAACGTAAGTAAAGGGCGTGGCCGGCGGATGTCGCAGGCCACGCCCTTTTTGCGCGTCTGAGCTGATTCAGCGGAACGCAGGAACCCCGGTGAGCTTGTTGCCCAGGATGAGGGTGTGGACTTCGTCGGTGCCCTCGTAGGTGCGCACGGATTCGAGGTTGTTGGCGTGGCGCAGCGGTGAGTAGTCCAGGGTGATGCCGTTGCCGCCGAGGATGGTGCGGGCTTCGCGGCAGATTTCGATCGCCTCGCGGCAGTTGTTGAGTTTCCCCACCGAGATCTGCTCGATCTGCAGGCGGCCGGCATCCTTGAGCCGGCCCAGGTGCAGGGCGAGCAGGAAGCCCTTGTTGATCTCCAGGGCCATGTCCACGAGCTTCTGCTGGGTCAGCTGGTATCCGGCCAGCGGTTTGTCGAACTGCATGCGCCCCTTGGAGTAGTCCAGGGCGGCCTCGAAGGCGTCGCGGGCAGCGCCCATGGCGCCCCAGATGATCCCGTAGCGTGCCTCGTTGAGGCAGGAGAAGGGGCCCTTAAGCCCGACGACGTCCGGCAGCACCGCGGTTTCGGGCAGGCGCACGTCGGTGAGGGCGATGTCGCACTGGATGGAGGCGCGCATGGACAGTTTCGGTTCGATCGGGGTGGCGGTGAATCCCGGCGTGGAGGTGGGCACGACGAAGCCGCGGATCCCGCCGTCGGTCTGGGCCCAGATTACGGCGACCTGGGCCACGGAGGCCAGCCCGATCCAGCGTTTTGCGCCGTTGAGGACCCAATCGCTGCCGTCGCGGCGGGCATAGGTGGTCATGCTCCCCGGGTCCGACCCGGCGGTGGGTTCAGTCAGGCCGAAGCAGCCGATCGCTTCACCCGCAGCCATGGCCGGCAGCCACTCCTGTTTCTGCTCTTCGGAGCCGTGTTTGTGGATGGCGCTCATCGCCAGGGACCCCTGGACCGAGACGAAGGTGCGCAGCCCGGAGTCCCCGGCTTCGAGTTCGGCCCCCGCGAGCCCGTAGTCGACGGCGGTACGGCCGGCACAGCCATAACCCTTCAAGTGCATGCCCAGTACGCCCAGCTTGGCCAGTTCCGGCACAAGCTCCAGCGGGAAGACGGCCTTTTCGTACCACTCCGCAATGTTGGGCTTGATCTCACTGTCCACAAAAGCCCGGACCGTATCCCGCAGCGTGAGCTCATCCGCGGTGAGCAGGGAATCAAAGTCGATCAGGTCGCTGACGTCAGGCATTATTGGCCCTTTCATGGCGGTGGTCAGTATGCGGCGGCGCGCCGGTGGCGTCTCTTGGGTTCCTGTACGCCATTATGTCGAGGATCTGGCTGGCCCGCTGGCGGCGTCGCGGGGGCGAGGCGCCGGTCCCGACAACCGCCGGAAACCTCACGGAAATCTGCCCGGCCTACGCTGGGCACGAAAACCGCCACGGAGGGCGACGCACCGGAAATGCTGGCGGTGCGTGATCCTCCAGGTCTATAAACGAAGGACCGTGCCCGGCCGCCGAAGGGAACCTGATGCATCTGATGCCCCGTGAGCAGGAGAAGCTCATGATTGTGGTGGCGGCCGATCTGGCCAGGCGCCGACAGGCCCGTGGCCTGAAGCTGAACTTTCCCGAGGCCGTGGCCATCATCAGTTATGAACTGATCGAGGGCGCCCGGGATGGCCGCACGGTGGCGGACCTCATGAGTTACGGCTCCACCGTCCTCACCCGCGAGGACGTCATGGAGGGTATTCCGGAAATGATCCATGACGTCCAGATCGAGGCCACGTTCCCTGACGGCACCAAGCTTGTCACCGTCCACGATCCGATCCGATAGGGCAGGCCATGATCCCAGGCGAGTACATCCTCAGGCCCGAACCGGTGACGGTGAACGCCGGACGGGAGGCGATCGGCGTCGTCGTCACCAACACCGGTGACCGTCCCGTCCAGGTGGGGTCGCACTTCCACTTTGCCGAGGCGAATGCCGCCCTTCAGTTTGATCGCGGGGCCGCCTACGGCCGCCGGCTGGACATCCCGGCCGGGACTGCGGCGCGGTTCGAGCCGGGGGACAGCAGGACCGTCCGGCTGATCGAACTCGCAGGCAGCCGCGAAGTCTACGGCCTCAGCAACGCCGTCAACGGACCTCTCGACGCTCCGGAAGCAGGGACCAAGTGAGCTTCGACCTTCCCCGCCAGCAGTACGCGGACCTCTACGGCCCTACCGCCGGGGACAAAATCCGCCTGGCGGACACCGACCTGTTCCTCGAAATCGAGAAGGACCTCACCGTCTACGGCGAGGAAGTGGTGTTCGGCGGCGGCAAGGTGATCCGTGACGGCATGGGCCAGAACGGCCAGGCCACCCGGGACGGGAACGTCCAGGGCGAAGACGTCCCGGACACCGTCATCACCAACGCCGTCATCCTGGACTACACCGGCATCTATAAGGCCGACGTCGCGCTCAGGGACGGCCACATCTTCAAAATCGGCAAGGCCGGCAACCCGCAGATCACCGACGGCGTCACCATCGTCATCGGGGCCAGCACCGAAATCATCGCCGGGGAGCGGAAGATCCTCACCGCCGGCGGCGTGGACTCCCACATCCACTTCATCTCCCCGGACCAGGTGCCCGCGGCCCTCACCAGCGGCGTGACCACCATGGTGGGCGGCGGCACGGGACCGGCCGAAGGCACGAAAGCCACCACCGTCACCCCCGGCAAATGGCACATCCAGCGCATGCTGCAGGCCACCGAGGGCATGCCCATCAACATCGGCCTGTTCGGCAAGGGCCACGCATCCGCCGTCGAGCCCCTCGCCGAGCAGATCCGCGCCGGCGCCATCGGGCTGAAGGTGCACGAGGACTGGGGGGCCACCACCTCGTCCATCGACACCTCGCTCAGGGTGGCCGACGAGTACGACGTCCAGGTGGCCATCCACACCGACACCCTCAACGAGTGCGGCTTTGTGGAGGACACCATCCGCGCGATCGACGGCCGGGTCATCCACACCTTCCACACCGAAGGCGCCGGCGGTGGCCACGCCCCGGACATCATTCGGATCGCCGGGCTGCCCAACGTGCTGCCGGCGTCCACCAATCCCACGCTGCCGTACACGCGCAACACCATCGAAGAGCACCTGGACATGCTCATGGTCTGCCACCACCTGAACCCGGACATCCCCGAGGACGTGGCCTTCGCCGATTCCCGCATCCGCGCCGAGACCATCGCCGCCGAGGACGTCCTGCAGGACATGGGCATCTTCGCCATCACCTCCTCCGACTCCCAGGCCATGGGCCGCGTGGGCGAGGTGATCACCCGCACCTGGCAGGTGGCGGACAAGATGAAGAAGCAGCGGGGGGTTTTGAAGGATCCCGACGGCGGGACGCACGGATCCGCCGCGGGGTTGGGTTCCGAAAGCGATAACTTCCGTCTCAAGCGCTACGTGGCGAAGTACACCATCAACCCGGCCATCGCGCAGGGCATGGCCGGTTCCATCGGGTCAGTGGAGGAGGGCAAGTTCGCGGACCTGGTGCTCTGGGACCCGGCGTTCTTCGGCGTCAAACCCGAACTTGTGCTCAAGGGCGGGCAGATCGCCTACGCGCTGATGGGCGACGCCAACGCGTCCATCCCCACCCCGCAGCCGCGCACCATGCGGCCCATGTTCGCCGCGTTCGGCAAGGCAGTGCAGCAGTCCTCGATTACCTTCCTGTCACAGGCAGCGATCGACGCCGGTGTGCCCGAGGAGCTGGGCCTGCAGAAGAACATCCGGGCCGTCTCGGGCATCCGGTCCCTGACCAAGGCCGACCTCAAATACAACGGCGCCACCCCGGATATCCAGGTGGACCCCGAAACGTACCAGGTGACGGTCGACGGCGAGGACGTCACCTGCGAGCCGTCCGACGTCCTGCCCATGGCCCAGCGCTACTTCCTCTTCTGACCTCTGTCCCACAGCCAACCGACCACCCGGAGCCTGACGTGATCATCGAAAAAGTCCTCGGCAACCTGCACGAGCTGCCCAGTACCGACCTGGCCGCCTACACCGGCCTGCACCGCGAAAAGGTGGTCCTGCCAAGCGCCCAGCTGGTCAAACGCATCCAGCGCGTCACCACCGACCACGGCAAGGAAATCGGCATCCGGCTCCCGTCCGGATCCGGCGACCTGCGCGACGGCGACATCCTGCACGTGGCCGAAAGCAACATGATCGTGGTGTCCGTGCTGCCCACCGACGTCCTGGTCATCGCGCCCCGGTCCGTCTACGAGATGGGCGTCGTGGCACACTCCCTCGGCAACCGGCACCTCCAGGCCCAGTTCTTCGACGCGTCCTCGGAGTACGCGGCCGACGTCATGGTGTGCGCCTACGACCACACCGTCGAGGACTACCTTCGCCACGTGGGTGTGGCCTATGCCCGCCAGGAACGCGTCATGCCTGTGCCTTTTCGCCATGCTGAGCACTCGCACTAGGTTTCGCTGCCGCGGCTGGAGTGCAGTCGCTGGCGCTACGGCGGGAGATAGGGGCCGTGCCCGCTTCGCGGTGCCCACCACGCCGCGGCCCCTATCTCCCGCCTTCGCAGCGTTTGCCACGCATCTCGCCTTGGGAGGCGAATAGTGAGCGATTATCAGTTGGCGCTGCAGCAGCTCGTCGATTCCGCGTTGCCTACTGGGGCTTTTGCTCACTCCTTTGGCTTTGAGACTTACGTCGACGCTGGGGTCGTTTTTGATGAGGGGTCGTTCGGGGTTTGGTTGGCAGCTTTTGTCGGGCAGCAGTTGACGTACTCTGACGGGTTGGCTATTCGGTTCCTGTATGAGGGTGCGGAGGTGGGGGAGTTGGATGAGTTGTTGTCTGCTTCGCTGTTGCCTCGGCAGGTTCGGGAGGCCAGCTTGAAGATGGGTGGGCGGCTGCTGGAGATCGGGACTGAGGTTTTTCCGTCGCCGGAGCTTGCACTGTACCGGGACCTGGTGACCACTGGCCGGGCTGCCGGGCATCAGCCGCTGGCGTTCGCCGTCGTCGCGCGTTCACTGGGGGTGCCGTTCCCCGAGGCGCTCGCTGCATATCTTTTCGCGACGGTGACCTCGCTGACGCAGAACGCGGTGCGCGCGATCCCGTTGGGGCAGAACGCCGGGCAGCGGCTGCTGCGGGGAGGGGCCGACGGCGTCGCTGCCGCCGTCGAGCGGATCCCGCACCTTGCGCCGGACGACTTCGGGGCCCTCAGCCCCGGGCTGGAAATTTCGCAGATGCGGCACGAGCGGCAACGCGCCCGAATGTTCATGAGCTAGCAGGAGGACACAATGACTGAACCCATTAAGATCGGCATCGGCGGACCGGTCGGCGCCGGCAAGACCCAGCTCGTGGAGCGCCTCACCCGCCACATGAGCCGTGAGATCTCCATGGCCGCCATCACCAACGACATCTACACCATCGAGGACGCCAAGATCCTGGCCGCCAACGGCATCCTGCCCGAGGACCGGATCATCGGCGTCGAAACCGGCGGCTGTCCCCACACCGCCATCCGCGAAGACACCTCCATGAACACCGCCGCCATCGAAGAGCTTAAGGCCCGGCACCCGGACCTGCAGGTCATCTTCGTCGAATCCGGCGGCGACAACCTCTCCGCCACCTTCAGCCCCGAACTCGTGGACTTCTCCATCTACATCATCGACGTCGCCCAGGGCGAGAAGATTCCCCGCAAAGCCGGCCAGGGCATGATCAAGTCCGACCTCTTCATCATCAACAAAACCGACCTCGCACCCCACGTCGGCGCCGACCTCGCGGTTATGGAGCGCGATTCGAAGGAGTTCAGGGGCGAGAAGCCGTTCTGCTTTACCAACCTCAAGACCGACGAAGGGCTAGAAGCCGTCATCGAATGGGTGCGGCGGGACGTCCTGATGCTCGACCTCGCTCAGTGAGCACGATCCCGGCGGTCGAGCTCGTCGAGACCCACGCTCCCGGGCTGGGTCCGGCGGCTTCGCCGGATTTGGGGCCGTGCCCGTCCCCAGCCGCTCCCGATCCTCGCAAGCTCGAGTCGGGGCCCTCGCGGCAGTGGGCCCCCCACGCAGCCCACCACGCCGCGGCCCCCAAATCCGGCCTCGCCGCCTCCGCGGTTAAGGAACCCATGGGGGAGCTCGCCTTGAGAATTGGTAAGCGTGCGGGCAGGTCCGTTGCGACGCATCAGTACCACCGGGGCGCCTTGAGAGTGTTGCGGCCGCACTATCTCGATGATTCCGGGCAGGTTTGTTATGTGCTCGTGAATCCTGGCGGGGCGTATCTTGGGGCTGATCTCTTTTTGCTTGATGTCGACGTCGAAGCGGGGGCGGGCCTGCTCCTTACTACGCAGTCGGCGACGAAGGTTTATCGGACTCCGGGGTCTTTTGCGGAGCAGCGGATGGCTTTGCGGCTGGGGGACGGGGCGCGGCTGGAGCTGATGCCTGACCAGCTCATCGCTTACCGGCAGTCCAGCTACCGGCAGAACACGCGCGTTACCCTGCGGCCGTCGTCGAGCCTTGTTATGGCTGAGGTGATCACGCCCGGTTGGGCGCCCGACGGGGCGTCGTTCAAGTATGAGGAACTGCGGCTGCGCAACGAGATCCACGTCGAAACCGACGGCGGCACGGAGCTGCTCGCCTTGGACAACCTGCTGATCCGGCCGCCGCTGAATGACGTCACCGGGCTGGGCTTTATGGAAGGCTTCAGCCACCTGGGCTCGCTGGTGGTGGTGGATGCCCGTGTGAACCAGGCGCTCGCCGATGAACTCCATGCCCTGACCGCCGGATACAAGGCCCACACCGGAATGTCCCTTACCCGCAGTATTGCCGGAACCACGGGGCTGGTGCTGCGCGCGCTCTCCAACAGCACCGGGGAACTGAACAGCCTGCTGGGCGCGTGCACCGCGCTGCTCCGCGAACGCTGGCACGGGCAGGCGCCCCTGAACCTGAGGAAGTACTGAATGGCAGCGCTGACCCAGTTCGCCGTGATGTACCGCGGGCGGGACTTACTGCCGGTTCGGACCCGGCTGCTCTTCACCTTCGGCGCGGTGGCCGCATTGCATCTTGCCGCCGTCGTACTTCTGCTCACTGGAACCGCGGGAGGCGGTCAGCCGCTGGCACTTGGCCTGGTGCTGACCGCCTACTTGGCCGGGGTGAAGCACAGTTACGACTGGGACCATCTGGCCGCGATCGATAACTCCACCCGGAAGTTCGTGGCCCAGCGCCAGGACCCGGTGAGTGTGGGCTTCGCGTTCAGCCTGGGGCACAGCTCGGTGGTGATCCTGGCTGGCGTCCTGGTGGTGGGCGGTACCGCGATCGTGGCGCAATTAATGGAGGACGGGTCGACCGGGAACTTGGTCCTTGGCCTGATCGGCAGCGGCGTCTCGGGGCTGTTCCTGCTGGCCATGGGGCTGTTCAACGGCTCGGCGTTCGTCCGCGCAGTGCGTGTTTACCGTGGCGCTCGCGCTGGTGGCAGCATCGATGCCGCCGATCTTGAGGCGAAGGGATTCGTGGCGCGGCTCCTTGCCAAACCCCTGTCCCGAGTCAGGCGGCCGCGCAACATCTACGTGATCGGGTTCCTCTTCGGGCTGGGTTTTGACACCGCAACCACCATTGGCCTGCTGGTGATGACGACGGCGGCGTCGCTGGCTGGCGTTTCGCCGTTCGCCCTGATCGCGCTGCCCCTCGCGTTCACCGCCGCGATGACGCTGTGCGATTCGCTGAACGGTGTGGCCATGATGCGGATGTACCGCTCGGCCCTGGACGATCCGCGGCGCAAGCTCGGCTTCAACGCGGCGGTGACTGGTATCTCCGCGGTCTCCGCCCTGTTCATCGCCGTGATCACGCTCGGCGGCTTCGTCAATACCGCCTTCGGACTGGAGGATCCGGTCACGAATTGGCTCGATGCCATAGACCTTGGCGACGCCGGGCTATTGCTTATCGCATTGCTGCTGGCCGTCTGGGGCGCGGCCAGTCTCCCGCGGCCGGGCCGCGGCGCAGCAGGCTCGACGGGCTAAGTGCGCCAGACCTGCCCCGCGCTCACACCGTCCGTTCCACCGCCTTCAGGATGGCCTGGCTCAGCTGAGCCGGTTTCGTGAACTGGGGCCAGTGCCCGGTGGGGAGATCCACGTAGTCAACGTCGCGGATGCGGGCCAGTTCGGCGGTGAACGGGTGGCCGGCGTCGATCCATTCGGTGAGGAGCGACGACGGGAACTGGCACGCGATCACCGTCGCCGGAACGTCGTAGCGGCGGACGTCGTGCAGGCGCTGCTTGCCGTAGGCCACTCCCTTGGGTTCGGGGATGGCGCGTGCGCGGAACTTGGTCCGCAGCTCGTCGGTCAGGTCCATCAGGTCAGCATCCTCGAAACCGTCCCACGGCGGCAGCGGCACGTCGTCGCCCTTGGCCGGCAGCTCATTGTTGATGACGCCGCCCTCACCGAGCGGTCCGCTGTCCACGTAGATGTTCCGGGCCACGCGGTCCGGCCGGGCGTCCGCCACCCCGTGGATGACCGCGCCGCCGCCGGAATGCCCCACCAGGACCGCCTTGCCGTCGAGGCCGTCCACAACGTTCACGACGGCGGCGATATGGTCCTTCAAGGTGATGCCGGCGCGTGATGCGTCGACGGATTCAAGGCCGGGCAGGGTCAGCGGATGGGTTGTGTGCCCGGCTGCCTCAAGGGCAGGCGTCACCTCCTCCCACGATGACGCGTCCAACCAGAAACCGGGTACGAGGATGATGTCCATGACGGAACCCTACTCCGGGGTGCCGACACCGGGTAGGGCTGCCCGGGCGGCGGCTAACCACTGAGGACAAGCCTTCTGTCGGCGGGTCTCGGGTCTCCGCACCTACGGGAACCAGAAGTGAATGTTTGTCTCGTACCGTTGTCAGACCCACTCCGCGACTGACAACGATGTTGCGAAACGACAGATCACGAAGGCTCGGCCGGCGGGGGTACTGGCACACCGTTTCCCGGGCTGATTCCGAATTCCGCGGCCAGGGCGGCCTGGGGGAGTGCTCCCCGGTGAAGACCAGGTTTTCTCGACGAACCAACCGAGCACGCCCTTGTGCGTAAGGGTCTGGACGATCGATCGCAGGTCGTCCAGGTTTCTTGTGGGTCAGTCCATGCTGTGCATCATGACGGTGTCGCCGTCGCGGGAAAAGTGGGGCAGTTCGGACAGCTAGGGCCGATTGGCGTCCCGGCCCGGGACCTTGTCTGTAAACACCCGAGCAGGGGTTTGACCCTCGAGCTGGCACCGCTGGCCCTGGTCCAGGGTGCTCGCGCACGAACACAGGATCCCTGCTCAAAGTTTGTTCCTTTCCTGTCGGTTCTGCGGCTCCAGCGGTGTGGTTCCGGCACCTGGCGATGACTGTGCCGGAAACTGGCTACATCGCAATAATCGGCAGCGCCGGCACATTCGCCGCACACGTCTTCCCGCGCTATATTCCTCGCCGCTGGATCCATGCGCTTGGGTGGAGTAAGTGTTTCAGGCAGGGAGGATTCATCCTTCGGCCGCAGGGGAACGTCGTCGCCTGGCAAGAACGATGACGAGGGTGAGGATGATGGTACTGGCGGCGATGACCCCTCCGGGAAGGTCCGTGAACGTTGTCTGGCCTGTTTTTTCCGGCGAGGGCTGCACTGCCGTGCTGCTCGCCGCTGTCGCCGAAGGGGTGGGTGATAGTAGGGCGGGTACCGCTTCCGCCGTCGCCGCGGCCCAGAAGAATGCCTGGTCACCGGCGCCTTTGTAGTTGTAGGTGGATATGAAGGTCCCTTGCACAAGATGTTCGTCGGAGACGGGACGCCAATTCACGATATGCCCGGCGGTCTCGCCGGTATCGACCGTATTGGTTTGAATCGCGTCGGTCACGGTGAGGTCATTGCCGCCGTGGAGGTGAACGCCGGCTGCGGCGACATTGATCATGTTCACTTCCCTCGACTGCGTGTTGGGCGGGTTGTTCAAGCTGATGGGGACCTGGCTAGCGTTGGCGGTTATGGTTCGGCCTTCGGTGGGGCTGGGCGAGACCAAAGGGTAGAGAGCTTGGAAAGGTATCGCCCCCAGAAACGCGATGTGAGCAAGGGCGGTGGTGAGTGTGCCGAACTTGTTCAAACGGTGAAGGAAGGAATTCACGGAATGGTCCTTTCTGGAGAACCTGGACCGGGGAAGGCGGCAGGCAATGCTGTAGGTGGTAGCAACGGATCCGATGCAGGGCGGAGGCCAAACTCGTGGCTGGAGGAGGAGGCCGGGAATGGCGATGGCCGTGCGCGCGGCGTTGTGATCCGTGGGTGTGGCGTCTGGCGGAGGTCGGAGCCATGAGCCCAAGTGTCAAAAGGTGTGCTGCCTCCCTGAGCCAGGACGGGTGCCATACCAATCCACGCCAGGACATCTGGCATGGGCAGGAGCAGCACGCATTTAGGTGGCACGGCTGCTCTAGCAGCGGTGTCCATGGGGAGGGAGACCGGCCGATCACTCCATTGCGTATTTACGGCGGATGCCATCCGGCGGCCGGCAACATATCGCAGAGTTCGCGGATGATGATTTGCGGAGGCGCGCGATGGAGGCCGGTGTGAGAGGGAATAGTGCAGTAGAGATCCCACGGGTGCACCCATTTCAGGGGCCGTCCCCGTGTCTATCGAAACGAACGGGCCGTCCCATCCGCAGCGGTGAAATTACAGTTTGCATATCATGCTAAGGCAAGTCAATAAAGTCATACGGCATTCTCAGCGATGACGACGTCGTCAATGGCCCCTGTGTAGCGGGAAAAGCTCTTTTGGAAATGTACTGAGATGCTGTCACCGGCGAATCTTGCTGTTTACCAGCGCGATCGCTTCGCTGCGTGACTGGACGTTGAGCTTGCTAAACAGGTTCCGAATGTGGAATTTCGCAGTGTTTTCGGTGATGCCCGGGGTTGTAGCGATGTTTCGGTTGCGCTGTCCGGCCACGAGGAGCTCGAGCACCTCAAGTTCCCGGACGGCCAGGTTCCATCCGGCTATATCGCCCGCCGGGCGTGACGGGGGGTCCAGGGGGATCGAGGCGGAGATGTCTGCCCCCCAACCCGGCATGACATCCATGCGCAGTTGTCCCATGAGCGCTTTGACCCGTCGCTCCAAGCCGATGATGCTCCGTGCATCGATGGCCGAGGAGTCTCCGTCATCCCGGACGTTGATCAGTAGATTAACGCCGTCGCAGTCCCACTGGATACGGATCCGGCTCACGTCCGTCTGGTCCACCCTTGTCAGTACTAGGCCGCGGACGGTGCCCCGTGCCGCGTGTGCGACTTCACCCGGGATGGCCCGGCCGTTCAGTGGAGGGGCGATGAACTGGACCTCGATGCCGCGGAAGCACAGGAACGGTCGCAGGTCGTCCTGTAGTCGTTCGAACGCTTTGGCGACAGGTTCTTCGACCAGGTCCTTGGTGCGATTGCTAAGGGCCCGGAGTTTGATCAGGGCATTGGCGGTGAGGTCAGTGACTGTTGTGCGGGCAGCGGCATCGTCCAAGGAGGTTGATCGTAGGGCCGCCAGGAGGGTCACGAGGGTCACGGAGTGTAAATCAGTCAACTCGGCCGTTACGCGGATGCGTTCGGCTGAGGCTGCACGTGACTCCAGCAGATAGGACGGCGGCGCGTCGGTCACTTTCTCCTGGATTCTACGGGCCGTTATTCCCCACAGGTACAACACCATGTCCAGTACGGTGTCGTTCCCCGAAGCGACCGCTTGAGGATTGGTCAGGACGAGGAGTGCGTTGCTCGAGGTATGCTTCAGCGCGAGCACGGAACGGGTTCGGCCGGCGAGCTCGGCCTCACCGAAATAGGGTCCGTCGTCGGTGAGGTAGCAACGGAGCATCTCGAGCTCAGCAATGGAGACACGAGAGGTGATCTCCTCCTCGCCTGTTTTTTTCTGCGGCCGTCCGGTGCAGTCTTCAGTCAAAATCACCAGAGCGTTGCTCGTCATATAAGGGTTTAAGGCGTCACGCAGGCGCTCGGCTATTTCGGTTAGTGGAGCATTGGCCAATACTGCGACGGCTTTCAGCAGTGGCCATGGCTGGTCTGGAAGGTACTCAGCCAGGTCTTTGCGGGTCAGGTTGCTTTCGATACTCATCTGTTTAGAGTTGAAAGTCGGGGTTGTAACCAACAGTTAAGCGTAGTCAGCATAGTCAAACTCTTTCAAGAATGCATGAGCAGCAGACGGCCCACGGTATATGTGTACAGGGGCACTCGAGAATGAATCCTCGTACCCTAATAACCAGAAGCAGCGTCCCGTCGGTTCCTTTTTGTTCCCGCCATTTAGCACGCAAAAGGATTGAAGGTGGTCTCTACCTCCGTTCTAGGTCTGTCAGATGATCAGCCGATGCGGTTTTCTGCGCTCCGAACGGCCTCGCAACGAGGCCGTGGCCCACACCACCGCAAAGAGTCCCACGAGGAACAGGCCGGCATCAGCGAGGTCAATCCCCGCCAACCATGAAGTGATCGGATCTTCAAGGCTGAATGCCGTGTTGATGAAGCCCCCAAGCGTGAGTACCGAAATGAACAGCGCTGAGACAGCCGAGATGCCTGTTATTACGGCGTTGAAGCCAAGTTTGCGCTGAGGATTATCAATGGCTGATTTATACATCTTCATCATCGCCACGCCGTTAGCAGAATCGCAAAGGGTCATAGCGGCGGCGAACGCGAAGGGAAGGGCAAGTAAAGCGAGCGGTGAGACGCCTGCGAGTGAGGCCGATGTAGCGATAACCAGCAGCCCGATGGTCGTGGCCGTGTCGAATCCAAGCCCGAACAGGAAGCCAATGACATAGATGTTCCGTGGCCGCTTCACCTTAGACAGCGGCTTGGAGAGGAGCCGCGCTATAAGGCCTTTGGCTTCAAGGTCTTCATCGCGAACTGCGCCGCCGGACTGCACCTCTCGATAGACCTGGGTAGCACGAACGAAAGCGGAACCGTTGAACAGACCCATCGCGAGCAGGAATACCCCGGAGACACCGCTGCCAATCAAGCCCAGTACTTTGTTTCCCGTCGTGCCGTCGTCCATGAACTGCCCAACCAGCGTCGCCCCCGCCACAACCAGCAATACAGCCAAGGTCACTACGGAACTGTGTCCCAAACTGAATGCGAAACCCACGCTCACGGGATCCTTGTGCTGAGCCACGAACTTGCGGGTGGAGTTGTCAATAGCGGCGAGGTGGTCCCAGTCGTAACTGTGCTTCACACCGGCCAGGTACGCGGTCGCCACCAACCCCAGCGCCAGTGGTTGCGCGGTACCTGACGAGCCCATCACTAAAAGCACGAAGGCAACGACGTGCAGCGCAACGACGGCACCAAACATAACCAGCAGCCGGGTCCGCAGGGATAACTTTTCCCGGTCCCGGTACATGGTTAACAAAAGGGAGCCATCCATCTCTTTGGGAGCCAAATGCATCATCTTTGATCCTTTCGGGTTGTGGATAGGGAACTACCGGTGTGAAGGGCGGTCAGGACTGCAAACTGATGGTGGCGAACATGAGGGACATCACAAGCGCTGCCCCTGCATCATTGGTTCGCTCGAGTAGACGGTGGCTGTGCCCGAAGGGCTTCCTCGCGGGGAGTGTTTTTCCAACACGCCGTTGGGCCTTAACTCGGTCCAAGGGCAGGAGCCATGCCAGGACGGCAGCGGCAAAGACCACTGAAAGGACTTGAGAAGCCGGCTGAACCCATAGCACATCGACCTCAAGCATTAAGGGAGCATGGTCGACAGTTACTTTCCCGTGGTCGACATGGGAGGCGTGCCCTCGGGGTTCACTGGGGATTATCGATTGTTCCTGCAAGACTGTTGAAGAATGGGGCAAGGTGAGCATTAGGACCATCGATGCCAGCATTGCTGCATGGTAGAGACAGCTGAGTTTTCCTGAACGGGTATGACACGCAAGTGTGAATTCCGGCCTGGAAACAGCCTGAAGGACAAACCAAAAAGAGCCGAGGCTAAACAGCAGCACCTGCGGCAGAATTGGCAGGTTGACGTGGTGCCAGATCATGGCCAACATCCCCAACGCCATCAGCGCATGGATGACGTAATTCACCCGGTCCACCCATGCACCACCACGGGACGCCCGAGCTAGACAGAAAACTGTGCCGGCCCCGAGGATCAGGCTGGCCGAAATGTTGAGCAGAGGTTCCAGCATAGGAGTTTCTTTCCAGTCAGGTGGTCCACCGCGCACCCCAATTTCTGAACTGACAGAGGTGGTTGGTCAATAAGAACCCGCGGCCAACTCGCATGGTTTAGCGAGTTGAGGCCACTTGTCCGGCAGGTCACCGACTTCGCTATCAGGATTTTCGCTTCGACGGAGACTCTCACTCTGGTGATGTTTGAGAAGCTGATCCGGCGCAGAGCTTGTGTGGAGGGAGCAACGCTTGGCGCGCAGACATGCTCACCAAGCGTTGCTCCCACCACCCTCATCGGGGAGAAGGTCCTGAACTAAACAGCACCGAGCGGCATATCCACCTGGTGCAGTCCCTGGGTTCCGGGTCGCTTTCCCTTAGCAGAGCGGGAGCCGATTTGGTTGGTTTTCACCATGGTTCCAAGGACATCCAGGATCGCCCTGCAGCCCAGTTGTGCGGTTGACTCGGATGTGTCGTAAGGAGGTGAAATTTCGACAACTTCCATGCCGATAATTCCTTCTGCAGCCACCTGCCGCAGAGCTCTCAGCGCTTCACGGGGGATGAGGCCGCCTGGTTCTGGCGAACCTGTACCGGGAGCGATTCCACCGTCGACAACATCGATGTCAAACGATAGATAAACGGCGTCACAGCCTTTCCAAGCGATTTCGAGGGCAGCTTCCACTGCCTTGTCGATTCCCATGTTCTCCAAGTCACCGATGGTCATGACAGTGGTGTCCCGTTCCCTGGCTACCTTGAGTCCCGGCCGGGCGCCGTACCATCCGCCGATACCTATCTGCACGAGGTTTTCCGGCCGTACGTTGGGGATATTAGTGGCGTGATAATAGTGAGTGGTGTGCATCCGCTCATCCATATCTTTTTCCATGATGTCGATGTGTCGATCGAAATGGATGATGCCAATGTTGCCCTCGTAATGCTTCGCTATTCCCCTGACGGTCGGATAGCCAATCGAGTGATCGCCGCCCATGATCACCGGGAAGGTACCCTTCCCGACGATGTAGGAAACCGCTTTATCGATTTGATCAAACGATTTCTCAATGTTGCCTGGGATGCAGAAGACGTCACCAGCATCACACATGCTAATTTCTTGTCCCAAGTCGACCGCGAGGTCCAGATTATAGCCGTCGTACAAAGCGGAGATATTTCGTACAGCCTGGGGACCGAAGCGTGTGCCTGATCGATAGGTTGTTCCCGTATCGAACGGTACTCCTAAAAAGGCGACATCGAACTGGTCGACCTGCGAGATATCTTCACAATACGGAGTCTTGAGGAAAGTCTTGATGCCTGCGAAAGCCGGCTGTGGTCCCCTGCTGAATGTGGTGATCGTACGATCTTCCACCGACTCGGCTGCCTCCAGTCCGAGCTTGAGCGCACGGGCGGTTGTCTTCTCATGAACATCTGTCGGGATTTCCGCAAGCAGGTCTAGATTGGCCACGCCTTGAAGCAACTTACGATCGAATACTTCAACATTTTCCGTGTTCCCTGATTTGTCAGTCATGGTTCTTCACTTTCAGTAGGTAGAGATTCTTATTAGTGGTTTACTGCCAAGGTAAATCTTCATGGCGTCAAACCCGCAGGTCGACCGCCGAGCAGGATAGCTGGTCGTTAATCTAATCGATGGGTGTTCTTTCATAGGGCCGGGCAAATTTGTAATAGATGAGCCCTGTCGAAATGCAGATAACGAAGCCGATTATCACTGCCCATTCTTGCCAAGCGGCTAGCCCTTGATCGCGTGGCCACGAAATGTTGACCAGTTCAAAGATCAGCCATAGGAAAGCCAAAAGGGTGACCGCCGGACCGATCCTGCGCATCGCCCAGGTTCCTTCGTGGTTCCAACTCCGCCGCATTCGAAGGATCAAAATAGCAGCCACCGGTGCGAGGAATGCTACGTAGTACGCGGCTGTTGCGAAGGATACGACAAGGGTCAGTGCATTCGCGTAGGTCATCAGGACGACGCATACAAAGAAGGTAAACAAGGTTGCCGTAGTGGGCGACTTGCGGTGCTGGTCCACGCGTCGCAGGAGCCGCGAAAAGGGAAACATGTTGTCCCGCGAGAAGGAGAAAATGACCCGCACTGCTGTGGCCTGGACAGCAACACCGCAGGCCGTGAAGGCGACGACTACGATGCCGGTGAAGACATCAGCCACCCCCGCTCCGAGAGTATGACTAATAATGCTCGAAATGGGGTCACCGGTTTTTCCTGCCACCATGTCCGGGATATTGGGCGCGGCAAGCATAAGGGCTGCAGCGCCGATCATGTCCACTAGTCCAACGCCTGCAAGCGAAAACACGATCGCGTTAGGAATTACTTTGCGCGGCTTTTTCGTTTCCTCGGCCAGGCTACTCACCGCATCAAAGCCGAGCAGTACCCACCCTGCTATTGCAATGGCCGAAATGAAGGCCGGCCCGAAGGAACTACCCTCAGGAATCAGGCTCGTATCGGTAAAAATGCTGAAAGAATGTTCGCGGTGCAGAACCAGCAATGCGAGGCTGATGGGGAGCATGGCGGCGAGTGAGCAGAAGATGCCGATATATAGGACCCACTTAAGCGCGTTCATGCTTATAAACGTGACGAACGTCATAACTATGAGTACCGCAAGTGCCGCGACGAATTTCTGAGCGGGAAATAGCTCTTCGCCGCCGAATATTAGTTGATTAAGGAACTCCCCGCCGCCGTATGCAACAGCCGCCACTGTGAGCGTTAGGGCCCATATATATATCCAGCCGGCCCACCAGCCGTACTTCTTTCCTAATGCGTGTCGCGCCCACTGATAGATACCACCAGTAATGGGCCATTTCTCCGCCAGTTGCGTATAAACCAAGGCCACAAATAGTTGACCTACGATAACAATAACGAGTGCCCAAATCCATGTTGGGCCGACCGTTTCGGTTGCTAACGCAAAGATGGTGTATAGACCAACAATTGGTGAAATGAAAGCAAAACCCAGGGCCCACGTGGTCCAGAATCCGAGGACCCGGGGAAGTTCCTGCTTATAGCCAAACTCTGCGAGAGAATCATCGTCGCCCTGCACGATGACTGGTGCCAGTGGGGCCATCTGTTGTTCTTCTGACATAATTATTCCTAACTCATCGGCCCCAACATTGCTTGACTGGTACATCACATCGTCGTGAATTAAGTCGTCCATGACTTAGGTGCCAAGTTCAATGCCGCGGGCCTCGGGGGAGTATTAAGGATTCCCGGCGGGAATGATCGTCGCCGGACTACCGTAAGAATTGATGCGCCGCCTACTTTCAGGCATTGAAATGGACGCGCACGGGTATTACACCGGGTAAGTGTGAGGGTCTTGGGGTGAGGTCCCGGGGAGGGTTACGTGCTCGTGGCCGTGTTCGTGCTCCCCGGGACCTCTGGGGGTGTTAGTCAGTCAACTGTGAGGCGTTAGTGGGTTGGCTTTGCCTGTTCAGCACTGCAGTGGTTGGTGGTT